>NZ_LMDI01000005.1:0-91284 GCF_001425785.1 Rhizobacter sp. Root1221 | reverse complement strand
GGCGCGTCGGTCACGCGCGAGGTCGACGGCGGCCTGGAGACCTTGAAGCTCACGCTGCCGGCGGTGATCACCACCGACCTGCGCCTGAACGAGCCGCGYTACGTGACGCTGCCCAACATCATGAAGGCGAAGAAGAAGACGCTGGAAGTGGTCAAGCCCGCCGACCTGGGCGTGGACGTGGCCCCGCGCATCAAGACGCTGAAGGTCAGCGAGCCGCCCAAGCGCAGCGCGGGCATCAAGGTGCCGGACGTGGCCACGCTCGTGAGCAAGCTCAAGAACGACGCGAAGGTCATCTGACCCCATGTGTCATCCCGGCGAAGGCCCACTGCTGTCCGGGGAAATTCAACCTGAACGGCTGCGTTGCCAGCAGGCATCGGAGGTGCAGTCGATTCACCGATGGGTCGACTCAATCGCAGCGTTGTCATCCCGGTGTAAACCGGGACCCACTGGACGCATGGGCTCCAGCGTGTGATGCACAGCAGGTGGTGCCTGCAGCGGGCCCAAACGGTCCACGCTGTCGAGAGAAGCGTTGACGCGGGGGGGGTACCAGGCCAGATGTGACCGGGACGTCGCCGCGCCTGGACGCAGTGGGTCCCGGCGTTCGCCGGGATGACCCGAGATTTTCCCCAGACAGCAGTGGGCGAACGCCGGGACCCACTGCAGCCAGACGCCTCCATCGCCCGCTCGCACACCCCTGGTGGGTCCCGGCTTGCGCCGGGATGACGGGTGGGCACGAACCAGGAAACATCCATGACCGCTCTCGCMAATATCCTCGTCGTGGCAGAACACGACAACAAGTCCATCAAGGGCGCCACGCTCAACACCGTCACCGCCGCCGCCCAACTGGGTGGTGACGTGCACGTGCTGGTCGCAGGCTTCAACGCCGCCGAAGCGGCCAAGGCCGCYGCWCAGATCGCGGGTGTCACGAAGGTGATCCACGCCGACGCCGCCGGCTTCGAACACGGCCTCGCCGAAAACGTCGCCGCGCAGGTGATCGCCCTCGCCAGCGCCTACAGCCACCTCGTGTTCCCGGCCACSGCCGCGGGCAAGAACGTGGCCCCGCGGGTGGCMGCGCTCCTCGACGTGGGCCAGGTCAGCGACATCACGAAGGTGCTGAGCCCCGACACGTTCGAGCGCCCCATCTACGCCGGCAACGCCATCGCCACGGTGCAGTCGAGCGACAAGGTGAAGGTCCTCACCGTGCGCGCCACGGGCTTCGACGGCGCNCGACACGTTCGAGCGCCCCATCTACGCCGGCAACGCCATCGCCACGGTGCAGTCGAGCGACAAGGTGAAGGTCCTCACCGTGCGCGCCACGGGCTTCGACGGCGCGGCGGCCACCGGCGGCAGCGCCGCGGTTGAAACTGCCCAGGCCACGGCCGACAACGGCAGCAGCAAGTTCGCGGGCAGCGAGATCGCCCGGAACGACCGCCCGGAACTCACCGCGGCGAAGATCATCGTCTCGGGCGGCCGGGCGCTGGGCAGCAGCGACAAGTTCAACGAGGTGCTCACGCCGCTGGCCGACAAGCTCGGCGCGGCGCTGGGCGCCAGCCGCGCGGCGGTGGACGCAGGCTACGCGCCCAACGACTGGCAAGTGGGCCAGACCGGCAAGATCGTGGCCCCGCAGTTGTACATCGCCGCGGGCATCTCGGGTGCCATCCAGCACCTGGCCGGCATGAAGGACTCCAAGGTCATCGTGGCCATCAACAAGGACCCCGAGGCGCCCATCTTCAGCGTGGCCGACTACGGTCTCGAAGCCGCTGGCCGGCATGAAGGACTCCAAGGTCATCGTGGCCATCAACAAGGACCCCGAGGCGCCCATCTTCAGCGTGGCCGACTACGGTCTCGAAGCCGACCTGTTCACCGCGGTGCCCGAGCTGGTCCAGGCCGTGTGACGGCGCCGGCCTTCAGACGCGTCCTGCCGGCTGCGCCGCGAACCACACCACCAGGAAGTCCAGCATCGTCCGCAGCGTGGCCGACATCTGCGAGTGCGAGACGTACAGCGCGTGGATGCCGAGCGGTTGCGGGTGCAGGTGGGGCAGCAGGGCCACGAGGCGCCCGTCGGCGATGGGGGCAGCGGCCGAATGGCGCGGCTGCAGCACGATGCCGGCGCCCGCCTCGGCCGCGGCCAGCAGCACGACCGAGTCGTCGGCACTGAGGTTGCCGCTGACCGGCACGCTCACCGGGGCGCCGTCGTGCGTGAACTCCCACAGGGTCTTGCCGAAGTACGAATAGGTCAGGCAGTTGTGGCGGGCCAGGTCCGCCACGTGCAGCGGCGTGCCCTGCGCGCGCAGGTAGGCCGGCGCGGCGCACACCACCGAATCGCACTGGCCGAGGGGCCGGGCGATCACGTTCGGGTCGAGGTGGTTGGTGATGCGGATCGCGAGGTCGATGCGTTCGCCCACCAGGTTCACCGCCTGGTTGCCGATCAGCAGGTCCACCGTCGCGCGCGGGTAGCGCTGCAGGTACGCCGTGACGGCGGGCGCCAGCACCGACTGGGCCAGCGACTGCGAACACGCGATGCGCAACATGCCCCGCGGCTCGTCGGCCTCGGAGTCGCCCGCCAGCGGCACGCCGTCGGCCACGTCGAGCATCAGCCGGCAGCGTTGCAGCGTGGCCTCGCCAGCGGCCGTGAGCCCGAGCCGGCGGGTGGTCCGGTGCAGCAGGCGCGCGCCGGCCCACTGTTCCATCTCCGCCAGGTAGCGCGTCACCATCGCGCGGGACATGCCCAGCGCCTCGGCCGCACCGATCAGGCTGCCCCGGTCGTTGATGGCGACGAACACGCGGGCAGCGGCGATGCGGTCCATGATTCGCGCGATTCAGGAAACAAACAGTGGATCGGAAAGCGGTTTTTCGCTCGGTCCGTGCAGCATATCCTGCCGGACCCCCTCGACCTGAAGGAATCGCCCATGCGCCGCCGCCTGCTCCTCCTCACCCTGCTCGGTTCGTTCGCGGCCGCCCACGCGGCGCCGCCGCCGCTGGCCATCGACGTCTACAACCCGCAGGGCCAGTCGATGTTCCCGGTCACCTCCGAGATCGTCAGTGGCGCCCGCGACGTGGTGCTGATCGACGCGCAGTTCCAGCGCAACGACGCCGAGGCACTGGTGAAGAAGATCCAGGCCACCGGCAAGACGCTGACCACGGTCTACATCAGCCACAGCGACCCCGACTACTACTTCGGCCTAGACGTGATCCAGGCCGCGTTCCCGAAAGCGCAGATCGTGGCCACGGCCCCGACGGTGGCGGCGATCAAGGCCTCGATGGACGGCAAGCTGGCCTACTGGGGTCCGGTGCTCAAGGACAACGCGCCGAAGAAGCTCGTGTTGCCCGCGGTGCTGGCGGGCGACCGGATCACGCTCGAAGGCCGGGCGCTCGAAGTCAAGGGCCTGCGCGGCCCGAGCCCGGCGCGCACCCACGTGTGGATCCCGTCGCTGAAGACGGCGGTGGGTGGAGTGCTGGTGTCGAGCGGCTCGCACGTGTGGATCGCCGACACGCAGACGCCCCAGTCCCGCAAGCACTGGTTGACCGCCCTGCGCCACGTCGAGGCGCTGCACCCGGCCCGCGTGGTGCCCGGCCACTTCGTGGGCGACGAGCCGAAGGGCCTCGACGCCGTGCGGTTCACCGCCTCGTACCTGAAAACCTTCGAGGCCGAGGCCGCGCGGTCGAAGGACTCGGCCTCGCTCATCGACGCCATGAAACGCGCCTACCCGCAGTTCACCGACACGGGCGGTCTCGAACTCAGCGCCAAGGTGGTCAAGGGCGAGATGAAGTGGCCGCAGTGAGCATCACTCGAGCTTGAGCCCGGTACGGGTGACCAGCGCCTGCCACGACTTGCGCTCCGTCTCGACGAACTTACTGGTGTCGGCGGCCGACATCGTGGACACCTCGGCGCCCTGCCCCACCAGCATCTCGCGCACCGCCGGGAGGCGGATGACCCGCAGCAGTTCCGACGAGATCTTCGCGAGCACAGGCGCCGGCATGCCGGCCGGTGCCAGCACCCCCTGCCACGTGCCCGACTCGAACCCGGGGTACGAATCGGCGATGGTGGGCACGTCGGGCAGCAGCCCCACGCGGGTGGGCTTCGACACGGCCAGTACCTTCAGGCGCTTGGCCTGCACGAACGGCAGCGTGGCCAGCATGCCGTTGATGAGGATGTCGGTCTGCCCGGCGATGGTGTCGTTGATGGCCTGCGAGCCCCCTTTGTACGGCACGTAGTCCCACTTGCCGCCGGTGCGTTCCTCGAGCAGCTTGCCGGCCAGGTGGGCGGAACTGCCCATCGCCGTCACCGCGAAGGTCATGGGTTTTTTCTTCGACAGGGCTATCAACTCAGCCAGGCTGTTCACCGGCACGGACGGGTGCACCACCAGCAGGTGCGGCGAGTACGCCAGCATCGCCACGCCCTGCAGATTCTTGCTCGGGTCGAACGGCAGCTTGTAGAGCGCCGGGCTGATGGACAGCGCGCGCACGTCGCACAGCAGCAGCGTGTGGCCGTCGGCGGGCGACTTCGCGACCAGGTCAGCCCCGATGTTGCCGTTGGCGCCCACCTTGTTTTCCACGATCACGTTGGTGCCCAACGCCTCGGCGAGCGGCGCCGAGATGGCGCGCGCGATGATGTCGGACGAACCGCCCGGGGTGTACGGCACGATGAGGCGCACCGGGGACCCGGCCAGCGACGGTCCGCTGCCGGCCGCGGCCGGCGCTGCGGCCCAGGCCGAACCGCCACCGAACGCCGAGAACATCGGAACCGCGGCGGCCGCGCGCAGCGCGCGGCGGCGGTTGGAAGAGAAGTGATCCATGGTCAGCCTTTCGAACTTCGTGAGAACAATCACGCACCTCTCGGCGGTGGCTTGGCAATGTTGTACGACAACTATCGGCCAATCCGCAGATTAAACGCGGCAAAGAGGGTCGTGTTTAAGGGTAAACGTGGAGTACTTGGCTCGCCTTCCGCCTAAACCCATGCTACGTTGTCAGTCATCAGACAACGAAACTCAGATGCAACGGCGCCAGCGTTTCCGCGGGCAGGTCGCGGGCCGCCTGCAGGTGGTGTGGTGCGGAAAGCGTGCGTGGATCGGCTGCGGCGACCGCCCATCAGCGCTGGCGTGAGCAAGCGCAACGCTGCTCTTGTGAGACAGTAAGCCGGCGCTGCGCCGTGGCCAGTCGTTCAAATGCCCCACGATTTTCGTAAGAGTCGAATGAATTCATTCAGCAAGTTCGCAGTCCATTGCGCGTTGATCGCGACAAGCCTGCTACTGGCCGGTTGCCAGAAGAAACCCGAAGTCCGGTATTCAGAAACCCTGGCCCGAAATGCCTTGATGGCGCTGCCGTTCCCCGATTGGGCGCCGACCGGAAGTGCCCAGGTTCAAGCCGTGAGCCTGTATCCCACAACTGATGTTCCCAGCGAAGCGGCCGCAGCAGTCGTTCACGTAGAAGTCTCCCCCGTGTATGTCGTGAGACTGGACGACACACATGCTGCGCTGGTGACCCAGGTTCTGCCCGTCGACGAGAACAATCGTCCGTACGACGGCCATGCCCACTCCGGCATGATCGGCGCCTATTTCTTTGAACACAGTGCCGCCGGCTGGCGGATGACGGACCGGCAGGATTTCGTGACGACCAGTGGCGTGGGAGGCAACATTGGCACGACGGGCATCACGAAATTGGGAGAGGGGCACTTTGCCGTCACGGCCCAATGGGGAAGTTGCTGGCAAGGCTATTGCGGCAGGTGGCTTGTGGTCGTGGGCCTTCAGGGCAATGAAGCCACCTTGCTGAATTCAGGCATCGCCTTGTCGGTAGACAACGATGGCGCCCGTGGCGCGTGCAGTGCCTTGAGCGGCGGCGATCCTAGAGCCGCGAAGGAGGCCGACGCAGAAAAACACGAATGCCTGGATATTCAAAGCAAGTGGAAATTCCAGGGAAACCGCTTGCTGGTGTCGTACGAAGGTCGACTGAGCAAATTGGGCGAAAACGGTGAGTTGCTGCCTACCAGGAAGATTCAGGAACAGGCGATTTACGAAGCCACACCGGGCAAGCTCACGCTGATCAGCGGGCGCAATCCTGTCCCTGATTTTTTCTCGAATGGCCCGCCGTGACGGGGCAACGTCATCGACGACCGGATTCGGCAGTGCGATCTCACCCCGGCAGCGCCAGCACCTTCAACGCCTTGCGCGCCAGTTCGATCCACAGGGTCTCCTGCATGATGCCGGCTTGCAACACGATGTGGCGCAGTTGCGTCTCGCGCGACGCGTCGCCGTCGGCGAAGTCCTTGGCTTCGATCTGGCGGTACACCGCGAGCTTTTCCTCGTGCAGCGCGAGGCGCCGACGCATCTCTTGTTCGAGGCCCACGGGCCCGAGCACGGCCTCGGCGCGCAGGCGCACCATCATCTCGTCCCGCACCGGTTTCGGGTCGCCCCCCTCCAGCACCCAGCGCTTGAGCTCCTTGCGCCCGGCCGGCAGCAGGCGGTAGTTGCGCTTGCGCCCGCGGCTCTGCTCGACGGACGCCGACTCCACCCACCCCGCCTCCTCGAGCCGGCCGAGTTCGCGGTAGATCTGCTGGTGGGTGGCGGACCAGAAGTAACCGATGGAGCGGTCGAAACGGCCCGCGAGTTCGAGGCCGGAACACGGGCGTTCGGCCAGGGCGGTGAGCAGGGCGTGAGGCAGGGACATGGCCGCAGGAATCCGGAAGACAGACAGCAGGGGCCCATCTTGCCGCACTTCGCCCTACGGGAAAGTCCCGAGGTCGCCGTTATGCAACGGCTTGCATAAAACACGGCCACCACCGTAGACTGCCGATCATTGCAACTGGTTGCATAAAGATCGCCTGCCATGCCCCACTTCCCTCACCTGAACCGGCCGCTCGAACTCGGCTTCACGTCCCTTCGCAACCGCGTGCTCATGGGGTCCATGCACGTGGGACTGGAGGAAGCGCCCAACGGCTTCGAACGCATGGCCGCGTTTTATGCGGAGCGGGCCCGCGGTGAGGTGGGCCTCATCGTCACTGGCGGCATCGCCCCCAACGAACGCGGCCGCCCCGCCCGCGGCGGCGCCATGCTCACCAACGAACAGGAAGCCGAACACCACCGCGTGGTGACCCGCGCGGTGCATGCCGAAGGCGGCCGCATCGCGATGCAGATCCTGCACTTCGGCCGGTACTCGTACCAGCCGTCGCTGGTGGCCCCGAGCGCCCTGCAGGCACCCATCAACCCGCACGTGCCCCATGCGCTGTCCACCGCCGAGGTGGCGCAGACCATCGACGACTTCGTGCGCTGCGCGGCACTCGCCCAGCACGCCGGCTACGACGGTGTGGAGATCATGGGCTCGGAGGGCTACCTCATCAACGAGTTCATCGCCGCGCGCACCAACCACCGCGACGACGAATGGGGCGGCGCGTACGAGAACCGCATGCGTTTCCCCGTGGAGATCGTGCGCCGCGTGCGCGCGCAGGTGGGCGAGCGGTTCATCATCGTGTACCGGCTGTCGATGCTCGACCTGGTCGAAGGCGGGTCCACGCTCGATGAAGTGATCCGGCTCGCACAGGCCATCGAGGCGGCCGGCGCCACCATCCTGAACACCGGCATCGGCTGGCATGAGGCGCGCATTCCCACCATCGCCACGAAGGTGCCGCGTGCCGCCTACGCGTGGGTCACGCAGCGGTTGATGGGCCATGTGGGCATCCCGCTCGTGGCCACCAACCGCATCAACACCCCCGAGGTGGCCGAACGCCTGCTCGCCGAGGGTGTGTGCGACATGGTCTCGATGGCCCGCCCGCTGCTGGCCGACCCGCAGTTCGTGCGCAAGGCGCGCGAGGGCCGTGCCGACGAGATCAACACGTGCATCGGCTGCAACCAGGCCTGCCTCGACCACACGTTCGGCGGCAAGATCACGTCGTGCCTCGTGAACCCGCGCGCGTGCCACGAGACGGAAATGCCCATGGAACCCGCGGCCACGAAAAAGCGCATCGCCGTGGTGGGGGCCGGACCGGCCGGCCTGAGCTGCGCGGTCACCGCCGCCGAGCGCGGGCACCACGTGACGCTGTTCGAGGCGGGCCGCGAGATCGGCGGCCAGTTCAACATCGCGAAGCAGGTGCCGGGCAAGGAAGAGTTCCACGAGACGCTGCGCTACTACCGCCGCCAGATCGCGCTGCACGGCGTGGACCTGCACCTCGACACCCGCGTCGATGCCGACCGGCTGGCCCGCGGCGGCTTCGACACCGTGGTGCTCGCCACCGGCGTCACCCCGCGTGTGCCGGACATCGACGGCATCGGCCACCCGAAGGTGCTCGGATACCTCGACGTGTTGCGCGACGGGGCCGCCGTGGGCGGTTCGGTGGCGGTGATCGGTGCCGGCGGCATCGGGTTCGACGTGGCGGAATCGCTGACCCACTCGGGCGACAGCGCCAGCCTCGTGCCCGAGAAGTTCTACGCCGAATGGGGCATCGACACGGGGTACGCACAGGCCGGCGGCCTGCGGCACGCGGCGCCCGAGCCCTCGCCCCGGCGCGTGCACCTGCTGCAGCGCAAGACCACGAAGGTGGGCGACCAGCTCGGCAAGACCACCGGCTGGATCCACCGCACGTCGCTGAAGGCCCGCCGCGTGGCGATGTCGTCGGGGGTGGCCTACGACCGCATCGACGACGACGGCCTGCACGTGCGCATCGACGGGGTGCCGCAGGTGCTGCCGGTGGACCACGTGGTGCTGTGCGCGGGCCAGGAGCCGCTGCGCGAACTGCACGACGCGCTGGTGGCCGCCGGGCAGGACGTGCACCTGATCGGTGGCGCCGACGTGGCCGCCGAACTCGACGCCAAGCGCGCCATCCACCAGGGCACGCGCCTCGCGCTGGCCCTCTGATCCACCCTCAGGAGCCACCCATGACCCCCTCCCACCTGCACCCCGCCGTGGCCCGGTCCCTCGCCACCTGGCACGAGATGGTCGCCACCACCGACATGTCGCGGCTGGCTGGCATCGTGCATCCCGATGCGGTGTTCCGTTCGCCGATGGCGCACAGCCCCTACACCTCGGCGCCCGCCCTGGTGCTCGCCCTGTCCACCGTGGTGAAGGTGTTCGAAGACTTCAAATACCACCGCGAACTGGCCAGTGGCGATGGGCTCGACGTCGTGCTCGAATTCAGCGCCCGGGTGGGCGACAAGCAACTCAAGGGCGTCGACCTGATCCGTTTCGACGAGGACGGCCGGATCGTCGACTTCGAGGTGATGGTGCGGCCGCTCAGCGCGCTGCAGGCCCTCGGCGCCGAGATGGGTGCCCGGCTCGGCCAGCAGCTGCCGTCGTACAAGGCCAAGGCCTGAGAAGGTGTGAACGAACCCCGCCGGATTCATCCACACCGCCTGACAGAGACGGCTGCAACCTGACGCGTTTCGTCACCCACGGGGTCGTCAAACCCCGGTGGGGGCCATGGTTCGAGTATTGCTTCACGTTATCGATACCGACCAGCCCTCACCCACCATGTCCACCCACCTCCGCGATTGGCCTCCCACCACCGCCCAGAAGCCCCGGCTGCGGGTGCTCGAGGTGCGGTCCCGCGTGGCCCCCGACGCCCTGCCCATCGCGTCGGTGCTGGTGGAGCGGCAGGAGGCCGTCACGTACAGCGGCCCGGGCGGTTCGGTCTGCACGTCGTCCATCCACCTGCATTACGAAAGGCTGCTGCCGGGCCACGCGGTGGGCACCGGCAACGGCTGTTTTGCAGCCCATTGCGTGCAGACGCCCGATGGGGCCGCCACGGTGAAACTGTGTGCCGCGGCCACCGCCGGAGACGCTGTCTTCCTCGACCTGCCCGGGCTGGAAGGCAACCGCATCGGCACCTACCTGATGAACGAGATCGTCGAGTGGGCCGCCCGCTGGCCCATGGCCGAGGTGGGCTGCATCGAGCTGGACGCCGGGCTCGCCATCGGTGAAAACCACGCGCGCCGCAACCGTTTCTGCGAGCAGTTCGGCCTCGAATTCGACTTCGCCGACGCCGACCGCCGCGAGGGGCTGTCGCTGCCCATCCGCGCCGGCGCGCTCAACCCGGTCCACACCTGGCGCGACAACATCCGCGAACGCGATGCCCGCCAGCACGTGGCCGACATCCTGCTCGACCTCGGCGAAGTCCGCCGCGAACGTGATCACGCGCTCCGCGTGAACGAGGCTCTCGCCACGCAACTGGGTCACGCGAAGGCCCGGCCGGTGCGCTGGGCACTGACCCGCATGTGGCAGGCGGCCACCCGGTGGCTGGCTGCCGGCGTGGCCGCCGTGATCCATCGGCTCGGACGCCCGTCCACCCCCTGAGGCCTGCGTGTCGCGGCCGCCCGTCAACTCAGGGCTGGGCGACCGGCTCGCGCGCCGCCTGCGGCCGCTCGGGCCGGTCGAACGGCAGCGTTTCGGCAAACGCCGGCTCCAAGCCGCCCTGCCAGTCGGTGCTGCCAAAGGTACTTTCGGCTGCATCCAGGCGCCACCGCCGGTCCTCGTCCGCCAGCACCGCGCCCACGCGCGCACGGTGCGTCTGCAGCCGCCGCTCGAGTTGCAGGCGCAGCACCGTCAACCCGGGGTAATACGCCAGCACGGTGTCGAGTTGCTGGATCGCGATCTCCACCGCCCGCGGGGGCAGGCGCGAGAACGGCTCCTCGGGCGAGAGGTAACAGGACGACTCGACCAGCGCCAGGTGCCGCATGCGGCTGCGAGCACTCGGGTACTGGTTCAGCAGCTGGGTCAGCGCCGCCACGGGCACGGGGACGGAACGTCCGATCGGCGGCTCGGGAGGAGGCGCCGGCTCCGTGGGCAGGAAGGCCGGCAACACGGCCTTGCGCGGCGCCCGGCCCACGATGCGGGCCAACACCCGGCCGGTCGAACGCACCGCGGCCGCCACGGCGTGGCGGAGCGGCGGGCGGGACGTGGATTTGTCGGCTTGCACGGTCGCTTGGGTCTGCATTTGCAATGGGCGTCGGGTGGGCCGTGCGCCCTGTCGAGCGGCGCACATGATACGGAACATCGGTCTCCGCCCCGATTCCGCGCAGTGATCTGGATTATTTTGGCTAGGCGTTACCGAAGCGTTGCAACCGCTTGCAGGTGTGGCGCCAAACACGACATCAGCCCACCCGCTGCCACGGACCCGCACGGAAACCCCTCGGTAACGGCCATCGGCCAGACTCTCGCCCGACCTTCCCGAGCCGGAGCCGCCCCCATGACCTTGACCGCCAGGATCGACGCAGCCATTCACGTCCAGGCCCAGTTGGCGGCGTACCGCAAACACATCGACATCGACTGGCTGGCCCGGAACGCCGAGTACGCGGCCGAGGTGCGGCAGACGTGCCGGGACATCGGCGGCAGCAGGATGGAAACCTGCCTGCGCCTGCTCGACGCGATGCTGGACGCCATCCACCTGTCTGAACTGCCGCCAGCGCACAACGGCGTGCGCCTGTCGGACTTTCATCCGGCGTTTGCCGACACGTTACCGGACCGTCTGTGACAAGCCCCAAGCCACCTCCTCCCGTCGCGTTGTCGCACGAGATGCTCGAAGCGTTTCGAGGTGACCTCGTGGACGCCGCCAACCAGTGGTGCGACTTCGCGCTGGCGGACACGTCGCGCGGGTCGGGCGGGCGCGTGAAGACCGCCCTCCAGCGTGTCGACGCCCACCGCGCACTGGACCGCGCCCACCCGTTCCTGCCAAGGCACTTCGTGCAACGCCTCAAGGCGGAACTCACCGAGGCGTCCCTCGCCCGCAGTGGTACGAGCGACACGGTGGCGGTGTCGAGCATCGTGGCCGGCATCCTCGCCGAGGCCGAATTGGAGGCCAGCCAGCAGGCGGAGGCGCTGAAACGGGTGCATGCGGAGGCCGCAACCGCGGCATATTGGGCTTGAAACGATCTCTTGTGACCACCGCCCCCGCCAGCGGCGAGCTGGACCTATACACTTCCCGCCTAGTTGCGGATTGTTCGGATCGAGGCATGGCTGACGGAAAACTCTTGAGGCAAATGTTCGACGCGTGTCGGACCGACCTCGAGGAAGCCGCAGAACGCTGGCGCGAGGAAACGATCGGTGCGCTCGACGCCGCCCAGTCGTCGGCCGACAGCATGGTGGTGGCCAGCCGCCTCTTCCATGCCCAGCGTGCGCTGGACCGCTCGAACCCGTTTCTTCCCCGCCGTTTCGTGCAGCTGCTGGAAAGCAGCATGGTCGAGCGACTGGGCGGGCCGGTCACCCCGAGCCGCCGGCGCCCGGCCCCGGACGAACTGGCGCTGGTGGACGACGACGTCGTCACCGAGTCCATCGAGGTGTCGCGCATCGTTGCACGCATCGCGCTCGAGGCCGAATGGGAGATCCGCGAGGCGGAGGATGCGCTGTCGCGCCAGCTCGGCCGCACCGTGAACGGCGAGCGCAGCAGCCCGTTCCACCCGGAGGCGTTCGCGCGCACCGTGTGGCTGCTGACAGAGGAGATGACCCTGGGCGCCGACGAACGCGCGGCATGCCTGCGTGCAGCGCTCGGTGCCATCGCCGCACTCGCCAAGTCCACCTACGCCTGTGCCGTGGCCTGGTGCGGCCGCGCGGCCGCGTCGCCCAGCTTCGTGATCAAGCGCAGCGACTCGCAGGCCACCGTGTCCATCCCGGTGGACGTGTCGCTCGACCGCGAGTTCACCCCGACGGCGTTGCGCGCCGCCGCCCTGTCGGACGGCGCGCCCGCCACGACACCCGCGAACGACCCGCCGGTGCTCGAGGCCCGCGACCTGGTGTTCAAGGGGGTCATCGCCGGCATCGAGGACATCCTCAGCGACGCCCGTTTCACGCCCGAGCTCAAGCGGGTGCTGAGCGGCCTGCAGATGGCGTTGATGCGGTTCGCGCTGGGTTCCCCCGAAACGCTGTACGCACCGGGCCACCGCCTCTGGTCGGTGGTGCGCACGCTGGCCGACTACGCGTTGAACCACTGCCTGCGCGACCGCACCGCACACGACGACTTCATCCTGTTCGCCGACGACCGCATCCAGACGCTGCTGCAGTTGCACGAAGGCGCGCTCGGCGAGCTGATGCCCCACCTCGAGGCCTGCGAGCAGTTCGTGCGCACGCGCCCCGACCAGCTGATCGACAACGAGGCCACCGCGATGCAGCATTTCGCGCGCCTCGAAAACAGCCGCCGCAAGATCCTCGGCGTGGCACTCAACCGCCACCGCGAGCGCATCAGCCGGGCCATCGGCCACACCGAGATGCCGTTCCGCCTGCGGCAGTTCCTGCTGGCGGACTGGGCCGAGGTGCTGGCCCGCACCGAACTGTCCGAGGGCCCGGACTCGGGCTGCTACGGCGACTACTGGCAGGCCGCGCAGCTGGTCATCAGCAAGATGCGCCTCGGCGAAACGAGCTCCGACGACGACGCGTCCGCCGACGACATCGCCCCCCTGCTGGCCACCCTCGAGCGTGGCATGGCCAGCATCGCGGTGCCCAGTGTCGAGAAACATGAGCTCGCCTCGGCCTTCCTGCGCCCGGGCCGCCGCGTCTCCCCGGACTGGCTCGACAGCGACTACCAGGACCCCACCGCGGCGCTCGGCCGGCGCACGCCGGCCCACAAGGACATGTCGTTCTGGGGCGTACGCGAGGCGGGCCAACCGGCGTTCTCGCACAGCACCGCGGGCCTGACATCGGCCATGCCGGCGAGCGACGCGGACCACTGGATCAACTCGCTGCGCGAAGGCATGGTGATCGAGCTGTTCCTGCTGGGCACGTGGTTCGACGCGCGTGTCACCTCCATCGACGCGAACGGCAGCCTGTTCACGTTCGACGACGAACAGTCCGGCCGCGCGCATTCGCTGACACGCCGCGCGCTGCTGCGGCTCGTGCGGGAAGGCTTGGCCGGCCCGCAATGAAAAAAGACGCCACCACCGTTCGCGCCGACGGCGCCCCACCCCTCGCCGCCGACCCGCCGATCCGGCTGGTGCGCGTGGGGGGCTCGGTGCCGGTCGACCCGGCGCCCGGCACGGTGGTGGTGCGGCTGCTCGGTGCGCCCGAGTGGACGGTCGACGGCACGCCCGTGGCCATCTCCGACGCCCGAGCCGCGGTGCTGATCGCGATGGTCGCGCTCGACGGTCCGCTGCCGCGCATGCAGGCGGCGGAGATATTCTGGCCTCTTGCCAAGGGCACCGGGCGCGCGAACCTGCGCGTGCTGCTGCACCGGCTGCAGCACGCCACCGGCACCAAGGTGTTCGGCACCGGCGAGCGGCTGGCGCTCTTGCCCCACGTCCAGGTCGACCTGGACGGCACCGATGCGGACATCGTCGAACGCTGCGTGACGTCGGGTGCCTCCACCGCGCGCCTGCTGAGCGGCATCGACCTCGGTGACCTGCCCGAAGCGAGCCGGTGGTTGTCCGGCGCGCGCGGCCAGCTGGAACAGCGGCTGCTGCAGGGGCACATCGCGTGGCTCGAAGCGCATCCGGACGCGAACGACCTGCCGCGCGCGAACGCCGTTGCCGAGTCGCTCATCGCCCTCGACCCGCTGTGCGAGATCGGGCACCGCGAGCTGATGCGCGTGCGCGTGCAGCGCGGCGACCGCGCCGGTGCGCTGGCAGCCTTCGAGCGGTGCAAGCGCGAGTTGCGCGAGCACCTCGGGGCGTCCCCCGACCCGAAGACCACCGCGCTGCACCGCGAGATCCTGCGGGTGCGTGACCTCGACACGGCCCAAGCTTTCCCGGGCAGCCCGCCACCGTCGCGGCGCCCGCTGCTGCAACGCGAGCACGAACTCGCGGACATGGACAAGGCGTTCGCCGCCCGCCGTGTCGTGATCGTCGAAGGGCCGAGTGGCGCCGGCAAGACCGCGTTGCTGATGCAATTCGCCCGCCAGCGCAACGGCTTCTACTGGGCCGCCGAACCGGCCGACGCCAACGGTGCGCTGGCCGGCCTGGTTCGCCTCACGGCCCACGTGGCCACGGTGGTGGCCCCCGACGGCGGCTCCTCGCCGGTCACCGGCGCACTCGCGCTGCTGAAGCGGCTGCAACAGCTGGAACCCGAACTCATCGTCGGCAGCCGCCTCGCCGAAGGCGTGGCCATGGTGTCCGATGTCCTGCAACGGGCCGGCTACCGGGCGGTGCTGATCGACGACGTGCACCTGCTCGACGACGTGAGCCTCGACGTGCTCTCCCGCGTGATGCACGCGAGCTGGGACCTGATGCCCTGGTGCGACTTCGTGCTCGCCTACCGCCCCATGCGCGCGCGCCGCAAGGTGCGGATGCTGTGCGAGAAGCTCGCGATGGACGGCCGCCTGCGCCTGATCCACCCGAGCGCCCTGAAACGCGAGGCGGTGTTGCAGCTGCTCGCGGGCCAGCCGGGCATCGACCTGCGGCAGATGGAGGCCGCCGGCCGGCTCGTGGCCCTCAGCGGCGGCACCCCGGGCGTGCTGGTCGAGCTGGTCGAACTCGGTGTGTCGCTGACCCCGGCGGGTGACCTCGTGTCGCTGCCACCGCAGGTGCGCTCCATCCTGCTCGAACGCTTGCGCTCCTGCAGTTCCACGGCCGATGGCCTGGCCCAGCTCGCCAGCGTGGCGGGCAGCAGTTTCAGCGTCGAGCTGGCCGCCGCCATCGCCGGCCTGTCGTCCTGGAAGGTTGCCGAGAAGTGGAACGAGCTGCTGCTGGCCGGCGTGTTCAGCGCACGCGGGTTTGCGTTTCCGCTCATGGAACTGGCGGTGCGCGAATCGGTGCCCGATGCGGTGCGCCAGTTCATGCACGGCGAAGTGGCCAAGGCACTCGACCGGCAAGGTGCCGGCCCTGAACGCCTCGCCTACCACTGGCGCCAGGCCGGCGACAGCGCGCGTGCCGTGCAGCACGGCCGCGCAGCGGCGGCCGCCTGCCTGCAGGCGGGGGAACTGGCCGGCGCCATCGACGCGCTGGAGACCGCGGTGGCCATCCCCAACGGCGTGCTGGGCGACGGCCATGCCGTGGCACTGCTGCAGTTGGCCGCGCTGTGCCTGCAGGCCGACCGGCTGGACCAGATCACCGAACTGCTCGAAGCCGCGGCACGGTCTCCCAGCACGGGCCTGGAGCGCGGCGTGTGCACCGCCCTCGGCGGACGCACGCTGTTCGCGATGGGTCAACACGCGGCGGCTCGCACCGCCCTGCTCAGTGCATTGCCGATGCTGGTGGAAAGCCCATCGTTGCACCGCGCCGTGGCCTGCTGGGCGCGGCTCGCGTCGCTGCGGGCTGGCGGCCCGGCCGACGACGACGCGGCCCCCTCGCTGGACGACCTGCCGAAGACGTGGGTGTGGGACGCCGACACGGCCCAGGTGCAGACACCGGAAGATGGCCGGCGTTGCGTTGAGGCCTTGCAGCGCGGAGCCTGAGGGGCCCGCGCGGCAGAGGGAAACGCCCCTGGTTCACTCGCTGTCGTTCATACGCTCATAACCCCGGCGCCGCGGCGTTGGAACCGGTTCGGCCACCCGTGGGGCGACGGCGATATCCCGCGTGCCATCGAGCCGCACCAGGTTGAGCTGGCACATCAGGCGGCGCAGCAGCGCCACCGTCACGCGGTCCGTGCCGACGGCCCCGGGCTCCTCCAGCAGCGCCGAAAGCGCGCGGATTGCAGCCTGCAGGCGCTCGGGCCGGGCCGCCAACGGGGGCGTGGTCATCTGATCGGAGTGCATGGCCGTGGTTCTCTGGCAGGACAGGTTCGTTCGCAGGGGCCGGCGCACCGCGGCGCCCTACCTGCATCCCTTCTGTTCGGCATCTTGACACCATGACGTTTCCCGTGTGTTGCGCCGGCCCCCGTTTTCGTGTCCGGCTGTGTCAGCGCACCGGCAACTGGAACTCCTGCGCCAGCCGCCGGTAGCGGGCCATGCCGTCGGTGATGAACCGGTCCAGCTCGGGGCCGGTGGCCCAGAACGGGGCCAGGCCCAGTTCGGCGCGGCGGGCCACGAACGCGGGGGTGCCGCGCGCGCGCTCGAACGCATCCACCCATTGCCGGAAGGCCGTGTCGCTGACGCCGCGCCCCATGTAGAACCCGCGCACCGTGACCCACTGGATGTCGAAGCCCTGCTCCCCCGCGGTGGGCACCGCGGCGAGCCGACCGGGCAAGCGCTGCCCGGACAACACCGCGAGCACCCGCACGCCCGTGTGCTGCGCGAGGTGCAGCGTGAGTTCGGCCGCATCGCCCGCCACCACCTGCACATGGCCTCCTTCCAGTGCCTTCAGCGCGTCACCGCCCCCTTCGAAGGCCACGAACCGGATGACCTTGTGGCTGACCCCCGCCGCACGGGCGAGCAGCGCGGCCTTGACCCAGTCCTGGCTGCCGATGGTGCCGCCGGCGCCGAAAGCGATGTCGTTGGGCCGGCTGCGCAAGGCCTGCACCAGCTCTCCGAGCGTGCGGAACGGCGAGTTGCGCGCAACCGCGATCACACCGTGGTCGGCCCCGATGGCCGCGAGCCAGCGCACGTCCTTCTCGCTGCGTGCACCGAACCGGCCCTGCGCCAGGTTCAGCAGCGACCCCGTGGAAAACGCGACGATGGTGTTGTCGTCCGCCGTCCGCTGCCGCACGAAGGTGTCGAACGCCAGCGCGCCGATGCCACCGGGCAGGTAGCTCAAGGTCATCTCCGGCTGCCCGGCGGCCTTCCCCGCCGCCAGCATCGACCGGGCCAGGCGGCAGGTGAGGTCGAAGCCGCCGCCGGGTTTGGCGGGCACCACGCACTCGGGCCCGTCGAGCGGTCCCGCGTGCAGCGCGGTACCGGCAAACGCCAGCACCAGCGCGGCTGCGGCACGCCACCAGGATCGGGCAGGCTGGGTCATCGTCCGCCCTCCGGTGACGGTGACCGTGGCCACCACAAGTGCACGTGCAACCCGGGTCGGCCCTCGTTCGACCGCAGGCGCATGGTGCCGCCATGACGCTCGACGATGGCCTTGGCGATCGCGAGGCCGAGGCCCGCCCCGTTGCTGCCTCGCCCCTTGACGAACCGCTCGCCGGCGCGGGACACCACGTCGGCCGACAAGCCCGGCCCGCTGTCCTGCACCGACAGGCTGAACCCGAGCGTGTCGGCGGCCGCCTCCAGCGTGACCTCGCTTCGCGGTGGCGTGTGCTTGATCGCGTTGTGCGCGAGGTTCGTGAGCGCCTCGCGCAGAAGCGCCGCATCGCCGGTGGCCAGGCACGGGCTCTGCGCCACGTGCACGCCGAAGTCGAGGTCACGGGCCCGGGCCTGGGGCAGCAGCGCCAAGGCCACGTCGCGCACCAGCGACTCGAGGTCCACCGGATCGGCCTGCAGTGCCGCGGTGTCGGTGCGGGCCATCGCGAGCAGCTGGTTCGTGCCACGCACCGCATCGTCCAGCTGCAACGACACGGCCCGCAGGGTGTCCTGCACCTTCCGCGGGTCCGGCTCGCGCAGGCCGTAGTCGACCTGCGCGCGCAGCGTGGCGAGCGGCGTGCGCAGCTGGTGCGACGCGTCGTCGAGGAAGGCCCGCTCGCGCGCCAGCACCTCGCGCGTGCGCGCCATCTGGTCGTTCACGGCCACCACGAGCGGGCGCAGGTCGGCGGGCAGGTCACCGTCCGGCAAGGCGCGCAGGTCGTCTGCGTGGCGGTGAACCACCTGGGCCGCCAGATGCGACAGCGGCCGCAGCGCCAGCGCCATCAGCAGCGCCAGCGTGAGCCCGAAGGCCGCGAGCAGCGACCCGTCCCGCACGGCCGCATGCCAGACGAACCGGCGCGTGAACTGGCGGCGGCCCGCGGCGTTTTCGGCCACCTGGATCACGAGCTCGTGCGCGCCCCCCACCGGCTTGTCGAGGCGCCGGACGTACGTGCCCACGCGCACGCTTTCGCCGAAGTACGTGGCGTCGTAGAACACCGGCTCGCCGGGCCGGGGCATCTCGGCGGGTTTGGGCAGGTCCGGGCTGCCGATCTCGACGAGGCCATCGGCCGTGGCCACTCGAAAGTGCACGTTGCCGCCCGCGGTGAGCTGGAAAATCTCGAAGAGGCGATACGGCAGTTCCACCGCGAGGCCGCCGGTGTCGGTGGACACGTTCAGGTCGAGCGAGCGAATCGCCCCCAGCAGCGAGCGGTCGAAGGCGGCGTTGGCGGCTTCGAGCGCATCCGCCTGCGTGAACCACAACTCCACCGCGAGGATGCCGGCCATGCCTGGCAGCAGCAGCGCGAGGACCTGGGCCCTAAGCGTCAGGCGCCGCGTCTTCTTCCAGAACATATCCCAGTCCCCGGTACGTCGCGATGCGCACGCCGCTGTGCTCCAGGCGCTTGCGCACACGGTGCACGAGCACGTCCACCGCGGTCGGCAGCACGGCGTCCTCGTCGGAAAAAACGCGGTCGATGATCTGCTGGCGCGACAGCGGTTCGCCACTGCGCTGCAGCAGGCAACGCAGCAGCGACTGTTCGCGCGGCGACAACACAAGGGCTTCGCGGTCCAGCACGAACTGACGGGTCACGGTGTCGAATGCGAGGGGCCCGCACGCGAGACGCGGGTGCTCGATGCCCCGCGCGCGGCGCACCAGCGCCGTGAGGCGCGCCTCCAGTTCGGCCAGCGCAAACGGCTTGGCAAGGAAATCGTCGGCGCCTTCGTTGAGCGAGTTCACGCGTTCTGAGAGCGAGTCGCGTGCGGTCAGGATCAGCACCGGCAGCCGGTGGTCCCTGGCCCGCAGGCGCTGGAGAACCTCGTGGCCCGAGCGCCCCGGCAGGCCGAGGTCCAGCACCAGCACGTCGTAGTCGTGTTCGTCGAGGGCTCGCTCGGCCAGGCTCCCGTGGTCGACCCAGTCGACGTTGAAACCGGACTGCTGAAGCGCCTTGACGAGCCACAGCGCCAGCTTGTGTTCGTCTTCGGCCAGGAGGATGCGCATGGGGCATTCTGGCACCGCTCTTTCCTGCGGTTTACCCTGAGAACGGCGCCTCGGGGGCCGTTCTGAAATGGGTTTGAAAGGTTCCCCGCCGCACGATGGCACGCTCAACCGGAGACACCCCATGACCTCGACCCCGTTCACCCGCCGCCAGGCACTCGCCGGCCTCACCGGCCTCGGCCTGGCGGGCGCCTTCCCGCAACGCTCGATGGCCCAGGGCACCTGGCCCAGCAAACCGGTCCGTTTCGTGGTGCCGTTCGCGCCGGGCGGCAGTTCGGAGATCGTGGCGCGGGCCACGGCCTTCGAACTCACGAAACTGCTGGGCCAGAGCGTCTTCGTCGACAACAAACCCGGGGGCGCCGGCAACGTGGCGATGCAGGAGGTGGCGCGGGCCACCGACCTGCACACGCTGATCCTCGGCCACATCGGCACGCTGGCGGTGAACCCGTACATCTTCGACAAGCTGCCGTACGACACCAACAAGGACTTCCGCCCCATCTCGCTGCTGGCCAAGGTGCCGAGCCTGTACCTCGTCAACAACGACGTGCCGGCGAAAAACCTGAAGGAGTTCATCGCGCTGGCCAAGTCCAGGCCCGGGCAGCTGAACTACGGCTCGGCTGGCAACGGCAGCGCGGGCCACCTGGCGTTCGAATACCTGAAGATGGCGACGAACACCTTCATCACCCACGTGCCCTACCGCGGCACGGGCCCGCAGCTGACCGACCTGATCGCGGGCAGGCTCGACGCCGCCTCCGTGGGTGCACCCGCGGTGCTCCAGTTCATCAAGACGGGCAAGCTGCGCTGCATCGCCACCGGCACCCCGCAGCGCATCCCCCAGCTGCCCGACGTGCCCACCGTGGCCGAGCAGGGTTTCCCGGGCTTCGAGATGACCCAGTGGTACGGGCTGCTGGCCCCGGCCAACCTGCCCCAGCAGGCCGCCGACATCCTCGCGGCCGCGGCGGCCAAGGCCGTCAACACCCCGGCCTCGCTGCAGCACTTCAGCAACGACGCCGCGATCGCGGTGGGCAGTTCGCCCGCCGAGTTCGCGAAGTTCATCGCTGCCGAACAGCAGCGTTGGAAGCCGGTGATCGCGCGGGCGAAGGTCAAGCCGGACAACTGATGCATCCGTCAGCCCGGCGGGGGCCCACTCCTGTCGGGGAAAAAAAAACGGCTGTCGCCCCGGCGCAGGCCGGGGTCTCCACCGGTGCCAAGCATCCGGGCGGCGGTGGTCGTCTGGCTTGGGGTATCGCTGGTTCGCTGAGGTCAGGCGCTCACCTGAGACACGGGGTGTCAACCGAGGCGCTGAACACGAGCCGTTCCCGCTGACCGGTGAGGATCCCGGCCTTCGCCGGGATGACATCTTGTTCTCTCGCCCGGATGACGGTGGGGAGTCACCCCGGAAACGTCCCCGGTACCAGCACGTGCCTGTCCACCTGCGCGATGCGCGTGCAGCCGCAGAAGGCCATCGTGAGGTCGAGCTCCTTGTGGATGACCTCGAGTGCACGGGTCACGCCAGCCTCGCCCATCGCCCCGAGGCCGTAGACCATCGCCCGGCCGACCAGCGTGCCGCGGGCGCCGAGGGCCCAGGCCTTCAGCACGTCCTGGCCCGAGCGGATGCCACCGTCCATCCACACCTCGATGTCGCGGCCCACCGCCGCGGCGATGGCCGGCAGTGCCTCGATGGAACTGGGCGCGCCATCGAGCTGGCGGCCACCGTGGTTGCTGACCACCAGGGCGTCGGCACCGCTTTCGGCGGCGAGCCGGGCGTCTTCCTCCACCATGATGCCCTTCAGGATCAGCTTGCCCGTCCAGCGGCGGCGGATCCACGCCACGTCGTCCCAGCTCAGTTGCGGGTCGAACTGCTCGCGGGTCCAGGCGCCCAGCGACGACATGTCGCTGACCCCCTTCGCGTGCCCGATCAGGTTGCCGAACCCGCGGCGCGGGGTGCGGGCCATGCCGAGGCACCAGCGCGGTTTCGTCGCCAGGTTCACGAGGTTGGCGAACGTGGGCTTGGGCGGCGCGGTCATGCCGTTTTTCAAGTCCTTGTGCCGCTGGCCGAGCACCTGGAGGTCGAGCGTGAGCACCAGCGCGGAACAACCGGCAGCGGCGGCGCGGTCCATCAGGCGTTCCATGAAGTCGCGGTCGCGCATCCAGTAGAGCTGGAACCAGAACGGCGCGCGGGTGGCGGCGGCCACGTCCTCGATGGAGCAGATGCTCATCGTGGACAACGTGAACGGCACGCCGAAGGCCGCCGCAGCGCGCGCAGCGAGGATCTCGCCGTCGGCATGCTGCATGCCGGTGAGCCCCACCGGGGCGATCGCCACCGGCATGGCCACGTCCACGCCGGCCATGCGGGTGGCGGTGCTGCGGTTGTCCATCGGCACCGCCACGCGCTGGCGCAGCCGGATCTTCTGGAACTCGGTTTCGTTCGCGCGGTAGGTGCCTTCGGTCCATGACCCCGAATCGGCGTAGTCGTAGAACATGCGGGGCACACGCCGTTCGGCCAGGACCCGCAGGTCCTCGATGTGGGTGATGACGGTCATGGTTGGGAGGCGATCAGCGTGTGCCAGGTGTCGTGATGGCGGCGCAACGCCGCGGCGAGCGCGGGCGATGGCGGGTCGATGCGGTCGAGGTGCACGGGGCTGCGGACACCCCGGCGCGCCAGCTGCCACGTGCCGCGTGCAGTGCCTTCCAGCGGGTCGTCGGAGCGCACCACGTCGCCTGCCAGCGCGGCCAATGCGGTCACGAAGGCCGGGTTGCGGGCGAGGGGCCCCTCCACGATCACCGGACCATCGGCTCCGAGCGCACGCACGAGCACGCTGCTCACCTGCGCGCAGTAGAGCGCTGCCAGCGCCGGACGCAGCGCAGCAGGCACCGCGGGCACCCCGCCCGCCACCTGCTGCCCCAGGCACCACACCGCGCCAGCCCGCCCGAGAAACGGCCCCCCCGCGTCGGCGAACGATGGCGTCACCGACCAGCCGGCGGCCACCACGGCGGCCAGGGCTTCGTGCGTGGCGAGTGACGGCGGGGCGCCTGCACACACGGCCTCGAACTCACGGCCGCCCATGAACCGCGCGGTGGGCACGGGCCGGCCGTCGACGGCCACGTTGACGAGTTCGTCGCGTTCGGGGCGCAGCGCCGGGGCCTGCGCGCCCGGTGCCATCGCGATGGTCCATGTGCCGGTGGTCAGCAGCGTGGCCCGCGGGGTGTCGAGGTACCGCGCGAGGCACGCGTTGCTGTCATGCACACCACAGACCACCTCGCACGCGGCGGGCAGCCCGAGCCTCGTGGCCATCGCCGGGGTCAGCGGGCCCAGCACGTCCCAGGCGGCTCGCACCGGTGCAAACCGTTCGGCGATGCCCGCGGCCTGCGCCCACCGGGAGAAGGTGCCGTCGGCCGGCGACCACAGGTGCGTGTGGCAGCCGAGCGAAGACACCTCGCTCGCCGCCACGCCGGTCAGCCACCAGGCCCAGTACTGCGGGTACGGCACCCAGTGGCGGATGCGCGCCCACGCGTCGGGCCGGGTGTGGCGCACCCAGTCGACCTGCAAGCCAGCGTTCAGGCCCTTCGGCAGGTGCGGCGAGCCGGTGTGGGCGAAGGGGTCCACCGCCGCCTCGAACGCAGCGCGGTGATCGCCATACCCGTCCCATTCGTAGTCGATGGGGGGCAGTACGAGGCCGTGGTCGCCGATGGCGCAGAACGCGGCGCCGTGGGTGCCGATGCCGATGCGGCCGATGCGTTCGCGGTGCGGCAAGCCAGGCACCTCGTCGCACAGCCATTGCTGCAATGCCTCCACGCCGAGCGCGGTGTAGCCGGGCCCGGGCACCGGGGCGTTGGCACGGCCGCGTTGGGCCATCACGTCGCCCTCGGGCGAGATCACCAGCAGCTTCGCGTTGCTCTTGCCGATGTCGATCACCAGCGTGTGGTCGAGGGCCTCGTTCATGGCAGGTGGAACACACACGGCAGCGGTTCGACCACCGGTGACCCATCCGGGTTCGTGCGCATCAGGTCGGCCATGTGGGCCCACCAGCGCTGCATCACCGGGTGCGCCGGCAACTGGTCCATCGTGTGGCCGGCCTCGCGGCGCAACACGGCGAACAGCGTGTGGTGTTCGGTGTCCAGGTAGATGCTGTAGTCGTGGATGCCGCTGGCCTTCAGCAGCTGCGCCAGGTCGGGCCACAGGGCATCGTGCCGCGCCTGGTACTCGGCCATGCACCCCGGGTTCAGGAACATGCGGAACGCGATCTTCTCGGTCATGCGGCTTTCCACCCGGTGGGCCGCAGCAGGCGGAGACCACGCGGCAGCACCATCGCCACGATCAGCAGCACGCCCACGATCATCGACATCACGATGCCCGACACGTTGAGCATGCCGAGCGCAAAGGTGAAACTGCCCAGCAGCACGGCGGCGAGCACGGTGCCCAGGATGCTGCCCCGGCCACCTTCGATGGCCACGCCGCCCAGGATCACGATGGTCACCGCGTCCAGCTCCCAGCCCATCGCCAGGTTGGGCCGCGTGCTGCCGATCCGGCCGGTGAGCAGCACGGCCGCCAGGGCCGCCATCACGCCGGCGAACACGAACAGGCCGAAGCGGTAGCGGTCCACCGCGATGCCGGAGAACCGCGACGCCACCGGGTTGGCCCCGATCGCATAGACACGGCGGCCATGCACGGTGTGGTGCAGGAACAGGCCCACGGCCAGCGCCATCACCACCAGCACGGCGAACTCGATGGGCACGATCAGCCATGGCAGGCCCAGCAGGTCACCGACCGTGCCGTTGCCCCATTGGCTCAGGGTCTCGGGGTAGCCCGTGATGGCCTGGTCGCCCAGAACCACCTGGGCCAGGCCGCGGTACAGCGACAGCGTGCCGATGGTGACCACGATCGACGGCAGCTTCCACCGCGTCACGAGCCAGCCGTTGAGCGCGCCGCACGCCGCCCCCACGGCCACGCCGGCGACCAGCATCAGCGGCAGTCCGGCGCCCGCCTTCATCGCAAAGCCCATGGCCAGCGAGGCGAGCGCCATGGTGGCCGCGATCGACAGGTCGATGTCGCCGGCAATCACCAGCAGTGCCATGGCCAGCGCAATCAGCGCCTTCTCGGAGAAGTTGTACGTGCTGTCGGCCACCGCGTACGGCGACAGGAAACCGTCGATGCCGAGCCCGAAGGCCACGTACACCGCCACGATCAGCGCAACGAGCACACGCTCCCAGGTGTCCAGCGCCTTCATGCGGCGGCTCCTTTCAACGCGGTGCCCGGCCGCTCGAGGATCTGCCGGCCGCGGCTGCGGTCGGCGCGGGCGTTGAGCACCACCGAGACCAGGATCACCGCGCCCGCGATGGCCTGCTGCCAGAACGGCGACACCTGGATCACGGGCAGCGCCCCGTTGATCACCCCGATGAACAGCACCCCCAGCACGGCGCCGCTCACCGAACCCACGCCCCCGCCGATGCTGACCCCGCCGATCACGCACGCGGCGATCACGGTGAGTTCATAACCCGAGGCCAGTTCGGTGAACGCGATGGAATAGCGCCCCACCCACAGCAGCCCGGCGAGGCCCGCGAGCGCCCCGCACAAGGTGTACGCCATCACGAGCCGGCGCTGCACCGGGATGCCCGCGTACCGTGCGGCCGACGGGTTGCCACCGAACGCATACAGCTCGCGGCCCTCGCGGCGCCACCGCAGCAGCACGGTGGCCAGCAGCACCACGGCCGCGGCGAACCAGATGAGCACCGGCAGCCCCAGCAGTGTCTCGCGTGGGAGGCCCTTGATGGCCGGGTGGATCTGGTGGTCGTTGACCCATGCGCCACCGCTGGCCACGAAGATGGCGCCGCGGTAGGCCGACATGGTGCCCAGCGTGACCACGATGGCCGGCAGGTCGAACCGCATGATCAACCAGCCATTGACGAAACCGAGCAGCGCGCCGATGCCGCAGGCCATCACGATCAGCAACGGCAGCGGCACGCCGGGCCATGCCCGCCCGGCCAGCGCACACAGCATGCCGGTGAGCGCGAGGTTCGACGCCACCGAGAGGTCGACCCCGCGGGTCAGCAGCACCAGCATCTGCCCCATCACCAGGATGGCGAGGATGGCCGAGTCGTTGCCGATGTCGAGCACGTTGCGCCAGCTGAGGAACACCGGCGCGCGGGCCCCCACGGCCAGCACGATGGCCACGATGATCGCCAGCAGCAACCACTCGCGGCGGGCAGCGAACGCGTTTTTCATGCGGCCAGCTCCGTGTTCAGGGGGTGCAACGGCAGCGGCACCACCGCCCCCGGCGGCCGTGCCAGCCCGGACGCCGCGGCCACGAGCGCTTCGGCATCGGCCTCGCCCTTCGCGAATTCGGCCACCTGGCGGCCGCGTTTCATCACGATCACCCGGTGCGCGAGGTGCATCACCTCGGGCAGCTCGGACGACACGAGGATCACCGCGAGGCCCTGCGCCACCATTTCGGCAATGAGTTGGTAGACCGCCTGCTTGGCGCCCACGTCGATGCCCTTCGTGGGTTCGTCGAGGATCACGATGCGCGGGTCGAGCCCGAGCCACTTGGCAATCACGACCTTCTGCTGGTTGCCACCCGACAGGCCGGACAGCGGCGTGTGCTGGTCGGCGGTGCGGATGCGCAGCCGCTCGATGAGCCCCGCGGCAAACGATTCTTCACGGGCGGGCGACAGCCAGTGCCCGCGCGACAGCGGTGTCTTGCACCGGCCGCGGCCCGCGAGGCCGGCCAGGCTGATGTTGTGGCGCACCGAGAAATTGAGCACCCCGCCCTGGCGCTGGCGCTCCTCGGGCACGTAGGCGAGCCCGGCGGTGATGGCATCGGCGGGCTGGCGGATGTCGAGGGACTTCCCCTCCACCGTCACGTGGCCCGACGCCTCAGGCTTGAGGCCCATCAGCGCCAGCATCGCCTCGCTGCGCCCGGCGCCGATCAGGCCGTAGAAACCGAGGATCTCGCCGCGCCGCAGTTCGAAGCCCACGTCGGCGAACTCGGTGGGGTGGCTCAGGCCCTTCACCGTCATCACCACCTCGCCCGGCTGGGTGGTGATGGGCGGGTACACCTGGTCGATCGCGCGGCCGGCCATCAGCCGCACCAGGGTGGGTTCGTCCGCGTCCGCGATGGCCCCGCTGCCCACGGACGCGCCATCGCGCAGCACCACGTAGCGGTCGCACACCGCGAAGATCTCGTCGAACTTGTGCGTGATGAAGAGCACCGCCACGCCGTGCGCCTTCAGGCCGCGCACGAGCTCGTAGAACTCGCGGATCTCCTGCTGCGACAGCGCCGCGGTGGGTTCGTCGAGGATCACCACCCGCGCATCCTGCGACAGCGCGCGGGCGATCTCGATCAGGTGGCGCTGCCCGAGGCTCAGGTGGCGCACGAGCGTGGTGGCGGCAAAGCCGGCACCCACGCGGTCGAGCACCACCTGGGCCTCGCGGTTCATGCGCGCCCAGTCGATCACCTCGAACGGGCCCATGCGGCGCATGGGCTGCCGGCCGATGAAGATGTTCTCGGCGGCGCTCAGCTCGTCGAACATCACCGTTTCCTGGTGCACGGCGGCGATGCCGGCGGCCTGCGCGTCGCGGGCCCGCAGGAAGCTGCAGACCCGGCCCTCGACGAGGATCTGGCCCTCGTCGGCGGCGTGCACGCCGGTGAGGGTTTTCACGAGCGTGGACTTGCCCGCGCCGTTTTCACCGATGAGTGCCAGCGCCTCGCCCGGCACCAGGTCCAGGTCCACGCCCTTCAGGGCGTGGGTGGGGCCGAAACGCTTGTGGATGCCACGCAGCGAGAGGAACGGCAACGGAGAGACAACGGTCATGGCGCAGGGCATCCGGAACGTCGATCAGAAGACCTTGGCGAACTGCTCGATGTTGCTCGCGTCGTACGTGAACGGCTCGGCCATCGCAGCCTCATTGTCCTTGTCCAGCGTGGCCGTGCCCACCCGGCCGAGCGAGATCTTTTCACCCGGCGTGCCCTTGGCCGTGCCCTTGATGAACGCGTGGGCGATGTGCACCGACGAGTAGCCGAGGTCGATCGGATTCCAGATGGCAAACGACTTGACCGCGCCACTGCGCACGTGGCCCGCCATCTCCGACGGCAACCCGAGGCCGGTCACGAACACCTGGCCCACCTTCTTTTCATCGAGCACGGCCTTGCCGGCCGCGGCGATGCCCACGGTGGTGGGGGCCACGATGGCCTTCAGGTTCGGGTAGCTCTTGAAGAGGCCCTGCGCTTCGCGGTAGCTCTTGTCGGTCTGGTCGTCGCCGTACACGACGCTGACGAGCTTCAGGCCGCTGTAGGCCGGCTGCGCGAGCGTCTTCTTCATCTCGGCGATCCACGTGTTCTGGTTCGTGGCCTGCGCGGTGGCCGACAGCACGGCGATCTCGCCGGTCTTGCCCGCCACCTGCTCGGCCATCTTCACGAGCTTCTCGCCGATGAGCGCGTTGTTCGACGGGGCCAGGTGCATCAGGCGTCCGTCCTTGCGCACGGCCGAGTCGAATGAGATGACCTTGATGCCGCGGGCCATGGCCTTCTTGGTCACCGGCACCAGCGCATCGGGGTCGTTGGCCGAGATCACGATGGCCTTGACGTTCTGCGCGATCAGCGAGTTGATGATCTCGATCTGGCCTTCGGCGGTGGGTTTGGCCGGGCCGGTGTAGAGGATCTCGACGTCCTTCAGTTCCTTGGCGGCTTCGAGCGCCCCCTGGTGAGCGGCGTCGAAGAAGCCGATGCCGAGGCTCTTGACGACGATGGCGATCTTGTCGGCGGCCATCGCGGGGGCAGCCAGGCCCAGGGTCAGCGCAGCGGCGGCAAAGAGGTGCAAGCGTGTTGTTCTCATGGGGTCATCTCTCTCGGTAGGGATAAGCGCCGCAAACCGCGACGCGGGTGGAACCTGGTCGCGGTGTCAGACGATGCCGCCACCACCGCCGGCCACGGCCGGGCGGGCCTCGGCCGCCTGTCGGCGGTAGCCGCTCGCGCGGTACACGGCCACGGGGTCGATCGCCCCGCCGGCGTCGCGCCGCACCTGTTGCAGCAGCGGTGTCACGTCGGTCTGGAACGCGGCCTTCAGCAGGTGGGTGGCGGTCATCGCGTCGTTGGCCTCCTGCGCGGCATCGAGGGCGTCGCGGTCGACGAGCAGCGCCTGCGCGTAGCTGCGCTGCACCTGCACCGCGCTGGTCATCAGGCTTTCGATCGGATCGGTGACGTTGTGGCTCTGGTCCAGCATGTACGCGGGGTCGAAGCCCGGCACCTGCTCATGGGCCGCGGCCACCAGCTCGTTGAACACGAGGAACAGGCGGTACGGCGACACGCTGCCGGCGTCGAGGTCGTCGTCGCCGTACTTGCTGTCGTTGAAGTGGAAACCGGCGAGCTTGCCCGCGGCGACCAGGCGGGCCACGATCATCTCGATGTTCACGTTGGGCGCGTGGTGGCCCAGGTCCACGAGGCACTGCGCCTGCGGGCCGAGGGCGGTGGCCGCGAGGTAACTGCTGCCCCAGTCCTGGATCACCGTGCTGTAGAAGGCCGGCTCGTTGATCTTGTGTTCGAGGAACATGCGCCAGTCGGCCGGCAGCGCAGCGTAGATCTGGCGCGTGCTGTCGAGGTAGCGGTCGAACGCGCGGCGGAAGTGCTGCTGGCCGGGGAAGTTGCTGCCGTCACCCACCCACACGGTGAGCGCGGTGCTGCCCAGCTGGCGGCCGATCTCGATGCACTCGAGGTTGTGTGCCACGGCCTGCGCGCGGGTGCCCGCGTCGGTGTGCGTGAGGCTGCCGAACTTGTAGCTGTGGGCCTGGTCCTTCTGGTCGGAGAAGGTGTTGGAGTTCATCGCGTCGAACGACAGGCCGAGGGCGGTGGCTGCTCCCCGCAGCTCGCGCCAGTCGGAGCACTTGTCCCACGGGATGTGCAACGACACGGTGGGCGTGGCGCGGGCCAGCTGGTGGATCACGCCACAGTCCTCCAGCTTGTCGAACACGTGGCGCGGTTCACCCGGCCCCGGGAACCGGGCGAAGCGGGTGCCGCCGGTGCCCACGCCCCAGCTGGGGATGGCCACGCCGAAGGCGGCCACCTGCGCGCGCACGCGGTCGATGTCGATGTGGCGGCGCGCGAGCTGTTCGCCCAGGTGCTGGTAGTCGTTCTGCAGGTGGTGCTGCAGCTTGTCGTTGTGCGAGGCGACGAGGCCCGCGTCGATGCCGGTGTTCATGGCGGTGTCCTGGTGGTCAGCGGGTGAACGCGGCGAGGTTGCCCGCGTCGACGTTGAGGATGTTGCCCGTGCTCTTGGCGCTCAGGTGTTCGGCCGCGAAGAAGTACGCGGCCTCGGCGATGTCCTCGGGGAACACGCTGCGCTTGAGCATCGAGCGGTCGCGGTAGAACGCCTCGAGGTCGTCCTCGCCGATCTTGTTGGCCGCCGCGCGCTCCTCGCTCCACTTGCCCGTCCAGATCTTCGAGCCGCGGATCACCGCGTCCGGGTTCACCACGTTCGAGCGGATGCCAAGCGGTGCCCCTTCGAGCGCGAAGCTGCGGCTCAGCTGGATCTCGGCGGCCTTGGCCGCGCAGTAGGCGGTGGCCTGGTTGCTCGCCACCATGCCGTTCTTGCTGGCGATCATCACGATGGCGCCACCCGTGCCCTGGGTCTTCATCTGCCGGAACGCCTCCCGGCCCACGAGGAAGTAGCCGGTGGCGAGGATGCTCTGGTTGCGGTTCCACAGCGCGAGCGTGGTGTCCTCGATGGGTGCGGCCGACGCGATGCCCGCGTTGCTCACCAGGATGTCCACGCCGCCGAACTCGATGGCGGCGCGGTCGAACGCGGCAATCACGCTGGCCTCGTCAGTCACGTCGCAGCGCACGCCGCGCACGTGGTCCGCACCGTGCGCACGGGACAGGTCGGCGGTGACGGTGGCCAGCGCCTCCTCGTCGATGTCGGCCAGCACCACGCAGCCGCCCTCGGCGAGGAACCGCCGGGCGATCGCCTGGCCGATGCCACCGGCGCCACCGGTCACGAGCCCCACCTTGCCCACCAGGGGTTTCGGCTTCGGCATGCGCTGGAGCTTCGCTTCTTCCAGCAGCCAGTACTCGATGTCGAACGCCTCCTGCTCGGGCAGGCCCACGTAGCGGTCCACCGCGTTGGCCTCGCGCATCACGTTGATGGCGTTGACGTAGAACTCCCCGGCGATGCGGGCCGTGGCCTTGTCCTTCGCGATGGTCACCATGCCGATGCGCGGCAGCAGGATCACCACCGGGTTCGGGTCGCGCAGCGGCGGGCTGGTGGGCCGCTTGTTGCGTTCGTAGTACGCGCCGTAGTCGGCGCGGTAGCCCGTCAGCAGGCCGTCGAGCGCCTGCTTCAGCGCATCACCGTCGAGGCGGTACACGGCCTCGGGCACCACCAGCGGGCGGATCTTCGTGCGCAGGAAGTGGTCTGGGCACGACGTGCCCAACGCGGCCAGCGGTTCCAGCTCGACGGAGTTGACGAACTCGAGCACCTCGGGCGACGTGTTCAGGTGCAGCAGCTTCGGCACCCCTTGGGCGGCCAGGCCACGGAGCACCGGCAGCACACGGGCCAGCGTGGTGTCGCGGTCGGCCACGGCCAGCGTGTCGACACACGCGCCGCCGAACACTTTCACCTGGCGCGCCGCCCGCTCCTGGGCGAGCCACGACTGGGCCCGTTCGATCAGGTCCACGGTGTTCTCGAAACACGCCTTCGACGTGTCGCCCCAGCTGAAGAGACCGTGCCCGCCGAGCACGATGCCACGCAGGCCGGGATGGGCCGCGTCGTACGCGGCCAGCTGCTGGCCCAGTTCGTAGCCCGGGCGCAGCCACGGCATCCAGCCCACCGTGCCCTCGAACACTTTTTTCGTGAGGGCCTCGGAATGTTCCATCGCCGCGATGGCGATCACCGCGTCGGGGTGCATGTGATCCACGTGGGCGTACGGCAGCGATGAATGCAGCGGGGTGTCGATGGACGCCGCGCGGCCGTTCAGGTTGAACGTGCAGTGGGGCAGGTAGGCCACCATCTCGTCTTCCTGCGCGAGGCCGCGGTACAGGCCCTTGAGCGCGCGGAGCTTGTCCATGTACAGCGTGGAAAAGCCGTCGAGCTTCATCGACCCCACGTCGCCGCCCGACCCCTTCACCCACAGCACCTCGACCTGCTGGCCGGTGAGCGGGTCGCGCTGCCACACCTTCGCCGACGTGTTGCCGCCACCGTAGTTGGTGATGCGCAGGTCGGAGCCGAGGAGGTTCGAGCGGTACAGCAGCAGGCCCGGTTCGTCGAGTGCCGCGGTGCGGCTGTCGTCCCACCGGGGGAAGGGCTGGAAGGGGGGCGTCGGGGTGTTCATGGGGACCGACTTTAAGCAGCGATCCGTTCAGGAGCAATTGATAGACTCTGATGCAAACCATCAGGAAGTCCTTATGTTGCAGTGCTTCGACGTGTCAACGTGCCCCTGCAGGGCTAGCAGCGGCCCGGCACCGGGCGTGGGCTCCGGGAAAGTCCCGAACAGAAGGGGTGTGGCATGAAGACCTTCAACCTCCGCCACTTGCGGATTTTCGAGACCATCGCCAGCTGCAGCAGCTTCTCGCGTGCCGCGGAACAGCTGGGCATGAGCCAGCCGGCCGTGTCGATGCAGGTGCGGCAACTGGAGTCGGACCTGGGGGTGGTGCTGTTCGAGCCCCCGCAGCGCCAGCGCCTGACCGATGCCGGCCAGGACCTGCTGCTGCACGCCCGCGTGATCCTCGCGCAGTCGCGTGCGGCCGAGGAGGCCATGGCCGTGTACGAAGCCGAGGCCACCGGGGGCGCCCGGGGCGCGCGCGGGTTGCTGCACCTCGGGGTGGTGTCCACCGCGCACTACTTCGCGCCGCGCCTGCTCCACGAGTTCCACCGCCTGCACCCCGACGTGCGCCTGAAGCTCACCGTGGCCAAGCGCAACGAGGTGCTCGCGATGCTGCAAGAGCACCGGCTGGACCTGGCCATCAGCGGCTACCCGCCGTCGGAAGCCGACGTGGAGGCCGCGAGTTTCGCGCGCCACCCGCACTGCATCGTCGCACCACCGGACCACCCGCTCGCGCGGCGCAAGCGCCTCTCGTGGAACGACCTGCGCGACGAACACTTCATCTTCCGCGAGAGCGGATCCGCCACGCGGCAGTTCTTCGAACACCTGCTGCAGTCGCAGTCGATCCAGGTGCGCATCGGCATGGAACTGGCCGGCAACGAGACCATCAAGCAGGCCGTGATGTGTGGCATGGGCATCAGCTTCCTGTCGGCCCACAGCTTCCAGGTGGAGCTGGCCGCCGGGCTGATGGTGGTGCTCGACGTGGTGGACATGCCCAAGCACATCGACTGGTGTTTCGTGCAGCGCCGCGACACGGTGCTCACCGGTGTCAACGCCGCCTTCCGGCAGTTCGTGTTCGAGCAGGGGGCGGCGCTGGCGGCGTGCAAGGTGGGGTGATTCGACGCCAGGGCACGGTCATTCCATCCGGATGCCAGCCTCCTTGACGATGCGCGCATTGGCCTCGAATTCCCTCCCCACCTGCATGGCGAACTGCTCGGTGCTGCCGATGTCGATGCCATACCCGAGCTTGCCGAGCCGCTCCCGCACGTCGTTGTCCGCAAGCACCCGATTCACTTCGGCATGGATGCGCTTCTGCACATCCGCGGTGGTGTGTGCCGGCGCGAAGATGCCGAAGATGGAGCTCAGGTTGGCGTCGGCGTAGCCGAGTTCGTCGAGTGTCGGCACGTCCGGCATCGACGCGAGACGCTTCGGTGCAGCCACGGAGAGAACGTGCAGGCGTCCTTGCGAGATCAGCGAATTGACGGCGGGGCTGGGGTTGGTGGTGAAGAGGTCGAACACACCGCCCGCGGCGTCGTTGGTCACCTGCCCGCTGCCCTTGTACGGGATGTGGTTGAACTGCACATGCGCCTTGCGCGATATCTGCGCCAGCATCAAGTGGCCCACGCTTCCCATGCCGCTCGTGGCGACGCTCAGTTCGCCTGGGCGCTCCTTGGCCTGGGCGATGGCGTCGGCGAAGGTCTTGCCCTTGAACGCGGACGTGGCGACCACATAGACGGGCGAATACATCACGCGTGCAACCGACACGAAATCCTTCTGCGGGTCGTAGGGCACCTTGCCCAGATGCGGATTGAGGGTGATGGGGCTGACGGCCGCGAAGGCCAGTGTGTGGCCGTCGGGCACCGATTTCGCGACGGCGTCCATGCCGGTCATGCCGCTCGCCCCGGCGCGGTTCTCTACGACCACCGCCTGGCCGAGTTGCATGCGTTCGGCCAGCAGGCGCGCAACCGCATCGCTCGGGCCGCCGGGGGCATACGGCACGATGAGGCGAATGGGTTTGGAAGGCCAGCCCTGCGCCTGGACGGAGGCCGCAACCAAGGCGGCGGCTGTGATGAGAAAGGTACGGCGGGGAAGATGGCGACTCATGGCGGATGGGGCCTCGGCGTGTGTGAACGGTTCAGTCCTGGCATTTTCCGCGAAGATTTTCACGGGTAGCCGGCACCCTCCCCGATCCGCAACCAGGGCCACCGCGACTGGTAAGACCGCGCCTTCGCCTCAAACAGCGCCCGGTGCGGCACCAGCGGGTTCGGCGTGAGGTGGCCCTCGTACACCAGCGCCAGCCCGTTCGGGGCGTACACCTCGTACCCGTCTCCAGCCGGCCGCACGCCCACGCAGGTGGCCGGCACCAGGAACCGGTCGATGCCCTCGCGTGAGCTGTGCAACGCCGGATACGGGTGGCCGAACCATTCGGGGTACCAGGTGTGCACGCGGGCCTGGTTCTTCGCCTCGACGGTGATGCCGAGGTCCGGAATCACGGCGTCCACGCGTGCCTGCACCGCGGTTTCCGCCTCGGCGGAGAGGTCGCTGGCATCGAAGTAGAAGAGGTCGTAGTCCTTGATCTGCGCCTCGGCAGGAAGGCCCGAACACCGGTTCCACACGCTCTGGAACAGGCAGCCCGCGACGAGCCAGCCATCGGGCAGCGCGAGGCGGTCCCAGCGGTCGAGGATGGTGCGGTTGTGGCGGTTGGACAGGATGTCCTGCAGGAAGCGGGTCTGCATGTCAGAGAGCCTGCCACTCGCCAATGCAATGCCGCGCCAGTGCCGTGACCCAGAACGGTTCACTCGGGTCGAACGCCAGCCCGAACCGCGGGCTCACGAGGAAACCGGCCCGGCGGAACGCGGCCTCGTCCTGGGCTTCGACAAACGCCTCCAGGCGGGCGAAGGGTACCGCTACCACCCCGAGGTGCAACACGGCGGTGGCCAGCGTCACCTCTTCGAGCCTGCCGCTGTCCTGGAAGCGGAACACCGCGTCGCCGTAGTCGAGCGCGGTGAGGCCCACGCCGTTGCGCACTTCGGAGCGAGGGGCGCCCCGCGCGCGGACGATGTCATCGCGGGTTGCCGAAAAGGGCGTCGTGCCGACGCACACAAAGGGATCGAGTTTCATCGGATCAAGAGAATGCTTTTTTTGCCGTGGCCATCAATATTTCCCGCGATGATGCGTCTTCCCCTGCATGGACCTGACGCCGAGCCTCCCCAACGCCATGAGCACGACCGAAAGCGGCATCACCGCCACCATCGTGCGCGAGCGTGGCCGGCTGAAGGCGTTCATCCGCCGCCGCGTGGCCGATCCCGGCGAGGCGGAAGACATCCTGCAGGACGTGTTCTTCGAACTCGTGCAAGCCTACCGGCTGCCCGAGCCCATCGAGCAGGTGGGGGCGTGGCTCTTCCGGGTGGCCCGCAACCGCATCATCGACCGTTTCCGCAAGAAGCGGGAGGAACCGCTTCCGGCCGACGACGACCCCGAGGATGGGCTCGGCTGGCTCGATGACTCGTTTTCGTCCGAGTCCGGCCGGCCCGAAAGCGCGTACTCGCGCAAGGCCCTGCTGGTGGCGTTCCAGCACGCACTCGACGAGCTGCCCGACAACCAGCGCGAGGTGTTCCTCGCGCACGAGTTCGACGGCCGCAGCTTCAAGGACCTGGCCACGGACACCGGCATCAACGTGAACACGCTGCTCTCGCGCAAGCGCGCCGCCGTGTTGCACCTCCGATCGCGGCTGCGGCCGCTGCATGACGAATTCAATCGCTGAAGGACAACTCACCATGAACGACAAACGCTGGATCGCCGCGAAGGTGCTCTTCGTGCTGCTGGTCATCCCGCTGATGGGCGCGGTGGTCATGGGCCTCTGGAACTGGGTCGTCGTCGACCTGTTCACCGGCGCCCGCGCCATCGACTTCCCCCATGCCGTGGGCCTGCTGGTGCTGAGCCGCATCCTGTTCGGGGGCTTCCGGGGCCGCGGCGGCTGGCACCACCGGCGGCATGGGCACCCCCGCTTTCGCGGCGGCGAAGGCTGCCGGAACCGCCAGGCCCGGCCGCAGGAAGAACTGAAGGCCGACCTGGCCGCAGGCGCTCGGTAAGCCCCCCGGGGCCACGCCCCGGAACCCTCCCCTACCTCCCTCAGGAGTTCCCATGTTCCTCCCGGTTTCGTCACCCCGGGGCGGCGCCCTGCGCGCGCCCCAAGACCCACCCGGCCTGCTGGGCCAGACCGTGCTGCGGTGGCTGACCCACCGGGCCACCGTCGTGTCGGCGCAGTCACTGACGCCGAGCTTCCGGCTCGTCGCGTTGCGCGCCACCGCGTTCGGACAGGCGGACTGGGCGAACGGCGACAAGGTGCAGGTGCGTGCCACGGGCATGTCGTTCCGCACCTACACGCCGTTCCGGCTCGACGGCGACACCGACGTGGTGCACCTGCTGGGCTACGTGCACGGCGCGGCGCCCGGAGCCCATTGGCTGAGCCGCGTGGCCCGCGGCGACACGTGCGACGTGATGGGCCCGCGGCGGTCGGTGAACCTCGGCGGGGTGCCGGACTCGGCCACGTTTTTCGGCGACGAAACGTCCATCGGCCTGGCGGCGGCGCTGGGCCACGCGGTGCACCGGCACGTCTTCGAGGCCAACGACCCCGACGAGGCCCGGAACGCGCTGGGCGCGGTGGCCCCGGGTGCTGCGAATGCGGCGCGTTTCATCGGCCGCACCGCGGACGACGGCCACCTCGCCCACGCCGAGGCTCTGCTGGACGAACGCGCGGCCGCGTCCCTGCACCACGTGCTGAGCGGCAAGGCGTCGTCCATCCAGCGCCTGCGCCGGCACCTGGTCGCACGCGGGGCACAGCCCGCGCGCATCGTGTCGAAGGTGTACTGGGCGCCGGGGAAAAACGGGCTGGATTGACGCCGGCGTCAGCCCGCCGCCTGCGCATAGATCGGCCCCAGCCGCCGGTCGAGTTCGGTCAGGACCCAGCTCGACCCGTCTGGTGACATGTGGCCGGTGTTGGTGACGGCAAACGCGGCGTGGGAGCCGTCCGCGGCCACCGCCACCTCGGCCATGAACCCGCCCAAGTGCCCGGTGTGCATCCAGAGCCGACCGGTCGGCACGGTGACACTCTGCCAGCCCACCGCGTAACGCTCGGGCGCGGCGTTCATCAGCCGCTGCACGTATCCCACGGCCAGTGGCGACGGCCCGCCGCGAAAAGCCAACAGATGCCACCTCAGCCAGTCGGCGTAGCTGGCGGGCGTGCAGTGCCACGAACCCGCCGGGTCGAGCACCTGCAGCCACGGGTCGGCGGCGCGCGTCTCATCGTCGGGGTCGACCACGACCAGCGCATCGACGGGGCCTTCGTGCCCGGCCGGTGCGCCTTCGGCCGGAGGCATCGACGCGCGGTGCCACGTGCCGGCCAGGCCCAGCGGCCGGGTCAGCACGGTCTCGAACAGCGCCTCGAATGGTTCGCCGGCCAAGGTCTCGACGATCGATGCGGCCACGGCGTAGCCAGCGTTCGAATAGAAGAAGTCGCGTCCCGGCACGATGTTGCCGGGAGGCGCCTGCGTCAGCAGCCACGTCGCGAAGGCGTGCCGGCGTTCGGCGATGGTCGCCGGCACGGGCTGCCCGGATTCGGCCCACGCCGACAGGAAGCGCACCTCGTCATCAGCGGCGCCGTTGAAGGCGAGCAAGCCGGCGCGGTGGTCCAGCAGGTCGCCCAGCGTGACCGCGGCGTGTGGCGAACCGGCGGGCAGCGGGAACACCTGCGACAAGGGCGTGGTCCATGCCGCCACGCCGCGGTCGATCAACGCGGCGATCGCGGCGGCGCTCATGGCTTTCGTGTTGGAACCGAGGCCGAATGTGTCTCCGGGCTGGATGGCCTCCGCGCGGCCGAGCCGTCGCCGGCCGGCCACCGCGATGTCCCGGCGGTCGACGCGCACGCTGCCCACGGCCAGGCCAACCAGGCCGGCTGAGACGCCCTCGCGGGCGGCTCGGGCGGTCTCGGTGTCGGCAGGCGGCTGCACCGTGTCATCGTCGCCGCCGCATGCAGCGAGCGCAGCGGAGGCCGCGGCGGCGAGCAGGAGGGTACGGCGGGTGAGTCGGGTGGGGCGGGCGTGGATGGGCAGAAACATGATCGGCTCCAGGTTTGAGGTGCCGCGATTCTTGGGCGCCGAACCTGAGCCGATGCCCAAGGCCGCGCACGGCGTCTTTGGCAATGCCAAAGGTTCGGCTTGCTACATTCCGGCCCATGCACCTGCTGATCGTGGAAGACGACCTGGATCTCGGACAGGCCCTGCTGGCCGCGCTGCAAGGCGAGGGATTCACGTGCGTGTGGATCCGCCGCCTCGCCGACGTGCCGGCGCGGCCACAACCCGAGGTGGACGCGGCGTTGCTCGACCTGACGCTGCCCGACGGCGAGGGCCTCGCGCTGCTGCGCCGCTGGCGCGCCTCGGGCGTCACGACGCCGGTGCTGGTGATCACGGCACGTTCCGCGCTGGATGACCGGCTGGCCGGGCTCGACAGCGGGGCCGACGACTACATCATCAAGCCGTTCGCGATGGCCGAACTGATATCGCGCCTGTGGGCGGTGCACCGGCGCACGGTGCAGCAGGCGAGCGCCGTGTGGTCGTTCAACGCGCTGGCGATCGAACCCCGTGCACACCGCGCCACGCTCGCCGGCCAGCCGCTCGACCTGTCGGCCCGCGAGTTCCACCTGCTCGTCGAACTGGCTCGGGCGCCGGGCGAGGTGGTGTCCAAGGGCATTCTTGGGGAAAAGCTCGAGCCATCCGGCGATCCGGTGGACCCCGCCACCATCGAGGTGCATGTGTCGAACCTGCGGCGCAAGATCGGCGCCGCCCGCGTGCGAACAGTGCGCGGTGTCGGCTACCAATTCGTGCCATGAACACGTGGTTCGCCCCGTCGCTGTCGCGCCGTGTCGTGCTCGCGCTGGTGATCGCCTTCGTGCTGGTGTGGCTGGTGCTCGTGGCCATCGACGCCGCGGCGTTCAGATCGGCCGTCGCGCGGCAACAGGTCCTGCGCCCCGCCGCCGAAACGCTGATCGAAACCCTCGCCAACGCTGACGCCGATGCGGCAGCGCTGATCGTGGGGGCGTCGGAGGTGCAGTTCAATCGGTCGCGCCAGGGCGTGGGGCTCGACGGGGTCGGTGACCTGTTGTTCCGCGTCGAATCCCCCGACGGGCGGCTGGCGTATGCGTCGGGGCCGCTCGCCCCCCTGCCCATCCGCTCCGTGGCCGCGAAGGGCGGACCGGTCACGGTCGCCGGCATCGCGTACGACTCCATCGTGGTCGACTCGCCGGCGTGGCGGCTGTGGCTCCTGGAGCCGGTGGTGAGCACCCCGGCCCTGCTGCGATGGCTGTCGGCCGAACTGCTCGTGCCCCTGTTCATCGCCTTCCCGCTCGTGGTGCTGCCCGCCTGGATCGCGGTGCGCCGCGGGCTGGCCCCGCTGCGAACGTTGGCCGAACAGATTTCTGCCCGCACGCCGTTCGATGTGTCCCCTCTCGGCGTGACACCCCGCCATGCCGAGCTGCGCCCGCTCATCGAGGCCTTCGAGACACAACTGAAGCGCTCCCGCGAGGGCATCGCGCGGGAGCGGGCTTTCGTACAGGACGCCGCGCACGAGCTGAGAACACCCCTCGCGGTGATCTGCGCGCAGGCACACCGGCTTGCCCGCGCGGACGGCGAATCCGAACGCGCCGAGGCACGCTGCGCGCTGGAACGGGCAACCGACCGAACGTCGCACCTCGTGCACCAGCTGCTGACCCTGGCGCGCCTCGAGGCGGGAACGATCCGCCCGGCAAACCCGATCGACCTGGTGGAAACGGCGCGCCAGGTGCTGATCGGCCTCGCGCCGCGGGCCGAGGAGGCCGCTGTCGAGGTGTGCCTGCAGTCGCCAGACCGGCTCGTCGTCGTCGCAGATGCGGGTGCCCTCCACTCGATCCTCGAGAACCTCGTCCGCAATGCCCTCACGTACTGTCCTGCGGGGTCGATCGTGGAGGTGGCGCTCGGCCAGGACGAAGGGGGCGTGCAGATCGCCGTGCGCGACGATGGACCAGGCATCGCACCCGCGGACATGCCGCGCCTGTTCGAGCGGTTCGAGCGTGGTGCAGGCGTGGAGGCCGTCGGCACGGGACTGGGTCTCGCGATCGTGCGCGAAGCGGCTCGGCGCCTGGGTGGCTTCGTGTCCACCGGGCCGGGCCTGCACGCCCGCGGCGCGGGGTTCACGGTGCGCTGGCGTGCGCCCGCCTCATGACGCCGGGCGCCTGGCGACGCCGATCTCAGCGACGGGGGGCGCGCCCCACCGCGCGGGCGGGCTTCACCGCACCGCGCCCCAGGTTCGCGGCCAGCAGCGCCGCGGCGAGGGTCACGAGCCATGAGAAGTACACCCACAGCAGGAACACCGGGAACGTGGCGAACGCGCCGTACACCGCCTTGTACGTGGGGAACTTGAGCACGTAGGTGGCGAACACCCGCTTGCCCAGTTCGAGCACCCCGGCGGCGAGCACGCCGCCGAGTGCTGCCTCGTGCCAGCGCACCGGGGCGTTGGGCACGAAGCGGAACATCGCCGTCAGGCCCAGGGCCCCGAGCACGACCGGGCCGAGCGCCAGCGCGAACTGCGCCGCTGGCGGCACGGTGCCGATGAGGCCGATGGACACCCCGAGCACATACGACATGGCCCACAGGCTCACGCCCAGCGCGGCCGGCCCGATGGCGAGCATCAGCACGTACAGGCCCACGCGCCGCAGGATCGGGCGCGGCTTTTTCACGTCCCAGATCTGGTTGAGGGCGTTCTCGATGGTGAGCAGCATCGCCACCGCCGTCACCAGCAGGAACAGCGACCCCACCAGCGTGAGGCCGCTGGCGTTGTCGGCGAACTGGTGCAGGTACCGCAACACCGTGCGCGACATCTCGGCCGGCAGCAGGCTCTTGAGCAGGTGTTCCTCGATGGCCCCCTCGAACCGGCGGAACAGGGGGAAGCGCGTGAACAGCGCGAAGGCCACCGTCAGGAACGGCACGATGGACAGCACGGTCGTGAAGGTCAGGCTGCCCGCCACCTGGGCAAGGCGTTCCTGGCGGGCACGGCGGACGGTGATGCGGATCAGGCTGAACATGGCGGGGCGCATCATCACACGGCCTTGGCACCCGCCCGCCCGCGCCAAGCGCCAAATCGGCGTTTGTTCACAGCGCCGGAGCTTGTGCGATGCGAACCTGAAGAGCGCCCAGTTCGGCGGCGCCGACCTGCGCTCCGTGGACCTCGGCAAGGGAGCCATCATGTCGACCGACCAGGCGGCGATGTTGATCGGCGGCCTCGGGGTGCGCGTGGTGTGAACGGCAAGCACTGAGCGGCGGCCTACCGCGAAATCGCGCCAACGCGCCCCCCGCGATCAGTGGGGTTTCGAGCCCTCCCCCCTAGAACACCTCCTGATACAGCTCTGGCCCATTTCCGTGACGGATTGCACGGGAAAATCCTGATATTCGGTTTCGGACAAGTCTGCTTTGCGCGGGCACGACACCCGGCCGAACAAACCAGAATTTCGAGAACAGACAGTCCCGCGATTTCCATGGATGCGGGCTGGGGAGTGGTCTGCGTGTCCTTTTCTTTGTATCCCCGCCGCGTGCGGGGCCGGTCTTGTGTTGCCGTTTTCGTTCTTTCAGCAGGGCTGGTCGTTGGCGGGTCCAGTGTGGCCGCCGACCCGACGTCACCCGACGCCGTGGGCGCCGCGGCCGCACAGGAACAGCGCCGCTTGCAGGAGCGCGAACGCGCACAGTCCCAGCAGCTGCGGCGTGCGCCCGACGTCCGCCTCGACACGGCCACCGTGCCGGACGCGCTGCTGCCGCTGCCCACCGATGAAACGCCGTGCTTTCACATCGTGCGTGTCGAGCTGGGCGGTGCTTCGTCCGAGAAATTCCAGTGGGCATTGAACGCCGCGTACCTGCCCACCGATCCCCCGCCCCAGGCGATCGGCGACGCCGCACCCGGGCGCTGCCTGGGTTCCGTCGGCATCAACCGCATCATGAAGCGCGTGCAGAACGCGCTCATCGCACGCGGTTTCATCACCAGCCGCGTGACGGCCGCGCCACAAGACCTGCGCAGCGGCACGCTCGCGCTCACGCTGGTGCCCGGCCGGGTGCGCGCGGTGCGTTTCACGGACGGCACTTCACCGCGGGCCAACGCGTGGAACGCGGTGCCCACCCGGGCGGGCCAGCGCCTGAACCTGCGCGACATCGAGCAAGGCCTCGAGAACTTCAAGCGGGTGCCCACCGCCGAGGTCGACATGCAGATCGCACCGGCCGAGGGCCCCGATGCGCAACCAGGCGACAGCGACCTCGTGATCGGCTGGCAGCAGGGACGCCCGGTGCGCTTCAACGTGTCCGCCGACGACTCCGGCACACGGGCCACCGGCAAGTACCAGGGCAACGCCACGGTGTCGCTCGACCATGGCCTGCGGCTCAACGACCTCTTCTACGTCAGCGTCAACCACGACCTGGGCGGCGGTGACCCGGGGGCCCGCGGCAGCAAGGGCGGTGTCGTCCACTACTCGGTGCCGTTCGGCCACTGGCTGCTGTCGATGAACGTGGGCCGGTCCGACTACCACCAGACGGTGGCCGGCGTGAACCAGAACTACACGTACCACGGCGACAACAGCAACCGCGACCTGCAGGTGTCGCGCCTCGTGTACCGGGATGCGGTGCGCAAGACCACGGTCAGCGTGCGCGGCTGGGCCCGCTCGTCGCGCAATTTCATCGACGACACCGAGGTGGAAGTGCAGCGCCGCCGCATGGCCGGCTGGGAGCTTGGCGCCGCGCACCGCGAGTACATCGGCGCGCGCACGGTGGACCTGCGGCTGGTCTACCGGCGCGGCACCGGCGCGCAGGGGGCGATACCTGCGCCCGAGGAAACCCACGGCGATGGCACGGCCAGGCCGCGCCTCCTGACCGCCGACGTGCAGTTCAGCGCGCCATTCAGGCTGGCCGGGCAGCCGCTGCGCTACACCGGCAGCTGGCGCGCGCAATGGAACCGCTCGCCCCTCGTGCCGCAGGACCGCTTCTCGATCGGCGGGCGTTACACCGTCCGCGGTTTCAACGGCGAAAGCGTGTTGTCCGCCGAACGCGGCTGGCTCATCCGCAACGACGTGGGGCTGCCGTTGCGGGACACGGGGCAGGAGCTGTACCTCGGCATCGACCACGGCACGGTGGGCGGGGCCTCCAGCGCGCAGCTGGCGGGCAAGTCGATGTCGGGCGCGGTGCTGGGCCTGCGAGGCGCGTGGAAGTGGGTGAACTACGACGTGTTCGCCGGCGGCGCCTTGCACAAGCCCGGCGCCTTGAACGCCTCCGGCCTGGTGAGCGGGTTCACCGCCGGCGCGGCCTTCTGACCTCGTCCCGATCTCGTTCCGACCTCGAACACCGCAGGCGCGCAGCGCCTTGCCACACCGCATCCAGGGATAGACCATGAACCAGCAACTGCACCGCGTCGTCTTCAACCGGGCCCGCGGCCTCTACATGGCGGTGGCCGAGACGGCGCTGGGGCACGGCCGCGCGGCCGGCGCCCGCGTGGGCGGTTCGTCGCACCTGCAGGTGGCGGTGCGGCCGCTGGCCTTGTCGTTGTGGCTGGCGTTGGGCATGGTGGCCGTGGCCGGGTCCGCCACCGCCCAGATCGTGGCCGACCGCAACGCGTCCCGCAACCAGCAGCCCACCGTGCTGCCCACACCCACGGGCGCGGTGCAGGTGAACGTCCAGACGCCCAGCGCTGCCGGGGTGTCCCGCAACACCTACAGCCAGTTCGACGTGGGTGCGGCCGGGGCGGTGCTCAACAACTCGCGCACCGGTGCGGCCTCGGCGCTGGCCGGCGCGGTGGGAGCCAATCCGTGGATGGCCGCCGGCACCGCGCGGGTCATCCTCAACGAAGTCAACTCCAGCAACCCCAGCCAGCTGCGCGGCTACATCGAGGTGGCCGGTGACCGCGCGCAGGTGGTGATCGCCAACCCGGCAGGCATCACCTGCGACGGCTGCGGCTTCATCAACGCGAGCCGAGCCACCGTCACCACCGGCACGGCCGTGATGAACCAGGGCAACCTCGAGGGCTACCGGGTGGAACGCGGCACCGTGGCCGTCGAAGGCCGCGGCATGGATGCGCGCGGTGCGGACTACACCGACATCATCGCGCGCAGCGTCAAGGTCAACGCGGGTGTGTGGGCGAACAAGCTGAAGGTGACGCAGGGCGCGAACCTCGTCAGCATCGACAACAGCCAGGTCACGGCCACCCGCAGCCAGGACGCCGCACCCGCGGTGGGCATCGACGTGTCGAACCTCGGGGGCATGTACGCCGGCCACATCACGCTCGTGGGCACCGACGCCGGCGTGGGCGTGCGCAACGCCGGCACCATCGCGGCGCAGGCCGGAGACGTGTTGGTCACCGCCGACGGCAAGCTCGTCAACGTGGGGCAGGTCAACAGCAGCGGCGCCCTCGTGGCCGATGCCGCTGGCGGCATCGACAACAGCGGCAGCGTGTACGCCAAGGGCGATGCCCGGCTCCAGACCCGCGGCCACCTCCGCAACACGCAGGGCGGGTTCATCGGTGCCGCCGGCGACCTGCGCCTGCTCGCCACCGGCGCCGACAGCCAGGTGCAGAGCGACAAGGACACCACCCTCGCCGCGGGCCTCACCACCAGCGACGACGGCAAGACCACGCAGATCGGCACCACCGGCGGCCTCTTCGTCCAGGCCGGCGGCCGCGCGCTGATCCACGGGCAAGGCGTGGCCGGCGGCGACATCAACGTCACCACCAAGGCCATCGACGCGACCGGCGCGCAATTCAGCGGGCAGAACCTGATGTTCGTCGCGCTCGAAGGCGGGTTCGATGCAACGGGTGCGGCGCTGCTGGCCACCGGCACGCTGCACGGCAGCATCGCCCAGACCTGGCGCACCGACGAGGCCACGGTGTCCGCGGCCTCGTTCGAGGTGTCGGCCCACGACCTGTCCAACCGCCACGGCCAACTGGTCCAGACCGGCGCGGGGGCGCTCGACCTCGCCGTGCAGGGCGGCATCGACAACACCGACGGCATCCTCGTGGCGCAGGCGGGCGGCCTCGGGCTGGCCGCCGCCACGCTGTCCAACCAGGGCGGCCACGTGAGTGCCAAGGGCGCGCTGACCGTGGCGGTGGCCGGCGCACTCGACAACCACGGCGGCACGCTGGCCGCCGAAGGCGACCTCGGACTCCAGGCCGGTGCGCTGGACAACCGCGACGGGTACGTCGGTGGGCGCAACGTGTCGGTCGACACGCGCGACGGCACGCTCGACAACCGCACCGGGCTGATCCAGGCCGATGGCGCCCTGCGCGTCGACACCCATGGCCAGGCGCTGCTCAACAGCCAGTCAGGCGACAAGGGCGGGCTGCTCAGCACCGGGATGATGACCATTCAGGCCGGGGCCATCGACAACGCTGCGGGACGCATCTGGACGGGCGGCGGTGGCACGCTCAACGGCCAGGCCATCGACAACTCCGGTGGCGGCAGCATCGGCGGCATCGGCAGCGCCTCGGTGGTGGGCGCCGGGCTCGACAACCGGGGCGGGCAGGTGCAGTTCACCGGCGGCCTCCAGATCGACGTGGGCACTGGCACCCTCGACAACACCGGCAGCCTCATCCGCGCGGGCGATGCGCTGGATGTCCAGGCCGGCACGGTGATCAACACCGGCACCCGCGAAGGCACCCTGGGCCTGCAGGGCCACGACGTGCGTGTCAACGCGGCGGCCATCGTCAACCAGCGCGGCGCCATCCTGGCCGACAACGACGTGACGCTGGGCAGCACCGGCCACCTCGACAACACGGGCGGCCTGCTGTCGGCCGTGGGCACGCTGACGCTGCGCGACACCGGGGCCACCGACCTCCAGCACCAGACGCTCGAGATCACCAACACCGGTGGCACGCTGGTGGCCGGACGCCACGTGGGCATCGACGCCAGCCAGGTGGGTTTCGACGGCAAGGTGTATTCGGCCGGCACCCTCGACCTGCGCGTGAACGCCGACCTGGGCGACGTGGGCGACCTCCATGCCGCGGGCCGCACGAGCCTCACCACCACCGGCCGCTTCGCGCTCGACGGCCAGATGGAAGGCGGTGAAGGCCTGGCGATCCACGCCCAGCGCATCGACCTCGGCGCCAACGCCAGCATCATCTCCGCGGGCGACACGCTGCTCCAGTCGGACACCAGCATCAGCAACCGCGGCCTTGTCGACGGCGCCCACACCACGGTGCAGGCCGCCACCACCGTCGACAACATCGGCGGACGCATCTACGGCGACCACACGAGCGTGCAGGCCGAGACGGTCAACAACACGTCCGCGACGCGGCGGTCCTACACGGTGACCAACGCCCAGACCGGCGAGGTGAGCACGTACCACACGCCCTGGAACGCCTCCTACTACCGCGGGTTCGGGCGCCACCGCGGTGACGTCGAGACACGCAGCGGGGTCATCGCCGCGCGGGACCGGCTCGACGTGGCCGCGGGCCAGGTGAACGTGGGGTCGGGCGCGGAACTGCTCAGTGAAGGCACGGTGCATTTCGGCCGCACGCTCGACGCCCAGGGGCAGGCGCAGGGCATCGGCGACCTGCTGCGGGTCACCGGGGGGGCCGTGCGCGCGGCCGGCGAGATCACCTACGGTGTCGACCAGGTGATCGTGGAGCGTGACCGGCCCGTGGTGATCTCCACCCGCCCGGCCACGGGGTTCGTGCCCACCAGCACCCACAGCGTGCTGTGGGACACGGGTGGCAGCGGCAACTACCGCACCGAGCAGACCCGCACCACGACTCAGACGGAGAGCTACTTCAACGAAGCGGCGAGTGGCCGCGCCGGGGTGCTGGAGTCAGGCGGGGCCATGCACTTCGGAGACGCCCGGGTGCACAACGACCAGAGCCGCGTCGTGTCGCTCGGCACCGTCGACCTGCGCCTGGACCACTACACCACCGGCACGTACAGCGGGGAACGGGCCACCACCGTCACCACGACCACGTTCATGCTGCATCGGGACAAGTGCAGTAGCGGCAACTTCTGCAGCTACAAGAATCGTCGCACCGACACCCGCACGGAATCCGTCACCAGCACCCTCGACAATCCCGACAACACGAGCGTCGCGCTCGACCTGAGCACGGCCGAACTGCGCGGCGCCAACGTCAACCTGCACGGCCAGGGCAACGGCGTGCAGGCGGTCACGGTGGCCGACGCCGCGGCCACCGGCCCCGCCACGGGCGCGCCAGCCGCGGTGGGCACCACCGGGACCACCGGCCCGGCACCCGGCGCCGCAGGCACGGTCGCGGACCCCACCATCCTCCACCGCGCCGCCACCGTCGACCTGACCCTGCCCACCAGCGGTCTCTACACGCGGCACCGCGATGCGGGCGCACCGGTGCTGGTCACCACCGATGCCCAGTTCTCGGGCTACCGCACCTGGCTCGACAGCAACTACCTGCTCACGCAGCTGGGCGTGGCGCCCGGCAGCCTGGGCCCACGGCTGGGTGACGGCTACTACGAGCAGCGCCTCGTGCGCGAGCAGACCAGCCAGCTGCTCGGCACCCGCCTGCTCGATGCCAACCAGAACAACGAAACCGAGTACGTGCTGCTGATGAACGCCGGCGTGGCGTTCGCGCGGGCCCACAACCTGCAGCCGGGCCAGGCCCTCACGGCCGACCAGCTGTCCAAGCTCACCACCGACATCGTGTGGATGGTGCGGCGCGACGTCACCCGCGCCGACGGCTCCACCGTGCAGGCCCTGGTGCCGCAGGTGTACGCACGCACCACCGATGCCGAGGTAGGTGCCACCGGCAGCCTCATCGCGGGCAACCGCGTCAGCGTCACCACCGCGGGCGACTTCACCAACACCGGCACGGTGGTGGGCCGCGACACCGTGCGGGTGAACGCCGAGAACATCCACAACCCGGGGTTGATCCGGGGCGGCAGCATATCGCTGCAGGCCCGCAACGACATCACCAACCTGGGCGGCCAGATCACCGCCGACAGCCAGCTGGTGCTTGACGCCGGGCGCGACCTCACCGTGGCCAGCACCACCCGCACCACGGGTTTCCAGATCGACCTGGGCGGCGTGAAGCTGCAGGAACAGCACACCGACATCGACCGCCTCGCCAGCCTCACCGTGCGTGCGGGCCAGGGCCAGCTGTCGCTGCAGGCGGGGCGCGACACCACGCTCACGGCGGCCGCGCTGAACCAGGCCGGCAGCGGCGGCCAGACGTGGATCGACAGCGGCCGCGACCTGCGGTTCGGCACCGTGGACGTGCACCACCGCAGCGGCTTCCATGCCGGCGACGACCTCAACCACCTCGAAGACCAGCGCGGCGAGGCGGGCACCGTGGTCGCGGGCCAGGGCGACATCACGCTGCGCGCCGGCGATAACCTCATCGCACGCGCGGCCACCGTCAGCAGCGAAGGCGGGTTGCTGTCCGCCCAGGCCGTGCGGGGCAACATCGACCTCCAGGCGGGCGCCGCCAGTTCTCTCACCGAGGATGCGCGAGTGGCCGTGCACGACGGCACGTTCAAGACCCGCACCACCATCACCCACGACCGCACCGCCATGACCCAGGCGGTGGGCAGCACCTTCAGCGGCAACGCGCTGCTGCTGAAGGCGGGCCAGGACATCACCGTGCAGGCCGGCGAGCTCAACGCACAAACGCAGCTGGAAGTCGACGCCGGGCGCGACTTCACGCTGAGCGCCTTCACCGCCACCACCGACACCAGCCACGAGCGCCAGAGCTTCCAGCAGGCCAACTCCCTGGGCCGCCTCAACGGCCAATCGTTCAACTCCGCGGGCCTCTTCGACGTGGGGTTTGCGTTCCTCAAGAAGGCGTCGGAAAGCCAGCTGCGCACGCAGTCGTCCACCCAGGCCCAGGGCAGCAACGTGACGGCCGGCACCCTGAGCACCCGCAGCGGGCGCAACACCACGCTGGTGGGCGCCACCGTGGCGGTCGAGAAGGACCTGCGCATGCACGCGGGCGGCGACCTGAGCCTGCTGGCGGCGGAGCAAACCCAGTCCGACTTCAGCCGCACCCACAGCTACGCCAACGGCCAGATCGGCAAGTGGTGGCAGCCGGCCATGGGCACGGCCCAGCAAGGCGACGAACAACGCGGCAGCAGCACCACGCATGCGGCCACCCAGGTGGCCAGCCTGCAAGGCAGCGTGGCATTGAGCGCCGACGGCCGCTACACCCAGACCGGCAGCACCCTCGCGGCGCCCGAGGGCGACATCGGCATCCGCGCCCGCGCCGTGCAGATCGACGCGGCGTACGACCGCGGCGAGTCCACCCAGGGCAGCTCGTCCAGCCGCAGTGCGGTGGGCGGCACCGTCAGCATCCCGCTGGTGGACGCCCTGCTCGCGGCCCGCAGCGCCATCAACTCGGGCCAGGACACCCGCAACACCCGCATGAAGGGCATGGCCGCCATCAACGCCGGGCTCGCCGCGAGGGATGCGGTGAGCGCCGTCTCTGGCATGAAGAACGTCGCGGCCGGCATCAAGGTCAGCGTCAACATCAGCCACAACGAGAGCCACTCCGACTTCACCCAGAGCGGCACCAACGCCGTGGGCAGCACCGTGGCCGCGGGCGGCGACCTGCGCATCGAGGCCGCCGGCGCCGGCGCGGACAGCACCTTGAACGTCATTGGCAGCGACCTCAATGCGGGCAACAACACCCTGCTGAAGGCCGACGGGGCCATCCGCCTGGCCGCCGCCGAGAACACCGCGGTGCAAAAGAGCACGGACGGTTCGAGTGGTGCCAGCGTGGGCATCGGCTTCGCGTTGCTGGGCGACCAGAACGGCTTCACCATCGACCTCGCCGCCAGCCGCACCCGCGGCCGTGCCGACGGCAGCGACAGCACGTGGACGAACAGCCACGTCACCACCGGCAAGACCCTCACGCTCGTGTCGGGCGGCGACACCACGCTGCAGGGTGCGGCGGTCAACGCGCAGCGCGTGGAGGGCCAGATCGGCGGCAACCTGCGCATCGACAGCCTGCAGGACAAGAGCACCTACGACAGCAAGCAGGAGAGCGCCGGCATCAACCTGAGCCTGTGCATCCCGCCCATCTGCTACGGCGCCTTCGTCTCCGCCGCCGGCTTCAACTACGGCACCACGCGCATCAACGCCAACCAGCGCTACGTGGCCGAACAGAGCGGCATCTTCGCCGGCGACGGCGGCTACGACATCCGCGTGGGCGGCAACACCGACCTCACCGGTGGCGTGGTCGCGGCCAGCCAGCTCGCACTCGACCGGGGCCTGACCCGCTTCGAGGGCAAGGGTGGGGTCACCCAGCGTGACCTCGTCAACGTCGCCGACTTCAACGCCCAGGCCTTTGCGGTGAGTGCGCAGGTCAGCAGTGCCACCACGCGCAAGGATCCGGCGAGCAGTGCGCCGGCCCCTGCGCCAGCGCCCCGGCCGTCGGGAGACAAGAAGGCCTCGTCGGGGGGCAAACCCACGGCGAGCGTGGGCTTCGGCGAAGACGGCGAACACCTCGAAAGCGTGACCCGCAGCGGCATCGGCGTGTCCACCGCCACCGACACCGCCGGCATCCTGCGCCCCACCTTCAACGCCGAACGCACCCGCCGCGAGATGGCCGCCCAGGTGCAGATCACGCAGACGTTCAGCCAGAAGGCTCCCAAGGCGGTGGCGGAGTTGTCTGACTCCATCGTGAACAGCGCCGGACAACAGATCGAGCAGGCGCGCACGTACCTCGCGCTGTGGCGCGAGCGTGAGGAAGGACGGTTGGCCGAGCCGGAAAAGGTGAAGGCGCTGGACGAACTGGAGCAGAACCGGGGGTTCACGCCGGAGGCGGCGGTGGCCACGTTGCGGGATCCTGATCTCCGCGCGCAGCAGGAACTGTTCGCCGAAGGTGGGGCCGGCCGGGTGGTGTTGCACACGCTGACTGGGGCACTGGGTGGAGGTGTTCAAGGCGCCCTGGGCGCGGGGGGCGTGGCCGCAGCGGCGCCGCAGATCGACGAATGGCAGCGCAGCGTCGTGTCGACCGCTCGCGCGGTCACAAGCGACCTGGGCATCAACGACGGCTACGCCACCATGTTCGGGCAGGCGTTCGGTCAGCTGACGTCCAGCGGGTTGGGTGCAGCCCTGGGGTCCGGCACAGGCGCGGGCTTCGCGCTCGCGGTCGATACCAACAATCGCCAGCTTCACCAAAGCGAACTGCAGCGCATCAAGGCGCTGGCCAAGGGCGACAAGGCGGTGGAGCAGCGCCTCCTCGCTGCTGCGTGCGCGCTCGTGCATTGCGCCGATGGCGTTCCCAAAGACGATCCCAACTACGAACTTTTGGCCAAGCTCCAGGCGATCGGGGCCGGGATGAAATCCGAGCAGGCCTTGCTTTCCTCGCAGATCGGGCAGAACGGGCGAGTCGTCGAGCGATTGTTCCAGTACAGCTGGGTCGACGCCTACCTGGTCGAACCGGCCACGCGATCGAAGATGGTCACACGCACGGCCGGTGGCGGCCAGTTCGTTCTGGGCGGTCTGGGCGTGGCCGCCAGCGGAGCCTCATGTGTGACGGGATGGGGGTGCGCAGCGGGCTTGGTTGGCGGAACCGTCAGCCTGGACTACGCGCAAGCCGGCCTCAGGCAAGCGTGGAATGGCACAACATCAGTGCCATATGGCGAGCAGGTGCTTCGTTCGTTTGGGGCAAGTGACGAAGGGGCTGCCTTGGGATATGGTCTGCTCGGACTCAGTGCAGCGGCCGTTGAAGGGGTGGTCGCTAACAGGGTGAGCCGGCTCCACGGCGCGAATCCCAAAGCTCCTGAAACATCGACGTCAATTGACGATCTGAATGGCGTTTCGGTGCGCGGCAGACCAAAGGTAGAAGTCAACAGCCCGGCCAACTTAAATTACACCGGGCAATGGCCGACCACTACGCTGCCCGCGGTCGACAGCGCGATACCCACTGGCCACCTTACCGGCAACTCAGTTCTGCCTAGCCTGCAGTTCTCAAATAGTTTTGGAAAGGCCACTAAGGACGGCAACCTCGCATTCCAAGGATATTCCAACAACCATATTGGTGCAGCTTGGGATGTGCCAACATATACCAGATGGAATCCATCCGCAAAATCCGAGAACTGCATTGCCTGCGTTGCCTCCTACATGACCGATAGGGAAAACAGAATCTTCATGACTGCCGACGACATCGAGCGGAATGTCGCATCGGTCCACCCAGAGCGAGGGATTCAACTCGCTGAAGCCGTTCGCATCATTCGAAAGGCCGTCAGCACCGAGTCCGCACCTATTTGGACCTCGCCATTTGGTGCAAACAAGCCAATCGGCGACTATGCCATGTTCATCGGGCCGGAGAGAGACCGACTTAGGCATGTCTTCCATGCCCAGCGCCTCGACGACGGCTCGGTTAAAATGTTTGACCCGCAAAACGGCCAAGCAATTTCGGCCGACGACCTCCTGTCTCTTCGAATTCTGTGGGGCGGGCGTTCCGACGCACCTATCGTGCCCGTATTCATTACCAGAAAATGAACGGATAGACATTATGACAAAAGCTCAGTATGCCGGCATGTACACCTGCTTCACTTGCCTAGGCGACTCGACAAATGCAATGATATGCACGAACTGCGGCGCAGCGATTGAAGAGTTCGACCCGAACTTATCAACACTCTTCCCGCCAAAATTCGGAAAATATTCCGCGCGATTCTCAGAATTTCAAAGAGACGAATTGGCATCCGCCTTAAACAGGGCAAAGACGGACTTCCTTCAATCAATTTCCCTCCAAGAAACCGACGAAGGCTTCGAATTAAGGTCAAACAGCATCGCATATGAGAAATTTATCGATCTCCTTTGCGAAAAGTCCAAATCTGACGCTTCTCGAATTAAGCAGATGATTCAATTTACGCCAGACTAGCAGGCGCAGCCATGAGGGCTCAGTCTCGAGTCTAAAGCCAAAACTCGAAACCTGCCCTCGACGCCCCCACTGACCGCCTCGCGCTCGCCAGCGGTAACCGCTTTGGCAATGTCGACGACCTCGTTGGGGCTGCAGATAAGGATGCAGCGGTCCAGCAACTTGCTGCAGCGCTCAGATATCGAGCGCTCGGATGGAACCATGAACAAGGCAAGTTCAGCATCATTGAAACCATGGCCATCTCCCGCGCAGAGAAGACGTTCGGGAAAGCCTTCCAGCTGTCAACTACCGAAGGCGTTGACATCATTGACCTGAGTGGATGGGGGAATGTGTCTTTGAAGGGACCTTTCCTCAATGGAGATTTGGAGCCTCTGACGGATACGCAGCAGATGAAGGCGGTTTCCAATGTGGCGAAGCATATTCAGCAAAACACGGCGGTAGACACGCATATCATTGATACGACTGGCATGTCGACGGCGGCAGAAGAAACGTTGAGGCAAGCGGTGCGAAACGCAAATCAAAGAATCATTTTCATGAGAGGCGACTGATGCCTCAAAGCGCGATTAGATATAAAGGCCATGCTGCATACATCAAGGACGAAGACTTGAGGGAGTTCTTGAAATTTCTCTCATTTCACCTAGAAGATGCGCTGCGCGACGGGAATGGTTTGAACTGGATTGCCGACGCCACAAGGGGATGGATGGACGACCATGAGGGCCTACCGCCTGGCCTCCGAGACATCGAACTAGATGAAGTCGTAACTGGCCCTGATAGGGCCGATGTTCTCAGTCATTTTCTTGACGGGCTTTTGAAACCGCCTATGGGCGAAGGCCCATACGACAAGGTACGTGCAGCGCTCGTTGTGGAAAGAGTGCTAAGTGAATTGAGTTCCACTAAATAGTCGGCCATTGCAGGACCGACTAAGTAGCCAGAAGCCCGTCGAGTACTGTCTGTCCCGAGGGCGGCGGTGTGGAGACCCAAGACGTCGGAGACTTCGGAATTGAGCTTGGCTATGGCTAGCTTCGTCTCGGCGCCACGGCAACAAGGCAACAAGGCGACCAACGGTCGGCCCTTGGTCCGCTACAACGAATCGGTGGATTGAACAGTGCCCAAGGCATATATGAGTTCAATCCTACGACGATGGCCAGGGAAATCATTACCACCTATCCCGCCCCCACTAGGATGAGAGAGTGCCATGACTGAATTTTGAGTCAGGTTTCGAATCTAAAGCCCAAACTCGAGACCTGCCCTCGTCGCACCCCATTGGCCGCCTCGCCAGCCTCGCCGTGCGTGCGGGTCGGGGCAAGCCTCAGGCTGGGCGCGACACCGCGCTCACAGTAGTTGCGCTGAACCAGGCCAGCGACAACAACATCCGAGGACCAGCGGCGAGGCTGCCACCGTGATCGTGGGCCAGAGCGACGTCACGCTGCACGCCGGTGACAACAACCTCATCGCACGCGCGGCCACCGTCGGCGGCCAGGGGGGTTGCTGTCGGCCCAGTCGGTCCGCGGCAACATCGACTTCCAGGCGGGCGCCGACAGTTCGCTCACCGAGGATGTGCGAGTGGCCGTGTACGACGACGGCACGTTCAAGACCCTCACCACCATCACCCACGACCGCACCGCCATGACCCAGGCGGTGGGGCGGCAACGCGCTGCGCTGAAGGCGGGCCAGGACATCATCCGTGCAGGCCTGCGAACTCAACGCGCAAGAGCAGCTGGAAGCCGATGCCGGACGCGACTTCACGCTGGGCACCTTTCCGTGACGGATTGCACGGCCTTCCACTGGCCATCACGTTGCGGAATCAAATCGACCGTCGGCACCATCACGAACGGTGATCATGCTCAGTAGGGTGCGTTTAGGCCAGCGGTACCGGGACGCGTTTTATTGCAACAGCCTGCGGAGTTGGATGAATTTGGCAGGACCGACCATCGGCTGAGCCAACCGCCCAGTCAGAAGAAATCCACAAGGAAATAATTACATGCAGACCATTAACTACAAGATGGAGTACTCGATCCTTGAGTACATTTTCGGGCTTATTGGCCCGGCAATCATCATCGCCGCAGCTTTTTACCCGATTCCCGATCTGAAAATAGGAACCCTGCGGCTTCATCTGCCGCCAGGTGTGGCCAACGGCGTCCTCATGCTATTCGGCGCTTATGCCACGTACCTTACGGTTGGGGCGCTTTTCGAGAAGCGCGCGGCCAATAGCCAAGGGGCGAACATTGTTCTTGATGAGAAGAGCATGTCTTTCACGACGGTCAAGAAATTCGCCGGCGTACTGACGACCGTGAACTATGACGCAATCGACAAAGTCACCATCACGGATATTCCGGAAACCAATACATCGAGCGCCGAGAAAACAATAGAAATCAGCGCACGATCAATGGCGTCTAAAAAACATGAATTCGATGCCATTCACATGGCGAAAGACTCGGACTTTGAGGCGCTTGTGGATGCGCTCAAGCATCGCGCCATCAATGCGGCCTTCAAGCAGATCTGATCCATGAGTTTCTCGACTCTCCTGCACAAATTGCTCCAGATAGTTTCCGGGAAAAAATACAGAAATTGCCCCGGTGGAGCCGCAGTGGATCCGGCAGCGCAGCGGGCACTTCAAGCTGGGCTCATCAACTCCGAGCAGATCATGGCGTACTGCGACAGTTACACAACTGGACTGTCTGACGATGTTCTCACCGAGGGGCTTGGCTCATACTGGGACACCAACTCGCCTCAGGAGGCTGCTGAAACCCTGGCGTGGCTCGGAAGCTATGGCCATCGCTTTTTCTACGACATTGTTTTTCGGGTTTACAGCGATGGTGCTTCAGGAGATGGGCGCCAAGAGGTTCTCGAGGCATTGGTAGCCAGTGGCCGATACGGTTCCCCGGAAACGCTGCGCAAGCAGCTTGCCGCGCAGGGGCCGTGCGAGGAAAAAGATCTCGTCTTCTCGGCTTTGGAGCAGGCCATGGAGATATTGGGGAATCTGCGATCCGTTTTTCGCGTTCTCGAAGACAAGGTCAATGGCTCGTATCTCCCCAAGGATTACAGCGCTGGAATACTTGCCTGGGATCTCGGCCGCTTGGTCACTGTTGCAAGGATGTCACTGGACTGCAAGTACATTGAGCAAGATGAATTCGGCCGCATTCTTGCGCATGTAGATAAAGAACTGCGTTCGAATTTTTCGTCTTGGCCACAGTTTGCAAAGAGCTACATCATTGGCCGGGCCAGTTGGGGGGGGCAGAACATGACACTGGGCGGAATTATCGGTATTGCTGAAGATCTCATGACCGATAAAAAGAGCCCTTGGGTGCTGTCTCCCCTGTGATGCGTTGCGCCGCCGCCCAGGGACTTCAGCGCCGCACCGGCGCGACGCCGACGGGATCCAGTCGCGGTGAGTGTTCGAAGTGGCTGATGGCACGCTGGTACATCTCGATCTGCTCCTGGTCGAGTTCTGCCTTCAGGTCTTCGGGTTCGATCGGCTCGTCCTGATCGGAGACGCCGTAGTCCGGATCGATCAGGTGAGCCCCATCGCGCCTGTCCACGGCGGTGGGCTCGTCGCTGCTGCTGGCCGCCTTCAACGCTTCAGCATGCGCTTCGCCGATGTCCCGGAAGTCCTTGAGATTCTTCGCGGACAGCACCGCGAAGAGGGCGTTGTCGATGTCAGGCTGCCGGGCTGAAACATCGAAATGGGTCAGGCGGACCTTGCCTTGCCCGGCATGGCCGGTGCCGCGCAGCATGGCCTGCAGGCGATCACCGAGCAACTTGGTCAGGCCCTCACCGCCCCCCTCGCGCAACAAGGGCGAGCCGGTGCCATCGACGACGACCAGCGAGACATGGGCGTGGTTGTCGGGGTCGTGTCGAGCCGACAGCGCGGCGTGGTGCCCGCCGAGATCGAGCGTGGCATGCCAGTCGGCGCCGCTGCGCACGCCCGTGGCGACCGATTGCCACAGGTCGTTGATGGCGGCAGGGTCCAGCGCGGCAAGCTGCACCGGGTCGACACGATGGGCCGACAGGCGCAGTTGCGGATCAAGCGTGTTCTCCACGTCGATCAACAGGCCCATGAACTCGGCGTCGCGCGGGGTGGGTTGTGGGGCCTCGCCCTTGGCCGCGCGGCCCAGTTCATGCACGTACGCTTCCATGCCTTGCAACTGCTCGGCCATGACCACAGGCTCGAGGTGCGCGATGGCGCGCTCGTACATCCGCAGGCGCTTTCGCTCGAACGAATCGCTGTAGGCGTAGGAGACACCGAACGGCGGCCGGTGCGAGACCACATGCTCGGCCTGATGCTGACGCAGCGTCGTCCCCTTCTTGTTGACCGGTGCATCTTCCAGTTCGGGACGGCGCTTCAGCAGGTCCTGCAGGGCGCCCGGGTGAGTCATGTGCTTGAAGAAGCGGGCGCCGAGCAGGTGGTTGTCGGCCGTCAAGCGAGCCGTCGCGGATACGGAATCCTCGGCAGCCTGCCCCAGGACATCTTTGTGCAGCTTCTGAATGTCCGGGTCGTGCGGCATTTCGCGCGCAGCGGCCAGCGAGAAGATGGTGCTGCCTCCGCAGGTCGCGGTCACCTCGGTCGAGGTGCTCAGGCAACTCACCCATACCTGGGCGTCGGTGGGCTTTCCTTCGTCGGCCAAGGCGCGGTTCATGTGCTGCCCCACCAGCCGCGCGATCTGCCGCCATTGACCGGAGGACAGGAGCGACGAGGCGCTGTCCACCACGATCAGCGAGAGCCGCGCCGGATGTTTTTCGTCGTGCTCGGCCGCCACCGCCACCTCGTGGCCGTCGACGCTCAGCACGGCATGCCAGGAGCCCTGCCCCATGCCTTCTATCGCCGCGCGCGCCAGTCCGGCCACCGCCTTCATGGCCGCTGCGTCGCCCTTGTCCAGCGCCTCATGGTCGATGGCCTGCGCGCTGAGCCGCAGCGAGGCGTTGCGGGCGTTCTCCATCACCACCAGCAGATCGAGGAACTGCGTGTCACGCGAGCGCGGCAGTTCTCGCCCGGCGGCATGCATCAACCGCAGTTCCGCGAGATAGCCTTTCATCTCCTGCAGGCGGTGCGCGATGCCGAGATGCTGGCCCGCGGACGTGAATGTGGGTGGCTGGGTGGTCGTGGGCGGCAAGGGCTGCCGTGCCGGCCGCGTTTGCGCCGGCGAGGGATCCCCGGCGCGTGTTGTCACGGGCGACGTGGCCCGCCGCGCCGGCAGCACATGGGCCAGCGAATCCGCGTGGCTCGCGCGGGAGCCACTGCCGGGATCCGCGGCGCGGTTGGGCGTTTCCTGGGGCGATGCCGGCTTTGAAGTGGGCGGCGAGGTGCGGATGTTCAGCAAGTCATATTCTCCCTGTGCATGAATTCGGGCCCTGTTCGGGCTCCGCGGCCTGCACTGTGGCTCGCGCGCTGCATCGCTTCGCTGGCGTGGCCGAACGGGTGTGTGCCGGCCCGAAGCACGGGTGCGGCGCCGATGGCTCTTTCCTGCGGCCCCAGACTTGCATGCGCCGCTTGCGCCGGGTGATCCCTGGCTGCCTCTCAACCCCGCGGACCCACGGCCGCCCGGCGCGTCATATGCGGTAGCCGTTGTCCCATCGTTCCTGGTCGGCACGCCTTCTCTCTTCCTCGGCGCGCGCCCGCTCCTCGGGGGTGGTCTAAACGCTGCCGCCCCCGGCGCCCATGGCCTTCAACTTCTGATCGGTCTGACGGACCATCTCCTTGAGCTGGCTCACCTGTTCGAGCTTGCTGTCGATGTTCAGAGTGGCCAGCTCGCGCATCTGCTCGAGTTCATCCGGAGGCAGGCCGTTGAATGCGCCGCTCTTCAGCGCCTGGCGCACTTGCCCTTGCGTAGAAATCAACTCATCGCGCTTGCCCTGGAGGTGGGCCTGGTCGCGCAGGGCTTTTTTGTTGCCGCGGATCACAGCGTTTTGCACGCCCGCGAGCGGACTGTCAGTCTGCTGCGGACCGTTGACTTTGGTCAGTTCCGTGAGCGTCCGCACCATTTCGTTGGCCGCGGGCTTCTCGATGAAGTCGAGCTGGACCAGCACGTTCTTGCGGATGGTGATCAGTTTCTTGCGCTCCCGGGTCACAGCCGCCAGGTCCCTCTCGATCTTCGCCTCTGCCTCCGGTGTCTCCCCCTCCGGGGCCGTCTGCAGTTCATCGTTCGTCCTGTCCAGGACTTTCATCCTCTTCGCCAAGTCTTGCAGCACGCCACGCAAACTGTCGGCCTTGGACGGCGCAGGCGCCGGCGCGGGCCGAGGATTCGGGCGAGTTTCCGCACGTTCGGCGCGCTGGGGCGGCCTGGCCGGCGCGGCTGCCTGGGCGCCATTCGTACGGTACCCGCCCGCAGGCGCGTCCTGACGCAACGGAGGCTGTGGGGGCTTGCGTGCAGGTGCTGGTGCCGGGGTTGGTGCGGCGGTCGGCGGCGCCTTGTGCATCTTCCCGAAGTACACCGAATGCTGCCGCAGCGGAGGCTCTGGCGGCCTGCGTGTCGGCCCCGGCTGCACGTCACGCCGGGACAACGCCGACGGCGCGTGCGCAAGCGGGGTAGCGTCACGACGCGAAAGAGACTGCAGACTGATTCGTGGCTGCGGGGGCATGGGTTCGGGATGAACCCTGCCCCCTCCCCGCGATCTCAGCCCCGCAAAGACACCCAGAAAGTGGGACTGCCCCGGCTTGGACTCTCGCCCCGTCGTCTTCGGCTGCGCTGTCGAAGACTCCTGGGAGATCTTGGAAGAGATGAACTTCCGGATTGAAGAAACAGACATAGTCTTCCTGCCACTGCACACAGCCGACCACCACTGGGGCTGCTCCAACTCTAGGGAGCTGGGCGAGCCGATCCGCGACTCATGCGAAGTCGTCTCCGAGAATCCGATGCCGCTCCCGCAGATCAAGCGCAGATGTGCTGCGTGACGACGATTGAAAGCCTGCCCGTGCGGCCCCGTTGGACAATCCCACGCAAGTCTTCCCCCGCTGGTGGAAGCAACAAGAGTCACGGAACTGACACGTCGCGGCCTCGTGCACCCTTGCGCTACAGTCCGCCATCAACTCCACGCAGGAACAGTCATGGGCTTCATCTGGACGATCGTGATCGGATTTGTCGCGGGCCTGATCGCCCGAGCCTTGATGCCGGGGCCAAACCCCATGGGGTTCGTGCTGACCGCCGTGCTCGGCATCGTCGGCGCCGTGGTCGCCAGTTTCCTCGGCCGTGCGCTGGGCTGGTACGGTGACGGCGAAGGGGCCGGCCTCATCGCCTCGGTGATCGGGGCGATCCTGGTGCTGGTGGTCTACGGCTGGGTGGCGCGCAAGCGGGGCGGCTGACGGCGGGTTCGTCCGATCGAACGGCCAGGAGCCGGCCAACGCCGGCCCAGGCCGCTCAGGGCACGCAAGTCACGGCCACGGCCGTGGCGGTGCCCGTCGTGAACGTGCCGCTGCCGTTGGCCACGGTGCAGGTCTGTCCCGGCGGCTGAGCCTTGACGGTCACGCTGTACGCAGTGCCCGAGGCCAGGGTGCCCGGAAATGCCCAGGCGCCGTTGGCGGCCACCACCAGGTCGGCGGTGCCCGTGGTCAGCGTCAGGTTCACGCCAGCCGCCAGGCCCAGCACCGTGCCGGAGACGGACGACGTGGCCGTGCAGGTCACCACCACCGAGGTGATGTTGGCCGAGGAATCCTGGGCCACGGTGCCCGTGCCGCCCGACACCGCACAGGTGGCGCCCGCAGGTTGGGTCAAGACGGTGACGTTGTAGCTTTCGCCGTCGCCGACGGGGTCGGCGAACAGGAACGAGCCGTCGGCCGTCAACGTGAGGTTGTCGCCCCCATTGTTCTGCAGCGTCACGGACGCGCCGCTGGGCAGGCCGGACAGCGTGCCGCCGATGTCGACGGAACCCAGGCACCCCGCCAGCGAGAGGGGCAGCAGCAGCAACAGGGGTCGGCAAATGTTCATGGGGTTCTCCGCAAACGGATTCTGCCACTGAACCTGGAATTCAAACGCCAGGCCTGCCCCTCAATCCGGCTTCACATTCCCCGCCTTCACCACCTGCGCCCACCGCGGAATCTCCCGCGCGATCAAGTCCGCAAAGGCCTGCGGCGTGCCCGGGGTCGGAATCGCCCCTTCCCCATCCAGCTGCTTGGCCACGGCCGCGTTCTGAAGCGCCTTGTTGATCTCTGCATTGAGGTTCGTGACCACCGCGAGAGGGGTGCCCGCAGGCGCCACCACGCCGTACCACTGGTCGGCGTCGAAGCCGGGATACCCGCTCTCGGCCACCGTGGGCACGTCGGGCAAGACTGCCAGCCGCTGCGGGCTCGACACCGCCAGCGCGCGCAGGCGCCCGCTGCGCACGTGCGGCAGCACGGCCGGTGCACCGGTGAAGGTGGCGTCCACCTGGCCGCCGATCAGGTCGGTGACGGACGGTGCCGTGCCGCGGTACGGGATGTGCAGCATGAAGAAGTTCGCCTTCAGCTTCAGGTACTCGAAGCTGATGTGCGCGGCGCTGCCGTTGCCGCCCGACGAATAGGTCATGCGGCCCGGCTGCGCGCGGGCGCGGGCCACCAGGTCGGCGAGGGTCTTGATGGGTGAGCTGGCGTTGACAACCAGCACGTTCGGCACGCGGGCCACCCAGGCCACCGGCGCGAAGCTCTTGACGGCGTCGTACGGCAGCTTCGGGTACAGCGCCGGGTTGACCGCCAGCGTGCCGACGTGGCCCATCAGCAAGGTGTTGCCATCGGCCTCCGCACGCGCCACCTCGGACGCGCCCAGCGAGCCGCCGGCACCGGGCTTGTTCTCGATCACCACGGTTTGCACGAGTGCGGTGCCGAGCCGCGCGCCAATGGCCCGCGCCAGGATGTCGGTGGACCCACCGGGCGGGAACGGCACGACGAGCCGCAGCGGTTTCGCGGATTGCGCGCGGGCGCCAGGCCAGGCGGCCGTGGCCAGGGCGCCGAGCAGCATCGTGCGCCGCAGGCGCGTGCGGTCGTTGTCGGTCATCGAAACTCCAGCAGGGTCAGGGGTTGGGGGCGGCGCGCGCGTGTGCCAGCAAGCGATCGGCTTCGCTGCGCCAGTCGGGGCTGCGGGCGAAGCCTTGGCTGTCGCGCGGGCCGAAGAGCCCGCCGTCGGCCAGGTCGGCCATCCACGCCTGGCGGTCGGCCGTGCCGTCGGCGCTCCACGGCGTGAGGCCCGCTTCACGCACGGTCTGAGCCACCTCGCGCACTTCTTCGCTGCGGCGGCGGCCGTGTTCGATCACGCGCTGGAAGAAGTAGGCCGCCTGCTGCTCCCAGTCCACGCCAGGGAAGGTCTCGGCCAGCGAGGCGAGCACCGCGTCCTCCACGCCATGGTGGCGCGCGGTGGTGAGGCTCTCGATCATCATGGCCTCCATGCCCTTGATGATGACGCTGCGGCACATCTTGGTGGCCGAGGCCACGCCCAGCCGGTCGCTGGCCACGCGGGCCTGGAAACCGAACGCGTTGATCTGTTCCACCAACCCCGCGGCATCCGGGCCGCCGAGCAGCAACGGCACGCGGATGCGGTACGGCGGCACGCTGGTCATCACCGCGCCCTCGACGTAGCGCCCGCCCGCGGCGTTCACGCCCTGTGCGGCACGCGCCTTCGCGCCGGGCGACGCCGAGTTGAGGTCCAGGAACCAGGTGCCGGCCCCGCAACCCGGGGCACAGGCCTCGGCGACCGCCAGGGTCTGGCTGGCGGTCACCGCGCTGATGACGAGGTCCGACACCTCGGCCACCCCGCGGTGCGAGGCGACCACCTGCACCCCATGTTCGGCGGCATGCCGGCGCAGCGGGTCGCCCGCGCTGTCCTGGCCGAACTTCAGGTCGATGGCCCGCACCACCACGCCGTGGCGCGTGAGGTCTTCCGCGAGAATGCGGCCGACCTCGCCGTACCCGGCCAGGCCGATGTGCTTCAGGGGTGAAGTGATCGCCATGCGGTCACCCTCTCAGTCGAGCGAGGCCTTGGCGCGCTTGATCACGTCGGCGTACTTGGTGCTTTCGGCCGCGATGAACGACGTGAACTGGGCGCGGGTGACCGGGAAGGTCTCGTAGCCGAACGTGGCATAGCGCTCCTTGATGTCCGGCTCGGCCAGCGCGGCCTCGATGTCGCGCTGGATCTTGTCGGCCACGTTCCTGGGCAGGCCCTTCGGTGCCGCCACCGTGGTCCAGCCGGTCACCTCGTAGCCGGCGGGACCACCCGACTCGGACACCGTCGGGACGTCCGGGAACGCCGGGTGGCGCTTCTGCCCGGTCACCGCGATGAACTTGATGCGGCCCATGCGTTGCATCGGGCCGGCCGTGGCCAGCGAACCCAGCGCGAAGTCGAGTTCGCCGGTGGCCACGCCGGTGTACAGCATCGACGTCTCCTTGTAGATCACGTGCTGCATCTGCGTGTTGGTCATGCTCTCCAGCAACGCGCTGCCCAGGTGCACCGGGTTGCCAACCGACCAGCTGCCATAGTTCAGGACACCCGGATGCGACTTGGCCTCGGCGACGATGTCGCCCACCGTGCGGAACTTGCTGGTGGACGGCACACCCACGAAGAAGTACGTGCGGAACAGCGGTGTGATGGGCTCGAAGTCCTTGACCGGGTCGTACGGCAGTTTCTTGAAGAGGTACGGGTACGCCACCAGGTGCACGTTGTCCAGCTGGATCAGGTCGTACCCGTCCGTGGCACCACGCTTGAAGGCGTCGATGGCGATGAACCCGTTGCCACCGGGCCGGTTCTCCACGATCACCGGCTGGCCCCACTTCTTCTGCAGCTTCTCGGCGAGCACACGCAACACGGCCTCGGGGCCGGCGCCTGCGGGGAACGGCGTGATGATGCGAACCGGCTTGGTGGGCCAGTCATCTGCGGCAACGGCCAGGGCCGGGGCCAGGCCGGCAACAAGCAGGCCCACGCCAAGGGCTCGGCGGGTGATGGACGTCATGGAAGTCTCCTTCAGGGTAACGGGCGTTGCGTTCGGCGCCGCATCGAATCAGGGGTGCACCGGGGTCATGCCGTGACGGCGCTTCGCGTCGTCGGTGGCGGAGGAACGCAGGAAGTCCAGCCAGGCCAACACGTCATCGGCATGGCTGCCACCCCGGCACCGTGCGGCACTGAACGTGGTGATGATCTCGAGTCCGGGCGGCATCGTTCCAATCACCTCGATGCTGGGCATGCCGACGAACTCGCTCAATTGCTGGAAACCCAGGTCAGCGTCCCCCTGGGCGAGCAGGCGCGCCACCGGCACGCCGGGCGGCGCCTGCACGAGCCGGTGGCGCAAGGTGTCGAGGACACCCCAGCGGGTAAACAGCTGCTGCAGCGCCGTGCCGCTCGGGCCGGTGGAAAACGCGATGCGCCCGGCGTCCAGCACGGCGGTGCGCAACGCCTCCTCGTCGCCCAGCGCGGGCCGCCGCGCGCCCTGGGGTACGGCGATGGCCACCTCGCATTGCACGACGCCGGTGCAACTGCCGGCCACCAGGTGGCCGCCCTCGGCCAGCCGGCCGATGGCGTCCGACGCCAGCACCACCACGTCGAACAGTTCGCCTGCCGCCACCCGCCGGGCGGCGTCCACGCCACCCACGGACTCGACACGCACGTGCGCCCCGCCACGCGCATGCCAGGCCTCGGCCAGTTCGGCCAGCAGCGCACGGGTGGCCATCGACGAGATGACGTGGATCTCGCGGGTCATTGCTTGTCTGCCTTGGCGTCCCACGCGGGGGCCTGGCCCCCGCCGCCGGACACCGAGTACAGCGCGCCCGGTGCGTTGCGGGTCTTCTGGAAGTCGGCCAGCGTCTGCCCGCGCATCGCGGCGTACACGTGCAGGTTCGACACACCGACGACGGCCGCGAGCTTTTCCAGCAGGAAGAAGATGACGCCGTAGTGCATCATCGCGCGCCAGTCGCGGCGGGCGATCAGGTCGCGCTCCACGCCGGTCAGCCCGGCGGCGAGCATGCACCCGGCTTCGTCGGCCGCGAAGCGCTCCCGGTGTTCCGGGTGGACCAGGCCGTGCAGGAACTTGTTGATGCGGTAGCCCTTGACGCTGCGTGCCAGGTCGAACGGGTACGTGCCTTCGAGCTGCTCGATGCCACGCATCTCGCGCGCCACGTGGTCGCGGTGCCGTTGCACTTCGGCGGCCGTGGGCGGCGTGGCTTGGTTCTCGAACACCAGCGTGGCGATGCCCGTCATGGACGGCAGGTAGTACGACTGGTGCAGCGTCGTGACCTGGGCCGACAGCGCGCCGCGCATGATGAGCCACATCACCACCTCGGCGCTCTCGAAACCACCGATGGTGGCCAGCTCGGCGAGGGTCATCCCGGTGAGGCGCACCGGGTCCTTCTCGAGCAGGTCGAGGAACTTCGCGTCCCATTCGGGGTTGTTGAACCCGGCCCGCTCCCCGTGCACCTGGTGCGACAGCCCGCCCGTGGCGATGATGACCACGCGCAGGTCTTCCGGGAAACTCTCGATGGCCCGGCGCAGCGCCTGGCCCAGCTTGTAGCACCGGCGAGCGCTCGGGCCCGGGGCCTGCAGCACGCCCACTTGCAGCGGGATGATCGGGAACGGCCACGCGGGGTCGTGGTCGCACAGCACGGACAGCGGCGAGAAGCACCCGTGGTCGAGGCCCTTGTCCTGGAAGAAGGACATGTCGAACTCGTCGGCCACCAGCGACTCACCGATGTGGGCGGCCAGGGCCGGGTGCCCCGCGATGGCAGGCAGCTCGCGCGGCCCGCCACCTTCGTCGGCCACCGTGAACTGCGAGCCGATGCCAAGCGTGAACGGCGAGTAGTGGTCGAAGAAGAACGACGTGACGTGATCGTTGAAGATCACGATCGCGGCGTCGGGCTGCTTGTCGTGGAGCCAGCCCTTGATGGGGGCGAACGCCTCGAAGATGGGCGCCCACACGGGGTCGTCCTGCTTGTTCTTGTCGTGGGCGAATCCGATGGTGGGCGTGTGCGAACACGCCACCGCGCCGATGATGCTTGCCATGTCCAGGCTCCTCGGGTTCGGGGACTCAATCGACGTAACGCAGGCCGGCCTCGGCCAGGCGCTCGCGCATCTTGTAGATGTCGAGCCCGAGTTCACCGGCGGCCAGCCGCAGGCGCTTGCTTTCTTCATTGGCTTCGCGCGCGGCGGCCGCGGCAGCCACCTCGGCCGCATCTGCGGCGGGCACGATCACCACGCCGTCGTCGTCGGCCACCACCACGTCGCCCGGGTTCACCAGCGCGCCGGCGCAGACGATGGGCACGTTCACCGAACCCACCGTGGCCTTCACGGTGCCCTTGGCATGGGCCGCGCGGGCGAACACGGGGAAGTCCATCTGCCGCAGCGTCTTCACATCGCGCACGCCGCCGTCGATCACGAGCCCTGCGCAGCCACGGGCCCGGAACGACGTGGCCAGCAGGTCGCCGAAGAAGCCGTCGATGTTGTCGGTGGTGCAGGCGGCGATGACCACGTCACCGGGCTGGATCAGCTCGGCGGCCACGTGGAACATCCAGTTGTCACCGGGCTGCAGCAGCACCGTGATGGCCGGGCCGCACAGCGCGGCACCGTCGTACATGGGCCGCAGCACCGGCTTGGCCAGGCCCACGCGGCCCATGGCCTCGTGGAGGGTGGCGACGCCGAAACGGGAAAGCTGCGCCACCGCGTCGCGGGGCGGGCGCGTGATGTGGCGCTTGACGATGCCGAGCGGGTTCATGGTCAGCGTCCTGCGGTGGAGGTTGCGGAAGCGCGCGCGCGCAGCGCGGCGTCGAGGCGGGGGTAGACCCGCCGGGCGTTGCCTTCGAAGATCTGCGACCGGTCGGCCGCCGTGAGGCCGGGGGCAGCGTCGATGTAGCGGCGCGTGTCGTCGAACGCGAAGCCGGTCTCGGGGTCGATGCCACGCACCGCACCGATCATCTCGGACGCGAACAGCACGTTGTCCACCGGCATCACGCCAGTGAGCAGGTTGATGCCCGGCTGGTGGTACACGCAGGTGTCGAAGAAGATGTTCTTCAGCAGGTGTTCCGTCAGCAGCGGTTTTTTCATCTCCTGCGCCAGGCCGCGGAAACGCCCCCAGTGGTACGGCACGGCGCCACCACCATGGGGAATCACGAAACGCAGCGTCGGGAAATCCGTGAACAGGTCGGACGTGAGGCACTGCATGAACGCCGTGGTATCGGCGTTCAGGTAGTGCGAACCGGTGGTGTGGAAACACGCGTTGCAACTCGTGCTCACGTGGATCATGGCCGGGATGTCGTGCGCCACCAGACGCTCGTACACCGGGTACCAGTGGCGGTCCGACAGCGGCGGCGACGTCCAGTGGCCGCCCGAGGGGTCCGGGCTCAGGTTGACGGCGACGAACCCGTGTTCGTTGATGCAGCGGTCGAGCTCGGGCAGGCAGGTCGCCGGGTCCACACCCGGTGACTGCGGCAGCATGGCCGCGCCGATGAAGCGGTCAGGGAACAGGCCCACGACGCGGGCGATCAGCTCGTTGCAGATCGCCGACCAGGCCGCGCTGGTCTCGAAGCCGCCGATGTGGTGGGCCATGAAGCTCGCCCGCGGCGAGAAGACGGTGAGGTCGATGCCGCGCTCGTTCATCTTCGCGAGCTGGTTCAACTCGATGGACTCGCGCAACTCATCGTCACTGATCTTCAGCGATGCGGCAGCGGGGGTTCGGGCGGGATCGGACAGCCCCTCGATCTGAAGCGCTCTCCAGCGCTCCAGCGCCTTCGGGGCGGTGGTGTAGTGGCCGTGGCAGTCGATGATCATGGTGTGGGGCCCGCAGGTTTCGTCGTGGAGAAAGTGTCGTTCCGGCAGGCCCTCCTTGCGGCGAATACGGTTTGCCGAGCGTTCTAACTTTCTGATATCCGAGGGTATTCCCCAAGCCCCTCCGGCCGGGGCACGCCGGACCATGCGGCCATGGCGAAGCAAGAGAAATTGATCGATCACCCGCCATCGGGGGCACTTGGCACGAACCTTCGCCACCTCCACGTGCTGTGTGCCGTGGCCCAGGCGGGCAGCATCGCGCAGGCGGCCGAAGGCCTGTTCCGGGTGCCGTCGGCCGTGGCCCGGTCCATCACCGAACTGGAGGCCGTGCTGGGGGTCCCGTTGTTCGAGCGCCGCGCCCGCGGCATGGTGCCGAACCGTCATGGCGACATCGTGCTCACCCGCGCGCGGCGCATCGAGCAGGCGTTCGACGAAGCGCGCCAACAGCTCATGGCCCGGAGTGGCGTGCGGTCGTCGGCAGACGTGCACACCCTGTTTGCATCCATCATGAACGGGCGCCGCCTGGCCGTGATCGCGAGCCTGGCGGAGCAGCGCAGCATGGCGTCGGTGGCCCGCGAGTTCGACATCACGCAGCCGGCCATCAGCGCAGCCGTGAAGGACCTGGAAACCCGCCTGGCCATCACCCTCTTCGAACGCACGGCCCGGGGCCTCGTGCCTACGCCGGCCGGCGAGATCCTCGCGTTCCATTTCAAGCGGGTGCTGGCGGAGCTGCGGCACATCGCCCCCGACCTGGCCGCGAGCGAGGGCACGCTGCAGGGCAGCATCCACGTGGGCGCCCTGCCGCTCGGCCGCACGCACATCCTGCCCATGGCCATCGCCTCGCTGCTGGCGCGCCACCCGCAGTTGCACGTGGGCACGGTGGAGAGCCCCTACGAAGCCCTGGCCGCGTCGCTGCGCAGCGGCGACGTGGATTTCATCCTCGGGGCGTTGCGCGGGCCCGAGGGCACGAAGGAACTGGAACAGCAGTCGCTGTTCGAGGACCGGCTCTCGATCATCGCGCGCGCCGGGCACCCGCTGGCCCGCGCGCGCCCGCTCGACTTCGACACGCTGCGCCGCGCCCGCTGGGTGCTGTCGCGCCATGGGTCACCGTCGCGGGAGCTGTTCGAGACGTTCTTCTCGGACGCCCGCCAGCCGCCGCCCATTCCCGCGGTGGAGACGGGCGACCTGGCCGTGCTGCGCGGCCTGCTGCGCGAGAGCGACATGCTGACCGCCATCTCCGCCCACCAGCTGCGCTACGAGATCCGCGACGGCAGCCTGGTGGTGCTCGACTTCCCGCTCGAACCCACCCGGCGGCAGATCGGACTGTCCCAGCGGCTCGGCGCACTGCCGTCACCGGGCGCGCTGGCGCTGATGGCGGAGATCCGGAACGTGGTGACGCAGTCGGAGGAATTCGACACGCCCGAACGGGCGGCGCGCGGCTGACGCCGCGGGGCGGCCTGCACTCTCGGCGGGTCGTCAGCGTTCGAGCGGTTCTCCGGGCGCGCGGAACTTGTCCTGCAACGCGCCGAGCCAGCGGCCCACCACATCCATCTCGGCGGGCGTGAAGCCGTCGCTCAGGCGATTGTTCAACGTGGCCAGCACGGTCTTCGCGCGCTGGCCGGCCTCGCGGCCGTCGCTGGTCAGGTGCAGGCGGATGGCCCTGCCGTCCACCTCGTCCCGGCGGCGCTCCACCAAGCCCGCGATCGCCAGCCGGTTGGCCAGCCCCGACATCGCCGACGCGCCGATGTGCAGCGCCTGGGCCACCTCGCCGATCAGCGCCCCATCGTTGCGCGACAGGAAAAACAGCGTGCCCGCCTGCGGGGCCGACAGCGCCAGGGTGTCGTCCGCCTGGCCCTCGATCCAGCGCTCGACCGCGCGCTGCCCCAGGTTGAGCAGGAAAATCAGCCTCTTCTCTGGACCTGTCATGCGGGTCGTGCCTCCGGCCGGGACCGGACCTCGGGCTGCGGGACGCCACCGGTGGCCAGCAGCCAGTCCGCGATCCCCGGCCACAGGGCTTCGCGGTGGCGCCGGCGGAAGAACCCCATGTGACCCACCGGCGCACCGGCCGCGGCGGGGTTGATCTGGCGCCGCTGCACGTCGCAGTTCACCAGCTTCCCCACCAGCAGGTCGATGCCGGGCGGCGTGGCCCACGGGTCGTCGTCGAAGCCCACCGCCAGCACCGGCAGCCGCCGCCGGGCGAACCGGGCTTCCGCCAGCAGACTCGCGTCATCGAAGAAGTACCGCGGCAGGGATGCCCACTGGCCCCACTCCAGGAACACACCGGCGGGAAGGTTCTCGCCGAGCCCGAGGGCGCGGCCCGGCATGTACCCCAGCGTGTGGCACAACAACGGCCCGAGCGCGCGAAGCAGGAACGTGGCCCGCCAGCGTTCCAGGCGCCCCCGGATGACCCCCAGGTACCCGGCGTGCGACGCGATGAACACGGCGGCCTTCAGGTGCCGGCTGCCCTCCCCCAGGCCGATCGCATGGCCGCCGAAGCTGTGGCCCACGGCCAGCAGCGGCACGCCGGCAAACCGCTCACGGGCCCAGGTGGTGACGGTCTCGACGTCCAGGTCTGCCCAGTCGCGCATCCGCGCGCTGAACCCGCGGAGCGTGGCGGGGGCCGACCGGCCGATGCCACGGTAGTCGTACGTCACGGCCGCCAGGCCCCGGCTGGCGAGGTACTCGGCAAACGGTGCGTACAAGCTCTCGGGCACGGCCGTGGCCGGGTGGATCAGCACCACGGCGGCGGGCGCCTCGGCTGGTGTCCACAGGGTGCCGTGCAGCACGTGGCCGTCGTCACACGTGAATTGCACCAGCGATCGGGCAGGGGAAGAAGGCATGTCGGGCTCCCAGCATGTATTTCGCTCACGAAGTATATACTTCGTACGCGAAATACATGCAAGGCGGCCAACCCGATCGATCAACCGACCGCGCGGCGGTCCACGATCACCTGGCCGTCGTTCGGCAGCGTCCCCACGCCGCACAGTTCCACCTCGCCGCGCAGCCGTGTCACGTCCCGCAGGCTGTCACCGAGGCGGTCGGCCAGGGTCTCCGGGGTGCCGTCCACCTCCACCTGCAGCGTCATGCTGTCGCGGGCCATCTCGCCATCGATCACGAGGCGCGCCCGGCGCACGGCGGGGTACCGGCGAACCACCTCGGCCACCTGGCCCGGGTGCACGAACATGCCACGCACTTTCGCGGTCTGGTCGGCCCGGCCCAGCCACCCGCGAAGCCGCGCATTGGTGCGGCCCGTGGGGCAGTGCCCGGGCAACACCGCCGACAGGTCGCCGGTGCCGAACCGCACCAGCGGGTGGTCTTCGTTCAGCGTGGTGACCACCACCTCGCCCACCTCGCCGTCGGGCACGGGGTCGCCCGTGCCGGGGCGGACGATCTCGACGATCACCCCCTCGTCGAGCACCAGCCCCTCGCGTGCCACGGTCTCATAGGCGATGAGGCCCAGGTCGGCCGTGGCATAACACTGGTACGCCGTGATGCCCCGGTCGCGCAGCCAGTCGCGCAGGGCCGCGGGGAAGGCCTCGCCCGACACCAGCGCCTTCTTCATGAACGGCAGCGCCAGCCCCTGCGCGGCCGCCTTTTCCACCAGGATGCGCAGGAAACTCGGCGTGCCCACGTACGCGTCGGCCTTCAGCTCGGCCATCGCCTGCAGTTGCAGCTCGGTCTGGCCCACGCCCCCTGGAAACACCGCACACCCGATCGCAAACGCGCCGCTTTCCATGAGGCTGCCGGCGGGCGTCAGGTGGTAGCTGAAGGCGTTGTGCACGAGGTCGCCGGCACGAAAGCCCGCCGCGTACAGCGCCCGCGCCGAGCGCCAGCCGTCCGGCGTATCGCCCTCCGGTTCGTAGATGGGACCGGGGGACTGGAACACCCGCCGGGCCCGGCGCACGCGCGGCACGTTCGCCCATCCGACGGCGGAAAACCCGCCGAACGGGTCGGCCGCCACCTGGGCACGTTGCCGCGCCAACAGGTCGCTCTTGCGGGTCACCGGCAACTGCGCGAGCGCGGCGCGGGTGTCCACGGCAGCGGGGTCGAGCCCCTGCAGGATCTCGGCAAAGGCGGGCGAGGCCTGCCGGGCCCACGCCACGGCGCCGGGCAACGCGGCGAACAACGCGGCCTCGCGGCCGGCCGGGTCACGGGTTTCGAGGGAGTCGTAAGGTTGGTCGGTCATCACGCGCCTTCACGTCAGCCAGCGCTTGCGCCGCCGGTAGCTCTTCACGTCGCGGAAGCTGCTGCGTTCGCCAGCGCCCCCACCCATCCCGAGGTAGAACTCCTTGACGTCCTCGTTCTCGCGCAGCGCACTGGCGGCGCCGTCGAGCACCACGCGGCCGCTCTCCAGGATGTAGCCATGGTCGGCAAAACGCAGCGCGATCTGCGTGTTCTGCTCGGCCAGCAGGAACGTCACGCCCTCGCGCCGGTTCAGGTCCTGCACGATGCCGAACACCTCCTCGACGATCTGCGGCGCAAGCCCCATCGACGGCTCGTCGAGCAGCACCATGCGCGGGCTGGCCATGAGCGCGCGGCCGATGGCGCACATCTGCTGCTCACCGCCCGACGTGTAGGCCGCCTGCGACGTGCGCCGGGTCTTGAGCCGCGGGAAATAGGCGTACACCTTCTCGAGCGTCTCGGCCACCGCGGCCCGGCCGTCGCGGCGCGCGTACGCGCCAGCCAGCAGGTTCTCCTCGATGGTCAGGTGCGCGAAGCAGTGCCGGCCTTCCATGACCTGCACCACGCCGCGCTGCACCAGGTCGCCAGGGGTGAGTTGCTCCACCCGCTCGCCGCGCAGCTCGATGCGCCCCTTCGTGACTTCCCCCCGCTGGCCCGCCAGCAGGTTGGAGATGGCCCGCAGCGTGGTGGTCTTGCCCGCGCCATTGCCCCCGAGCAAGGCAACCACCTTGCCCTCGGGCACCGACAGCGACACCCCCTTCAACACGAGGATCACGTGCTGGTAGATGACCTCGATGCCGTTGACGTCCAGCAGCGGCGGGGCCGGTGATGTGGAGACGGTTTCCATCGTGGTTCAGCTGCAGCTGCGCGGCTTGATGTTCTTGTCCTTCGCGTACTTGGCCGCGAATTCCTTGACCAGGTCGTCGATGGGCTGCTTCGCCGGCTGGTACCAGTCGGACTTGACCTGCCACTTGGCCCCGTCCCACTGGGCCACGCGCGCCCAGCCGTTGCCCATGTGGTTGCTGCAGCTGGTCTGCACCGGGCGCATGATCTCGCCGAAGCCCAGCACCTTCAGCCGGTCGGCCGTGAGGTTGAGGTTCTCCAGGCCCCAGCGCACCTGCTCGGGGGTCATCACCTTGCCCTTGCCGAACTTGTCCTGCGCGGTGCGGATGCCCTCGACGATGAGCATCGAGATCATCATGCCGCGGGTGTGCGCGAGCGTGCCGATGTCGGTGGGCGCGCCCGACCCCTGCCCCTTGTCGTACACCAGCTTCTTCAAGTCGGCGTGCACCTTGTCCGTGGCCGCGCTGTTGTGCAGCGTGATCGCGTTGTAGCCCTTGGCGCTCGAGCCCAGGTCCTTCACGTCGTGGTCGGAGCCGGCCCACCAGATGGCGTAGATCTTCTCGCGCGGGAAGCCCGTGGCCTGGGCCTCGCGGATGCCTGCGGGTGTCATCACGCCGGCCGACCAGAACAGCACGTAGTCGGGCCGTTGCTGGCGGATCTGGAGCCAGGTGGACTTCTGCTCCACCCCCGGCGGCGTCACCGGCAACGGGATCAGCTGGAAGCCCTCGGCCTCGGCACGCTTTTGCAGCAGCGGGAGGGGTTCCTTGCCGTACGGCGAGTCGTGGTACACGAGCGCGATCTTCTTGCCCTTGAGCGAGCCGCCCTCCTTCTTCGCGATGTCCTGCAGCATCACGTCGGCGGCGGTCCAGTAGGTGCCCAGCAGCGGGAAGTTCCACTCGAAGACCGAGCCGTCGGCCGATTGCGACAGCCCGTAGCCCGGGGTGATCACCGGGATCTTGTCGGCCGTGGCCTTTTCGGTGACCGCGAACGTGATGCCGGTGGACTGCGTGTCGAAGGCCGATGCGCCGCTGCCCTTCATCTTGAGCCGCTCGTAGCACTCGACGCCCTTGGCCGCGTCGTACGCCGTCTCGCATTCCTCGAACGCGAGTTTGACGCCGTTGACACCGCCGTCACGGGCGTTCACAAGTTTCAGGTAGTCCTGCTTGCCGTCACCCCACGGGATGCCCAGCGGCGCGAACTGCCCGGTGCGGTACACCAGCAGCGGCACGAACTGCTCCTGGGCGAGTGACGGCAGCGGGGCCAGGCCCGCGAGTGCGGCGGCGAACAGGATGGGGCGGATCAACGATGGCATGGTTCGGCTCCTCGGGTTGTTCTGCGGGATCAATAGGGGAACGGCCAGACGCGCAATTTCTGCCGCACCGTGGACCACAGCCGGGCAAGCCCGTGCGGTTCGACGATGAGGAAAAAGACGATCAGCGCGCCGAAGATCAGGTGTTCGAGGTGGGACGCGGTGCCGGTGGAGATGGGCACGCCCAGCCAGTGCGGCACGTGGTTCAGCAGCAGCGGCAGCAGCACGATGAAGGCCGCGCCGAAGAAGGCGCCGGAGATCGACCCCAGGCCGCCGATGATGATCATGAACAACAGCTGGAACGACTTGTCGATGCCGAACGCCGCGGGCTCCCAGGCGCCCAGGTGCACGAAGCCCCACAACGCGCCGGCCACGCCCACGATGAAGCTGCTCACCGCAAACGCCGTGAGCTTCGCGTACACCGGGCGGATGCCGATGACGGCGGCGGCCACGTCCATGTCGCGCATCGCCATCCACTCGCGTCCCACCGCACCGCGCACGAGGTTCTTCGCCAGCAGCGCGAACACCATCACCAGCACCAGGCACAGCACGTACTTCTGCGCGGGGGTGTCGAAGTGCACGCCGAAGGCCTGCAGGGTCTGCACGCTGACCGACCCGGACGACGAGTCGTTCGTGACCCACTTGACCCGGTTGGTGAACCAGTCGATGAAAAACTGGGCCGCGAGCGTGGCCACCGCAAGGTAGAGCCCGCGGATGCGCAGGCTCGGCAGGCCGAACAGCACGCCCACCGCGGTGGCCGCCGCACCGCCCCCCAGCAGCGCCAGCAGCAGCGGCATGCCCTCGATGCGCACCTGCAGGTTGTACGCCGCGTAGGCACCCACCGCCATGAACGCGCCGGTGCCGAGCGAGATCTGCCCGCAGTAGCCCACCAGGATGTTCAGGCCGATGGCGGCCAGCGACAGGATCAGGAACGGGATCAGCACGGCCCGGAACAGGTAGTCCGACGCCAGCCACGGCATCGCCACCAGGCTGATGCCCAGCAGGCCCAGCATGAACCAGCGGTCCTGGGCCACGGGGAACAGCGCCAGGTCGGCCCGGTAGCTCGCCTTGAACTGGCCGTTTTCTCGGTAGAACATGGCGTGCTCCTCAGACCCGGTCGATGATGCGGTCGCCGAACAGGCCCTGTGGCCGCACCAGCAGCACCACGAGCGCCAGCACGTACGCGAACCAGTTCTCGATGCCCCCGCCGAGCGCCGGGCCGAGGTAGATCTCCGAGAGCTTCTCGCCCATGCCGATGATCAGCCCGCCGGCCACCGCCCCGGGCACCGACGTGAGCCCGCCGAGGATCACCACCGGGAAGGCCTTCAGCGCCACCATCGAGATCGAGAACTGCACGCCGAGCTTGCTGCCCCAGATGATGCCGGCCACCAGCGCGACGAGCCCGCCGATGGTCCACACGATCACCCAGATGCGGCCGAGCGGGATGCCGATGGACTGCGCGGCCTGGTGGTCGTCCGCCACGGCACGCAGCGCGCGGCCGGTGCGCGTCTTCTGGAAGAACAGCGTCAGCATGGCCACCAGCACCGCGGCGGCCAGTGCGGAGTACAGGTCCTCCGTGCTCAGCAGCAGGCCGCCCTCGAAGGTGTCGCCCAGCACCACGAGCGGGTCCTTCGGCATGCCGATGTCGATCTTGTAGGTGGCGCTGCCGAACAGCAGCTGGCCGCCGCCATCGAGGATGTAGGTGATGCCCAGTGTCACCATCAGCAGCGTGATGCCCTCCTGGTTCACCAGGTGCCTCAGCGCGAACCGCTCCACGGCCCAGGCCACCGCGAACATGCACACGCAGGCGGCGAGGAACGCGAGGATGTTTGCGAGCACGGCGCTGTCGAAGCCCAGCCACTGCGGGAACCATTCGGAGAACCGGGCCATCGCGAGCGCGGCGAACAGCACCATCGCCCCCTGCGCGAAGTTGAACACCCCCGACGCTTTGAAGATCAGCACGAAGCCGAGGGCCACCAGCGCATAGAGCATGCCGGTCATCAGGCCGCCGAAGACAGTTTCGAGAAAGAAGCCCATGTCAGTTCCCCTGGCCCAGGTAGGCCTTGATGACCTCGGGGTCGTGCCGCACCTCGTCGGGTGTGCCGTCGCCGATCTTGCGGCCGTAGTCGAGCACCACGACCCGGTCGCTGATGTCCATCACCACGCCCATGTCATGTTCGATCAGCACGATGGTGGTGCCGAACTCGCTGTTGACGTCGAGCACGAAGCGGCACATGTCCTGCTTCTCCTCGACGTTCATGCCGGCCATCGGTTCGTCGAGCAGCAGCACGCCGGGCTCCATCGCCAGCGCACGCCCGAGGTCCACGCGCTTTTGCAGGCCGTACGGCAACTGGCCCACCGGCACCTTGCGGTACGCCTGGATGTCGAGGAATTCGATGATGCCCTCCACCACCTGGCGGTGCCGGATCTCCTCGCGCAGCGCCGGCCCGATGCGCAGCGCCTGCTGCAGCAGCCCGCACTTCATGCGCAGGTTGCGGCCCGTCATGATGTTGTCGAGCACCGTCATGCCCTTGAACAGCGCGAGGTTCTGGAACGTGCGGGCCACGCCCATCTCCGCCACCTGGCGCGGGTTCATGTGCGAGAACGTCTTGCCGCGGAACGTGATGGCGCCGTCCTGCGGGGTGTACACCCCGTTGATGCAGTTCAACATCGAACTCTTGCCGGCGCCGTTGGGGCCGATGATCGAGCGGATCTCGTGCTCCCTCACGTCGAAGCTGATGTCGGCCAGCGCCTTCACGCCACCGAAGCGCAGCGAGATGTTGCGCACGTCGAGGATCACGTCCCCGATGCGCGGCACGTGCCCGGCGCGCACGGCGTGGTCGGCCGGCACGGGCGGCACCAGGGTGGGGTCCATGGCACGCAGCGCGGTGATGGCGTTCATGCGGCACTCCTCACGGGCGGGTAGGTCTTGGCGTCGAGGATCTGCAGGTCGGCGGCGATGGTGCCGGTGCGGCCGTTCTCGAAGCGCACCTCGGTGGCGATGTGCTGGTGGTCGCGCCCGCCGTACAGGGCCTCGATCAGCACGGCGTACTTCTCGGCGATGTGGCCGCGGCGAACCTTCCGCGTGCGCGTCAGTTCGCCGTCGTCCGCGTCCAGGTCCTTGTGCATCACGAGGAACCGGTGGATCTGCGAGGCGGCCATCTGCGTGTCGGCGGCCAGGTCGGCATTGACCTGCTCGATGCAGCCGCGCACCAGCGCCAGCACCTCCGGCTTCGACGCGAGGTCGGTGTACCCGGTGTATGCGAGGTTGCGCCGCTCGGCCCAGTTGCCCACGGCCTCGAAGTCGATCGTCACGAACGCGCACACCTGGGACCGGCCGTTGCCGAACGCCACCGCCTCCTTGATGTGCGGGAAGAACTTCAGCTTGTTCTCGATGTACTTCGGCGCAAAGAGCGCCCCGCCCGCCAGGCGGCCCACGTCCTTCGCGCGGTCGATGATCTTCAGGTGCCCGTTCTCGGCAAAGAAGCCGGCGTCGCCCGTGCGGTACCAGCCGTCGTCGCTCAGCACCTCGGCGGTGGCTTCGGGGTTCTTGTAGTACCCCTTCAGCAGGCCGCTCGACCGCACGAAGATCTCGCCACCGTCGGCCAGGCGGATCTCCACCCCCTCGATGGGCACGCCCACCGTGTCGGCCAGCACCTCGTTGTCGGGCTGCAGGCACACGAACACCGCGGTTTCCGTGGAACCGTAGAGCTGCTTCAGGTTGATGCCGAGGGAGCGGTAGAACGCGAACAGGTCGGGGCCGATCGCCTCACCGGCCGTGTACGCCACCCGCACCCGCGACAGGCCCAGCGTGTTGCGCAGCGGGCCGTACACGAGCAGGTCGCCGAGGCCGTACAGCAGCGCGTCGACCACCCCCACCCGCCGCCCGTCCATCCGCGCCGGCCCCACGCGCCGCGCGAGCGCCATGCACCGGTCGAACAGCCAGCGCTTCGGGCGGCCCGCATCCTCCATGCGGATCATCACGCTGGTGAGCAGGGCCTCGAACACCCGCGGTGGTGCGAAGTAGTAGGTGGGGCCGATCTCCTTCAGGTCGATGCCCACGGTCTCGGGCGATTCCGGGCAGTTGACGACGTAGCCACACACCAGCCACTGCGCGAAACTGAAGATGTTCTGCCCGATCCACGCAGGCGGCAGGTAGGCCAGCACCTGCTCGTGTTCGGTCAGGCGGTCGAACCGGGCGCCGGCCTGCGCCCGGTCGATCAGCGTCGCGTGGGTGTGCACGACCCCCTTCGGTTGCCCGGTGGTACCCGACGTGAAAAACATCGCCGCCACATCGTCCGCCCGGCCCGCCGCGATCGCGGCGTCCACCCGCGGCCCGAGGTCGGTGTCATGCTGCCGGCCACTGGCCACGAGGCTGTCGAGCGACGCCAGGCCCGGCTGTACATAGTCGCGCAGGCCGCGCGGATCGTCGTACCAGACGTGCTGCAACTGTGGGCAGCGGTCGCGCACCTCGAGCAGCTTGTCCACCTGCTCCTGGTCCTCCACGATGGCGTGGGTCACCTCGGCGTTGACCAGCGGGAACACGTACTCGCCCGGGGCGGCATCCTGGTAGAGCGGCACCGGGATGGCTCCGATGGCCTGCGCGGCGATCATCGACGCGTAGAGCCGCGGCCGGTTCTCGCCGATCACGGCCAGGTGCTGGCCGGGCCGGAGGCCCGACGCCAGAAGCCCGATGGCGATGTCCCGCACCAGCCCCTGCAATTGCAGCCAGGTGAGGCTTTGCCAGATGCCGTACGCCTTCTCACGCAGCGCGGTGGCGTGCGGTCGCTGGCGGGCGTGTTCCAGCAGCAGCGCGGGGAACGTGGAAGCCATGGGTCTTCGCTCCTTCCAGCCCCGTGGCGGGGCCAATCAGTGCAACCCATTGTGCGAGCGCTTTGACGCCAGGATGTCGTCGCGACGACAATCTGCGGGTCCGTCCTACCCGGTATTACCCGCATGACCCTCAGTCCGAAGGCGCAGGCGTTGTTGCTCCGGCCCCGGTTGCCAACCGCCACCGAGGTGGCCGGCATCCCGTGGCTGCGGGTGCTCCCGCTGGACACGCGCGAGCGCGCCGTGGCGGAGGTGCGGGTGATCGACATCGCGCGGGGCGAGCAGGTGTGCCGCCACGGCCGGGAGGCCACCCACTGGCTCGGGGTGGTCAACGGGCTGCTGAAGATGAGCAGCGACCGGCCCGACGGTGTGCCGATGACCTTCGCCGGCCTGCCGTCAGGGGCGTGGTTCAGCGAAGGCACGGTGCTCAAGCGCGAACCGTACCGCTACAACGTGGAGGCCCTGCGCAACAGCGTGGTGGCCGGCATCCCCACCGGCACCTTCCACGACCTGCTGGACCACAGCATCGAGTTCAACCGCTACGTGATGCAGCAGCTCAACGAGCGGCTCGGCCAGTTCATCGCCGCGCGCGAGATCGACCGGATGACCAGCGTCGAGGAACGGGTGGCGCGCAGCCTCTGTGCGCTGTTCCACCCGGTGCTGCATCCCGGCGTGGGCCAGGTGCTGCGCATCAAGCAGGAGGAACTCGCCTACCTGGTGGGCCTGTCACGCCAGCGGGTCAACGAGGCCCTGCAGGTGCTGCAGGCGGCGAAGCTGCTGCAGCTGGAGTACGGCGGCGTGCGGGTGCTGGACCTCGACGGCCTGCGCACCTACGCCGCGGCGCCCTCGGCCTGACCGCGACGGGCCTGGAACCGCTCATTCACCTTCGAGGTTGGTCTTCACCCGCGCGAGCAACACCATCAGCGACGCACACTCCGCGTCGCTGAGGCCCTTCACCGCCTGCGTGGACAAGCGCCGCCGCTGCTTCTGCAGCACCGCCTGCACCTCCTTGCCGGCGGCGCTCACTTCGAGGTGCACGCTGCGGCGATCGGCCTCGTCCGCATGGGCGTCGAGGAACCCGCGCTCGCGCAGGCCACCGATGAGCCGCGCCACCTGCCCCTTGTCGCGCCCGGCGCTCTGGGCCAGGTCACGCGGCGTGGCGCCGGGATGCCGCGCGAAAAACCCCAGGGCCTTGGCTTCCATGTGGGAAAGATCGTGCGGACCCTCCTTCAGCACCCGGTATTGGCGGGCGCGGAAAAGGTGCATGACCTCGTGGATGGCCTCGACCACCTCTTCCGCGTGCTGAAGAGGGGATTGGTTGACAGTATCAACTGGTTTGCGCATGATGGATGACATTATCAACGATCAGAACAAAGCCATGCTGCCTCCCGTCCACACCGCCCGCCGCATCCAGCGCGTGCGCCACGAACTCGTCCGCCGCGACGTGCAGGTGGCCCGTGTCGAACCCATCGGCGCCAGTTTCGTCAGCGTCACGTTCACCGCAGAATCCCTCGCCGGTTTCACGTCCGATTCCTTCGACGACCACGTCAAGTTCATGTTCGACAACGGGTCGGGCGACCGGGTCATGCGCGACTACACACCCCGCAGTTTCAACCGCGAGCGCCGTGAACTCACCCTCGAGTTCGCGATGCACGGCGACGGCGCCGCCAGCGACTGGGCGCGGCAGGCGGCCGTGGGCCAGTCCGCCGTGATCGGCGGGCCGCGCGGCTCGATGATCATCCCGACCGACTACGCCTGGCACCTGCTGGTGGGCGACGCCACGGCGCTGCCCGCCATCCACCGCCGCATCGAGGAGCTGCCCGCCGGTGCACATGCGATCGTGGTCGCGCACGTCGATGACACCGCCGACCGCCGCCCCCTCGCGGGCGCCGCGCAGGTGGACCTGCACTGGGTCGACAGCGCCGACGCGCTGATGTCCGCGGTCCGTGCACTGGCGCTGCCGCCCGGCGAAGGATTCGTCTGGTGTGCCGGCGAAGCCCATACCATGACCCGCCTGCGCGCCATGCTCGTGCAAGAAAAATCGCTGCCGAAGGAAGCGATGAAGGTGGCCGTCTACTGGAAACAGGGCGCCACGGACTTCCACGAAACACTGGACGACTGACACGGTCACATCACAACGAACCGGCGATGTGCTCACGCAGCCACTGGTGCGCCGGGTCGCGGTGTACACGCTCATGCCACAGCATGGCCATCTCGTAGCCCGGCACCGCCACGGGCGGCGCCACCACCTTCAGTACCGGGGTGTTGCGCACCAGTCGCAACGGCAGCATGGCCACGAGGTCCGTGCTCGCCAGCGCCGACATCACGAAAAGAAAGTGCGGCACCGACAGCACCACGCGGCGCGTGAGGCCCACCTTCGCGAGCGCCTCGTCCGTGACCCCCTGGAACCCGCCGCCGTCCGGCGACACGATCACGTGTTCGAGGTCGCAGAACTGCGCCACCGTGGGCCGCCGCTTCAGGCGCGGGTGACCGGCCCGCCCCACCAGCGCGTATTCCTCCGTGAACAGCGCACGGCAGTGCAGCTCGGGTGGCGCGCCTTCGCTCGTGCGGAAGGCCAGGTCGATCTCACCCCGTTCCGCCTGCCGCGCCAGGCGCGGCGGCACCGCCTCAACCACGGCCAGCCGGCTGCCCGGTGCGGCAGCTCGCAGCCCGGCCAGCGCTGGCAGCAGGATGGTCGACTCGGTGTAGTCGGTGGCGGCCACGCACCACGTGTGGGTTGACTTGGCAGGATCGAATGGCAGGGCGGGTGCCACGGCACGGGTCAGCGACGCCAGCGCCTGCCGCAACGGCTCGCGCAGTTCATCGGCTCGCGCCGTGGGCCGCATGCCGCGGGGGCCCGGCAGCAACAGCGGGTCGCCGAAGATGTCCCGCAGCTTGGCCAGGTGCACGCTGATGGACGGCTGCGAATAGTTCAGCCGCTGCGCCGCGCGGGTCACGTTGTGTTCGGACAGCAGCACGTCGAGCGTGACGAGCAGGTTGAGATCGAGCCGACGGAGATCATTCATCGCAATACCTGGCATGTCGAGGATTCATTTCCAATATACCGGTCGGGCCCCTATCGTTCCTTCTCCCTGCAACGAAATGCCCTCGACATGAACGTCCTGATCGTCCACGCCCACCCCGAACCCCGGTCATTGAACGGCACCCTCAAGGACTTTGCGGTCCGGCGCCTGGAAACGGCGGGGCACACCGTCCAGGTCTCGGACCTGCATGCCATGCAGTGGAAAACCACGCTCGACGCCGACGACAGCCCACACCGGCCGCCCGGCACACGCTTCGACCCGGCGCTGGACTCCAAGCAGGCGTTCGAGGCTGGCAACCAGCCCGACGACATCGCCCGCGAGCAACAGAAGCTGCTGTGGGCCGATGCCGTGATCCTGCAATTCCCGCTGTGGTGGTTCTCGATGCCCGCGATCCTCAAGGGCTGGGTGGAACGGGTTTTTGCCTACGGGTTTGGCTACGGCGTAGGCGAACACTCAGACGCCCGCTGGGGCGACCGCTACGGCGAAGGCACGCTGACCGGCAAGCGCGCGATGCTGGTCGTCACCGCGGGCGGCTGGGAATCGCACTACGGCCCGCGCGGCATCAACGGCCCCATGGACGACGTGCTGTTCCCCATCCACCACGGGATCCTGTACTACCCCGGCTTCGATGTGCTGCCGCCGTTCGTCGTCCACCGCACCGGCAAGATGGACAGCGCCCGGTTCGAGGCGGTCAGTGAAGCCCTGGGCCAGCGCCTCGACACCCTGGCCACGACACCGCCCATCGCATTTCGCCCGCAGAACGCGGGGGCGTACGAGATCCCGGCGCTCACCTTGCGGGCAGACGTGGCACCTGGGCAGGTGGGCTTCGCGGCACACGTGGAGACGCCGGCGGTCACCTGAACTGCGCCGGCCGCGCCACGGCCCCCTTGTCCATGCAGACGCCGAACAGGCGACTGCCCAGCCACGCCGCCAGCCACGACTGCACCGCCGGCCAGGGCTGCCCGGCAAACCAGGCCGGGGCCACCGCGGCGAACTGGCGCACGAAGGGAAAGATCGCCAGGTCGGTGGCACACGGCGCCGCGCCGCCCAGGTAGGGCTCGTGCTGCAGCCGCGCCTGCAGCGGCAGGAGCAACACGGCCACCGCCTGCGCGCGGTGGTGGTCCCGCAGGCCGTCGGGCTCGCCAAAGCGCTCGGGGTACTTGTAGCGGTCCAGGTGGTGCTTGAACGCACCGTCGTTGCGCGCCAGCAGATCGAGGTTCACGGCCGACTGCGCCCGGGACCACACACCGTCGTGGTCCTCTGCCGCCAGCGCCCACCGCATGATGTCCCAGCTCTCCTCCAGCACCCGCCCGTCAGGCAACCGCAGCACCGGCACGGTGCCCTTGGGCGACAGCGCCAGCAACGCGGCGGGCTTGTTCCGCAGGTCCACGTCGACGACCTCGAACGCATGGCCCGCCTGGAGCAAGGCCATGCGCGCCCGCATGGCATAGGGGCAACGGCGGTAGCTGTAAAGCAGCGGCAACGGGTCGGTCATCGCCCATTGTGGAGCGGTCACGGCTTGAAGGTCGGTGCCGAGGAGTGACTGGCCGCGGGCCGATCGGAGCCCGGGCAGCAGTCATGCCGCCCGGGCCCGCGTCACCGTCAGTTGCAGCTCAGCTTGGCAAGCGCCTTGCCGGCACCGGCCACGGTGGCCAGCTTCTGCTTCACGCACGCGGGGTCCTGCACGGTGTAGCTGTACGGGATGCCCACCGGGAACGTGGCGGTGCTGACCCAGTCTTTCGCGTCACGCGTGGGCGACGACTCGCTCGCCACCCAGGTGATGCCGTACTGGGCGAAGTCAGCCGGCGACTTCACATTGTTGTTGCGCAGTTCCCAGTAGCCGATGGCGGAGCTGTCGCGCGAGGTGACGGGATTCTGCGCATTCTCGAAGTAGTTGCCCTCGATCAGCGAGAAGCCGCCCATGCGCACGTTGGCGCCCGACGTCAGCACACCGCTGTACAGGTTGTTGTACAGGTGGGTGTAGCCGCCGCGTTGCAGCGGTATCCGCGACTTCACGTTCTGGTAGACGTTGTGATGGAACGTGATGAAGCGGTCGCTGGAATCGCTGTCGCTCGAACCGATCAGGCCCACTTTCTGGTGGTCGTGGATGTGGTTGTACGAGTAGGTGATGTGGTGCGCGCCGGCCTTGCTGTCGATCAAACCGTCGAACTCCAGGTCACCCGCGCCGGAGCATTCCTTGGTGCTGCTGAACAGCGTGTTGTGGTCCACCCAGATGTAGCCCGGGTACTGCCCGCCCTGCCCTTCGATGCCGATGGCATCGATGGAGCCGGGCAGCAGGCCGATCGTCATGTTGCGGATGATGATGTTCGTGGCCCCCCCCTTGATCGCCAGCCCGAAGTTCGCGGCCGAGCCGTCAGCACCTTCGATGGTGACGTTGCCCTTGTTCTTGATCTCGACGATCGCGCCCGCGTTCTTCTGCCACTGCGCGCACGTGTCGGTGATGGCGCTGTAGTCGAACTTGCCGGTGTAGCGGACCACGAGGCCGCCGGTGCCGGTGTAGGCATCGATCGCGGCTTGCATCTGCGCCGCGGTGGCGGCCGTCACGGCCGTGACACTGCCTCCACCGGTGACCGATCCGCCGTACCCACCCGACGCGCCGCTCGGAGCAGGTGCGGGGGCCGGGGTGGGCGCCGGTGTCGGGGCAGGCGTAGGTGCGGGTGCGGGTGCGGGTGCCGGCGTGCCGGCTGGGCCCACAGCGCACTTTTCCGTGCGGCCCGGATTCGGGTCCGCGTTGTCGAACGTGGCGCTGGCGCACGACACCGTGCCCGACAACGTCTTCAGGACCCACTTGTCCTTCACGCCAAAGGACACCTGGCGCGGCGTGGTGCCGACCTTGCAGCTCTCGCCTTCGTCGGCGCACTTGGAAAAGCCGGACGGCCAATCGACGGCCAGCGCGGGGGTGGCAGCGGCACATGCCACTGCGAGGAATGTCAAACGCAGGGGACTCGGGATCTTTTTCATTGGGCTTCTTTCTCGGGTTGTTGAGAACTCGGACTGACCACCTGTTTGCGCCCTTCCGAACGGAGAAGACGCGGGGTCCTGCAACAGGCCTCCGGAGACGCCAAAGCGCCTTCCACGTTGCCGCGCGCCCTTCTGCCCACGGGTCGACACCGGTGCAGTTGCGCGCATTGACGTCAGACATCAGACGTCCGACAACGGCGCGGAGCCTAACCGGGACCGCGAGAAAGAAACAGCATTCCCATACTCTGAAACAATGCTTTCTGGATTCGACACAGCCACTTACAGCCACGCCGTCGAAGGCGGCCAAGGAATCGCCCTCTGGAAACTCGCGAGCGCGAGTATTCAACGACCCAACGGGCCTACATTGACGCAGGAGTCAGCGCCAACAAACTGTTTCCCGCGAGCCCGCGGGAGGGTAAATACCCAGTTTCAGCCGACGAATTCCAATGGTATAGCGCCCGTTTCCAGGCTCTTGAAGGGCCCGCCGAGAAACTCATTGGCCGCGGCGACAGCCAGCGGCCTGGCAAAGAAGTAACCCTGGAGAAGGTGGCACCCCAACGCCCGCAACTGGCGCGCCTGCGCCTCAGTTTCAACGCCTTCGGCCACGATGTCCAGACCCAGGTTTCTCGCCAACCCGATGGCCGTGGCGCATATCTCGAGGTCTTTGCCGCCCTTGCCGATGTCCCGCACAAAACTGCGATCCAGTTTGAATGCGTGCACCGGCAATACCTTGAGGTAACTCAACGATGAATAACCCGTTCCAAAATCATCGATCGACAGGCGCACACCAAGGCTCTTCAGCGCACCGAGGCGTGCAATGGAACTCTCGGGGTCCTGCATCAGCACGGATTCCGTGATTTCCAGTTCGACGTTGGCCGCCGCGAGGCCGAATCGCCGAATGGCCTGCGCCACGGTTTCTTCCAGGTTCGACACCAGCAACTGCTGGGCCGACAGATTCACCGCCACCCTCAACCCGTCATACCCCATCGCATGCCAGCGGGCCAACTGCTCGCACGCAGACTCGATTACCCACGAACCGATGGCGGCGATAAGCCCCATCGATTCCGCCAACTGGATGAATCGGTCCGGCAAGACCAGGCCATGCGTCGGGTGCTCCCATCGGATCAGGGCTTCCATGCATACCGTGCGCCCATCCGACGCACGCACCTGCGGCTGGTAGCAGAGAAAGAACTGGCGCTTGATCAACGCCGCTTTCAAGGCATTCTCGAAATCGATCCGCTCCTGGATGTTCCCCTTCAGGGATGGGCGATACACCCCCAGGCTGCCCGGACCGGACCGCTTGGCGTCGTGCAACGCCAGCTCGGCAGCGGCCAGCACATCCTCGGCCGCGCCACCGTCGTCCGGGAACACGGCCACCCCCGCACTGGCGGTGATCCGCAGCTCACTGCCGGCCACCAGGAACGGCGCCTCCAGCGCGGCGGCCAGCCTGTCGTACAGCACGGCCACGCCGCCTTCGCCCACGAGGTTGCCGGCGGCCACGAGGAAGCCCCCGTTGTTCAACCGCGCCACCAGGTCGCTGTCCGTGACGTTGTGCCGCAGGCGCTCCGACACCTCGACCAGCACCTGGTCGCCCACCTGGTGGCCGCGGGTGCCGTTGATGATGCCGAGCCGATCGACGTCGAGCAGGAACACCGCCAGCACAGTGCGATTCAGCCCGTTGAGGTCCACCAGGATGTGCAGCCGGTCCAGCGCGCCCGAACGATTGGGCAAGCCCGTCAAGGGGTCGTTGTTCAGCGCGTGCTGGAACCGCTGCTTGGCGATCTCGTGGCGCTCCACTTCCTGGACCAGCGCGCTGCTGATCCGGACCTGCTCGAGTTTCCGGTTCGAGAAGTTCGTCCGGACCATGATCGAAAAGGAGGCGGCCAGGAACAGGAAGCCGAACCCGCCGAGGTAAGGCACTTTCAACGTCCCGGCATCCGACAGGCTTGCGGCGCCGGTGGTCAGGAACATCAGGCCGACGGAGCCCCAGATGAGGGCACTGGCAAACCGCTCCCCCAGCCTGTGGACCCGTACCGAGAACAGCAGCGCGTAGACCATCAAGGCAAGCGACACCACGCGCACCACCCGGGAAACCGCAGAGGGTTCACCGGAAAGAACGGCGATCCTCTCGCCCCACGGCAACACGACGGCTATATCCGGGTGCACCGATGAAAACCGGAATCCGAACGGCGCGGCAAAGTTGCAGGCGATCACCACGCCAATCAACACGGCAATGCCGTGTGACATCACGGGTGCGTACCACGCGTCGTCGAAAGCAGCCACCAGATACCAGATGAGCGCGACGATCAGCAGCAGAAACAGATTCACCCACTTGTGGGCATCCACCGCCGCCGGCAGATCGCCCGCCGTGTATTGCGCCGCGTTGGAAACCTGAAACAACGAAAAGGCCAGGCAAATGGCGGAGAAAAGCCACGCGGCTTTCACATGGTCGCTGCTGCGCGCCATCAGTGCTGCGTGAAACGAACCCATCAACAACATGCCCGCAGAGACAAAGTAAAGACTTGCGATGGGGGCGTTCATCTCAGCCTCATGGTTCGGGGGCCGAGATACTAACTTCAAATTCTCCGCTCGATGCATCCGATAACCGCCGGCCCCGGGCGGACATCACGACTCTTACACGCATTACGTTCGCGCACGATTCGTCCCACAAATCCGTTCGTGCCTCGGCGAACATGTGAGCCCACGTCGTACAACCACGCCCACCCCGGACCGCGGATGGGTGCCGGTCCTGCCCTTTCATCCTGTGCCTCGCCGACCATGAGCCTTTCCCGCAACTCCACCCATCGCTTGCGCCTGGCCCTGCTGGTGAACTTAGCCGCGCTGGTCGCCGCATGTGGCGGCGGTTCGTCACAAGACAACGTGGCGGCCGCGCCGCCGCCATCCGCCCCTGCCCCTGCCCCTGCCCCTGCCCCTGCCCCTGCCCCTGCCCCTGCCCCTGCCCCAGCTCCAGCTCCAGCTCCAGCTCCAGCTCCAAGCCCTGCGCCGGCCCCCGCTGCCTGTGACACGCTGGCCGAACGGCTCCGGTCCACCTCGCTGACCGTCGGTGGCAACGCGGCCCCCAACGACGAGTACACCCCCGCGGTCATCGCGCCGCGCGCCGATGGCACCGCACTGCTCGCTTGGACCGATCGGACCGCCTCGGCCATCAAGATGGCCACGCTGACCACCGCCGATGCACTCGGCCCATCGCTGCCCGGGGTCGCCGGGCTGGAGGTGCATGCGATGCTTGCCACCGCCACCGGTGCCGCCCTCGCCGTGGTGGCCAACGACCCTGACATCCATTCGGCCAAGTACTGCCGATCCGCCGCGACGCCGGACAACGCGGTGTGCGGGAAGATGGACCTGGTGCGGGTCGACGCCGCCGGCACCACGCTCTCACGCACCACCCTCACCAAGAAGGGCAATGTCGACAGCGCCGGCGCCCAGTTCATCTGGTGGTACGGCCACACGGCACGGCTGGCCACCGACGGCACGAAGATCGGCGTCTACTACCGCTCGGCGATGTCCACCGCTCGGCCGAACGTGGCCGGCGAGGTCGACATCCATGCCGGCGACACGCTGAAGTTCGTCGATGCAGCCACGGGCGGCTTGCTTGCTGGCGGCTGGGACTGGGGTTGCAGCCACAGCTGGTCCGTTCGGCTCGCCCACAACGGCGCGCAGTGGGCGGCCAGCTGCCACGGCGACGCCTATCCGAACGCGATGCGGACCGCGCGCCTGGCCACCCCCACGTCCACGGCCAGCACGCTGCAATGGCTGGACGGCAGCGACCCGGCCCAACGGGCGCTGGGCGGGCTGGTGCCCACCACCGGAGGCCACTGGCTCAACTACATCGAATCGGTCGGCGGCAAGCTCGTGCTGAAGCTGGCAAAGGTGCCCGACAGTGGCAGCGCACCGGGCGCCACCACCACGATCACCGCCGCCACGGGCATCGATGCCACCTACCCGTTTCGTCCATACATGGCGGCGTACGGCACCGGCAAGTTGCTGATTGGCTGGAAGGCCGGCGGCAAGCTCGTGCTGGCCGTGGCCGATGCCGGCTCCGGCGCCGTACTCGAAGGTCCCGTCACCACCACGCTTGCCATCGACACGTTCCAGGACATGACCCCCACGCCCGCTGGCGACGTGGTGTGGGCCTACAGCCCGGGCGGCACAAGGGTCCAGGTGCAACGGGTAGCGGCCTGCAAGCTGCCGTCGTGACACCGCAGACAACAAGAACTGATCCATCACACAGGGAAGGAACCACCACATGCATCGAATGAAATCCGTGGCCGCCGGGCTCGTCCTGGCCGGCCTCTTCGCGGCGAGCGCGCGCGCAGCCAGCCCGGTCACGTTGACCTACGTGGTCCACAACAAGTGGAACGGCGGGTACTGCGCCGGCGTGACGGTGGTGAACCCGAACAACGAACCCGTGCAGTGGAGCGGCTCGCTCACCGTGCCGGGCCGCGTCAACAACGTCTGGAACGCCCAATGGCAACAGACGGGCACCGCGCTGTCGCTCTCCGGGGTGGCATGGAACAAGACCCTGGCGGCCAGGGCCAGCACCGAGTCGATCGGGTTCTGCGCCACGAACACGGCCGCCCCAGCCCCAGCCCCAGCCCCAGCCCCAGCTCCAGCTCCAGCTCCAGCTCCAGCTCCAGCTCCAGCTCCAGCTCCAGCTCCAGCTCCGGCTCCAGCACCAGCACCAGCACCAGCACCAGCACCAGCACCAGCACCAGCACCAGCACCAGCACCAGCACCAGCACCAGCACCAGCACCAGCACCGACTCCTGCTCCTGCTCCTGCTCCTGCTCCCGCTCCGGCGGTTGACCAAGGCACCACGGTGACCACCTGGGCACCGGCCAACGCCACCCCGAAGCCGGCCGTCACCCCGGGCACCTGGCGCGCCGGTGGCCCCAACCCCGAACAGTCGCACTTCAAGCTGCTCAAGGAATCGGCCCACTTCGCCTTCTATTCGGACGAGRCCCTCTCCGAGGCCGACCTGACCCTGGCGGCCGAGACGCTCGAGAACACGGTCTGGCAGAACCTGTTCAATTCGAACCTGCTGATGCCCGAGCCGTTCTACAACAAGGCCGACAAGATCAAGCCCGCCATCCACATCCACTCCGGCTGGGGCCTGACCGSCGGYGCCTGGGTGGATCCCCAGCGCAACCTGCACATGGGCATGTGGATCGCGCCCGGTGCGCTGAAGGACCGCTGGGGCCTCACGCACGAGTTCACGCACGGTTGGCAGTYSTGGGCCACGAACAACGGCGGCATGGCCTGCAACCAGTCGAACACCTGCGGCTGGATCCACGAGAGCCACGCGAACTTCACGCCGCACCAGCTGCCCGAGTACCAGGGCAACCTGCACTGCTCCGAGATGCTGCCCAACGCCCCRCACCTGTACCTCGGGTCCACGCGCGACCGGTATTGCAACTGGCAGTTCATGGAGTACCTCAAGGACAAGCACGGCCCCGAGGCCGTCACGCAGATCTGGACCACCGCAGGCCCCGACCCGTTCACCAACATCCAGACGTCACGCGGCTGGTCGATCGCCCAGCTCAACGACTTCATCGGTGACTGGGCGATGCACAACGTGGTGTGGGACTACAAGGCCACGCCCGCGGCCTTCCGCAACAGCTACGGCAACATCACGCTGACCGACAGGGCCGAGCGCATGCGCCGGCTGATGCCGCTGGAAGCGCTGGACACCAACTGGGCCACCAACCGCCGTTTTGCTTCGCCGTTCTACGGCGCGCCGCAACGCTTCGGCTACAACGTCGTGCGCCTGTACCCGGTCAACGGGGCCACCACCGTGACGGTCAAGTTCCGCGGCATCAACCAGACGGGCTCCGACACCGACTTCCGCTGGGGGCTGGTGGCCACGAACACGCAGTTCACCTCGGGCCGCTACAGCGCCTTGCAGAAGGGGCTGGACGCCGACCTGACCTTCCGGGTCAACCCGGGCGAACCGCTGTTCCTGGTGGTGACGGCCACGCCGTCGGTGTTCAAGACGATCGTCTGGGACCAGGCCTACGGCACGATCTGGCGCCACCCCTACATGATCGAGCTGGCCAACGCGTGGCCGCAGGGCTTCCAGAACGGGCAGCGTGATCCGTGTCCGTCGGGCACCGTGCGCCATACCAACGGTGGCGGTTGCGCACCGTCGGGCACGCCGACGACTGTGTACGTCGGCCCCTACGCGTCGATCCTGCCGGGCGGCCGGGCCTCCGGCACCGCGCGCATCGAAGACCAGGCCATCGTGGCCAACGGCTCGGTCACCGGCGGCACCGTGGGCGGCCTCAGTGTCATCGGCGTGACGGGCAGCCCGTGGGGCAACAACGCCTTCACGGTGTCYGGCTCCGCGCAGGTGCGCACCACGTTCTACGGGTGGTGACCAGAGGAAGCACCGCAA
>NZ_LMDI01000004.1 GCF_001425785.1 Rhizobacter sp. Root1221 | reverse complement strand
ACTCATAGCCCGGATCCCGGATGAACACCCATAAGAATGCCCGATTGACGTACCTTCGCCGCCTGGAGATGGTTCAAGACATGACTTTGCGTGGCTTGTGCCCGACAGATGCCGCTGCCGCGCACGGCGTCAGCGCCGTCACCGCTCGCAAATGGCTGGCTCGTTTCCTTGCCGACGGCGCCGAAGCTCTGCTGGACAAGTCATCCCGGCCGGCGAGGACGCCACGCAGCATCGACCCCGCAGTGGCCCTGACCATCGTGGAGTTGCGCCGCAAGCTCTTCCTGCAGTCCCACATCGCGACCTACATGGGCGTGTCCAAGGCCACCGTCAGTCGAGTGCTGCGTCGGGCAGGCCTGTCCAAGCTCAGCGATCTGAGGCCCCAAGAGCCGGTCCAGCGCTACGAGAGGGAAGCCCCTGGCGAGCTGCTGCACATCGACATCAAGAAGCTTGGTCGTTTCGACCAGGTGGGTCACCGGATCACCGGGGACCGACGCCAACGCGCTCGCAGCATCGGCTGGGAATACCTCTTCGTGGCCATCGATGACCACAGCCGTATCGCATTCACCCAGATGTACCCGGACGAGCGCAAAGAGAGCGCCACGGCCTTCCTGCGCTGCGCAGCAGACTACTTTGCAGGGCTGCGAGTCCCCATCGAACGGCTCATCACCGACAACGGGCCGGCCTTCAGATCCGCGGTCTTCGGCGAGGCTTGCCTGGAGTTGGGCATCCAGCAGAAGTTCACCCRAGCCTACAGACCGCAAACCAACGGGAAGGCTGAGCGCTTCATCCAATCGGCACTGCGGGAGTGGGCCTACGGTCGGGCTTACGAGCACTCAGACCAGCGGCGCGAAGCGCTGCCGGCCNCGGCCTGGGCGCCTTCATCCTCGAACGCTGCGCGTCCAGTGTTCGCACGACAGGCAGTTCTGGACTTACGAGAACGGGAAGGCTGAGCGCTTCATCCAATCGGCACTGCGGGAGTGGGCCTACGGTCGGGCTTACGAGCACTCAGACCAGCGGCGCGAAGCGCTGCCGGCCTGGAACCACTTCTACAACTGGCACCGCCAGCACCACGGCATCAATCTCAAGTCGCCAATGAGCCGTCTCTCGACTTCACGAAAGAACCTCTTGACTCTTCACANACCACTTCTACAACTGGCACCGCCAGCACCACGGCATCAATCTCAAGTCGCCAATGAGCCGTCTCTCGACTTCACGAAAGAACCTCTTGACTCTTCACACCTAGGTGCAGTGTTTCACGCTATGCGGCACTTATGGATCCGCGCCTTTGCCTCCGTGGCCGCGTTGCAAATCCTCGCGATACCAGAGGTATCGCTCCGGTTTGCGCCTTGCCACGAAGGCAAATCCGCTGGCCCATAAGCACCGCATAGCGTGAAACACTGCACTAGGATCCCGGGTTCAGTCGCCCAGGCGGAACGACACGAACGCCGCGCGGTCGATGTCGTCCAGTTGCACCGCCATCTGCACCAGCATGGCGGCCGGCCAACCCGCCTCGGCCTTCAGCACGGCCAACAGCCGGTCGGCGATGTCCTTCTTGATCTCGGGCGTGCGGCCGCTCAGCAGCGAAACCTTCACGTGGGCGAACGCACGCGCGCCGGTGGTGCTGGTGCCCACCTGGAAGGTGTCGAAGCGGATGGCACGGCTCTTGATGTCCACCTCTTTCGTCTGGCCGCTGTCGACCAGCGCCTGGTTCAGGCGCAGCAGCAGGCCGGGCACGTCCACGGCATCGAGGTTGGCGGAGTAGTCAAGGGTCAGGAAAGGCATTGATGCACCGTCAGGTGATGGGTTGGAAAGACGCTCGGCCGCTCAGGCCGCGCGGGCCTGGAGTTCGGCCACCTGGCGCCGCAGCGCCTCGTTCTCCGCGGTGAGCTCGGCCACGCGCTGCTGCAGCGCCTCGATGGAGACGGGTTCGTCACCACCGCCTTCGGCGCTGTCTTCGCGCGGCTTGCGCTTCGCGGCCTCGCGCACACGCTTGGCGGCCTGCTTCAATTCGTCCTTGCCGGCGGCGGCCGCGGCCACCTGTTCCTCGGCCGGCAGGCTGGCCACGGCCGCTGCAGCGTTGATGGAGATGGTGCCGGCGCGCACGGCTTCCACCACCTCGGGTGCGGCCTGCTTCTGGATCTTCTCGATCATCACCACCTGGCTGCTGCTCAGGCGCGCGGCCTTCGCGATGGCCTCGCGGCTCGTGAGCGCTGGCGGCGGCGGCAGGAAGGACACCCCCGACGACGACGCCGCCGGCGCCGGTGCGGCGGCCGCGTCGGCTTCAGGGGCCGGCGGCGCGGGCGTGCGGGTGCGCTCGGACAGGATGTCCTTCTTGCGCAGCGCCAGCACACCGCGCTGGAAATCCGAGACGCTGCGGCGGCCCAGGTGCTGGTCGATCATCCACAGGTGCACGTCGTCGATGGACTGGAAGCGGGTGTTCTGCACCGTCTGGAACGGCAGGCCGTGCTTCTGGCAGATGCCGTAGCGGTTGTGGCCGTCCACCAGCATGTCGCCCCACAGCACGAGGGCGTCGCGGCAGCCTTCGGAGAGCAGGCTGCGTTCGAGGGCATCGTGTTCATCCGGGGTCAACGGGTCGATGTAGGCTTTCAGGGATTCGTTGACGACGATGTTCATGGAGACGGGGCAGGCACGGATGAAGCAAGGGGACGCATTTTACCGGCAGGCCCGCCATCACCAGCCTGCTGCTGTCGGGTGGTCATTGCCCTCCGCCGCCGGCAGGGTTGCGCGGCGGCCGTGCATGGGCGAAAAATTCGGCAGGCGGGTCGAACAGGTTGTCGAGGTCCCCTGGCTGCGGCGAACCCGGATCTCCGAGCCCGATCCACATGGGATCGTCCGGTGAAGCCGCCAGGACCGGTGCTTCCAGTTCGGCCGGCAGGTCGTCCAGCATCCTCAATGCCTCATCCGGCCCTTCATATCGGTCCGGTGCCGGCCTGGGCGTGCGGTGCCTGCGCAGGCCCCATGCCTGCAGCTGCGGGGCGGGCGACGTCGCGGCGGCTGTCGGCGTCGCGGCCGGCGTCTGCAACGCGGCCTCCAGTTCGGCCGCGAATCCTTCGCTCGGCGTCTCGGCCGCAGCGGGCGGCGCCTCGGCCTTGTGCAGGTAGTCGATCAGGGCTTCGAGTCCAGCATCCGCCCCTGCGGCCTGGAGCAGCGGCGCCAGTACGGAGGACGAATGCAGCCAGCCCCGGTCGTCCGATACCTTGCCCAGGGCTTCGGCGCTCATGCCGGCCTGGCGCGCGGCGTCCTTCAACGGCATACCGGTGCTGCGCATCCGAGCCATCGTGCCCGCGACCATCCAGTGCTTCGCAGCGAGCAACTGCGCCATGTCGTTCAAGTCCGGCTCGAGGCGCAGCCCGGTGTCGCGCACGGCCTCGGACGGGTGGGCCGCAGGCGCAGATGAAGATGCCGTGGCCGGCACCTGCAGTTCGGTTCTCCAGGGCAGGCGGTTCTCCCGGGGGGCCGAGGCCCCTGGCCGCGAAGAGGATGAGGGCGCCGATGCCGCCGCCGTCCTGGCCGCTGCTGCCGGAGCCGCGGGCCAAGCGGGCCCGGCCTCCGCCTTGCGCAGGTAGTCGACCAGCATCGCGAGCCTGGTGTCCGCCGGGGCCGACTGCAACAGCGGCGCCAGGACCAAGGGCGGGTGCAGCCGACCTTGTCCGTCCGACACGCGGCCCAGCGCTTCGGCACTCAGGCCGGCCTGCTGCGCGGCGTCGCTGAGTGACATGCCCGTGCCGCGCATCCTGGCCATCGCGCCGGAGACCATCCAGTGCTTCGCCGCGAGCAGCCGCTCCATGTCGTTCAAGCCCGGGTCGACGCGCAGCCGGACGCTGCGCGAGGTTTCCGATCGCTTCACGGCAGGAGGAGCCGGGCGCTTGAGCCGCAGTGCGAGCTTCTGCACGGTCGCGCCAGAGATCAGCGACAGCTCCTTGACGCTGAGATGGGGCAGTATCTGGGCCAGCCTGTCGCCGTAGTCGTGCTTGTTCTCCCGCGGGCCCTTCGGGTGGCTCTGCCGGATCGCGAGCAACTCGGGCGGTATCTCCGCGAAGGCGGGATCCTTTCTCAGGTTGCTGACGAGGACTTCCGCAGCTAGCGCGATGTCTTCCAGTCGGGCATCGGGAAAGGCCTCTCGCAGCCGGCGCGCATAGTGCTGCCCGTTTTCCTTGGGGCCGCGCAGGTGCTGCCGCATCGCGAGCACGTGGTCGGGAACTTCACCGAGGGCCGCGTCGACCCTGGGGTTGCTCTCAGAGACGCCCAAAGCCGAGTCCTTCCGGAGATAGGACACCGTCACGCCGGAGATGTCCGAGATATCGGTCAGCGGAAGCTGCGGCCACCTTTCGCGCAGCCGGTGGGCATGGCCGATCCTCGGCTCACCCGGCAGGCGGGGAAGCAACCGGGCGGCATCGTCCTTCGAGGGCGTCGGGGAGGGAGGGTGTTGCGGCAGCGTGGCACGCGGCGCCAACGACGACGAAGCGGCATCGGGCTGCGGGGGGCGGGGATGCAGCGCCGAGGGCCACGCGCCCGGCAGGCTTGGCCGGCCCGGCGAGGTCTCGGCCCGCCGCGGGCTGGCCGGGGCCGCAGCGAGAGCCGGTGAGCCCGGCGTACCGGAGATGCGCGGCAGCATCGGCGCCGCGTCCTACCCGCCGTACAGCCGCAGGACCCCGCGCACGTACCCCTGAGTCTCGCGGAACGGCGGGATGCGGTTGCCGTGGCGCTTGACCGCGCCTTCGCCGGCGCCATGGGCCGCGAGCGTCAGCTCGACGCTGCCGTCGAACATCGCATCCAGGTCGCGCGGCGATTCCACGCCGTAGCGCGCGCCGGTGGCCAAGTCATTGACCAGTGCCACGTGGTGGTGGAAGCAGTCGATCTGTGCCAAGGTCGTGCCCTGCAGGGTCTGCGTGGCGGCGAAGAGGTTGCCTTGGTTGCCGAGGGCGGCCTGGGCGAGGGGCACGGAGGTCTCCTGGCTGAAAAGAGGTAGCGCCATTCTGGCTGCCGGCCGCTGCGGCGATGCGGCCGGGGGCGAAGGGCGGTGCCGGGACGCGAAGCCCGGCATGTTGCGTCACCGCCCCTTCATCGGAGAAAAAACGGGTTTGAGCTTACTCCCCCGTTCAGCATGCGGTTGCTCCGAATGCGATCAGGAGGGCGACGCCCAGGACTGCGGCGGCCACGCCCGCGAGCAGCTTCAAGCGCCACGTCCCATCGTCCATCACGACTTGGCTGTTCGGCAACACCATCGTCATGCTGCGCCGCCGACGGGGAAGCGGCGCACGAGCCGGAACGGCGCCCCCCGTGCGGGTTCGGTGAACCAGGTCAGTTCACCGGCCCCCACGGGCACCGACAGCGCCGCGGCGAAATGCGCGCACGCCTCGGCCGTCAGCGCCGGGCCCCATGCGGGGTGTACCGCCGTGTCGCTCAAGGTCAAGTGCATCTGCCAATGGTCGAACACATGGGGGTACCCCCAGCGATCGACCCGCTGCACCTGGGCTTCGTCGAGACCCGCGATGCGGCGTGTGCGCTCGGCGGCATCGGGCGGAGCCCGGAACACGTCGAGCCGCGCCACGCACGCCGCAGCGAGTGCCACGAAGGGCCCGGGCAGCGGCGCGGCCGGGCACAACGCCATGAAATCGCGCAACCACGTCACCTCGAAAGCGGGCAGTGGCACGGCGTAGTGCGCACGCGCGATGGCGGCCAGCTCGGCCTCGAACGCCGCCTCGCCACCCGCCAGCACCATGGGCGCCTTCACCGTGGCATGGAACCCGTAGCGCCACGGGGACGCCCGGTGCGGCCGCGAGGGCGTGGCCGGCGACGACGGGTCGCGCCCGAGCCACACGTTGCCCGCGGCCCACAGCGGGTGGTGGGCGGCCGGCACCCAGTACACCGCATGGCGCGCCGTCACGACAGCGCCTCACCGGCCTCGACCGTCAGTTGCACGGCATCGGCGGCGAACAAGGTGGTGGCGGCTTCCACTGGCACCCCCGCCAGGTCGGCGTTGACGTATTGCACGACCAGCACGGGCTGCGTCACGGGCCGCGCCAGCGCATCGGCCTCGGCCGCGCTGGGCAGCCGCGTGGAGATGGTGCTGCGCACGCGCACGTAGTCGGCCACGCCCAGCTGCTTCAGCGCGGCGGTGATGCCACGGCCCGCCGCAAACGCCTCCGCCATGCCTTCGAGCCGCGGGCACGGGTACGCGGACGTGCTGATGCCCACCGGCCGGCCGCGGATGGATGCGCGGGTGTACAGGATCACCACGTCGCCCGTGGCCGACATTTTCAGCGGCCCTGCCCACTCGCCCGCCCGCTGCCGCGCGTGGCCGAGCAGCTCGCGCTTCGCGCGTTCGCCCGCCTGCGCCACGTTCTCGCTCATGCGCGTGCGGCGTTGCAGCGCGTAGTCGAGCACCAGCTCGCGCACATAGGTGCCGCTGCCGTGTTTCACCCGCAGGTGGCCCTCGTGCACCAGCGCCTGCGCCGCCTGGCGCAGCGTGTGGCGGTTGACGTCGAACCGCTGCGCCAGCGTGGTCTCGTTCGGCAGGCGTTCGCCGGGTGCGATGCGACCGGCCACGATGTCGTCCCGAAGCGCATTCGCGATGGTTTCCCAAAGACGGCCGCGGGGGGCCTCGGGCGCCGGGCTTTCCTGGGAAGGGGGGGCGGGGTGTCGGAGCATGATCACGAAATTGTCATCGAGAACGTTGATGCTGCCCATGCTAAAGTCATCTAGACGACACATCAAATGACCGTCGATGCCGTGACAACCTGCGCCGACACCGACCCCTGCCGCGAGCGGCAATCGACCGAAGGAACCACGCCATGAGCCCTTCCGACGTGACCTTGCGCGACGCCACCGCGCGCGACGTGCCCGCCCTGCTGATGCTGTACGAAGCGGCCGGCCTCGACCACCCCGGCGACAACGACCGCGACGCGGCCGTGGCCCACTGGACCGCGCAGCGCAAGGCCGGTGCCCACGTGCTGTTCGCCGAGGCTGCCGACGGCCGCCCGCTCGGCACGTTGACGCTGTTCGTGCTGCCGCTGCTCGCGCACCGCGGCGCACCGTCTGCGCTGGTGGAGGATGTGGCCGTGCACCCGTCGGCCCAGGGCCAGGGCATCGGCCGCCGCCTCGTGCACGAGGCGATGGACCGGGCCGCCGCCGCGGGCTGCTACAAGCTGGCGCTGTCATCGAACGAGCGGCGCGAGGCCGCGCACGCGTTCTACGACAGCCTCGGTTTCCAGCGCCATGGCTTCAGCTTCGTCGTGCCGCTCGGAGGCCCGCGATGAATGAACCGCAGCATCAGCGCGAGCCACGACGAATGAACGACCTGCTCCTGAACAACGCGCGCCTGGTGCTCGGCACCGAGGTCGTGCGCGGCCACGTGGTGGTCCGCGACGGCCGCATCGCCGAGATCGGCCACGGCACCACCGCGGCACCGGGTGCCATCGACCTGCACGGCGACCTGCTGCTGCCCGGCCTCGTCGAGGTACACACCGACAACCTCGAACGCCACGTGATGCCGCGCCCGCGGGTGTACTTCCCGATGCAGTCGGCCGTGCAGTCGCACGACGCCGAGGTGGCCGCCGCCGGCGTCACCACCGTGCTCGACGCCATCGGCGTGGGCGACCCGTACGGCGACGGCTTCCGCTCGCGCGACCAGAGCGCGCTGCTCGAGGTGCTGGACCGGCTCGAGCACGCCGGCGCCCTGCGCGCGGATCACCTGATCCACGTGCGCTGCGAGCTGCCCGCCGACAACACGCAGGCGCTCTTCGCGCCGTTCGCCCGCCACCGCCGGCTGCGCCTGATCTCGCTGATGGACCACACCCCGGGCCAGCGCCAGTGGACCGACGTGGAACACGCCCGCATCTACTACACCGGCAAGAAGGGCTGGACCGATGCCCGCTTCGACGAGGAGGTGCGGGCGGCGCCCGAACGGCAGGCGAAGCACGCCGTGCCCAACCGCGCGTGGTTCACCGCGTTCGCGCGCGAACATGACGTGGCGCTCGCCACACACGACGACACCACCCTCGCCCACGTCGAGGAGGCCCATGCGCTGGGCGCATCGATGAGCGAGTTCCCCACCACGATGGAAGCCGCCCGGCACGCACGCAGCCTCGGGCTGTGCACCGTGGCGGGCGCGCCGAACGTGGTGCGGGGCGGCTCGCACTCGGGCAACGTCTCGGCCATCGACCTCGCGAAGGCAGGGGTGCTCGATGCCCTGTCGTCCGACTACGTGCCGTCGAGCCTGCTGCAGGCGGCGTGGACACTGCAGCGAGACGCCGGGTTCTCGCTGCCCGAGTCGGTGCGGGCCGTGAGCCGGACACCGGCCATGGCCTGCGGGCTGGACGACCGGGGCGAGATCGCCGTGGGCCTGCAGGCGGACCTGGTGCGGGTGGTGGAGGTAGCGGGGTTGCCGGCGGTGCGGGAAGTGTTCAGGGGTGGGCTGCGGGTGGCGTGACGGTGGTGTGCGGCCCTTGGGCCAGCAGCAGGATCTGCCGTAGCGAATCGCACAACGGCAGCCTGCTTTGTGCAGGACCGTCATTACAGCACCGGTGCGAGGGGCCCGCAGCTTACGCTCCTGGACATCCACCAGGAGCAATCATGACCGTGGCAATAGTGCTGCATCGCGCCGACGGCGCACCCGTTTCAACCTCCTTCAGAAAGGCGGCGTTCGGCAAGGACGATCCCTTTGCACAACATCGCGAGATGGCGTGGGAAGGACCGGGCTCGATGATCGCGGGCCGAACCAGCTTCGTCGGTGAGCTCGACGTCCCGAGCTTTCCTCACATCGAAACCATTGTCGTGGTGGAAGGAGAGCTGACCCTGACCGCGCCCGGATCGGCACCGCTGGTGCTCGGTCCACAAGCGGGCGCGGTCATCGGATGCGGTACCGCGCTTCGCATCCACGCCGCAGAACCCGTTCGGTTTTCGTTCTGCGCGACGGCTTGCGAGCGCCCCAGGCCCGGCCTCGTGCCCCTGCGCGCCGACGCCGACTTCAAGCCCTCTGCCCCGCCACCGGCGGAGACGCTGCTGTGCCCGGCCCCGCAATGCCGCAGCGACAACGCATTCACCGACGAGGCCACGCAGTACCTCGCTGGCACCTGGGATTCGACCCCGTACCACCGGATTGTCCGCCCGCATCGCGTGAACGAGTTCATGCATCTCCTGGCCGGCAGCGTGCGGTTCGCAGCCCCTGATGGCAGCGTGCTGTCGGTGGGCACCGGAGACGCGCTTTTCGTGCCCCAGGGCGCACCGGTCGGATGGGAAAGCAGCGATCGCGTGGCGAAGTTCTACGTGGTCCAAAGCGTCCAGGCTTGAGTCGACGAGCGAGATCCATCATGTCCCCTCCGCTGCACCGCATCCGTACTTCACCCACACCACCGGCCTCGGCTGACGTCGTCGTGATCGGCGGAGGCATCATCGGTGTCTTCACCGCCTACTACCTGGCCAAGCGCGGCGTTGCGGTTGCCCTGGTTGAAAAGGGAAGCATCGGTGCCGAGCAGTCGAGCCGCAACTGGGGCTGGTGCCGCCAGCAGAACCGGGACGCTCGCGAACTGCCGTTGGCGAGCAAGAGCCTTGATCTCTGGGAACGCTTTGCCGTTGAAAGCGGTGAAGACACGGGCTTCCACCGCTGCGGGCTGCTGTACCTCAGCAACGACGAGGCCGAACTGGCCCGCTGGGCCAGCTGGCGCGACTTTGCCAAGACCGCCGGCGTGGCGACCCACATGCTGAGCAGCCGGGAGGCCGCCCAGCGGGGGCATGCGACCGGCCGCGCCTGGAAAGGCGGGGTGTTCTCGCCCACCGATGGCACTGCCGATCCTGGCAAGGCAGCGCCCGCCGTGGCGGCGGCGCTCATGAAGCTCGGTGGCAGCGTCCACCAGAACTGCGCGGCCCGCGGCATCGAGGTGGAGGGCGGACGGGTCAGCGGCGTCATCACGGAAGCCGGGGTCATCAAGACCAGGACGGCGGTGCTCGCAGGAGGCGCCTGGGCTTCCTCGTTCTGCCGGCAGCTGGGCATCCGTTTTCCCCAGGCATCGATCCGCCAATCCATCCTGAGCGTATCCCCTCTGGAACACCGCCTGCCGGATGCCCTGTTTACCGCGGGCGTGTCCGCCACGCGCCGCAACGACGGGCGCTACGCACTGGCCATCAGCGGCCGCGCGCGCGTGGACGTGACGCCACAGTTCATGCGATTCGCCCCGCAATTCGTGCCGATGTTCGCCAAGCGCTGGCGCAGCCTTCTTCCGGGAGGTCTCGAAGGCATTCGTGGCGGCCATGAAACGCTGGCGCGGTGGCGGCTCGATGCGCCGACGCCCATGGAGCGGGTGCGCATCCTCGATCCAAAGCCTGATCTGCGGACGGTCAGGGAGACCCTCCGCCGCGCCGTCGAACTGCTGCCCCAACTTCGCGAAGCCAAGGTCACGGACGCCTGGGCCGGCTTTGTCGACAGCACGCCGGACGGTGTACCCGGCATCGGCGAAGTGCCGGCCGTACCGGGATTCATCCTGGCCGCGGGCTTCTCCGGACACGGCTTTGGCATCGGCCCAGGCGCCGGCCACCTCATCGCGGACCTTGTGACCGGTGCCGAGCCGATCGTTGATCCCGTGCCGTACCGGCCGGCGCGGTTCAGCGGTTCGGCATGGGGCAAGGTCGCTGATTTCTAGTGCAGTGTTTCACGCTATGCGGTACTTATGGGCCAGCGGATTTGCCTTCGTGGCAAGGCGCAAACCGCAGCGATACCTCTGGTATCGCGAGGATTTGCAACGCGGCCACGGAGGCAAAGGCGCGGATCCATAAGTGCCGCATAGCGTGAAACACTGCACATGGCCATGATCCGGCGCATCATCTTCATCCACACGGTCGCGATGCTGGTCGAGCGTTTCCGTCCGCGCTTCCAGACGGAACTGCCAGACGCAGACTGCTTTCACATGCTGGATGAAAGTGTCCTGCAGGATCTGATCCGGCAAGGCCCTTCAAGCGGCATCACGCGCCGCATCGTCACCCTCTCACAAATGGCGGCCGATGCGGGTGCCGAGCTGATTGTCTTCACGTGCTCGTCGACCTCGCCGGCCATCGACACCGCGCGCCAGACGGTGAGTGTGCCGATCCTCAAGATCGACGACCCCCTCTACGCCCGCGTGGCAAGCGCGCCCGGCCGCGTCGGCTTGATCTGCACAACCTCGTCGACGGTCGCACCGAGCCGGGCACTGCTGACTGCGCACGCACAGAACGCCGGCCGGGAGATCCCGGCGGAGAGCGTCTTGTGCGCGGCGGCATTCGACGCCCTGGCCAGTGGCCGGCGTGACCTGCACGATCGGCTCGTGCGCGAGGCCGCGGCCGCGTTGGCGCCACGCGTCGATCGCATCGTGCTGGCGCAAGCCTCGTTGGCGCACCTGGGCGAACCGCTCGCCGATCAACTGGGGCTGCCGGTGTTCGCGAGCCCGGAACTGTTGGTGCAGGAGGTGGTTGCCCGGGTACGGGATTCCGCCTGAGGCTTGCCCGCCCTTCGCTCGCAACAAGGAGAAGCCATGACCATCCTGCTCGGCTGCATCGCCGACGACTTCACCGGCGCCACCGACCTCGCCAACAACCTGGTGCGCGCCGGCATGCGCGTGGTGCAGACCATCGGCGTGCCCGCAGGGCCGCTGGCCGCCGAAGCCGATGCGGTGGTGGTGGCGCTCAAATCGCGCACCGTTCCCGCGCAGGAGGCGGTGGATCAGTCGCTGCAGGCGCTGCGCTGGTTGCAGTCCCAAGGCGCGCAGCAGATCTACTTCAAGTACTGCTCCACCTTCGACAGCACGCCCGCCGGCAACATCGGCCCGGTGGCCGACGCGCTGATGGCTGCCATCGGCACACCGTTCACGATCGCCACGCCGGCGTTCCCGGACAACCAGCGCACCGTCTTCAAAGGCCACCTGTTCGTCGGCGATGTGCTGCTCAGCGAAAGCGGCATGCGCGACCATCCGCTCACGCCGATGGCCGACGCCAACCTCGTGCGCGTGCTGCAGGCGCAGACACGGCAGCGCGTTGGCCTGATCGGCCACCGCACCGTCACCGCAGGCGAAGCTGCGATTCGCGCGCTCATCTCCGAGTTGCAAGCCGAGGGCGTAGGCATCGCCATCGTCGATGCCGTGTCCAACGACGACCTGCTCCGCCTGGGTCCTGCCCTGCGCGATCTGCCGCTGGTCACGGGGGGTTCGGGCGTGGCGCTCGCACTGCCGGCCAACTTCGGCCTCATGCCATCGCCGCGGTCCGCAACGCTGCCGCCTGCGCGCGGGCGGCAGGCGATCGTTTCGGGCAGCTGTTCGACCGCGACCAACGCGCAGGTGGCCGAGTTCATGGCCTCCGGAGGCGCCGCGCTGGCGCTGGATCCGGTGCGCATGGCGGCGGGCGAGGACGTCGTCGGCGAGGCGCTTGCCTGGGCCCGGCCGCTGCTGGCCGATGGGCCGGTGCTGGTGTACGCCACCGCCGGGCCGGAAGCGGTCCAGGCCATCCAGGCGCGGGTGGGCGTCGAGGAGACCGGCGCGATGGTCGAGCGCACGATCGCCAGCATCGCCTGCGGCCTTGTGGCGAACGGCGTGCACCAGCTCGTCGTGGCCGGCGGTGAGACATCGGGTGCCTGCGTGCAGGCCCTGGGGATCTCGCGCCTGCTGATCGGTCCGCAGATCGATCCCGGCGTGCCGTGGTGTCACGCAGCATCGCCACTCGCGCCCGACGGCCTGCACGTCACGCTCAAGTCGGGCAACTTCGGCACCCCCGACTTCTTCCGCAAGGCCTTGCGGATGCTGGCGGCATGAGCGCCACCTCGCTCGACGAAGCCACCGCGCGTTCGGAGATGTGCCGCGTGGGCCGCAGCTTGTTCGATCGGGGCTACGTGCACGCGACGGCGGGCAACATCAGCGTGCGCCTGGCCGACGGCTTCCTGATCACCCCGACGGACGCGTGCCTCGGTTCCCTGGACCCGGCCCGGCTGGCGCGGCTGGACGCCGATGGACGCCAGGTCGCGGGCGACCGCGCCAGCAAGACGATCACGCTGCACCGGCGCATCTATGCGGCCACCGCGGCGAGTGGCCGTCCGGCCGGGTCGGTGGTCCACACGCACAGCACCTCGCTGGTCGCGTGCTCGTTGAAGGCGTTCGAAGCGAACGGGACCCTGGATGCAGAAGCGGACTTGCTGCCGCCGATCACGCCGTACTTCGTGATGAAGGTCGGCCGCGTCCCGCACATTCCCTACCGGCGCCCCGGTGCGGACGAGGCCGCCGAGGCGGTGGCGCAGGCCATAGCGCACCATGCTGCCGACGGCCGGCAACTCCGTGCCGTGATGCTGGCACGCCTGGGTCCGAACGTCTGGCACGACACGCCGGCGGCCGCGATGGCCGTGCTGGAGGAACTCGAGGAGACCGCGCGGCTTTGGCTGCTGGCGCGGCCGGCACCACTTGACGAGGCGCAGATCGCCGAACTGCGCAGCGCCTTCGGCGCGATGTGGTAGCCCGACCTGTTGTTCCTCGAAGAAGCTCTCAATTGCGCAGCACGCCCAACTGCCGGATCACATCGTCCACGGCAGCATCGAGCGATACCTTGATCGCAGCGGCAACCTGCTCCTGCTCTGGTCCACTGCCCAGGTTGACACGTTGGCGCGACGACACGCGCCGCGCTTCAACCACGAGCTCGAGCTCGGTATCGATGAACGGGCGGCTCGGGTCCAAGGAGGATTGGATGGCGGAGCCAACGGCCCCACCGACCGCTGCACCCGCCGCAAATTTTCGATACGCAGCTTGCTTGTTGAGGTGGACGGTGAAGTGCTCGATGGTCACGCTACGGCCCGTCAAGCGTTGACCTGCCTTTTGCTGCAACTGCGCCGCGAGATACGCCACACGGTTCGGGATAACCTGGGCGTCGCCGAGCCGCGTGATCCCGTACTGCTCGTTGGCCACGTTGTAAGACAGAATCTCGGACTCCGACTCCGCCGGTGAGCGGCGATCCACTACGGTCAAACCGCTGGGCATCGCGATCGTTTCAGGTGCATACGCGTACTTGACAGAAAGCGCAGGCGCCGCACATCCACCCAGTGCCGCACACGCAGCCAGGACCAACGGGCAAACAAGGGACCTCATCAATGCATTCTCCAGAGACGGTGCAGGGTGGCGCAACTTGCGCGGGTCTGAATTCTGCATTGCCCTTCGAACGGGCCAGCCGTGTCATCGTGCAGTTGATCACGCCCGGGGCGCCCGTGAAACGGTGCAAACTCCATCGCATCGCGCACCACGCACCCCGCACGCCCCCATGGACCTCCTCCGCGCCTTCCGCATCTTCGTCCGCGTCGCCGACGACGGCTCGTTCGCACAGGCCGGGCGGTCACTCGACACCGATCCGGCCGTCGTGACCCGCCTCGTGGCCGAACTGGAAGACCACCTCGGCGTGCGGCTGGTGCATCGCACCACCCGCCGCATGACCATCACTCCCATCGGCGAAGAATTCCTCGTCCAGGCCCGCCAGATCGTGGCCGACGTGGACGATGCCTGCGCGATGGCGGACGTGGCGGCCCGCGAAACCCGCGGCCACCTGCGGGTGCTGGCGCCACCGGCCATCGCGTCGCACCAGTTGGCCAAGCACCTGCCGCGGTTCCGCCAGCAGTACCCGCTGGTGACCATGGAGATCGCCACGCGGGGCGGACTCGAGGCGGTGGACGAATCGTTCGACGTCACGCTGATGCACACGCGGCATGCGCTGGCCGGCAACTTCGTGGCGCGGCGGCTCGCCCGCACGGAGGTGGTGTTGTGCGCGTCCCCGGCCTACCTGGACCGGCGCGGGCGGCCGGAACACCCACACGACCTGCGGTTGCACGACACGCTGCTGCCGCCCATCTCGGAGCTGCAGCGGGGCGTGGTGTTCGAGCCACTCGACCCGACTGCGGGCGAACCGCTGCGGGTGGTCCCGAAACAACCGGTGCTGGCGACGTCGCACATCGACACCAACTTCGCGTCGGTGCTGCACGGCCTCGGCGTGGCAGGCCTGCCGTCGTTTGTCATCGAAGACGCGCTGAACAACGGCCGGCTCGAACGGGTGCTGCCGGCGTGGCGCCTGTTCAGCTACACGGTGTGGGCGGCCACGCCCACCCGCAAGCACCTGCCGGCGCGCACACGGGCGTTCCTCGAGTTTCTCATTCAGGCCTTTGGCGGCGAGGACCGGGACCCCTGGCTGGCGGGCACGGCGGCGGGGCATTGAACGCGGCGAGCGCGTTCGCGGACATCAATGCGTTTCCCCACGTGGCCCTGTCGTCCCGGCGCAGGCCGGGATCTCCACCTTCTCGGTCAACAGCAGCGTTCCCGTCCACCGCTGGAGATCCCGGCCTGCGCCGGGATGACCAAAGAGGGATGACTCGTGGCGCCGTTGCGTCAGCGCTTCTCTCGATGCAGTCCCGGGGCGTTCAACCGGTCGGCGCAACAGATTTTCCCCGGACAGCAGTGGACCTTCGCCAGGGCAACGGCGTATTTCCAGCCGCTACGCCCCCAACCCCGCGAACACGTTCTGCACGTCTTCGTTGGCGTCCAGCGCGGCGAGGAAGGCTTCCACCTCCTCCAGCTGCTCGGCCGTCAGGCTGGCAGGATCCACCGGGTTCTTGGGCTTGTACCCCAGCTTGGCCGACAGCACGGTGAACCCTTGCGCGGGCAGCGCGCGGCTCACCAGGTCGAGGTCGGCCGGGTCGGTCAGGAACAGCGTGGCACCTTCCTCGCCAGGCTCGACGTCCTGGGCGCCCGCCTCGATGGCGGCCATGTCCGCGTCGGCCCCCGCCGCGGCAGGCTCAGCCTCGATCATGCCCACGTGGTCGAAGTCCCAGGCCACCGAACCGGAGGTGCCCAGCTGGCCCTTGCGGAACAGCACCCGCATCTCGGACGCCGCGCGGTTCACGTTGTCGGTCAGGCACTCGACCATCACCGGCACGCGGTGCGGGGCAAACCCTTCGTAGAGCGCGTGCTCGAAGTGGACCGCCTCACCCGTGAGGCCCGCCCCCTTCTTGATGGCACGCTCCAGCGTTTCCTTCGGCATCGAGACCTTGCGAGCCTGCTCGACCACCAGCCGCAGGCGCGCATTGGCCGCCGGGTCGGGCCCGTTGCGGGCCGCGATCATGATGTCCTTGGACAACTTCCCGAACAAGCGGCCCCGGGCGTTGGCCGCCAGGTCCTTGTGTTTTGCCTTCCACTGCGCGCCCATGTCTCTCGCCTTCGTTGAGTTTCAGGGCCTGAGGCCCCCTGCGAAGTTTAGAGGATGAGGGGCGCCGACTCTTTTCGCCGAACGTTCACCCCGTTCGCCGCTGCCGTCCGTGTCACCGTGGAAGCGGTTGTAGCCGATGGCCGCTTGCGGCAGCGCGAGGCCTACGCCCTTGGTGTATGCGCTTGCACAACGTAGAACTCGATGCGTCGCCAACGTGGCTTGTCATTGCAGCGCAGCAGCGCGGCGGCCTGCCGCACTGGCAGTTCCCGGCTCAGCGACAACGCCAACGTCAACGCCGCGGACAGTGCCGTGAAGCCGGAGCCTGTGCGTGCTGCACGCTCGAGCATGTGATGTCCATCCCCTTGCTTGTTCGTTGTTCTTGCGCACATGACATGAGCAAGGGTGTTGCCTCTCGGATTTGACACCGCCGCGAGGAATCTGGGAGAGTGCTGGCAGCAGTACCGACCTCGTTCATCGAGGCCAAGTCAGTCCCTACCTGAGTTGTACAACCAAGGAAAATCCAGATGATCAAGTACCTTCGTGTTGCCCTGTTTGCCACGGCATGTGGTCTTCTTCCCTTCTCCGCGTCGGCTGCTCAAGCCACCAAGGCGGATGCCGAAGGCATTGTCCAGAAGGCTGCTGCCTTCGCCACGAAGAATGGGGAAGACAAGCTTGTCGCGGAAGTCAACAAGAAGGACGGCCCCTTCAACCAGGGCGACCTGTACGTCGTAGTCTTCGACAAGACAGGTACCGTGCTCGCACACCCGGTCACGCCCGCCCTCGTGGGCAAGAACCAGGTTGCGGAGCCCGACGCGGACGGAAAGCTGTTCCGCAAGGAGATCGTCGATGTCGCCGACAAGCAAGGCTCCGGCTGGGTGAACTACAAGTACAAGAACCCCACCAACGGTGAGGTCCAGGCGAAGACCTCGTATGTCAAAAAGCAGGGCGCGCTGATCATCATCGCGGGCGCATATGTGAAGTAAGCCGTTGCCACGGCGCAGGTGGTGAGCGAGGTCTACGCCTCCTGCCTTCCATCGAAGTCTTTTGCGCGCTCAGTGCCCGTATTTCGTTGCGCTTGCCGAAGAGAAAGTTGTCGTCTGGTGCGACGTTTCGCTTTTGACGGGATGTCGTGGCGATGTGGAGGCTGGACGTGGGCCCCGGCCGCACCGCGCGGGTGGCGGCGGACTACGTCATCACTTACCCGAAGGACGTGCACCTGATGGAGCGGTGACCTCCCCTGCCCCGGTCGCCAAGCCGGGGCAGGCGGTGCGCGGAGGCGTTGCACAATCAATGGCTTCCCGAACGCCGCCTCCGCCATGACACCCCCACCGAGCCCCCGCGCGCGCACCGAAGCCGACGTGCGCATCGATCTCGCCGCCGCCTATCGCCTCGCGGCACTCGCGGGATGGGACGACACGATCTACACCCACCTGTCGGCCGCCGTGCCGGGCGAGACAGGCGTCTACCTCATCAACGAATTCGGCCTCGGCTTCGACGAGGTGTGCGCCTCCGGCCTCGTCAAGGTCGACCTGCACGGCCGCGTGGTGGACGGCACGGGCCGTCGCGTCAATCCGAGCGGCTTCGCGATCCACGGCGCCATCCACGCCGGCCGGCCCGACGTCGAATGCGTGATCCACCTGCACGCGCCGTGGGGTGCCGCGCTCGCGATGCTGCCGGGCGGCTTGCAACCAACCACGCAGTGGGCGATGCGGCTGCATGGCCGTCTCGGCCGCCACGCCTACGAAGGGCTCGCGCTGGGACCCGACGAACAGCAGCGCCTGGTCGCCCGCCTGGGCACGCTTGACGGGCTGATCCTCGAGAACCATGGCACGCTGACGGTCGGGCGCTCGGTGGCTGAAGCGCACATGCTGATGCACATCCTCGAACGTGCCGCGCAAGCCCAGCTGCGCGCCATGTCCGCCGGTGGGGGCCACGTCATTGCGGCAAGCGCCGAGCTTGCCGAACTCACCTGCCGCCAATGGATCGGCGACGGCACGGAATGGGACGGCGATGCCGAATGGCCCGCCTTGCTGAGACGCGTGGATCGGCTGTCGCCGGGATTCCGTGACTGACCATTGAACACTGAACATTGAAGGAGAACTGCCATGCCTACCCTCCGCGTCGAACTCTTCGAAGGCCGGACCCCGCAACAAAAAGCCGAGCTGGCGAAGGAACTGACCGCCGCCTGCGTGCGCGTGCTGGGCGGTAGCCCCGACGGCGTCGACATCGTGTTCTTCGACGTGGCGCGGCAGGACTGGGCGACGGGCGGGGTGATGTGGAGTGACAAGGGCGGGTGAGCCCCGAGGCCGCGGACGCTTGACTTGGGTGCAATGCCGACGCCGCCTTTTCGAGATCCAGATTAATGTTTCATACTTCGATAATGCTGGTATAGTAATGAAATGGAAGAAGACATCGTTGTTCGCGCGCTCTCGGCACTGGCCCATCCGGTGCGTCTCCGCGTGTTTCGCGCCTTGGTCGTGTCAGGTCCACAGGGTTTGACGCCCGGCGTCATGCAGGAGGGACTGGGCGTCCCGGCAACCACCCTGTCGTTCCACCTCAAGGAGCTGGCAAGTGCTGGCCTGGTCAAGCAGGAGCGGGCCAGCCGGAACCTTGTCTACCGGGCATCGTTTGACCAGATGAATGGCCTGCTCGGGTACCTCACCGAGAACTGCTGCGCCGGCGCAGCATGCACCGTCGAACCCGGTCGGCAGGCCTGCGCCTGCTGACTTCCCATCCGGAGCCCACCATGAAGCGTTTCCACGTTCACACCCACGTCGAAGATCTCCAGGCGAACATCACTTTCTATTCCAGGTTGTTCGGATCTCCTCCCACACGCGTGGAGGCGGACTATGCCAAGTGGATGCTCGAAGACCCGCGCATCAACTTCGCCATCTCCACCCGGGGCGCGAAGCTCGGCATCGACCATCTCGGCATCCAGACCGATACGGAAGAGGAACTCGCGGAGATGAAGGCGCAGGCGCAGTCAGCCGATGTGGCTTTGCACGGTGAGGGAGAGACCACTTGCTGCTACGCCCGGAGCGAGAAGTACTGGGTGACAGACCCGCAAGGCGTCCCCTGGGAGCAGTTCCACACGCTGGGCACCATTCCCGTGTTCAGTGAAACGCACGTCGAGGCCGCTGAACCTTCGGCCTGCTGCGCACCTGCCACCCCGCGCGGCAGGCCGGTTGCCATTCCGGTGAGCGGGGCGAGAACCAGCCCATGCTGCTGAGGCGTCCGAGCCGATGCCCGAAACCGGCGAGCCACTGAACATGACCGCATCTCAACTGGCGCCTGGCGTCGGCCACATCTCTTCGAAGCCGGCCATCAGCCTCTTCGAGCGCTACCTGACCGTTTGGGTCGGCCTGTGCATCGTGGCAGGGATACTGCTCGGCCAACTCGCACCGGGCTTCTTCCAGGCCGTTGGTGCGCTCGAGGTGGCCAAGGTGAACATGCCTGTTGGCGCGCTCATCTGGGTGATGATCATTCCGATGCTGCTGAAGATCGACTTCGCAGCCCTGGGCCAGGTCAGATCACAGGTGCGCGGGATCGGGGTCACGCTCTTCATCAACTGGGCGGTCAAGCCGTTCTCGATGGCGCTGCTCGGCTGGATCTTCGTTCGGCACCTCTTCGCCCCGTGGCTGCCACCGGAGCAGCTCCACAGCTACATCGCGGGACTCATCCTGCTCGCCGCCGCGCCTTGCACGGCGATGGTGTTCGTGTGGAGCCAGCTGTGCCGGGGCGATCCGTACTTCACCCTGTCGCAGGTTGCGTTGAACGACACCATCATGGTGGTCGCCTTCGCGCCCCTCGTGGCCCTGCTGCTCGGCTTGTCCTCGATCACCGTCCCGTGGGACACGCTGCTCACGTCGGTGGGCCTGTACATCATCGTGCCCGTCATCATGGCCCAGGCGTGGAGAAAGCGCCTCCTGAAACAAGGCGCCGCCCACTTCCAGGCGGTGGCCGCCAGGCTGGGGCCGTTCTCCATCATGGCGTTGCTGGCAACGCTCGTCCTCCTCTTTGCCTTCCAGGGCGAGGCGATCATCGCGCAACCGCTGGTCATCGCGCTGCTGGCGGTGCCCATCCTGATCCAGGTGGTGCTCAATGCCGGGCTTGCCTACTGGTTGAACCGCAAGCTGGGGGTGCAGCATTGCGTTGCCGGCCCGTCGGCACTGATCGGCGCCAGCAACTTCTTCGAACTGGCGGTGGCCGCGGCCATCAGCCTGTTCGGTTTTCAATCCGGTGCCGCGCTGGCCACCGTGGTAGGCGTGCTCATCGAAGTTCCCATCATGCTGGCGGTGGTTGCGGCGGTGAACCGGTCGCAAGGCTGGTACGAACGTGGACTCAAAGGATCCTGACATGACCGACCTCACCATTTTCCACAACCCGGCCTGCGGCACCTCGCGCAACGTGCTGGGGATCATCCGGCATGCGGGCTTCGAGCCCACGGTGGTGGAGTACCTGAAAACGCCGCCCACGAAGACGCAGCTGAGAGCGCTCCTGGCGGATGCCGGCATGACCGTGCGCCAGCTGCTGCGCGAGAAAGGCACGCCATACGCCGAGCTGGACCTGGCCAACGCCAAGTGGACGGACGACGAGCTGCTCGACTTCATCGGGCAGCACCCCATCCTGATGAACCGCCCACTGGTGGCCACGCCGCTCGGCACCAGGCTGTGCCGTCCGTCGGAGGAGGTTCTCGAACTGCTGCCCGTTGGCAAGCTTTCACCGTTCACCAAGGAAGACGGCGACATCGTGGAAGACACGGGGGCGAGGCTGGGCTGATCTGGCGCCTTGCTCGCAATCACCATGCTTTCCGTCCGCATTGATCAGTTCGAGTTCGACGATCCTGGTAGCGAGGAGGCTGTCGAGATCGACGTGTCTCGCCAGTCAAAGTCCCCTTACCCAGACGTGACCTCCTTTGTCCGAGCGACGGTTGGTGTTCTGGCTGCCACCACGCTGGCTGAGCCAAAGCCCTTTCATCTCGTTCATGACCGGCGCCAGATAAGCGAGTACGTCAAGCGGTTTGCCAACATCGACATCCCGCTGCACGCAGACTGGCTCACGTACCAACTGGCAACGGAGTCCTGGGACCAGACGCACTTGGCCATCTGCGCGCCAGGGATCTTCATCAGATATCACTGGTCAACGAGCGCATGAGCAACTGGGCCGCCTCAATTCCATCCATCGAGCGGACGTCCCGAAGCCCTCGGCGTCGTGCCGCCGCTCATGTCAAATGTCAGGCCGCCTGAGACCCATGGTTCCTCGTCTTTCACGCTCGCTGGTGGCTGGCATCGTCGTCGCCATCTTCACGACACCCGCACTCGCCACTGCGCGGTGCCCGCCAGAGTTCGGTGAAAAAAGTGCCATTGTCGTAGGCGCCGGCTGGGTCGTGATAGCCGCAGGGTTCGTCGCGGGTGCAGCACTGATGCGCTACACGTTCCTTCGCTCGCGCAACCGGACTTGGGCCTTTCAGCTTGTCATCCTGCTCACTGGCATCGCGGGAATGGTTTTCACGTGGTTCATGGGCCTGCTCATTGCGCTCAATGGGTTCTTTCTCACTTGCTGAATGCGGCCTGCCCCTTCCTTCAAGCGGATCCGCCGAGGGCAGTCCGCTCAAGGCAAACGCCAGAGACGCTACAAATCAAACTGCGTCGGCATCATCACCACATCCCGGATCGTCATGCCGCGCGGCCGCGTCAGCATGAAGATGACGACCTCCGCCACCTCACTGGCTTCCAGCAGGCTGCCCGCCTCCCGGGCCTCCTTCAACTTCTCCGGCGGCCAGTCGGCCAGCAGCGCGCTGATGACCGGGCCGGGCGAGATGGCGCCCACGCGGATGCCGTGCTTGAAGACCTGGCGGCGCACGGTCTGCACGAAGCAGTTGACGGCCCATTTGGATGACGCATAGACCGGCTCCCACGGGGTGGGGAAGTGGGCGGCCAGGGAGCTCGTGACGATGATGTCGCCCGTGCCGCGCGCGATCATGTGCGGCAGCACGTCGTGCACGTTCTTCATCACGACGTTGACGTTCAGGTTCAACATGCGGTCGATGGCCTGGGTGTCGTTGTCGACCAGCTCGCCGCCCACATAGGTGCCCGCGTTGGCGTGCAGGATGTCGATCTGGCCCGCCAGCTTGAGCGCCCGCGGCACCAGGGTCGCGCAGTCTTTCGGGTCGAGCAGGTCCATGCGCAAGGGCACCACGGCGTAGCCGTGCTTGCTGACGAGCGCGGCCATCGCCGCCTCGTCACGGTCCACCAGCACCACGCGCGCGCCGGCGGCGAGCATGGCCTCCGTGCTGGCCAGGCCAATGCCCGATGCCGCACCGGTGACCACGGCCACCTTGCCTGTCAAATCACTTGCCACGATCTTTTCTCCTTGGGGAACCGTTTGGATGGACGGTCGTGCGTGGATCGCTACGACCTCGCGGGACTTGGCACGGCCAGCGCGCCCAGGCGGGCCAGGCTCTGGCGCCGGAATTCACTCGGGGTGGCGCCCTTCACCTCGCGGAAGCGCCGGTTGAAGTTGGCGACGTTGTTGAAGCCCACGGCGTAGCAGATGCGTGAGACCTGGTCGTCGCTGTGCATCAACAGTTCGCACGCATGCTGCACCCGCACCCCGTTGACGAAGGCGGTGAACGTGCTGCCCGAGGCCTTGCTGAAGTAGCGCGAGAAGCTGCTCTCGCTCATGTTCCAGCGCGCGGCCACCTCGGCCAAGGACAGCGGTTCGGTGTAGTGCGCATGCACGTACTGGACGATCTTGCTGATCGTCGCCCCCGCACCCGGGCTCACCCCCGCGGGCACGAGGCCGGCCGCAGGGTCGGACGACAGCAGGCGGTACTCCTGGCACCGTGCCAGCCGGCACAGCAACGCCGCGAACTCGGCGAAGCGCGCCAGCCCGTGGCTTTGCCTGATGCGATGGAACCGTTCCTGAACGTCGTCGCTGAGCCCGAAGAATTCGATGCCGTGGCGTGCCCGCTCCAGCAGCGGCCTTGTCTCTTCCAGCTCCTTGATGACCTGCATTCCAGCCCGAAGCGGCTCCTCGCGAAACTGGATCACCAGGCTGCGCACGATCAGGCCGCTGGGCGGCAGATCGGTCGATACCCAGTTGTGGGGCAACCGCGGGCCGGTGAGCACCAGGTGCCCGGGCTCGAAGTGCCCGGCGTAGTCGCCGACGAACGCACGCCCCCGCGCGCCGACGATCAGCTGCAGTTCATACTCGTCGTGGCAATGCCACCGCTCCAACGGCGTCGGGCTGCCATGCTCGACGCAATGGATGAACGCCGAGCCGCCCGGCGGCTCGTAGCCCAGCCGCGGGTCGCGGATCAGGTCATGCTCGAACTCGGGGGTCAGCTTGCGCCGGCTGTGTCCCATCACCCAAACTCCTCAACGTGCCGCATCGGCCTTGCGGGCGATACCGGAAGCACGCAACGATAGGCTGAGCGGCGAAACGGACCGGTACGGAATCGGTGGGTTCTGATACTTTCCTGCGCGTGCTGTCCGATGAGGCCGCGAAGCGATCACGCCGAGCCTTCTCACGCATCGGTGTCACGCTTTTTTTCCCTCTTTGGTAACGGTTCCAATTTGGTCGGATCCGCTGTCCTGCAGCCCAGGATTGTCGGCAAGCCAACTGACCGCGTCATCCTTGTAACGAGAGGTTCCGAGCGCGGGACACCGCCTGCGAGGCCCCTGCATGGCGCTGCGTCACCTGCAGCAGCGGATCTCAGGTCGCCCGCGCGGCGTTGGCATCATTTCTGCACTTGGTGCTGCAGGCGGGCATGACGCCGAGATGTGCGGGAGATCTCGGCAAGCGTCGTGTCGGCACCCAACCAAGAACGATCACAAGAGGTCTCGACCATGAAGTACCACGTCACCGTGAAACAGCCACGGTCACGCGCCGCGTTGGCATTGACGGCGCTGTTCTTCGCCGCCGCCCTGAGCGCCTGCGGCGGCGCCGGCAAGGCACCCGAGGACAACAGCGCCGCCCCGGCGCCCAACGCTGGCGAGCCGGTGCTGGAAGTCCCCGCACCCGCACCCTCACCGGCGCTGCCGGTCGGCGACACGCCGGTGGCCACGCCGTCGCTCCCGCCGCAGCAACAGCTGCCCGCCGGCGTCGACCTGAGCAACCCCGGCGTCGCGGTCAAGCCGCTCGCCGCAACATCGTCCTCGTCGGCGAACCAGGGCAGCAACGCCGCCAAGGCCATCGATGGCATCGCGACGACCCGCTGGGAAAGCGCGCATCAGAATGACGAGTGGATCCAGTTCGACTTCGGTGCCAAGACACCCCTCGGCTACGTGAAGCTCACCTGGGAGAACGCGTACGCCAAGGAGTATGCGATCGAGGCGTCCGACGACGGCACCACCTGGTACCAGCTGCGTTACGTGACCGGCGCCAAGGGCGGCACGGAGGAGTTCTTCAACCTCAACGCCAACGTTCGCCACATCCGCCTGCGCGGCATCGTTCGCGGCACGCAGTACGGCTACTCGTTGTTCGAGGTGGAGTTCAAGTCTCCCGGCAGCGACAACTCGCTGCCGTTGCTGGCCACCTCGGCAGAAAAGTTCCCACCCGCCGGCGCGCCGCTGGCGGCCGCACCTGCCGTGCAGGCGCCGCTCGAGATGGTGCAGTTCTCGCTGCCTGACGGCACGCTGGTCACCCGCTTCGGCATGGTGGGCCGGTCGCGCCACGCGCGCGAGCGCGGCGAGGAGTGGAACGAGATCGGCTACGGCGTCAACGACACCGTGGATGCCGCCGGCAAGCCTGTCGACAAGGGCCCGGGTGCGCACCTGAACTTCGTCGCCAACTACTTCAAGAACCGCACCTGGGGCGTCGAGTTCATCGACAACAGCAAGGTCGCCGGTGTCACCAAGCCGAAGCTGATCGTCAACCAGTATTACCAGCAGGCCCAGCGGGGCGGTGGCCACTCGTTCGTCCGCCGCTTCGACACCACGGGTGTCACGGGCTTCGGCTGGATGAGCCCCGGCGACCTGCTGGACGACTCGACGTATTCAGTCAACGACGCCGTGTGCCCCGTGGTGCCGAAACCGCCGGAAGGCGCGCTGCGCCGGCCCACCAGCGGCTACAACAACGTCATCGGCGCCAACGACGGCTGCAGCGTGGTGTTCGACGACTACCCCGCGCACGCCGGCCTCGTGGCCGACGCCAACGGCGTGCTCGTCCCCAACGGCGTGCGTATCGACTCGCGCGCGCTCAAGGTGGGCGATCCCCTCGAGTTCACGGGCTCGTTCTTCTCGTCGCGCGCGGCCATGGATGCCGTCGGTGACCCGGGTGCCGTGCGCTACTACACCAACGAGCTGACCTACGTGGTGGGCACGGGCCTGCGGCCCTGGTACGGCGTGCAGCCGCGGTTGATGAACGCGCCCTTGCCGGCCGAGACCCTGTCGGGTGGCGTGGGCTCCGTGTCGTACGACTACGCCGACAACGCGCAGTACATCTTCCAGCAGCCGCACAACAACATCGGCATGCAGAACATGCAGCGCTTCGTGGAAGGCCGCCGCTGGATCCACACCAACCTGTGGACGGGCGATCACACCGAAGCGAACAACGACCGGAACGAGGCGGCCATCGGGCTGCAGGGGCCGAGATTCAACCAGTCCTCGTGCTTCGGCTGCCACATCAACAACGGCCGCGGCGTGGCCCCGGCGGTGGTCAACCAGCGGCTGGACACGATGGCCGTGCGCACCGCGGCGATCGACGCCGGTGGCAAGCAGGTGCCCCATCCGACGTACGGCCTGGCCGTGCAGATGAACGCCAGGTCGCCGGCCACCGGCAAGGCGCAGGACTGGGGGATGGGCGTGCGGGTGGCGAGCTTCGACGTGACGACCGTCAAGCTCGCGGATGGCACGCCGGTGGAGCTTCGCAAACCGGCGGTCGCGTTCGACGGCCCGACACCCGCCGCGTTTTCGCTGCGCAGTGCCCAACCGATGATCGGCATGGGGCTGCTCGAAGCGGTGTCCGATGCCGAGATCCTGTCGCGCGTGCGCACCACGCCCGATGCAGACGGCGTGAAGGGCCAGGCGAACTACGCCTACGACCCGGAGACCGGTGCCGTGCGCCTGGGCCGCTACGGCTGGAAGGCGTCCAAGGTCAGCCTGCGGCACCAGGCCGCTGCCGCGGCGCTGCTCGACATGTCGGTGACGTCGCCCGTCTACCCGAACCGCGACTGCCTGGCCGGTCCGGCCAAATGCACCACGGCCAAGGTCGAGAAGGGCCTGACCGAAGAGAACCTGACCTTGATCACGCGCTACGTCCGCCTGCTGGCGGTGCCGGCGCAGCGCAGCATGGTGAGCGGTTTCCCGAAGGGTGTGTCACCGCTGTCGTACCTGGACGTCGACCCGGCGCAGGTCTCGGCCGGCGCGAAGGTGTTCGACACCATGCGCTGCACCGCCTGCCACGTCGCCACCCTGCAGACCGGCGAGGGCTCGGAGATGGCGGAAACGCGCAACCAGACGATCAAGCCGTACACCGACCTGCTGCTGCACGACATGGGCACCGGCCTGGCCGACAGCCTCACCGAAGGCCAGGCCGCCGGCAGCATGTGGCGCACCCCCGCGCTGTGGGGCATCGGCTACACCGAGCTGGTGGCGGCCAGCAAGAGCGTTCCGGTGGGCTACCTGCACGACAGCCGCGCCCGCACGCTCACCGAGGCCATCCTGTGGCACGACGGCGAAGGCGCGGCAAGCCGCAAGCGATTCGAGGCGCTGACCAAGGCCGACCGCGACGCACTGCTGGCCTTCCTGCGTTCGTTGTGAGTGACGCTTGCGGCGAAACACGCGACTTCGCAGTTGAGGCAAAGCGTTCGCCTGTGGCGGGGTAGGCCCAACACCACCTCGCCACAATCCCTGCACACCCGCTCGACCCCTTGGCAGATCGCGGGCAAGGAGCACAAGAGATGACCAGCCGAGTTGGGACGGGCGATCCGCGAGTCGACATTCACGCCTACGAGGAAAGCAGACGGGAGGCTGAATCGCAGTCACCACGGGCGAGAAGCAGCGAAAGATTTGCGAGCAACGGCTGGAACGAAACCGGCCTCAACTCGCTCCAGGCGTTGCAGCGAAAACGCCTGGCAGCGTCCGCCGAAGAGGCCACCACCCGCAGCCACTTCGATGTCTTCCCCAACGCGCAGGAGGATGAAATCTTCTATGACGCGGAGTCTTATCAAGCGTGGAGCGCCTCCAACGTCGCGAGCGAGTCCGCCTCATCCGCAAGCTCCGGTGTGACTTCGCCAGAGAAGAGCCTCATTGGAGACGTCGACAAAGAGGAGTACGAGGCGATGCTGCGCGACGGCATGCCGCAGTTGGAGGAGGAGGCACCGCTCGATGACCGACACGGTTCATTGCCGGAACAGCTTCCCCGCTCGTCACAGACCGGTCAATCGGGCGAAACAGCCAGCACGGCATCCCCACCGTCCAAGCGGTCGAAGGACCGCATGTCTCCAGCATTCCAGGAGCGCGTTTTCAAGTCGTATCAAGCCCACTTGAAGCAGCAGCGTCGCGACCTTCGCCACGGGATACTGCCCCCGCCCCTCAGGCCGACGCTGCCCGCCATCAAGGAGACCGGTCTTGAAGGTGAACTTGTCACGCGGCTGGAAGCCGGATTGAGCCGTGTCGGCGAAGCAAACAGGTTTCGCGAGAAGCAGCAGTTCGTGGCCGAGGCGCTGGACATGGCTTCGCGCCTCCGGCAGGAAGCCTCGGCCTACGCTTCGCGAGCCGAATCGCGTTCCGGGCGCAACGAAGCTGAAGAGTGACCGTCAGGCGCGACACCCGCGATCGAACCGCCCCTGTCAGAAGCGCAGGCGCGCGGTCAGCTGGGCGGACCGGGGTGCACCCGGCAGGTTCAGTTGCGGGCTGCTGCCGTGGCCCGCGACGATGTACTCGCGGTCCGTCAGGTTGAACACGTTCAGCTGGACGTCCACATCCTTGCCCCGCCACCAGACGGCCGCATCGAACTTCGTGTACGCGGGCAGCACGACGGTGTTGCCCGCGTTCGCGAACCGGTCACCCACGTAGGCCACTCCGGCGCCGCCGCCCCACCCGGAAGACAGTGTGTGCGTGGCCCACACGTTGGCCTGCTGGCGCGACGTCAACGTGGCGTGTTTGCCCTGCACCGGCTGGCCCGCATCCACGGCGATCGACTTCGTCATCTTGGCATCCAGGTACGCGTACCCGGTCACCAGCTGCCAGCCACCGCCCAGATCTCCGTTGAAGGAGGCTTCCAGGCCATCGGTTCGCTGGGTGCCCATGGGCACGAGCGTGTTGGTGGCCGGATCGGTGGTCTTGATGTTCGTGCGCTCCAGGCGGAAGACCGCCACGTTCAGCGACGCACGGCCGCCGAACAGGTCGAACTTCGCACCGACCTCGCGGTTGGTCGTTTCCTCGGGCTCGATCTGCGCGTTGTTGGCCGCCACCGGGAAGCTCTCACCGGACGGCTGGAACGACTTCGACAGCGACACGTAGTACGACTGCACATCGCTCGGTTGCCACACCACGCCCACGCGCGGGCTCACGGCGTTGTCGGTGCGGGCCAGGTTCGCCTGCCCGGCGCGGCGCTCTTCGGTGGCCTGTTCGAAGCGGTCGAACCGCACGCCGGCGAGGGCCTTCCATTGCGGGGTGAACGTCACGAGGTCCTGCACGTAGACGCCCGTGGTGTCCAGTTCGCCAACGTTGTTGGTGGCCGGGGCCGCCGTGACGAGCAGCGGTAGCACGGGCAGCACCGGGTTGAACAGGTCCACCGTCGCGACGTTGTTCTGGCTGCGGAACACCTGGTCCTTGTGCTGGCGGGCGATCTCGATGCCGTACAGCAGTTGGTGATCGACGCTGCCGGTGCGCAGCTTCTGCGTCAGTTCGGTCTGGTTGAAGAAGCCGTGTTCGGCACGTGTGACGTTCGACCGGTTCAAGCTGGCGGTGCCGGCCCCTTCGTTGACGGATCCCACCAGCGTGTTCTTGCGGTCGAGCACGTAGTCGTAGAAGCGGAATGCGTTGCGCAACGACAGCGTGTCGCTGAACCCGTGGGACAGCTCGAAGCCGGCCGATGTCACGCGCGAGCGCGACACATCCACGTCGCGCGCGTTGGCGGCACCGTAGTAGGCCCCCGGGCGCACGTTGACCGGCCGTCCCTGGTAGGCCGGGATGCCGAAGTCGGTGATGCGGGCATCTTCGAGGTAGTCGGCCTGCACCAGCAACCGCGTGGTGGGCGCGAGGCGCAGCAGCAGCGACGGCGCGAAGGCCGTCCGGTCGAGGAACTGCGGGTCGCGGTAGCTGTTGGCGCGTTCGATCGCACCGGTCACGCGGAACGACACCACCTCGTCGGGGTTCGCCTGCCCGTAGTCCAGCTGGGCGCGGCGCTGCTGCCAGCTGCCGAACTGCACCGTGAGTTCACCCACGTCGACACCCGGCTTCTTCGAGACACGGTTGACGAGCCCGCCCGACGAACCGCGCCCGTACAACACCGATGCCGGGCCCTTCAGCACCTCGATGCGTTCCACGTTCGAGAGGTCGCGGAAGTACAGCGCGTCGTCGCGCATGCCATCGACGAACTGGTCGCCGATGGCGCTGAAACCGCGGATGGTCACCTGGTCGCGCTGGCCGTCGCCGTGCGACAGGCCCACACCGGGCACGTTGCGCAAGGCGTCCTGCACCGACAGCACGGCCTGGTCGCGCAGCACCGGCGCCGGCACCACGTCCACGGTCTGCGGGATGTCGCGCTGCGGTGCTTCCACCTTCGTGGCGCTTCGCGCCGTGGGGGCGTGGTACGTCAAGGACTCCTTCGCCGCCTTGACCCGCACGGTCGGCAGGTCCGATGCCGGCGCCGTTTCGGCCGTCTGGGCAGCCGCGGACGCCGCGGCCAGCAGCAAGGAAAGAGAACTCAAGACAGGTCGGGTCATCACGTCAGGATCGCCAGGCAAAGCCGGCGATGATAACGCGATTGATTCTCATTGCAAAGAAATGTAGAGCCGATCGTGCCCCGGCTGGGGCAGGCATCAGATGCTTGCTTTGACCCGCATCGAGAGCGTTCGACCGATCAGCGCTGATGACGCCAGCAGCAAAGACAAGCCTGCCAAGACTTCAAACCAGATCGTCAAATTCGTGGCCAACGTGTGTTCTGAACATAGCGCCAGTGCGTAGTGCGCCAGCCCGTCGACACCCAGGGCGCCGTATGCCGCGACCAGCGCCAGGCCCAAGGCCTTCAACCTTGTTCTGTACACCAGCAAACCTGAAAGGCCAACGCTGGCTCCGGCGACCCAGGCCAGGTACACCTGCTCTCGGGTCAGCCACGACGGCATGCCGGGGTAGTAGGCGATGTACTCGGCGTTGTGTACAAAGTGCGTGAGGTTCGCCGCAAAGAAAATGACGAGGAGGAGCTGAATGTGTTTGGGCAGCGACGAGTGGTGCATTGCGATTTCTCTGATGCCGAACGTTGGGGGTAAGTGGCACCCGACAGCGCCGCTGATATGTCCGATTGACCAAAGGGCCAGCGTCAGGCACCCGTGCCCTCATGGGCAAGCTGACTCATGTTTGGCTCGGAGAGCCTGTAGCTGAGCCTTTCGGCAACTCGTTCAGCACCAAGGGCCTCGTAGAAGGAGATTCCTCGGGCGTTCGATGCTTTGACGGGCCAGTCGATGCGGCAGCAACCGTTCTCGAAGGCGTATCGAGCCACCCACGACATGAGCGCCTTGCCAACGCCCTGGCTTCTCTCCGACGCCTTCACGTACAGCTCTTTCAGCTGGCACTGCTTGCGCTTCTCCGCGGCGAAGTCGACAAGTGAATAAACCAGTGTGATGGCAGCCAGGCCAACCACACTGCCGTCGTTGCTCGAGGCCACCACCAAACGATGGGGCGATCCGACCGCCAGGAGGTTCTCGAGGAGGTGTTCTCGCACAACCTCCCGAGGGGCCACGGAACCTTCGTTGTAGAAGGTGTGCAGCTCGCGCAGCAGGTCTATCAGCGACTCATGCTGGGTGTCAGAGACTGGTTCAACGCGCATACGGTGTTCCTGGAGGCAGCGAGGCCCGACCTGCGTGTGCCGGGGCTCAAGTCTTCGCCGCGTCGCCCACCCCACCCTTGTTCAACACCTTGCGGATCAGCGTGACCGCCACCAGCACCAGCGCCCCGGCAATCAAGCCCACCACGGCATTGGCCAGCGGTTCGGCGAGCAGGCCCACCACACCGCCCTTGCCTTCGACGGCATGGGTGATGGCGTGGTGGAGCGGCGGCACGCCGTGCACGAGGATGCCCCCGCCCACGAGGAACATCGCCGCCGTGCCGGCCACCGACAGCGCCTTCATCAGGTACGGCGCGGTCGCGAGGATGCCGCGGCCGATGGCCTGGGCGACGCTGGACGCCTTCCGGGTCAGGTACAGCCCCAGGTCATCGAGCTTGACGATGCCGGCCACGAAACCATAGACACCGATGGTCATGGCCACGGAGATGCCGGCCAGCACGAACAGCTGCGTCATGAACGGCTGCGTGGACACCGTGCCGAGCGTGATGGCCACGATCTCGGCGGACAGGATGAAGTCGGTGCGCACCGCGCCCTTGATCTTGTCTTTCTCGAACGCCACCAGGTCGACGGCCGGATCGGCCACCGCGTGGGCCAGTTCCGCGTGGTGGGCATCGTCTTCAGCCTTGCTGTGCAGGAACTTGTGTGCGAGTTTCTCGAAACCCTCGAAGCACAGGAACGCACCCCCCACCATCAGCAGCGGCACCACGGCCCATGGGATGAAGGCGCTGATGGCCAGCGCCGCGGGCACGAGGATCAGCTTGTTGATCGCCGAGCCCTTGAACACCGCCCACACGACGGGCAGTTCGCGGTCGGCCGTGACACCGGCCACCTGCTGGGCGTTGAGCGCCAGGTCGTCGCCCAGCACACCGGCCGTCTTCTTGGCGGCCACCTTGCTCAGCACCGCCACGTCGTCGAGGACGGTGCTGATGTCGTCGATCAGGGCAAGCAGGTTGGCTCCGGCCATGGCAGTAGGGTATGGGGTTGCGAAGGCCCGCATCGTAGCGGATGCCGGCCCGCCCCCCCCCCGGTCAGGCCACCGAGAGGAACTCGACCCAGTTGCCGTCCGGGTCCGCCACGATGCCGATGGTGACGCCGGGGCGCAGTTCACGTTCCTTCGCGATGACCTTGTACCCGGCGGCCTCGACCTCGGCCAGCACCGCCGTGAGGTTGGTGATCGTGATGGTGAGGTAGCGGTAGCCGGTGGCGCCCTGGATGCCGCCCTTCGGTGCCACGTCAGGCGTGCTGTCGGCCACCACGAGCTTGAGCATGCTGTCGCCACACATCATCTGGTGCATCACGCCGGCACCGCCGGGCATGGGCATCTCGCGCAGGTACTGCAGGCCGAGCGTGTCGCGGTAGAACGCGAGCATCGCGGGGCCGTTCGTGGTGACAAGCCCGATGTCGAGCGCCGCTTTTTTCAGTTGCACACCCATGGCGGGACCGTTCCGGAAGTGGGGGGGCCCCCACCTTAGCAGCTGGAAGCCTCAGGGGCTGTCACTGAAGCGCACCGTCACGCGCAATCCGCCCAGCGGGGAATCATCCAGCGTCACGGTGGCGTGGTGGCGGCGGGCGATGGTCAGCACGATGGCCAGGCCCAGGCCGCTGCCGCCTTCGTCGTTGGACGCCCGGCGGTAGAAGCGGTCGAACACGCGCTCGCGCTCGTCGGCCGGGATGCCCGGGCCGTTGTCGTCCACCTGCAGCACCGGCGTGCCGGCCTGCACCATCACCCGCACCACCACGTGGGCACCCGGCGGGCCGTAGCGCAGGCCGTTGTCCGCCAGGTTGCGGGCCAGCACGCCGAGCGCCGTGCGGTCACCGGCCAACATCACCGGGGTGTCGGCCACGAGTTCCAGTTCGGAGCCGCGCGAGACGGCGTAGGGCACCGTGTCGACCAGCGCCTGCCGCACCACCTCGGCGAGGTCGAGCGGCTCCAGCGGCGCGGCGGCGGCCCCGGGTTCGCTGCGCGCGAGGGTCAGCAACTGCCCCACCATGCGGGTGGACCGTTCGATGCCCTCGCCGAGCGCGGTGATGGCGGCGTCCCGGCTGGCGTCGTCGGGTGCGCGCTGCAGCAGCTTGAGCTGCAGCGTGAGGGCCGTGAGCGGCGACCGCAGTTCGTGCGCGGCGTCGGCCACGAACGCACGCTGGGTGTCGAACGATTCGCCGAGCCGCACGAGCAGCGCGTTCAAGGCCACCACGAGCGGCGCCACCTCGTCGGGCAGGCCGACGGTGGGCAGGGGCGACAGCACGCGTTCGTCGCGTTGTCGCACGTCGGCCGCCACGCGGGTCAGCGGCGCGAGCGAACGCGCCACCACCCACCAGCCGAACAGGGCCAGCAGCGGCGCGAGGAACAGCAGCGGCAGCACGCTGCGCAGCGCGGCGTCGGCCGCGAGCCGCTTGCGGATCTGCACGGGCTGGGCCACCTGGATGACCCGGTCGCGCGTGGCCGTGCTGAACGTGCGCCACACCTGGCCCTGGACATTGACCTCGGCCAGGCCGATCAATGCCCGCGATGGCAGGTTCGGGTGGTCGCGCGTGGCATAGATGGTGCGGCCGTCCACGCTCCAGATCTGCACGACGAAATCGAGCTGCCCGTCGGCCAGCGCCTGGGCCTGGCTGGGGTCGATCTCGCCCTGGTCGCGCAAGGAAAGCGCCATTTGCCGCAGCTGGTAGTCGAACAGCGATTCGCTCTCGACGAGCACGTTGCGGTACGTGAAGCCGCCCAGCACCACCGCGGTGGCGGCGAGGATGGCCAGCAGCGCCAGCAGCAGGCGGAACCGGATGGAGTTCATGCCTTGGGCGCCGGGCCGACGAAATAACCCACGCCGCGCATGTTCTGGATGAAACCGGCCCCGAGCTTCTTGCGCAGCTGGTGCACGTAGACCGAGACGGCGTTGCTCTCGATCTCCTCACCCCAGCCATAGAGGCGGTCTTCCAGCTGCGCGCGCGACAGCAGCGCGCCCGGACGCAGCATCAACGCCTCGAGCACCGCGAACTCCCGGGCCGACAGCAGCACCGGCACCCCGTCGCGCGTGACCTGCCGCGTGGCCGGGTCGAGCGTGACCCCGCCGTGCGACAGTTCGGGCTGGGCGCGCCCGCCGTGGCGGCGCAGCACCGCGCGCAGCCGGGCGCAGAGTTCGTCCAGCTCGAAGGGTTTGACGAGGTAGTCGTCCGCACCGGCATCGAGGCCCTTCACGCGGTCGCCCAGCGCGTCGCGGGCGGTGAGCACGATCACCGGGGTGGTGTCCTCCCGCGAGCGCAGCTCGCGCAACACGCCGAGGCCGCCCTCGGCATCCGGCGAACCCGCCGCGCCGCCGGCCGGCAGGCCCAGGTCGAGCAGCACGGCATCGAAACGTTCACTGGCCAGCGTGGCCCGCGCCGAGGCCACGTCGCGCACCCAGTCCACCGCATAACCTTCCAGCCGCAGCGCGCCGCGCAGGCTCTCGCCGATCATCCGGTCGTCTTCCACCAGCAGCAGGCGCATCGAGGTACAGGGTTGGGTGTGAAGGGAAAAGCATAACGCCCCCGGGCGTGGGCCGTGTATCGTCGGGCTCCAGACCTTTCATTGACGGACATGACCCTGATGCCCCAAGCCCTGCGCAACACCCTGCTGTCGTTCCGCGACTTGCTGGCCACGGCCGGGCCGTTCGTGCTGATCGCCGCGGTGCTGCTGGGCGTTGCCTACTGGGTGCTCGACCCCACGCCGCCGAAGCGCGTGGTGCTCGCCACCGGCGTGGAACAAGGTGCCTATGCCGAGTTCGGCCGCCGTTACGCCGCGTTCCTGAAGGGCCATGGCATCACGGTGGAACTGCGCAACACCCAGGGGGCCGCCGAGAACCTGCAACTGCTGCGCGACGAGAATTCTGGCGTCGACATTGCGTTCGTGCAGGGCGGCGCCGACGCCGAACGCCCGGGAGAACCGGTGGAGGACGAGGAAGACCTGATGTCCCTCGGCAGCCTGTTCTACGAACCCGTGTGGCTGTTCTACCGCGAGGATTCGGCGCAACGCCTCGTGAAGGCCCCGCTCGTCAACAGCCTGTCGCAGCTGCAGGGCTGGAAGATCAACATCGGCGCGCCCGGCAGCGGCGTGCCCAACCTGATGGCCCGCCTCTTCGAGGCCAACCGCATCGATCCGTCGACACTGACGCTGCTGCGCAAGCCGCAGACGCCGGCCGTGGTCGATTTCCTCGAAGGTGAGATCGACGCCATCGTGTTCGCGTCCGCCCCCGAATCGGTGATGGTGCAGATGCTGCTGCAGACCCCCGGCATCAAGCTCTTCGACGTGGCCCAGGCCGACGCCTACTCGCGCCGCTTCCCCTTCCTGAGCGCCGTGACCCTGCCCCGCGGCGTGGTGGACCTGGCAGGCGACGTGCCGCCGGCCGACGTGCGGCTGATCGCCCCCACGGCCACGCTGGTGGCACGCGAAGGCACCCACCCGGCGCTGATCCAGCTGTTCATGCAGGCCGCGCAATCGGTGCACGGCGGTGCGGGCTGGTTCCAGCACAAGGGCGACTTCCCCACCGCCCGCGGCGCCGAGCGAAAACTGGCGGCCGAAGCGCAGCGCTTCTACCGCGCCGGCCCGCCGTTCCTGCAGCGCTACCTGCCCTTCTGGCTCGCCAACCTGATCGACCGCATGTGGGTGGTGCTCGTCTCCATCGTGGCCATCCTGATCCCGCTCGGCCGCGTGGTGCCTCCGCTGTACCAGTTCCGCATCCGCTCGCGGGTGTTCCGCTGGTATGGCCAGCTGCGTGCGCTCGAAAACGCCGCCGGCCAGCGCCCGGTGGAAGAACTCTCGCGGGAACTCGACGACATCGAGGCCCGCGTCGAAAACGTCAGCATCCCGCTCAGCTATGCCGACGAGCTGTACTCCCTGCGCAGCCACATCGACATGGTTCGCCGCAAGCTCAACGGGGTGACTGGCGAAGCCTAGAATTCCCGCTCAGCACACCGCACGGACATCCCCATGGACCAACGCACCTCCCCCATCCGCCTGCGCCTGCAACGTGTTCGCGACACCCTGGCCCAGCTGGGTGTCTCGGCGGTGCTCGTGCCGTCCGCCGACCCGCACCTGTCGGAATACCTGCCCGAACGCTGGCAGGGCCGGCAATGGCTGTCCGGGTTCACCGGATCCATGGCCACGCTCGTCGTCACCACCGACCGCGCCGCGCTGTTCGCGGACAGCCGCTACTGGGTGCAGGCCGAGGCCGAACTCGCCGGCACCGGCATCGACCTCGTGCGCATCCCCACCGGCGCCGCGGTGCACCACATCGACTGGATCGTGCAGCAACTTCCCCGCGGCAGCTCGCTCGCCGTGGATGGCAACGTGCTCGGCATCGCCGCCGCCCAGGCGCTGCACGCCGGCGTCGACAAGGCGGGCATCTCGCTGCGCACCGACATCGACGTGTTCGACACCGCCTGGCCCGACCGCCCTGCCCTGCCCACCGCGCCCGTCTACGAACACACGGCCCCACAGGCGCCCATGTCGCGCGCCGACAAGCTGCGCCAGGTGCGCGAGGCCATGGCGGCCCAGGGCGCGGCGCACCATTTCGTCTCCACCGTGGACGACGTCGCGTGGATCCTCAACCTGCGCGGCTCGGACGTCAGCTACAACCCGGTGTTCCTGGCCCACCTGCTGATCGGCCCGGCCTCGGCCACGCTGTACGTGGCCGACGGCAAGGTGCCCGGTGACCTGGCCGCCGTGCTGCAGGCCGATGGTGTGCGCTTGTCGCCCTATGCCGAGGCCGGCCCGTCGCTGGCCGCGCTGCAGGCGGGGGCCACGCTGCTGGTCGACCCGCGCCGCGTGACACTGGGCCTGCGCGAGCACGTGGGCAACTCCACCGCGGTGATCGAGGCCATCAACCCGAGCACGCTGTTCAAGAGCCGCAAGGGGGCCGCCGAAGCCGCCTTCGTGCGCGAGGCCATGGCCCAGGACGGCGCGGCCATGTGCGAGTTCTACGCCTGGTTCGAGCACGCCCTGGCCGACACCACCCGCACCGAACCCCTCACGGAACTCACCGTCGACGAACACCTGAGTGCCGCGCGGGCGCGCCGGCCCGGTTTCGTGGGCCTGAGTTTCCCCACCATCGCGGGTTTCAACGCCAACGGGGCCATGCCCCACTACCGCGCCACCGAGGCCTCGCACGCGGCCATCACCGGCCACGGCCTGCTGCTGATCGATTCGGGCGGGCAGTACGTGGGTGGCACCACCGACATCACCCGCGTCTGGCCCATCGGCAACCTGACACCGGCCCAGCGCCGCGACTACACGCTGGTGCTCAAGGGCACGCTGGCCTTGAGCCGCACGCGCTTCCCGCGCGGCACGCTGTCGCCCATGCTCGACGCCATCGCCCGCGCGCCCCTGTGGGAACACGGCCTCGACTACGGCCACGGCACGGGTCACGGCGTGGGCTACTTCCTCAACGTGCACGAAGGCCCGCAAAGCATCTCGAAAGCCATCCCCGAGGCCCACATGGCCATGGTGCCCGGCATGATCACCAGCATCGAACCGGGCCTGTACCGGCCGGGCCAGTGGGGCATCCGCATCGAGAACCTGGTACTCAACGTGCCGTGCGCGAACCCCGACGTCACCAACGAGTTCGGCGAGTTCCTCGAATTCGAGACGCTCACGCTGTGCCCCATCGACACCCGCTCCATCGACCCATCGCTGATGCGTGCCGACGAAGTGGCGTGGCTCAACCGCTACCACGCGGTGGTGCGGGAGCGGCTGTCGCCGCTGGTGGCGGGCGACGCCCTGGCGTGGCTGCTGGCGCGCACCGAGCCGATCTGATCACCAGCGGCGAAAGCTGCCCACGGCCTCGCGCAACGTGCCGATCTGCACGTTCACGGTGTCGTCGATGACCCGGCCGTAACCGCCGCCCATCGTCAGCACCGCGGGAATGCGGCGCTCGCGTGCCGCGGCGAACACCCGCCGGTCGCGCTCGGCCATGCCGGCCGCCGTCAGCTTCAGGCGGCCCAGGCGGTCGCCCTCGTGGGCATCGGCACCCGCCAGGTAGAACACGAGCCCCGGCAGTGCGTCGGCGTGGTGGGCCCACAAGCGGTCCAGTGCGCCGTCCAGGGCGTCGAGGTATTCGGCGTCGGCACACCCGTCGGGCAACGCCACGTCCAGGTCGCTCGCCTCCTTGCGGAACGGGAAGTTCTTCTCGCCGTGCAACGACAGCGTGAACACCGTGGGGTCGTCACGGAAGATGGCGGCCGTGCCATTGCCCTGGTGCACGTCGAGGTCGATCACGGCCACCCGCAGCAGGCTGCGGTGGTGGCGGCCCCATTCGGCCTGCATCAGCCGGGCGGCCACCGCGATGTCGTTGAACACGCAGAAGCCCCCGCCTTGCGCCGCGCCCGCATGGTGGGTCCCCCCCGCCAGGTTGGCGGCCACGCCCTGGGCCAGCGCAGTGCGTGCGGCGGCAATGGTGGCGCCCACCGAGCGGCGCGAGCGCTCCACCATCTCGGGCGACCATGGGAACCCGATCTCGCGCTGGCGGGCGGCGTCGAGCAGGCCCTCGGCCACGTCGGTGACGTAGCCGGGCGTGTGGGCGAGCGCCAGTTCGCCGTCGGTGGCTGCCGGCGCCACGCGCAGCTCGATCTCCGGCACCTCCACCGGCACCCGCTGGCGCAGCCGCCGGTACTTCTCCTGCGGGAACCGGTGCCCCGGCGGCAGCGGGAGCGTGAACTGATCGGTGTGGAAGGCCAGCATGGCCTGATTGTGCGGCGGGGCATGCGGCCGCGCCACAATGGCGCCATGGACGGAACCACCCTCTTGTTTTTCGTGCCGGCGTGCTTTGCGCTGAACATGGCACCCGGCCCCAACAACCTGCTGTCGCTGGGCAATGCCACGCGCTACGGCTTCGGCCGGGCCTGTGCCGCCGGTGGCGGGCGGCTGCTCGCGTTCCTGCTGATGATCGCGCTGGCCTCGGCGGGGCTCGCAGCGGTGCTGCAAACGTCCGAACGGTTGTTCACCGTCATCAAGGTGGCCGGTGCGCTGTACCTCTTCTGGCTCGCGTGGCAGCTGTGGCGAGCGCCCACCACCCCGTCGGCCGAGGCCACCACCCCACCCGCGCGGCTGGCCGCCCTGGCCCGCCAGGAGTTCCTCGTGGCGGCCGGCAACCCGAAGGCCATCCTGATCTTCACCGCGTTCCTGCCGCAGTTCGTCGACGCCGGCCGCGACGTCACCCCGCAGTTCGCGGTGCTCGGTGCGCTGTTCCTGGCGCTGGAGCTGGTGGCCATCGCCGCCTATGCGTGGATGGGGCTGCACCTGCGGCGCTGGTTCGCCACGCCCCGGGGCAAGCGCCTCTTCAACCGCACGAGCGGCACGCTGCTGGCAGGGGCCGGCGTGGGCTTGCTGCTATCGCGACGTTAGCCAATTTCACGAACGGCCCACTCAAGCCCATCCGGGAACCGCCGAAAACAGGGCGAACTGCACTCGCCCGCTTGACTGTGTCATCCCTCCACGCCCCCCTGTCCATCCTGGTCGTCGACGACCAGCCCGGCGTGCGCGTCGCCATGGCCGCCCAGTTGGATGCGATGGGCCACCGTGTGTTCGAGGCCGGGGACGCCACCTGGGCACTCGATCAATTCCAGCGCCACAAGCCCGACCTCGTGCTGCTCGACGTGGTGATGCCGGGGCACGATGGCTACTGGCTCGCCCGCAAGATGCGAGAGTGCGAGGCGGGGCACTGGACACCCATCATCTTCCTGTCGGCCCGCGACCAGGAGGAGGACCTGTCGCGCGGCATCGAGGCGGGCGGAGACGACTACCTCGTCAAGCCCGTGTCGGCCGTGGTGCTGGCGGCCAAGCTGCGTGCCATGACCCGACTGAAGGCGATGCAGACCCGCATCATCGCGGTCTCCTCGGAGTTGCGCGCGGCCAACGAGCGGCTGCAGCACATGACCGAACACGACGACCTGACCGGCCTCGTGAACCGCCGCGGATTCGACCGCCTGCTGCACGCAGAGATCGCCTCGGCGCGCCGCGAACAGCAGCCGCTCACGCTGGTGCTGTGCGACCTGGACCACTTCAAGCGCTACAACGACACGCTGGGCCACGTGGAAGGTGACCAGTGCCTGCGCCACATAGGCGCCATGCTGCGCCAGGCCTGCCACCGGCCGCGCGATCACGCCGCGCGCTACGGTGGCGAGGAATTCGCGCTGATCCTGCCGAACACGCCGAAGTCGGGCGCGATGATCTTTGCGCGGGCGCTTCGACGCATCCTCGCCGGCTCCGCCTTGCCCCACCCGGCGTCGTCCGTGGGGCCGCTCGTGACCCTGACCGGTGGCATCACCACCTGCATCCCCGACGGCGACACCACGACGGAGGGCATGGTGACCCGGGCCGACGAGGCGCTGTATGCCGCGAAGGCCCGGGGCCGTGACCGATTCTTCAGCTTCGAGATGCAGTTGGACACCGTGGAGCAGTTGGCGTTGTAGGGCGCCAACCCGCCCCACAGTCACCCCGGCGAACGCCCACTGCTGTCCGGGGAAAGTTTGAGCGCTGAGCGGTAAGTTGTTGCGGGGGTTGGTGATTCGGGATAAATCCCGGAGCGCCAACTGAATCAGCAACAGGACCGCGCAACATGCGCAAAGTAAGCCGAATCAGGCAGAGGGCCTGATCCTGAGAGACCGGCTCTGCGCAAACGCCAATGCGTTTCCCCGCACAGCCCTGTCGTCCCGAGTAAGCCGAATCAGGCAGAGGGCCTGATCCTGAGAGACCGGCTCTGCGCAAACGCCAATGCGTTTCCCCGCACAGCCCTGTCGTCCCGGCGCAGGCCGGGATCTCCACCTTCTCGCTCAACAGCAGCGTTCCCGTGCACCGCTGGAGATCCCGGCGTTCGCCGGGATGACCGAGATTTTCCCCGGACAGCAATGGGCGAACGCCGGGGCCCACTGGTCGCTGCGAGTTGAGTTTTCTCTCGGGCGAGGCCGCGCCGGGTCTCGGCCCGGCAGCCGAGTCCCTTCTCTTTCTGGTGAAAAAGAAGGAACCAAGAAAACACCTCAACACCAGCTTCCCAGACCTTTGCCCAGGCGCTTCGGCTGAGCGGGACTCGCTCGGTGGACGCCGAGGACTCGATGATGCCAGGACGTCTCTCCAAGCCCTGACGTCCGGGGTTTGCCTTCCCAGGCTCCGCACCACCCGTGCCACTCGCGTCACCCTGGACGGGTCTCCGGCTTGGTCATCGATACAGCCTGGCACTGCGCACCGAGGGCCTCGTCGTTCGTCCGCCCCCGAGACGCGAGCACCGCAGCAGTCTCAGGCGGCGAAGCCGACTGGGACCGCTCGCAGCGAATAGCGAGCCCGGAGGACCGGGGTGACGGATGTGGATCCCGGACGGCAGCGCCCCTTCGCCTGGACGATAGCGGAGTGTGGCGCAGCACGAACAAGAGCCCCGTCAGGCGTCATCTCCCTTGAACTTGCTCAACTGCTTGAACATCAGCGGGGCAATGAGGGCGATGGCCGCCAGCGCCAGCAGGATGGCCGAACTGGGGTGCCTGAAGAACACGAGGCTGTCGCCCAGGCTGATCTGCAGCGCGCGCCGGAACTGGTTCTCGGCCATGGGCCCGAGGATCAGCCCCACGATCATCGGCGCCACCGGGTAGTCCCAGCACCGCATCAGGTAACCCACGACACCGAACACCACGAGCATCATCAGCTCCACCGGCGACGGGTTGGCCGCCAGCGTGCCCATCGCGGCGAACAGCAGGATGCCCGCATACAGCCACGGCTGCGGCACCTTCAGCAATTGCACCCACAGGCCCACGAGGGGCAGGTTCAGCACCAGCAGCATCAGGTTGCCGATGAAGAAGCTGGCGATGAGGCCCCACACCAGGTCGGCGTTGGTGACGAACAGCAGCGGGCCGGGCACGAGCCCGTACTGCTGGAAGCCGGCCAGCAGCATGGCCGCGGTGGCCGACGTGGGCAACCCCAGCGCCAGCAGCGGCACGAGCGTGCCGGTGGCCGCCGCGTTGTTCGCGGCTTCCGGGCCGGCCACCCCTTCGATGGCACCCTGGCCGAACTGGTCGGGTTTTTTCGCGAGCTTGCGTTCCAGCGTGTATGACAGCAGCGTGGGCACCTCGGCGCCACCGGCCGGCAGTGCCCCGATCGGGAACCCGAGGCTGAAGCCCCGCAGCCACGGCTTCCACGACCGCTTCCAGTCATCGCGGGTCATCCACAGTGAACCGCGCACGGCCTCGATGGTTTCCCGCACACCATGGAAGCGCGACGCGGTGTGCAGCGTCTCGCCCATCGCGAACAGGCCCACGGCGAGCGTGGTGACCGACACCCCGTCGAGGAGCGACGGCACGCCGAACGCGAGCCGGGACTGCCCTGTGAGCTTGTCGATGCCCACGAGCCCGAGCACGAGGCCCAGAACCAGGCTGGTCACGCCCCGCAGCACCGACGTGCCGAACGTGGCCGACACGGTGACGAACGCGAGCACCATCAGCGCGAAGTAGTCCCACGGGCCGAACTGCACAGCCAGGTCCACGAGCCACGGCGCCAGCGCCGCGAGCCCGAGGGTGGCCAGCGTGCCGGCCACGAACGACCCGATGGCGGCGGTGGCGAGTGCCGGCCCGCCCCGCCCGGCGCGGGCCATCTTGTGGCCCTCGATGGCGGTGGCGATGGACGCGGCCTCACCCGGCGTGTTGAGCAGGATGGCCGTGGTGGAGCTGCCGTACATGCCGCCGAAGTAGATGCCGGCGAACATGATGATGGACCCGGTGGGGTCGAGCTTGAAGGTCAGCGGCAGCAGCAACGCCACCGTGAGCGACGGGCTGATGCCCGGCAGGATGCCGACGAGCGTGCCGAGCAGGACGCCGATGCCGGCGAACAGCAGGTTGCCCGGCTGGATCGCGACGCCGACACCCTGGGCGAGGAGCGTGAAGAGTTCCATCGAGTGCTCCCCGGATCAGGTGGCCGCGCCAAACAGCGCACGTTCGAGCGGGCCGGCCGGCAGCGACAGCGACAGGCCCAGCGTGAAGAACGCGTAGACGGCCAGCGCGAGCACGAAACCGATCAGCGGCGACTTGAGCCGGATGGGCTGGCCGAAGGCCGCAGCCGTGGCCACGAACAACCACGTGGCGCCGAGGACGAACCCGCCGCCCACCTGCAGCCACACGATCAGGCCCACCAACCCGCCCATCACCCACGCCAGTGCGGCCTTGTTGCCCTTTTCGCCCGGCGTGAACGCCACGGCGCGGGCTTTCCACGCCGCAGCGAGGTGAGCCACGCCCAGCACGGCCAGCAGCACCGCCACGAGCCGCATGGCGGCGGTGGGGCCCACCCCCACGGCCTGTGGCGGCGGCAGGTTCGTGGCGTCGACCAGCAGCGTCACCGCCAGCGCGAGCAGGAACGCGCCGACCCCGGCCAGCGCGCGCCAGCCCGGGCCGTTGGAGGCTTCGGCACTCACTTGACGAGCCCGATGGTGGTCAGCACGTCCTTCACACGCGCCTGCTCGCTCTTGAGGAACGTGGCGAACTCATCGGCGCCCAGGTAGGCGTCGTCCCAGCCCCGGGCCTTGAGGATCTTTTCCCATTCGGGCGACTTCAGCGCCTTCGAGATGGCCGCGCCGAAGGCCTGCTTCTGGGCCGGCGTGATGCCCGGGCCCGCGACGATGCCGCGCCAGTTCACCAGCTCGACGTCCATGCCCTGCTCCTTCAGCGTGGGCACGTCGGCCCCGGTCACACGCTTGCCCGTGGACACCCCGAGCGCACGCAGCTTGCCGGCCTTGATCTGGCTTTCGAACTCGTTGTAGCCAGACACGCCAGCCGTCACGCGGCCGCCCAGCATCTCGGCCAGCGCTTCGCCGCCGCCCGAGAACGGCACGTAGTTGAGCTTCGACGGGTCGCCGCCGGCCGCCTTGGTCACCAGCCCGGCGAGGATGTGGTCGGCACCACCGGCCGAGCCTCCCGCCCAGACGACCTTCGAGGTGTCGGCCTTCAGCGCGGCCGCCAGGTCCTTCAGCGTCTTGTGCGGCGAGTTCGCCGGCACCACGACCACGAGCGGGTCGCCCGTCAGCCGGGCGATGGGGGTGACCGAATCGAGCCCCACCTGCGACTTGTTGGTGAGCACCGCGCCCACCATCGTGATGCCCATCGTCATCAGCTGGTGGCCGTCGCCCTTGGCGTTGTTGACGAACTGGGCAAGGCCCACGGTGCCGCCGGCGCCCGGCACGTTGACCACCTGCACGCTCTTCGAGGCGCCGGAGGACGTCAGCACCTGCTGCAGCGAGCGGGACGCGCTGTCCCAGCCGCCACCGGGCGCCGCCGGGGCCAGGATCTTCAGGTCGAGCGGGGCCTGTGCAAACGCCGGGCTGCCCAGGACGGCAGACAGCACGGCGGCGGAAACGAACGTACGGCGGCCGAGACGGAAAGAGGTGGTTTGCATGGCGTTTTTCTTTCGAAGTGAAAACCGTGACGAAGTCGTCATTCTGGCGGAGGCGTGAATTTGCCTCATCGCGGGAACTACGGGGGAATCCCGTTGGTTCATTGAATTGCTTTTTTTATACCAAAAGTGCAAACTGCGCTTCATGGAAAACACCACCGGCTTCGATTCGTCCGACCTGGTCGTCGGGGGCCGCACCTACCGCATCGTGGACCTGCCCGCCCTGTTTGGCGAGCGCCTCCTGCAATTGCCCGTGGTGCTGCGGTTGTTGCTGGAAAACGTCGTGCGCCACACCACGGGCGCAACGCGGGACCAGGCCGTGGCCGCCTTCTCCGGGTGGCTGGCCCATGGCACGAGCGACGCCGAGATCCCGTTCCAGCCCGGCCGCGTGCTGATGCACGACACCACCAGCACCCCGGCCCTCGTCGACATCGCCGCCATGCGCGACGCGCTGGCCGAAGCCGGCGCCGACCCCGAGCAGCTGAACCCGCGCCTGCCGGTGGACGTGTCGGTGGACCACTCGCTTGCGGTGGAGGTCTCGGCCCGGGCCGACGCCGCCACGGTGAACCTGCAGCACGAGATCCGCCGCAATGCCGAGCGCTATCGCTTCCTGCGCTGGGCCGCCACCGCGCTGCGCGACGTGCGCATCCACCCGCCCGGCACCGGGATCATGCACACCATCAACCTGGAGCAGTTGGCCACGGTGTTCACCACCGAACAACGCGACGGCGCCACCTGGGCCGTGCCCGACGTGATGATCGGCACCGACAGCCACACCCCCATGGTCAACGGCCTGGGCGTGCTCGGCTGGGGCGTGGGCGGGCTGGAGGCGCAGATGGTGATGTTCGGGCTGCCGACACCGCTGCGCATCCCCGACGTGATCGGCGTGCGGCTCTCGGGTTCGCTGCCACCGGGCACGCTCGCCACCGACCTCGCGCTCACCGTCACGCAGCGCCTGCGGGCCATCGGGGTGTCCGGCGAATTCGTCGAGTTCTACGGCCCGGGCGTGAGCACCCTCACGGCCGGCGACCGGGCGGTGGTGGCCAACATGGCGCCGGAATACGGCGCCACCACCGGCTTCTTCCCGGTGGACCGGCACACCGTGCAGTACCTGCTCGACACGGGCCGCGACGCCGCCCAGGCCGCGTTCGTCGAGGCGTGCGCGCGCCGCGTGGGGCTGTGGTTCGACGGCCTCGCCGAGCCACGCTACACGCGCCACATCGACATCCACCTCGACACGGTGGGCATGCACATCGCCGGCCCGCGCCGCCCGCAGGACTTGCTGTCCTACCGCCAGGCGCGCGAGGCCCTCGCGGCGCTGAACTTCACGCCGAAGGCCGCGCCGGCCATGCCGCGGCACCCGGTGGGCATCGCGGCCATCACCAGCTGCACCAACACCAGCGACCCGCGCCTGCTGGTGGCTGCCGGCCTGCTGGCCCGCCGCGCCCGCGCGCTGGGCCTCACGGTGCCCGCCTGGGTCAAGACCTCGCTGGCCCCGGGGTCCCCAGCCGCGGCCACCTACCTGGAACGCGCCGGCCTGATCGACGACCTGGCCGCGGTCGGATTCGACATCGTGGGCCAGGGCTGCACCACGTGCATCGGCAACTCGGGTCCGCTGCCGCCGATGATCCGCGACGGCCTGGCTGCCGGCTGCATCCAGCCGGTGGCCGTGCTGTCGGGCAACCGCAATTTCCCCGGCCGTGTGCACCCCGACCTCGAACTCGGTTTCCTGATGTCGCCACCACTCGTGATCGCGTTCGCGCTCGCGGGCGACGCGGAACGCGACTTCGGCACCGACCCCGTGGGCACGTCCGCCGCCGGCACCCCCGTGATGCTGCGCGACCTGTGGCCCACGCGCGAGGAGATCGACGCGTGCCTGGTACGGGCCGCCGACCGCACCGACTACGTGCGCGCCTTCGCGCTCGCGAGCCTGAACCCGCTGTGGCATGCCATCGACGCGCCCAGCGGCCCGCAGTTCCCGTGGGACCCGGCCTCCACGGCATTGCGCAGGCCGCCATTCGCGTGCGCCGACGAACGCTCGCAACTGGGGCACTACGTGGCCCAGCCGCTGCTCGTGCTGGGCGACGACGTCACCACCGACCACATCTCCCCGGCCAGTGCCATCCCGCCCGACAGCCGCGTGGCCGACTTCCTCGTGGCCCGTGGTGACGACCGGAACGACCTCAACGTCTTCGCGTCGCGGCGGGGCAACTGGGAGGTGATGCTGCGAGCCGCCTTCCACAACCGCACGCTGCACAACGCGCTGGCACCCCATGCCCCCACCGCCCACACGCTGCACGTGCCGAGCGGCACCGTGGCGCCCATCGACGAAGTGGCGGCCCGCTACCGGGACGAGGGCCAGCCGGTGGTGCTGGTGGCGGGCGAACGGTACGGCACCGGCTCGTCGCGCGACTGGGCGGCCAAGGGCCAGCGCCTGCTGGGCATCCGCGCGGTGCTGGCCATGAGCTTCGAGCGCATCCACCGCTCGAACCTGGTGGGCATGGGCATCCTGCCGCTGCGCCTGCCCGAACGGCTCGTCATCGAGCCGGGCGACCGCATCGAGATCGATGCCCCGATGAACACGTTGTCACCACGCGCCCGGGTGCCGGTGAAGATCTTGCGCCAGAACGGCGACACTGTGGCCCTCGAGGCCATCGCAGCCGTCGAGACCCGGCTGGATGTGCGACTGCTTCAACACGGCGGCGTCATCCCGATGATCCTGCACGAGATGTTGACCCCGCGATGAAATCATCCGCCCCACTTGCCACCCAGGTGCTCGACCTGCTCGCCCAGGACCGCCTCGCCGTGGGCAGCCACCTGGCCGCCCAGACGCTGGCCGACCGCCTCGGAGTGTCGCGCTCCCCGGTCAACGAGGCGCTGCGCCTGCTGCAGGCCAAGGGCCTGCTGACCCGCGAACCCAACCGCGGCTACTTCGTGGCCCAGCCCATCGCGCCGGCCGCCGAAGCGGTGCGCGGCGAACTCGAGCGCGACGGCCCCGACGTCGTCACCCGCAGCTACTTCCAGCTCGCCGACGACCGCCTGCGCGGCGAGGTGCCCGACACCTTCTCCGAGGTGTGGCTGAAGAACCGCTACGGGCTCACGCCCGCGCAGGTCACCGCCGTGCTGGGCCGCATGGCCCAGGAGGGTTGGGTCCAGAAGAAGGCCGGCTACGGCTGGAGCTTCTCGCCCATGCTCACCACGCCCGACAGCCTGCTGCAGTCGTACCGGCTGCGCCTCGCGCTCGAACCGGCGGCGCTGCTCGAACCCGGCTACCGGCTCGACCCCGACCTGCTGGCGCGCTGCCGCGCGGCCGAACACCACCTGCTCGCTGGCGGCATCGACACCGACACCGCCGACCAGCTGCACACACGCGGCGTGCGGTTCCACGAGGCCATCGTGGAAGGGTCGGGCAACCCGTTTTTCATCGAAACCCTGCGGCGCGTGAACCGCGTGCGCCGGCTGCTGTCGTACCGCTCGATGAAGGACCGCCAGCGCTACGAACAGCACTGCGCCGAGCACCTGCACGTGCTCGACCTGATCGAGCAGCACCGGCTGCAGGACGCGGCCGAGACCTTGCGCGTGCACCTCGGCCACACCCTCGACAACCTGGGCCGCCTGCGCGGCCTGTTGACCCCATGACACCCGCACTCAAGGCGGCCTTCTGCCCCACCGGACCCCTGCGGGCATCGATCAACCTCGGCAACCCCATCCTGGCCGGCACCGCCCCGGACGGTTCGCCGTGCGGTGTGTCCGTGGACCTGGCCCAGGCCTTCGCATCGGCGCTCGGCGCCGACCTGGAACTGGTGGTGTTCGACAGCGCCGGCCGGTCGGTGGACGCGGTGACGAACGAGCGCGCCGACGTCGGTTTTTTCGCCGTGGACCCGGTGCGCGGTGCCGGCATCGCGTTTTCCGCACCGTACGTGCTGATCGAAGGCGCCTACCTCGTGCACCACGACTCGCCGTTGCGCCACAACACCGAGGTGGACGCGCCGGGGCACGACGTGGTGGTGGGCCTCGGCAGCGCCTATGACCTGTACCTGACGCGTGAGCTGCAACACGCGGCCATCGTTCGGGCCCCCACGTCACCCGCGGTGGTGGACACCTTCCTCGCCGGTGGTCACGCCGTGGCGGCCGGCGTGCGCCAGCAGCTCGAGGCCGACGCCAGGCGCGTGCCGGGCCTGCGGCTGCTGCCGGGCCGCTTCATGACGATCGGCCAGGCCATGGGGTGCCCCAAAGGCCGCGGTGCGGACGCGGCGGCGTACCTCGCCGCGTTTGTCGAAACCCGGAAGGCATCGGGCTTCGTGGCCGGGGCATTGAAGCGCCACGGCATCGACGGCGCCTCCGTGGCGCCACCGGTCAGCTGAGAGGCTGGGAGCCTCTGACGTCGTCCGCCCGCGCCAGCAGGATGTACTCGACGTTGAGCGTGATGGCCTCGCTGTAGCGCAGCACGAAGTAGTCGCCGTCGATCGGGTAGAAACGGCTGCCGTCGTCCGGGGTTTCCGTGCCCGGTTTGTCGCGGTCGAGCGGGCGGCGCATCACCTGCTCGAGGATGAGGCGGTCGAGCCGGCCGTCCTGGTCGAGGTAGTAGTCGTCGAGGATGCCGCTGTAGAGGTACGGCTTGCCGGCCACGCTGACGATGGCACTGATGGCGATCAGGTCCGGGCTGCGGCCGCGCGGGAAATCGGCGCCGCTCAGCAGGTAGTACCACGGCGCGCCCGAGAAGCGCAGCCACGCGCCCCACGGTGACCCGAGCCGGTCGAGCCGGCGCCAGCTGATGAAGCGGCGCAAGGCCGACGGCACGAGGTAGGCGGCGGCCAGCAGCGTGACGAGGTACAGCGTGACCCACGGGGCCTGCGCGGCCACGGCGTGCAGCGCCTGCGTCTGCACGCTGGTGTCGGCCGACAGCAGCGTGAGGGCGATGTCGGGCCGGAACTGCCAGATGGTGAACGCGTTGGTGGCCGCCACCCACACGAGGTGCAGGCCCGCGGCCCACACGACGGCCTCGGTGACCACCTGGCCGAACGGCGAGTAGTCGAGCGACAGGCGCTCGGCCCGCTTGATGCGGGACCGTGCGATGAAACCGGGAAGCAGCAGGACGAAGACGACGAGGGCCGGGAGTGCGACGTTCATCGGGCGAGGTTCATCGGGCGGCGGACCTCAGGTGGCCTTGGGGACGACGGTGGGGGTGACCCGGACCTTCCTGCCCTGGTCCTGCACCTCGATGTGCACGTCGGCCGCGGGCACGCTCCCGGCCGACGCGCGGGTGGTCAGGAACGTGCGCAGCTTCTCCTTGGCGCGAGGGTCGGCCAGGAGGGCTTTGGCAAGGTCGCTTTTCAGTGCTTTCACGCGGGCGATGATGCCACAACGGGGTGTCAGACGATCTGGTTCAGCGCCTGGTCGAGCGTCTGCACGGTGCGGTCCACGTGGCGCAACTTCTCGAGCCCGAAGAGGCCGATGCGGAACGTGCGGAAGTCGGTGCCCTCGTCACATTGGAGCGGCACGCCCGCGGCCGTCTGCAGGCCCTGGCCGATGAACTTGCGGGCCGACTGGATCTCGGGGTCCTCGGTGTAGCTGACCACCACCCCCGGCGCCTCGAAGCCCGGCGCTGCCACCGACTTGAATCCCTTGCGCGCCAGCAGCGCACGCACCTCGCGGCCCAGGCGGTGCTGCGCGGCACGCAACACGTCGAACCCGTCGGCCTGGGTTTCCTTCATCGTGTCGCGCAGGCGCACCAGCGCATCGGTGGGCATGGTGGTGTGGTACGAATGGCTGCCGTTCTCGTAGCTTTCCATGATCTGCAGCCACTTGCGCAGGTCGCACGCGAAGCTGGTGCTGGTGGTGCTGTCGATGCGCGCACGGGCTTCGTCGCTCAGCACCACGAGGGCACCACACGGCGAGGAGCTCCAGCCCTTCTGCGGTGCGCTGATGAGCACGTCGACCCCGGTGGCGCGCAGGTCGACCCACATGGCCCCGGACGCGATGCAATCGAGCACGAACAGCCCGCCCACCGCATGCACGGCATCGGCCACGGCCCGCAGGTAGTCGTCGGGCAGCATCATGCCGGACGCGGTTTCGACGTGGGGCGCGAACACCACCTCCGGCCGGCCGTCGCGGATGGCAGCCACCACCTCGTCGATGGGCGGCGGCGCGAACGGCGCGAGCCGGTCGGGCGACGTGCGGCTCGCCTTCAACACCGTGACGAACGACGGGATGTTCCCCATCTCGAAGATCTGCGTCCAGCGGTAGCTGAACCAGCCGTTGCGGATCACCATCACCTTGCGGCCGGTGGCGAACTGCCGCGCCACCGCTTCCATGCCGAACGACCCGCTGCCCGGCACGACGATGGCCGAGCGGGCGCCGTAGACGGTCTTCAGGGTGGCGGAGATGTCCTTCATCACGTGCTGGAAGGACTGCGACATGTGGTTGAGCGCACGGTCGGTGTAGACCACCGAGAACTCGAGCAGACCCTGGGGGTCGATGTGGGGAAGCAGTCCGGGCATCGCAGGCTCCGATGGAAAAGGCGTGGGCGTCCATCGTACTGGCTCTTGCCTCCGTTGCGCCAAGCGCCCCCCCGTGGACGAGTGCCCCCATCGGGGCCATGGGCGAAACGAGGGGCGTAGAGTCATTTGTCCCCGAACACACCCCACAAAGGAGTCCACCATGGAAAAGCGGATCCGCCGACTCGAGACCTTCACCGCGCGCGGCAGCGATGGCCAGACCTACTCGGTGCACGGTTACGAACATCAACGGCGCATCGACGCGTTCGGTGCGGATCCGGACCAATGGGAACCCACCGGGGTGGCCGAATACAAACTGCCCGATGGCCGTCATGTGGACCTCGCGGCCGATGGGTCGTTGGTGGTGGCGGGGTCGGACCTGCGCCTGCGGCGCGACACCACGCTGCATTGACGGCACCACGCAGCGGTGCGCGCCTGCGCACGCTGCGCCAGCACAGCAGGGAGACCCCACCGGTGCCGGTAATTTGCCTGCACCGTTGAGGTGGAACACCCTTTCCAGGGAAAACCCCAGTCATCGGCCCCCGCCACACGCCGAAGACCTGGGACCCCGCTCTCTGGAAATCCATGTCATGAGCCTCCATCACCTGAGCATCCGTGTCAAATTGCTCATCGGCTTCGGCATCGTGCTGTTGATCGCCGCCCTGCAGAGCCTGCTGTCGCTGCAGCGCCTCTCGGCCGTCGAGGACGAATCCGCCGCCGTGGTCAGCAAATGGGTGGCCGGCATGCAGGTGCTGGGTGAACTCAACCACGACCTGGGCAACGCCCGCGCGGCCCGCCTTCGGCTGCTGCTGACCGACAGCGACGCCGCCGTGGTGGCCCTCGACAAGGAACTCACCGCCCTCGCCAAACATGTGGAGGCCAGCCGCGAGGCCTACGCCGCGCTGATCTCGAGCCCCGAGGAACGCGCACTCTTCGAGCCGTTCGAGACGAACTGGAAGGCATTCCAGGCCCTGATGCCGGGCGTGCTGAAGATGGTGCGCGAAGTCGACATGGCGGGCGCCAAGGCCGTGCTCGCAGGCCCGGGCACCCAGACGTTCGTGACGGCCGATGCCGCCCTCACCCGCCTGATCGCCTACAACGCGGAAGGCACGGCCAAGGCCGGCCAGCGCGTGCACGACATCTACCGCCAGTCCCTCATGATGCTGTGCGGCACCCTCGGACTGATGGTCGTGATGGGCGTGGCCATCGCGCTGCTGAGCGCACGCAGCCTCTCCGGTGCCGTGCTCGGCGCGATCCGCGATGCCGACCGCATCGCCGACGGCGACCTGAGCCAGCCCATCGTGGCCGGCACCCGCGACGAGATGGGCCGGCTGCGCGAATCGCTCGCGCGCATGCAGGATCGCCTGCGCACCATCGTGGACGGGGTTCGCCAGAACGCCGAAGGCGTGGCCACGGCCAGCGCCGAGATCTCGTCCGGCAACAACGACCTGAGCGCCCGCACCGAACAACAGGCGAGCGCGCTGGAGGAAACGGCGGCGTCGATGGAAGAGCTGTCGAGCACCGTCAAGCAGAACGCCGACAACGCCCGCCAGGCCAACCAGCTCGCGATGGGCGCCTCCACGGTGGCCGTTCAANGCGTCGATGGAAGAGCTGTCGAGCACCGTCAAGCAGAACGCCGACAACGCCCGCCAGGCCAACCAGCTCGCGATGGGCGCCTCCACGGTGGCCGTTCAAGGCGGTGAAGTGGTGAGCCGCGTGGTGGACACGATGAAAGGCATCAACGCCAGCTCGAAGAAGATCGTCGACATCATCAGCGTCATCGACGGCATCGCGTTCCAGACGAACATCCTCGCGCTGAACGCCGCGGTGGAAGCCGCACGCGCAGGCGAACAGGGCCGCGGNCGACATCATCAGCGTCATCGACGGCATCGCGTTCCAGACGAACATCCTCGCGCTGAACGCCGCGGTGGAAGCCGCACGCGCAGGCGAACAGGGCCGCGGTTTCGCGGTGGTGGCCAGCGAGGTGCGTTCACTCGCGCAACGCAGCGCGGAAGCCGCCAAGGAGATCAAGACCCTCATCAGCGACAGCGTCGAACGCGTGGACCAGGGCACGACCCTCGTGGACCGGGCCGGTGTCACGATGCAGGAAGTGGTATCGGCGATCCGCCGGGTCACCGACATCATGGGCGAGATCAGCGCCGCCAGCGCCGAACAGAGCAGCGGCGTGGCCCAGGTGGGTGAAGCCGTGACCCAGATGGACCAGGCCACGCAGCAGAACGCCGCGCTGGTGGAAGAATCCGCGGCCGCCGCCGAGAGCCTCCGGCGCCAGGCGCAGGACCTGCTCACCGCGGTGTCGGTGTTCCGCACCGGCAGCACGGGTGCCCGCCCTGCGGCGGCACAACCGCCCGCGCCAGCCCCGGTGAAGCGCCCGCCGGCGCAGGTGGTGCGGCCCGTGTTCAAGCCGCAACCGGCCCCCGCGGCGCCGACGCCAGCGGCGGCCCCCTGGCGCACCGCGCGCCGGCCCACCCGCGAGCCCGGGAATGCCCATTGCTGTACAACGGAGGTGGCACAGCAGGAGAACCGCCATGCATGACACCCACGCCCAGCAGAAGGAAGCCCGCCGACTCGATGGCAAGGGGAAAAAGCCCGCCGAGAAGGTGCCCACCTACCAGGAATTGCTCGACGAGTCGCTCGACGAGACCTTCCCGGCCAGCGACCCCATCTCGCCCAGCGCGGCGATGCACGCGGACCGCCAGATCACCACCGACAAGGACAAGACTGACTGGACCCTCCGGCCCGGCCAGAGCGACCCGGGCAAGACCCACTCGGCCACCGGCGGCGAGCCGAGCGGCATCGACCTGGAGAACGAATCCGCAGCGGGCGAGGAGGACCCCGGCGCCGCCGTCGACGCACCGCCGAAGAAGGCCTGATCGCGCGGGCGCCATCATCGAGACGCCGCCCCCGCGACCCGAGCCCCCTTGAGCGCCCCCTCACCGTCCCTCGCCCTCGGCGACGTCAAAGCCGCCGGCGGCGGCGGGCATTCCTGCGCCTTTCGCACCGCCGGACCCTTCGAAACGGAGACAAGCATGACCCTGCCCCGCATCCTGTCCGACCGCCTGCGACGGGCCGTCGTGGCCGCCGCCTGACACCACCATGGGCAATTGGTTCGACGGTTTCGACGCGCGCACGCACGCGGTCAACGGGCAACACATCTTCGCGCGCACCGGCGGCCTCGCCGGCGGCCCGCCGCTGTTGCTCCTGCACGGGTTTCCGCAGACCCACGCCATCTGGCACCGGGTGGCCCGGCAACTCGCAGACCGCTTCTTCCTTGTGATGCCCGACCTGCGGGGATACGGCGACTCGTCGAAGCCCACGGGTGGCGGCGATCACGCGATGTACAGCAAGCGGGCGATGGCGCGCGACATGGTGGCGCTGATGCAGTCGCTCGGCCACCCGCGGTTCGCGCTGTGCGGACACGACCGCGGCGGCCGCGTGGCGCACCGGCTCGCGCTCGACCACCCTGCCGCCGTCGAGCGGCTGTGCCTGGTAGACATCGCACCCACGCTCGACATGTACGCGGCTACCGACATGGCGTTCGCGCGGGCCTACTACCACTGGTTCCACCTGATCCAGCCGGCGCCGCTGCCCGAGCGCATGATCGGCGGCGACCCCATCGCCTACCTGCACCACAAGCTCGGCGGCTGGGGCGGACAGGGACTCACGGGCATCGAGCCCGAGGCCCTGGCCGAGTACGAGCGGTGTTTCACCCCCGAGGCCATCCACGCCATGTGCGAGGACTACCGGGCCAGTGCCAGCATCGACCTCGAACACGACCGCGCATCACGCGCGGCGGGTGACAAGATCGTTTGCGACCTGCATCTGCAGTGGGGTGCGCGCGGGGTAGTGCACCGGCTGTTCGACCCGATGGCGCTGTGGACCGCGCAGTGTGCGGGCCATGTCACCGGCGAAGGCGTGCCGGCAGGGCATTTCATTCCGGAAGAATGCCCCGACCGCGTGGCCGGGGCGCTGGCCTCCTGGGCCTGAGCGGCGCCAAGCCTGCCCTGGGCTCAGAAGCTTTCCCAGTCGTCCGTGCTGCCGGATGCCGCGGGTGACGGCGAGGGCACCGGTTTGCCCACAGGCGCTGCAGCCACCTTGACCGCAGGTTTCGCAGCGGCTTTCACCCCGGCCTTCAGCGGTGATTTCAAGGCGGGCTTCACCGCCGCGGCCGGCGAGACCCCGCGGGGTTTCACGGCGGGCGCCGGCACCCATGCCGCGGGTGCAGGTGCTTTCGCCCCGTCGTGCAGCCGGAACACGGCGATGGCCTCCTGCAGGCGGCCGGACTGACCCCGCAGGCTCTCCGCGGCGGCGGCCGACTCTTCCACAAGCGCCGCATTCTGCTGCGTCATGTCGTCGAGCTGGGTCACCGCCACGTTGATCTGGCCGATGCCATCGCTTTGTTCGTGCGACGCGGCGCTGATCTCGGCAATGATGTCGGTCACGCGCTGCACGCTGGTCACGATCTCGGTCATCGTGGCGCCCGCGTTCTGCACGAGCTGCGTGCCCGATTCCACGCGCTCCACGCTGGCCCCGATCAGGGCCTTGATCTCCTTGGCGGCACCAGCCGAACGCTGCGCGAGCGAACGCACTTCGCTGGCCACCACGGCAAAGCCTCGGCCCTGCTCGCCGGCCCGCGCGGCTTCCACCGCGGCATTCAGCGCGAGGATGTTGGTCTGGAAGGCGATGCCGTCGATCACGCCGATGATGTCGTTGATCTTCTTCGAGCTGTGGCTGATCTCCTCCATCGTTGCCACCACCTCGGAGACGACGCGCCCACCGCGCTGTGCCACTTCCGTGGCCGAGCTGGCCAGCTGGTTGGCGGTGCTCGCCGCGGCAGCGGTCTGGCGCACCGTGCCGGTCAGCTGCGTCATGGAAGCGGCCGCCTGCTGCAGGTTGGCCGCGGTCTGTTCGGTGCGGGAAGACAAGTCCTGGTTGCCCACGGCAATCTCGGTGCTGGCGGTGCTGATGCTTTCCGTCGAGCCGCGCACTTCACCGATCAGCTTGAGCAATGCGGCCTGCATGGTCTGCAGCGATTGCATGAGGCGGCTGGTCTCGTCCTGGCCGCGCACGGTGATCGGGCGGGTGAGGTCGAAGCGGGCGATGGCATCGGCCACCTCGCCGGCCTCGCGCAGCGGGCGGGTGATCGAGCGCGACAGCCATGCGGACAGCACCCCGCCCACACCCAGCGCGCACAGCGCAAAGACGATCAGGCCGGTGCGCGCGGCACTGTTGGCCGCCTCGACGCGCTGCGCTGCGGCGTCCAGTTCATCACGCTGGGCCTGCACGATGTTCTTGATGTTGTCCTGGTAGCTCACGGCCAGCGGCTTGAACCGCGTCTCGAGGATCTGCTTGGCCTGGTCGGCGTCCCCGGCCTTGCGCGCCGCACTGATGGCGTCACGGGCAGCGATGTAGTCCTTGCGCACCTCGGTCAGCTTGTCGAACGCCGCGCGTTCGGCCGGGCTCTGCATCCGTTCGTCGAGCGCCTTCTGGAGTTCGCTCGACTGCTTCGACGCCTCGGCGGCCGAGGCCGCGAAGAAGTCGGCCAGGCTCGAATCGCTGCTCGCGGCGATGGCGGTGGTGCGGAACACGCCCGCGCTGATGTTGCGGTACCAGTCAGACGCCAGGCGTTCGGTGGCAAGGCTGTCCGTGTACATGGCCCGGGTCTCACGCGCCGCCTGGGCGAGCGCCCAGTAGCCGAGGCTGGAACCGGTGAATGAGATCAACAGCACCAGACCCAGCACTCCGGCCAGGCGCTGGCCGATCGATCGGCTGGCAAACGAGAACACACGCATGAATAATCCTTTGATGGCGGATCTCCGGCGCCGTGGTGACATGCAAGAACCACGGACCGGAGGGTCCCTGTGCTGTATCGGCACGGCGAGCCGATACTGGAGCCCCATGCGCCCCGTGGTTACACATCGCGTTGGCAACCCAGGCATGAACACCCGTTCAACACGCGCCTTCAAGCGTCGGACCTCGTGTTGCGCCAGCAGGTGCAACGCCACCTCCCAACTTTCCTTGACCCCCACGGGGGGGGGGGCGCAGCCCGCCTCTGGGGGGCCTCAGAAAATCTGACGAAGGGTCAGTTCGAAGCCGCGCCCGGTGCGGTCGGACTTGCTGGACCCGTCGGCATTGAAGGTCTCCAGACGGTCGTTCACCAGCGAGAGGTTCAGCGACGTGAGTTTGCTGAGCCGGTACTGGTACCCGAGGCCCACGCGGTCCGACGCCGTGTCCAGCGCATGGTCCACCCCGTTGAGCCGGTCGTCGCGCAAACGCCGCACCGACAGGCGGATCTCGCCAGGACCGGCCGGGATCCGCGCGCCCACGGTCAGCACCCGCTCGCGGCCTTCGTCGCTCGCGCCGGTGTCTTCGCTTTGCCCGTACGTGAACATCGGGATGACCGCCCCGAAGGCGTAGTGGCCCGCGAGGGTGGTGGTGGCCACCGCGTTGCCGGCGCCGGCACCGGCCACCGGGTCCTGCTCGACTGCGTGGGTCATCGCCACCGTGAGGGGGCCGCGGGCGTACTCGAGCATGAACCCTTCGGCGCGGCGGCGGATGCCCTCTCCCGCGGCAGCGGCCAGGTGCACCGTGAAACCACCGATCTTCGGCGAGATGTAGAAGACGCTGTTGTCCCACTTGGCCGCAGCCTTCGCGCCGCGGGTCACGCTGGCCGCATAGGTGTCGCCGTCGAACGCCTCGAAGCGGCCGCTGACACCGAGGTAGTCCTGCGGCGACATCATCCGCCCGACGAACACCGTGCCGTAGGCCTTGCTCGTGAGCCCGACGGTTGCCACCTGCTTCCAGAACGGAGAACCATCGACCTCGCCCGTGTCCGCCTTGAAGCGGTGCTCGAAGCGGAAGTTGGCGCTGAGGTCGGGGGTCAGCACCTCCTCGCCACGAAAACCGATGCGCGCGGTGGACCCGCTGGACACGGTCCAGTCGCGTGCCGGAGACACGGCCAGGTTGTCGGGGGCGTAGCGGACCCCGAGGTCCATCCGGCCGTACACGGACAGGCGGGATTGCGCGGACGCGGCCGTGGACACGGCCAGCAGGGACACCAGGGCGATCGGGATGCAGGAGGGTTTCATCGGATGCTGCGAATGCGAAGTGGGGATGTGGGAGACATCCGATGCCCCTCTGCAGCGAGCCATCATATGTCGTCAGACATCATATGTGTAGCCACCGCGGATCGCGGAACAGTGAAAACCCTCGATTGGCGCCAAAAGCGGCGCCCTGGCCCCCTGCTCAGGAGCCCGCGGGCGCGCTCACCAGGCGACGCAGCCGTTCGCGGCTGTTGTTGAGGTGCATGAACATGGCAGCCCGGGCTGCCGCCGGGTCGCCGCGGCGGATGCCGTCGAGGATGGCCAGGTGCTCCTGGTGCGCCAACTCCTTGCGGCGGCCGGCGCTGGCGGGCGGCTGCTCGCCGGCGGCGTCTCCGCGATGACGGGCGATGGTGACCTTGCCCAGGCTGCGCAACACCTCCTCGAAGTAGCGGTTGCCCGACGCCTCGGCGATCTGGAGGTGGAACCGGTAGTCATCCTCCACGGTGCTGGCACCCGCCTTCCAGTGCAACTCGAAGTCGTCGACCGCCCGCTGCATGCGGCCCAGGTGGTCGTCGGTGCGCCGAGCGGCCGCGAGCGCGGCCCCCTCGGACTCGACGGTGATCCGCAGCTCGAGCATCGCCAGCAGCTCGGGGAAACTCACCTCGTTGCCACCCAGCGCCAACAGCGTCACCGCCGGGGCCGGCGCCAGCACAAAGGTGCCCACGCCGTGCTGCGTCTCGACGAGGCCAGCGGCCTGCAAGCGCTGCATGGCCTCGCGCACCACCGTCCGGCTCACGCTGAATTCACGCACCAGCTCGGGCTCGGTCGGCACCCGGTCACCCGGCCGCAGTACCCCCTGCCGGATGCGGGCAGACAGTTCGTCCACCAGGCGGTGGGTCAGGCTTTTGGCCCGGATGGGCCGGATGGGCTGGTCGTCCGCGGGAACGGGTTGCATGAGAAGCTGTCTTTTCGAGGCGTTCAAGAACGATTGTACTGATATGACGACCACTCATTGTCGCTCGACCCGGCATCAAGAATCTCAATAAAACAAGGGTAAATACTCAGTACATCATCACATGTGCGCCCTACGATTCAGCATCTCATATGATGACTGACAACAGATCCGCCATGAAAATCGAACGCGTCAGCGCCACTGAATTCACCTTCCCCACTCGCCGCTCGGTCGATGCCGCCGGGCATTCCCACCCCGGCCCCGAAACACTCGCCCGCCAGGTGCTGGTCACGCTCACCACGGACGATGGCCACCAGGGCCACGCGTTCGGGGCACCCGAGGTGGTGCGACGCCACGTGCTCGACGCGTTCGCACGCAAGGTGCTGGTCGGGCAGGATCCGCTCCAGCGCGAACAGCTGTGGCATTCGCTCGAACACTGGCAGCGCGGCAGCGCCGGCCAGCTGACCGACCGCGCGCTCGCCGTCTTCGACCAGGCCCTGTGGGACCTGGCCGGGCGTGCGCTGAAGACCCCGGTGTACAAGCTGATCGGCGGTTACCGCGACAAGGTGCCCGCCTACGGCAGCACGATGTGCGGCGACGAACTGGCCGGCGGCCTCGCCACGCCGGACGACTACGCGGCGTTTGCCCGCAAACTCGTGGACCGCGGCTACAAGGCGATCAAACTCCACACGTGGATGCCGCCGGTGTCGTTCGCCCCCGATCCGGCGATGGACATCAAGGCCTGTGCGGCCGTCCGCGAAGCCGTGGGCCCGGGCATCGAACTGATGCTCGACGGTTACCACAACTACAGCCGCACCGACGCACTGCGCATCGGCCGGGCGCTGGAGAAGCTCGGGTTCTCGTGGTTCGAGGAAATGATGAACGAACAGAGCATGGCGTCGTACGCCTGGCTGTCCGGCCAGCTGGACATCCCCGTCATCGGGCCCGAGAGCCTGTCCGGCAAACACCACAGCCGGGCCGACTGGGTGCAGGCCGGTGCCTGCGACATCCTGCGTGCGGGCGTGGCCGGCACGGGCGGTATCGGCCCGACGCTCAAGGTGGCCCACCTCGCGGAGGCCTTTGGCATGAACTGCGAGGTGCACGGCAACGGCGCGGCCAACCTCGCCGTGTGTGCCGCCATCAAGAACTGCCGCTGGTACGAGCGCGGCCTGCTGCACCCGTTCCTGGACTACGACGAGGTGCCCGCCTACCTGCGCCGCCTCGCCGACCCCATGGACAACGAGGGGTACGTGCACCTGTCCCGGCAGCCCGGGCTCGGCGAGGACATCGATTTCGACTACATCGCCGCCCACACGGTTTCGACGTACTGACCGGACGCCCCCCCATGAACACCTCCCGCACGATGCGCGCCTGCGCCCTTGCCGTCTCGCTGATCGCCGGCGCCTGGCAAGGCGCGATGGCCCGCACCCCGAACGACCAGCTCGTGATCGGGGTCAGCATGAACAACCTGCTCTCCCTCGACCCCGCCGGCGCCACCGGCAACGACGTGGTCGAGATCGCCTGCAACGTGTACGACTACCTCGTCGAACTCGACCCGCTCCAGACCACCACGGTGCGGCCGGGCCTGGCCGACAGCTGGAAGATCGCACCCGACGGCCGGCGCATCACCTTCACGTTGCGCCAGGGTGCGAAGTTCCATTCGGGCAACCCGGTCACCGCCGAGGACGCGGCCTGGTCGCTGCAGCGGGTGCTCAAGCTGAACCTGGCCCTCGCCTCGCCGTGGAAGAGCTACGGGTTCACCGCGCAGAACGTGGCCGAGCACGTGCGGGCCACCGACGCCACCACGCTCGTGATCGACCTCCCGGCCCCCACCGACCCGAAGATGGTGCTCTACACCCTCGGCACGTCGGTCGGCGCCGTGGTGCTCGACCGCAAGACGGTGCTGGCCAACGAGAAGAACGGCGACCTCGGCGCCGGCTGGCTCACCACCCACGCCGCCGGCTCCGGCCCGTTCACGCTCGACGAATGGCGGGCCAAGGAAGTGCTGTTCATGAGCCGCTTCGACGGCCACTGGCGCGGGCCGGCCAAGCTGCGGCGGGTGGTGATGCGGCACATGACCGAATCGCAGTCGCTGCGGCTGATGCTCGGGCGGGGCGACATCGACATCGCTACCGGCATGTCGGTCCCCGACATCGAGGCCATGAAGGCCGCGCCCGACACCGAGGTGCATTCGGTGAACCGGGGCACCCTGTACTACGTGGCCGTGAGCGCGAAGGACCCGAAGTTCGCCGACAAGCGCGTGCGCGAGGCGATCCTGCGCCACCTCGTGGACTACGACGGCATCAACAAGACGGTGATGCCCTACTACGGCGTGTACCACCAGCGCCCCGTGCCGCTCGGCCTGCCGGCCACGCTGCCCGAGCCCGGCTACAAGCTCGATGTGGCGGGCGCCAAGAAGCTGCTCACCGCCGCGGGCCATCCCGGCGGCTTCAAGACCACCATCCGCGTGGTGGCAGAGTCGCCGTTCACGAACATCGCCACCAGCCTGCAGGCCTCGCTGGCGCAGGCCGGCATCGAGGCGAGCATCCTGCCGGGCACCGGCAACCAGGTGTATGGCGCCATGCGGGAACGCAACTTCGAGATCATCGTCGGCCGCGGCGGCGGCGGTGCAGAACCCCATCCCCATTCGAGCCTGCGCGCACTGGTCTACAACCCCGACAACAGCGACCAGGCCCGCCTCACGAACTTCCAGGGCTGGCGCACGGCCTTCATCGACCCGAAGCTGAACCAGCTGATCGAAGGCGCGCTGCTGGTCACCGATCCCGCCAGGCAGGCGGCCGCCTACCAGGCGGTGCAGCGCCGCTTCGACAGCGAGATGCCGGCCATCCAGCCCATCTCGCAGATGGTGGACACGGTGGTGATGCGCAAGGACGTGCGCGGCTACGTGGGCCACCCCTCGGTCACGACGCGGCTGCGCGACGTCCACAAGCAGCGCTGACCGGCCGCATCCCAGGAGTCCCCCGTGTCCACCGTTTCCGCTCCCCCGCTTCCGGCCCCCCGGATCGCCAGCAACACCACGCGGCGCCTGCGTCTGGCCAGCCACCGGCTGGCCAGCGTGCTGCTCACCCTGCTCGGCCTGCTGTTCCTGACCTTCGTGATCGGCCGCGTCATGCCGCTTGATCCGGTGCTGTCGATCGTCGGGCCCGATGCCGACCGGTCCACCTACAACCAGGTGCGCCAGCAGCTTGGCCTCGACCGCCCACTCGTCGTGCAGTTCGGCTACTACCTCCGCGACCTCTCGCACGGTGACCTCGGCAAGGCGCTGTTGACCGGCCACCCGGTGCGCGACGACCTCGCGCGGGTGCTGCCCGCCACGGTCGAACTCGCCACCCTCGCGATCGTGATCGGCACGCTGGTGGGGGTGCCGCTCGGGGTGTACGCCGCCACGCGGCGCGGCCGGCTCGGTGACCACGTGGTGCGGCTGGTCAGCCTGTTCGGGCACTCCACGCCCATCTTCTGGTTCGGCATGATGGGCCTGCTGGTGTTCTACGCCTGGCTCGGCTGGGCCGGCGGCACGGGGCGGGTGGACCTCGCCTTCGACGGGCTCGTCTCACCGGTGACCGGCCTGCTGCTCGTGGACTCGGCCATGGCCGGCGAGTGGGAGGTGTTCGCGAGCGCGCTCCGGTTCATCGCGCTGCCGGCGGGCATCCTCGGATTGCACGCGGTGGCCTACATCAGCCGCATGACCCGCAGCTTCATGCTCGCGCAGCTGTCGCAGGAGTACGTGCTGACCGCCAGGGTCAAGGGCCTGTCCGAGACGGCGGTGGTCTGGCGGCACGCGTTCCGCAACATCCTCGTGCAGCTGCTGACCATCGTCGCGCTGTCCTACGGCGGGCTGCTCGAAGGCGCGGTGCTGATCGAGACCGTGTTCGGCTGGCCCGGCTTCGGCCAGTACCTCACCAGCAGCCTGCTGCTCGGCGACATGAACGCGGTGATGGGTTCGGTGCTCGTGGTGGGCGTCGTGTTCGTCGCGCTCAACCTCCTCTCGGACGCGCTGTACCAAGTCTTCGACCCCCGGACCCGCCCATGACCACGATCGCCCCTACCCTGCCCTCCTCGGCCCGGCGGACGACCGTGCCCCGTTCGGGCGCCCAGGCCTTGCTGCGCGACCTCTCGAACGGCCTGGCCCGGCTGCTGTCCAACCCCCTCACGCTGGCGGGCGCCGCCGTGATCGCGCTGGTGGTGATCGTGGCGCTGTTCGCACCATGGATCGCCACCCACGACCCGCTCGCGCACAACCTCGCGCACGCCCTGCAGCCGCCTGGCGCGGCGCACTGGTTCGGCACCGACGAGTTCGGCCGCGACCTCTTCAGCCGCCTCGTGCACGGCTCGCGCATCACGCTCTACATCGTGTCGCTCGTGACGGTGGTGGTGGGGCCGATCGGCCTGGCCGTGGGCGTGACCTCGGGCTACTTCGGGGGCTGGATCGACACCGTGTTCATGCGCGTGACCGACATCTTCATCTCGTTCCCGAGCCTGGTGCTGGCGCTCGCGTTCGTGGCCGCGCTCGGCCCGGGGCTCGACCATGCGGTGATCGCCATCGCGCTCACCGCATGGCCGCCCATCGCGCGGCTCGCGCGCGCCGAGACCCTGTCGCTGCGCAAGGCCGATTTCATCGTGGTCGCGCAACTGCAAGGTGCCTCGCCGCTGCGCATCCTCGTGCGCCACATCGTGCCGCTGTGCCTCTCGTCGGTGGTCGTTCGCCTGACCATGAACATGGCCGCCATCATCCTCACGGCCGCCGGCCTCGGCTTCCTCGGGCTGGGCGCGCAGGCCCCGCTGCCCGAGTGGGGCGCGATGATCTCCGAAGGCCGCCGCTACATGATGGACAGCTGGTGGATGGTGGCGATCCCCGGGGCGGCGATCCTGCTCGTGAGCCTCGCGTTCAACCTGCTCGGCGACGGCCTCTACGACGTCCTCGACCCTCGCGGCGAATGAAGGTGATGCCCATGACCTCTCCCTCCCCATCCTCTCCCCCGAAGCTCGACGTGCGCAACCTGGACGTCGGGTTCCAGTCGGGCCACACCCTCATCCCGGCCGTGCGCGGGGTGTCGTTCCAGCTGTCCCGCGAGAAGGTGGCCATCGTCGGTGAGTCCGGCTCGGGCAAGTCGACCGTCGGCCGCTCGCTGCTGAAGCTGCACCCGCGCAGCGCACACATCCGCGCGGACACGCTGTCGTTCGGCGGCATCGACCTGCTCGCGGCCGACGAACGCACGATGCGGGGCATCCGCGGCCGCCGCATGTCCATGATCATGCAGGACCCGAAGTACTCGCTGAACCCCGTGATGCGCGTCGGGGACCAGATCGCCGAGGCGTACCTGGCCCACCACAAGGCGTCGAAGCACGAAGCCCGCGACCGGGCCCTCGCGATGCTCGAGTCGGTGCGCATCCGCGAACCCCAGCGGGTGTACGCGCAGTACCCGCACGAGGTTTCCGGCGGCATGGGGCAGCGCATCATGATCGCGATGATGCTGATCCAGGAGCCCGAGATCGTCATTGCCGACGAACCCACGTCGGCGCTGGACGTGTCGGTGCGCCAGCAGGTGCTGTCCGTGCTCGACGAACTGGTGGGCGCGCGGGGCCTCGGCCTGCTGTTCATCAGCCACGACCTGAACCTCGTGCGCCACTTCTGCGACCGGGTGCTCGTGATGTACGCGGGGCGGATCGTCGAATCCATCGCGGCGGCCGACCTGCAGCACGCAGAACACCCCTACACCCGCGGCCTGCTGGACGCGTTGCCCAGCCTCGACCGCCGCCGCGACACGCTGCCGGTGCTGCAACGCGACGCCGCCTGGCTCACTGCCTGAAAGACACGTCATGCCCCTCATCGAAGTGAACTCCCTCTCGCTGGCCTTCGGCCACGGTGCGGCCGCGAACCAGGTGCTCGACCGCGTGACGCTGGAGGTGAACGCCGGCGAGTCGTTCGGCCTCGTGGGCGAATCCGGGTCGGGCAAGACCACGGTGCTGCGCTGCCTGGCCGGGCAGTATTCGCACTGGCGCGGCGAACTGCGCATCGCCGGCAAGACGCTCGCGGGCCGGCTGGACCGCGACCGCTGCCGCCAGGTCCAGATGGTGTTCCAGGACCCCTACGGTTCGCTGCACCCGCGCCACACGGTGTACACGGCGCTCGCCGAACCGCTGCGCATCCACGGGCTCGACCACGAGGCCGAGCGCATCGATGCCATCCTCGACAAGGTGGGCCTGAACGGCGACTTCCGCTTCCGCTACCCGCACCAGCTGTCCGGTGGCCAGCGCCAGCGCGTGGCCATCGCACGTGCGCTGGTGCTGCAGCCCCGCATCCTGCTGCTCGACGAGCCCACGTCGGCGCTCGACGTGTCGGTGCAGGCCGAGATCCTGAACCTGCTCGACGGGCTCCGCGAGCGCGACGGCCTCACCTACCTGATGGTCAGCCACGACCTCGGGGTGGTGGCCCACCTGTGTGACCGGGTGGCCGTGATGCAGCAAGGGCGCATCCTCGAATGCCTCACCGTGGACGCGCTGTGCGACGACCAGGCGCAACACCCCTACACGCGCCTGCTCGTGGCCTCGAGCCGCGCCGACGGCGCCTCCCGGCCGCTGGCCGAGGCGGCCGCCTGAACGCCCGGGCGAAGAGGCCGGATCAGGGCCCCTTCGCAAGCCCCGAGCGGCGCCGCGGGTCGTTCGCACCGTAGAAGCGCACCGGCCCCGATGCCGCGGCATCGAGCTTCGGCGTGCCGATCAGGATGGCTGCCACGTGATTGGCTTCGTGCGGCTTGCCGAGGTTGTGGCCCATCTCGGTGAGCAGGCGTTGGGTATCGGGGCTGAGGGCGAACGGCTCGACGTTGGTCACGTCGGGCAGCCACTGCTGGTGGAACCGCGGGGCGTCCACCGCCTCCTGGATGTCCATGCCGTAGTCCACGACGTTGAGGATCGTGTGCACCACGGTCGTGATGATGCGGCTGCCGCCCGGTGTGCCGAGCACCATCACCGGCTTGCCGCCGCGGGTGACGATGGTGGGGCTCATCGAGCTCAGCGGGCGCTTGCCCGGGGCGATGGCGTTGGCGTCGCCCTGCACGAGGCCGTAGGCATTGGGCACGCCGCGCTTGGCGGTGAAGTCGTCCATCTCGTTGTTCAGCAGCACGCCGGTGCCCGCCGCGGTGACCTTCGCACCGAACCACTCGTTGAGCGTGTACGTGACCGCCACCGCATTGCCGAACCGGTCGGCGATGGAGTAGTGCGTGGTGTTGGTGCCCTCGTGTGGCGGCACCCCGGGGCGGATGTCCTTCGAGACGCCGGCCTTGGCGGGGTCGATGGCGTCGCGCACCTTGGACGCGTAGCCCTTGTCGAGCAGGCGTTCGAGCGGGTTCGTGACGAAGTCGGGGTCACCGAGGTAGCTGTTGCGGTCCACGTACGCATGCCGCATGGCCTCGATCTGGTAGTGCACCGACTGCGCGGACCGGTAGCCCAGGTCCTTCAGCGGATAGCCCTCGAGCACGTTGAGGATCTCGCACACCACCACGCCGCCGGAACTGGGCGGCGGCGCCGACACGATGCGGTACCCCCGGTAGTCGCACTCGACCGGCTTGCGCTCCTGGGCCGTGTAGCCGCGCAGGTCCGCGTGGCGGATCAGGCCGCCGCCGGACGTGCTCGACGCCACGATGGCCTCGGCCACCGGGCCGCGGTAGAAGCCGTCGGACCCGCGCGCGGCGATGCGCCGCAGCGTGGCGGCCAGGTCCTTCTGCACCAGGCGGTCCCCCGCCTTGGGCACCGCCCCGCCTTTGGCGAAGATGGCCGCGGTGGCCGGGTCGGCCTTCAGCGCATCGCCCACCACCTGGAACATCTTCGCGTCGCCCTCGTCGAGCACGAAGCCGCGGTCCGCGAAGCGGATGGCAGGCGCCATCAGCGCCGCGCGGGGTTTCGTGCCGAAGCGGGCCAGCGCCATCTCGAGCCCGGCCACCGTGCCCGGCACCCCCACGGCCAGGTGCCCCACCGTGCTGCGGCCCTTGACCACGTTGCCGTCGGGCCCGAGGTACATGTCCGCCGTGGCGCCGAGCGGGGCCTTTTCGCGGAAATCGATGAAGCTTTCACGGCCATCGGCCAGGTGCAGCGTCATGAACCCGCCGCCGCCCAGGTTGCCCGCCGCCGGGTACACGACGGCCAGCGCGTAGCCCACGGCCACCGCGGCATCCACGGCGTTGCCACCCTGGGCCAGCACGTCGGCCCCCACCTGCGTGGCCAGTTGCTGGGCCGTGACCACCATGCCGCGGTCGGACACCGCCGGCGCCACTGACGCGGCCGAAGCCAGCGTCAGGTGCACCGACACCGCGGAGACGAGGAACCAACGACAAAGGGCGGGGCCACGCATCGGGAGTCTCCTGGGAGTTCGGGGTCCGGGCATCTTAGGTCGCTCCCGGAAGATCCGGTTCAGAGCCCCTGTTCCACCATGTCCAGCAGCCGCTGGGCGAGTTGTCCGGTGAACGGCGTTGGCACATGCCGCAGCGGCCCGTCGATGATCAGCAACGCCAGCCCGTGCACCGCGGACCACGCCAGGAACTCCGCGCCAGGGCGCCGTGAGGCGGCCATCAGGCCGGTGTCCACCATGCGGTCCAGTGCCGCTCCCAGCAGCTGGAACGGGTTCAGCCCGCTCGCGCCGGCCCGGGCCGGGTCGGTGTCGACCCGCACGTCGTTCGGAAACGGGAACGTCGTGAGGAAGAGCCCCTGCTGCTCGCGGGCGAACTTCAGGTACCCGAGCCCCACGGCCCGCAACGCCGCACGCGCCGCGTCGGCGCCGTCGAGCCCCGCAGTGGCACGGGCCACACCGGCCTCCATCTCGCACGCAAGCTCGGACAGCGCCGCCGAGCGCACCGCGTCGACCAGGTCCCCGCGGCTGGCGAAATGCCGGTACGCAGCGTTGGGCACCACGCCCGCGCGGCGCGTGGCCTCGCGCAACACGATGGCCTCGGGGCCACCCTCGCGGGCGAGCGCGATGCCCGCCTGCAGCAATGCGTTGCGCAGGTCGCCGTGCCGGTAGGTGCCCCGCGCGGGGGTTTCGCTTGCCTTCGCTGTCATGGCCGCTCCATGTGGACAGCGTCCATTATCGCGGCAGCGGCGGCGGTTTATCACGCAAGTGCTGGCCGTCAGTTCAGTTTGGCCGGTGGCCTGCCGATAGCACACTGAAGCAATGCGAGCAGGGAGTTCGTGTGTCAGATCGATTCAAGCCCCAGCGCCCGGCGGCCGGCACTGTCACGACCGGGTTCCGCCCGCTCGCCGACGACACCGGCTGGGACCGCCAGCCCATCTACCGCATCGTCGAGATCACCCGCGACGCCGAGGGCCGCCTGCACCGGCAAGGCCACGTCTGGCACAACGATCTCGAGATGCTGCGCCGCTTCGGCCGCGCCGTGGCCGCCAACACCTCCTCCCACAAGGTGCTGATCACGAACTCGCACGGCGACGTGGTCGAGGATCTGCCCGTGGCCCCGCCCGAGGCACGCCACTCGGCTTGGGATTCCTGGGGCGGACTGGCCCTGCCGCCGACCCCACCGGTGCGCAAGGCCAAGGTGGCCGAGGCGAAGCCCGTGGCCATGCCGATCCCTGATGTCCACGTCGCGCCCGAACCGGCGTCCACCCCGGCGTCAGAGGCCCCGCAGGCCCTGGCCACGCCGCCCATGGCCGCCGCGGCGGCGGCCACACCGCCGCGTGACATCCCGAAGCTCCCGGTGGACCAGGCCGCCGGCATCCCGTCCCCCGTGCCGGAACACGAAGCCACCTTGCCCTGACCGCAACCCGGATAGACCCTGTATTTTTTCCTGCGGGATGCAAATTTTCACCAAGTTCAGCGAGACTTGGTCCGTGAGCGGCCACGACGCCGCGCAGGGAGGACCGTCTCATGAAGAAGACCGGTGCAAGTTCATTCGTCGTGTTGTGGGTCGCCATCCTGGCGGGCTGTGCCAGCCCGCGGCATGGGCACACCGATTCAGCATCTCCGGCGGCTGCGGCCGTCAGTGCCGATGATTTCGCCCGCCGCGGTCTCGCGCTGGCCGAAGCAGGGCAACCACAGGCCGCGCTGCGCGACCTCGACACCGCACTCCTGCTCGACCCTCGACACGCCCAGGCCACGTACGACCGCGCCATCGTGCACCATGCGGCCGGCCAATCCGCCGCCGCGATGGCCGACATCAACCGCGCGGTGCTGCTCGACCCGCAGAACACCCGGGTGCGCAACGCCCGCTGCGTGATCCAGGTGGCCGCCGAGCGCAATGATGCCGGCCTCAAGAACTGCTATCACGCGATGCTGATGCCGGGCCCCGTCGCCGAAGCCCAGACCGCGTTCGGGCAAGCGCTGCTGCTGCTCGGCCGCCCGCGCGAGGCGCTGCAGGCCTTCGATGCGGCACTGAAGGCAGAACCCTCGCACCTCACGGCGCGCTATGGCCGCGGCATCGCGCGCCAACGCACCGGCGACGCCGAGGGCAACGCCGACGTGCAGGAAGCCATGAAGGTCTCCCCGGCGGCCGGCCGCACCTTCGCCGCAGCCAGCGCACCCTGACGGGTCACGCGAACCACACCGACGGGTCACGGGCGACCCGCGCGGTGTGCGCACCGCCGGCCACCACCTCGATGTCACATGACACGAATGCCGGGGTGTCGTGGGCCGCGGCCCCGCGCAGGCGGCGGGCGCAAGCCTCGAACCGCACGAACAGCGCGCGGTGGCGCACCGCGTCCACCGGTGCGGCATCGCACATCACCCGGGTGCTCAGGTAACCGGCCGACGACTGGAACTGCACCCACACCCGCTGCCACCCCGCCACGATCCCCGGCATGGTGGCACGCACCTCGGCCACCACCTCCTCCACCACCGCCACTTCCCGCTTGTTCATGGTTCGTGCCTCCCTGCTTGCCAACGGATGCGTCGCAGCTTAAAACCTCAACCTATGTCAAGGTCAAGGAGTTCTTCATGCCGCGAATCGATCCGGCGGACATCGGCAAGGTGCTCACCGTGGGCGAGGTCGCGGCCCGCAGCGGCGTGGCAGTGTCGGCGCTGCACTTCTACGAATCGAAGGGGCTGATCCACAGCCACCGCAACAGCGGCAACCAGCGCCGCTACACGCGTGACGTGCTGCGGCGTGTGGCGATCATCAAGGTGGCCCAACGCGTGGGCGTGCCGCTCGGCGCCATTCACGAGGCGCTGCAGGCCCTGCCCGAGAAACGCACGCCCACGGTGGCGGACTGGTCGCGCCTGTCCGCGCGCTGGCACGCGGACCTCACCGACCGCATCGGGCAGCTCACCCGGCTGCGCGACCAGCTCGATGGTTGCATCGGCTGCGGGTGCCTGTCCGTGACCGCCTGCCCGTTGCGCAACCCGCTGGACGAGTTGTCCGAGCAGGGACCGGGGCCGCACTTCCCCCCGGGCTGAATACGCTCAGCGGTCGGCGATGAAGTCGACGATCTGCGCGATGGTGCCCGGGTCGTTGTCGAACCCGCCGTGGCTGGCGCTGGCACTGACCGGGCCGGGCGCCACCCAAGCGGTGGTGCGTGGCAACGCGGGCGCGCAGGCGTCGAAGTACTTCTGCATGCCCAGCACCGGCGTCGGGCTGCCCCCTTCGAACGACTGGCTCACGAGATACAGCAACGAGCGCCGGTACGGACCGCACGTGGTGTCGTCTTCCTCGGCGCGGTCGGTCAGGTGGAACTGCTGGTAGCGCTGCACGGCCCCCGAGTGGAGGTGCGGGCGCACGCGGGCATCGAACGTGTCGACCCGCACCGCCGGGGCCATGAAGGAGACGGACTCGAACCGCATGCCGTCCTCGGCCAGCTGGTGGATCATGCCGGTGGCCACGAGGCACCCGGCCGAATGGGCCACCACGTGCATGCGGATCTTCTTGTTCGCCACGCCGTGCTTGAAGTGGCGGTACAGCAGCACCGCACCGGCCTGTGCGTCGTCGGGCGCGCCAGGCTTGTACGCGCTCAGCGCCTCGGCGTTCTGCTTCATCTCGTTCCAGATCAGCGTGCCGGGCCGCGCGAGAAGCCGCTCCAGGCGTTCGTTCCACCACCGCCCCGGTGGCGCGGCGCCGTCGGCCTGCCGCGGCATGGGACCCACCGCGTCGTGGATGCACGCCAGGGCCGTCGACAGGAAATCGGTCTCCCACATCAGGAAGACCGGGAATATCTGGCGGTCGTAGAGCAGCGGGATCCAATGCGCCGCGATGTCGGCGGCCTGCGCTTCGCCCACGAGGCCCCCGTGCGCGAAGATGCACACGTCCACCGTGTCGTCCACGAGGTTCCAGCGCTTGCGCGCCTCGGCCAGGTGCACGTCGACGATGGCGCGCACATCGTCCGGTTTCGTGCGGAACACCCCGCTGTTGCTGAGCGAGCCGTCGTGCCCCATGTTCACGATGAAGGGCGAGATCTCGCGGTCACGCAACACGGTGCTCGCTGCCAAGGCCACCCGGCCCGCCGCGTCGGTTCGCAACGTGATCGATCGCGAGATCGCGGTGTGCTCGTGGGTCACGACACCGAGCTGCGCCACCCAGCAGTCCATCGCGTTGCGCAGCCAGTCGTCGTAGGTGAGCACCGCGTAGCCATACGAGCCCCACTCGGTGCCCCACGAGTTCTGGATCAGGAACCCCGCCTCGTTGTAGCCCACGATCGCGAAGGCGTGCCCCGAATGGGCTGCCTGGCCACCGCGCACCGGGATCTGCCACACGCCCTTGAACGACGTGGGGCGGCGCTTGCGCACCGGCACCTCCACGCCTTCGTCCCAGCCTTCGTGGCAACCGGCGCTGACGAACAGGATGCCCACCTCGTTGAGCGCGGCGTGCATGTCGGTGATGGCGTGCGGGTCGATGCGGTAGTACGCACCCAGCGGCCGGCGCACCGCGTCGGCCCACCAGTCGTCGGCCAGCGAGTTGCTCGCGGCCGGCATGTCGAGCCCCGGGAACAGCACCTCGCCGCAGGCGCCGTGCTTGAACCAGCCCCTCAGCGCCCCGCGCGTGCTCGAGCCGCCGTCCTCGGTGGACCCGGGGAACTCGTCGTAGCGCCGGGCCATCGAGTACAGCATGAACGGCGAGATGGTGGCGCGCGCGTCGCGGCCGGACACCCGCAGCAGGTGCTCGACCACAAGCGACAGCGCAAACCCGGTGCAGGCATTGCTGTCCCCCTGGTGCTTGACCGGCAAGCCGGCGGCCGGGAACAGCGTGGGCGCGGGAGCCCGGCCCACGCTCGGCTGGAACGACCGGTCGCGGCGATCGAGCGCATCGGGCCGCGCCATGCGCAGGAAGCGCCCATCGGCGGGTGGGTCGGCCGACGGGAGGACGGGCGGTTTCGAGCGGCGAGGCTTGGCTGCGGCCATGGGGGCGTGATGGCGAAAAGCGCGGATCGTCGATGCGCGCTTGCCCGCCGTCAACCCCCGCCGGGCGGTCTTACTTCAGCGCCTTGAAGCGCAGGCGCTTCGGCTTGGCCCCTTCTTCGCCGAGGCGCTTCTTCTTGTCGGCCTCGTACTCCTGGTAGTTGCCGTCGAAGAACACCCACTTCGATTCGCCTTCGGCCGCGAGGATGTGCGTGGCGATGCGGTCGAGGAACCAGCGGTCGTGGCTGATGACCAGCAGCGAGCCGGCGAACTCGAGCAGCGCGTCTTCCAGCGCCCGCAGCGTTTCGACGTCCAGGTCGTTCGACGGTTCGTCCAGCAGCAGCACGTTGCCGCCCGCGATCAGCGTCTTGGCAAGGTGCAGCCGGCCGCGTTCGCCGCCCGACAGGTTGCCGACGAGCTTTTGCTGGTCGTTGCCCTTGAAGTTGAAGCGGCCGAGGTACGCGCGCGACGGCATCACGAACTTGCCGACGGTCAGGTTGTCGAGGCCGCCGGAGACGTCCTGCCACACGGTCTTGTCGCCTTCGAGGTTTTCGCGGCTCTGCTCGACGAACGCCATCTTGACGGTGGGGCCGATCTTCACGGTGCCGCTGTCCGGTTGCTCCCTGCCCGCGATCATGCGGAAGAGCGTGGACTTGCCGGCGCCGTTCGGGCCGATGATGCCGACGATGGCGCCGGCCGGGACCTTGAAGCTCAGGTCGTCGATCAGCATGCGGTCGCCGAAGCTCTTGCTGACGTTCGTGAACTCGATGACTTCATGGCCCAGGCGGTCGGCCACGGGGATGAAGATTTCCTGGGTTTCGTTGCGCTTCTGGTATTCGAAGTCGCTCAGTTCCTCGAAGCGGGCGATACGCGCCTTGCTCTTGGCCTGGCGGCCCTTGGGGTTCTGGCGCACCCACTCCAGTTCCTTCTTCATCGCCTTGGTGCGGGCGTCCTCGGTCTTCTGCTCCTGCTCGAGGCGGGCTTCCTTCTGTTCCAGCCAGGTGCTGTAGTTGCCCTTGTACGGAATGCCCGACCCCCGGTCGAGTTCGAGGATCCACTCGGCCGCGTTGTCGAGGAAGTAGCGATCGTGGGTGATGGCCACCACGGTGCCGGGGAAACGTGCGAGGTACTGCTCGAGCCAGTCGACCGATTCGGCGTCCAGGTGGTTGGTGGGTTCGTCGAGCAGCAGCATGTCGGGCTTGGACAGCAGCATGCGGCACAGCGCGACGCGGCGCTTCTCGCCCCCCGACAGCTTGCCCACGATGGCATCCCACGGCGCCAGGCGCAGCGCATCGGCCGCAATCTCCAGCTGCAGGTCGCTGTTTTCGCTGCCGGCGGCCGCGATGATGGCTTCCAGCTCGGCCTGCTCCGCGGCGAGCTTGTCGAAGTCGGCGTCTTCGGCGCCGTACTCGGCGTACACCTCGTCCAGGCGCTTCTTCGCGGCGAGCGCACCGCCGATGCCTTCTTCCACCGCCTGGCGGACGGTCTGGTTCGGGTCCATCACCGGTTCCTGCGGCAGGTACCCGATCTTCAGGTCGGGCATGGGCGTGGCTTCACCCTCGATGTCCTTGTCGATGCCGGCCATGATCTTCAGCAACGTGCTCTTGCCGGAACCGTTCAGGCCCAGCACGCCGATCTTGGCGCCCGGGAAAAAGCTCAGGGAGATGTTCTTGAGGATCTGACGCTTCGGCGGGACGATCTTGCCGACGCGGTTCATCGTGAAAACGTATTGCGCCATGGTTTACCGTGAGAAAAGTGATGGAACCGGGGGGTCGCCCCGCCGGGACGCCGGGCCGCAAGCGCCGCGCGTGGGGGTCGGGATCGGGAACCGGAAACGCAGGATTATCCCGGACAAATGGAACCCGCCCGCCGCCAAGGCCCTCAGAGGGGTTGCACTTCCGCCGCACAAGCATCGAACAGACGCGCATACACCACGTATTCGTAGGGGTGGGCTTGTAGCGCTGCCCTGTAGAATGTTCATCAGCGCAAACCCTAATGCCTTCCGGGACGTTTGCAACCTTTTGGCCCGAGCACCGCTCAATCCAGCTTCTGCCTGTCGACAGACCCCCCGGGTCCTCACGCATGCGGCAGGCGGATTTCTTGATGGACCCCCATGTCTTTTGCTTCTCTCGGCTTGGCCGAGCCCCTGTTGCGCGCCGTTGAAGAGTACGGTTACACCACCCCCACCCCCATCCAAACCCAGGCCATCCCGGTCGTGATGTCCGGTGCCGACCTGCTGGGCGGCGCCCAGACGGGCACCGGCAAGACCGCCGGCTTCACGCTGCCCACGCTGCACCGCCTGATGCAGAAGCCGGCCGTGCGCGACACGCGCGGGCGCCTGCCCATCCGGGCCCTGATCCTCACGCCCACCCGCGAACTCGCGGCGCAGGTCGAGGAAAGCGTGCGCACCTACGGCAAGTACGCCAAGCTCACCTCCATGGTGATGTTCGGCGGTGTTGGCATGCAGCCGCAGATCGACAAGCTCCGCAAGGGTGTCGACATCCTCGTGGCCACCCCCGGCCGCCTGCTCGACCACCACCAGCAAGGCACGCTCGACCTGAGCCACGTCGAGATCTTCATCCTCGACGAAGCCGACCGCATGCTCGACATGGGCTTCATCCACGACATCAAGAAGGTGCTCGCAGTGCTGCCGGCCAAGAAGCAGAGCCTGCTGTTCTCGGCCACCTTCAGCGACGAGATCAAGGCCCTCGCCGATCGCCTGTTGAACAAGCCCGAGCTGATCGAGGTCGCCCGCCGCAACACCACGGCCGAAACCATCGCGCAGAAGATCCACCCGGTGGGCCGCGAGATGAAGAAGGACCTGTTGTGCCACCTCATCAAGGAAAACGACTGGCATCAGGTGCTGGTGTTCACCCGCATGAAACACGGCGCCAACCGCCTGGTCGAGCACCTGGAGAAGCAGGGCATCAGCGCCATGGCGATCCACGGCAACAAGAGCCAGAGCGCCCGCACGAAGGCCCTGGCCGAGTTCAAGACCGGTGAGTTGCAGGTGCTGGTGGCCACCGACATCGCCGCCCGCGGCATCGACATCGACCAGTTGCCCCACGTCGTGAACTACGAACTGCCCAACGTGCCGGAAGACTACGTGCACCGCATCGGCCGCACGGGCCGGGCCGGCGCGCAGGGTGAGGCGGTGTCACTGGTGTGCGTCGATGAAAACGGCTTCCTCCGCGACATCGAAAAGCTCATCAAGCGCGAGATCCCGAAGGAAATCATCCCCGGCTTCGCTCCGTCCCCCAACGAAAAGCCCGAGCCCATCGTGCTGGGCCGCATGGTGATCGGCGAAGGCGCCGGCCGTGGCGGCAGCCGCGGTGGCCGCCCGGGCGGCGGCGGCGGTGGTGGTGGTGGACACAACAACGGCGGTGGGCGCGGTGGCAACACCGGCCGGCCCGCCGCAGCGCGCCAGGGTCAGCCTGGCGGCCGGTCGGCTGGCGGTGGTGGCGGGCGTCCGGCGGAGCCCCGGCGCGATGGTGGCCGGCCGTCGGGCCCCCGCCCGGCCAACTCGCCGAAGCGTTGAACCCAGGCAGCCGGGAGGCTGCCTTTCCTGAAAAGAGACGGCCGCGGTGCCGTCTTTTTTTTTTGGCCGGCCGCCGGCCAGGGTGCCCGCGCCAACTTGCAGGCGTCACATTCGGCGGCACCCGAACCCAACTTCGGCGTCATCGAGTCATCCGACAACCGACCTGTCACCACCCCGACGCTTGAGGTCAGTGCGCTCCGGTCGCCCTCTGAAAACCACTTGGTTGCGCCAATTCCAGCACACCGAAGTTGTCATACAACCAATCGCGTGATGGCTTCAGAACCCGCATGAACACGGGCCTGTCCGCCAGCGGCACACGTGAACACACCGCTTGTGAAACCGCTTCCAAAATGCAGCGAAGCACTTTGGATTGCGTGTTCAGAACGGCATAAAAGTACCTCATTTCAACAGAATTAGTGCATACCACCGGATTTCTGAACGATGTTTCAGGCTGGCAAGAAAACGCTAACAATTCACATCCACCCCCCTGTTCCAGGGGGGTTGAACTATCCAACCCTCGCCATTCGAATGGAATTCCGTACAAGTGTCAGGGTTTGTATCGCGTCGACACATTGTTTCCCGATTGATTCTTGAAAACGTTGTCACGGCATTCCCTCTGCAGGGCAGGGTTTTCCGCGTTTTCTCACCCATGCCCCCACGCGTCCGGGTCGACGCGTTCCGTTACAGCACGAAGGTGCGTGTCACCGAGCATCCGCCCCAACTCAACGGCCCGGAAGATCGACGATGCGACACCCGCTCAAGCTCTGTGGATGGCTGATGCTGGCCGCTGCCTTGCACGCGTGCAATGGCAACGACAGCCAGGAAAGCACTTCCACCCCCAACACGCGCGCGCCCGACGCCGCGCCGACCGTCGGCATCCCGACCGACCCGCACGCCCAATCGGCCCCGGTACGCGCCACGGCTGCTGCCACGACGTCGGCACCGGGCTGCTTCAGCGCCGTGCTGCCGCGCCGGCTGACACGGACCCAGTACCTCAACGTGCTGACCGACTGGTCCGCCTCGCTGATCACCGACAGCGCCCTGCCCGCCCGCATCCGCACCCTCGTGCTCGACACCGCCCAGTTCCCGCTGGACGCGTCGATCAACCCCGAGACCGCCCGGCACCAGGGTTACTACCGACTCGACCCCACCGTCACGACCCGCCAGGTGACCGGCATCCACAGCGTGGCCCAAGCGCTCGCCGCCGACCTGGCCAGCACCGACCAGCGCGCCGCGACGATCGTCGGCAACTGCACCGGCGACGCCTGCCTCACCAACTTCATCCGCCGTGCCGGCCGCACGCTGTTCCGCCAGCCGCTGACCGACGCCGAAGTGGCGGTCTACAAGAAGGTCGCCAACGGGGCCACCGACCGCGCCGCGGTCACCAAGGTGCTGGCCACCATGATCGCGTCGCCGCAGTCGTACTTCGTGCTCGAGCGCGGCGCCACCACCACCGACACCAGCAGCGCCTGCGTGCCGCTGTCGGCCCACGAACTGGCCACCCGCCTGTCGCTTCACCTGTGGGACACCCTGCCTGACGCCACGCTGGCCGCCGCCGCCGACAACGGCACGCTGCTGCAGCCCTCGGTGTACCAGCAGCAGGTCACCCGCCTGATGGGCGACGCCCGCGCCGACGCCGCGCTGCGCAGCTTCTTCCGCCAATGGTTGCGACTCGATGACCTCGTTCCCATGAACGGCAAGGTCGGAAACGCGAAATTCGACGCCTTCGCCGGCTCGTACAAGCCGCTCGCCACCACCCGCGATGCGGCCATCGACGAGGTGCTCGACATGGTGTCGTACGTCGCCTCCCGGAACGGCTCGCTGCAACAGGTGCTGACCGACCGCCACTCGTTCGCGAAGACGGCCGACATCGCCACGTTGTACAAGACCACCGTCTGGAACGGAACCGGCACGCCGCCCACCTTCACCGAAGCCGATCGCGTGGGCCTGCTGACCCGCGTCGGGGTGCTCGCCAACGGTTCATCCGACACGACACTGCCGATCCAGCGCGGCGCCAAGGTGCTGAGCGCGTTGACCTGCCAGTCGCTGCCCCCGCCCGCGATGAACCAGACGAACGCCGCGGCCGACCTGACGCCCGTGCTCACCACGCGCGAACGCACCGAGCGCATCACCGAGATGCCGAACACCGCCTGCGTGGCCTGCCACAAGACCTCGCTGAACCCGTGGGGCTTCGTGTTCGAACGCTTCGACTCGCTCGGCCGCGTGCGCGCCAGCGAAGTCGTGCGTGACGACGCCGGCGCATCGCGCGGCGAGAAGCCGATCGACACCGCCGTCGTGGCCCTGCTCGACGGCATGACCGAACGCTCGATCTCGACCGCAGCGCAGGCGCAGCAGTACGTGCTCGACAGCGGCGCCTTCGAAGGCTGCTTCGCCCGCAATTACTTCCGCTACGCATTCGGCCGCGCCGACACCGCCAACGATGCGTCGGTGATCGACACCGTGCGCCTGCAGGCCGCCAACGGCGCCAACCTGCGGAGCCTGTTTGCATCCATCGTCACCCGCGACGAGTTCAAGTCGATCCAGAGGCCGCAATGAAACCCAAATTCGATCCCGTCTCGCGCCGCCAATTCCTCGTGGGCGCCGGTGGCGCCGCGCTGGCCCTCCCGCTGCTCCCGTCGCTGCTGCCGCGCAACGCGGAAGCCCAGACGCTGGCCGCGGCCTCGTCCGAGCGCTACTTCGCGCACATGACCACGTGGCACGGCGTGATGCAGGACCAGTTCTACGGCTCGCTGCTCGGCCTGACGCCGGGCCAGACCCAGAACTTCGCCGGCATCGACGTGCGCAACACCCCGCTGCCCACCGCGGTGACGGGCGGCAAGGTTGTGCTCAGCGAGATCCTGCAGGCGCAGAGTTCCAACCTGACGCCCCGCATGCTGAGCCTGATGAACGTCATCAACGGTCTCGACTTCGCGACCGGCGTGGGCCACAACCGTGGCGGCCCGCTCGGCGGTGACGCGGCCAACCCGACCATCGACCAGGTGCTGGGCGCCTCCAAGACGTTCTACCCGAGCAGCCCGCTGCAGCCGGTGATCGTGCGCAACCCCGTGTCGCTGTCACAGACGTCCTCGGGCGTCGTGCAGGCGCAGGAGACCGCCGAAAGCAACGTCAAGCTCTTCGATCGCCTGTTCAAGACCTCGACCACCCCGACCACGCCCAACGCGCCGGCACAGACCGTGCTGGTCGACAGCGTGAAGGAACACGCCGCGCTCGTGAAGGCCGACCCGCGCTGCTCCGCCGATTGCCGCACGCGCCTCGACGAGTACCTCACGATGCTGTCGGAGGTGCAGGGCAAGGTGCAGCAGACGGTCAACAGCAGCTTCCCCCGCCCCACCACCGACACGTCGGCCGTCGAGGCCGCAGCCGGCTTCTACGGGTTGCCGGACAACCAGGTGCAGTGCGAGAAGCTCTGGAACGACATCGTCGTCGCGGCCTTCGCCGCTGGCATCAGCCGCGTGTACGTCTGCGGCCCCACGAGCTACACGTTCGGACCGGAACCTGAACACGCGTGGCACAACAACTACGCCCACAACATCGAAGCCGACCCCAGCAAGCGCGCGGGCTACAGCGCCGCCGTGCAGCGCCAGTTCGAAGGTGCGCAGCTCGACCTCGCCCGCAAGATGGACGCCGTGAAGACCGCCGACGGCAACACGCTGCTCGACAAGGGCTTCGTGGCCAGTGGCCATGAACTCGGCTCCGGCGGCAGCCCGGGCCACCACCACAACCGCTGCATCCCGATCGTCACGTTCGGCAACGCCGGCGGGTTCTTCAAGACCGGCCAGTCGCTCGACTACCGCGACATGAACGCGTTCTCGTGGTCGAAGAACGAACCCATTCCCTGGCGAGGCGGCCTGATCTACAACCAGTTCATGGGCATGGTGCTGCGTTCGATGGGACTCCAGCCCAGCGACTACTCCACCAACAACGGTGCGTTCGGCTATCCGAGCGTGCGCGGCAACAACGACCACACCGACGCGATGTGGGCTGCCGCCAACCAGAACCTGCCGTGGCTCAAAGCATGACGAATATCATTCCACGCTCACTCGCCCGCCTCGCGGCGCTGGCCATCGGTGCCACGTTCGCGTCCGGCGTTGCGCTGGCGCAAAGTGCCACCGAAGGCAAGGCGCTCTACCAGAAGACCTTCGTCACCGGCGTCCGGACCTGCCTGTCGTGCCACCTCACGCCACGGGAAGACCCCGTGATCCTGCGTGGCGCCAACGCGAACGCCATCAAGGGTGCCGCGCAGTCGATTCCCAAGATGGCCCCGTTGCACGGGTTCATCACCGACACCGAGTTCAACCACCTGGCGAAGTACATCGCCGACGAGTACCAGGCTACCCCGACGTACATTGCGGTGGTCGCCACCCCGTCGGCCACGGTGTCCGCGACGTCGCTGACGTTCGCGAGCCAGAACCTGGCCACGACGAGCGCCGCGCAGACCGTCACGGTGGGTAACGCCGCCGGTGCCACCGGTGCGCTGGCCATTTCGTCGATCGGCGTGACTGCCGGCAGCGACTTCGCCGTGACCGGCGGCTCGTGCAGCGCCGGCGGCAGCGTCGCCGCGGGCGCGAGCTGCACCGTCAACGTGGTCTTCAAGCCCACGGCGGTCGGTGACCGCAGCAGCACGCTGACCATCGCGCACAACGGCACGGGCGGCAAGTCCACGGTGTCGTTGAGCGGCGCAGCCGTGAACACGTCCCCGGCCATCACGGTGTCTCCCACCGCGCTGACTTTCTCGAGCGTGGTCGCCACCGACTCAACCGCGAAGCGGGTCACCATCAGCAACACGGGCACGGGCCCGCTGGTGCTGTCGGCCCTCACGCTGGGTGGCAGCCAATCGAGCGACTACCGGCTCATCGCGAGCTCCACCTGCCAGGCCGGCGGCACGGTTGCCGGCGGCAGCAGCTGCGTGGCCGACGTGGTGTTCACCCCCGGCGCCATGGGCACCCGCAGCGGCACGTTGACGATCGCCCACAACGCGACCGGCAGCCCGAGCACGGTGAGCTTCTCCGGCACCGGCACTGCCACGCCCGAGCCCGGCATCGCGCTCGACGCCACGTCGATCGACCTCGGCGCCCAGGTGGTGGCCGTGCTCAGCAGCAGCAAGAAGACGCTGACGCTGACCAACAGCGGCGGTTCGGCGCTGGTCCTCGGCAGCATCGGCACGAGCGGCGCCGATGCAGGCTCGTTCGTGCTCGGCGGCACCTGCACCAACGGGCTGTCGGTCCCCGCCCAGGGCACCTGCACCGTGACGGTGGAGATCAAGCCGGTCACGCTGGGTGTGAAGACGGCCACGCTGGCCATCGCATCGAACGCCAAGACCGGCGAGGCCACCGTCGCGCTGCGCGCCACCAGCGTCAACACGCCGGCACCGGAAGTGACCCTGTCGCAAGCCGCCGTCGGGTTTGGCAGTGTCACGTTCAACACCCAATCGATGGGTCGCGTGGTTCGTCTGACGAACAGCGGCACGGCACCGATGACGGTGGGCAGCATCGTGAGCACGTCGGCCGAGTACGTATCGAGCCATGATTGCCCGGCCAGCCTCGCAGTGGCGGCGTCGTGCACGATCACGATCGTCTACAAGCCCACCACCGACAACTCGGCGGAATCGGTCGTGCTGACGACCAACGCGATCAGCTCGCCCAACTCCATCGTGGTCACCGGCCAGGGCACCTCCACGTCGCTGCCGGTGCTCGCCTGGCAGCCGGCCACCACGTCGCTGACGTTCGCATCCACCGTGGTGGGTGTGAGCAGCGCGTCGCAAGGCCTCACGCTCGTGAACAAGGGTCCGGGTGCGGTGACGCTGACGTCGCTGGGCACCGCTGGCGCGGCCGCCTCGTCGTTCGCGATCGCCTCGGGTTCGACCTGCAAGGTGGGCCTCGCGCTTGCCGTGAACGCCACCTGCACGGTGTCCATCAACTTCGTGCCCGGCAGCACCGGCTCGAAGGTGGCCAACCTGCAAGTGGGCTCCACCGGCACGCCGCCGGGTGACGTGGTGTTGTCCGGCACGGGCGCGAGCCCCAGCGCGGGCACCGGCACGGTGACGGTCAGCACGTCGACGCTCGACTTCAGCTCGATCGGCGCGGTCACCGGCAGCACGTCGGCCCCGTTGAACCTGGTGGTGAGCAACGGCAGCGCCGCCTCGGCAGCCATCTCGTCCATCAAGCTGACGGGTCCCTTCGCGCTGCAGTCCGGCGTGAGCGGCGCTTGCGCCACCGGGGCGTCCACGCTCGCCGCCGGCGCATCGTGCACGCTGTCCGTCGTCTACTCGCCCACCGCGGCGGGCGCATCGACTGGCACGCTGACCATCACGGTCGGCACCCAGACGGTCGACGTCGCGTTGAAGGGCCAGGCAACGGCCGCCACGCCGAAGCTCGCCTGGCCGTCGAACGCCACCTCGTGGCCGTTCTCGTCGACCACCGTCGGGGCCACCAGCGCCGTGCAGTCGCGCACGCTGACCAACCAGGGTCCGGGCAGTGTCACGCTGAGCGCGGTGACGACGGCCGGCACGGACGCCGCGGCGTTCGTGGTGTCGGGCACGTCGACCTGCAAGGCCGGCACGACCATCGCGGCGGGTGCATCCTGCACGGTGGCGCTGGCCTTCTCGCCGACGTCAAGCGGCGCCAAGTCCGCCACGCTGCGCGTCGAGTCGAACGGCACGTCGCCAGGTGACGTCGCGCTGTCGGGTTCCGGCATCGCGGCCTCCGCCGGAACGGGCCTGCTGACCGCCGACAAGGCACAGCTCGACTTCACCGGCACGGCCGTGGCCCCGGGCCAGACGTCCGCGCCGATGCAGGTCTCGATCGCCAACGGCAACGTGGCGGCCGTGACGCTGACGAAAACCGAGGTGACGGGGCCCTTCAAGGTCTCGGCCAACACCTGCGCAGCCACGCTCGCGGTGAACGCCAACTGCACGATCTCGGTGACGTTCGTCCCGACCAGCGGCGGCAGCGCCAGCGGCACGCTGATGCTGACCACGGGCTCGGGCCAGATGGTCGCCATCGGGCTGAGCGGGTTGTCGGTGTCCAGCGGTCCGGTGCTCGCGTGGCAGGCCGGCACGCCCACCACGGCGCAGTTCGACAACACGGCCGTGGGCCGCACGTCGGCCGGCAAGTCCTTCGTGCTGACGAACCAGGGGCCTGGCGCCGTGACGTTCACCAGCATCGGCACCGATGGCACCGGCAAGGCGGCCTTCACGACCACGTCCGAGACCAGCTGCCGCACCTCGGCCTCGCTGGCCCAGGGCGCGAGCTGTGTCGTCAGCATCGGGTTCGCTCCCGCCGCCGCCGGCACGCACGCCGCCACGCTGAAGATCGCGTCGAACGCCTCGGCGCCGGCCGCCATCTCGCTGTCCGGCACGGGCACCGCGACGGACACACCCACCGGCAGCACGAACCTGATCTCCGACATGGCCTCGCTCGGCTTCACGGGGGTGATGGGTCATGCCTCCGCGCCCGCCACGGCGCAGTTCACGAACACCGGCACCACGACGCTGATGCTCACGGACATCAACACGAGCGGCCCGTTCCAGGTGGTCAACAGCGCGTCCGGCGCATGCACCGTCCCGCAGGCGCTGGCGCCGAATGCCTCGTGCTCGGTCTCGATCGCGTTCGTCGCTACGACGCCCACCGGCGACAGCACCGGCGTGCTGACCGTCACCGGCGCAGGCGGCGAAACCCGCAGCGTGCCGCTGGCCGGCCGTGCCATGGTGGCCAATGCGGGCGCCAACAACGCCGGCGGCGACGACTCGGGCGGTGGTGCCATCGACTTGCTCGCCCTCGCCGGCCTCGCGCTGCTGCTGCTCGCGGGCTACCGCGCCCGCCGCGCCCCCAACTCCTTCTGACTTCCAGGACCTTTTCCATGAACACCCGATTCCTCCGCACCATCGTCATCGCCGCCATCACCACGCTGGGCGGTGGCGCCGCGATGGCCCTCGAACCGGGGCAACCCGCCCCCGCGATCGACCTGGCCGGAACCCAGGCACCGGTCAGCCTCGCCTCGCTGAAGGGCAAGGTCGTCTACGTCGACTTTTGGGCCTCGTGGTGCGGTCCGTGCAAGCAGTCGTTCCCGTGGATGAACGAGATGCAGGCCAAGTACGGCTCGAAGGGCCTGCAGATCGTCGCGGTCAACGTGGACGCCAAACGCGAGGACGCTGACCGTTTCCTCACCGAGATCCCGGCGAACTTCACGGTGGCGTTCGACGCGAAGGGCGACAGCCCGAAGCGTTACCAGATCAAGGGCATGCCGAGCTCGGTGCTCGTGGGCCCGGACGGCCAGGTGATCCGCGTGCACGCCGGCTTCCGTCCGGACGAGCGCCGTGCGCAGGAAGACGCCATCGTCGCCGCCCTCGCCAGCATCAAGTGACCTTTCGGAGCAGACCCTTGAAACACCTCCTGCCCCTGGCCCTCGTGGCCGCCGGATTGTCCGGCTGTGGTGTGCTGACACCTCCCCAGGCCTGGGAAAAAGGCAACCTCGCCAAGCCTGAGATGACGATGGGTGGCGACCCGCTGGAACAGCGCTACCAGCAGCACATCTACACGAGCAAGGAAGCCGCAAGCGGCGGTTACGGCGTGGGCGGAGGTGGCTGTGGCTGCAACTGACAAGACCCAACGCCCGTTCGGCAAGGTGGTGATGGCGGCCCTCGCGCTGCACGGCTCGCTCGCGGCCCCGGCCGCGCAGGCCGAGACCGCGCCGGAACACGGCGTGATCGCGCTGCGCTACCTGCGTTACCAGGACCAGCAGAAGGTCGAGGTGAAGTACCCGAACTACGACGGCACCGAACCGACGAAGTTCAAGCGCATCACGGCGAAGTCGCCATCGGTCTTCGTGCAGGCACCGATCGGCACCGACTGGACGGTGGAGGCCTCGGCCGTGCTCGACGAAGTGTCGGGCGCCACGCCGAAGTACTACACCGACGTGTCCGGCGCCACGTCGGCACCCGGCATGAGCGACAACCGCAAGGCAGGTGACGTGCGGATTTCGCGGCACTTCTCCCGCGGTGGTGTCAGCGTGGGCGTGAGCCATTCGTCCGAACACGACTACCGCTCCACCGCGGCGTCGATCGAGGGCCGTATCGCCACGCCCGACAACAACACCACGTTCACGCTTGGTGTGGGCCACTCGGAAGACGTCATCAACCCGGTCAACAAGGTGGTGGTCAACGAGGCCAAGCGCTCCAACGAGGTGATCGCCGGGGTGACCCACGCGCTCACCGCGAACGACCTCGTGCAGGCCAACATCACGTACACCGACGGCGAGGGTTATTTCACCGACCCGTACAAGCGCAACGACAAGCGCCCGGAACGCCGCAAGCAGGGCGCCGCGCTCGCCCGCTGGAACCACCACTTCGCCGGGTGGGACGCCACGCTGCGCACGAGCTACCGCTACTACCGCGATTCGTTCGACATCAGCGCGCACACGTTCGAAGGTGCGTGGGTGCAGCCGGTGACCCGGTGGCTCGCCCTCACCCCTTCGCTGCGCTACCACACGCAGAGTTCTGCGTCGTTCTACTACGACCCGGTGATGGACGCGGCGATCTACCCGCGCCCCATCGTGCCGCAGACGTACATGACGGTCGACCAGCGCATGTCGGCCTTCGGGGCCATCACCGCGGGCCTGAAGGCCGAGGTGCGGTACGCGGACTGGACCACCGACATCAAGTACGAACGCTACGAGCAGCGCGGCGACTGGCGCAGCTTCGGCAAGGGTTCCCCCAACCTCGACACCTTCAGTGCGGACTCCGTCCAAGTGGGCGTGAGCCGCAAGTTCTGACCCGGAGCCTCCGATGACTCGTTTCTGTTCCCCGTTTGCACGGGGGCTCGCCGCAGCATGCCTGTCGTGGTTCGCCTTCGCGGGCCACGCCACCGCCGCCGACGACTTCCTCGACCCTGAAAAAGCCTTCGCGGTCACCGCCTCGCGGCAAGACGACCAAACCGTCTCGCTGCGTTTCGACATCGCGCCGGGCTACATGATGTACCGCGAGCGCTTCGCGTTCGAGGCCGCGGTGGGCACCGGTGTGCTCAAGGCCGACCTGCCCGCCGGCAAGATCAAGTTCGACGAAACCTTCCAGAAGGACGTCGAGACCTACCGCGACACCGTCACGGTGCCCGTGGGCGTCACCCAGGCCGCCGCCCCGTTCGTGCTGAACGTGACGAGCCAGGGCTGTGCCGACCAGGGGCTCTGCTACCCGCCCGAGGTGCGCTCGTTCCAGGTGGACGTGGCCAACGGCGCCGTGGCCGGCGTGCGCCGCCTGGCCGAGCCCGTCGACGTGGCCGCCCCCGCCAAGGCAGCGGCCCCCGCCGCAGCCGCCGCGCCCGCATCGGGCGAGTCGAGCCGCATCCAGAACGCCTTGCAATCCGGCAGCCTGCTGGTGATCGCCGGCGTGTTCGCGGCGGCCGGCCTGCTGCTGTCGTTCACGCCGTGCGTGCTGCCGATGGTGCCCATCCTCTCGTCGATCATCGTGGGCCAGGCCGGTCCGGTCTCGCGCGCCCGAGGCCTGGGCCTCGCGGCCAGCTACTGCCTCGGCATGGCGCTTGTGTACACCGCGTTCGGCGTGGTGGCGGGCTTGCTGGGCGAAGGCCTCGCGGCCGCGTTGCAGAACCCGTGGGTGCTCGGTGCGTTCGCGCTGCTGCTCGCCGGGCTGTCGCTGTCGATGTTCGGGTTCTACGAGCTGCAGATGCCGGGTGCCGTGCAGAGCAAGGTCAGCGCGGCCTCCGGGCGCCTGAAGGGCGGCACGTTCGCCGGGGTGTTCGTGATGGGCGGGATGTCGGCACTGATCGTGGGGCCGTGTGTCGCGGCACCGCTCGCCGGCGCCCTCGTGTACATCAGCCGCACGCACGACGTGTTGATCGGCGGTGTGGCGCTCTTTTCGCTCGCGTGTGGCATGAGCGCCCCGCTGCTGCTGGTGGGCCTGTCTGCCGGCTCGCTGCTGCCGCGCGCAGGTGCCTGGATGGAAAAGGTCAAGCACGCGTTCGGCGTGCTGCTGCTGGCAGTGGCGTTGTGGCTCGTGTCGCCGGTGCTGCCGACGTGGGGCCTGATGGCCCTGGCCGGTGCCCTGCTGCTGATGAGCGCCGTGTACCTGGGTGCGTTCGAACGCCTGCCGGAAGCCGGCGGTGGCTGGCGCAGCTTCTTCAAGGGTGTGGGCGTGCTGCTCGCGCTCGTGGGTGCGGCGCAGTTCGTGGGCGCCCTCTCGGGCGGACGCGACACGCTGCAACCGCTGGCCCACCTGGCCGCGCGCGGCGGGTCCGCCACGTCGGCGGAGTCCGGCAAGCCGGCGTTCACCACGGTGCGGTCGGTGGCCGAGCTGGACGCCGCCATCGCCGCGGCCGGGAAACCCGTGATGCTCGATTTCTACGCGGACTGGTGCGTGTCGTGCAAGGAGTACGAGAAGTTCACGTTCTCCGATGGCGACGTGCGCAAGAAGCTCCAGGACTTCGTGCTGCTCAAGGCCGACGTCACCGCGAACACCGCGCACGACAAGGCCCTGCTGAAACGCTTCGACCTGTTCGGCCCGCCCGGCATCGTGTTCTTCGACGGCCAAGGCCGCGAGAACGCGGCCGCCCGCGTGATCGGCTACCAACCGAGCCGCCAGTTCCTCGACAGCCTGAACGCGGCTGCACTCTGACTCTATGCCTACCTTGGACCCCACCATGAACCATCCGTCTGCCCACTCGACGTCCGGCTCCGATCGGCGCCGCCTGCGCGCCGTCTGCGCCGCCCTCGGCACCTCCGTCCTGCTGGCCGCCTGCGGCGGCGGCGACGATTCCGTGGCCGCCACGGCATCGCCCAACGCCAGCTCGCCCGCACCGGTGCCGGTGCCGTCGCCCGTGCCGTCGCCCGCCCCCTCGCCGACGCCGGCGCCGGCCCCCACGCCGTCTCCTGCACCGTCCCCTGCGCCGACCCCCGGGCCCGCACCTGCGCCGGCCCCGGTCCCTGCGCCAGCACCTACCCCGTCGCCGGCTCCCACGCCCTCCCCTGCTCCGGCACCGACGCCTGCGCCCGTGCCCACCCCGTCGCCTGCACCGGCACCGGCACCCACCCCTTCGCCGGCTCCGGCTCCGGCTCCCACACCTTCGCCTTCGCCTGCCCCCGCACCGGCGGCCGGCGCCTGCGCTGGCACCTACCTGTTCTGCGAGGACTTCGAAAGCGCCGCCCAGGGCACGGCCTCGAGCACCCGCTGGACGATCGAGAACCGGCAGGCCACCGTGACGGTGGACGCAACGCATGCCCGCGGCAAGAACGCGCTGCACCTGTCCGTCGAAGCGGGCGGCGTCGGGTTCCTCATCCCCAACACGTTTGCGCCCGTCGGCAACAGTTTCTTCGGCCGCATGTGGGTGTGGGTCGATGCGTTCCCCACCAAGCCCGACTACGCCCACTTCACGCTCGTCGAGGCCACGGGCACTGGCAACGGCACGGCGGTGCGCCCGATCGGCGGACAGTACATCCCCGGCAAGGCCAACGGCACCCCGCTCTGGGGCGTGGGCGCGGACGGCGGCCCCACCGGCGACTGGACTTCGTGGCAGGAGACCACCCCCACGGCCGGCGGCCGTTGGACCTGCATGGAATGGCAGATGAAGGCCGCCGACAACAGCGTCGACGTGTGGATCGACGGGGTCGCGAAGCCCGAGTTGAGCGTGTCGACCAAGGTGCACGGCGGCAACGCGGTCGACTTCGTCTTCCCTGCGTTCAACCGCATCAAGATGGGCTGGCAGCTGTACCAGGGCGGCGGACCCAAGGCCGAGCTGTGGCTCGACGACCTCGCGCTCGGTGCCACACGCATCGGCTGCGGTGAGGGCGTGACCCAGCAGCCAGTCACCGGCCTGAAGTGGCGGGGGGTGAGCCTGGCCGGTGCCGAGTTCGCGCCCCAGACGCTGCCCGGTGTGCACAACACCAACTACGTGTACCCGTCCGCGGGCAGCGTGGCGTACTTCAAGGGCAAGGGCATGAACACCGTGCGCCTGCCGTTCCTCTGGGAGCGGCTGCAACCGGCGCTGAACCAGCCCTTCGATGCCGCCGAGCTCGGCCGCCTGCGCGATTTCGTTCAGCAGGTGACCGCCACCGGCGTGACCGTGGTGATCGACCCGCACAACTACGCCCGCTACCGGGACCAGCTGATTGGTTCCGCCGCCGTGCCGAACTCGGCGTTCGCGGACTTCTGGACGCGCCTGGCCACCCAGTTCAAGGGCAACCCGCTCGTGGTGTTCGGTCTCATGAACGAACCGCACGACATGCCCACCGAACAGTGGCTCTCCGCGGCCAACGCCGGCATCGCCGCGATCCGCAACAGCGGCGCCACCAACGTGGTCACCGTGCCCGGCAACGCGTGGACCGGCGCGCACAGCTGGCTCGAAAACGGGTACGGCACGGCGAACGGCACCGTGATGAAGAACATCGTCGACCCGGGCAAGAACATGGTGTTCGAGGTGCACCAGTACGCGGATAGCAACTCCTCCGGCACGAGCGCCGATTGCGTCGCGCCGGCCGCGGCGGCACAACGCCTGGTGGCCTTCACCGGCTGGCTGCGCACGAACGGCTACCGCGCGCTGCTCGGCGAATTCGGCGCTGCGTCCAACACCAACTGCAACCAGGCCATCGACCAGATGCTGGCCCACGTCGAGGCGAACTCTGATGTGTGGGCCGGCTGGACCTGGTGGGCCGCCGGCCCGTGGTGGGGCTCCTACATGTACTCGATCGAACCCGCCAATGGCGCCGACAAGCCGCAGATGAGCGTGCTGTCCACGCACCTCAAGTAAACACGTCAACCCAGGGAGTTCCATGAAAAACAAGACCTCACCCCGCGCCCCGCTGGCCGTCAGCCTGCTGTTCTCGCTCGTGCTGTCCGCCTGCGGCGGTGGTGACGACAACGTCGCCAACGCCAGCTCGCCAGCCCCGTCGCCCAGCGCGAACACGCCGGCGCCGACGCCCACGCCGGCTCCGGCACCCTCGACCGGAGGCACCCCGTCGCCCGCGCCGGCACCGTCGACCGGCAGCCCGGCGCCCTCTCCGACACCGACCCCGGCCCCCGCCCCGTCGACGGGTTCGCCTTCGCCTTCGCCTTCGCCTTCGCCTTCGCCTTCGCCTTCGCCTGCGCCTGCGCCTGCGCCAGCTCCGACACCGGCCCCAACGCCGACACCGTCACCTGCTCCCACGCCGGCTCCTGCTCCCACGCCGGCTCCAGCTCCGACGCCTGCACCCACCCCGTCCCCGACGCCCTCGCCGTCCCCGAGCCCCTCACCCAGCGTCCCGCTGATCTCGACGGGCAACCCGTACGCCGACGCCACGATGTACCTGGATCCGGACTACGCGGCGAAGATCAAGGTGTCGCAGGCGCGTGTGACCGCCGGTTCGACCGACGCCGCACTGCTGCAGGCGGCCGGTAAGTTCCCGACGGCCGTGTGGCTCGACCGCATCGCCGCGATCGACGGCGCGCGCGCGACCGGCGGCGCGATGGGCCTCGTGGACCACCTCGATGCCGCCCTGGTGCAGCAACGCGCGATCAGCGGCACGGGCGCGCTCAAGCCGCTCGCCATCACGCTCGTGGTGTACGACCTGCCTGACCGCGATTGCGCGGCGTTCGCGTCGAACGGGGAACTGAGTTCGGCCCAGAACGGCATGTCGCTCTACAAGACGCAGTACATCGACCGCATCGCCGAGATCGTCGCGCGGCCGGCGTACGCAGGCCTGCGCGTCGTGGCAGTGATCGAGCCCGACTCGTACCCGAACATGCTGACGAACGTGGGCAACGGCAAGCCCGCCTGCGATGCCGTCGATGCGAAGAAGGTCTACGTGGAAGGCATCCAGTACACGCTGAACAAGCTGTCCGGTGTCAAGAACGTCGCGATGTACCTCGACATCGCCCACTCGGGCTGGCTCGGCTGGAACGACAACCGGGCCAAGGCCATCGCCGGGTTCAAGACGCTGATCCAGGGCGCGACCACCAGCGGCCGCCTCGACATCGTGCGCGGGTTCGCCAGCAACACCGCGAACTACACGCCGCTCGACGAACCTTTCTTCAACAGCTTCGACGACACCATCGTCGACTCCGGGCGCACCACGCAGTTCTACCAGTGGAACCGCGTCGTCGATGAACTCAGCTACGTCGACACGCTGCGCAAGGAGTTCGTTGCCGCCGGCTTCCCGCAGAGCCTGTCGTTCATCGTCGACACCTCGCGCAACGGCTGGGGCGGCGCGAAGCGCCCCACGGCCGCCGCGGCCGACGTGGACGACATGCGCATCGACCGCCGCGCACACCGTGGCAACTGGTGCAACGTGAAGGACACCGGCATCGGCGAGCGTCCGCGCGCCAACCCGGACAACTCGCGCCCGCACCTCGACGCGTTCGTGTTCGTGAAACCGCCGGGCGACTCCGACGGCACGAGCGACACGTCGGCCAACACGCCGAACGCCGAAGGCAAGCGTTACGACGAGATGTGCGGCACCAAGACCGGCGACGCCCTCACCGGCGCACCGCACGCCGGGCAGTGGTTCCATGACCAGTTCATGATGCTGCTGCGCAATGCCTACCCCGCGCTGAAGTGATCGGGGTGGCCGGGGGCGGCCCGCAGTACAGTGACCGGTGATGGTCACCTTCACCGCCCCCGTTCCCGACCCGCGCCGTGCCCGCACGGCGTGGGTGGCGGGCAGCACGGGCCTCATCGGCTCGCAGCTGCTGCCCATGCTGCTCGCGCAATCGTCCTACCGGATGGTCCATGCGCTCGTGCGCCGGTTGCCCTCGCACCCGGTGCACCATGACAAGCTGCGCCACCACCCGGTGGCGTTCAACGCGCTGCCGGTGCTGCCATCGGTGGACGACGTGTACATCGCGCTCGGCACCACCATCAAGACGGCTGGCTCCCGAACCGCGTTCCGCCAGGTGGATTTCGATGCGGTGCTGGCCACGGCCCGCGCGGCACGCGAGGCCGGCGCCATGCGGCTGGCCGTGGTGTCGGCGCTGGGCGCCAATGCCCGCTCGAAGGTGTTCTACAACCGCGTGAAGGGCGAGATGGAAGACGCCGTCACGTCGCTCGGTTTTTCCACCGTGGTGATCGCCCGCCCGTCGCTGCTGATCGGCGACCGTGCGGCCCTCGGGCAAACGGTGCGCCCGGTGGAACAGTGGGGCGAACGCCTGCTGCGCCCGGTGATGCGTTTCGTGCCGCGCCGCGTGCGGCCCATCGAGGCCGAAGCCGTGGCCGCCGCGATGCTCCACGCGATGCTCAGCGGCGCTCCGGGCGTGCGCCGCCTCGAGTCCGCCGCGATGCAACCCCCGCCCAGTCCACCCCGGATGTGAGCAAGTGTTTCAATAACCCCAATGGCGGCAAAGCCGCTTGCCAATTGACGCGGGTGGACACATCCTCCGCCTTCCCCCGCGTTAACGTGGTCAAAATTGTGGAGTACCTCACATGAAGACACCATGGCATACCGCTTGGCAAGGATCAGACGTCGTGGTGTTCCGCGACGACACTGAAGTCGACCGCTTCACGGCCGACCAGGTCGAGCGCGTGATCTTCGTCCATCGTGGCACTGGCGAAACCCCTGGCGACCTGTCGTTCGCGGTGGTCGAACTGGCGGACGAACACCTCATCTTCCCGGCCGATACGGGTTTCGCGGGCCGCGTGCACTTCGAGCGCACGGCCTTCTGGGAAAACAAGCAATGCGTGTTCTGGGTGGCCGAATCGCAGGCCCCGCTGCCGTCGCGCCTGCGCCGTGGCCTGTGGCTGCTACGCCCGGGCACGCCGGCCTACCGCCGGCTGCCGCGCGCTGAACTCGCCGCGGTGCTCGAACGCTGGCCCATGACCGGCCCTCAGACGTGGGAACAGCGCAAGTGGCTGCGCATCGAGCGCAGCCGGCCGTTCGGCAGCACCACGCAACCGGCGGCGCTCGACGGGGCCGCGCACCGCAAGCGCGCCTGAGAGGCTGAAGGACCCCCAGCCTCCGAGCCCGCGGACGCATCCACGAAAAAAGCCCGGCGGTTGCCGGGCCTTTTCAACGCGGGGCGACGCTCAGCTCTTGGTGGCCGACGCTGCAGCGGCAGGTGCCGCGGCCTTCTTCGCCGGCGCAGCCTTCTTGACGTGCGTGGCCTTCTTGGCCGGTGCAGCCTTGGCTGCAGGGACGGACGCTGCGTCAGCAGCCGGAGCGGCAGCCGGCGCCGCGGCGAACGCACCCAGCGAGAACGAAGCAGCGATCAGGGCGGCAAACAACTTGTTCATGTCAGGTCTTTCATCGGTTGAAGAGCATGTCGCTCCCATGCACAACGAGGACCTTGCAGCCCCCGTTGACACCATCGATGAAAGATTACCGGCGCGCCGTGGTCACTCGAAACGGCCTTCGCGCAACCACTTGGTGGCCACCCATTTCTCTCCGTCCACCACCGGCGCGCCGCCGTGCAGCGTGCGGGTCATCGGGTGCGGCCGGTCGTAGCTGAAGAACACCGCATTGCCCTTGACCGGCGCCACCTCGAGGTGCACGTCGGGGAACGTGGTGGCACCGCCGAGCGTGGGCGTGTTGAGGTAGGTCACGAGCGTGCCCACGCGCTGCCCGCCGCGCTTGAGGATGTTGGGCGTGCCCGTGTGCGCCGGGTCGAAGTAGTCGTAGTGCGGCTTGTACTCGGCACCCGGCCGGTAGCGCAGGATCTGCAGGCCTTCGCCGTTTTCGACGGGCCAGTTCAGCAACGCGGCGATGCGCGCTTCGAACCGCGCGCACACGGGGTTCTCGCCACGGCTGAAGAACATGCCGTCACTGGTGCGGGCGACGTTGACCTCGCTCGACCCGGTGCTGGTGACCACCGTCTCGGAGCGCGCGAGCCGCTGCTTCGACAAGGCGACCAGCTCATCGCATTCGGCGTCGGACAGCATGTTGCCGAACACCACCACGCGGGGGCTGCGCAGCGTCATGACGATGCTGATTTCGTGGCCGTCGACCACGATGGTGGATGGTGAATCGAAGAGGTCGGGTTCGGGCACGCGCACCGGCACCGGCAGGCCGTTGGCCTCGGCGTGTTCCTTCAGGAACCCGGACAGGGTGTGCTCGAGCGCGACCAGCGCGACGTCTTCGTTCCAGCCGCTTTCGATCATGGACTTGAGCACGGCATCGGGGTCGCGGCCTGCCTTGGCCTGGTCGACGATCCACTGCCGAAGTTCAGGGGTGACTTGCTGTTCGGTCATGCTGTCATTGTGCCGTGGTGCGCGCCGGGATCAAGCCACGCCAGCGACACGGCGGCGGAACACGAGGCGATCGGGTTCCGAGCCGGCGCGGTCGAATGCATAACCGTCGGACGCGAAGGATTGCAGGTCGCTCGGCGAGACGAGGCGATGCGTGATGGCATGGCGTGCCATCAGGCCCCGCGCGCGTTTCGCGAAGAAGCTGATGACCTTGTATTTTCCACCTTTCCAATCCTCGAACACACAGTCGATGACCCGGGGTTTGAGCACCTTGCGGTGTGCGGCCTTGAAGTACTCGTTCGACGCCAGGTTCACGATGACTGGCGCCGGGTCGGCCGCCACGCGGCGGTTGAGGTAGAGGGCGAGCGTGTCGCCCCAGAACGCGTACAGGTTGCGGCCGTGCGGGTTCTCGAGCGCGGTGCCCATCTCGAGGCGGTACGGCTGCATGCGGTCGAGCGGCCGCAGCACGCCGTACAGGCCGCTCAGGATGCTGACGTGGTCGTTCGCCCACGCGAGGTCGTCCGCGCCGAGCGTGGCGGCCTGCAGGCCGTCGTACACGTCGCCGTTGAAGGCCAGCACGGCCGGCTTGCTGTTGCGTGCAGTGAAACGGCGTGACCAGGCACCGTACCGGGCGACGTTGAGCGCGGCGAGGTTGTCGGAGAGGTCCATCAGCGTGGCGATCTCCTGCGGGCTCTTCGGCCGGAGCAACCCGATCAGTTCGGCCGACTGCGGCAGGAACTGCGGCGACGCGGTGCTCTCGACGTGGGCGGGGGTCTCGAAATCCAGGGACTTGGCGGGCGAAAGAAGAAAGTGCATCCGCCGATTTTCGTTCAGGCGGAGCGGCCGCCGCCGCCGAGCCCCGAAACGTTAATTCGTACCACCTCGCCGGGCACCGCCTTTGCCAGAATCCGGATGGGCGCGTCTGCGTTGCCCGTGCCCTTTTTCGCCCGGATCCATGCGTCACAATCCCCTCATCAACTGGCTCGCTCAACTCCTGCTCGGCCTCGGCCTGGCAGCCATCAGCCTCCAGGTGAGCCTGATCTTCGGCCGCGGGTGGTGGGAGGTGGCCGCCGGCGCTGCCGTGGTGGGGGTGGCCGGGCTGGCCATCGCCGCACGGGCCGAATGGATCGAGCGGCGCCGCCGCCTCGTGGAGAAGTCACGCACCGCACTCTCGTTGCCCACCCAGTGGTCGGTCAAGCTCGACAAGCGCCTGCCGGGCGGCTGGGTGGCTCCGCTCGCGGTGATCCGCGACGATGGCATGCGCTTCGTGGTGGACATCCATGCGTTCAAGACCGCCACATGGTCGTCCACGCCGGGCAAGGGCAGCACGGGGCCACGGCTCGTGAACGCCAAGGACAAGCCGCTGTGGCCCGACCCGGTGGCCGCGCTCGCCAAGGGCGCCCTGGCCGCCGGTGCCGCACCGGTGCTGTGGCTGCCGAAGGCCGCCGAATCGGGCACGTTCCGCCACCCCGACACCAACCTCGTGGTGGTCACCGGGTCACCGCGCGACCTCAAGCTGGCGCTGCAGAGCGCCCGCCGCGTGACGGCCAACGCCACCTCGCCGCGCGACACCGAGCCGCAAGCGGCCTGACCGTTCGCGGCGAACTCGATCTTCTCGCCCGGGGCGGTTACCGGAAATCCCGGCTGCGCGTGGCCAGCCCCTGCAGCAGCGGGGTGTGGTCGATCACCTTCGTGGCCACGAGGTGCATCACCGCCCGGTCGCCCTCCCCCTGGCGCTGCCACTGCCCGAACACGGTCAGCAGCGCCGCCCCCAGCAGCGGCTTGCGCTGGGCCTCCACCACCTTCGGCCACACGATCACGTTGATGCCCCCGGTGTCGTCCTCCAGCGTGACGAACATGGTGCCCTTCGCGGTGGGCGGGCGCTGGCGGTGCGTGACGAGGCCACTCGCCCGCGCCAGGCGGCCGTTCGGCAGCTCGCGCAACGCGCTGGCCGGCAGCACCTTGAAGGCATCGAGTTGCGCGCGCAGCAGGGCCAGCGGATGGGCGCCAAGCGTGAGGCCGAGCGCGCGGTAGTCGGCCAGGGTGTCCTCGATGGCCGCGGGCGCGGCGAGTTGCGCGGGCGCCTCCACCACACGGGTGGCCCGCAGCAGTTCGGTGGGGCGGGTGTCGATGCCGGCCACCGCCCAGGCCGCCTGGTGGCGGTGCCCGCCCGCCGGGCCCGTGGTCACGCCGGGCACGTGCCGCAACGCGTCGGCCTGGGCCAGCCACTCGAGTTCCTGGCCGCTCAGCGCGGCGCGGCGTGCCAGGTCCTCGGGGCTGGCGAACGCGGCCTCCGCGCGCGCGGCCGCCAGCCGGCACGCGGCCGCTTCGGTGAACCCCTTGACCTGCCGCAGCCCGAGCCGCACGGCACGCCACGGCTCGGCATCCCCCTCGAGGTGGCTGTCCCAGCCGCTCGCGTTCACGTCCACCGGCTGCACCGTGACGCCATGCGCCCGCGCATCGCGCACCAGCTGGGCCGGCGCATAGAACCCCATCGGCTGGCTGTTGAGCAAGCCGGTGAGGAAGGCATCCGGGTGGTGGCACTTGAGCCAGCTGCTCACGTACGCGAGCAGCGCGAACCCGGCCGCGTGGCTTTCGGGGAAGCCGTATTCGCCGAAGCCCTCGATCTGCTTGAAGATGCGTTCGGCGTAGTCCTGCTCGTAACCCTTCTCCACCATGCGGCCCACGAGCTTGCGCTCGAACGGCCCGAGGCCGCCCTTGCGCTTCCAGGCGGCCATGGCACGGCGCAGCGCATCGGCTTCGCCGCCGGTGAAGTCGGCCGCCAGCATGGCGATCTGCATCACCTGCTCCTGGAAGATGGGCACCCCGAGCGTGCGCTGGAGCGCGGGCTTGATCTCGTCGCGGGGGTACTCGATCTGGTCGGGCGGCAGGCCGCGGTTGCGCAGGTACGGGTGCACCATGCCCCCCTGGATGGGCCCGGGCCGCACGATGGCCACCTCCACCACCAGGTCGTAGTAGGTGCGCGGCTGCAGCCGCGGCAGCATGCTCATCTGCGCGCGGCTTTCGATCTGGAACACCCCCACCGTGTCGGCGCGGCAGATCATGTCGTACGTGGGGGTGTCGCCGTCGGGCACGTCCTGCATCGTGAACGGGCGGCCGAGCTTGTGGCCCACGTACTCGAGCGACCGGCGCAGCGCGCTCAGCATGCCCAGCGCGAGGATGTCCACCTTGATGAGCCCCAGCGCGTCGAGGTCGTCCTTGTCCCACTGCACGATGCTGCGGCCGTCCATCGCGGCGTTTTCCACTGGCACCAGCTGCTCGATGCGGTCCTTCGCGATCACGAACCCGCCCGGGTGCTGGCTCAGGTGGCGCGGGAACCCGATGAGTTGCGCGGTGAGTTCGACCCATCGGCGCGTGACGGGGGCGTCCGGGTCGAAGCCGTTCTCGCGCAGCCGGTCGGCGTTGACGGTGTCGCCGTCGAACCACTGCTGGCTCTTGGCCAGCAGGTCGATGGCGGCCTGGTCGATGCCGAGGGCCCGGCCCACGTCGCGCAGCGCCGACCGCGGCCGGTAGCTGATCACCACCGCCGTGAGCGCCGCGCGGTGGCGGCCGTACTTGCGGTAGAGGTACTGGATGACCTCCTCGCGCCGCTGGTGTTCGAAGTCGATGTCGATGTCGGGCGGCTCGTTGCGCTCGGCGCTGATGAACCGCTCGAACAGCATCGTGGCGCGGCGCGGGTCCACCTCGGTGACGTGCAGGCAGTAGCACACGAGCGAGTTGGCCGCACTGCCCCGCCCCTGGCACAGGATGCCCTGCGCGCGAGCCCAGGCCACGATGTCGGCCACCGTGAGGAAATAGGCCTCGTAGCCGAGCTGCGCGATGAGCGCGAGTTCCTTGTCGATCTGGGCGGCGAGTTCGGGTTCCAGCCCGCCAGGGAACCGCCGCGGGACACCCGCCCACGTGAGCGCGCGCAGGTGGCTGGTGGGCGTTTCGCCGGGCGGCACCAGTTCCTGCGGGTACTCGTACTTCAGTTCCCCCAGCGAGAACGTGCAGCGCGCCGCCAGCGCCACCGTCTGCGCGAGCCAGGCGGGGTCGTACAACGCCGCCAGCCGGGCCCGCGAGCGCAGGTGCTGTTCGGCATTGGGTTCGAGCTGCCAGCCGCAGTCGGCCACGGGGCGGTTGAGGCGGGTGGCGGCCAGCGTGTCCTGGAGGGCCTTGCGCGAGCGCACGTGCATCAGCACGTCGCCCGACGCCACCACCGGCAGCCCGGTGAGTTCGGCCACCCGCAGCACGTGGGTGACGAGGTCGTCGTCGCCCGGGCGGTGCAGCAGCTCGAGCGCGAGCGCCGCCCGGTCCTGGAACCAGGTCTTGAGCCACATGGCCTGGGCGAACACCTCCTCGAACGGTTGCCCGGCCTGCACCACCAGCAGCCCGAGGCAATCAGGCAGCCCCGCGAGCATGGGTGCGTGGGGCACCCGGCCCTCCAGGTCGGACGCGTGCGCCAGGTAGCTGCCCTTGACCGCCCGCCGGCGCGCCACGGTGATCCACTGCGACAGGTTGCCGTACCCCCGGCGCGACTGCGCCAGCAGCACGAGCCGCAGCGGCAGCCGCGGCCCGCCCGCCGACGGCTCGGCCACCGGCGTGAGCCGCATCTCTGCCCCGACGATCAGGTGCAGCGGCCGCTCGCGCGCGGCGACGTGGGCGCGCACCACGCCCGCAAGCGAACATTCATCGGTGATGGCCAGCGCCGAGTAGCCGAGGGCGATGGCCCGCTCGACCAGTTCCTCGGGGTGGGAAGCGCCCGTCAGGAAAGTGAAATTACTGCGGCAATGCAACTCCGCGTAGGCGGGCAGCGCAAGGCGCGGTGCCGCTGCGCCCTGGGGGATACTGTTCATCCATACAGTATCCCCTGCGGCCGCCGGGAGTCAAGGCCAGGTTGCCAGCTGGCGCTGTGCTGTGGACAGCGACGTGTCAGGCCCGCCGCCGGGCCGACTTCCGGTCCACCAGCCGCGACAGGTTGCTGAGCGACACCAGGTGCGCGTGCACCAGCGCCAGCAGGCCGCCGCGGTGCATGGACAGCACCACGTCGTCGGGCAGCGCGCGCAGCTTCTCCTCGTCCACCACGAGGAAACCGTCTACCGCGAACGGCTCGCCGTTGGTGAGCTTGCCGGCCGCGCGCATGTCCTTCAGCAGCCCGAGCGACTGCAGGTGGGCGCCGATGGGGCGGGTGATCTGCACCGCCGCTTCGTAGTCGTTCAGGAACTGCAGCACCTGCTGCAGGTATGGCGTGGGTTCGCCGTCGTCGCCGAAGAGGCGCTCGCCGTCGCCGTGCTCGGCGAGGCCGCCGAAGCCGGCATCCACCGCCACGGCCTGGGCCGACGCGTCGCCGCCGTCCTGGCGGGCGTCCACCAGCGCGAACGGGTAGCGGCGCAGGAAGGCGGGCTCGTAGGCGGCCGTCCAGGTGCCGTCGTCGACGAAGAGGTTCTCGCCGGCCTCCAGTCCCAGCAGGCACACGGGCGTGATCACCGGCTGGCCCCGTGCATCCTGTTCGCCGCTGCGGATGAACAGCAGCGGGAAGGCCTTGCAGGCCTCGGCGAATTCGGCGGCCGCGCAGAAAACGGCGTTCAGGCCCGCCGCGGCGCGGCGGTCGGTCCAGCCGCGCACGCGGGTGGTGCGGTGTTTCTGGCGGTCGAGCAGCACCAGCTGCGTGTACAGCGCGGCAGCGCTCATCGGTCGTGGTCTCCGGTTTCCAGGGCGGTGGCGAGCACCTTGTCGACGCGCTTGCCGTCGAGGTCCACCACCTCGAAGCGCCAGCCTTCCCACTCGACCGAGTCGGTGGTCTGCGGCAGGCGGCCCAGCAGCAGCATCACCATGCCGGCCAGCGTGTTGTAGCGCCCGCGGTCTTCGTCGGGCAGGTCCTTCAGGTCGAGGCGGTCCTTCAGCTCGGGCACGGGGATCAGGCCATCGAACAGCCACGAACCATCGTCGCGCTGCACCGCCCATGCGTCGCCGTCGGCCGGCGTGGAGAACTCGCCGGTGATGGCTTCCAGCACGTCGCGCACGGTGATCACGCCCTGCACCTCGCCGTATTCGTCGACGACGAACACGAGCTGCGCGCTCGTGGCGCGGAACTGGTCGAGCAACTCCATGCCCGACAGCGTCTCAGGCACGAACACCGGCGGCTGCAGGTGTTCCGTGAGGGACAGCGGCAGGCCCTGCAGCTGCTGCTGCAGCAGGCTCTGCGCGCTGATGATGCCCAGCACGTCGTTCAGGCCGCCGCGGCACACCGGGTAGCGCGAGTGCTCCTGGGCCGACATGGCCTCGCGGATCTGGTCGGCGCCGGCATTGGCATCGAGCCACACGATGTCCGTGCGCGGGATCATCATCGAGCCCACCTCACGGTCGTCGAGGCGGAACACGTTGCGCACCATCTGGTGCTCCTGTGCCTCGATGATCCCGGCGTCGAGGCCTTCCTCGAGGCTGGCGGCGATTTCCTCTTCGGTCACCGAACGCGACGGGCCGCCGCGGATGCCCAGCAGCCGCAGCGTGGCCTCAGTGCACCACGACAGCAGCTTGACGAACGGGCGCGCGACGAGCGACAGCAGCTCCATGGGCGGCGCCACGAGGCGGGCCACCGATTCCGGGTACATCTGGCCCAGCCGCTTGGGCACCAGCTCGCCGAAGATGATGGTGACGAACGTGATGCACATGACCACCAGGCCGGTGGCCGTGATGCCGGCGGCATGCGCCGAAATGTCGAACCCGCGGGCAAGCCAGTGCGCGAACGGTGCGGCGAAGGCGGCCTCGCCCACGATGCCGTTGAGCACGCCGATCGACGTGATGCCGATCTGCACCGTGGACAGGAATTTCGTGGGGTTGTCGTGCAGGTCCATCGCCGCCTGGGCGCCCGACTCCCCGGTTTCGACCATCACCTGGAGCCGCGCCTTGCGGCTGGCAGTGAGTGCCATCTCTGACATGGCAAACAGGCCATTGAGCAGGATCAGGAAAACAAGTAGAGCGATGTCCATGCGGGGCGCGCCCCGGGAACGTCCGGACGCGCACGATACGAAGAAGGCGTCTAGGGTAGCAGACCCCGGTGACAATCCGTATCCACCCCCCACGGCACAATGCACCCATGAACTACCTGATCGGCGACCTGCAGGGCTGCTGCGACGCTTTCGAACGCCTGCTCGAACGTGTCGACTTCTCCCCGTCGCGCGACCGGCTCTACCTGCTCGGCGACCTGGCCAACCGCGGCCCGGCCACGCTCGCCACGCTGCGCCGCCTGGTGGGCCTGGGCGACACCGCCACCTGCCTGCTGGGCAACCACGACCTGCACCTGCTCGCGGTGGCCCACGGCACCCGCAAGCCGTCGAAGGGCGACACGCTCGACGACGTGCTCGACGCGGTGGACCGCCCCGCCATCGTCGACTGGCTGCGCCACCAGCGCCTGGCACTCTTCGAACACGGCTGGCTGATGGTGCATGCCGGCATCGTGCCCCAGTGGGACCTGGACACCACCCTCGCGCTGGCCGGCGAGATCGAGACCCGGCTGCAGGCGCCCGACCTGGCCGACTTCCTGGCGGTGATGTACGGCAACACCCCCGACCGCTGGGACCCCGCCCTGGCCGGCGACGCCCGGCTGCGCTTTGCCATCAACGTGCTCACCCGCCTGCGCTTCTGCGCTGCAGACGGCACCATCGACCTGCACAGCAAGGACGGCCAGGGCGAGGCGCCGCCGGGCCTGTACCGCTGGTTCGACGCCCCCGGGCGGCTCACGGCTGGCGTGCCGGTGGCGTTCGGGCACTGGTCCACCCTCGGGCTGATCGACCGCCCCGACCTGTTGTCGCTCGACACCGGCTGCGTGTGGGGCGGCCAGCTCACCGCCATGCGCGTGGGCCCGCGCGGCGAACGCGAGGGGCTGTTCCAGGTACCGTGCGACCAGGCCTCGCCGTTCCATTGACATGCAGCGCCCGCTGACGCTGCACGCCCGCGACGGGGCGCCCCTTCGCGGGTTCGTGTGGGCCCATGGCGAGCCGGCGCCCGACCGGCCGGTGGTCATCGTCAACGCCGCCACGTCGGTGCGCTGCCGCTACTACACCCGGTTCGCCGACCACCTGTTCGCGCACGGCGCCGACGTGATCCTGTACGACTACCGTGGCATCGGCGAGTCCCGTCCGGCCTCGCTGCGCGGGTTCGACGCGTCGTGGGCCGACTGGGGCGGCCTGGATTTCGAGGCGGTGCTGCAGCACGCCTCGGCGGCCTTCCCCGGGCGCCCCATCGACGTGGTGGGCCACAGCTTCGGGGGCTGCGCCGCGGGGCTCGCGCCCTCGGCGCCCGTGATCCGGCGCCTGGTCACCGTGGGCGCGCAGTACGCCTACTGGCGCGACTACGCGCCGCGCGAACGCTGGCGCATGGTGGCGAAGTGGCACGTGGCCATGCCCGCGCTGGCCGCCGTGCTGGGGTACGTGCCGGCCAAGCGGCTCGGCTGGATGGAAGACACCCCGCGCGGCGTGGCCCGCGACTGGGCCGCGTGCACCCCGCGCCTCGAACACCGGCCCAGCGGCCGGCGAACCTGGCAGTCCGGCCCGCCGCCGTCGTTCGCCGCGATGAAGGCCCACGTGCTGGCCATCAGCCTCACCGACGACCCGTTCGGCACCATCCCCGCCACCGAGCGCCTGCTCGGCTACTTCGGCGGCAGCCAGCGCACGCACCTGCGCATCGCACCGGCCGACATCGGCGTGGACACCATCGGGCACTTCGGGTTCTTCCACAGCCGGTTCGAGGCCACGCTGTGGCCCACGGCCCTCGCCTGGTTGCAGACGGGGCGCCTGCCAGCCGGCACCCCGGGTGCCACCGTTGTGAGGGCCGCCGACTGAACTTCGGTTGGCCGATCCCACCGAAGTCAGAGCGGCGCCGACTTGATGAGCGCCAGCACCGCCTTGAACCGGTCGTGGGAGCACGACCGGAGCCACTCGAAGGCCACCATCTCCACGTTGACGATGCGCACGCCGGCATCGCGCAGGCGCTGCATGCCGAGGTCGTGGTCGGCCACGCGGCGCGAGCCGCAGGCGTCTGCCACCACCCACACCGTGTGGCCGGCGCCGGCCAGGCCCAGCGCCGTCTGCAGCAGGCACACGTGCGACTCGCAGCCGGCGATCACCACCTCGTGGGCGGGCCGGCCGGCCAGCAGGCCGTCCGCGCACGCGTCGAAGTGTGTCTTGGCCAGCACCTGGTCGCACCGCACCTGCAGCGCGGGCGCCGTGGGCCCGAGGCCCGCCGGGTTCTGCTCGGTGCCCACCACCCTCACCCCGAGTTCGCGGGCCACGTCCGCCAGGCGGATCGCGGCGTCCAGCACCTCGGCGGACCGGTGGATCGCCGGGAGCAGGCGGGCCTGGTAGTCGACGAGTACCAGGGTCGAACGGTCAACGCGGATCAGGGTCACGGCGCACCTCCTAGGGCGATTCTGGCAGCCGCCGTCACACCGCGCACCTTGGCCGCGCGGCGGGCCGGGGATGCGCTCCGCTGCGCGATTACACTATCGCCCACATCACAGGAAGGCTGGCCGAGCGGTTTAAGGCAGCAGTCTTGAAAACTGCCGAGGGCGTAAGCCCTCCGTGGGTTCGAATCCCACGCCTTCCACCATCGATGCGCCGATCGCCCCCCTAGCGTGGGTGTGTCTGGCGCCCTTGGCGCCAGCAGCGCGCCGGGATCCATGAGAATCGATGCAATGGCCCACACGCGGATCACGAGCTTCTTTGAAGCGGCGGCACCCAGGCCAACGGGCGTGGCCCGCCCGCTGCTGCTCTCCCTGCTGATCCACGCGCTGCTGTTGAACCTGGCGTTCGGCGGCGACGAACGCGGGCTTCCCGGCCTCACCCTCCCCTGGCAAGAGCGCCGGGCAGAAGTGCCCGATCTGCACATCGTGCTGGCGCCGGCACGTGTCCCGCCCGCCGGGCCGGCAGCCGGGCCGCGGGAGGAACCCTCACCCCGCGCACCGGTCGAGCCGCCTCTTGCCCGCGTACCGGCGCCAGCCACGCCGCCAGCGCGTCGCCCGCAAGAGAAGCCGGCAACGCACGAGCCGCTGGTGCAAGCGGAGGCGAGGCCGGACAGCCAGCCGCCTGTGCCTGTGCCTGTGCCTGTGCCTGTGCCTGTGCCTGTGCCCATTCGTTCTGAAGCCGCCCCTACGGCGCCCCTGCCCGTTACGACGCCGGCCGTTGCCGAACCGGCGCCCGCCGAGGACGCCACGCCGGTCGTGCGTGCACCCACATCTGTTGTCGCAGTCGCGCCAAGCGCGTCGCGCCCGGAGGCCCCCACCTCGGCGCCTCACGACGGCGACGGCGATGGCGACGCCACCGCGCGGCAAGCGCAGTTGCTGGAAGCCGCTCGCCAGGAAGCAGCCCGCATCGAGGACGCGCGGCTGCAGGCCGAACGCGAGGAAACCGAACGCCAGGAAATCGCCCGGCAAGCAGCGGTCCGGCTGGAGGCGCTGCGCCAGGAGACGGCTCGTGTCGAAGCGGCGCGGCTGGAGGCTGAGCGCCAGGAATCCGCTCGACAGGCCGAGGCCCAGCAGGAAACCCGGCGGCAAGAAGCCGCTCGCCAGGAGACGGCCCGAGCCGAGGCCGCCCGGCTGGAGTCCGAACGACAGGAAGCTGCGCGACAGACCGCGGTCCGACAGGAGACCCTCCGGCAAGAGGCCGCCCGCCAGGAGACAGCCCGTGCCGAAGCCGCCCGGCTGGAGTCCGAACGCCAGGAAGCTGCGCGGCAGACCGCGGTCCAGCAGGAGACCCTCCGGCAAGAGGCCGCCCGCCAGGAGACAGCCCGTGCCGAAGCCGCCCGGCTGGAGTCCGAACGCCAAGAAGCTGCGCGACAGGCCGAGGCCCGGCAGGAGACCCTCCGGCAAGAGGCCGCCCGCCAGGAGACAGCCCGAGCCGAATCCGCCCGGCTGGAAACCGAACGCCAGGAAGCTGCGCGCCAGGCCGCGGTCCGGCAAGAGACCCTCCGGCAAGAGGCCGCCCGCCAGGAGACAGCCCGAGCCGAAGCCGCCCGGCTGGARWCCGAACGCCAGGAAGCTGCGCGCCAGGCCGCGGYCCGGCAGGAGACCCTCCGGCAAGAGGCTGCCCGCCAGGAAACCGCCCGAGCCGAAGCCGCCCGGCTGGAGTCCGAACGCCAGGAAGCTGCGCGCCAGGCCGCGGYCCGGCAGGAGACCCTCCGGCAAGARGCTGCTCGCCAGGAGACGGCCCGGGCCGAGACCGCCCGCCTGGAATCGGAACGCCAGGAAGCCGCGAGGCAGGCGGCGGCCCAGCAGGAGGCACGGCGACAGGAGGCCGCTCGCCAGGAGACGGCTCGCGCCGACGCCGCGCGCGTGGAACGCGAACGCCAGGAGGCTGCAGGGCAGGCTGCCGCGCGGCAGGAGGCCTCGCGTGCCGCGGCCGAACAGGAGAAGAAGGAAGCAAAACGGGAAGCCGTGCTGCGGGCCATCGGACGCCAACTCGATGAGGAAGCCGCCCAGCGTGACGCCACCTCGACGGCGGAGCCTCCGCCCAATTCGCTGCCCCTGTCGCTGAGCACCGCACGCCGCGTCAGGCTGTGGGGGCGCACCGACCCCAACGCCGAACTCGTGGCGTACGCCGAAGCGTGGGCCCGCAAGATCCAGCTCAACACGGCGGTCGACACGGTGCGCGACATCGCCGCGCGGCCTCACACGCCGCCCATGGTGACGGTGTCCGTCCGAAGCGACGGCTCCGTGGAGTCGGTGACGTTCGTGGTCTCCAGCGGCGTGCCGGAAGTCGATGAAGCGATACGGCGCATCGTTGAAAACCAGCGGCCCTACCCCGCGTTCCCGCCGGCGCTGGCCCGCGACGTCGACGTGATGGAGATCCGCCGAACCTGGTACTTCGACGCTGCTGTCCGGTTGCACTGACGTCCAGCATCCACCGCCCCGGTCCCGCGGCAGGGATGGGCGTGCGCCATGAACTCACCGGCCTGCATGCCTACGGCGGTTTCCCCGAGGACGCGCCGGGGGCCGCTGCCGCCGGGGTCTTCCCCACAGGTTGGGCCGCGCCCCCAGGTGGGAGCGCGGCCGTGCCGTGGGTCGTGACACTACCGGAATGACTCGGTTTCCCGGTACCCGCTCCCGCGGCTGCCGGAAGGCCTCCCTTGGAGCCCACGGCGGCCCGGTCGGGCAGCGGCGCGGTGGGCAGCGGCGCGGTGGGCAGGGCGGGCGCCAGCGGTGCCGCAGGGCGGGCCGCCCGCGCCGTCTCGACCGCCTGGCTGGCCGTGGCGCGCGCTCGATCGGTGTCCGCGGCAATCTGCAGTTCGCGCTCGGGGTTCAGCGTGTTGAGCTGAAGCCGCTGCACCGTCTGCTGCGAGGCAATGCGGTCGAGGGGAACCTGGTCGGTGCGGAAATGAAGCTCGACCGAACTCGTGAGGTCGGCTGACGCGTTCACCTCCTCGCGCGTCTGCACATCGCTGGTCCGGACATAGCCGATCGTCGAATTCACCGACGCCGATGCACTCCACCAACCGAAGCCGGCCGAGCCACTGGCGCCGACGGTGGTGCGGGTATCGAAACCGTCGTGGCGCTGCTCGGCGGCCGCCGAACCGGCGTCGATGTGGAACCGCATCCCGGCGCTGATGCGGCCGGAATCGACAACGATGCGTTGCATGCCCATCTGGATCATGGTCGCGAGCATCTGCTGGCGGTTGCGAGCCAGTGATCGGCGCACGAACCCGATCAGCTCAGGGCCGCCGCCGCTCGGCACCTGTTCGCCCGGTTCGAGACTGAGTGTTGCGCGCAATGCCTCCTGCGAGGGCGGAGGCCCTCGCGTGATCAGCCGGAGCGGCTCGGGCGCGTCATCGGGGTCGGGAACGTCGCCGGGGCGGGGTTGGTCGTCGGGATCGGGCGCCTCGATGGCGAAGCTCTGCGGGAACTGGTCCGCCAGCCAGCGTTTGGCCATGTCCTCGCTGCCGCCGCCCAGCGCGGAGAAGCCATCGAGCGACTGCGACACGCCGCGCACCAGCTCGACATACTGTTGAAGCTGCTGCTGATTGGTCTCCACCATCGCCTTGAAGACGCCGGTGATCAGCTCGTTGACGAAGCGGGGGAAGCTGATCGCCCGAATCATGTTGCGCGTCGTGCTGGCCATGCTGTCAACCGCCCGGCCACCGAGCTCGTCGCTGGCGTTCATTGCCCTCGTCGTGGGCGCGCTTCGGTTGCGCGCGGGAGGGGGCACGATCGCCCCCTCCTCCTCCAGGAGCCGGGCGGCGTGGGCGATTCGCACCAGCGAATGGGCGATGGCCCGCCGTTCCTCTTCCTGAAGCGACACATATTCCGGTGCGGCAAGTAGCGACTCGCGTACGGCCTGGCGCAGCTCGCCGGGCGGCCGCTCGAGAGCCCTCGCGGAAACCGGGCCCGCGCTCATGGGCTCACCGCCCCAGGTCGCGCCAGGCCGAACCGGTGCGCTGTCTGCCAGGGGATGCCACGCCGACGGGCCCCGCATCGCTGGAGGACACACCGCCCCCCTCGCTGCGCACGAGCAGCAGTGTCTCGTCGACCCACTCGATCGCCGAGTCGATCACCGTGTCGCCCGCTGAGAGGAAAGCGCCAGCGCCACGCTCGAGGGAATCCACCCCATCGGCGAGCCACGCCAGCACCGCCATGCCGGCGCGTCCGCGGCGCAGATGCGACAGCGTCGGACGCGGCGGCCGCTTGAATCGGCGGTCGATCGAGGTCACCGCATCCCACAGCGTGTGTGCCGCCAGCATCGCGCGCACGTCGGCATGGTTGAGGATCGCGATGGCCTGACCCAGGTTGTCGAGAATCTCCCGCGCCGCCATCTGCACCATCTCGTTGGCTGTGGACGCGATGTTCTCGGCCAGCCGCAAGCCCTCCGTCCGCAAGTGGCCCTGGCTACCGCCATCGGCTGCCTTCATGATGGCGTCGCAGAGATCGAGCAGCAGTTCCTCGAAGTCACGGTTGGCGCTGCCAGCGGCATCGTCGGGCCCGGAAGGCGCGCCGAACAGCCGCCCGAACAGGGCCAGCCGTTCGGCCTCGTTGATGCGCTGTGCGCGGGTCTTCCAGAAGGCCCCGACGAGCGGTGCCGCCTCGCCCAGATCGCCAGGAATCGCCCCGGTTCGCACCAGCGCGGTGAAGTCTTCCGCGGCCTGGATCAATCCCGCAGCCTCCAGCGTCGAGGCAAGGTACAGGCTGGCGATCGCGCGCAGCTGCATGGCATCGGCCATGGTGGCAGGGGGCAGGTCGATGTCGCCCAGCTCGGCCATCATGACCGCGTGGCTCTCTGCGGCGAGCAGCAGGTTCCTCGCGTCATCCACGGCCCGCTTGAGGCCGAACGGCATCGCGACCCAGTCGGCGAAGCGCACGGCTTTCACGGCGCAGCCACCCCGGACGCCGGCACCTGGCCCGGTGCCACGGTGCCCATGCGAGGTGGTGCTGCCGGCTTCGAATTGCCCTGGATCGCACCGATCATCTCCGGCGTGGCCATTTTCTCGAGCGGCAGGTAGTCCGACTTGAAGTTCACCCGCACCTCGCCCATCAGCTTGGCGTCCATCTCGAGCTTCGAATCACTGGCTTCGTCGTTGCTGGTGCTGACGGTAGCGACGTGCGACTGCTCGTTGACATTGACCGAACCGCCGCCGAAGCCGAGGAAGCTGCCGCCGAACGCACTGACGCTCTTGTTGCGGCTGGTCTGCCGGTCATAGGCCGCCGCCTGGTAGTCGCGCTTGCCTTCGTCCGACGAGCGCATCGAGAACTTGACCTTTGCAGAGATGGAACCGTCTGTCACGACGATCCGGTTGATGCCCAGCATCACCATTGACGCGAGCAGCTGTTGGCGCGACTTCGCCATCGTCAGGCGCGCCCCGTTGACCAGGCGCAACTCCGCGTCGTCGTCATCGATGTCCTCGATCTTCTCGCCGGGGATGTTCAGGGTATTCTGGATCTCGCCCAAGGCCGCTTCGCTGTCTTCCGCCTTGATGCGCAGCTTGGACTTTCCATCACCGTCGATGTCAAGGTCGAGAAGGTCGGGAAAGCGCTGTGCCAGATAGTCTCGCCCCTGGCCTTCGCCGATGTTCTCGCTCATGTAGTCTTCGACGGATTTGGCGACGTTCGCCACCAGCTCGCCGTAGGCACGCATCTGCTCGATCGACGTCTCCACGATGACCCGGAACACGTTGTTGATCAAGCCCCCCACGAACGCCGGAAAATCCACGCTCTTCACCAGGTTGGTGAACTGCTTCACGCCCTGCTCCGCCGCCCCGGCGACGAAGTCCTTGCCAGCGAAGCCCGGCGACTTCGAGAGGTTCTGGCGCGTTTGCTCATTGGCGTCGGCCTGCGCGGCGGCCAGCACCGGTTCGGCCGACGGCACCTGTTCCGACACCGCCGTCACGACACCATTCGGGTCGTCGATGTAGGCGAGCACCTTCACCATGTCGTGTGCGAGCCTGGTCTGTTCCTCACCGGTCAGGTGCGAGTACGCCGGAATGCGCATCAGCATCGCCTGCACCTGCGGCCGCACACGCGCGAGCGCCTCGGCGGACAGTCCGGCCGCCGGCGCGGCCGAGAGCGACGCGCTCATCATCAGGCCCTCACCGCAGGAGCAGGAGCGGGAGCAGGCGCCGCCGCGGGGGCTGGTGCGCTCGCAGGGCCGGGCGTGTACTGCGGCTTGTTGTGATCGACCGGCTTGGACCGCATCTGGATTGCCGCCATCATCTCCGGCGTGGCCATCTTGTCCAGCGGCATGTAGTCGGACTTGAAGTTCACCTCCACTTGCCCGGCCAAGCTGGCGCGGGCGGTGAAGTTGTCGTTCTGGACCTCCGCGGCCATGCTCTGCGCCGTCATCGTCGGCCGCTGGGCGTACTTGTACTTCCCCTTGGTGTAGTAGTCGGCGTCGTAGGTCCCGGTGTAGTTGGACTTGCCCGATTCGTAGCTTCCTTCGTACGCGCGCTTGCCCTTGTCGGTGGTCTCCTCCTCCCTCTCGCTCTCTTCGATCAACTGCATGTTGCCGGCCGAGTCCCGCGCGTAGTCGCGCGCCATCGCCGTGCGCGACAGCTGGCGCTGGGAGGACGCATTGAAGTCGTACATGATCTTCGCGGAGATCTTGCCGTTGGTCACGACGATCCGTGACAGGCCCATCAGCACCATGGTCGCGAGCAGTTGCTGGCGTGACGTGGCGATCTGGCCGCGCGCAGCCTTGATCAGCGTCTCCTGCACCTCGGGGTCAGTGACGTCGATCGAATCGATCGAGCCTTCGGCATAGTCGCCGAGCGCCCCACGCACGCGGCTGAGCGCGCCGTCCTGGTCCACGCCGTCCTTCAGCTTGAGCTTCGGTGTCGGATCGCCCGAGAAGCCGTCCGCGCCGATGTCGAAGACGTCGGGGAACTGCTCCACCAAGTGGTCCTTGCCCTGGTCAGGCGACGTGTTGTCGTCGCGGAACTGGTTCAGCGATTTCGACACATCGGCGACCATCTTCGAATAGGCCTCCATCTGCTGGATGTTGGACGTCACGATCGAGTTGAAGACGCCGTCGATCAGGCCCGACACGAACTGCACGAAGTTGACCTGCCTGATGAACTCACCGGCCACTGCCGCCCCCTCGCGCGCGGCTCCGGCAGTGAACGTGTCGTTGCCGATGGCGTCGACTGCCGCCTGGTCCGACGCCCACTGGTCGGCCCCGCCCGCCAACGCCCGAGACGTGACCGATGCGGTGCCGGGTTCCGCCAATCCGACCAGCGCGTCGGCGATCAGGGCGGTGTCGTGCAACACCTGCTTCTGACGCTCCCGTGGCATCTGGCGGAACGAGTCGGTGCCGCCGAGCAGGTCCATCACCTTCGCGCGCACCTCGGGGCGCGGCGTCGGCGCGGCGGCGTCGGTCGGTTGAGCGACAGGGCGGGCAGTAGCAGGCATGTGGCGTCCTCGAAATGATGAATGCGGCGCGGTGGCCGGGAACTCAACCGGCGGTGGAGGGCAGGACGTCCGCGGCCCCGCCGTTCGGCATCCGCGCCGCAGCCGGCGTGATCTCGAACTCGATCGGCCGCAGGAACAGGCTCACCTTCGGGGGGCCCGTGGGGCCGATGCGGATGCCGAGGATCGAGAAACGTCCCGGCCACACGTTGTCATCTGGCGTGAATGCGTCGAGGAAGCTCTCGAGCGCGCCGAGCTCGCGAGGCCGTTCGCGCAGGTTCATCGTGAGCAACTGCAGGAAGTTCGGCGGCACGTCGGCGATCGCATCCAGCATGACCTGCAGCTCGAGTTCGACGCCCTGTGGCCCGCGTCCGAACGCGACCAGGGCGGCGCCCGGAGGGATGTCGAAGCGGCCGCCCAACGCGATGCCGACGATCTGCAGCAGGCCGGCGAGTCGCCCACCCAGCCCCAGTTCGTCGAGCATCGGCTGCATCTCCACGAGGCGAAACCCGTTGCTCATCAGGAAGGTGATCCACTGGCTGCCATGGTCCCGGCCCGCGATCAGCGTCGTGAAGATCGGCCGCATGCCCGGCATCGCGGACATCGATGCCCCGATCAGCCGAGCCAATGCCGGGTTCACCTCGCCGGAAGCGTGCCCACCCCCCTCGTAGGTGATCGTCGCCGATTGCAACCCGTTCGCATCGAAGCTGGAGCCGAAGAATGCGCCGTAATTCAGCGCCGCGCTGCGCGCCAAGCCACGTTGTGATTCGCTCGCCCCGTCGAACCAGCGCAAAGCCTCGTTGCCGAAGTTTCCGCCAATCATGCGGCGCATCTCGCGGCTCGCCATGTCGCGCCGATCGCCGCCGCTCGCGTCCGGTCCGAGCGGCTCGAGATTGAAAGACAGCGAGCGTGGCTGCGCGGTGCTGAACAAGGTCTCGATCGGCGCCGATCCCGGGGCCAGCGCGTTGCGCGCATAGCGGGGGTCACCCGCGGGATAGACAAAGCTGTCCTCGATCATGCCTTCCATGAAGCTCGACGGATTGGCGGTGCGCAGCTTCTGCGAAGCCGAACCCAACCGCTTCTTGACGTGCATGCTCAAGGGCTCGTCACCCATTGAAGAAGTTCTCAGCCACATGAGGTTCTCCTAGTAGCCCTGGTAGCGCGAGCTGCCACGGCCGTTCGCGTAGCCGTAGCCGTTGCCATTGCCGTTTCCGCCGGCACCGAGGCCCACGCCCATGCCAAGCCCGACGCCTTCGAGCAGGTCGCGCGCGATCGATGGGATCTGGATCGGCCGGCTGGTCTGCTGAGGCGACTCGCGCGGCTGCGACATCTGCTCGACGCGGTCGTCGCCGAGCGCCGAATCGGCCAGCCACATCTCGCAGGCATTGACAAGGTCGTAGTCGGTGGGCGCAGAGACCGCGGTCTGGCCCGACAGGCGTGACGGCGGGTTGGTGACCTGATTCATGTCGACCATCGGCAGCGTCGGGTCGCGCAGCCGATTGGTATTGCGGGCCATCCAGCTCGTGATGATCGCGCCGCTGGTTGCCAGCATCCGGTACTTGGAGCTGTTGCGCGCACCGCCGAGTTCGGTCTGCGCCACCTGGTCGATCACGCCCCACATGTCGCGGGCGCCGAATGAGGCACGAAGTTCTTCGTCCTGCAAGAGCGAGATCATCTCGTTGATCTGCTTCTGCAGGTCGACGGCGGCATAGAACACCATGCCGTAGCCGTGCGCCGACATGTTGACGGCGAGGTCGCGTGCCGACTTCTTGACCTGCTGCTGGTTGATCGCCATCGGCAGCGCCGAGCGCAGCAGCTGGTCGACGCGACTCTCCCGCACGAGCGTCGACACCGATGAGACGAAGCGTAACCACAGGTCCTGGAAGTCGGTGTTGACCGCCACACCCGGCTGCCCGGTGGGCAGTCCGAGCGTCATCGCATAGAAGGTCTGCCGCTCGTTCTCGCTCATCCGGTTCGGTGCGGCACGCCAGTAGTTGTAGAGCTGCGTGCCGGCCTTGCCACGAACCAGCGAGATGGCGCCGCGCTGCGACATGTCCACGAGCGTGTCGACGACCTGGAACGCGCGCAGCTCTTCGAAGGCCGACGCGAAGATGAAGGAGCCGAACAGCTTGCAGTGGTCGGCCTGCACCTCGAACGCCGTGGTCGCCTCGAGGTCGGGCAGGTTGATCTCGAATTCGTGCAGCGGCCGCTCCTCGCCGACCTCCTGAACGCGGTCCAGGCAGTCAGCGACGCGCCGCTTCAGATTGGGATCGCTCGCCGTGACGCCCTGGTCGATCAGTTTCGTGAACACCTCGGCGTACTCGCGCGAGGAAACACCGGCGTCGTCGGCGCCGTCGCCATTGCCCAGGCTCAAGGCCTCGGCGAACACCTCCAGGACCTTGGTGGCCAGCGCCAGGTGGCCCGCGGTGCGCCCGATCGCCTGGAACAGGGCTTCCCTGAACTTGGCGGCGTTGGCGTGGTTCTCGTCTCCCACGAGGATGCGACCCTTGGCATGCTTGCGATCCACGACCACCAGCGGCGGGAGTGGTGCCTTGTTCAGCTGGAGCAGGCCGAGGATGAGGGCCGTGCGCACCGTCGCGAGGTCGGGCTCACCTCCGTTTCCCTCGGATTTTCGAGCCTTCAGCGTGCCGTCCGAATCGTGGTCGATCACGATCGTCTGCAGGCCGGTGCTGTCAGACATCAGCTCGGCGCGGGTGCACGCGAAAAGCGGGTCGGTGTACTTCGTTCCGCCCAGTTCCTTGATGGCCTTCAAGCGCGCCAGCTCGACCTCGTCGGCCTCGCTGAGCGGGATGTTCTTGTTCTTGCGGCTCTCGAGGTTCTTGAGATCGATCTCGATGCTCTGCAGTGCCGCTTTCTCGCGGCTGGCAACGTCGATGAAATTGATGGAGGAGATGCTGGTCATGGAGAGGGTCCCTTTCGATGAAGTAGGCGGCACCGCGTCGACGCTGCATCGGCGGTGGAGGCATTCGAGTCACCCGTCATCGGCTCCCCCCAGGGCGGTGCTCTCATCGGCATCGATGGCCTGGTCGAGCAGTTCGAGCGCTCGTGCAGCGTCGAGCACACCGGTGCCGTGGCCCGACCCCACGCCGGCGCGATGCGGTGACGCGCTGGCCATCAGGATCGACTTCAGCGTGGCGGGATCCAGGGAGGCCGAGCGCGCACGCGCGCGCGCCACCAGGAGGCCCGCTGCGCCGGCCACGAATGGCGCCGCGAAGCTGGTGCCGGTGGCGCGTTGATAGCCATCGAGCGAGGTCGTGAGAATCCGTTCTCCCGGCGCGCACAGGGCGACGTGATCGCCGCGCGTCGTGAACGGACTGATCGAGCGGTCCAACGCGACCGCGCCGACCGCAACAACCTGCGGATAGGCCGCTGGCCAGTAGATGCGACGGTCGCCACTGTTGCCCGAGGCGGCCACCAGCGTGCAATCGCGCGCAGTGGCGAACGACACAGCCTCGGCATGCGGTTTCGGGGCGCCCGGTTCGAGGTCTTCGTCGTCGGTTCCGAAGCTGCAGTTGATGATGCTGGCGCCGAGCTGCACCGCCATCACCAGGCCCATGTCGAGATCGCTCAGCGCCCCGACCCCCACCGCCGCCGAGCGCCCGGGAAACCGCGCCGAGCCGAGCGAACGGATCGGCAGCATCCGGCATTCTCCAGCCAGGCCGGGTGGCATGGCCACGCCCTCCCCGCCGATGATCCCGGCGCAGCCGGTGCCGTGGCCCACGAAACGATCAATCGGATTGGTGTCGGCACCGGTGTTGTCGCCAAGCAGCGTCACGCCACCGGCCAGCTCGCCGGCGCCGAGTTGCACGGTGTCGTAGCCGCGGCGCAGCCGTTGGCTGAACTCGGCATGTTCCGGTTGGATGCCGCTGTCAACGAAGCCGATGATGATGGCCGGATCGCCGTTGCAGTACGCGAGCGCGGCGCGCGCGTTGACCAGGTCGCGCGCAGGCCAGCCGTCGTCTCCATCCGGGTTGACCGCGTTCGCCGCGGACGCATCGAGCCCGACGGTGCACACGTAGTTGGGTATGGCGGATTCGACGATGCCCAGTTGCATCAGCGAGACCGCCATCGATCCCACGTGCGTGCCCGGCGCGACGTCGAAGCGCAACACGCGCGAGATGCCCGAGACTTCCTCGTCTTCCGAGTAGCCGCGGTGCCGCCCGCCGATCACATGCAGCGCCCGCGCCGCACCATGGAGCCGCGAAACCCGGATCGCACCGCCGGCGAACGCCTTGGCCACACGGTCCAGCGCATCGTGGCCGGTTGACTGCGCGGCCGCCACCGCATGGCGCCGCACGTCGAGCACCGTCGGGATCCCCGCCGGCACTTCGCCCAGCTTCAACCGCACGAGGAGGCTGCGCGGAAGCGCATAAGTGCCCGATCGGTGCGACCAGGGTTGCACGGTGCGGCCCAGCGCGCTCATGGCTCCGTCCTTGGCGCCGCTTGTCGAGCAGCAGCGCGCGAGGCGGCCGCTTGCTGGTCGAACCACACGTCGGTTGCCGAATGCCGGTCGTGCGAGAGGCTCATCTGACCCGCCATCTGGTCGTGGTCGGGCGCCAGCAAGATCTCGCGATCGGACGCCTGTATCACGCTGACCGGCCGGCCACCGATCGAGACGGTGGGCGGTGTGCCGTCACGCAGCAGGTTCTTGCCTTTCACGCGCAAGCGCTGGCGCAGATCGTCGGCGCCGTCGCGCAGCGCCTCTCCTTCGATGTCCGAGACCATCGGGCGTGTCGCTCGCGACAGCACGCTTTCGAGCTTGTCGACCGGCAGCCGGGTGATCCGGCCGAGGGACGATCCGAACCCACGCTTCTTCATCTCCTCGAGCTTGGACACGGTGCGCACGCCGATGCCCTCGAGCCGACGGCGCTCGTCGTCGTCGAGCGCGTCGCCGAGGTCCGACAGGGGAACGTCGTCCTGGCTGTCGACCGCGAGCTGGACCGCGTTCTCGTCGATCATCGGCCGCGTGATCGCCGTGAACACCAGGTGCAGGACGGTCGGGTTGGCATCGGCCGGGCCGGCCGGGCGGATGCGCACTTCGCCATGCGAGAGTTCGACATGCGCCTTCAGGTCCATCGAGATGTCGCGAATCGCGAACGTCAACGGCAACCGGTCGTTCTGCGCCTTCAGCGTCATGCGGGTCTGCGCCGTGTCGAGCTGCGACTGCACCGCCTGGATGAAGTCCTCAAGCGCGACGGCCGTGCTTCCTGAGGAGTTCATGCCGCGCTCTCCGTCGGTGTGGCCGCGAGACGCAGCACGAATCGGCCGACCGGGAGGTCGAACGCGGTGCGCGTGCGCAGCGTCGGCAGGTCGGCATGCACGACCAGGCCGGACGGGCCGCCCAGTACCCGCGTCTCCACCGGCAGCGCGAGCTCGATGCCGGTCACGCGCAGCTCCAGCGAGGACAACGACGCCAACCCATCGACCAGTTCGCCGATCATGTCCTCGAGCGGCCGCCGGAGTTCAGCGCGGTTCATGGTTGCACTCCGCCGCCTTGGGGCGCGCCGCCGGGCAGCGGGGTCGGGGTCGGGGTCGGGGCCGTCGACACCACGGCTGGCGCGGTGATGGCAGCGGCCACAGGTGCGGCACGTGGCGCGATCGGTACCGGCCGCGCCGCGCGCTCCAGCAGGGTGCGGCGCGCATCGTCGACGAAGCGGTCCAGCGGAATCGTCTCGCTCGCGAAGTTGATCTTGACCTCCCCGAAGAGCTCGGCATTCAGTGCGCTGTCGGTCTGCGCATTCACACCGACCGTGGCCACCTTGGTGACCGGCGCGCTGTACGACGTGCTGCCGCGTGTCGACCAGCTGCCCGCCGGGCTGCCGTTGCCCGGGTCATCGCTGACCGCGTAGTCCACCGAGCTCTTGTCGCTGGCCGACGCCCGGAAGCGCAGGCGTGCCGTGATGGAGCCGTCACGGACGACGATGCGGTTCATGCCCAGCATCACCAGCGTCGCCAGCGTCTGCATGCGGTCACCGGCCACGCGGTCGCGGGCCATCGGAACGAGTTGTTCCTCCAGCAGTTCCGGGCTCAGCGGCTGCCCTTCCAGGCCGAAATCGCGCAGCCAACCGGGCGACGGACCGTCCCCGGACTCGTCGACACCGCCGCGCAGCGCCAGCGTCGGCGCACCGTCCTGCTGCGCCAGCGCGAGATCGCCGGGGTACTGGGCAATCAGCCAATCACGTGCCTGGTTGGCCGTGACGTTCTCATCGCGGAACTGCGCCAGCGGCTTCGACACCGCGGCGACCAGGTCTGCATAGCTGTCCATCTGGCGGATGGCGCTGTCGACCATCGCGTCCCAGGTGCCGTGAATCAGCGATCCGACGAACGCGGGGAAGTCGAGTTCGTCGGACAGCGCGCCGGCGCGGCGCCCGATCGTCTCGGTCGCCGGCGGCGCCTTGCCGCCCGGACTCGACGACGGCGCGGCAAGGTCGTTACCGTCGGATTCACCTGCGGAAGACGCTGTCGTGCGGCCGCCCCAGAATGAACCGTCCATCGCGCGAGAAGGCGTCGACGAACCAGGACCAGCTGGTGCGACCCCGCGCGGCTGGCGCGGCGGCGGGGGCGCGAGTGGGTGAGAACGATCGGCCACGCGCGTCATCCGATGAGGAGCGGGCTGCTGGTGCGTGCGGCATCACGCGCGTCCGCTTGCACGGGCGCGTCGGGCCCGCTCCCGGCACTGCGGGGCACCCATTCGTTGTCGATTTCGTAGGTGCCGTCGGCATACAGTGTGATGCGGCTGGTGGCTGTGGGGGCGGCCTCCGGCGTCGGCGCCTGGAACTCGTAGGTGAGCACCACATGCAGCGCCGGCACCTGCGACGCGCCGGGCACCGGAGCGGCAGCGCTGCGCGCATGCAGTTGCACGTCGTCTTCGACCGTTCCGGTGACCCGCAAGCCCCAACCTGCCGCCACCTGGGCGGGGCCGGGCTCGGCGCCGACCGACTCGATCGACGTGCCGTTGTAGCGCCACCGCAGCATGGCATCGGCCGTCGTTCCGCCGACAGACGGCCAACCGGTCAGCGAGATCACGCTCGGCTGGAACGGCGCGTCGCTCGCCGGCACGACGTCGTTCGGATGCTTGCGACCAGCCCATTGCGGAAGTTGCCACGCCACGCCACCGCTGTCGCAGGCCCGCTGCGTCACAGCGGCACCACCGATCGTTGCGATCGCGGCGGCATCGAGCGCATGCGCACGCGACGGCATCGCGGCCGCTGTCTTGCGGCCGGCAGCCATCGCATAACCTTGCGGCGCGGAGGCCGTGCCCGTGTTCGGTACACGGCCGCCCGTTCCGCCGGCGTGCAGGACCTGCGGTGTCGGCGGATTGCCAACGATCCGCAACTCGTACTCGTTCTGGAAATCCTCGTAGCGCATGATGTAGCGGCTTCCCGTCGCGTGCGTGCTTGCATAGCCACCGGGCGCGCCCGGCGTGCCAACGATGCGATCCAACGGGTCGGCGACACGCACGAAGTGCCGGTCGCCGTCGCTGTACATGCCGGTGATCACCACCGCGTGTCCGCTGGTCGCACCGCCCCCGGCGATCTTGCTGACCCACAGCGGACCGCTGTAGGTGAGCAGGTCGTAGAAACCATCCACCGAGTAGGACTGCGGCGGCTCGGCCTGCAGCCCGATCTCGCCCGCGAAGACGGCCCGGTCGTAAGGGCTGAGCCCGGCGACCGTCGGACGCGCGCAGATCTCCCCCACCGTGTCGGGCGTCAGGCTGACTTGGTCGCGCCAGCCGATGACCATTGCCGCAGCCGCGGCCCAGCAACTGAAGTCGGTGGGCTGCGGAATCAGCTCGACGTCGTCCCAGTTGATGCTGCGCGTCGTGGCTTGCGCTTTCGCGATCACGCTGCCGGTGCGGCGCACCGCGCTCATCGGCTGCGCCAGGGCCGTCGGGTCGAGCAGGTTGAGCAAGGCGTCGAGCGCCTTCGGCGCGAGGCCCAGGTCAAGCGCCTCGCCGACGCGGCCGGCGAACGACCCACCGATGCGCTCGGCGCGCGTTCGCGTGTCGCCTGGCAGCGCGGTCGGGACGAACGCGGCATTGGCCGTATCCATGGACATGCCCCGGGCGACGTCGTAGTGCCCGAACTCTTCGCGCACGGCCGTCGGGTTGAAGCGCTCGCTGAACGGCTCGATGATCGTCGCCACGCCGCCGTTGTCGTTGACGAAGGCGACGACCTTCGACTGCATGCTTCTCCAGAGCTTGTCGGCCCCGAAGAAGATCGCCTCCTGGAACCCCATCGGCAGCAGGCTCGGGCGGTCGGCCGCGCGCGTGAAGAACACGGTCTTGCCCGGCTCGTTCGCGTACCCGAACATCCGATGCCCGCTGACCGGATGGTCGCCGGTTTCGGGCGTGTAGATGGTGCTGACCGAAAAGTACTGCGGCTTGACGTCACTGATCACGACGGCCGCGTTGTCCGGCCCCAGGATATTGAGCCGAAACACCGTGCCGAGCGGGTTCGCCGAGGCCAACCGCTGCGCATCCTGGTCGCTGAACGGTGTGAACTCCGTGTTGCGGGTGTCGATGTACTGGTTGATGTTGCGCATGAAATGCTGCAGCAACTTCGGACCATCCCAACCGCTGGGAAAACGCGTGATATCGACCTTGTAGAAATCGAGGTTGAGATCGCCCACGGCCGCGTCGATGGTCTGCAGCGAGAAGCCACGCGCGTTGATCTCGTTCACCACGGAAGCAGGCACGGTCCACTGGAAGATGTCCCGGAAATCTCCCGCATGGCGCCGCACCTTCTGCCGGTCTTCAAGACCGGCGACCATCGCTGACGCCGGTGTGCGCCGTGCCTGCGCGTTGGCCGAGAGTTCCAGCGCGAAGCCGACACCGATGCTGACCGCGCCGCCCAGACCGTTGCCCGCGCCGTCCAGCCACGCCTCGGCGCCGACGACGATCTCATCGCCGAGGCTCTTCGAAACCACCTTGCCCAGACTGGCGAAGCCCTCGATGCCCCCCACGTTGTAACCCAGCTTCATCTTGGCCTGCAGCGCGAGCTTCAGCGAGGACACGACCTCGGCCAACGAACTCACGTCATCGCTGATCTCGCTCGTACCGAACAGCGCCACCTGGCCATCCGGAGCGAACACGACGCCCAGGCCTCCGCCGAAAAGTGGTGTGTCAAACGCGGGGCCGATCGACAGCGTCACGCCCGCCTCGCGTGCCAGCTTCGGGATCAGGGCGAGGAAGGCGTTGACGGGCAGCAGCAGTCCTGAGACTCCAAAGGTCGCCTGCCAGGCCGTGATGAACGTGCTGCTGCCATCCCCGAGCCGGCTGATCACGGGCGGATCGACGGCATGGCCCAGCTCGCCGACCACCTGTTCGACCTTGCTGCGCACCCAGGCGAGTGCGTCGCCCGGGGTCATTCCGCTCGACAGCGTGATCCCCATCTGCGGCGTCGACCTGCGCGCCGCGGTGGCGCCTCGGTAGGCCGACTCGCGCGCCGGAATGGCCGGCATGGGCCCGAACCCGTCGTCGTACGCGCCACCGGACGCAGCCGGCGTGGTGCCGGCGGGCGCACCGTTGACGGCACCGGTCCGGCCGATCGGCGCGGGCTCGCCGGCCGGGCGCGCGCTTTCGCTGCCGGGACGCGGTGTGTCACCGATCCATTCGAGCCTGGGCGCCACCCCATGCCGTCCATTGCCGAAGTTGCGCCGCAGCGAGCGCCCGGTGAAGCCCCGCAGCGAGACATACGGGCTGCCCTCGCGCGGCAGGGCGTCGATCTTCAGGCCGCCGTTGCCGCTGCGCCCGGTGGCCAGGCCGAAGTACAGCTTGTCGCTGCCGACGAAGCGCGACAGCACCTCAGGCGCGACGACGAACACCCCGTCACCGCGCGGCACCATCAGTGTTCCGTTCTCGCGGCTCGTGTAGAAGTTGCCCGCATGGCGCCGGGCCTTGTTCTGCACATCGAACAGCGCGATGTCGTTGGCGAGCACGACTTCCGCTTCGACGTTCGGTTCGTCGACTCGGATCGAGAAGCCGAGCATCGGAAACCGGTCGCTCACTTCCATGCGATTGGGACGGATCTGTGCAGTCATGGGTCACTTTCCTTTGCGGGCGCGGGGCGGTTTGACGGCGTTGTCGGAGATCGGCGCGCGACGGCTGCCGGCATCGGGATCGGCCGCTCGATCGCGTTCCCGCAACGCACGCGCGCGCTCCTCGAAATCGCCGAGAGAGCTCAGCAGGATGTCGAACGGGTTGTCCTGCGGGCCGATCGGTGCGATCTCGCCATGCTGGCTTTCGTGTTCCTCGACGGCGCGAGCGAGCAGGTCGGACAGCATCTTGGCCACCGGCGGGGCCGTCGCGATGCGCGTGTGAATCGCAACGCGGCCATCGCTCTCGCTCGAGCCGGGGTGATACTGGCCGAGGTCCATCAGGAACTCGAACGGGTTGTGCCCGACCTCGAAGTAGTTGACGTACAGCGCTGGCGTCGACAGGTCCGCGCTGGCGGACACCTTGTCGATCCTGGCAAAACCACGTTTCGTCTGAGTCATGGACGTGCACTCTCCGTTGGTGCTCTGCCAGTGCAGAACTCGTGCCATGCCCAACGGCATGTTTCCACGGGGGAGCGTCACGTCGACATGCCGCAGATGGGTGTCACATGAGCGCACGGGGCGCGTCACAGCGTGACACCTCCGGCACGTTCAGGGGGTCATGTCGGGATGTCCGCTGCGCGTGACCTGGTACTTCGTGATCTTGCGGTAGAGCGTCATGCGTGACCATTGCAGCGCCTTGGCCGCTTCTGCTTTGTTCCAGTCGGTTTTATGCAGCGCAGCGATGAGGCGTGTGCGTTCGTCCTCACCCGGCCGCGCATACGACGCCGGCAGCTTGGCGAAGGCCGCCGGGATGTCGCGCAGACCGATCGTGCCGGGGGGCGGGTCGATGAAAACGGCCTCGACGAAGTTCCTGACCTCCCGGACGTTGCCGGGCCACCGGTAGTTGAGCAACACCTCCATCAGTTCGGCGCTCGGCGCAGTCACGTTCGTGCCCTGGCGCCGGTTGAACGCCTGGATGAAGTGGTCGAGGTAGACCGAGATGTCCTGCGGCCGCTCGCACAGGTCGGGAATCGCGATCCGTGCGACGTTGAGCCGGTAGTAGAGGTCGCTTCGAAACTCCCCCCGCTCGACCTGCGCTTCGACCGAACGGTTGGTGGCGGCGATCAGGCGAAAGTCGACCTTGATCGGATGCGACGCACCGATCGGTTGAACCTCGTGTTCTTCCAGCACACGCAGAAGTTTCGATTGGCACAGCGGAGACAGTTCGCCGACCTCATCCAGGAACAGGACGCCGCCATCGGCGAGCGCGGCCTTGCCTCGCTGTGCATGGTGAGCGCCGGTGAAGCTGCCGCGCTCGAACCCGAACAGTTCCGACTCGAACAGCGAATCGGGAATGGCCGCGCAGTTGATGGCGACGAAGGGATGGTTCGCTCGCGGGCTCAGCTGATGAAGAATTCGGGCGAACTGCTCCTTGCCCGTTCCGGTCGAGCCTGAGATCAACACGGGCGCGTCGCTGCGCGCGATCTTGGGCGTGAGCGCGCGCAGATGCACGATGGCTTCACTGGTCCCCAGCAACTCGCGCGCAGAATCCGTCACGTCCGCCCCCCAAAGCCGCGGGCGCTGATCAGTTCGACGACTGCTGCCACTTCGCGCGCGAAGGAGCGAATCTACGCCGTACGCGCGGCAATGGCGAATCGGCGCCTACATCAAGTTGAGGAAGGGGCGCCCGGGCTCCATCGGGAACACCATGCCGCCCTGCGGCAGCGGCGGGACGCCGGCCGGATGCATCGGCCCGGCACACCTCCTGACGGACCATCGCGGCCGGTCCAGGGGCCAGGTGCAGCCCTGCCGGGCGAATAGCGCACGCCGTTCGACGCCGGATCGAACTCCCGCACCGGCGGTGCTGCCCGCGCCTGCCGCGCCTGCCGTCCCGTGCTGAATTGAAGCAACGCCACCCGCATCGCGAACGTCCCTCTTGCTCATCTCATGAAATGCGGCCTCAGGGGAAACACCGAACCCCGGGCCTGCTGACCGCATGGCCGACACCCTCGGGAAAGCACCGAGTCTCTCCTCGACAGACACGCGCCGCACGCGGTGCAAACCGGTGGATCCGGACGGTGTCGGCACGGGCGTTGCGATTCAAAGGCCACAGAGCCTACAAGCCGACCCATTTCGACAACCCCTGAGGAGAGAACGTGATTTACCGCCCCTCGATGCTCGCCGCCGCAGCCGCACTCGCGCTGAGTCCCTCCGCGCAGGCCTTCAACATTGACACGCCGGACCCCGACCTGAAGGTACGGTTCGACCTGACGCCCAAGTACAGCATGGGCTATCGCCTGAAGAACCCTTCCGGCGCGTTGACGGACTTCAATCCTGCCGCCGATCCCGGCACGATCAACGAAGACGACGGCAACCGGAATTTCCGCCGGGGCCTGATCTCCAACCGGCTCGACCTGCTGAGCGAGTTCGACGTGTCGACACCGAACTTCGGTGGGCGCATCAGCGCCAACGCGTTCTACGACCGCGTCTACATGCGCCCCAACGACAACGCCGGCGCGCAGGTGGTGGGCGCGCCCGCCGGGACGACCGTGTCCACGGCCAACACCGAGCAAGGGGGTGCAGCCAACCAGTTCCTGCCGGCCACGCGGCGCCAGCATGGGCGCAACACCGAGATCCTGGACGCATTCGTCTTCGTCAAGGGCGACGTGGGCGACATGAAGGGCACGTTGCGCGTGGGCAAGCAGGCCTTGCAGTGGGGCGAGAGCCTCTTCTTCGGCCAGAACGGCATCGCCAATGCGCAAGGTCCGGTGGACGTCGCCAAGATCCTGTCGGTGCCGGGTTGGCAATTCAAGGAAGTGCTGCTGCCCGTGGAGCAGGTGTCGGGCTCGCTGCAGATCGCGCCGGGCCTGTCGGCTGGCGCGTACTACCAGTTGAAATGGCGGCCCAGCAAGATCCCCGGTGTCGGCAGCTACTTCTCCAACCAGGACTACGTGGGCACCGGCTCGGTCAACTTCGGCAACGACGCGTCCGGCAATCCCATCGTGCTCTACGCCGATCGCAGCAAGAACCTCGAGCCCAAGAACTCGGGCCAGGGCGGCCTGCAGATGCGATGGAGCCCCGTGGGCAGCGACTACGAGTTCGGCCTCTACGCCGCGCGCTACCACGACAAGACACCCGCCGTTCCCGTGTTCGATTTCGTCAACGGCAACACGCACCTGGCCTACGCGCAGAACATCAAGACCCTGGGTGCGAGCGTGACCTCCTCGGTCGGCCAGTTGAACTGGGCGATGGAAACCTCGGTGCGCTGGAACGCGCCGCTGGCCAACGACCCCGCCGTGCTGGGCCTGGGCCCGGTGCTGGCCTGCGACAACTCCGACGCCAACCCCTGCTATGCCGTGGGGCGCACCGCCCACGTCAACCTCTCCGGCATCTACGTGCTGCAGCCCAATGACTTGTGGCAGGGCGGCGCGCTGGTGGGCGAGCTGGCCTGGAACCGCACGCTCAAGGTCACCAAGGACATCTTCGCCGTGGACGGCCAGAACGTGGGGATCGGCGGCCTGGACCCCAACACCACCAAGAGCGCCTGGGCCGCCCGCATGATCTTCGAACCCCAGTACTTCCAGGTGCTGCCGGGCGTGGACCTGTCGGTGCCCATCAGCCTGGGCTACAACTTCGGCGGCCGCTCCTCGGCCATCTTCAACTACGCCGGCGGCGCCTCGAAGGCGGGCGACTACAGCATCGGTCTCAAGGCCAAGTTGCAGAACGCCTGGAACGTCGCCATGGCCTACACCGACTACTTCGGCAAGGCCGAGACCTTCACCGAAACCCTGGTCACCGGGTCCGGCAACCCGCGTCAGCTCACCTATGGCCAGTCGCTCAAGGACCGAGCCTTCGTGACCATGAGCGTGTCCCGCACTTTCTGATTTTCCTGGAGCACTTCCCATGATCCGCAAACACCTTCTGGCCACGTTGATGGCCGCGGCGGCAGCACCCGCCTTCGCCGCCGTCTCCGCCGACGAGGCGGCCAAGCTCAAGACGACGCTCACGCCGCTGGGTGCCGAAAAAGCCGCCAACAAGGACGGCAGCATCCCGGCCTGGACCGGGGGGCTGACCAAGGCCCCGGCAGGCTACAAGAGCGGCGACCCGCGCCCGGACCCGTTCCCCGACGAGAAGCCGCTGCTCTCGATCAACGCCAAGAACATGGACCAGCACGCCGACAAGCTGACCGACGGCGTCAAGGCGCTGATGAAGAAGTACCCCGACTTCGCCATCAACGTGTACCCCACGCACCGCAGTGCGGCGGCGCCGCAATGGGTGTACGACAACACCTTCAAGAACGCCACGCGCGCCAAGCTCGCCGATGGCGGCCATGGCACGGAGAACGCCTACGGCGGCACGCCCTTCCCGCTGCCGAAGGACGGCTACGAAGTGTTCCAGAACCATCGCCTCGCGTGGACCGGCACCTACATCCAGGCCCCGGTGCGCGTCTGGGTGGTGACGGGAGACGGCGCGCGCATGATGGCCTCGGGTGGCACGCAAAGTTTCCGCAAGCAGTACTACGACCCCGAGGGCAGCCTGGAGAAATTCGACGGCTACTACCAGCTCGGCAAGTTCGTCGTCAGTGAACCGGGCTCGAAGGCCGGCGAAGCCATCCTCGCGCACGACAACCTCAACGGCACCAACCCGCGCGGCCTGTGGCAATACCTGGTGGGCCAGCGCCGCGTGCGCAAGGCCCCTTCGGTCGCCTACGACACGCCGGATTCGGTGACCTCGGGCATCGGCCTGTTCGACGAGGCCTTCAACCTGTTCGGCCCCATCGACAAGCACGAGCTCAAGCTGGTCGGCAAGAAAGAGATCTACATCCCCTACAACAACAACAAGGCTGCCAGCGCGAAGGTGGCCGACCTGGTGAAGCCGAAGACGCTGAACCCCGCGCTCGTGCGCTGGGAACTGCACCGGGTGTGGGAAGTGGAGGCAACGCTGGCTGCGGGCAAGCGCCACGTGGTGCCCAAGCGCAAGTACTACATCGACGAAGACAGCTGGCAGATCATCCTGTTCGACGGCTGGGACGCCAAGGGCGAACTCTGGCGCACCAACTACACGCTGACGCTGGTGGCGCCGGACATTCCGGCGGTGGTCGGCAACATGGTGTGGGGCGGCTACGACCTTCAGACCGGGGCCTACTACCTGAACATGGCATCGAACGAGCTGCCCGGGCAATACAAGCCGGTGGCGCCGATCTCGCGGTCCTTCTTCAGCCCTGAAGAACTGGCCAACGAGGGCACGCGCTGATGGGCACCGCCCTCTCCGGGAAGAGCAGGGTCGTCCGCCGGGTCGTGGCGGCTTGCCTGTGGAGCCTGGGCGGCCTGGCGGCGGCACAACCGTCGCCAGTGCCCGAGGCGAAGACGCCTCGCGTGCTGACCGAACCCGCCGTGCGGAGTCCCAAGGCCCTGGGTGCCGCCACGCTGGCGGTGGCCCGCGCGGGACAACGCCTGGTGGCGGTGGGCGAGCGCGGGACCGTGCTGCTGTCCGACGACGCCGGCGCCACCTGGCGGCAAGCCCAGGTGCCCGTGCAGGCCACCTTGACGGCAGTGCAGTTCATCAACCAGCGCACCGGCTGGGCGGGCGGCCACCTGGGCGTGATCCTGCGCAGCGACGACGCGGGCGAAACCTGGGTCAAGCAACTCGACGGCGTGAAGGCGGCAGAAGCCGTCGCCGCGGCGGCCAAGGGCAACACGGATGAACGCGCGCAACGCACGGCGCGCCGCTTCGTCGAGGAAGGCCCCGACAAACCTTTCTTCGACATCCACTTCAGCGACGAGCAGCACGGTGTCGCGGTAGGCGCCTACAACCTGGCGTTCACCACCCGCGACGGCGGCCGGACCTGGACTCCCTCGCTGCACAACCTGCCCAACCCGAAGAACCTGCACCTCTACGGCGTTCGCCTGGTCGGCAGCAACGTCTACATCGCCGGCGAACAAGGCCTGCTGCTGAAATCCGAGGATGGCGGCGCGAGCTTCCGCACGCTGCCGTCGCCCTACAAGGGCAGCTTCTTCGGCCTGCTGGCCGCGCGCTCCGGAACGCTGTTTGCCTACGGCCTGCGCGGCACCGTCGTGCGCTCGGTGGACCAGGGCGCCAGTTGGGAGAAGCTGGAAACGGGTGTGCCGGTGTCGATCAGCGCGGCGGTCGAGCTCGACCGTGCCGAACTCGTGCTGCTGAGCCAGACCGGTGACCTGCTGACCAGCCGCGACGACGGCCTCAGTTTCAGCAAGTCCGCACCCGTGGGCGGGCCGCTGCCGGCCGCCGGCCTGGCGCCCGCCGATGGGCAGCACCTGGTGCTCGCCAGCCTGCGCGGCATGCGCCGCCAAACCAACCCGTGATGCCCCACCAGCGCACGAACGCACGCAAGACCGACCTCCACCATGCACGCCGATACCTCCCTTGACGACCAACCGGTCGTCGCCCGACTCGAAGATTTCGACACCGGCTCCGGCTCGCTGATCGAGCGGGCGTTCTTCAACCACCGCGCCTGGGTGATGGGCCTGTGCCTGTTGCTGACCCTGTTGCTGGGCTGGCAAGCCACCGCGCTTCGCCTGAACGCCAGCTTCGAGAAGACCATCCCGACACAGCACCCGTACATCGCCAACTACCTGGCCAACAAGGGCAACCTGGCCGGCCAGGGCAACGCGATGCGCATCGTGGTCGAGACCACCGGGGCTTCGATCTTCGACAAGGCCTACCTCGACGCACTGCAGAAACTCAACGACGAGATCTTCCTCCTGTCCGGGGTGGACCGGCCGTTCATGAAATCCTTGTGGACCTCGAACACCCGCTGGGTGGCCGTGACCGAGGACGGCCTGGACGGCAACACCGTGATGGGCGACAGCTACGACGGCTCGCCCGCTTCTCTCGCCGAGGTGCGGGCGAACGTGGAACGTTCGGGCGAGATCGGCCAACTGGTGGCGGGCGATTTCAAGTCCAGCATCATCTTCGTGCCGCTGCTCGACAAGGACCCGCGCACCGGCGCGGCCCTGGACTACGGCGACCTCTCGCGCAAGATCGAAGGCCTGCGCGCCCGATACGAGAGCGATGCCCTGCGCATCCACGTCGTCGGCTTCGCCAAGGTGGCGGGGGACCTCATCGAGGGCCTGCAGCAGGTGCTGCAGTTCTTCGGCCTGGCGTTGCTGATCTGCGCAGCCGTGCTCTACGGCTACACCCGCTGCGCGCGCAGCACCACGCTGGTGGTGGCGTGTTCGCTGGTCGCCGTGGTCTGGCAGTTCGGCCTGCTGGCCCTGCTTCGCTACGAACTCGACCCGTACTCGGTGCTGGTGCCCTTCCTGGTGTTTGCCATCGGCATGAGCCACGGCGCGCAGAAGATGAACGGCATCATGCAGGACATCGGCCGGGGCACGCACAAGGTGGTGGCCGCGCGCTACACGTTCCGCCGCCTGATCGTCGCCGGCGCCACCGCGCTGCTGTGCGACGCGGTGGGGTTCGCCGTGCTGTCCATCATCCAGATCCAGGTCATCCAGGACCTGGCGGCGATCGCCAGCATCGGCGTGGCCGTGCTGATCTTCACCAACCTGGTGTTGCTGCCGGTCCTGCTGTCCTGTGTCGGCGTCAGCCCCCGGGCTGCGCGGCGCAGCCTCCAGCTGGAGACCGGAGACGCCACCGGGCCCGACCTGCAGGCGCATGCCCAGCCGCAACGCACCTCGTGGATGTGGCACCAGCTCGACCGTTTCACCCGGCGCGGCCCGGCGCTGGCGGCCATCGCCGTCAGCGTGGTGCTGGCCGTGGTGGGGTATGCGATCAGCCTGCACCTGAAGATCGGCGACCTCGACCCCGGTGCGCCCGAACTGCGCGCCGACTCGCGCTACAACCGCGACAACGACTACCTGGCACGCCACTACACGGCCAGCAGCGACATCCTGACGGTGATGGTCGCCACGCCCGAAGACCAGTGCACCCGCTACGACACCCTGGCCAAGCTCGACCGCCTGGCCTGGCAGCTGGAGCAACTGCCCGGGGTCGAATCCACCAACTCGCTGGCGCAACTCTCCAAGCTGGCCATGGTGGGCTACAACGAGGGCAACCTGAAGTGGTTCGAACTCTTTCCCAATGCCGCGGCACTGGGCGGCGTACAGACCCGCGCCCCTCGCGAGCTGTTCAACCAGTCCTGCTCCTTCCTGTCCCTCTACGTCTACCTCAAGGACCACAAGGCGGAAACGCTGACGCGGGTGGTGGACGAGGTGGAGCGATTCATCGCGGCCCATCCCGCCGACGGCGAACGCTTCATGCTGGCCGCGGGTTCGGCCGGCATCGACGCCGCCACCAACATCGTGGTGGGCAAGGCCATGCGCGAGATGCTGCTGTGGGTCTACGGCGCGGTGGTGCTGCTGTGCTGGATCACCTTCCGGTCATGGCGTGCCGTGGTCTGCGCGGTGCTGCCGCTCGTGCTCACCTCCATCCTGTGCGAGGCGCTGATGGTTGGCCTGGGCATGGGCGTGAAGGTTGCCACGCTGCCGGTGATCGCCCTGGGCGTGGGCATCGGCGTGGACTACGCCCTCTATGTGCTCTCGGTCATGCTGGCGCAGCTTCGGGCCGGCCAGACCTTGTCGGCCGCCTACCTGCGCGCACTGCAGTTCACCGGCCGCGTGGTAATGCTGACCGGCATCACGCTGGCGCTGGCCGTGGGCACCTGGGCCTTCTCGCCCATCAAGTTCCAGGCCGACATGGGCATCCTGCTCGCCTTCATGTTCGTCTGGAACATGGTCGGCGCACTCGTGCTGCTGCCGGCGCTCGCGCACTTCCTCCTGAAGACCTCGCCCCAGGCCCGCGCGAAGGCCCACCTCGTCACCACCACCCACACGGAGCCTCTCCATGCTGAACAACCAACTTGAAGTCCTGATGCAGCAGGCACGTGCCGCCGGCATGCCCGACCTCTGCGACCTGCCACCTCTGGCGGCCCGTGGGCTCTATCGCCAGATCGTGGCTTCCCCCGACGCGCCGCTCGCCGGCGTGGAAACCCGCGACCTGCGCATCCCCGGGCCTGCCGGCCTGGACATCACAGTGGGCCTGCGGATCCACACCCCGCGCGGTACCGGCCCCTACCCCACGGTGGTCTACTACCACGGCGGCGGTTATGTGGTGGGCGATCCGGAGGCTTACGACGGTGTTTGCCGCCAGCTCTGCGTGGACGCGCAAGCCGTTGTCGTCGCCGTGAGCTACCGCCTCGCGCCCGAACACCCCTACCCCGCCGCCGTGGAAGACGCCTGGGCGGCACTGCAATGGGTGGCCAGCCCCGTTGGCGCGCAAGCCCTGGGCCCCGCCACCGACACGCAACGGCTGGCCGTGGCCGGCGACAGCGCCGGCGCCAACCTGGCCACGGTCATGACCCTGTTGGCGAGGGAGGCGGGCGCGCCGCGCATCGTGTGCCAGTCCCTGGTCTATCCGCCCGCGGCGGGCGGCCACGACGGCGACTTCCCTTCGCGCACCACCCATGCCGCCGGCCCCACGCTGACGCGGCGCACGATGGACTACTTCGGCCGCCATTACTTCGGACCGTCCGGCGTGGCGCCAGACTTCCGAGGCGCCCCGCTGCAGGCCGCGAGCCTTGCGGGCCTGCCCCCCACCCTGCTCATGCTCGCATCGCACGACCCCTTGCGCGACGAGGCGCTTGCCTATGGGCACGCGCTGTCGGCCGCCGGCAATGCAGTGAACATCGTCGAGTACCACGGGCTGGCACACGGGTTCATCACCATGGCCGGCACCGTGGACGCCGCGCGCACCGCGGTGCGCCATCTTGCCGACCAGCTCAAGGCGGCGCTGGCGTAAAGCCTCATGGGAGGCCCGAAGGTCATGCGGGCCCCTCAGGCCGGGGCCGGCGCCGGGAGCGTGAACAGGCGATCGTAGTCGTCGTGCACCACACGGGCCGAGTAGTGGGCCTCGAACAGCACGAGGCTCGCGGCCGACTGGGCGGCGTTCACCTCCGGGTCCAGCAGGCGCCGGCACTGCGCGCCGAACTGGTCGATGTCGTTCTCGACGATCAGGCCGTTGCGGCCGTCGGTGGTGATGCCTTCGGCCCCGTAGTCGGTGGCCACCACCGGCACGCCCATGCGCAACGCGTCGATCACCTTGATCTTCACCCCGGAGCCGAACAGCAGCGGCGCGATCATGCCCGTGCAGCCGGCCAGCAGCGGTTCGAGGTCGTCGACGAACCCGGCGAGTTCGATGTGGTCCGGGTACTTCGCGGCGAGCAGCTGCAGCCGGGCCCCCGCGTGCCGGCCGGCCACCACGAGGCGCACGTCGGGGATCTGCTTGAGCAGGGCCTCGAAGCGCATCTGGATGAACAGCTCGAGCGAAACGGCGTTGTGCGGCAGGTTGAGCGAACCGAGGAACACGAACACCGGCCGGCCGGTCCAGCGCCGCGGGCTGCGGGCGGATGTCGCCTTCAGGAACGGGCGCAGCGTGAACACGTGTTCGAAACGGGTGCGGTGGCGCAGCCGCTGCACCTCGTGGTCGCTGACCAGCAGCGCGAGGTCGAAGCCCACCGGCTGGGTGTTCTCCGACTTCGTGATGAGCCGCCGCTCGCGCCGCAGCAGCCAGCGCTGCATGCCGGGGAACGCGCGGTACAGCGACAGCAATGCCTTCGGGATGTGTTCGACGAAGTTTCCTAGCGCGTCGATGGTGACGCCGGGGAACCGCGCGAGGGTGGCGAGGATGCGCTCGTAGCGCACCGAAAAGAGGTCGTCGAGGTACAGCACCGCGCGGAACGACGACGTCCCGGGCAGGTGCCGGTGGTATTGGCCGGCGCGCAGCGTGTCGTAGATGACCAGCTTGGGTTCGTACTCGGCGATGGCCTCGGCGATCTGGCGCTGCGCCTCGGGCGCCCAGAACAGCGCCTCCTGCATGCTCTTGTCGCGCCGCACGCCGGTGTGCCACGCCAGGTTCCAGAACTTGCGCCACCGCGACGGCCTCGACAGGCGCGGGAAGCCGGTGTCGAGCGCGGGCGGCAGGATGTCGAACGACAGCACGCGGAAGTCGGCAGCGGCCCGTTCGGCCGCGAACCAGTCGCACAGGCCGCCGAGCATCACCCGCTTGCCCACGTTTTTCGGGTACGGCGCGACGGTGGTGATCAACAGGGTGCGTGACATGGGCGATTCGGGTTCGTGATCCGCCCTTATAGCAAACGGTGTTCCCGCACCCGTGATCCGGCGCGCCTGACGATCCCCGCAGCGTCAGATGTCATCTCGCCCTCTACCGGCGGGCCGAGCAACGCGAGGCGTCCGAGTGCAGCGCGTTCTCAGGCGACATGACCCATCTGCGAGTCAGCGCGCGCGCCGGTAGTGCATGGCGACCGCGCCGCTGCGGAGCGGCTTCGCCGAGATCAACTCGAGCCGTCGCGTGCTGGGCAGCCCGCTCTCGTACAGGGTCGGGCCGTGGCCGGCAATCCTGGGGTGGACGAGCAACTTGTACTCGTCGATCAGGTCCAGCCGATCCAGCTCGGTCGCGAGCTTGCCGCTACCGAGGAGCACGCCGTTCGGGGTCGCGTCCTTGAGCTTCTGTACGCCCGTGCCCAGGTTGCCGGCGATGTGGTGGCTGTTGGTCCAGGGGAAGTCCTTTCGCGTCGAGGACACCACGTACTTCGGCTTAGCCTCCAGCTTGGCCGCCCACTCGCGCAACGCCGGCGGTGCCTCCGTGTCGCCGCGGGCGACCGCTGGCCAGTAGCTCTCCATCATCTCGTAGGTGACGCGGCCCCACAGCATCGCCCCGCCCTCGTCCATGAGGCGGGTGAAGAAGGCGTGTGTCTCGTCGTCGGCGATTCCTTCCTGGTGGTCGACGCAGCCGTCCAGGGTGACGTTGATACTGAAGGTCAAGAGTCCCATGGTGTCCTCCGTTCGAGATACGCGACGAGCTGCTCGCCGTCTGGCGCCAGTGGCACGGGTCCAACTCGCGAGGTGCTCACCCTGTGTCGCCAACGTTTGACATGAGCGGCGGCACAAAGCCGAAGGCCTTGGGACGTCCGCTCGACCAATGGGTTAGGCTGCAACGACATATGCGCCCCTGAGTGGCGGAGTCGCCTCCGTTACCGCCAGTGCTATTGCAGAGGCGATCTTCTGTCCGCCGAGTGACGACGGCTCGATTGGATTTGCGTAGTCGCTCCGCTGAGAGCAGATTCGTCGAAGATCTATGACCTTTAGCCCGTGCTCGGCTGCGACCCGGATGATCACATCGTTGAACGCACAAAGTGCAACGGCAACGCAGGCTTGGTAGCTGGGCTCGGCAAAGTTGCCGTGGTATACGGTGCAGGTAACGACCGGCAGATCAACTTTCAAACACTGCCCCAACATCCTTCGATAGCTGACCTCGAAATCATCTGCTGCCTTGCTGAGAAGCAGCAGCGCTTCGCCGCTAGTCGCGACCGGAGCCTGCAGGACATCAGCTCGAAGAAGCGCATTGTTCCCGCCAACGCTCAGCACAAGGTGGCTGGCATCCTCTGGCAATGCGGCAAGCTGCGCATCGATGTCTTCCGTAGTTGACCCGTCAACGGCTCGCAGGCTGGCCGACCAGCCTTGGGGCAAAGAAGAAGTCACCTGCTGAATGACGGAGGGACCGCCTGATGTGTAGGCGCCGTTGTCAAAGACTGAATCACCAATAAGAACTAGATGTGGCATTGGTTGCTGCCTAACGTTTGACATGAGCTGCATGACCCGGCTTGCCGGCGCATGTCAGCTCGATGGTAGGGTCACGGGTGCTGAATGATCTGCATGACGTTCAACGTTGATAGCCAGCAGGCCATTCGGGCTCGACTGAGGCCTGAATGATGCGCACGGCCTTTAGATCGTTGAACTCCAGGATTGCGCACAGCTCTGCGTGACAGCTGAGACATTCGGCATAGCAAGCCTCTTCGATGAGCGGGCGATGGGCGGGATCGCAGCCTTCTTGCCAGCTCAAGTACCTTGGATCAGTTGGGGGCCACCAAGCCAGAGATTCGTTCAGTCGATAGGTTCTGCCGGAGAAGCGGCCCTGCCCATTACCTTGAAAGCTCGCGGCGACATGAGTCTGCGCGCGCAGCATTGCCGACGTTCTGCAGGCGGGGCAGATGCACGGCGCTTCGATCCAGTTGAATGCGCTCATCGGAGGTTTGGTCGCCTGATGTTCGAGATGAGCGGCGGCGTGTGGAAATGGGCGAAGCCCGCTGGAGCACGTCCGCTCGATGGAAGGGTCAGGCGGTGCCTCCGCCGGCTGGCGGGAGTTCATTTTCATCTTCGATGGTGTAGCCATAGAAGGTTGCTCCGACGAACCTTGCCCCATTCATTGCTGCCCCGTCGAGGTCGATCGATTCGATAGCAGCAAGTTTGAACGACGCGCCGGTCAGATCGGAATTTCGGAAGCTCGCGCATTTGACGTTGCACTCGCGGAAGCTGGTTCCTTGCATACTCGCGCCCTCGAAGTTGCTGTTGAAGAACCAGGACAGGCTTTCGAAGGACGCGCCATCCAAGTTGACACCGGAGAGGTCGGCGTCGCTGAGGTCGGTGCCTGGGAAGTGGCGCTCACCGCCTTCATAGCGCTGCACCAATTCCTCGCGGCTCTCTGGCGGTGTGTAGGCGTTGGATCGCTTGGACATGGGCACAAGACCTTCCCGAAGGCCTAACGTATGACATGATCGGCGGCACAAAGCCGAAGACATTGGGACGTCAGCTCAATGGATGGATTAGGCCGCATGTTTCGACATCTCACCGTGATCGTCTTAGCTTTCATCGGCGACCTATCGTTCGGCAAGCCGATGGCTTGTGTAGCACTCGCCGCTCTTGTCATCGCGCTTGCCTACTGGTCGGCGCTACCGACGGAGCTTCCGTTGTGGCCTGCCCATCTTGTCCTTGCCGTGGCCGCCGTGGTTGGTTTCGTGTGGCAAGATCGCTCCAGATTGTAGTGCGCGCGGTCATGCTCTTCACGCGACCAAGTCACGTTAGGCCTGCGCGAACTTCATGCGGAGGCTCATGCGCTCGCCTGAGATCGCTTCTGTAGTTTGGTTGTTGGCAAGCTCGTGTAGGCTGTCCGTCCTTCGGAGGTCAGCGGGCGGCCGCGGTAACACGAAGCACGTGCGGACGCTCTCGGCCTAACCCATCCATCGAGCGAACGTCTTGCCAACCGCTTCGCGAAGCCATCTTGTCTGGAACCCACATCAACTGCGCACTTCGATGCCGACGCTGAATACCCGCAGTCTTGTAGTCACGGTTGGGGCCTGGGTGCTGATCGCATGGGCTGTCGTCGGAATTGCGACCGGACACCTGTATCTCGTGCCCGGCCGCGGCATGGTTCATTTCGGCGGAATGTCCGCGCTTCTTGCGTCGCTCGGAATTTTGGTGGCCGGGCTCGCGCTGTCCCTGACCCTCTTTCCTCTATCGCTGCGCAGTTCATCAATCGTGCGCCATCTGCCGATGGTCGCCCTGGTACTCCTGATTCTCGCCGTGGTAGCAAAGGCAACTGCGCCGAGCTTTGCGCTTCTGCAAAACGGGGGCACCTCTGTCTCGGAGGCCTCTCTGCAACGAGTACTTGCCAAGCCTCGCCTCGCCGCTTGGGCGAACTCTCTGCACCCCAACATTTCGTCGTGGCTGCTGGCCTCTTGTCTTGCGTTGCTCCCAGTCGCAGCGCTTTTGCGAATGATGGGAGCAACGAAGGAGTCGGCAGCGAACCATCCACGACTCGCCGCGCTCTTCCTCCTCGTGTTCGGCTCGCCCTTCCTGGCGTGGTTCTCCGCGGAGCTCTTGGCCTATGTGTTCTCCGAGCTCCCTGCCGATCTATTGGGCACTAAGCACGAATTTTCCGCTCAGGCCTCTCTCTCCCTGTCCATGCTCATCGTTGTCAGCGCGATGTGGGGCATTGCAGTGCTTACGGCGGTCGTCCTACTGTTCCGAGCGCTTGGCGGAAACGTGCAGTGGTCAGGAAATTGCCGCTCCTCCTAACCCTTCCTTCAAGCGGACCCGGCCTCCGGCAGGCCGCTTAAGTCGAACATTGGCATGAGCACATTCACGATCACGATGTTCGCCGCGATCCTGCTCGATGGAAGCTCCGCTCAACTCGACCTTTCTTCACTGGTCCGGATGCGCTCTTGGAATCCCGAGGGACGAGGCCATCTTCACGGGAGAACCTCGGAAAGGTGTGTACCGCGTCCTCCGAGGGAAGACATAGCCATCGCTGCGCGTGCTACCGGGCAATCTTGCGCTCGACGCTTGTAACCACGCCTGCCCGCAAAGTGATGATCGTGAGGGTCTGCGGATCTCGTGAATGCGGGAAGTAGGTCCATGTCTTCTCTTCAGGTCGGCCCTTCACGTCCTGGATGAATGCCTCATGGTCGGGCGTTCCGATCTTGAAGAGGACTTCTCCTTCGGCCATGCCGAGACTGATGAAGCTGCGATCCCGGGCATCGACTGCCAGCGCAAACACAGGTGCGGCTGAAAGCACCGTTGCGACGAGGAACTTCACGATTGACATTCGTTTTCTCCTTCAATGCATCCGCGTGATGATACGAAGGTGGCCCGTAGACCTGCGTTCTGCGGATGCCACGTGGCGATCAGTTCCTGCTCAGTGCCGTCCAACGTTTGACATGAGCGGCGGCGCAAAGCCGAAGGCTTTGGGACGTCCGCTCGATGGATGGGTTAGGCATCGGGTTGCTGGCGCTCCGAGGCGCAAGAGAGATTTTGCGTGATGTTTTCAGGGATGCGCTTTCCCATGCTGACACGTTTCTCTACCGTGTAGCCCAGTGATTCGTAGAAACCGCCCACGCTTTCATTGCCGCTCATGATCTGAAGATTGATCTTCATGCAACCCCGCATGGTCAACGCCTGTTCCGCGTGGCGGACCAGAGCTGAGCCGAGGCCTCTCTGTCGATGTGAAGGATGCACAGCCACGGAGTACAGCCAGCCGCGATGTCCGTCGTATCCGGCGATGATGGTGCCGACGATCTCTCCTTCAAGAAGGGCAACGAAGAACAGATCGTCATCGGCCTCCAACTTCTTGTCGATAGCAAGGCTCGGCGTGTTGTGCGCCGCTTCGTAGCCGAAGACCGTTTCCCAGAGATGAACGACTTGGAGCCTGTGAGCTTCGTTCGAGTATGACGTGATTGAGTGCATAGAGAGATGAGGAGAGAGACGCCTAACGTTTGACTTGAGCGGCGCCGTAACGCGTCCGCTCGAAGGAATGGTTAGACAGCAATGCAGCTCTACTTCGTCGGAAGGAATTTCTGCAAACATGGAAGGGCTAGGCGATGTGGCTTCGAAGGGCTGCATAGGCTCAACTTGGCGGCAAGTGACAGGCAGCACAGAGCTTGTTTCCATCGGGATCTCTGAAGTAAGCGCCATAGTAGTGCTCATGGTATTCGGGTCTCAGGCCAGGCGGACCTTCTGAGGTGCCGCCGTTGGCGAGCGCTGCGGCGTAGACGTTGTCGACAACAGCCCGACTCTCTGCGAGAAATGCGACCATTTGACCGTTACCACTCTCATGCGAGCGTTCATCGTATGGCTTGCCAATGAGGAACAGTGGCCTGGGATCGGGTGCCGATTGCCAACCGGCCCAAGGCCGCTCCGGATCGCAGAAGCGAGGCTTGATGCCGAGTGCCGCCATCACGGGGTTGTAGAACTCAAGAGCGCGATTGAAGTCGGTGACGCCGACGAAGATGTGTGAGAACACGACCTGCTTTCGAGGTGAGCGGCGGCTTGACGACCGCGAGGCGGTTGGCAAGACACCCGCTCGATGGATGGGTCAGGCCGCATCTCCTTGCAGCCAAGATGCTCGAGTGGCCTGTTCAAGCTGCGATTGCTCGAACTCGAACCCGAAAGACACCGAGTGCCAGAACATGGCATTCTCGCCATACAGCTGACCACCGATAGAACCTTGGACGGCAACATGACCGCGGGATGAGACGGAGAGAACTTCTATGGCAAGCACCCCAGGAGACATGGAAGACAAGCCCGCTTTCCCACGAAGCGAGGCGTTCAGCGAAGCGAGCTCCTCCCTGAACCTCAGCAGGTCCTCCCCGTGAACCCATGCAGTTGCCTGCCCCGAGTACCCGTTGGACTGGATGCGGACAATGAGCCTTGCATCGCCGCAACTCTGAAGCGATGGATCATCCTCGACGGAACCGTCGACTTCGAGAAAGCAATCGTGATCTGAGAAACGCAGCCCTGAGTGCAGCCTAACCCGTGATGTGCCGATCGTCACCCCTTCTGCACCGCCTTGAGCCGATACGCCAGCTGCGCTCGCGTCAGCCCCAGCAGGCGCGCAGCGGCCGACAGTTTGCCATCGGCCTCCTGCACCGCCTCCTCCATGAGCTGCCGCTCGATCGCATCCAGCGAGACCCCGGGCTGGCCGGTTTCACGCAATCGCGCCAGCAACGACTGCGCCGCCGGTGCGTCCTCCTCGGCCGGGGATGACGCGGTGGCCAGCGTGCCGCCGGCACCGACGGACAGCAGCGCGGCATCGCGCAACTGTTCGCGCCGCAGCATGTGCGGTACGTCGATCACACCGCCGTCATCCGCGGTGATGACGCCGCGCTCCACCAGGTTCTGCAGTTCACGGATGTTGCCGGGGAACTCGTAGTTCAACAGCGCCTTCACCGCCCGCGGCGTGTAGCCGTGCACGGTGCGGCCATGGCGGCGGCAGTAGCGGTGCAGGAAGTAGTTCATCAGCAGGGGAATGTCTTCGCGCCGCTCGCGCAGCGGGGGCAGCGGAATGGGGAACACATCCAACCGGAAGTACAGGTCCTCGCGAAAGCGGCCGGCGCGCACTTCGGCCTGCAAGTCCACGTTCGTGGCGGCCACCACGCGCACGTCCACCTTCACCGTGCGCGAACCGCCCACGCGTTCGATCTCGCCTTCCTGCAGGGCGCGCAGCAGCTTGCCTTGGCCCACCAGGCTCAGCGTGCCGATCTCGTCGAGGAACAGCGTCCCGCCATCGGCCCGCTCGAAGCGCCCGGGCCGGGACACGGTGGCCCCCGTGAACGCCCCGCGCTCGACGCCGAAGAGTTCGGACTCGATCAGCGTGTCGGGGATGGCCGCGCAGTTGAGGGCCACGAAAGGCTTCTCCTTGCGCGGGCTGATGCGGTGGAGCATGGACGCGAACAGCTCCTTGCCCACGCCGGACTCGCCGGTGAAGAGCACCGTGGCCTGCGTGGGCGCCACGCGCGAGAGCATGTGGCAGGCCGACTTGAACGCCGAGGACACGCCCACCATCTCCTGCTCACCCGACTCGGCCAGCACGGCGCCGCCCAGCACGGCCCGGCTGGCAGCGGACGTGGCCGCGCCGACGAAGGCCTGGGTGCTCAGGAAGTCCTGGACGTTCAGGTAGCGCAGGTCCTCGCTGATGTCGCCCCAGGCGTCGGCGTTCTTGCCGATCACGCGGCACACCGCACTGCCCATGGAGCGGCACTCCACCTCGCGGAAGATCACCGGCTTGCCCAACATGCCCGTCACGTAGCCGCACGCATAGCCGATCTGGGACCAGCAGGCAGGCTCCGTTCCCAGGCCGTAGGCCCCGATGTGCTCGTCATCCTCGCTGGAGTGATGCCAGAGAAATTCGCCGTGATAGGTGCCCCGCGCCACGTCGAAATCGAACTCGAGGGGCTCCACCTTCACCACCCCCTCCAAGGCGTGCAGGCGGGTGCCCGCCATGAACGTGGAGATGGCATCGCCGTCGGGCCAGCGCTGGCGCACCAGTTCCGCATCCCGCGCGCCGGATTCATAGCCGGCACGTGTGAGCAAGCCGCGCGCGCGTTCCAATCCCAGGCTGTCGATCAGCTCGCGCCTCAGCGCGCCGAGCGAGCTGGTGTGCATCAGCACCATGCGCTGGTCGTTGAGCCAGATGCGTCCGTCGCCCGGTGAGAAGAACAGGCATTCGGTGAGGTCCGACATCAGCGGGTGCTGCCCGGAGTCGAGCGGCGATGGTTCGCCGCGCCGCATCATGGCGCCGGTGGCGCGTGATACCTCTGCGAGCGAGATGCGGGATGGCGACGGCTTCATCGTTGACGGCAGGACGAGTTGATCAACCCGGGGTCGCAGTGTGTCCGCGGATTGACCATTTCAGCAAGTCCACCCCGGGGAAACACCCAGGTCCTGCCAACGGGAGGCGGACCCGCGAGACCCTGGGAAAACACCGAGATCCCCTGCGACAGACGGCTTGTGCCGCGGCATCCGGCACGTGCGTTCGCCGAGACAGGCGCATGACTTGCGTTCCATGACACCGATTGGTCCTTTTTCACGATTTCCCCCAACTCCCGAGGAGACCTCATGGGTGCACCCGAATCCATCTCTTTGCTCGATCCGTCGGCCTGGCATGGCCGCCTCTATGACACCGGCCAGTGGCGCACCGCCCTGGGCGGCACACGCGAAGTGATGGAACCCGCCACCGGCACCTGCCTCACCATCGTGGGCGTGGCCGACGCGGTCGACATGCGCGAAGCCATCGGCCGCGCCAAGGACGCACAGGCGGCATGGGCCGCAACGGGACCGCGCGACCGCGCTGCCGTCTTCCACCGCGCCGCCGCCCTCTTCCAGCGGCACTTCGACGAACTGGCCTTGGCCATCGCCCGCGAAACCGGCGCCATCCTGGCCAAGGGCCAGCACGAGGTGCGCGAGGCGGTGACGCTGTGCCAGATCGCCGCCGCACTGCCGATGCAGGCCCAGGGCCAGGTGCTGCCCAGCGTGCCCGGACGCCTGTCGATCGCGCGGCGCGTGCCGCATGGCGTGGTGGGCGTGATCTCGCCCTTCAACTTCCCGCTGATCCTGGGCCTGCGTTCGGTCGCGCCCGCGCTGGCGCTGGGCAACGCCGTGGTGCTCAAGCCGGACACCCGGACCCCCGTCAGCGGGGGCTTCCTGATGGCCCGGGTGTTCGAGGAAGCCGGACTGCCCGCGGGCCTGCTGCAAGTGCTGCCGGGTGATGCCGAAGCCGGCGAGGCGCTCGTGACCGACGCACGCGTGCCGATGATCGCCTTCACCGGTTCGCCGGGCGTGGGCCGGCGCATCGGTGCCTTGGCCGGCCAGCACCTGAAGAAGGTGTCGCTGGAACTGGGCGGCGCGAACAATCTCATCATCCTCGAGGACGCCGACCCCGACCAGGCCGCCAGCGCCGCGGCCTTCGGCGCGTGGTTCCACCAGGGCCAGATCTGCATGGCGTCCAATCGCATCCTGGTGCACGCCGACATCGCCGAGGCGATCAAGACGCGGCTCGTCGGCAAGGCCCGGCACCTGCCCGTGGGCGACGGCGCGAGCGGCCAGGTGGCGCTCGGCCCGATGATCGACGCCAAGCAGCTGCAGCGCTTCGACAGCGTGGTGCGAGACACCGTCAAGGCGGGTGCCACCCTGGAGGCCGGGGGCACCTTCGAAGGCCTGTTCTACAAGCCCACCGTGCTCTCGGGCGTCAAACCCGGCATGCGCGCTTTCGATGACGAGCCTTTCGGCCCCGTGGTCAACCTGATCACGTTCCGCACCGACGACGAAGCCGTCGAACTGGCCAACACCGGCCAAGGCGGCCTGGCCGCGGCCGTGATCAGCCCCTCGATCGGCCGCGCGATGGCCATCGGGCAGCGCCTGCGTGCCGGCATGGTCCACATCAACGACCAGACCGTCAACGACGAATGCACCAACCCGTTCGGCGGTCCCGGCATCGGGGGCAATGGCGGCAGCGTGGGCGGCCCGGCCGACATCGACGAGTACACACAATGGCAGTGGCTCACCGTCAAGGACACGCCACCGGCCTTCCCGTTCTGACCCCGACGCCACCAGGAGACTTCCCATGACACTCGCCAACAAGACCATCGTCGTCACCGGCTGCTGCTCGGGCATCGGTTCTGACTTCGCCAAGCTCGCCCGCCTGCAAGGCGCCCGCGTGATCGGCGTGGACCGCAACGACCCCACGCTGACCCTGGACGGGTTCGTCAAGATCGACCTCGGCAACCCGGCCGCCATCGATGCCGCCATCGGCCAGCTGCCCGATCACATCGACGCAGTGGCCAACATCGCCGGCGTGCCCGGCACGGCACCCGTTGACCTGGTGGGCCAAGTCAACTACCTGGGCCTGCGCCACTTCACGCAGCGCATGCTGGAGCGCATGACGGCTGGCGGCGCCATCGTCAACGTCTCGTCCATCCTGGGGGCCGAATGGCCGGCGCGGCTGGAGCAGCACCGGGCACTGGGCGCCACCACGGGTTTTGCCGAAGGCGCGCAGTGGCTGCGCGACCACCCGGTGCCGCAGGAGACCTGCTACCAGTACTTCAAGGAAGCGCTGATCGTCTGGACCTTCACGCAATCGCAGAAGGTCTTCCTGGAGCGTGGGGTGCGCATGAACTGCGTCGCGCCCGGCCCCGTGTTCACGCCCATCCTGGGCGACTTCGTCGCCATGCTGGGCGAAGAACGCGTCCAGAAAGACGCGCACCGCATGAAGCGCCCGGCCTTCAGCGACGAGGTGGCGCCGGTGATCGCCTTCCTGTGCGACGACGCTTCGCGCTGGATCAGTGGCGTCAACCTCCCGGTGGATGGCGGGTTGGCGTCGACCTACCTGTGAGCAGGTGATCGCCGGGCGGTCCGCCTTGTACCCTCTCAGCCCCCGGCGTTCTCCGGCAGCTTCGCGATCACCTTGATCTCGAACTGGAAACCATAAAGCCACGTCACCCCGATGCCGGTCAGCGTCGGGTGTGGTGCCTCGCCCCAATACTCGGGCACGATCTTCCAGATCGTCTCGAACGTCGACTCGGGGTCGACGATGAAGGCCGTGACGTCCACCACGTCGTCGAACGTGCAACCGGCCGCCGCGAGGATCGCATTCAGGTTGTCGAACGCGCGCCGCACCTGCGCTTCCAGCTCGGGCTCCGGGGAACCGTCGGGGCGGCTGCCCACCTGCCCCGACACGAACAGGAAGCCGTTGGACCGAATCGCCGGCGAGTAGCGATTCTTGTCGTAGAGCGCCTGGCGCCCTGCGGGGAAAACAACATCACGCTGAGTCATGGGGTACCTTCTTGAGAGGGTCGATGCCGACCCGGGGATCACGGTGAAGGGACTTTAGGGACGCGTGCCGCCCGGATCAACGCAGCAGGCCAACAATCACTGTTTGCGAAATCCAACCAATCACCACCGGGAAGACCATGGACCGTTTTGATGCCATGCAGGCATTCGCGCGCGTGGTGGAAACACGCAGCTTCACCAAGGCCGCCGAGACACTCCGGATGAACAAGACCAGCGTGACGCAGCTGGTGCAGCAGCTGGAGGCGCGGCTGCGCGTGAAGCTGCTCAACCGCACCACGCGCAAGGTGAACGTCACGGCCGACGGTGCGGCCTACTACGAGCGTGTGGTGCGCCTGCTGGCCGACATGGACGACGCCGAGACCAGCCTGTCCAGCGCCTCGGCGTCACCACGGGGCAGGCTGCGCGTGGACGTGCCCACCCCGCTGGCCCGCCTGATCCTGGTGCCGGCGTTGCCGGCGTTCCACGCGCGTTACCCCGACATCCAGCTCGACATGGGCGTGAGCGACCGCATGGTGGACCTGATCGGCGAGAACGTGGACTGCGTGGTGCGCGGCGGCGAACTCACCGACCCGTCGCTGGTGGCACGCCGCGTGGGCGACCTGCAGCTCGGCCTGTACGCGGCGCCGGGCTACCTCGCACACGCCGGCTCACCGTCGCACCCGGGCGAGCTGGAAGACACGCATCACCGCATCGTGGGGTTCCTGGGGTCACGCAGCGGCAAGGTGCTTCGGTCCACCATGCGCCGCGGCGACGAGCACATCGAGGTGCACGGCCGCCACATGTTCGCGTTCGACGATGGCAACGCCTACCTCGCCGCCGGCGTGGCCGGCCTCGGCGTCCTCTGGTTGCCGCACTACATGGCCGAGGCGCACGTGGCTCACGGTGAACTCGTGCCCCTGCTCGAGGATTGGCGGCTGGAGCCGATGCCACTGTACGTGGCGTTTCCGCCGAACCGGCACGTCAGTGCCAAGCTGCGCGTGTTCATCGATTGGGTGGCAGAGTTGATGGGGCAGCATGCGCCGGTCAGCGGGCGGTGGTCTGGGCCATCGGCTTCCGTTTCGCCAGGGTCCGGTGCCGTCCGTGCCGAATGCGATGGGCCATCTCCCACGTGAATGCGCAGCTCGACCTGCGTTGCACCGTCCTGCCGGTGCGGCCGAGGCCCTCGGTGAACAAGGTTTGCGTGAAGCGGCTGCCGCGCCAAGCGCCGCGGTACTTTTTGGCGCAGCGGCCGGTCTTGCCCGGTCGAGCATGGTTTCGTCAATGTTCCATCATGGCGGCATGGCGGGCCGTAGCTAGAGTGGCTTCTCATGCAAACCCGTCGAACTTTCTCGCTCCAGGCCCTGATGGGCGCCCTTTGCACAGTCGCGCACGTGCCACTGGTCCACGCACAGAGCTCGCCAGCACCGAAGATCGGTACACCAAGCCGATTGCGCATCGTGCAGTCGGCCGCGTTGTCGGGGCCCCAGGCAGACGTCGGGCTGGCATTCAACATCGGCGCGAAGGCCGCTTTCGCGGCTGCCAATGCAGCAGGTGGCATCCACGGCAGGCTCATCGAGTTCATCTCCGCGGATGACGGGTATGACGCCAACAAGGCCGTACAGAACACCACGCAGTTGCTCAGCGGCAGCGAGGCGCCTTTGGCCCTGTTCGGCTATACGGGCACGGCCTGCACGAAGGCAGTGATGCCGCTTGCCAAGGCGGCCGGCGTGATGCTGTTCGCGCCTGTCTCGAGCAACGATATCCTGCAATCGGAGAACCAGCCGCAAGTCTTCTTCGTGCGCGGCACCCATTCGGACGAGATCACCAAGATCCTGACGCACCTGACCACCATCGGTTCGCAGCGAATCAGCGTGTTCTATCCGAACGATGACTTCGGTCAGGGCAAGCTGGCGCTGGTCAACGCATTTGCAAGCGAGCACAAGCTGTCCACGCCAAAAGCGGTGCCCTGCGATCCAAAGTCCCCAGACTTCCCCTCGGCTGCCAAAGCGCTGCTGCAGGGCGACCCACAGGCTGTGGTCCACCTGGCATCGTCGCAATACAGCGGCAGGCTGCTCAAGGAACTGAATAGCTCGGGCGCGGGCGGCCCGGGCCGCCTGCTCCACTACGGCATCTCCAGCATCAGCGCTGCAGATCTCGTGCGCGAGGCGAACAGTGCCGTGCACGGCTTCGTGATCGCCAAGCGCGTTCCCAATCCGAGAGGTTCCACGGCGATCGCCGGCGACTTCCGTCGCGCTTTGAAGGCGCAGCAGCCGAGCAGCAAGGACGATTTCTCTTCCTCGGGCTTCGCGATGGAGGGCTACGTCGCAGCACGGTTGCTGATGAAGGCCATGCAGAACGCCGGACCCAAGATCGACCGCGCGACATTGCGCAATGCCGCGGAAGGGTTGGGCCGCCAGGAGATCGGCCCCTTCACGCTCACATACGGGCCCGGCAAGCATCGGGGTTCTTCGTTTGTGGAATTGGCGATGGTGCGCGAGGACCTGACCATCGTGCGTTGAGGCTACGCCGAACAAGCGGCTGATTTCGACAACTAGGCCTTCGCTTTGCGCCCTCGCAAGGCCGGCCGCTTCGGAACGGTGCCCCCATGCAACTGCCACCAGGCGGTCAGCGCTTCCATCGTGGGCCCCAGTCCGCGGGCCTTCGCGGTGATTTCGTAGTCGACCCGCGGAGGCACCTCCGCGAACACGGTGCGCGACACCAGGCCATCGGCCTCCAGCTCGCGAAGTTGCGCCGTCAGCATGTGCTGGGTGATGCCGGGGATCGCTTTGCGCAACTCCCCGAAGCGGTAGACCCGCTGGTTGAGCAACCACATGATTTCCAGCTTCCATTTGCCCGAGAGCAGCCCGAATGCACGGCGCATTTCCTCGTGCATGTTGATGTCGTAGGTGCCATTGGCGCCATTGGTCTGCTTTTTCATACTAAGCACCAGTTTTTCATCCTACTTGCGGCGATTCATATTAAACGACATCCTCGCTGCAAGCCGATGCAATCACGCCGGCCAGGAAAATCCCATGACTGGAAACTATCTCTACTGGACAAGCACTGCGCTGTTGTCTGCGCTCTACCTGGCATCCGCCACGATGTACATCGCAAAGGGGGACCAGGTCCGCAAGGTCATCGCCGGCCTTGGTTATCCCGGCTATCTGGTGCCGGTCCTCACCACCGTGAAACTCCTCGCAGTGGCCGCCGTGCTGTCACGCGCGAACGTCGCGCTCAGCGATCTCGCCTACGCCGGAATCCTCTATCACTTGCTGCTGTCAGGCGCGGCACATGTCGGCGTCCGCAAGTCCAGCGCTGGCGTGCCCGCTGCCGTGGGCCTCGTGCTGCTGGTCACGTCGTTCATGACACAGAACGCGGCGCGCGAGGTTGCGTCGCCATACGCCCCTGCGGCGACACACCGGACAACCGACAGCGCGCTGGGCGTTTCATGACGTTGCCCAACATGAAGGCAACCCTGTTCGGTGCGACCGGAAAAACAGGGAAGTACCTGATCGATGAAGGATTGAAACGTGGCATGGACCTCACCGTCTTCGTGCGTTCGAGCACCCCCTTCGAAAGCCCGAACGTGCGCATTGTCCGAGGGGAACTGGCTGACATCGATCGCGTGAGAGAGGCCGTGCGCGGCGCCGACGCCGCGTTGTCAGCACTCGGGCCAACGGCAGTGCCACACCCCAAGGACCTGCCGATCACCCGAGCCACGCAAGCCATCATTTCCGCGATGAAGCAGGAGGACGTGAAGCGCCTTATCGCCGTGTCGACCGGCACGGCAGCCGACCCTGGCGACGGGCCGGATTGGAGGGTCCGGGCGCCTGCGTTGCTGATCAGGCTAGCAATGCCCAGTGCCTATCGCGACATCATCGGGCTGGCGGAAGCGATACGGGATTCACAGCTGGACTGGACGATGGTTCGGGTGGCGTTCCTGAAGAACCATCCCGCCTCCGCCCGCCTGAACGTGGGGCTCTATGGTCACTCGCGGCACACCATGACGGTCTCCCGTGAAGAGGTTGCCGCGTTCATGTTCGATCAGATATCGAACCCCGAGTTCGTGCACAAGGCACCTGGCATCAGCACGGGTTGACTGCGATGGGGATTGGGTCGCAGCGGTCGCCGATAGCAAAGCCCAAGTGCGCGAAGCCGACCATTCACGCGCCCACCTTCTGGCGTGAGCCGAAGCCCGGGCATGCGGCCCAGTCGATCTTCATTTTCATAGCAGTCGGGCCTCCTGTGGGAGGACTGTTGTCATTGCTGCTGGCCAACTCACAAGGACCGGTACTGCTTGATTTGGCGGCATTCGTGCTCGCCGTAGGCTCGTATATCGTCATGTCCAACGTTAGCCTTCACACAACGCTGCCAGTACAAAGATGAGCTGCCTCGAGACCTTTGCCACTCTCAGAATCTTCTCGGACACTGTCAGTCCGGAAGATGTTGCTCGCACGCTTGGCATCGAGCCAACGTGCGCATACCCCCGCGACCCCCAGTCAAAATACAAGCAGAGAAGAGCAGCACACTACTGGTCCTGGTGCTCCGAACGCTACGTTCAGTCGCAAGATGGTCTGGCTCACGTCCGTCATTTGACGTCGCTACTCGGTGGGAAACTTGAGCAACTCGACCAACTCCGATCCGCAGGGTGCGCCGTCGACATCTGCTGCTATTGGGTTTCCTCTGGGCAGGGTGGGCCCCTTCTGGATCTGCAGACGCTGCGAGACTTGGCAGACCTCAAACTCGAGATCCACTGGGACATCTACTTCGCCGACGAAGCTGAATACGCGGAGGACCGGCGCGCAAGCAGCGCGGGTAGTGACGCATAACTCGTGCATTCAGAGGTGTTCCTGATGCCCAGGCCCATACCGTGGAGCAGCAGGTCGGTGTACGGCCCCCTCAAACCCGCCAACCACCAAACGGCACCGACAACCGCCCCGCCTGCTTGACCCGGTACATCGCCTTGTCGGCGAACGACAGCAGCACCTCGGCGTCCACGCCATCGTTCGGGTGGAACGCCGCGCCGATGCTCGCCGACACGTGGGCCACCTGCCCCGCGCCCAGCACCACCGGCTCGGCCACGGCGGTCAGCACGCGGTCGAGGATGGTGCGGCATTCGTCGTGGTTGGCGAGCTGCGTCAGCACCAGCACGAACTCGTCGCCGCCCAGGCGGGCCACGGTGTCGGTGCCGCGGATGCAGTCGCGCAGGCGCTCGGCGATCACGCGCAACAGGCGATCGCCGGCGTCGTGGCCGAAGTGGTCGTTGACGGCCTTGAAGCCGTCGAGGTCGATGAAGCACACGGCCAGCAGGTCGCCCGACCGCTTGGCCTGCGACAAGGCCTGGCCCAGGCGGTCCATCAGCAGCGTGCGGTTGGGCAGGCCGGTCAGCATGTCGTGGAACGCGAGCCGCTCCACCTGCTCCTGGTAAAGCTTCATCGTGGTGATGTCCATCATCAACCACATCGTCTCGCCGGTTTCCTCGGACAACAACGCGCCGCTCACATCCACCCAGATGGGCTCGCCGGAACGCTTGACCATGTGCACCTGGGCCCTGTAGGTGCCGCCGTTCTGCATCGCGGGGTAGGCCTCGCGGCCCATCCTGTCGTACGAGTCCTGGTCCTTGTGGAGGATGCGCGTGGGCTGGCCATCGAGCTCCCCCGGCTCGAACCCGAACATGCGGTCGAGCGCCCGGTTCTTCCACACCACGCACCGGTCGCGCAGCTTGACGATGCCGACGAGGTCGCTGTCGAGCATCAGCGCCTGCTCGCGGTTGAGCCGCTGGAGCTCACGCTTGATGCGGTCCATCTCCGAAATGTCGTACATGACCGAACGGCTCATCAGCAGGCGGCCCTGCGCGTCGCGCACGGCGGTGGCCGACACGCTGATGCGGCGCACGGTGCCGTCGCGGCTGCGCAGGTCGAACTGCAGCGGGCCGATGCAGCCGTCAGCAATGAACTTGGGGAAGTTGATGCTGAACTGCGCCCGGCCTTCCTCAGTGAAGAAGTCGGCCGGCCCCAGGCGGCCCACCACCTCGTCGCGTTCGCAGCCGAGCCATGCGAGCGCCGTGCGGTTGATCTGCAGGAACTTCCCCGTGGCGTCGATCGAGTGGTAGCCGCACGGGGCGTTGTCGTACAGGTCCTGCTGGCGTTCGGTGGCATCGGCCAGGCACGCCTCGAGATTCTTGCGCTCGGTCACGTCACGCCCCACGGTCTGCACTTCCTGCAGCACACCGTCCGCGTCGAAGAAACCTCTGTTGATGAACTCGGCCCAGCGCAGCGCACCGGCGTCGTCGACGAACCGGTTCTCGGTGACCACGAGGGGGTTGTCCGGCGACATGGCCTTGAGCTGGCTCGCCACCGCGGGAATGTCGGCGGGCCACACCACGGCGCGCCACGTGGCCACGCCGATGCTGGCATCGGTGAGCGAGAAAAGCCGCCGGCACGCGGCGTTCGCAAACGTCAGCGCCCCCTGGTGGTCGAAGCGGCACACGATGTCGGTCTGGTCGTTGACGACGGCGTTGAGCCGCCGTTCGCTGTCGGCCAGCCGCCGTTCGGCGCTCTTGCGCTGGGAGACGTCGTGCTCGAGGCTGGTGAAGGCGTCCTGGGCATGCTGCAGCATCGCTTGCAGGTTGGCCTCGTTGCGCGCGCGTTCGCACTCGGCCGCCTGCCGCGCGCGCAGCGCCGCCTCGCGGTGGCGTACCTCGCGATGCAGGACATCGGCGAACTCCTGCAGCAGCGCCAGGTCTGCCGCGGAGAACGCCCGCGGCTGGTGGTCGATGGCGCACAGCGTGCCCAGCGCATGGCCTTCGGCGGTGCGCAGCGGGATGCCCGCGTAGGCCCGGATGTGAGGGGCACCGGTGACCAGCGGGTTGTCCGCGAAACGCGGGTCCAGCAAGGCATCAGGCACAACAAGCGGCCCGTCGCCATGGATCGCATGCGCGCAGAACGCCAGGTCACGCGGGGTTTCGGTGGCGTCGAGGCCCACGCGCGACTTGAACCACTGCCGGTGTTCGTCGACCAGCGACACGAGCGCCACGGGCACACGCAGCAGCCGCGCCACGAGCCGCGTCAGCGCATCGAAGGCGGGTTCCGGTGCCGAGTCGAGGAGCGCGAGCGCATGCAGCTGCGTGATGCGCTGGTGCTCGTCGAGGGTTGGCGGGGCGATGACCATGGTGGCGATCCTGTGGTGCCGTGACGGGCGACGCCGCCGGCACGAAAACATGAATTAAGCCAGTGCCCACGTCGCGCAGCCCGCGGTGGAACGCCCCGAAGACCGGGCATTTCCACGGGGCTGCAGCACTACACTGCCGCATTCCGACAAACAGGCCGCCCGATGGACACCTCCCCTGCGCCCGCCCTGAAGGACGGCTTTTCGAAGGCCACCGTGGCGGGGATTGCCCAGCTCGTGGCCGTCGCGCACCCCGCCTTCGATGCCCCGCGGTTCAAGCGGCTCGCAGGGCAGCAGTTCGATGCGTTGAGCCTGATGGCGCGTGTGCGCCGCGTGGCCGAAACGCTGGCCGCCACGTTGCCATCCGATTTCAGTGCGGCCCTCGCCATCGTCGAACGGGCCCTCGACGAACCGCCGGCCACGCAGCGGGTGGGCGAAGGCATCGCGGCCTTCCGGATCGCACCGTTCCTCGAGTGGGTGGCCATCGCCGGTGTCGGCACACCGGACACCGCGTTGCCCGCCCTCGCCCGCCTCACGAAACACTTCACGGCCGAGTTCGCCATCCGCGCGTTCCTCGAGGCCCACCTCGACCTCACGCTCGACCACACCGCGCACTGGGTGGCCGACCCCGACCCGCGCGTGCGCCGGCTGGCCTCCGAAGGCACCCGCCCGCTGCTGCCGTGGGGCCGGCACATCGCCGCGCTGAAGCGCGACCCCGCCCGCGCGCTCGCGCTGATCGCCCCCCTGGCCGCGGACCCCGACGAGGTGGTGCGCCGGTCGGCGGCCAACCACTTGAACGACGTGAGCCGGCTCGACCCCGACCTCGCGTTGGCGCACGCCACCCGCTGGACCCACACCTTCGGCAGCGACGCGGCGGGCACGGTGCGCCACGCGGTGCGCACGCTCGTCAAGAAGGGGCACCCGGAAGCGCTGCAGCTGCTGGGGTTCGACACCCACGCCGACGTGCGGCTGACCGGCCTCGCGCTGAGCGCACGATCGGTGCCGGTGGGCGGCGAGATCGAACTCACCGCGGCGCTGCACAGCACCGGCGGCGAGCCCGTGTCGGCCTGCGTGGACTATGCCGTGCGGTATGCGAGCGCGCGCGGCGCCGTGCGCGTGAAGGTGTTCAAGGGCACGCAGGTCACGCTGGTGCCGGGGCAGGCCTGCCCGCTGCGCTTCCGGCGCGACTTCGTGCCCCGCACCACCCGGGCGCTGTACCCGGGCCCGCACGCCGTGGAGGTACGGGTGAACGGCGTGGTGGTGGGCGAGGCGCCGTTCGACCTGGTGTGAGCGGCCAGGAGGGGCCTTCTCAGCCCACGCAGGTCCTGTTCTTGCCGGTGCGCTTGGCCTCGTAGAGGGCTTCGTCGGCGCGCTCCAGCGCCACCTCGATGCGTTCACCCGCGCGGTAGGCGGTGACCCCGGCGGAGAACGTGACGAACACCTGGCGCTGCTCGTGCATGAACAGGCTGCCGGTGAGCGACCGCTGCAGCCGCGTGAGGATCTGTTCACCTTCCTCGAGCGGGGTGTCGGGCAGCAGCACCACGAATTCCTCGCCGCCGTAACGGGCCACCAGGTCGGTGGGCCGCAGGGTCTTGCTGACCACCGCGGCGAGTGTCTTCAGGGCCGTGTCGCCCGCGGCGTGGCCCAGGTCATCGTTGAGCCGCTTGAAGTTGTCGACGTCGAGCAGGCCGATGGACAGCGGCGCACCACTGCGCTCCAGGCGCGCACGTTCGGCATCGAACGCCTGCATCAGGCCGCGGCGGTTGGCGATCTGGGTCAGCTGGTCGGTAGAGACCTCCTGCGACAGGCGGCGCAACTCGGTCTCGAGTTCCACCACCCGCTCGGACAGGCCCGTGGCCCGCGCGTGTTCGTACTGCAAGCGGCCCTGCGCCTGCTGCACCAGCGTCTGCACGGTGCGGCTCTCGGCCACCATCTCGCGCACCACGCCGGCCAGGCTTTCGAGCGAGTCGGCCTTGTCGATGACCCCGGCGTACTTGTCGAGGCTTTCGTGGAAGCGGCCGGTCTGCGAACCGAGTTCGCCGAGCTCGCTGAGCATCTGGTTGATCAGCGCCTTCAGCGCGTCGCGGGCCTGGCCGCGTTCGACGCGCAGGGCCTGCTGGCGTTCGCGGGTGCTGTCGAGCATCTCGCTCACCGAGCGGATGCTGCGCGCGGTGAGGCCGAAGTCGATCTCCTGCGTCATCGCATCCACCTGGCCCTGGGCCCAGCTGTCATCCTCGGCCAGTTCGGCGAGGCTCGACGTGAGCTGCTTGCACAGGCTGCCAAGCTGGTCGATCAGGTGGTGGCGGTGCAGCAGCACGCGGTTGGCGCGCTTGCACAGCTGGTCCATCTGTTCGGACTGAACAGGTGTAGGGCCGGCGGCGACGATGCTTTCGCTCAGTTGCACGAGGGCCTCGGACAACTCGGCGCTGGGCGACGGCGGCGGGGGCAGCGCCTGGAGCACGGTGCCCCCGAGGCTGCCGATGAGCTGGTGCCACAGCGCTGCGTTCACCTCGGGGCCGGCCTGGCCCAGGCGGATCGTCTCCAGCGCGGGCTCGCCGGCGCGTGCGTGTTCGGTCTGCGGGGTGTCGTCGAACGGGGTGGTGTCGGTTTCGACGGCCTCGTCCGGGGTGTCGGTTTCCCAGCCCTGCACCAGCTGGCCCAGGCGCTGCTGCAGGCGGCGCGGGTCGCTCCTGGTGCTGGCCAGCACGCGGGCCAGGCTGTCTTTCTTGCGGGCGCTGGTCCATTGCCGGCCCCCCTGCTGCACCCCGCGCACGATGCGGTCGATCAGGTCAGCGAGCGCGGCGCCCTGCTGCGGCAGGCCGGGCTGGGCATTCACGAGGCGTTCGGCCTGGTCCCACTGGCCTTGCAGCAGCGCGTCCTTGACCTCGCCGCGGGTCTCGGGCTCACCGGCGGCCAGCGCGCGGCTCAGCAGGGCATCGAGCGCCGGCAAGGCCCCGGCGGGCAGCGCCCCGGGGGGCAGCGCCCCGGGGGGCACGCCACCGGCCTCGAGCTGGTAGGCCCGGGCGTAGTTTTCCGGGGTGGGTTCGAGCTTTTCGAGGGCCAGGCGGCGCAACGCGGCCTTGGCCAGTTGCGGGGCGAGTGCATCGGAAGGTGCGGCTCGCAAAGAGGCAGCGCGGGACGTGTCCATCGGGGCGGAAGGGGTCGCATGAACGCTCGGGGGAGCGGGTAAAACAAGGCGATCAGCGGGGGCGATCAGACGGGTGGGTTGTTGAACCGCGCACTGCGGGCTTCCGCGATGGCCCGCAACGCGTCGGCCGCCTCGGTTTCATCGACATTGACGATCCACGGCGCCTTGCGGGGCAGCACCGTCTGTTGCAGCCACTGCTCCAGCGCGTCGGGTGGCAGCGCCTTGCTGAAGAGGAAGCCCTGCATCACCCCGCAACCGAGGCGGTGCAGCACTTCCATCTGGCGCATGTTCTCGACGCCTTCGGCGATCACGCGCAGGCCGAGCGAACGGGCCAGCGCGATGATGGCGGTGACCACGGCAGAGCTCTGCGGCGTCATGCCGAGGTCGCGCACGAAGGAGCGGTCGATCTTGAGTTCGCTGATGGGCAGCGTGGTCAGGTACGCGAGCGACGAGTACCCGGTGCCGAAGTCGTCGATGGAGATCTCCACGCCGATCTCGTTGAGCCGGTGCAGCGACGGGATCACGTTCTGCAGGTCCTTCATCAGGCCCGTCTCGGTGATCTCGAGTTCGATGACGCGGTGCGGCACGCCGTAGGCGGTGACGGCCTGGTGGATGTTTTCCACGAGGTCGGTGCGCTCGAACAGGCGGTTGGGCAGGTTGACGGCGATGGAGTCGGAGAACCCGAAGTTGTCCTGCCAGATGCGGGCCTGGCGCGCGGCCTCGCGGATGGCCCATTCGCTGAGCGGGATGATGAGGCCGGTTTCCTCGGCGAGCGGGATGAAGTCGCCCGGAGGCACGAGCGTGTTGCCACGCTGCCAGCGCATCAGCGCCTCGACGCCCACCATGCGGGCGCCGCGCACGTCGATCTTGGGCTGGTAGTGCAGCACCATCTCGTTGCGTTCGATGGCCTTGTGCAGCGCGCTCTCGAGTTCGAGCTTCTCGCGGCCCTTGCCGGCCAGCGCCGGCCGGTACAGCAGCGCGGCGTTGCGGCCCTGCGCCTTGACCGAGTACATGGCCACGTCGGAGTTGCGCATCAGGTCGGCCACCGAGTTGCCGTCGCGCGGGAACATCGCGATGCCGACGCTGGCGGTCACGAAACATTCCTGGCCGCCCACGAAGATGGGTTCGCGCATCACGTCGAGGATGCGGTCGGCAACACGTTCGGCATCGGTCTCGTCGGCCACCTCGGGCAGCAGCGCCACGAATTCGTCGCCGCCGAGCCGGCCCACCGCTTCGAGCGTGCGGTGCGACCGCGAGCCCATGGACTCGATGGAGCTTTCCATCACCTGGTCGGAGTGGCGCACGCACGACCGCAGCCGGCGCGAGACTTCCATCAGCAGTTCGTCGCCGGCCCCATGGCCCAGCGTGTCGTTGATGATCTTGAAGCGGTCCAGGTCGATCAGCAGCAGCGCCACCGGGTGGTTCAGCCGGCGCGCGTGTTCGAGGGCCCGCTCGGTGCGCCAGATCAGCTGGCGGCGGTTGGGCAGGCCGGTGAGTGCATCGAAGTTGGCGAGGTGCCTGATCTTGTCTTCCGCCATGCGGCGGTCGGTCACGTCCTGCACGATGCCGGTGTAGCCGGACATGTTGCCGTGTTCATTGAACTCGGGCTCGGCCTCGACGTGGATGATGCGCTGCTGGCGGCCATCGGGCAGCGTGACCGGGATGTCGGTGGCCAGCACCGAGCTGTGGCGCAGCACCTCGTGCACCACCATCATGAAGCCGTCGCGGTCGTCGCGCGGGATCATGCGGAGCACTTCGCGCATGGTGGGCGAGTCGCCCGCGCCCATGCCGAACACACGCAGGCCTTCGAGCGAAAACACCGGCCCGCCCTGGCCGCTGCGCCAGTCGAAGCTGCCCATGCGGGCGAGGTCTTGTGCGCGGGCGAGCTTGGACTTGCTGCGTTCGAGTTCGAGGCGCGTGCGCGACGAGCGCAGCAGGTAGCGCAACCGGCCCGCGAGCAGGCTCCATTGCGTGGACTTGACGAAGAAGTCGGTGGCGCCGGCCTCGTAGGCACGGGTGATGGACGCATCGTCGTCGAGGCCGGTGAGCATCAGCACCGGGAGCGACTCGAACCCCGGCAGGTGCCGCAGTTCGTGGCAGGTCTGGAAACCGTCGAGGCCCGGCATCAGGGCGTCGAGCACCACCACGTCGGGGAGCCAGTCGGCCAGCAGCTGGATGGCCCGCTCGCCACTGGTGGCTTCGGTAATGGAAAACCCTCGTTCGCGCAGTGCAATGGCGGTCAACAGCAGGTTGACTTCATCGTCGTCGACCAGCAGCACACGTGGCTGGACCAGCGGATCATCATCCACCAACGCGGCACTGGCGGTCATGTCAGGCATTGACGACGCGCTTCAACGCGGCACGAACCACCTCAACCTCCGCCAGCAGCAGGGCGACGCGTTCGTTCATGCCATCGGATTGACCTTGACGGGCCATGGTTTCGATTTCGGAACACATTTTCGACAGCTTAACGGCTCCCATGCTGGCTGACGAAGATTTTAAGGTGTGGGAAACGTGCCGAATGCCCGCGAGTTCATTCGCTTGCAGGGCTTCCTGCAACTGCGGCATCAGGCGCGTCACGGAGGTCTCGAATGCCGACACCACGCGCTCCATGAGCCGGTTCTCGCCGGTGGGGTCGAGCTCGCGCAGGCGGTCGAGGGCCTGGACGTCGAGCACCCCGTCACCGCTGGCGGGCGGGACCGCGGCGGGTGAACTGCCGGTGCTCTGTTCGAAATCGGCCGGAGCCGCAGTGCGGATGTGTTGGGTCAGCATGGCGAGCAATTGACGTTGGCGGAACGGTTTGGACAAATAGCCATCGAATCCAAGTCCGAGGAAGCGATCTTCATCGCCCTCCAGGGCATTGGCCGTGACCGCGATCACCGGCGTGGTGGTGGATGTGACGAACAGGAACCGCCGCGACGTTCTCTGGCGGAACCAGCTCAACGCTTCGACCCCGTCCATGCCCGGCATCTGGATGTCCATCAGGACCAGGTCGAAGCGAGCCTCGCACAACGCCCGCAATCCCGCCAGTCCGCTGGAACATACCTGCACCCGGCACCCCAGGACCCGCAGCATCTGCCCGATCACCTCCTGGTTCACCACGTTGTCTTCAACCACAAGGATGTGTGCGTTCAGCCGGGGCGTCAACCGGGGAACGTCAGGCCGGCCGGCCGACACGGCCAGCACGGCCTGCCGCAGTTCAGCTTTTCTGAACGGTTTGGCGACAAAGCGGTCGTAGCCTGCCTCATAAGCGACACGAACGTCGTCGTGCGTGGACATGGACGACAGCAGGATCATCTTCAGGTCTGGGTGCCTGCCGCCTCCCCGCACCGAACGCGCGAGGCCGAGGCCGTCCATGCGTGGCATGTGCATGTCCACGAGGGCGAGGTCGAACTGCGGGTCGATCGCGGTCTGGCCGGTGAGGATGTCGAGCGCCTGCCGGCCGTCGGTGGCGATGAACACCTGCATGCCCCATGCGCGGAGCATGTTGTCGAGCACGACGCGGTTGGTTTCGAGGTCGTCGACGACGAGCACGCGCAGCGCAGGCATCGTGACCAGGTCGGCCTCGTGCGCGGCCGCGTCGCCCTCGACGACACCGAACGGCAGCGTGAAAATGAACTGCGAGCCCTGTCCGGGCCGGCTCTGCACCTCGATGGCGCCGCCCATCAGCTCCACCAGCTGCTTGCTGATGGTGAGCCCGAGCCCGGTTCCACCGTAGCGGCGTGCCAGGCCCACACTGCCCTGCATGAAGGCGTTGAACAGGCGCGGCAGCATGTCGGGCTCGATGCCGATGCCCGTGTCGCGCACGACGAACTCGAAGCGGTCGCCGGAGGCGTCGGGCAGGCACCGCACCTCCACCGACACCTCGCCCTGTTCGGTGAACTTGATGGCGTTGGCCACCAGGTTCGTGAGCACCTGCCGCAGGCGCAGCGGGTCGCCGTTGAGCACCGCGGGCAGGTCTCCGGCTTCGCGGAAGCTGAGCTCGAGGCCCTTTTCGTGGGCACGGGGCGCGAGCAACTCGAGCGTGTCCTCGACCACGCTGCGCATCACGAAATCGATGCGGGCCACGTCGAGCCGGCCGGCCTCGATCTTCGAGAAGTCGAGGATGTCGTTGATGATCTCGAGCAGCGACTCACCCGATCGGTACACGGCCTGCACGAAGCGGCGCTGCTTGTCGGACAGCGCCGTGCCGAGCAGCAACTCGGTCATGCCGAGGATGCCGTTCATGGGTGTGCGGATCTCGTGGCTCATGTTGGCCATGAACTGGCTCTTGGCCTGGCTGGCCGATTCGGCGGCGTCGCGCGCGGCCTGCAGGTCGAGCTGCCGCTGGCGCTCGTCGGTGACGTCGGAGACGAGCCCGTACACGCGGATCTCGCCGTCGGGCAGGCGCCGCGAGCGCGTGCGCGCACGCAGCCACCGCAGCCCCTTGGCGGGGTGCGTGGCGCGGTAGCTGATGTCGGTGGGTTCCAGGCGCTCTTCGGCCTCCCGGCGGGGGCGCAGCAGCGAGCGGTCGTCCGGGTGCATGCTGAGCAGGAAGTCCTTCGGGTCCTTCGTGCGCCCCTCGCTGGTAACCCCCCAGCCGTCGGACCGCATGACCGACAGGAAGTGGAACGCGGTGCGGGTGGGGTTGGACACGAACAGCACGTCGTCCATCGTTTCCGCGAACTCGCGAAAACGCCGCTCGGATTCCTGCAGGTCGCGTTCGGCGCTGCGTTCCTTCGTGATGTCGCGTGCCAGCGCAATCAGCCACCGGGGGCTGCCATCGGGGCGGCGCAACGCCACGTGCCGCATGTTGACGATGCGGCGGTTGGACTCGTCGCCCAGCGCCAGGTCGGTGTCGACGGTGACGGGCTCGGCGAGCGCGCGGGTCATCGCGTCGGTGTCGAGGTTGGCGAAACCGCTGTCGAAAGCCTCGGCCACGGTCTTGCCCCGCACCGCATCACGGCGGAGCCCGAATTCGGCTTCGGCGTGCGCGTTGATGTCGAGGATGCGCCGCTCCTCGACGTCGAAGACGAACAGTCCGACCGGCAGGTTGTCCATCAAGGCCTGCAGGAACTCGCGCTCGGTCTCCGCCTCACCGGGCGGCCGTGGCGACACATCGCGGTCGGCCAGCGCCCCGAGATTCAGGCGCACGGTTTCGAGCGTGGCCTGGAGCCCCGCGATGCCGGGCGCGGGCCCGAGGCACCGCACGGCGAGCACCGCCTCGGCGCGGCCGCGGCGTGCGACGGGGATGAACACGTCGTGGCTGCCGTCCCTTGGTTCGGTCACCACCTGCTGGTCGAACGCGGACCGCCCGGCCCCGGCGCGCCGGGGGTGGCCCTCGGACGGCGCTGCCTCGTCCGCCGGTTGCAGCCAGGCCGTGTCGCCCTCGATCGAGACCACCCGCAGCACGTCGCACCCTTGTGCCGGCAAGCGCTGGGCGAGCAGCCCCGCCACGTCGGCCAGCACCTGTGGCAGCCCGGGCGAGCGCGCCCCGGCACATGCGATGTGGTGCAACAGGGCCAGCCAGCCGGCGGCATCGCCCTCGGCGGAGCGGGTCAGGATTTCGGGCATCGGCAACAGGGAACGGGGTGGACCGGCCACCAGCGGTGCCAGCTGCGCCTTCGGCGCTTGGTTCGTACTGTATTCGGTGCGGCGCCCCGGAACTTGAGGTCGTCTTCACGGCGAGCGGGCGCGTGAGGCCGGAAGGCGTCCGTACAATCGCTTCGATGACTCGCGCCTTGCTGCCTCCCTCGGTGCCGCGCCGGCGCAAGCTCCGCGCCGGCGGTGTCTCGCTGGCTTCGGCCCAGTTGTTGACCGCGCTGCCCGCCTACGCCCAGGCGGCCGACGCCGGTACCCCGGCCGCCACCGTGGTGAGCCTGCTCTCGCTCACCCTGACCGCGGGGATCATCGGCTGGGCCCTGCGCGCCCACCGGCGCACCCGCGACAACGCCCACCAGCTCCAGCAGTGCCGTGCGGAAGCGCACGCCCTGCGCAGCCTGCTCGACGTCTGGCAATGGCGCAGCGACGCCCAGCACCGGCTGACCGAGTGGCGCGCGCCAGCGGCCTCACCGGGCGGCCCCGTGCTGCGCCCCGGTGCCCGGCTGTGGGATGTCTTCACCTTGTCGAACGGGTCCGGCGCGCCACTCCAGGAGCGCCTCGAACAGGCGTCCCCGTTGCCCGGGCTGCAGGTGACCGTGGCGTCGGGCGGGCCGGCGGCCAGCTTCGTGCTGCAGGCCCAGCCGGTGCTCGATGCCGAGGGGCATTTTGCGGGTTACGTGGGCACGGCCCGGCTGGTGCAGGACGGTGTCACCACCCTGCTGACCGACGTGTTGCAAGCCCTGCCGAGCCCCGTATTCCGCATCGGCCTGCCCCGACGCGGCCAACCGCCGCGGCTCCTGAAGTACAACTGCGCCAGCGGCCCCTGGCTCGGCGAACCGTCGCCCGGTGGCGACGCGCAATGGGACGACCTGCTGGGCGGCATGCCGCCAGCCGTGCGCCCGGTGTTCGAAGGCGCCGTGGCTCACCCGGTGGACACCCCCATCGACGTGCCCGGCGGCTGGACGCTGCGCCTGCACCGCCTGCCTTGCCCCGGTGCGCAGGACGAGGAAGTGCTCGCCATCTTCCAGCGCATGGACGCCTCGCCCGCCCGCATCGACCCCGCCGCCGACGACGCCGAGTCGTTCAGCTACACGGTGTCGCACGACCTGCGCGCGCCCATCCGCGTGGTGGAGGGGTTCACGAAGATCGTCAAGGAAGACTACGGCCACGCCATCGACCGCATTGGCAACGACCACCTCGACCGGGTGCTGGCCGCGGCGGCCCGCATGAACAGCATGATCGACTCGCTGCTGGCGCTGTCGCAGCTGTCGTCGCGGCCGCTGTCGCGCCAGCCGGTGAACCTGTCGATGCTCGCGAGCTACATCATCGACGACCTGCGCCGCCAGTCGCCTGAACGCGAGGTGGAGGTGTTCATCGAACCGGGCCTGCAGGCCCACGGCGATGCCACGCTGCTGCGGGTGGTGCTCGAGAACCTGCTGGGCAACGCGTGGAAGTACACCGGCAAGTGCCGCATGGGCCGCATCTGGTTCGAGGGCAGCGAGCACGAAGGCCGCCCCGCCATCACCGTGCGTGACAACGGTGCGGGGTTCGACATGCGCTTCGCCGACCGCCTCTTCGGCGTGTTCCAGCGGCTGCACAGCGCCAACGATTTCCAGGGCACCGGGATCGGGCTGGCGTCGGTGCGGCGCATCGTGCGGCGGCATGGGGGCGATATTTGGGCGGAAGCAGAGGTCGACCGCGGCGCCCGCTTTCAATTCTGGTTAGGCAATTGACGGCGCGGTGAATGCACCGTCATCCCCGATGCATGGCCCGGGATCTCCACCGTTTCGCTGATCAGCAGCGTTTCCGGCCACCGTTGTGAATCCCGGCCTTCGCCCACTGCTGTCCGGCCGGGATCTCCACCTTCTCGCTCAACAGCAGCGTTCCCGTCCACCGCTGGAGATCCCGGCATTCGCCGGGATGACCGAGATTTTCCCCGGACAGCAATGGGCCTACGCCGGGACGACAGGATAGGCGGCTTGCGAATCGAATCGCAGCGTGTGCGCCGAGGCCGGCACCTCGATGCCTGCGGGGATCAGCTGCCCAGCAGTTCCACGGCTTGCAGCAGCCGTTCGGCCTGTTCCTGCACAGGGCGGCCTTCGGCGACGGCCTGGCGTTGCAGGCGTTCGTAGGCGACGGTGCGGGACAGCGAATAGCGGTGCATCAGCACGCCCACGGCCATGGGGACGGCCTGGGCCAGCACCTCGGCCATGACCACCGGGTCGGTGGTATCGGCCGCGCTGGCACTGGCGCGGGCGGCACGGCCGATCTCGGAGAACGCGGCATCCACCGCCGGCACGATCTGGCGCACGTCTAGCGGCTTGACGAGGTAGGCCACGGCGCCGAGCGCCCTGACCTGGTTCACCGTGGCGTCGTCCGAAAACGCCGACAGGAACATGAACGGCATCTGGCAGTAGTCGCGCAGGTATTCCGCCACGTCGAAGCCGCTCTTGCCTTCCATGCGGATGTCGAGCAAGGCCAGGTCGGGGCGGTGCTGCCGGGCGAGCAGGATGGCATCGTCGCCGTTGTCGGCGTCGAGGATTTCATACCCGGCTTGCGAAAGGCCATGGGTGAGCGTGGCAAGCACGAGCCGGTCGTCGTCGACCACGAGGATCTTGCCTTTGGCGCTCACGGATGGGCTTTCAGCGCGGAAAGTGAATGAGGGCAACACACCCGCATTGTGGCCGATCGAGTCGGCGGCAGGGGTCTCAAGGTGTGAGAGCTTCCAGGAATTCGTCGCTGTTGAAGCCGTTTTTCATGTGATGGCCCTTCACCACGAGGTACGGCACGCCATTGCCACCATAGGACTGGAACGTCTGTGCGCACGCCGCATGGGTCTCGGTATTGCATTCGGTGAAGGCAAAACCGTACTGGTTCATCCAGGACGCCGCCTGCTTGCAGTACGGGCACGTGCTGGTGGTGAACATCACGACGTCTCCGGGGCCCGTGGCGGAGGCAAGCTTGGCCACGTCCGGACCCGACGCCATGGCCGGCAAACGCTGGAACGCGGTGAGCGCGGCGCCCAGCACGACCGCGCCGAGCAGCATCTTGCCCCACGGCGCACCGTCGGCCGACCGGCTGCGTGCAGAGGGTGTCCAGCTGGTGGCGTTCGGCGCCGGCGCCACGGCGTCGGCCGCCTTCGCGTACGCCACGCCACATTTCGGGCACTGCCACGACGGCACCGTGGCGTGGGCTTCACGGACATGGCGGCACTTGGGGCAGGTGGTCGTCATCGGCGGCTCAGGACTCAGGACTCAGGGGTCGCCGAGCCGGGTGACTCCCGGCGGCACGATGGCCACGGTGGCGACCACGTGATTGTCGTCCTGCTCGATCTTCAGGCTGGCACTGCGGCGTGGTAATAGTGCACGGATCAGCCCCAGTCCCGACACCCCGCCAGGAAACCGGGCGAGGTTGAAGTCCGCCGGCAACTGCCCCACGTTGCCGATCACGATCTGCACCCCACCCTCGTTGCTGACCAGGCGGCACGTCACCTCCGGCGCACCGCCCTCGGTGGGTGGGCTGTGCTTGATCGCGTTGGTCAGCAGCTCGTTCAGCGAGAGCGCGATGGGAATGGACTCGGCCTCCGGCAGCCCCCAGGCGTTTGGCACGGCGCCGTCAACCTGGAAGACGATGGCCCGGCCGAAGGTGCGCTGCACCGACCCGGTGATGGCCTCGAGCACGCTGCGCAGCCGCAGCGGGCCCGCCACGCCCACCTGCAGCCCGTACACCTGGGCGATCGCCTGCACCTGGCCCACCACCTCGGCCATCGCATCGGCCATCTCGGGCTTGCGCGCGCCGATCTGCTGCAGCAGCCCGGCAACACCCTGCAGGTTGTTCTTGATGCGGTGGTGCACTTCCTTGACCAGCATCTCGCGCTGCGCGATGGCCGCCTCGAACCGGGCTTCCTGCGCCGCGCGCTGCTCGGTGACGTCGGTGGCCACCAGCAGCAGCTGGTCGGGCGGCTGGCCGGGTGCTGCGAGGGGCAGGTAGCGGGCGTCCCACAGGCGCTTCTCGCCGAGGGTGGTCACGCGGTATTCGCGCTGCGTCACGTCGATCGAGAACAGCGCCTGGGTCATGTCGGCGCGGCGCACCGCAGCCACGTCCGGCGGGTAGATGTCCTCGGGCAGGCGGCCCACCATCTGGTGCGCGACGTGTTCGGCGCTGCGTGCCGCGACCCCGTTCACCTCCAGGATGCGCAGGCTCGCCGCGTCGAACAGCGTGATGGCGAGCGGCGCGGTACCGATGATGCGCTGCAGCGACGACTGCGCCTGCGCGGTGCGGGCCTCGGCCTGGCGGCGGCGTTCGATGTCGAGCAGCGCGTAGGTGAGCTGGCGGCCGGTGGATTCGCGGCCGGTGGCCACCGCGTTGCCCACCACCCAGAACTCGCGGCCGTCGCGTGCCTTGACGCGGCATTCGAAGGTTTCGGCCTGGCCCTCGACCAGGTCGTTGAGGTACTGCGTGCGGCGAAACGGGTGGTCCGCGTCAGGTGTGGCCACCGTGCTGATGGGCTGGTCGACGAAGTCGGCCAGGTCGCCGCCGAACATGCGCCGTGCCGAGCGGTTCATCCACTCGATGCCGGTGGGCCCCACGGTGACGATGCCCACGAGCACCGAGTCGAGGATGGCCCGCGTGCGTTCGGCCTGCAGCCCGACAGCCTGCTGGGCGCGGTGCCGGTCGTCGACGTTGACGAACGACGCGATGAAGCCACCCGCCGGGTCACCGTCGACCACCAGCCGCTGGCTCGCCTGCACCCACACGAGCGAACCGTCGCGGCGGCGGATCAGGTGTTCACCGCTCCAGCGGCCGGCATGGTGCAGCCCGTGTTCGGACAACTGGCGCAGGCGCCGGTACTCGTTGGCGTTGACGAACAGCTCGGCCAGCGGCGCCAGCCCGAGTTGCGCGGCCTCGTAGCCCGTCAACCGGCTCAGCGCCTCGTTGGCACGCTGGATGCGGTCGCCGCGGACGAACGCAATGCCCACGTCAGACACGCTGAACATCAGCTCGCGGTCGCGCGCGAGGGCTTCCAGCTCGATCTGCTGCGCCTTCAGGCGCGTGATGTCGTTGAGGACGGCGATCACCTCGGGCGCGCCCTCGGCCCCGCCCACCGCGCGCACGGTCAGCCCGCACCACTGGCCCGGCCGCCCGGGCAGGTTCACCGCCACCTCGGCTTCGAACGGCGTGCCATCCGCGACGGCGCGTTCGATGCCGTCGACGAGGCGCGCCGCATCGGGTTGCCCGGCCAGCAGTTCCTGCAGGCTGTTGCCGATCGACTCGCCCGCACCGAACCCGAGCAGCGCCTCGAAACGGCGGTTGCAACGCACGAGCCGGTTGCCGCGCAGGTAGGCGATGCCCACCGTGGCACTTTCGAGGATGGTGGTCATCTCGCGCAGCAGCAGTTCGCTGCGCTGGTGGGATTGGTGCTGGTCGGTGATGTCGAGCGTGACCACCGACAGCGTCTGCTTGCCCGACGCCAGCCGGGCCGGCGCCACCCGCGTCAGCAGCCAGCGCTGGCCCAGGTCCGGGTGGTGGATGGCGTAGCGCACCTCGGCGCGCTGCGACTGCCGGAGCGCCGCCTGGAGGCGTTCGTATTCGGGCAGCGATTCGGGCACCACCACCTCGCGCCGGATGGACTGCAGCGCGGCGGACACCACCCCGCCCTGCCCGCCCCCCGATGCGCCGAACGCGTTGCCGTGTTGCACCCAGCCGGCGGACTCCTCGAAGGTGGCCAGGCCCACGCCGGCCGTGTCCATCAGCGCACCGATCTGCACCTGGGCGAGGTCGCGTTCCTCCTCGACGCTGCGGTCTTCGATCACCGCCATGTAGCGGCGCTGGCCGCTGGCGCTCAGGTAACACCGGACGAGCGAACGCAGCCGCACGACACTGCCATCGGGCTGCGGGAACCAGGCCACCGATTCCACCGGCGTCGAACCGGGGCGCAGCGCGGGCGACGGCCCGTCGTCCTGCCAGGCGAGCAGTTGCTGCACCTGGGGGTCCGCGTCGGACATCAGCACCGGCACGTGCCCCGCCAGGCCCTCGAAGGCCGGGTTGGTGCGCACGACGAGCCCCTGGTCGTCGAACAGCACCATGGCCACCGGGCTCAGGTCGAACCAGTCGTCGAGTTCGCGCACGGACCGGTCGGCCCGCTCGCGGGCGACGTGTTCGGCGGTGCTGTCCTGCAACACACTGACAAACCGTGTTTCGCCGTGTTCGTCGGCCAGCGTGCGGCGGGCGGCACGGAACCAGCGCTCGCGGCCCATGGCATCGACGATGCGCCGTTCCACCAGCCGTTCGCTGGCCGCCCCGGGCAGGTCCGCGCGCGACTCTTCGCGGAGCACCCGGTTCGACTCGCGGTCTTCCTCCGGTTGCAGGTCGAGCGGGTCGAGGCCGATCAGCTGGTCGGGGGTGTACCCGGTGAAATCGACGTACGCGGGGTTGACGTGGGTGATGCGGAAATCCGGGGCCTGCACGATCACCGGGAACGGGGAATCCCAGAACAGGCCGATCAGCTCACCGGCCGCCGGCGGGTCGATGACCTGGGCCGGCCCGGCCGGTGCAAGGCGCAGCGCCCAGCGCTCGCCCTCGAACGGCACGAAGGCCACGTCGAACGGGCGGCCATCGGGCAGCACCAGGCGCTCGGGCACGTTCGGGCGCGGTGCGTCGAGGCGCGGCACCCCGCGCGACAAGGTCTGCGACACGGCCTCCACCACGGCGTCGCCGAGCAGCGGCGCCAGGTCGCGCACCGGCATGCCCGCGCGGCAGTGCAACAAGCGGGTGGCAGCGGTGTTGGCGAAATGCACGGCCGCGCCGCGGTCGAGCACGACCACGGCGTCGGAAACCACATCGAGGAAATGACGCAGCGCCTTCGGGTCGGCCATGGTCGGGGGAACGGCAAGCGGGAACGGGCCCGGCCGCGAGGCCGGGGGATTCCGGCAGTGTACGCAGGGCCGGGCCCTGCGGGCGTCACTCGATCTCGGCGGCGGCGGTCAGCGCGGTGAGGACCGAGCGGTTGATCTCGCTGACACTCAGCATCAGGGCCTCGGCCGACGCCCGGAAGTCGAAGAGCGATTCGTTCTCGACCGCCTGTACCACGTTGAAGTACGGCTGGTACGGGCCGGTGTTGTCCACGAGGGCCTGGTACACACGCTCAGGCACCGGGATGGTCTTGAGCAACTCGGAGAACGGTTGCTTGAACATGCGGTCGAGCAGCGAGAACACGCCGCAGATGAACATCTCGTTGCGCATCTCCTCGTCGCCCGACGAACGCACCAGCTCTTCCATCAGCAACCCGCGCCGCACAGCGGCGAACATCACGGGTTTCATGTTGGTGTCCTTGCCGGCGGTGGACAGCAGCAGGGCCAGCCAGCGCTTCAGGCGCTGGTAACCGAGCATCATGATGGCGTGGCGGAACGAGCTGATTTCCACCCGCAGGCCGAAGGCCGGCGAGTTGATGTAGCGCATCAGCTTGAACGCGAGCGACGGGTCGCGCTTGAGGGTGGCTTCCAGGCGCTCGATGGGCTCCTGGGCATCCACCCGCTGGATCAGCTCGACGATGACCTGCAGGTCGGTCGACGCGGCCTTGCCCTTCGACTGGGACTCGGTGATGGCGTCATCGATGGGCCAGCCGAGCACGGCGGCCGCGCCGCGGTTGAAGCTGCCTTCCATCTCGACCAGCGTGCGCACGCCAGCCTGCACGTGAGGAATGGAACGCCCCATGTTGGTGGGTGCGGTGGCGGCGGTTTCGTTGATGCGGCGGTCTTCCGCCAGGTCGACGATCGAGTACGTGAAGCAGTGCAGCACTTCGCGCGGCACTTCGCGCACCGGGCGCCCCTTGATCAGCAGCGTGTTGCCGGCCCTGTGCAGCGCCTGCAATGCGTCGATGTTGACCGGATCGGACGCCATGAACGACGGCACCTCGACCATCAGGTTGGCCGCAGGCTCGGCCTTCATCAGGTCGGTGAGAAGGCCCTCGTTCAGCACGTTGAGCGACACCCGGCCACCGGTGGCCGGCCACACGTTGCCCACGGCGTTCAGCAACTGGGCGATGTCGGGGGGCGATTCGGGGCGCAGCGGGAACACCGTGAGCCGGGTGGCGGACACGGCGCGGCTCTTGTCGATGAAGGGGGAATAACCCAGGGCCACCTGGCCGAGGATGTTGTTGTCACTCACGCGGGAGCTCCCGGGTTCAGGAAAGATGGCGTCAAGGCAGGCACAGAAGGCACAGGCAACTCAACTGACGTAATTGAAAAGCGAGAGCTTCTGGACCATGGCGTAACTCTTCAGCGCCGCATCGTAGCCGGTTTGCTTGTTCTGGAACTCGGAGATGGCCTTGACCATGTCAAGCCCTTCTGCTGCGGCGCGTTCCGTCTGGCTCGCCAGGCGGGAGTCTTCCAGGCGGCCGGTGACGCTGTCGATGCGGTTCAGCGTCTCCCCCACCTTGCTGCGCGACGCGGCGAGCTGGCTCATCGACCCGTCGAGGGCGCGGATGTTGGAGGAGTTGGACTGTGCGATCTGCGCGGCGGTGCGCATGGGGGTGTTGAGGTCGGCGATGGCACGGTCGATCACGTCGAACATGCTTTGGTCGGCCTCGGACGGGCGCAGTTCGAAGGTGTCCCCGGTGGCGGGACTCCCCGTGATGTTGGCGGCGATGCCGTCGATCTCGATCGTCTGGCCCGGCTTGAACGGCGCGCCCGCCACGGCGGTCGGGTTGCCGTCCTGCAGGATCGAATAGGTGGTGACACCGGCGGTGACGTCGAACTGGATGCTGTAGGTGGAACCGGTGACAAGCGCGGGGTTCGTCACCCGGCCGCTGTCGACCCAGGCGGTGCCGCCGCTCGTCACCGCGACGGTCTCGAACACGCCGTTGCCACTGCGCGCGCGCATCCAGGCGTTTTCGCCGTCCACGGTGAGCGGCAGGGTTTCGCCGGAGACGGCCTGCACCTCGCCGCTGGTGCCGCGGTATTCGACACCACCGGCGGCGTCGACGAACGGCGGCTGGTCGCTGCCCTGGCCGCCGAAGAGGTAGGTGCCTGCGCCGTCGGTGCGGTTGGCCACCGCCAGCAGTTGCTTGCGCAGGCCGGCCAGTTCGTCGGCAATGCCCTTGCGCTCGGCGTCGCTGAAGCTCGCGTTCCCGGCTTTCACCAGCGCGTCGCGCGCCTGCTGGAGCAGGTCGTTCGCATCCCCCATCGCGCTTTCGGTGAGGGTCATGGCGTTGGCGCTCGCATCCACCGCGCGCTGGTTCGCGTCGACGCGCATCTCGGCGGCCAGCGCACGCTCGGCGCGCGCCGCCGCGGCGGGGTCGTCGCTCGCGCGGTTCACGCGCTTGGTGGTGGAGAGTTGCTCCTGCACGCGGGCCAGGTCGATCTGCCGCTTGGCAAGGACGTCGACCGAGAGGTCATAGGCGTTGGCTGTACTGATGCGCATGGGGTCACCCGGATGGAGTCTTCAGGAACGGTCAGAGGCCGAGAGTTTTTCGAGCGTGCCCGAGCAGCACGCCAAAAGGCGGCCGATCTAGGCGCGAATGCTTGCCATAGCTCGGGCTATGGCGAGCATTCGCAACGACGAGCGGCCGTCTTTTGGCGTGATGAGCGAGCATGATCGAAAGACTCTCAGCCTCTTAGCCGCCAGCGGCCTGCAGCAGTGTGTCGAACAGCGTCTGGGCCACTTGCAGCACCTTGGCGGACGCCTGGTAGGCCTGCTGGAACTGGATCAGGCGGGCGGCTTCCTCGTCGAGGTTGACGCCGGCCTTGTTGACCCGCGCCGATTCGGCCGCCGCCGCGAACGAGCTGGAAATGTTGGCGGCGGAGTTCGCGCTCTGCACCCGCACACCGATGCTCGACACCGCGCTCGCGTAGGCATCGGTGATGGTCTTGCCGGGCACCAGCGTGCCGTCCGGCAGCGTCCGGGCCCCCACGAACGCCACCTTGTCGAGGTTGGCGAGCGCCAGCGCGTTGCCGTTGTTGGCGGCCGTGGAGAGCGTGGGCTTCACGCTGATGGTGTCGGTGTTCTTCGGCACGCCGTTCAGCTTCAGCTCGAAGCCGTTGACCGAGATGGGCTGGCCGGCGGTCCACGTGCCGGTGCCGGTGCCGGTCACCGTGCCGGATCCATCCACCGTCTCCCAGTTGTAGTCGCCGGTGTCGGACGTGAACGTGAAGTTGGCCGTCAGCGTGCGGTCGAGTGTGTTGTTGACCGCACCGAGCGACGCCACGGTGGCCGTGCCCTTGTTGTCCGCACCGAACGACGCGGTCACGGGCGACGCGGCGGCCAGGCCCTTTGGGTCGTTCAGCACCGTGCGCATGTCCTGCGCGGCGCCGGTGACGGTCTGCAGCAGGAAGCGGTCACCGGAGGCGGGCGTGCCCGCGTTCAGCTGGATCGTCAGGCCCTCGACGTTGACGCCGGCGGCCAGCGCGGCGGCCGAGAACGGGCTGCCGGTGACGGCCTGGTCGTCCGACAGGCGGACGATCGAATAGTCGCTGCCGTCGTAGCGCACCTCGTAGTCGCTCGCCTGCACGTGCGTGAAGTCGCTGACGGTGACGCCGATGGCGGCATTGCCGCTGTTCGAATTGGCCGGCAGCGTCTTCGGGGCACCCACGCTGAAGAGGGGCGCGCCCATCGATGCGGGCTGGCCGAGGTCAAGGCCGAGGGCCTGCTGCTGGTTCAGCGCACCGCTGATCGACACGGCCATCTGGCCGAGCAGGTTGCGGGCGTCGGTCAGATCCTCGTTCTGGAACTTCATCAGCCCGGCGATCGAGCCGCCGGCAATCGCCGAACCGGGCACGAGGCGGTCGACGCCACCTTCCTGCAACGCGAGCTGCAGCTTCGACGGGTCGTACGGGTCGGTGGCCGCCTTGAGCGTGTTGGCGTTGCCGCCGAGCACGAGCGACATGCCCCCACCCACGAACAGGCCCACCGAACCGTCGCTGGCCGGGATGGTGGTGACGTTGATGTAGCTGCTGATCTGCGCAACCAGCTGGTCGCGCTGGTCCAGCATGTCGTTGGGCGAATGGCCGGTGCCGTTCTGCGCGGAGATCTGCTTGTTGAGCGCCGCCACCTGCTGGGCCAGCGCGTTGACGGTGGACGTGGCCGTCTTCATGTCCTGCGCCACACCGCCCTGCAACGCGTCGAGCTGTTCCCCGGCCGCCTTGAAGCGGCCCGACAGCTCCTGCGCACGGGTCAGCACCACCTGGCGCGCCGACGCGTCGCTCGGGTTGTTGGCCATGTCGACGAACGAATTGAGCAACTGGCCGGCCGCGTGCCCGAGGCCCTTTTCGCCGAGCGTGAACACGTTCTCGAGCTGGGACAGCTGGCTCGCGCGGGTGCTGTCGTACGACGCGACGGAGGCGGCCGCCGCCGACTGCGTGGTGAGGAAGCGGTCGTACGAGCGGGTGATCGTCGTGATGTTGACGCCCTGCCCGAAGAACCCCGCGCCGGTGAACTGCCCGCCGGCCGTCTCCAGCTGTGTTTCCTGCCGCGAGTACCCCTTGGTGTTGGCGTTCGCGATGTTGTTGCCGATGCTTTGCAGCGTCGCCATGTTGGCGAACATCGCGCGCGTGCCGAGACCCATCAAGCTGGACATGCCGTCTCTCCGATCAGGCCGTGGCGCGCTGCAGGCGCAGCGTGGTGTTGATCATCTTCGTGAGCTTGTCGGCGTACTGCGGGTCGGTGGCGTACCCGGCGCGCTGCAGGCCCTTCGCGAAGCCCTGGGCCGACTCGCTGTTCTCGACGACCTTCGCGTAGCGCGGGTTGTTCTTCATCATGTTCGCGTAGTCCTTGAAGGACTCCTCGTAGCTGCTGTACGCGCGGAACCTGGCCGTGACCTTGCGCGCCTGGCCGCCGATCACCTCGGTGGTGGTGACGTCGGTGGTCTTGCCGGTCCAGCCGGGACCGGCCTTGATGCCGAACACGTTGTGCGAGGTGCTGCCGTCAGCGTTCCTGATCTCGCGGCGGCCCCAGCCCGATTCGTGGGCGGCCTGGGCCATCATGAAAGTGGCGGGAATGCCGGAGCTGGCTTCGGCCGCCTTGGCCGCGTCCTCGTGGCGTTTCAGGAAATCGACCTGCTTCTCGCGGCCTTGCAGCGAGATGGGCTTCTGCGCCGCGGCGGTTTCCGTGTCGCGCGAGAACACGCGGCTCAGGAACGACTTGCGTGCAGGTTCGGGCTGCGCCGGGTTGGCGGCGGCTTCGCTGGCCATCGTGGCCAACGGGTCGCCGATCTGGCGCTGAAGCTGTTTCTCGATCAGTTCCGCCAGGCCGCCGGCACGCCCGGTCATCTCCTTCGAGAACTGCTGGTCCAGCATTTCGGTGCCGAGTTTCGTGCCCGAGTTGTCCAGCATGCCGGGCGACATGGTCGCATTCGCGTCGCGCATGCCCTTGAGCATCTGCTGCATGAAGATCGCCTCGAACTGCTTCGAGGCTTCCTTGATGGCGGCGCGCGGATCGGTGGACGCGCTGTTGCGCAGCTTCGAGATCTGGCCCAGGTCGCCCGCGAGGGCGTTGCTGGTCTGGCCGGTCGACGAGATGCTCATGTCAGATCACCTCGATCTCGGCGTTCAGCGCACCCGCGCTTTTCATCGCCTGGAGGATGGCCAGCAGGTCTTGCGGCGTGGCGCCGAGGGCGCTCAGTGCCTTGACCACGTCGGCCAGCTTCGTGCTGGCCGGCAGCTGGACCAGCGGACCGGGTTCTTGCTTGATCGTGATGTCGGCCCGGTCGCGCGAGACGGTCTCCCCGCGCGAGAACGGTGCGGGCTGGCTGATGACGGGGGTCGAATTGATGGTCACCGACAGGTTGCCATGGGCGACCGCGCAAGCGCTCAGCGACACGGCCTGGTTCATCACCACGGAGCCGGTGCGGGCGTTGATGACCACCTTCGCGGCGGGCGCGGCCAGTTCGAGCGCGAGGTTTTCCACGTCGGCGAGGAAACCCACCCGGGCGTCGAGCGACGACGGCATGCGCACGCGCACGGTGCGGCCACTCAGCGGCTGGGCCGTGCCGTCGCCCATCTTCTTGTTGATGGCGCGGGCCACTTCACGGGCGGTGTTGTAGTCGTTGGCGTTCAGGTCGAACTGCAGGAACTCGCCCTGCATCAGCGGCGTGGCCACCGCGCGTTCGACGGTGGCGCCTTCGGGAATGCGGCCGGCGGCAAGGTGGTTGATCTGCACCTTGGAGCCGGCTGCCGACGCGCCGGCACCGCCCACGATCAGGTTGCCCTGGGCCAGCGCGTAGACCTGGCCGTCGGCGCCCTTGAGTGGCGTGGCGATGAGCGTGCCGCCGCGCAACGACTTGGCATTGCCCATGGACGACACGTTGATGTCGATGGGCTGGCCGGGTTGCGCGAACGGAGGCAGTTGCGCGGTCACCATCACGGCGGCCACGTTCTTCACCTGCATGTTGGTGCCCGGAGGCACGGTCACGCCCATCTGCTGCAGCAGCGCGTTCAGGCTCTGTGCGGTGAACGGGGTGGAGGTGGTCTGGTCGCCGGTACCGTCGAGGCCGACCACAAGGCCGTAGCCCACCAACTGGTTGTTGCGCACGCCCTGGACGGACGCCACTTCCTTGATGCGGGTGGCGTGGGCGTCGACGGGCCAGCACAGCACGCCGCTCAAGATCACGGCGATCAGGCCGATGAGGCCTTGGAGGAGGGTCTTGCGCAGGTTGTCGGACGTCGTTTCCATTCGGTGCACCTCGGGAGGAGTCAACCCCCCCATGGCACCGATTCTGGAGAACTTTAGAACGGGAGAACGTTCAAAAAGAAGCGTCCGATCCAGCCAATTCCCTGCGCATCGGCCTGGGCTCCGCGCCCGCGGTGTTCCACGCGCACGTTGGCGATCTGGGCAGAGGCCACGCTGTTGCCCGGCTGGATGGACCGGGGGTCCACCTGGCCCGAGAACCGCAGCACATCCACGTTCTGGTTCACGCCGATCTGCTTTTCCCCGGCAATCACGAGGTGGCCGTTCGGCAGCACCTCGGTCACCACCGCGGTGATGGTGCCGGAGAAGTCGTTGGTGTTTTCGGTGCTGCCCTTGCCCTGGAAGTCGTTGGCGGACGACCCGGACGCGCTGGCGCGGGTGAGCGAAGTGGCCTTGAGCATCGGCAGCGCGGTGACACCCGCCTCCACCGACCCGGACTTGTTGATGGAGCTGGTGCTCTTCTGGCTGGCCGTGACCTTCTCCACGATCTGCACATTCACCACATCGCCCACCAGGCGGGCACGGTGGTCCTCGAACAGCGGGCGGTACTGGGCCACCTGGTAGATGGACCCGTTGCTGGCCACCGGCGCCACCACGGGCAACGGCCGCGTGTCGGCCCCGGGCGCCACCGACACCTCGGGCACCGGGTACGGCGTGGCACATCCCGTGAGGGCGAGCAGCACGGAGGCGGAAGCGGCGGCGAGGAGCGTGGTTTTCATCGGGGGGTCACTCGGGGATCACTCGGGATGCGCGATGGCCGGTTTACAGCTGGGTCAGGCGCTGGAGCATCTGGTCGGACGTCTGGATGGCCTTCGAGTTCAGCTCGTAGGCGCGTTGCGTCTGGATCATGCCGACCAGTTCCTCGACCACGTTCACGTTGGACGTTTCGAGGGCTCCCTGCTGGAGCTGGCCGAAGCTTTCCTGGCCGGGCGTGCCGGTGTTGGGCGTGCCCGACGCGGCGGTTTCGGTGTACAGGTTCTGGCCCTTGGGCTCGAGGCCGGCCGGATTGATGAAGTTGGTCAACTGCAGCTGGCCCACCTGTTGCGGCTGGGCCTGGCCCGGCACCACGACACTGACGATGCCTTCCTGGCCCACGGAGATGCTGGTGGCGTTGGCCGGGATGGTGATGCCCGGCTGCACGGGGAAACCGTTGTTCGTGACCATCTGGCCCTGGGCGTTGACCTGGAACGAGCCGTCGCGGGTGTAGCCAGTGGTGCCATCGGGCATCTGGATCTCGAAGAAGCCGTTGCCGCGGATGGCCACATCGAGCGACCGCTCGGTGGTCTGCAGGTTGCCCTGCGAGAAGCTGCGCGAGGTGGCGACGGCACGGGTGCCGAGGCCCACTTGCAACCCGGTGGGGAGCTGGGTCTGTTCGGTGCTGGCCGCGCCGGTCTGGCGCAGGTTCTGGTACATCAGGTCCTCGAACACCGCGTGCGACTTCTTGTAGCCGTTGGTGGCCGAGTTGGCCAGGTTGTGGGAGATGTGGTCCAGCTGGGTTTGCTGGGCCTCCATGCCGGTCTTGGCAATCCAGAGCGAGCGCATCATGGCGGGGGTCCTCAGTTTCGGTTCAGCGGGTCAACGCGGCGCGTTGGACAGCAGTTGTGACGCGGCGCGTTCGTCCGCCTCGGCGGTCTGCACCATCTTCATCTGCGCCTCGAACTGGCGCGCGGCGGCGATCATCGACACCATGGTCTCGATGGCGCTCACGTTGGAGCCTTCGAGCGAGCCGTCCTGCACGCGGGCATCGGGGTCGGCGTCGAGCGGGTTGCCTTCGGCGCCGCGGAACAGGCCGTCCTCGCCGCGGTCGAGCTTGGCCTCGGGCGTGACGAGCTTGAGCTTGCCGAGCGACGTGCTGCGGCCGGTGCGGTCCTTGGCACTGATGGTGCCGTCGCTGCCGATGCTCACCTCGGTGTTGGGCGGCACCTGGATGGGGCCGCCGTCACCGAGCACGGGCAGGCCGCTGCGGGTGACCAGCGTGCCGTCGGACGTGACATCGAGCGCGCCGCCCCGGGTGTAGGCCTCGCTGCCGTCGAGCGCCTGCACCGACAGCCAGCTGTTGCCCTTCACCGCCACGTCGAGGTTGCGCCCGGTGCTGGTGATGGGGCCGGCCGCATCGTTGTAGCCGGGCGTGGATTCGAGTGCATACACACGGGTGCTGGCCCCGCTGCCCTGCACCGGCACCGCACGAAACGCCTGCAGCTCGGCCCGGAAGCCGGGCGTGGACGCGTTCGCCAGGTTGTTGGCGAGCGTGTCCTGGCGCTGCATGCTGGCTTTCGCACCCGACATCGACAGGTAGATCATGCGGTCCATCGGCGGCTCCGGTCAGGTCAGGTCAGTTCGGGGGCCCGTGCGGCTCATCAGCGCAGGTTCACCAGGGTCTGCATGACCTGGTCCTGCGTCTTGATGGTCTGCGAGTTGGCCTGGTAGATGCGCTGGGCCGTGATCATGTTCACCAGCTCGGCGGTCAGGTCGACGTTGGACTCCTCCAGCGCGCCGGACTGCAGCGCCCCGAGGTTGCCCTGGCTGGGCGTGCCGACGATCGGGTCGCCCGATTCGAACGTGCGCGCCCAGTTGTTGCCGCCCAGCGGCTTCAGGCCCTGGGTGTTGCGGAACGTGGCGAGTTCGATCTGGCCGGCGGGCTTCGACTGGCCGTTCGAGTAAGTGGCCATCACGATGCCGTTTTTCTCGATGGACAGGCCCGACAGCTGGCCCGGGGCGTACCCGTTCTGGGCCATGTCGGTGACACCGAACGTGGCGCCGTACTGGGTGGCGCCGGAGAGGTCGAGCTGGATGCCGGGGATGGCGAGCGTCTGGGCGCCGGACGCGTTGGTGGACGCCGGGATGTCGAGCGTGACGAGGCCGGCCGGGGCCGTGGGCGTGCCGCCGTTGGCCGGGAAGGTCATGGTAGTCAGCGGCTGCGGATCCCCGGCGCCGTCGACGTTGACCGGCGAGCCGTTGGCGGTGACGTACACGTTCCAGGTGTCGGTGGATGCCTTCTGGAAGTAGTAGGTGAGCGCAACGTCCTGGCCCTTGTCGTCGAACACCGTCACCGAGGTGGCGTTGTTGTACGTGGCTGCGTCGTTGAAGTTGATCATGGGCGTGGTGGCCGGCAGCGTGGCGCCCACACGCGAATCGAGGTTCATCTCGATGTTCATCTCGGTGGTGCTGCTGGGATCGATGCCGGCGGTGGGCAGCTGCAGCGGGCGCGCCTGGCCCGGCTGGATGGTGCCCTGCCCGTCGGCCGGGTAACCGAGCAGCTTCATGCCGCCGTTCGTCTGCAGGTAGCCTTCCTTGTTCACCTGGAACTGGCCGTTGCGCGAGTAGAGCGTCTGGCCGTCGGGCGACTGCACCTCGAAGAAGCCCTGGCCGTTGATGGCGAGGTCGAGCGAGTTGGCCGTGGTGGTGATGTTGCCCTGCGTGAACTGCTGCGTGACCGCGGCCAGGTTCACGCCGATGCCGATGTTGCTGCTGCCGCCCCCGGTCATCGCGGTGGCGTACATGTCGGCGAACTCGGCCCGCGACGATTTGGCACCGTAGGTGCTGGCGTTGGCCACGTTGTTGCCGATGACGTCGAGGTTCTTGCTCGATGCGTTCAGGCCGGAGAGACCTTGCTGGAAGCTCATGGGATGTTCCTGGAGGCTGTTGACGCGTGCGTCGGGAGAATCAGGTGAACGAGCGCACGTCGCTGTACGCCACGTTGCCGTTGTTCTTCAGTTCGAGGGTCAGCTGGTTGCCTGACGTGCTGATGGAACGCACCGTGTCGCGCACGAGCGCGGTGGGGGTCAGCGTGGCGCCATCGGCCTTGGCCGTGACACGGAACGTGGCGGCGCCAGCGGTGCTGGTGGGTTTCCAGTCGAAGTCGTTGATGCCGGCGGCCCGGGCGCCGAGCTGGAACTTCTCGATCACGTTGCCCTGCGCGTTCAGGATCTCGACCTGCACCTCGTCGGCGGCCGAGCCGAGTTCGAAGGTGCCGGAGCCGACGTTGTCCTTGACGGTGAGGTCGTCGCCGGGCACCACCACCTCGCGGCCCACGAGGGCCGCACCCTGCAGCGCCTGCATCTGGGAGAACTGGCCCGACAGGCCCTGCACGGAGCCGTTGAGCTTCTCGATGCCGCTCACGGTGTTGATCTGGGCGATCTGGGTCGTGACCTGCGCGTTGTCCATGGGACTGAGCGGGTCCTGGTTCTGCATCTGGGCCACGAGCAGCTTCAGGAAGCGATCGGCGCTGCCGGCCTCGTTCGCGGTCTGCGTGGTGGCGCCGGTGCCGTTGAGGCTCGCCAGGGTGTTGGAGTTGAGGGTGCCGACGGCTGCCATGGAGGTGTCCTTCAGGTCAGGGCGTCAGGGATCAGCCCTGGCCCATCTGGATGGTCTTGAGCAGCAGGCTCTTCGCCGTGTTCATGACCTCGATGTTGTTCTGGTACGAGCGCGAGGCCGCGATCATGTTGACCATCTCCTCGACCGGGTTCACGTTGCTGTAGGTGACGTAACCCTCGGCATCGGCCGACGGGTGTTTCGGGTCGTGCACGCGGCGGCCGGGGGTCTGGTCTTCGCTGATGTTGCTGACCTTGACGCCGGTGCTGGCCGCGTCTCCCATCTGGCCCATCAGTTCGGCCTGGAAGGTGACCTGGCGGGCCTTGTAGGCCGAGCCGTCGGGGCCGGCCACGGTGTCGGCGTTGGCCAGGTTGGACGCGACGACGTTGAGCCGCTGCGACTGCGCGCTGATGGCGCTGCCGGTGACGTTGAAGACCTGGAACATGCTCATGGTCATTGACCCTTGATGGCGTCGATCATGGTGCGCACGTTGCTGTTGATGAACCGCAGCGTGGCTTCGAAACGAACCGAGTTGTCGGCGAAGTTGGCGCGCTCGCGGTCCATGTCGACCGTGTTGCGGTCGAGGTTGGTCTGGCTGGCGACGGCGTACTCGAGGTTGGCCTCGGCGCGGGCGCCGCCGGCGGTGGCGATGTGGCCCGGGCGGGTGGCGGCCATGCCGGCGGACGCCTGCATGCCGGTGGCTTCCTTCAGCGCCTGGGAGAAGTTCATGTCGCGGGCGACATACCCCGGGGTGTCGGCGTTGGCGATGTTGCTGGCGATCAGGCGCTGGCGCTCGGACCGCAGGCTCAGGGCCTGTCCGTGGAAATCGAGCGAGTTGGTGAGTCGGTTCAGCATGGTGCATCCCTCGGCGGGCGCCCCACGAGGGGCAATTGAAAGGATTGTGGTCAGCAGGGGCGAAAACATAAGCGCGAATAGCGGGCCGTTTCCCGGCCTTTTCGCAACCGGTGCGCCGCCCGCCCCGCGTACATTGGAGATGTGAACTCCCCCCTGCCCACCCTCCGTCCCTCGCGCCGTGCCGCGTTCGCCCCCGTGGCGGCCGCGGTGCTCGCCTGCACGGCCGTGGGCGCGCTGGCCCAGCCCACCGGCGGGCCAGCACTCGGCGCCCCGCTCGAAGCGCAGGTTCGCCAACTCATCCTCGGCCGGGTCGTCGGCCCGGCCACGCCACGCGCCGAGGTGGCCCTGGGCCGCCTCGACCCGAGGCTGCGCCTGGCCGCGTGCCAGAAGGTCGACGCCTACATCCCCTCCGGCACCCGCCTGTGGGGCAGCAGCCGCGTGGGCCTGCGGTGTGTCGACGGCCCCACCCCGTGGAACGTCTACCTGCCGGTCACGGTCCATGTGTTCGGGCCCGGCTGGGTGGCGGCCGCACCGCTGCCGGCCGGCCACGTCCTGGCTCAAGCCGACCTGCGGTCCACCGAAATCAACCTGAGCGAACAGCGCAGCCCCGCCATCCCCGATGGGCAGGCCGTGCTGGGCCGCACCCTGGGGCAGCCGCTGTCGGCCGGCCAGGCCCTCCGCGAAGTGGCCCTCAAAAGCCGCCAGTGGTTCGGGCCAGGCGAAACCGTGCAGGTGCGCGCCGTGGGCGGTGGTTTTGCCATCGTGGGCTCCGGTGAAGCGCTCACCGCCGGCATGGAAGGCCAGCCGGTGCGAGTGCGCACTGACAACGGCAAGGTGGTGAGCGGCATGCCGGTGGGCGAACGGGTCGTGGAGATCACATTGTGAAAACGAGTTGTCGCAAAAAGCTTCTGCCAAAAAACATTAAAGTTGCCCCTGGACGGGTCGAAATACCGTTCATGTTGAAAGGACGGGGGCAAGACCCCCTCCCAAGGAGCACACCATGAAGATTGGCAACCCGAACGACAAACCCGTCGCCGCACCGGCGGCGGTCACCCCCGGCCGCACGTCGGCCACCGGGGCCGGCAAGACCCAGACCGCCGCCACGCAAGAGGCCGGCACCGAAGCCAGCACGCAAGTGGCGCTGTCCAGCGCCGCCACGCAGCTGATGTCGAGCACCGAAGGTGTGTCAGGCGACTTCGACGCCGAAAAGGTGGCGCGCATTGCGCAGGCCATCTCGGACGGCAAGTACCAGGTCAACGCTGGCGCCATCGCCGACAAGCTGTTGGCCAATGCCCAGGAAGTCCTGGGAAAATCGCAACACTGATCGCGGGCTTTCGTTCGCGCTCCTGTCCCTCTTGAGTTTTACCTTCAGGCCCGATATGCCGAACCCGGTGCATCCTTCCCAACTGCCAACGCCAAACGGTCCCGGGCTCGAGCTCGAAACCACGTTGGCGGCCGTGGAAAGCCAGTTGAACTCGCTCGGCGACTCGCTGCGCGCGAACGACATGGGCGCCGTGGACCATCACGCGTCTGAACTGCATCGCGCGCTCGCCCGCGCGGTGGACCACTTCACGCACGCCGCCCGCTCGGGCCCCGTGCCCCCCGCCCTGCGCGAACGCCTGATGCGCGCGAGCGGCCTCGTGGCCTCCCAGCGCGAATCGCTGGCCCGTGCCACCGCCGCCCTCGACCGCGCCATCGACGTCCTGATGCCCCGCACCAGCCCCGCCCCCGTCTACGGCGGCACCCAGGCCGACCGCGGCGCTCGGACCAACCTTACTGCATAGGGCCCCCACGTCGCTTCGCTCCTGCCCCCCATGGGGGCGCCCGCGGTCGCCCGGGGGACCCGGGCTCGGCGGTAGCTTGATCTGCGGCTTCGCTTTGCTCGCCTCTTGTTGCGGGCTCATCCCATCAAGGGGATGAGGCCGCACGGCGAGCGAGCGAAGCGATGCAACGCCCCGGAACCGCACGGAGCGCCAACTGAATCAGCAACAGGGCCGCGCAACATGTGCAAAGCAAGCCGAATCAGGCAGAGGGCCTGATCCTGAGAGACCGGCTCTGCGCAAACGCCAATGCGTTTCCCCGCACAGCCCTGTCGTCCCGGCGCAGGCCCACTGCTGTCCGGGGAAAATCTCGGGTCATCCCGGCGAACGCCCACTACTGTCCGGAATAATTTCCCCCTCAGTTGAACAGGGGCGGTTGGGCGGCGGCGAAGGCTTGCGCGG
>NZ_LMDI01000003.1 GCF_001425785.1 Rhizobacter sp. Root1221 | reverse complement strand
GCGCAGGCGGCCGCGCGGCCGGAGGCGGCGGCGGTGGTGTACGGCGAGGAGGTGGTGACGTACGGGGCGCTGAACGCGCGGGCGAACCGGCTGGCGCACCGGCTCATCGAGGCGGGGGTGACACCCGACGAGCCGGTGGGCGTGGTGCTGTCCAGGTCGGTGGAGATGGTGGTGGCGCTGCTGGCGGTGATGAARGCSGGCGGGGCGTACGTGCCCATCGACCCCGAGTACCCGGCCGAGCGGATCGGGTACATGGTGTCGGACAGCGGGGTGAAGCGGGTGCTGACGCAGGCGGGGCTGGTGGTGGTGCCGGCGCCGGTGGAGGCGTGGGCGCTGGCCACGCTGGACCTGTCGGCCCAACCGGAGACGAACCCGGCGGTGGCCCTGCACGAGGCGCACCTGGCGTACGTGATCTACACGTCGGGCTCGACGGGGCGGCCCAAGGGCGCGGGCAACCGGCACGGCGCGCTGGCGAACCGGCTGGCGTGGATGCAGGCGGCGTACCCGCTGGGCGTGGGCGACACGGTGCTGCAGAAGACCCCGTTCGGGTTCGACGTGTCGGTGTGGGAGTTCTTCTGGCCGCTGCAGGTGGGCGCGCGGCTGGCGGTGGCGGGCCCGGGCGACCATCGGGACCCGGCACGGCTGGCCGAGCTGATCCAGGCGCACGCGGTGACCACGCTGCACTTCGTGCCGTCGATGCTGCAGGCGTTCATCGCGCACGACGGGGTGCAGGCGTGCACGGGGCTCAAGCGCATCGTGTGCAGCGGAGAAGCGTTGCCGGAAGCGGTGCAGGCGCGGGTGTTCGAGCGGCTGCCGCAGGTGGTGCTGAACAACCTGTACGGCCCCACGGAAGCGGCGATCGACGTGACGCACTGGACGTGCGAGGCGGGCACGGCGGTGGCGATCGGGCGGCCGATCGCCGGGGTGCGCACGGTGGTGCTGGACCCGAACCTGCGGCGCGTGCCGCTGGGTGTGGCGGGCGAATTGCACCTGGGTGGCGCGGGGCTGGGCCGGGGGTACCTGCACAAGGCGGGGCTCACGGCGGAGCGGTTCGTGGCGGACCCGCACGAGGCGGGCGAGCGGCTGTACCGCACGGGCGACCTGGTGCGCTGGCGCGAGGACGGCCAGCTCGAGTACCTGGGGCGGCTGGACCACCAGGTGAAGGTGCGAGGGCTGCGGATCGAGCTGGGCGAGATCGAGGCGCAGCTGCTGGCGCAGCCGGGGGTGAAGGAGGCGGTGGTGGTGGCCGACGAAGGCCGCTTGGTCGGGTACGTGGCAGGTGAGGTGGAGGTGCCGGCGCTGAAGGCGGCGCTGGCCCAGGTGCTACCGGAGTACATGGTGCCGGCGGTGGTGGTGGTGCTGGCGGCGCTGCCGCTGAACGCGAACGGGAAGATCGACCGCAAGGCGTTGCCGCGGGCGCAGGCGCCGCAGCGGGTGCACGAGGCGCCGCAGGGCGAGGTTGAAGAGGCACTGGCGCGGATCTGGTCGGAGGTGCTGGGGCTGCAGCGGGTGGGGCGGCAGGAGAACTTCTTCGAACTGGGCGGGGACTCGATCGTGAGCCTGCAGATCGTGGCGCGGCTGCGCGAGGCCGGCTGGGTCGTCTCGCCCCTCGCTCGCCGCCGTGGCGGTGCCGTTGGTGGCAGCGCCGGTGCAGGCCACCGTGCGCGGCCGCCTGGCCGATTTCCTGGATGCCGGCGTGCTGGCCGCACTCCCGGTGCAGCCGGCCGAGATCGAGGACGTCTACCCGCTCGCCCCGACGCAGGAGGGCATGCTGTTCCATTCGATGGAAGCCGCGGGCTCGGGCCTGTACGTGAACCAGCTCAGCGTGGAGGTGCGCGGCCTGGACGCCCCGCGCTTCGAGCGCGCCTGGCACGCCATGGTGGCGCGGCATGCGCTGCTGCGCACCGGGTTCCTGTGGCAGGCCGGCATGAAGCGGCCCTTGCAACTGGTGTTCAAGGCCGCCTTGTCGAACGTCACGCACCTCGACTGGCGCGGCGAGGCCGATGCCGCGCAGCGTGTGGGCGAGTTCGCATTGCAGGCGCTGTGCGCGCCGATCGACTGGCTGCGTCCGCCGCTGGCGCGCGTGGCGTTGATTCGCCTCGACGACGATCGCCACCAGCTCATCTGGACCCACCACCACATCCTGTCCGACGGATGGACCGATTCGCGGTTGATGGGGGAATGGGTGCGCAGCTACGCCGGCGAAACGGTGTTCCCGCACCTGCCGGTCTACGGCGACTTCGTGCGTTGGCTGCAGCGCCAGGAGGCGGGCGTGGCCGAACGCTTCTGGAAGGCCGAGCTGGCCGCGTCGAGCGGCCCGACGCTGCTCGCCGAAGCCGGCCGCGGCAACGACACGAGGAGCGGCTTCGAGAAGGTCTACACGCGCTTCGATCGTGACGAGACCGCCGCGTTGCAGCAGTTCGCCCAACGCGAGCGCGTGACGGTGAACACCCTCGTGCAAGCCGCGTGGGCCCTCGTGCTGCAGCGCCTCACCGGCCGCGACGACGTGGTGTTCGGTGCCACGGTGGCCGGCCGGCCGCCGGGCCTGCCCGGTGTCGAGGCCATGATGGGCCTGTTCATCAACACGGTGCCGGTGCCCGTGCGGCACCGGCCGGCGCAATCGGTGGGTGACTACCTGCGGTCCGTCCAGGACTGCAACCTGCGCCTGCGCGAGCAGGAGCACACGGCCCTGGCCGACATCCAGCGCTGGGCCGGCTCTGCCGGGCGCCCGCTCTTCGACAGCATCATCGTGTTCGAAAATGCCCCGATCGACCGCACGCTGCGCAGCCTGGAGGCCCACGGCCTGCACTTCGGACAGGCGGCGAGCGAGGGCCTGACCGGCTACGCGATGGACCTGCAGGTGCTGGCCGCCGACACGCTCGAGATCGAGTACTGCTACGGCCGTCGCCAGTTCGACGACACCGTGGTGGCGGGGGTGTGCCGCCAGATGGCCCACCTGATCCAGCAGATGGCCGCGGCGCCCGCACGTGCGGTGGGCGAACTGACGTGGCTCGACGCGGCCACGCTGGCCGCCGTGCGGGCCCTGGGCAGCCCGGCCGTGGAGGAGGCGCCGCGCGTGCCGGTGCACCACCTGATCGAGCGCCAGGTGCAGGCGCGTGGCGACGCCATCGCGTTGCTGCTCGGTGACGAGGAACTCAGCTACGCGGGCCTCAATGCCCGCGCGAACGGCTTGGCGCACCACCTCATCTCGCTGGGCGTGGGGCCTGATGTGCGGGTGGGCGTGGCCCTCGAACGCTCCATCGACAGCATCGTCGCGCTGCTGGCCGTGCTGAAGGCGGGCGGGGCGTACGTGCCGCTCGACCCGGCCTACCCGGCGGATCGCCTCGCGTTCATGATGACCGACAGCGGCATGGCGATGCTGCTCACCCATCGCGCGGCGGCGCCACGCCTGCCGCAGGTGGCGGGCCTGCCCTGGGTCGTGCTGGACGACGTCGTGTCGCACGACACCACCAACCCCGGCGTGCCCGTGCACGCGGACCACCTGGCCTACGTGATCTACACGTCGGGATCGACCGGCCTGCCGAAGGGCGTGGCCGTGAGCCACGGCCCGTTGGCGATGCATTGCCTGGCCACCGCGGACATCTACGGCATGGGCCCGCAGTCGTGCGAACTGCACTTCATGTCGTTCTCGTTCGACGGCGCCCACGAACGCTGGCTCACGCCGCTGTGCGTGGGGGCGGGCCTCGCGCTGCGCGACAACGAACTGTGGACGGCCGAACAGGCCTACGGCGCGCTGCACCGCTATGGCATCACCCAGGCCGCTTTCCCGCCGGCCTACCTCGGCCAGATCGCCGACTGGGCCAGCGTGCGCGACGATGCCCCACCGGTCGAGCTCTACGTGTTCGGCGGCGAGGCCATGCCCAAGGCGGCCTACGACAAAGTGCGCCGCCACCTGCGGCCCCGCACGTTGATCAACGGCTACGGGCCCACCGAAACCGTGGTCACGCCCTTGATCTGGAAGACCGATGGAAATGGCACATTCGACTGCGCCTACGCACCCATCGGGCGCCCGGTGGGCGAACGCACGGCCTACGTGCTGGACGCGGACCTGCAGCTGGTGCCCGAGGGCGTGACCGGCGAGCTCTACATCGGCGGGTATGGCCTGGCCCGGGGTTACCTCGGCCGCAGCGGCCTGTCGGCGGAACGGTTCGTCGCCGACCCGTTCCGGCGCGACGGGGGCCGCCTGTACCGCACGGGGGACCTCGTGCGCTGGCTCGACGACGGCAACATCGAGTACATCGGCCGGGCGGACCACCAGGTGAAGATCCGGGGCTTTCGCATCGAACCGGGTGAGGTGGAGGCGCGGGTGCGCGCCTTCCCGGACGTGCTGGATGCCGCAGTGCTGGCCCGCGACGGCGGTTCCGGCCAGCAGCTCGTGGCCTACGTCGTGGCGGCCGATCCCGCACGCGCCGACCGGCTGCCGGAACGGCTCCGCATGGCACTGGCCGAGGGCCTGCCCGAACACATGGTGCCCGCCCACGTGATGGTGTTGCCCGAGTTGCCGCGCCTGTTGAGCGGCAAGCTCGACCGCGCTGCGCTGCCGGCGCCGTCCGCTGATGAAGCACGGGCCTACCGGGCGCCGCGCGACAGCACCGAAACCGCGCTGGCGGCCCTGTGGTCCGAGGTGCTGGGCGTGGCCCAGGTGGGGATCACCGACAACTTTTTCGAGTTGGGCGGCGATTCGATCCTGAGCCTGCAACTGATCTCGCGCGTGCGCCATGCCGGGCTCGGACTCGAACTGCGGCTGCGCGACCTGATGCGGCACCAGACCATCGAGGCCCTGATGGCGTCGCGCGTGGATGCCCCGGTGGCCCCGAAGGCCCTGCAGATCGAGGTCGCGGCCGAAGGCGAGGTGCCGCTGCTGCCCATCCAGGCCTGGTTCTTCGAAGAGGACATGCCGTCGCGCCACCACTACAACCAATCGGTGCTGCTGCGGGCGGACCAGCCATTCGACGGGGCGGTGCTGGCGCGGGCGATGTCCGCGCTGGAATCGCACCACGCCGCGCTGCGCATGCGCTTCCACCAGGCGACGGACGGCGCATGGCGGCAGCGGTACGACGATGCGGTGTCTGCCGACGGTGGGCTGTGGCAGTTCGAAGTGGTGGATGCTGCCGACATCGAACGGCGCTGCGACGAGGCCCAGCGCAGCCTCGACCTGGCGCGTGGCCCGGTGTGGCGGCCGGTGCACCTGCGCCATGCCGACGGCAGTGCGCGCCTGCTGATCGTCGTGCACCACCTGCTGATCGACGGGGTGTCGTGGCGCGTGCTGCTGGAAGACCTGCAGACCGTGCACCGGCAGCTGGTGCGAGGCCTGGCGGTCTCGCTGCCCGCCAGCACGGCGGCCTACAAGGCGTGGTCGGGCCACCTGCACGGCTGGGCGCGGTCGCCCGCGGCCGACGCCGAACTGCCGTACTGGCGCGCACAAGCCGCAACCCACCCCGACCTGCCGCGCGACGACCCTTCCGCACCGCACCTCGTGCGCGATCGCGCTGCCGCGTCGATGCAGCTGGACGAGGCGCTCACCGCGCAGCTGCTGCGTACCGCACCGGCGGCCTACGGCGCGGGCATCGACGACCTGCTGCTGGCGGCACTCGCACGCACCATCACCGCGTGGACCGGCCGGGCCGACACGCTGATCACGATGGAAGGCCATGGCCGCGAAGGCGATGCCGCCGACCTCGACCTGAGCCGCACCGTCGGGTGGTTCACCAGCGCCTACCCGGTGCGCCTGCCAGGCGGCAACCTGCCGCTGGCCCAGTCCGTGGGCGCGGTGTCGGCGGCCCTGCGGGCGGTGCCGGGCAAGGGGGTGGGGTTCGGTGCACTCCGCCACCTGCACCCTGACCCCGCGGTGCGGCAGGCGCTGGCGGATGTCCGTCCGCGAATCACCTTCAACTACCTGGGCCAGTTCGACCAGACCTTCGGTGGGGCGTCATCGCTGGCCCTCGCCACGGAACCGGTGGGCCTGGAGCGCGGTGGGGAGGGCGTGCTGCCGAACTGGCTCGAAGTGATCGGCCAGGTGTACGAAGGGCGCTTGTCGATGCGGTTCATCCACAGCACGGCGGCATACCGGCCCGAGACGATGGCGCGCCTCGCGGAAGGCTACCGTGCCGAGCTGGAAGCGATCGTGCGCCAGGCCGTGGCGGTCCAGGCCTGATGGCGATAGCTGTTTCGCTGCTGCGACTACGCCGCGCTGCTGCCCAGGCAGATCAGGTTGAAATCGCTCTGGCTACGTTGCGAGCGCGCCGCACCAGGCAGCGGACTGGCTCGAGGCATGCGCGGAACGCCGCTCGAAACGCGATGGCCTCGGGAGAAGATCCTCGAGTACGCTCGCCGCTCGCAGCAGCCTGTGGTCGCTGCCCGAGGCATCGTCGCACGTGTCGTTGATGCAGAAGAACGGAAGCGCTCCGAAGCGGGATCGAAGCTCGGAGAACTGAACCTCCGCAGCATCGTCCCCAGTGGAGATGTACAGCGGGTCGAGGGTGATGCTTCTTGCGGCACCGGTCTGCACCATCCAGCGCATGGCCAGGTCTGACACGATCGGCGGGACTCGCCAGGAGCGGAACCTGGTCGACCGCAAATCGCGAAAGAGTTCGGAGGCTTGCCGTTCCAGCTCGTACATCGCGCTTCGCAGGAACGCGCGCGGCGAGTGCGAGAACAGACGCCATTCGTGCACGTAGCCCGGGCACACGCTGGCAAGCCACCGCGCGGAGAGTATGGACGCATTGACCAGCGCTGCCCCTGTCGGGTGCAGATCCGCGCTTTGCGCGATGGGGGAAGTCTCCATCGCCACCGTCAGTTGCTCGCCGAACCATTGCTCCGGATCGACGGATGCGCCGAAGAAGATGTCGTCGTTGAGATAGAAGTAGCGCTCGGCGAGGCCCGGTATGTGATGGACATACGACTCGATATGGCCGGAGTCGAAGACGGGCAGCGAGGCTCTCGGGATCAGGTCGCGATGGTCGACAACCGTGATGCCGGGCATCGTGTCGAGCCAGTCCGGCACCTGCGCATCGGTCACGACATAGACGTGGCCGTGATCGGGAAAGAAGTGCTCGAGCGCCCTGAGATTGAAGCGCAGTTCGCCGTTGTCCCGGAAGCGGCCGGCAACGTTGCCGTAGGCGGCCAGTTCCGCTGGATGTTTGATGCGCCACGCCTCGAACGCGCGCCGGCGTTTGGCTTGCCACCGCGGGTCGGCCCCATCAACCCACAGATAGACCACATCGATCGGCCGATGATGACCGCTTTGACCGCGTCGCGACATGAAGAGGCCGCGGTTGAGCCCGCGTCGTAGTGTTCCGGTGACGCACAGTGTGCATGCAGTCTGGCCGGCCAGTGGGTGGATGCCCGATGGGCTTTCCAACGGTGCGAAGACGTTCCGGAGCTGATGGCCATCGACACCTCAGCAAAAGGGCCCCCGGTGCATTGCAACACCTGAGGTCCCTTCGAGGAAAGCGCGGAGGTCAGAACTTCGCCTGGGCGCTCAGCTTGTAGGTGCGCGGTGCGCCTTGGGTCAGGCGCTCGTCGCTGCCGAGCCAGTAGGCCTTGTCGGCCACGTTGTCGATGTTGAAGCGGAACGTGGTGTCGGTGCCGCCGATGCGGGTGGTGTAGCGGGCACCGAGGTCCATCAGCGCGTAGGCGGGCAGGGTGTAACGGTTCTGGTTGTCGTGGTACCGCGCGCTGACGTAGCGGCCGCCACCGGTGACCACCAGCGGCAACGAGGGCACGCTGTATTCGACGTAGCCCGCCACCTGGCCCCGCGACGTGCCGGTCACGCGATTGCCGTCGAGGTCACCCACGCCATCGCCGTCGCCGTCGAGCGTCTTCTTGTTCTTGGCGTCGAGCAGCACGCCACTGGCGGTCACGGTCCAGTCGCGGGCGAGGCGGGCCTTGCCGGAGAGTTCCAGCCCGTCGTACTGAGACCTGCCGTCCTGCGTGTACGTGTTGCCGCGCAGGTAGTCCAGCGGGCGGATCATGCGGAACACGGCCACGGAGGCCGCCCAGTCGCCGGCTTCCGCCTTCAGGCCGATCTCGGCCTGCTTGCTCTTGAGCGGCGGGAACACCTGGCCCGGGTTCGACAGCTGGGGCAGCAGCGGGGCCGTGGCCCCTTGTTCCAGGGATTCGACATAGCTCGCGTAGGCCGACAACCACGACAGCGGCCGGTGGATCACCGCGAACGTGGGCGTCACCTTGCTCTCGCTGTACGGCTCGCGTTCGAACTTGTTGTGGCGCAGGCCCACGAGCACATCCCACCGCGAACCCAGGTGCACCGTGTCGGACACGAACAGCGCGCGCTGGCGTTCCGCACGCAGGAAGCCGCCGTCTTCCCAATCGGCGTTGCGGCCCGGGTCCGGGAAGTTGCCCGGGTTCGACAGGTTGCCGGTGCCGATGACACCGCCGTCGAACTGCAGGCTTTCGCCCACGGAGAAGCGGCTGCGCGAGGCGCCGAACACGAGGTCGTGCGCGACCGGGCCGGTCACCACCTTGCCCGTGACGATGCCCTGGACCTGTTCGGTCTCGGTGCGGCCGGGGCTGGCCAGCTGGATCTCCGAGTAGGTGCCATCGGGTGCCACCGTGAAGCGGCTGTAGTACGGGATGCGGCGCTGTTCCCAGCTGCGGTACGCCACGCGGGCATTCCAGTCGGGCGCGAAGCGCCAGTTGACCTCGGTGCCGTAGGTGGTGGCGCGGGCGCGGTAGTAGGTGAACGACGAGGCCAGGCGGCGGTTGCCGTCGATGGCGGCGGGCGGCGCGCCGATGACGTCCCAATCGGCCGGGTCACCGCTGCCGTTCGCATGGACCCCGAAGTACGCTGCGTGGACGGTGCGCTCCTGGTGCAGTGCGTCCACGCTCCACACGATGTCCGGCGTGATGCGCCAGTCGAGCGCGACGGAGCCCGAGCGGCGCTTGATGTGGCCGCCGTCGTCCACGTACGTGTCACCCTGCTCGTCGACGAGGTTGACGCGGTAGCCGAAGCGCCCGTCATCGCCGAAGCGGCCACCGACGTCACCGTGCAGCAGCACCGTGCCGCTGCCGGTGACGGAGGTGGTGACCGAGCGCAACGGCGTGTCGGTGGGACGCTTGCTCACGTAGTTGATGATCGCGCCGGGCGCGCCGAACCCGTACATGAAACCGCCTGCACCCTTGAGCACCTCGATGTTTTCGTAGTGTTCGAGCGGGAGCTCGGTGCTCCAGGCGAGCATGTTCAACCCGTCGATCTTGTACGAGTTGTAGAAGTCGACCGTGCTGCCGCGCACGACGATTTCGGTGGTCAGCCCGTTGATGCCATTGGTGTTGGGGGTGATGGCGGCATCGCCCTTGAGCACGTCGGCCAGCGACGAGGCCTGCTTGTTGTCCATCAGGGCGCGGCTGAACACGTCCACCGTGAACGGGGTGTCGCGCAGCTTCTTGGCGCCGAGGGCGCCGAGGCTCGCGTCCTCGACGCGGTAGGCGGACCCGGCCGAGCCCGGCGCGGTGGACTGGACCCGCACCACAGGCAACGCCGTTTCGGGTTCGTCGGCGGCGTGTGCGCCGGCGGCGGTGAAGGCGAGGCCCACGAAACAGACCTGGAGCGCGGCGGCAACAGGCGTGAGTTGGAGGCGGGGGGAGGCAAGTCGAATGCTCATGACAAGTGCGCGTGGGGTCGGACGATGGACGAAGGGATCCATGACCTGCCGATGGCGACTTGCTACGGCGGGCCGAAGGGGTACGGCGGTACTGCGGGGATCGCGAAACGCCTGCGCCTCGGAGGGCGCGCGTTCGGCTTGGCACGGGGGGCCCGGCGCGTTTCGCAATGGTCGATCACGGCAGCGCTCTGATTGATTATTGAATGATAACAGTTCTCATTGGTATTCGAAAAGCGCTCACACGGACATGGCCCGGTCAGCCGCCGCGGGCGCGGGGTGGGGGCTCGGCAGCGTGGCGGCGAGTGCGGCGCCGATCTCGCCGGTGCGCACGGCGGTGATCGACAAGAGCGTGTCGCTCAGGCCGTGGCTCGATTCGCACGCGCCCTGCAGGAAGATCGATGGCGTGAAGTCCGGGGTGGTGCGGAGCCGGTAGTGGCGATCGGCGGAGAAGTCGCCGAGGTAGGGCGCGAGGGGGTCCAGCAAGGTCTTGTGGTGGTCGCGTGCGTAGCCGGTGGCCAGGATCACCGCGTCGTAGCGGACGATGTGGTCGCGCCCCGCGTTGAGGTCGTGCAGGCCGAGGTGCACGCCGTTCGTGTCGGCCGCCACCTGGGTGACCTCGTGGCGGCGCAGGAAGCGGTGCCGCTCGGCACCGGCCACGCGCTGCTCGTAGAACACCTCGAAGATCTGCCGGATGAGGTCGAGGTCCGGACAGGCGTAGTTCGTGTGCCAGAACTCGCGCAGCAGCGCGTCGCGTTCGGCCTGCGCGCGGCTGTGGACGACGTCGACGAAATCGGCGTTGAAGATCTCGTTGACGAAGGGGCTGTCGTCGGACGGGCGAATCGACCGGGCGCGCATCACGAGGTCCACCTGCGGCGCGTTCGGGCGGCCGTGCAGGTCCATGAAGATCTCGGCCGCGCTCTGGCCGGCCCCCACCACCGCGATGCGGCGCGCGTGCGCCGGCAACCGCGCCACGTCGCGCAGGTAGGTGCTCGAATGGAAGATGCGGGTGTCGCCGCGATGCGGGCGGAAGTGATCCGGCACGTTGGGTGTGCCGCCGATGCTGACCACCAGGTTGCGTGCGAGGCGTTCGTGCATGGCGCCATCCGCGTCGCGGGAACGCACGCGCAGCAGTTCCACCTCGTCGCGCTGGCGCTTCTCCGGCCGCACCTCCACCACCTCCTCGCCGTAGACGCAGCGGTCCTCGAACTGCGAGGCGGCCCACCCGAGGTAGTCGTTGAACTCGTGCCGGCTCGGGAAGAAGGTCTTCAGGTTGATGAAGTCCGGCAGGCGGCCCTTCTGGTGCAGGTAGTTCACGAAGGTGAAGCGGCTGCACGGGTTTCGCAGCGTCGCGAGGTCCTTCAGGAACGAGATCTGCATGTGCGCGTGGCCGAGCAGCATGTGCGGGTGCCAGGCAAAGCGGGGTTGGCGCTCGATGAACAGCGGCACCATCGGCCGGCCGGCGGAACGGCCTTCCTCCAGGGCAATGGCGAGCGCGATGTTCGATGGGCCGAAACCGACGCCGATCAGGTCGTGGATGTGCATGGGGCTTGTCCTCAGTTGGGCGGGTGGCGCGGGATCCACAGGGCGTCCGCGAAGAACCGTTCGCGCAGCAACATGCCGAGCACGGCGCGCTTGTGCGGGAAATCGAACTCCTTCAGCAGGGCATAGCCGCAGCGGGCCAGGCTCCTGATGATCTTGTCGTTGTCGATGCGGGGTTCGATGACGACGCGCTGCGTGCGGCTGTCGTCGAGGAACAGGTGGTGCGACACCGACGGCATCCACGCCGTGAGGAACGGGCGGCCGCGGAAGGCCGGTTCCCCGATCAGCACGTGCCAGCCGCGATCGAAGTCCCCCGCATCGCAGAACTGGGAGATCCGGTCCTCGCGGGCCCAGTACACCTCGAAGTAGCCGAATGGGGTGTTGTCGAAGCTCCCGACCAGCGCGGTGGTGTGCGGGTCGGCCGCGACGCGGTCGAGGTAGGCGCGGTGCGCCGCGACATCACCCTGCTCCTGCCAGAAGTGGTTGACCACCGGGTCGTTCATCCAGCGGTGGAACGTGTCCAGGTCGTGCTTCGGGTCGATGGCGCGCAACGACAGGGTGCGGCCGAGCCAGGGGATCCATCGCCTGTACACGGTGCCCGCGGGCTTCTCCGGCCGGCGCGGATGGCGAAGGGCACCGGTCAGCACATGCTGGAGTGCACGCGGACGGCACACCTCGGGTGACCAGAGCCGGGCTTCCTGCCACAGGGCATCGCGGTGGGCCAGGGACGTGCCGTCGGTGCTGGCCGACACACTGCCTGTCTGCCTGAGCGACGCGGGGATGGTGGCATCGACCCGCACGACGGCGTGGTCCGGGTGCCACGTGAAGGCGGCCTCCAGCGCCGCGAGCAGGTGCTGTTCGCTGGCGGCCGGTTCGAGGGCGGCGAGGCTCAGCACGCCGCCCGGCTCGTGCAGCCGCCAGTGGCTGCCAGCGCCGCCCTCGGGGGCGGCGATCGACAACGAGCCGCCTTCGTGCACCACGTGCAGCAGCTGGTTGTCCGGATGCGAGGTCAACGGGGGAAAGTGGGTTGGCACGGCGCTCGGTCGGTGGGGGCGTGTGGGAAGAACCTGGGGCCCGAGAGCCCGTTCACGGACAAGACGGCGCCACGCAGGATTTGTTCAACGCGGCGCCGAGCGCGTGGGCCAGCTGCAGACGCAACGTGCCGGCTTCCGCGACGACGTTGCCGAGGCGGGCGAAGTCGTGGACCATGCCGGCGTGGACGTGCAGGTTCACCGGCACGCCCGCGTCGCGCAGGCGGTCCGCGTACTGGTGCCCCTCGTCCACGAGCGGGTCGTATTCGGCCAGGGCGAGGGTCACCGGTGGCAGACCGCGCAGGTCGTGCGCCTGCAGCGGGGCGAAACGCCAGTCCAGCCGGTCGCGGTCGTCCCGCAGGTACTGCCCGAACATCCACTGCAGCGTGCGGCGTTCGAGCAGGAAGCCGCGCTCGAGGCGGCGATGGGATGCGCTGTCCTGCTGGGCCGCCGTGCACGGGTACAGCAGCAACTGGTGCCGGGGCAGTGGCAGGCCCGCCTCGCGGGCGGAGATGCAAAGGGCCGTGGCGAGCGTGCCGCCCACGCTGTCGCCACCCACCGCCACGCGGGCCGTGTCCAGGCCGTGGTCCGTCCCGTGCCGCAGCAGCCACGCGTAGGCGTCTTCGGCGTCGTGGAATGCGGCGGGAAACCGGTGCTCCGGGGCGCGCCGGTAGTCGATGGCGAGCACGGCGCAGGGCGTCTCCTGCGCGAGGGTTCGGCACAGCGAGTCGTGTGAGTCCAGGTCACCGAGCACATAACCGCCACCGTGGAAAAACAGCAGCACCGGCGCCGCGCCTGTGGCCGGTCCGCGGTACAAGCCGCGGTACAAGCGGGCCTGGACCGTTCCCCCGTCGCGGCCGGCGAACTGGAGCTGCTCGACGGGCACGCGCGGGCCGGGAGTGTCGAGCGCCAGCGTGCTGCGGTTGTAGGCGATGCGTGCGTCGGCCGCGGTCATCTCGCTCAGGGGTTTTGGCGCGGCGGCGGCCAGCTCGAGGAATGCGTCGAGATCGGGGTGCAGTGGCATGGGGTACCTTGGGGTGGATGCGGGCCGTACCACCACCGAGACGGATTCGCCGGGCGAATGTTCAGCGTGCGGTTGAACATTCGCCGGCCGAGTCCGTCAATCACATGTCCGGTGTTGCCCCTGCGGCGGAAAGAACCTCCCATGAAACCATCCGAAGGCCAAGCCACCGAGGTGTTGCGCTTGCTGAAACCGTTCTTGCCGTGGCTGCTGCTGTCGGCGGTCACCGGCATCGCGGCCGGTGCGTCCACCGTGGCCCTGCTGGCCACGATCAACGAGGTGCTGCACCGTCCGGGCGGGTTGGCAGGCGGCCTGCTGCTGACGTTCATCGCGCTGTGTGCAGTGGCGCTGTGCGGGCGCGCCGTGTCCGACATCTCCACGAACCTGGTGGGCCAGCGGCTGGTGGCGCAGGTGCGCAAGGGGCTTGCCCAGAAGATCCTCTCCGCGCCCATCGACGCCCTGGAGCGCTACCGCACGCACCGCCTGATGCCGGTCCTCACGCAGGACGTCGACATGATCAGCGACGCCGCGTTCATGCTCGCATCCACGCTGATCTCGGTGGCGATCGCGCTCGGATGCCTCGTCTACCTGGCCATGCTGTCGCTGCCGCTGTTCGGCATGCTCGTGGTGGCGCTGGCCATCGGCGGCACGTTGCAGCTGGTGGCGCAGGCCCGCGGGGTGGCCGGCTTCTGGCAGTCGCGGGAACACGAGGAACACCTGCACAAGGCCTACCGCGGCATCAGCGAGGGCGCGAAGGAGCTGCGCATGCACCGTGCGCGCCGCGCGAACGTGTTCGGCAGCCAGATCGAACGCACGGTGGACACCATCCGCGACATCAACTGGCGCGCCATCAACACGTACGTGCTCGCCACGGCATTCGGTTCGGCGCTGTACTTCCTGCTGATCGCCATGATCCTCGGCTGGGCGGCCTTCCAGGCGATGGAGCCGGCCGTGCTGAGCGGCTTCGTGCTGGTGCTGCTGTTCCTCAAGGGGCCGGTGGACCAGATCGTGGGCGCGCTGCCGAACACCGGCCGGGCGAAGGTGGCCTTCGAACGGGTCGCGGACCTGTCCGCACGGTTCGCCAACCCGGAACCCCACCTGCACCTCGACCGGCCGCCCAGCGATGTGCGCCTGGCCCGCAGCATCGAGCTGCGCGGGGTGCGCTACGCCTTCGATGCACCCGAAGGCGCGCCCGCGTTCGAGCTGGGGCCCATCGACGTGCGCCTCCAGCCCGGTGAGCTCGTGTTCGTGGTCGGCGACAACGGCTCGGGCAAGACGACGATGATCAAGCTGCTGCTGGGCCTGTACGCCCCCCACGAAGGCGCCGTGCTGCTCGACGGCCAACCGGTCACGCCCGCCAACCGGGACGACTACCGCCAGCTGTTCACAACCGTGTTCTCCGACTTCTACCTGTTCGAAGACCTGGTGGGCACCGGCCTCGCGCCCACGCTGCCCGAGGCGGCCCGGCCGTACCTCGAGCGGCTGGAGATCGCGCACAAGGTGAACGTGAAGGACGGCGCCTTCACGACACTCGACCTTTCCACGGGCCAGCGCAAGCGGCTCGCGCTGGTGCACGCGTACCTCGAGGGCCGGCCGGTGCTGGTGTTCGATGAATGGGCCGCGGACCAGGACCCCACGTTCCGCCACCTGTTCTACACGGAACTGTTGCCCGAGCTGCGCGACAAGGGTCACCTCCTCGTGGTGATCTCGCACGACGACCGCTACTTCCACCTGGCCGACCGGGTGCTCCGCATGCACGCCGGGCGCCTGCACGAGGACGCGGTGGCCGAGTCGCACCAGGACAGCCTGGTGGCCTGACGATGGCGGTGGGTTCGCAGGTGCGGCCTGCAACCTCCGGGGCCGCCTGGACCTTGTACCTCGCCCTGCGGGACGAGCCGAGCCCGGCGCGTGTCATGGCCCTGGCGCAGTGGTTGCGGCAGCATCCGTCGCACACCGTGTCGTTCGATGCGGCGCTGACGCTGTGGGCGTTGTCCGGCGCGGCGCTGCAGGGGCGGGCGCCGCTCGCGGCACACCGTGGCGGCACCGGCCGGCTGCTCTTCGACGCCTTGCACCATTGCCCCTGCCACGAGAATGCCGAACGCCTGGTCGGCTGGCTCGCGGACGATCCGGCCCGCGTGCGCCAGCTCGATGCGGCCTTGACCGGGTGGGGGCTCGCGCAGTCCGGGCCGGTGGGTGAGCGCTGCCGCGTGCGGGTGCCGCCAGGTTGAACCCCGCGCCATGACCCTCGACCGGCAACGGAGTTGGCTGCCGGCACCGATGTGTGCATAATTGAGAATGCCTCTTATTTGCACCTGATCGCCCATGTCTACCCGTGCCGTCTCCCGCCTCCAGGTGGCCTCCCGCATCGCGGCCGGGGTCTTCGGGGGTTATGCCTTCACGTGGGGGTTCATCGCCCTCGGCATGGGCGTGCTGTTTGCCGCGGGCATGCCATTCCACGATGCCGAGGCGCTGAGCTACATCGTCGGGTTCCTCGTGTTCCTCACCATGTTCTGCTGGGCATTTGCCGCGGGCAGTGTCACCCGCGTGTGGCTGGTGCTGGCGGGGGGCGGGGTGCTCATGGCGGGTGCCGCCTCTCTCGTGCAGCGCGCGCTGCTCTGACCCGTTCGCTGAAGGAGTCTCTCCCGTGTTCCAGAACTTCCGGCTGACGATGGCCTGGTTGCATACGTGGTTCGGCCTGGTGCTCGGGTTCGTGCTGGTGGTGGTGTTCTTCTTCGGATCGCTGTCCGTGTTCGACCGCGAGATCGACCGCTGGGCGATTCCCGAGACGCGGTTCGCGCCCCAGCCCATGCCGTCGTTCGACAAGATGCTGCTGCCGGTGTTCCAGGGCATGAAACCCGACCGCGCCGCACTCGAAGACGCGCGCGGCCGTGTCAACGGCGTGCTGCCCGAACAACTGCCCATGCGCCGTTGGGGCGCGTACACCACCCACCGCGACCCCGTGCTCGACATGTTCGTCGAGTTCGGCCTGCCGAACGCGAAGAACCCGGACGACGCGGTGTTCGGCATCCGCACGATCGATCCGCGTTCGGGCGCCAGCCTGCCCGACGACCGCCTCAAGGTGGGCAGCCGGTTCTTCTACCCGATGCACTACAGCCTGCACCTCGAGTGGTTGAACCTCGGCTACTGGGTGGTGGGTTTTGCAGCGCTCGTCATGCTCGTGGCGCTGGTCAGCGGCGTGGTGATGCACCGCAAGATCTTTCGCGAGATCTTCACGTTCCGGCCGCGCAAGCACACCCAGCGCAGCACGCTCGACCTGCACAACCTCACCGGGGTCGTGGCGCTGCCGTTCCACTTCATCTTCGCGCTGTCCGGGCTCGTGATCTTCGGCGGCATCTACTTCCCCGTCACGCACAGCCAACTGGAGCCGCTCCACGAACTGCACGAGGTGCAGGAGGCCAAGGCCCTGGGCCTGCCGGCCAAACCCGCCGGGGTGGCCGGCACGCTGGTGTCGGTGGATGCCATGGTGGCGGAGGCGCAACGGCGCTGGGCCGCCAAGGGCATGGCGGGGGAGGTGGGTTTCGTTGCCGTGCAGCACCCGGGTGACACCAACGCCTACGTGAGCGTGTACCGTGCCGGCACCGACCGCGTCACGGTCATGGGGGAGGGCATTCACTTCAAGGCCGCCACCGGCGACGTGATCCACATGGACCCGCCGGCCACGGTGGTGGCGGGCATCAACGATTTCCTCACGGGGCTGCACCTGCAGCACTTCCGCCACTGGCTGCTGCGCTGGTTCTACTTCATGGGGGGCATGGCCGGCTGCGTGTGCATCGCCACCGGGTTCATCTTCTACGTGGAAAAGCGCAAGCGCCAGCATGCCAGGCAAGGTGTGAGCGCCTCGCGCTGGGTCGACGGGTTCGCCGTGTCCACGGTGACGGGCACCCTCATCGCCACGCTGGGCATGATGATCGGCAACCGCCTGCTGCCCGACAACCTGCCGGCACGTGGCGACTGGGAGCAATACATCTTCTGGGGCACCTGGGTGATGGCCTTCGCGCATGGCCTGTGGCGCACCGCACCCGTGGCACAGGCGCGTGTGGCGCCGGCATGGCGCGAGCAGTGCTGGGCCGTCGCGGCGCTGGCCGTGCTGGCGGTGCTGCTGAACTGGGCCACCACCGGCGACCACCTGGTGCGCACCATCGGCGCGGGGTACTGGCCCGTGGCCGGTGTCGACCTGGTGATGCTGGCGGGCGCCGCGCTGGCCGTGCTGGCCGTGCGCAAGTTGAAGCAGCGCGAGCCGGTGGCGTCCGCCGCGGTGGTGTCCTCGGGAACGGAGGCCGCCCGTGCATGAGATCCTGAAGCTCGTTGCCGCGCTGGCCGCCAGCGTGGCCGGCCTGGGCTGGCTCGCCCTGGCGATGGACGTGCACTGGTCGCAGGTGTTCGGCGATAGCCCTCGGCCAGCGGGCACCGTGACGCGGCTGCGCGTGCTGGGCGCGGTGAGCCTGGCGGTGTCGCTGTGGTTGTGCCTGGGTGCCGACCACGCGTCGATGGCCGCGCTGGTGTGGGTGATGGCCTTGGCGGGCGGGGCCCTGTTGGTGGCCTTCACGCTCGCCTGGCGCCCGCACTGGCTCGCGCCGCTGCTGGCGCGGGTGCCTCGGCCCGTGTGATCGGTTCGTTCGGGCGGGCCGGCGTCAGCCGCCCGTTTCGCGCACCCGCCGCACGATGCGGTTCAGGCCCACGGGTGTCACGCCCAGGTGCCGGGCCAGGTCCTTCTGTGGAATGCGCATCGCGAGGTCGGGGTGTGTTTCCAGGAAGGCCCTGTAGCGCGCCTCGGCCGACAAGGTCAGCAGTTCGCGCTCGCGTTGTTCCTTGCGGATCGAATGGGCCATCATCAGCGCGTGCAGTGCGCGTGACCAGGCGAGGTGGCGGCTGGCGAGGTCGTCCAGCAACGCGTGGTCCACGCGCTCGAGCGTCGAATCTTCCAGCGCCACGGCCATGAAACTCGTGCGGCCCCCGGGGGCCAGTGCCACCAGGCTCGCAAAAAAACCACCCTCGCCCACGAAGGACTTGATCCATTCGTTGCCGTGCAGGTCGAGGTAGCAGAGCTTGACCAGGCCGTGGCGCACGCCGTACACGTGCGGCTGCACCTCGTCCTGCCGGAACACGGTGGCGCCCGCCATCACCTGGCGCACGGTCATGGCCTCGGCCACACGTGGCCACTCCGGGAGGGTGCTCCCATTCAGCAGGTCACCGAGCGCGGCACGTTCGCTCATGGGCGCGCCTCATGCCGCGGCGGTGACGCCGGGCTTGCGCCGGTACGTGACGAACGCGTAGGGCCGGCCGTCGGGATCGGTGTGGGTTTCGCGGGAAACCTCGTCGAATGCCGACCGGTCCCACGCCGGGAAAAACGCATCGGCCTCGAACTCGGCATCCACCTCGGTGAGTACCAGCTCGTCAGCACGTGGCAGGGCCAGGGCATACAGCTGCGCACCGCCCATCACGAACACCTGCGGCGCGTCACCGGCCAGCGCGAGGGCGGCGTCGAGCGAGGCCGCGTGTTCCGCACCGGTACCGGCCCACCCCGGCGAGCGGGACACGACGATGTTGCGCCGGCCCGGCAGCGGGCGGAAGCGTTCCGGCAGCGAGTCCCACGTCTTGCGGCCCATCACGACGGGGTGGCCCATCGTGGTGTGCTTGAAATGGAGCTGGTCTTCGCGGGTGCGCCAGATCAGGTCGTTGCCGCGGCCGATTTCAAGGTTGCGGCCGACGGCGGCAATCAGGGTGAGTCGCATGGGAGCCATCTTAGCCGGGAAGGCGGAGCGGATCGGCTCTCAATGCCTTGAAGAGTCCCGCCAGGTGCGCTCCAGGAACTCGGTGATGGCCTGGTTGCTTGCTGCCAGCATGCCGGGTTCTTCCGGTGCGGACGGTCGCGACAGGAAGGCCTCGTGACGGCCCGGCAGTTCGATATACTCCGCGCGGGGGCGCACCACCTCCCAGACGTATCTCGCGTCGTTCGGGTAGGGGAGTGTGGTGTCATTGCTGGCCTTGATGAGCAGCGTCGGCAGGTCGAGCGACTTCAGTCCTTCGGCCGGAAACAGCGCCGAGCCAACCGGGGCCACGGCCACGACGGCCCGGACACGGTGGTCGCGTGTGTCCCCGAGTTGTTCGGCCGGCTCGCCGAACCACCCGGCGATCCTGCCCCAGAGGGGCATGGCCGCAGGCGGACACATCACGTCCCCGCTGCGGTGGTGTGTGCAGTACGTGGCCAAGGCTCGGGACGAGGGCCGCGCACCCCCGACGGCCAGCGCGGTGTAGCCACCCGCTGAAAAACCGGCCGCGGCGATCCGGTTGCGATCCACCAACGGGCCCAAAGGAGATGCCAGCACCGCGTCCAGTCCGGACCGCCATTCGATGGGTCTCGACTGCCAGACTTCAAGCGAAGAACTTCCGCCCGGGTCCATGGCGTTGTCCCCGGCATGCAGCAACGTGGCGACCAGGTGGCCGTGGGCGGCGAGGTGGTGCGCGGTTTTCCAATGGCTCAGGTGCGTGCCCCCCGAGCCGTGCGAGAAGACCACCAAGGGGTACGGACCTGCCGTGGGGGGCGCGTCGCGGGCGCCGGTGATGCGCGTGGTGCCCAGCGTGAACGGCACTTCGGCCGTGCGGGTGGGGTACCAGAGCACCATCGCCGGGGCCGTTGGGGTTGCCGCGACGGTGCGCACGCCAACGGCGGGCGTGACCGGCGCGTCACTTGCACCGGGGGCCGCTGCGGCGCTCCAGGATGCGATCGCGATGAACGTTGCGGCGGCGAAGCGGGTGAATCGTGGCGCGGACGAAACGCTGCGCGTGATGGTGATGGGGAAGGGCATGGGAGTGAGCGGGGCTTTCTCTGTGTCTTGTATCAAACTTTCCTAAAAGGAAGAAGACGCCGTTCGAGTTCCGGGCAATGGCGATCACGGCCGCAGGTCGCTCAGCTTCCATGGCCAATGGCGGCCCGGTGCCGCGTGATCCCGTCGGGTGCTACGAACGACGGCACGTCGGCAACTTGTGGCCACAGCACGTCGCCGCTCGCGACCCGGGCCGGGATCAGCCAGTAGTCCCCGGTACGGTACACGCCGCCGGGCTGGAACTGGATCTGTACCCCGCGTTCCAGGGGCGTCCATGCGTTCGTCCCGTTAACTTCGGCCACCACAACGGTGCCATTGGCGTCGAGGTGTTCCGTTTGGTCCCAGCGGCGCAGCAGTGTGCAGGTGTCGAAGTCGAAGGTGCGCTTTACTTTGACCATCTCGACTTCTACGCTCCGACGTGTTCGGTCGATACGCTTGACCTGCCCCAGCGGCGGCGCGAGCGCTTCAAGCTCGAAAGACTCACTGGTCACCTCGACCCAGTCACCCACGCAAAGGCCAGTGCGGCGGTCGTGGCCAAGGGTCTCGAGTGGAATGGTGAGCGTGACAACAACACCGCCACCATCGGGCGCTGCGACGGCGATGCTCTTTCCACTCTGTACAGCGAACAGCACGGACCCGTTCTCGCGGGACCACTTGAAGGTGGGCTTGACGTCGCCGGCGAGCGTGCCGCCTTCGTGGATCTCGACGCGGTACAGCTGATTCTCTCGACCCCGGTAGATCGAGTCGGGTGAGATGGAACAGGCCTCGTTGTCTGATGCATCGCGCTTGGCCATGGCGCGTAAGCGCGGTGGCGCCGCTGCCAGTGCTTCGAACCACGCCTCCGACGCCGTGCTTACGTCGTCGTCGTCGGTCTTCGATAGCTTTTTACCAATCAGTTTCGAAAGGGCTTCCGTCTTCTCATTCAAGGCGCCTTTCAGACTCGTCAATGATTTTTTTTCGTCCTTGTTCACCTCGGCATTGATGCGGACGTCTAGGGCCGCATTCAGTTGCGCCAGCTGGTCCTCGACCCACTTGGCGGTCGCGACACGAACCTGCCAGACGATCTGCGCTCTGGACGCTGTGTCTGGGCCGCCCAACGCGATCTCACGCAACGCAGGCTGCTGCACGGCGCACAGGTGCCGCTCCCAGCATTCGATGTACGCGACGAAGTTGCCCGTGGCAACAAGCGCCGGCACCGGCTTTGGCCGAAATGGCTGATCGACGTACGTGCAATCGACCGGGTTGTCGCACAGAATGCCGTCGACGTAGAAGTGGCCCTTCGTGATCTTGAAGTTCGTGGATTTGGCGGGGGCACCGGGCATGATGATGCGGAAGCTCTCCTCCGCCGGCCGCCAGCCACTGCCCACCATGTCCGCGATGAACGTGCGCAGAAGATCGTGGTGGATGGCACTCTGTTCGTTGAATTCCGCATCCAGCAGCGGACGACCTTGCTGCAATAGCACGCGCGTGTAGCGGGCCAGCTGCGCGGCACGCGACGTATCGCGCGAAAAATCTCCGCTCATGGTGACTCCCTAGGTTTCGAGTAGCACTGACGCATCGACGCCAGCGGGGACCGCATCCGCAAGCCTTGCTTCCAACACGGCGATGCGTTGCGGTTCGAAGAGGTCGTGGTAGACGCCCATCTCGGAGGCATCATCTGCGCCCTGCCAGATCTCGACGGCGCAGCGGGCGTGCAGTCGCAGGTAGTCGGGCGTGCCGTAGCGCGTTGACGTGAAGCTTGGCTGCGCGCGCAGCAGTGTGTCCGCTCGCAGGGCAGAGCGGTCTAGGGTGGCGTCCGATGCGAGCTGCTCGTCGACGGCTGCGATAGCCGTTTCTGGTTGACAGCGGTGGCGGCGCGGCGTGCGCGAGCCCTGTGGCACGTAGCAGTAGCGCATGCAACCCACCTGTCGGCGCGCTACGCTCACGTGCCCGACGAAGAGCGAGTTATCGGCGCGGGTGATGGCATGCACCAGCGTCTCGCCCACCAGGGTGCTGCGCGCGACGCAGAGATCGGCTGCGGCCCCCTCGCCGCCAGGCCCTCCGATGGCGATACGCGAGACGGAGGTGGCGTCGACGATGCTGTCCTCGATGGCGACCCGCGCTCGCTCGGGTCCGGCGCCGTCCGACATGACGCGGATCGCGCCGACGATGCTGTGCTCGATGCGCAGGCAAGTGCGCGATCCGTTGAGCACGATGCTCGGCTCGCTCGGGCGCTGCGGTTCGCAGTCGTGCTGCAAGCCCCAGCCGGGAACCAAGGTGCTGTGCCGAATCAGCACCTGGCACAGGTCGTCATCGGCCGGCGCTGTGCTCTGCGGGTCGTCGCTCGGCAGCGGCGAGATGTTGATGCCGCGGCCCGCCACCAGCACACCGTCCAGCGTGAAGCGGCTTCCCCGCAACCCGCGCACCGAGATCGCATCCGCGCCGCCTGCCCTGAAGTCGCCGAGCCACAGCACCGGGCGCTTGCCCGAAGCAGAAACGATCCAGACCGATTCGCCTGGCTGCAAGGCCAGATGGAGGCTGCCTCGGTACACGCCGCTGTCCACCAGCTCGACCAGGAGCGCTGGTGCTGCGCGTTTGTCCGCCGGCAGGGCGCGCCGGCTTTGCCAGTCGGAGACAGCCTGCGCGATGGTGGCGAACTCGCCGGGCGAGGGTGTCATGTCGTCCGCTCGTGTCACGGCCAGCTCGAGGGCCGCAGGCATTGGTGGCAACGCTCGTTGATACTCACCGCCGCCGAGGTCCATCGCAAAGCCATAGCCGTAGCTCACGATGACGCCGCTGCCGGGCGCTTGCCTGGAGGGAAACATGATGCGGCCGAGCACCGGGTCAACGGCGATGCGGCCCTTCGGAACCGCGCACGACCAGCGCGAGAGGTCGGCGGGGATGATTGCCGCTGCGGCGATGTGGCCGCCCGCGCCCTTCTTTGGCCAGTCGGGCACGCTCAGGCTCAGGCTGCCGTCGATGCCAAAGAGCCGGGGGTCAGCGTGCACAAGCGTATCGTCCGCTTCCAGCTCGAACCGCCCGATCGGCAGGGGCACCTGTTGCAGGCCGGTCGGCTGCGCTGTTTCGGCTGCCGGTTGCGGCAGCCGAAACAGCGGCGCGTCGTTGCCCAGAACCGAGAAGGTGTAGCAGTGCAGGCCCTGGTCCTCGCGGCAATAGGCCTCCGTTCGCGTGACCGGGTAGCGTCGTAGCCGGTATACATGCAGCCCAACGTTGGTGATGTTGAACCGGCCGCGCGATTGGGCGCTGCCGATGCGGCGCACGTCGACGATGGCGCACGACGCGTCGAAGGGAGAGTCCGCGCGCAGCAATGCGCTCTGGCCGCGCAGGTCGATCGTCGCGGCCCGCTCCGGCCGCAGGTGGTCAAGGTGCTGCGCCACGACCAGGCGCTGGTAATACTCAACGGCGCGCGCCGGCCAGTTCGCGATGTCGCGCGCAAGCGCCTCCAACACCACCGCCGTGCCCTTGCGCCTGCGCTGCGCAATGAGATTGCCGACTTCTCGCCGCGGCGCCAGCACCCGCTCGAGCGCCGCCGAGCCCGCGCCTGACGCGAGCACGCCCGGCGGCAGTTCGTAGCCCAGCAGATCGCCGATGTACGGCACGACCCAGTCGTCGCAGGTCTCGATGAACCAGTTGTCGTACATGCGTTCGAAGTCGCGCTCAATCTGCACCGCTTGCTCGTCGATGATGGCGAGCAGCTGCTCCAGTGCCTTCTCAGCGTTCTGGTCGCGTTGCCGAATGACCGCCGGCAGCAGGCTGTACAGGGATTCGCGTGGGGCTTGCATGGCGATCACCTCGATCAGGCTCGATTGAGAACCAGCGTGCCGGGGACACCGCGCGGCAGGAACGCGAGTTGGGCGGGCAGGAACCGCGTCGTACCGGCCCGCTTCGACAGGTCGGCCGGTGCATCGGCGACAGGCATGGCCGCACGAACCCGCACCACCGATTGCACCGGCCCGGGCGAGATCTGGGTCTGCATGCTCATCACGGCCCCGGCCAGTGCATCCTTGTTGCGCAGATCGACCTCCGAGAGGCCACCCAACAAATCGACGTCAACCCAGTCCACACCCGTGACCGACTGGATCGCACCGACCACCTCCGACAGGTAGATGCTCTGCCCGAGTTGGCGGCGGTCGAACGAGAACAACTCGTGCAAACGACCTTGTATCGCAAGCTTGACCGTATCCCAATCGTGGCCGGGCACGGCGGCAAACCGAGCCTCGATGAACAGAGCAACCAGCTCGCGGATGTCGACGACGACCGGCAGCGCCGGGTCGCCGAACGCCTCGTAGGCCGCGCGCAGGCTCGTCACCAGATCGTCGTCCGATCGCAGCGGTGCATCATCGACGCCGGCGAGCGTGACGTGAACGCACTCGAACGCGCCATCGGCCAGCTTGCGCGCCACGGCCTGGCCCACGCCGGCGTAGCGCCGCGCGAAGATGGCATAGTCGGCCACACTGACCAGACGCGACAACGGCGACAGAGAGAGCGCGGCCAGCGGCACGTTGGCGCGAATGCGTTCGCTGCCATCACGATCGGCGCCGCCGGATGCGGCCAGCGGATTGGTGACGCTGTTGACGCCCAGCGGCCGCGTCACAGCCTGGCTGATCTGGCCGGCGCGGGCATTGCCTGCCGCGCCGATCCCGGCGCGGTACGCGACCCGCACGTTGCCCTGCCCGGTCGGCAGCCGCGCGCCGTGAATGTCGTCGCCGAAGGTGTAGCTGGCCATGCCGGCTTCGTTGATCGCCATCTCGTAGACACGCTCCGTGGCCTCGGCATCAAGCAGCGAATCCACTTCGAGCCATTGCACGTTGTTGACACGGAGCTGCTGCGTACCTTGCACACCGCTCGTCGTCACCGCGGGAACAAAGGTCAGCGGCGCCCGCCGCAGCGCGAACCGCTGCAGTCGGGCGGTGGCACTGCCGGAGCCGATGGCCTCCGAGCCCGTCTCGCCGTGCGAGGCCTTGACGACATTGCCATAGACCTTCACCGTGCTGCGCCGGTAGGTGTAGGCCAGCGGGGTCGCCAGCCTCAACACGGTGTGCAACGCGTCGCCCGATGACTCGGGATACGGTTGTTGGTCGACACCCGCGACCAGGGCCAACTCGCCGTCGACGATGCCGGGCAGGATGACATCCGGCGAGGCCGGCCGCTTGATGGCAATGTCGGTGCGCTCGCCGTGGACGATGATCCAGCGGCCCACATCGATGCCGTCCAGCAGGCTGTCCATGTCGATGATCGCCCCCGAGACATCGCTATTGTTGATCGGCTCTTCCGCCAAGGTCACCGCCTCGCTCTGCACGGTATAGACGGTCTTGCGAAGGTTCTCGATGGTCGTCGCGATACGGGGTAGCTTTTGCACTTCGACGACCTGGAGGGGCTCGCCGGTCTTGGCGTCCACCATGTCGAGCCGAGTGACTCGGGCGTTCGTCAAGTAATCGCTGCGGCCGACGATCTGAGTTGACGTGATTCGGGCGAGGCGCGTCAGCCGAGCCACGTCGCCCAATTCACTCTTCGGCAGCGCGGAAATCGGCACGTCGACCAGAGCGAGGCTACCTGGCGCGATGTTCGAGAACACGTTGTCGAGGTGGGCCGCGCCAATGTGCGTGTCGGGCGCCGCGATGTCCCAGTCGTGGAACGGTTCCTTGAACTCTCTCTTTGGCGCGGCGGCACCGTAGGGGCTGGTGACCGCACGAAGAATGAAGGCCTGGGGTGCCGACTCCGGTTCCACCGTCTGTGCCGGCACGGAGCGCCAGGCCTGATAGAGACGATCGTCGAGTCGTGGGGATACCTGCTTGAGCAAGGCGCCGCGCTTGGAGCCCGTGCTGGCGAGGCCCGCCAAGGTGGACAGCTTCAAATGCCCAGCGGACCGCGGCGGCGTGGACGCTGGAGTCCCGACTTGGGCAAGTACGGCATCGATGTCTTCCATCGCTCCGGGGACTGGCTTGCCCGGTATTGGCTTGGCGATGGCTTGGAGTACCTTGACGCACAAATCGACCAACTGCTCGGTCCTATCCGCCGGCCTCTCGATGCGATTCTTCTCGATGCGATCCTTCAAGCCGGTGCTCAGCGCCAGTGCATCGGAAGCAGTCCCACCCAGGAAGAACGAGGTGAGGAAGAACAACTGCAGCGCACTGAAAGTCTTGTCATTGGACGGAGGTAGGTCCGGATCCGCGAGATCGGTCAACTTCTTGGAAACTTCATGAAGTTCCGTTGCCTGGACAACTGACAATTTCGGGACCAGCGACACATCGACCCAGCCCCGTTGCACATCGAGCTTCGCTTCAGCAATTTCGCGCACCACCTGCTGCGCGTGCTCGTAGCCGAAGACGAACATCAGCCGCTCGCCAGGACGCGCCGATGTCGACGTGCCGGCCAGCTTGACACTGTCGCGGCTCAACGCATCGGCAAGGGTGATCTTCGGCATGCGCGTCTGCCGCGGCGACATCGCGCTCCACTCGGCACGTGCGTTGAGCGCTTCGAGCGTCTCGAACGTCTGCATTTGCTCGTCGCCGTGGGGCGAGGTCTGTGCTTTGGCACCGACGCCGATCTGCACGGGCGCGGCATGGGCGTCCATCATGTAGGCGAGCCAGGCAGAGGCTGCCACCCCGGGGCGCGGCTTGTAGCCCACTTCACCCGCCAGCCAGCGCAGCGAACGCTCGTCGCGTGCGCAGCGCAGGTAGCCTTCATTGGTCAGCCGCTCGCGGTAGAAGGTCAGCACGTCAGCAGCCACCGCCCACGCGTCGATGAAGGCCATCACCGGGTCCGACGGATCGCGCGTGCCCAAGGCCTGGAGCGCGGGTGCGGCGGGTGAAGACAGCGCTTGCGTGGCTGCGCCCACAAAGCGGCCGTAGTCGCCGATGCGTACATTCAGCGCCGCGAGACCGGGGCGCGGGCGCGGAGCCCCGAGCGAAATGGCCCGCGCACATGCGCCGGCGCAGGCGCAGTTGCCGTTGCAGCCACCGTGGCAACTGCAACCCGACAAGCATCCGCAGGAGCGATCGTCGCTGCTCATCGCCCACCTCTGGTCGTCAATTTCAGAACGCCGCGTTCCGGGAAGTCCGGATCGTTGTCGAGCTGCGCGATCTCGTCTGCCGCGATGGCGACCAGGCCGTCGGCGAGACTCTTGCGGGCGAGATCGCCGTCGGCATCGGCGCGTGCGAACGCACGGAGTTCCACGTGCGCGACGCCGGTCACGCGCTGCACGGCGGCAACGACGCGCGACCCGGCCATGTCCTCGCCGAAGACGATTCGGTCGGCATGGAACAGCCCGAGGTCGCCGTTCGGCAGGCTGCGGTTGGACAAGACATCCAGCGCCGCACGCACCACGTCGGCCCGGGCATGGCCGGGGGCCACGCACAGATCGAGCTCAACACGCAGTGGCACGCGCCGTGCCGGCACGATGCGCACGTCGTGCCCGATGCGGCGCACGCCGAGCAGGCGCTCCAGCGTGGTGTCGGCCAGCTCGGTGTCGTTTTCGGCTGCGGCATAGGCGTCCAGCGCTACGGTGGCTTCGTACCATGCGCCGGTCCAGGCCAGCTCGGCGTTGGCGCCTGCCATGCGGGGGTCGGCCATGGCAATCTGCGCGTAGTCCTCGGCGCGCACCGCGCGCTCGAGCAGGCGCGCATAGGCGTGGGGCGCGAACAGCTTGGCGTCGGCCACCGGTTCGGGGTCGATGCCGCCGCAAGCTGCCAGCGGGTTGCGTGGGCTCAGCGACACGCCCGTGATGGGGCCCGAGCGTCGAGCCACCCACACGATGGAATCTGCGCCGACGTTGCCGCGCTGCCCGTTGCCGACGCGATACCGGGCGCGGAATCGCCACCCGGCCTGCGGCTGCATGCCGCCGATGCCGTCGCCAAAGCGAATGTTGGCGATGCCGTCGTCGTCGATCTCCGCCACGAAGACCGGGTCGTTGCCGTTGCTGGACAGCAGGTCCAAGACAGGTCGCCACGCATAGCTGCCCCGCCAGTGCGCTTTCTGCGAATCGCGTAGATCGGGTGTGCCCAGATCGAGATGAATCTGTGGCAAGGCCTGCCGCGGATGCTGGACGCACAGCTGCGATGCCGGCGCCCCTCGAGGCGGCGGCAGCGCCGCATGGGTGACCTGGCTACGCCCGAGCGTAAAGCGCAGCGCTGCGGCTACCGAGACTGTGTCGGCCACCATACCGTCGCACTCGCAGCAGCCTGTCTCCCGCTCGACTTGGACGACCCAGCCGTCTTCGTCCTTGTCCGGGTGGGCACCGTGGTCCACCAGCAGCACGTTGCCGCGCGCCACCGCCACCTCGATGGTCTTACATGAAGGCGGGGCGGTGCGTGCCGACAGGCACAGCGCGAACGGCAGCGCGTCGCGGCGGTCCCATTCCACTTCCAACAACAGTGTCCCGTCCAGCGGGTCGGTGGTTGGCTCGACCCGCACGAGCTTCACGACGTGCCGCTTGCTGCGATCCGCGTCGGCCCGTGACCCGGTGGCGGCGCCGCATGTTTCTTCCAGGATCAGGTAGTTGCCCTCGGCCAGCTGCAGCACGCGCTTTCCGTCGGCCGTGCCCGCATCGAGCTGGTCAAGCAGCGTGGCCCGTGTGCTGCCTTGCGGCAGGCAGCACGACTCGAATCGCCAGGTGTAGAAATGAATCGTGCTGTGCGCCGCGCGCACCTGAATCACCGGCTTCGTGCTGCGAAGCGCCCCGTCCGGGGCACCGACATCGGGCACATCGACAAAAGTGCCGGCCAGCGCCATCGGTTCGTACAGCGTCGCGCCAGCGGTCTCCTGCATGGCCGGCCAGTCCATCACACCACCCGCGGCGATTGCAGTGTCGGCGGGTGGGCAGGCAAATACGAGATCGGCCAGGTCCAGGGGAACGTCGCGGTCTGAATCCAATGTGATCCAGGCGCGCGCATTGCATCCTTCGTGCAACCGGTAGTCCACCAAGCGCGCATGGCGGCGCACCGAGATGCGCCGGCGCGCCGTGGCGAGGTAGGCTTCGGTGGCGACCGCATCGAGTTGGTAGCTCAGTTGGTCGGCCTTGTAGGCCAGCAGTTCGACCAGGGTCAGCCCCAGGTCGGGCACATGCCGCTCGCGCCACTGCGGCATGGTGGTGGCCAGCCGGTCCAGCAGCAGCGCACGGAAGCTCGGGAAGTCGCGTGCCAGGTAGTCGATGACGGGCGGCGCCGGCTGCGGGTCGGACGGGCAGGGCTGCGGCCGGCAATCGAGCTGGCTTGGGCAGTCGATGCGGAAACTGAACTCGACGCAGGCGTAGCGTGGATCGACCCCCGGCGGCGCGCGGCGCGCCAGCGGCTCCGGCGGCAGCGGGTCGTGGCCGCAGAGCGTGATGATGTCCTCCGCGTGCTCTACCAGGCACAGGCAGTAGGTGGAGAAGTCGCCGCGCCGGTCCACCACGACGTGCAGGCACATGTCACCGTCTTCGTCGGCGACGAAGGTCGCGGACAGCACCCCGATGCCGCGGATGCGCTCGCCCCCCTCGATGCGCACGTTGTGCTCGGTGAGGCCCTCAGGCACATGGCCGAACAGCCGCGCGTGCAGCGTCACGCCGTCGGCCAGTACTTCGACCTCATCGAGCCCACAAAGCCGGCCACTCGCGTATACCAACGCACTGCGCCGGTCGACGCCGCAGACAGCAGTCGAGGCCGTGGCGCAACCCGGGCGGTTCACGTAGAACTCCGGGTGAAGGTGTCGCTTCGCACGTCACCGCTGGCGCGCAGCGCGTAGACCACCGTGGCACGCACCGTGGCGTCGTCGCTCTCGACCTGCACCGCGCGCAGCTCGATCAGGTCGCCCAGCCACTGTGTCAGCGCACCCTGGATCGTGGCCTGCAGCGTGGCTGCCAGCTCGGGCCGGTTAGGCCCGAAGGCGTACTGCAACAGGCCGGCGCCGAAGTCGGGCCGCATCACGCGCTCACCGGGCTGCGTGAACAGCAGCAGCTCGATCATGTCGCGCACGTGCTTGGCGTCTTCGGGCGAAGCCCGTGTGCGGCCATCGGCGCCGATGCGAAACGGGAAGTCGATGTTCATCGCGAGCCTACGATGCGATCACGCGCTGCTGGCCGGCTGGCACTGGGATCAACGGCCCGGGCGGCGCGCAGGTGCCGATGTTGGGAATCACCAGCAAGGGCACCATGGCGGCACCGATGGAGGCCAACACGCGCGTGCTGCCGCTGGTGAACATACCGGTAAGGCATGGCGTGCCCGCTGCGGTCAGCCCACAGCCGGCAATTGCGTAAGGGCTGGACAAGGTGAGCACCGGAACGCCCATGATGAACACACGCACCGGTAACGGTGCGGGCTTGGCCTGCCCCCCGTGCGAGCACATGATCTGATTGGCGATGGTGGCGACGAAGCCCGGCATGGCGATCCTCCGGCTACTTGACCAGCAAGGCGGCGGTGACACCGGCGATGTCTCCGGGCATGGCGCCCAGATGTACGACAGGACCGAAGATGCGCACGCCGGTGATGTCGATTGCTATGCCCGCCGCGGCATTGCCGATGAAAATGCCGCCCGAAGGCAGGTAGGGCAGCAGCGGCATATCGGTCACGGCGAAGCCGTGTTTGGCAAATGATTCGACCGCGAAGATCGGCGCCCCCGGCGCGACGAGTTTGGGCATCGCTGGCGTTTCGAGAGCCGTTCCCCAGAAGCAGCCAACCCATATCGGACTGTTCGGATCTCCTTGTTCGAATTCGACCCACACGTTGGTCTCTGGCGGCGGCACGATGTACGAGCCCATCGACATGCCGCCCCACGGCATGCAAGGCCGTGCCCAATTGGTGATGTTGGGGCCAGTCACATCGGGTACGCGCACAAGCAAGCGTCCGCGCGCTTCAGGGTCGAGTGAGGCCACCACGACGCCACGGTACTTGCCGTAGTAGCGCGCCATGCCTTTGACGTTGTCACCGGCCGGGAAGTCACCTTCGTCTTGGTCCTTGCGCATGCCCTCGACGAAGTGCATGTCGGCCATCGTGCTGCGGCTCATGTGGGGATCCTTTGCAAGGCCTCGTTCAGATTGCTCGGCCATGGGTCGAGCGCGTTGCGTGAGAGCGTGAAGTTCTGCTTGTATTCGCCCGGCTTGATCTGGTGCGTGACGCTGCGCACGTAGTGCAGACCGTCGTGCGGCAGCCCTGCACCGCGCACCTCGACCAGCCGGCGCGCCTTGAGCACGCGGCCGTAGCGCATCACGTTGAGGCTGCCACTGCCGCTGATCACTTCCGCGGCACGCGCTGCCTTTGCCATCCCCACCATCAGCGATTGCGGAAGCGAAAACTTCGCCATGCCGGTGAGCGGCTCGAAGCGCAGTGGCGTGGGCACGCGCGGGCCCAGCGGCGGCGACAGCGGATTGACGTCGGGAATCGGGATCGGCAGTGGAATCTTGATCGGCAGCTTCTCGACATGCAGCAGAAAGGCAAATATTGTCTTGGAGAAGCCGTCAAACGAAAAACTCAGCTGATCCACATTGCTGGCCGCATCGCTGTTCACGATCAGCGCTTGCTGCGGCGCGCCGACCTTGATCTCCGGCCCCCAATAGGCGGTAGAAGACACTGGAAATGGCATGGGCCGCCCCTGCATCGAGAAGGGCGACCCCAGCAACGAGGTGGGCGGCCCCGGCAACGGGGTGGGCTGGTCCGGCAATGGGATGGGCAGCCCCAAGAAATCGCCGGGCTCCACGTAGAACACGTAGCCGACCGACTTGGCCAGGTACGTCACGTACTGCAAGTCGGTGCCCATGTGGCTGGGGATGTAGCTGGTGGGCATCGGTATGTCGATGTTCACGCTGGGGACGATCAAGGGCTTGATCCCCAGCGGCAGGTACTTGGCCAGGATGATGGCCACCCGCGCCTCGGCCGGCATGGCCGGGTACTTGAGCACCCAGCTGAGGTCCACCAGGTCCATCAGCCGCGTGAGGTCTTCGCCGGTGATGTTGAGCCGCGTCTGCCCAGGGTCGTTCGACACCGCAACTTCGTGCTTCACGATCACGCCGTCGATCAGCATGTTGGGCACGCCGTTCACGGTGGCGACCAGCACCACGCGCTTGGGCGGGTCGAAATAGCCGTTCTCGAACTTGCGGCGGATGTCCGACCCCTTGCCGAGCGCGAACGACAACGAGAAGCCGCTCTTGCCCTCGGTGGCCTGCGTCACCTGCGCCGAGAGCAGGGCTTCAGCCACGCCAGGCTCCACTGCCTCGGGCAACAGCGGGCCCAGAGTGCCCATCATCAACGACAGGTGAATGCCACGCAGCATGGTCAAGGCCTCATCCTTGCCGCGGCAGCGGCACGCCTTCGGGCAGGGTGATGCGCAGGCCGCGGCCCAGCGCTTGCGGGCCGGTGAGGGCCGTGGGCGCGAGCGCGCGGTTCGCATCGGCGATGCGCCACCACCAGCGCGCATCGCCGAACTGCACGGCGGCGACGTTGTCGAGCCGGTCGCCGTCGCGCACCGTGACGCGTGCAACCTCGGGCATGGTCTCGGGCTGCGGCACGATGCGGCGGCCCCCATAGACATGCTCGCGGCCTGCGGCATCGACGAAGCTCAGCAAGGGCAGGCCGCGGTAGCGGCTGAACTCGTCGTAGACCTCGACGCGAGCGTCCTGCAAGCCGGGTACCAGCGTGGTGAGATCCATCATATGAGCCCCGTCGCGCCGAGTTGGTCTATCGATTGACTGACTTCGGCGCCAAAGGCGAACTTGGCCAGCGCCTCCTTCTTGCCGAGATAGGACATGAAGTAGCGCGCCCCTGGGTGCGCGTAGCCCATGTCATTGACCGACAGCACGCGCAGGCCCAGGCTCACCTTGGCCCGGATGGGATTGAGATCGACGTCGAAGGCTTCTTCCGTGATGGAAAACTCCGTCACCCGCACCGGCGCGACACGCTGCGCACTCCAGACGAACAGCGCGAACGGCGCCTCCATCGGCGCGATCTCGACGGCGCCCATGGCGAGGAAGGAATCGGTCGCCAGGATCTGATCGGCGCTGGGCGTGATCAGCGATTCGAGGGCGGATAGTTGGGGAAAGATGCCGTAGGCCACGGCGTTGTGGTTTTGCTCTGGAAACTCCAGTTGATCGGTGGCGTCGAGCTCGGCTTCGAGCTTGAAGCTCTCTTCCGGCGGGCCCTTCAGTCGCAAGGGCTCGGTCTTGTCGCCGGTGTCGCCGGTGACCGATTGAACTTTCAGCGAGCGCGTGAGCTGGTCGGGGGTGTATTGCAGCAGGATGACTCGGCTCGGTGTGAACGAGACGGGGTCGAGCAGGACGATGCCGGCTTTGAGGGTCTTGGGGCTGAGTGGCGATCCGGTGACCGCTAGGCGGTTGGAGACACCCACGTTGAAAGTGCTCATGCGCGATGCCCCCCGACGTTTGCGTGGTGGAGACGTGCACGCTGCAGGCTCAAGTGGGAGACGCGCGTTAACGTCGACATATGGCAACCTATGTCGGGGGCCGACGGCTGCCCGCCGCTCACCACCGCCTGCACCTGCAAAGTGCGCGACGAAGTGTCCGGGTTGCATTGCAGCGTGATCACGCGCGGCCGGCCCGGTTGCGGGTCGAAAACCGCGATGCCGCCTTTGAGCAGGCGCGGACTGATGCGGGCGTTCATAGTTTAGATACCCTATTCAGCCAGCGCCCGGCACAGGGCAGAAACCCACGGCTTGCCCATCGGCAGCAAGTGGAAGAGGACTTCGCACCGAGTGCTTACTAACGCTGAGCTTCATTTGAGTTTTCATCATGATCGTGACTGGTGTCGGGTCTGCTTACAGATACGCATTAGCCTTTGTGAAGCCCTTCAGAAGCCGTTTTGCCTTGCACCTAAGGGCCATCCTGAAGGCCGCGTCCATGACACCGCGGTTGCGAGCGGACCCTTCGCCTGTTTAGCCCGAATCGCTTCGGCCTCACTTCGGGAAAAAGTCGTAGATGATGCCGTTCGTCATATCCATGACGCGGACCACGACGTTCTTCTTGCCGAGTTTCTTCGCGTACCGTGCGGCTTGCGCGAACGCCTGATTGATGCTCTCGCCTTTCACAACGGTAAGCATCTTCAGTTCGCCCACAGTATCGAGGAAGACTACGTCCGCACCTTTCGGCGCCATCCCTCGCGCAGCGTGACCCGCAGTTCCACCGAGCTGAGGCGTCGGTTTGCGGTAGTAAGCTGCGATTGCCTTGAGATCGGCCTTAGACGGCTTGGCTTCCCTTACAAAGTAGCCGGCCTGATTCGCGATCCTGTTGACGCGAAGATACTCGGCCGTTTTCGGTGTCATCTTGCTGCCGGAAGCAACCATTGGGTCAGTGACGCCGGCGATGCTGGGTGTACCGACGACTTCAGAGGTAATCGGCGCCGCGCTATCGGTTCCTGTGGCCGCCATCACCTGTGGTTCGCGGTGAGGGACAACGTCGTTTGCGACATTTCCGTTCGACAATGCCCCGACGTATTGCAGGGGCTCGACAGCCGGGTTGCTGGCGGATTCGGAATGCTTCGGGACTTGCGAACCTGCTGCAAGATCCTTGGCGGCAGGATTCCTTGGCGTCGCCTTAAGCGCTTCTTCCTCACCGTCCTTCATGGCAGTGCTGGTGGAGGCCGCAGCATCCTCGTCGCCCTTGATCACTCCCTTGGTCGTCTGCGTAGCCTCTTTCTTTACGGCGGTCTCGGCGGTCTGCGTGACTTCCTTTTTCAGCGCCCCTTCAAGCGCCTGGCTTGCCCTGACCCGAGTTGTAGGTGCTTGCCCCGTTGTTTTCGAAGCCGTGCTGACGCCAGCCTCGGCGCTGCTTGCGATTGCGCCGGTCGGAATCGCCGGCCTGGTGTTCAATAGCTGCGGTCTGATCTCTCCTGCGGCCAATGCCGTCGCATTGGCCAAGCTGCCACCCCCGGTGTGGACCGGCAGGCTGTTGTCGACTGCGACCATGACTCTGGAGAGAGCACCCGCAGCCCTGGGGCGCAGCCATCGCATCATCCGCGAAGGCGGTTTGGGCACGGGTTTCGTCGCGGCGATACCTCCAAGGTTGGCAGCATTGGACGCTATGAATTCGGGGTCTTGCCATGCTCCCGCGTTGGAGTCAACCACTGCGCCCAACGCGCCGCCCCAGTCTCCCTCCATCGCCATGTCGGTGGCTTGTCCAGCCCTGGCTTCCCAGCCCTTCAGCTCACCTCCTCCACTCGGGTAAATGGTCTCCGCGATATTTGCGTGGTACTTTTCATTTGCAAGGAAGGTGTCCAATTCGGCCGGTCCGATGGCGTATTCGCTTCGGTTCGCCTGGCGATTGAAGGCTGCGTAGTAAAAGACTTCTCCTGTTTCCTTGTCAGCGTGGCTGACCAGCCAATAGCGACTCGATTTGTTGACGACGCGGTCCTGCGTTGCGGCGCGCGTCAAGGTTCGTTCGGCAACATACATCAGCTTGACGCCATGGAAGACTTGGGCTTTCCGCCAGCGTTCTCGGAAAAACTGATTGAGCTCGGGAGTGTCGTCGGCTGGATCCACAGACCGCTTGGTGGCGGACGGGGCGAAGGAACCCTCGGAGGATCCCTCGGAGTGTTTTCGTGCCTCCCGTGCGGGGTTTTCCTGTGCCGTCGTTCCGGATGCAGTAGACGAACCTGCCTGTGGGGCCTGCTTCGGGTCAGGAGACATTCGGTCCAGAGTTTGCAGCCCCCGATCGACCAATGCTTCTGCCGGTTTCGGCACGTCGGCACCAGTTATCGCTTCGGCCTGTGCAATGGCCTTGTCCACAGCCTTCTCACCCAGGCTACCGGCAAGTAGACCCGCCACGGGCCAGACCCGCTTGCGGACATCTTTCCAGGGCAGGCGCGCTAGGCCGACACCGCACGCCCCCGCAATCGGAACGGGTCCGCGGCTCGCGATCGCATGGTCTGCAGCCGCATCCGCCGCGGCCTCTAGCGAACTCCCCGGTTCGAGCGGGGGGGCGATACCCCCCCGGGATTGTTGCACTACATGTGCCAATTCATGAGCCAGGATGTGCTTTCCTTCATCGGTGTTGGGTGCAAACTGCTCCCGTCCAAAGACGACATCCGATCCCACCGTGTATGCCCTGGCGTCCACCTCGTCGGCCGATTTCCTTGCGAACGTGTCTGTATGGATGCGAACGTGGCTGAAGTCGTGAGCGAATCGCTGCTCCATAAAACTTAGGGTGACCCGGTCCAGAGGTTCGCCTGGGGAAACCGGAGGGCCGTTGACGATTCGCGAGGCCGAATTGCTGACATCCCGGTTTCTCCAATTACGAGCCAGATTACGTGATGGTTCGGCTGGAGCAGCGCTCGAAAGCGCGGAGGCCGCATGTTCAAGCATGGCTGGTTTCATGGCGATCCTTAGGATTGAGGTGCAGTTGGCCAAACGCTCTGCGCGACGACGGGACCGAGCGTCATTCCGAGCGCGGCGCCGCGGACGTCGACCGCCATCGGCATTGCTATGTGTCGGCGTTCGAAATGAAGCTCACCTCGCGGCAAAGAAACGTTGGTCTCCATCCGTTCCAGCAATTGCGCCTCGAGGGACATCCGCAATGCGTCCTTCAATCGTGCGCGTTCGATTGACGATAGGTTCGCGCCGTCGACGATCAGACGATCGATCCTGAAGCGCACCTTCATTCGACGACCTCCGGCCGATCGGCCATAGGCGTCGCGAGATCGCGCAACTGCGACTCCGCGACCGGCCGCTCGATCTTGCGCAACTCCCACCGGATCGCGTCGAGCACATGATGCATTTCGACGTTCGCTGATTCGCTCGCCGCTGCATGCGCAGCCGCGAGCGCAGCGTTGAAGATGCTGCCGCCCGTCAGCACGAACCGTGACAAATGATTGAGGTCGAGCGCGCCCACACACTCTGGCCGCGGGAACACGCCGGCCCAGATGGCCTTGCGCTCCGCGGCGCTCGGGAAGGGAAACCCGATGACGAAGCGCAAACGCCGCATGAACGCCGTATCGAGCGCGTGCTTCATGTTGGTCGCCAGCAGCGCGACGCCACGGAAGCTCTCCATGCGCGTGAGCAGGTAGTCCACGTCGATGTTTGCGAAGCTGTCGAGACCGTCCTTGGCCTCGGTGCGCTTGCGGAAAACGGCGTCGGCCTCGTCGAACAGAATCACCGCGCCGCCGGCCTCGGCGGCATCTAGTGTGCGGCGCATATTCTTCGAGGTCTCACCGATGTACTTGCTCATGAGGGTAGAGAGGTCCACCCGAAACAACGCCAGCGACAGCCCGTTGGCCACGACCTCGGCAGCCATCGTCTTGCCGGCACCGCTCTCGCCGTGGAACAGCGCCGCGATGCCCAGCCCGCGGCTGCTGCGCTCGCTGAAGCCGTAGTCGTCCAACGCCGCTGCGCGGTGGCGAGCGTGGCTGATCAAACGTTCGAGCTGCGCCTTCTCTTGCGCCGGGAGTTGCAGGTCGTTGATCGTCGCGCGCGGCACGATGCGCTGCGCCAGGCCGTTGAGCTCGCCGGCAGTGCGGGCCACGCATACGTCCCAAGCGGTCTGCGCAACATGCTCGTCGGTCTTTGCTATCGAGCGCGCAGCCGCCGCCAGGCTGGCGATGCGCGAGGCGCTCAGCGTGAACTCCGCGCCCAGTCGCTGGACGGCCTCTTGGGGCGGCTGGGCCTGCGCATCCGCTTGTACGTCGCTAGCCAGCGCCTCATGCCAGAGCGCCTCACGCTCTTTCGCCTGCGGCGCTTCCACCGCGACGACCACCGACTGCTCGAGGCCGATCAGCGCTTCGCGGCATGCCAGAAGCACCGGTGCACCGATGCGTTGCAGCAGCCGCCAGCGGCGCGCATCCGGGCTGGCGCGGCCGTCTTCGCCCAGGCCGCGTTCGCTGTCGATGCCGTGTACCAGCAAGGCGATGGGCAAGAGCGTGGCCTCGCGCGTCCACAGTTGCACCAACTGCTCGGTATCCTCTGCGGACCCGGGCAGGGTATCCGCGGCGATGGCCAACAGCACGCGGCCGCACGCGCTGGCCGCCGCCGCGGCGACGTCGCGCTTGGAGGAGTCGTCCGCGCCGGTCAATTGCAGCAGGTGGCCGGCCAAGGGTTGTTCCAGCCATTGGGTCAACGCATCGGCAGCGGACTGCTGCGACGGCGGCAGCATGGTCGCCGCCGGCACGACGGAACACAGGGAAGCCAGCCGCTCGTCCAGGTAGTTGAGCCCCTTGACGTAGGCGCCAATGCGCTCGTCGATGCGAAGCGGCGCGTTGAGCAGCGACATGGCGCCCGCCTGATGCACCTCGATCATGCGCAAGGCACGCAACGGGCGGTGCGGCGAGAGGGCGTCCCAGCGCGGCTCTTCGAACAGCGACATCGCCAGCGCGAAGCTTGGCGCACGCGACGCTGCCGTGCCGAGTAGGGCGGCGAGCAGGTCGGGCAGGCCGGGGTCGATCTCCAGGGCAGCCACCAGCAGCAGCACGTCGGTTTCGAAGCGCGACAGGCCCAGTCGAGCAGCCAGCTCCACGAGTGCGGGGGCGGGCTGGCGCGAAGCTGCTTCATCGAAGGCCGTGCGCGCCGATTCGATGTGCGACGAGGTGAGTGGTGCACCCAGCAGCAAGGTGTCGGGCTGTTTCTTGCGACCCAGAGACAGAGGCCACAGCCCCGCAGGCTTCGCTTCGGGCTCGCCCGGTGTGGGCGCCCTGCGGGCCTCCAGGCAAGCGCGCAGCCAGGTCAGGCCGGCTTTGAGGTAGGCCTGGTTGCTGGCTTCGAAATCGCTGGTGGCCATGGCGGGGCCTATGCCGGCAGGGCGATGAGTTGTTGGGGATCGAACTGCGGTGGCTGCGCGGAGCGGTCACGCACGGTCAGGCTGCTGATTTCGTCGACGCGCAGCAGCACCGGCACTGGCACGCCGGAGGGCGCCACGCCTGCGATGCCGGCGGTGAGGGAATCGGTCTCTTGCGTGAACGGCTGCGGCGCGAAGGGCTGGGTGCCGACGAAGATTTCGACGCGCTGCTCCGGCAACACCCGTGGGAAGAAGCGGATGGACAGCGCCAGTGTGTTGCCCGTGCCGCTGAGCTGCGGCGGCGTGAACAGGCGCGGCGCGATGTCCAGGCCCAGCCCTTGCACGTCGGTCGAACGATCGATCTGGCCCGCCGTGCGCATCTTCAGGCTCACGGTGTAGTGGCCGGCGAGCCAAGCTGGCCAGGTGCTGGGAGCGGAATTTGCGTTGACCGCGGGCAGGTCGACGACCACGCGCGTGTCGGTCGAACTCGCATCGACGGGCAGCTCGATGGCCTTGGCGAGCCTCGGGTGGGAGAACACAGCGAAGACTGCATCGCCGCTCAGCAACACACCGGTAAGGATGAGGCGGTCACCCAGTTCGGCGGCCGCGTGTGTGCCTCCGCCTGACGGCACGACTTCGATGCCTTCGAGTGTGGGCACGGTCGGGCGCGGGGCCAGCAGGTTGGGCTGGCTGGTGACGCCGAGATCGCCCTTGCCACGCTGGAGCACGGGCAAGGCCGTGACGACTGGCCGCTTGCTCTGGATCAGCACCGTGGACACCTGGTAGGCGACGGTGGGGCGGTAGCGGGCCTGCATCGCCGTCCACATGCGCGACAACTCGTCGGCATTGAGGTAGTGCGGCGTGATCTTGATGGCCTCGACCTGGTCGGCCAGGTCGATCGCGTTGCGCCCCTGACCGTCATCGGGAATGAGCGCGACCGTGATCGGGTTGGTCGGGCTCAGCGAACGGCGTATCGACTCGCGCCCGATGATGCCGTTGTTGTGCATGATCTCCATCGCGTAACCGAGCAGGATCTCGGCATTGAGATCGGCTTGGCCGTAGGCGGTGAGCATGTAGTGCAGGTCCAGCGCGAGCGGCGGGTTGCTCAGGCGTTCGCCCCTGGCGCCGCGCGAGGGCTGCGCCGCGTTGCGCCAGCCCTGGTTGGGCGTGACGTGGTACAGGAAGAGGTTGAGGCGGTTCTGTTCGGTCTCTCCGGTGGTGACGCGGTCCGGTGGCGCTGCGGTGACGCTGAACGAGCCGACGCGCGCCAGATCGTTGTCGATGAGGCCGTCATTGAGCAGGTCTTTGAGCACGGCAGTGACCGCGGCGATGGCGAGCGGGCTGCTCATGAGCGTGCTCCCCGGCCTCGGGCGCCAAGGTGCGCTGCGAGTGAGCTGGTCGACGGCGCGGCTGCGCGAGGCGCTGGCGCAGCGGATGGGCTTGGCGCGGTCTGTGCCCGAACCTCGATCCGGCCGATGTGAATTTCGATGGTCGGCTCGGCACGCATGGGCGCCGGGCGCGGCAGCGGTGAAACCGGCGATGCGTCGCGGCTTCGCAAGGCCGCGCGGGCGGGTTCGGGAAACGCTTGCGGTCGCGGCATGGCCGGCCGGTCCTGGGGCTCCTGACGCGGTTCGCGGTGCGCGGCGGATTCGAGGGCGGAGCGGCGCGGCAAGATGTCGGGCGCACGATTGCCCTGCTCGACCGGGCTGCGCGCTTGCGCCAGGGCAGCGGCCGTGGGCTGGCTGGGCTGCACGGCGTGCGAGCTGCTCGTTGTGCGCACGCCGCTCGGCGTGGCGTCGTGCGCATGGGTGGGCCTCGCTTCGCTGATCGCGTGCTGCTCGGAAGGCGCAGTGGCGTCGCGGGTCGCGTGCGCGGCAGGCCCGTCGGGCATGCGCTGCGTTGCGACGGTTCCCTGCTGGCCTGTCGTACCGGGAGGGTGGCGCATCGGCGGCGCCCACGAAGGCGCCACCCTGTCGGGCGGACCATCGTCCTCGGCGGTCCCCACCTCGGGCGGAGAGTCAAGGTGATAGGGCTGCAGCGGCCGCAGCCGAGACCGGTCAGCACCGTTCATCTCCGGTGCCGCCGCGCCGGCGGCCAGGCGATCGAACAGGCCCAAGCCCGGCGATGGCGCGTCGATGGGTGCCGTCACCATTCGCGCACCATGTCGAGGTAGTGCTGCCGGCGCACCGGCGACAGCGCGAGGATCTGCTGCTCGCTCCAACCGAACACCGAGGCCAGGCGAGCCACGTCGCCAAGCAGGCGTTGGGCCAGGGTCGACAGATCAGCCCACAGCATGCCGATGATGTCGGCCGCCGCCCGCCACCGGTGGCCGCAGGCGGGGCAATCCATCACGATGTCGATCGCGGCCAGCGGGTCCAGCCGCAGCAACTCCTGTTCGATCGCGGTGCGAGTGTGCGGCGGCAGATCGACAAGCGCCGCGTCGTTGCTCTGCAAAGCAGGCGCTGTGACGATGGCTTGCAGAAGTCGCGCTGCGCTCGATGCGTCGGCCGGCGCCGCGCTCGTGAGATCGGCCAGCACGGGTAAGCGAAAGCGCGGCGTGGCCGGGCTCTCGTCGATGGTGTGCCAAGCCGGCGTTTGCGCTGGGTCAGTGCCCGGCGCAGCGGTGAGCATGGCCGCGACATCGAGCCGCACCTCGGCGACTTGCGCGCATGCCGGGCAGTCGGCCACGCAATCCCAGGTCGGGCCGAAGAGGGCGGCACGCAACTCCAGCAACCGTGCATTGGCCACGCCCAGGGGCCACTGCGCCACCGTGGCGTCCGCCCATGCGGACTGCAGTAGCAGCGCCGCGCGGCCCGAGGGCGTGGCGCGTGAGCCGGCGTCCCAGAGGTCGAGCAGTTGCGCTTGTGTGGGTGCGTGCATGACGAGCGGCGCCTAGTTCACCGTGGGCTCTGTCGGTTCTTGCAGGCCGTCGTCGCGCTCCCAGCCTTCATTTTCCAGCTTCAGGTGCTGGATCAACACGGCGTTCGCGTTGGCGTCCAGCTCCGACGATGACTGGTACTCGGAGACCCAGCAGCGGTGCACGTGATAGCGCAACACGGCTTGGCCCGCCTCGTTCAGGATCTCGATCGTGATGTCCTTGCGGAAGTCCTTCAGAGAGACTTCTTTGCCGAGCCCGCCCGTGAAATTCCATACCTTCTTGGCCCATTGCTCGAACTGCTTGTCGTGCGTGACGCCTTGTTCCAGCGTGATGGCTTCGTACTTGTTGCGTCCCGGTGACTTGTAGCTGGTGCTGGGGTCTCCACCGCGGCGGTGCTCGATCACCTCGGTCGTGCGCTTGAGACCGCTGACCTTGCAGATGCCGGCTACCGTCTCGGTCCCGAACTTCACCAGGAACTTGAAGTTCTTGTACGGATCATGTCGCTGTGCATTGGCGGTGAATTCGGCCATGTCGCCTCCTTTCAGGTTTCAATTTCGCCGGTCATCTGCTGCAGCCGGATCACGACGAACTCGGCTGGTTTCAGCGGCGCAAAGCCAACGTTGATGTTGACAATGCCCAGGTTGATGTCGTTCTGCGTGGTTGTCTCCGCATTGCAGTTCACGAAATAGGCCTCGTTCTTGGTCTGCCCCTGGAAGGCGCCTTGGCGGAACAGGTTGTTCATGAAGGCGCCGACGTTGAGCCGAATCTGTGCCCACAGCGGTTCGTCGTTGGGCTCGAACACCACCCACTTCAAGGCGCGGTACAGGCTCTCCTCGATGAAGAGCGCAGTGCGTCGAACGGCTGTGTACTTGTATTCGTCGGCGAACGCGTCGGCGCCGCGCAAGGTGCGCGCGCCCCATAGCACGCGGCCGAACACGGGGAACGTGCGCAGGCAGTTGATGCCCAGCGGGTTGAGCAGACCGTTCTCGTCGTCAGTGAGCGCCAGTGTGAACGAGCTGACGCCGAGGAACGACGCATCCATGCCCGCCGGCGACTTCCAGACGCCGCGCTGGGTGTCAGTGCGGGCGAAGATGCCGGCCACCGCGCCGCAGGCTGCGAAGTCTTCCATCTGGTTGGCGCGCAGTGGGTTGGGCATCCTCAGGCGCGGGAAAAACAGCGCTGCGTTTCGCCCGCGGTAGCCGACCTCGTCGTCGTCGGGGTTTGAAAAGCCGATGGTGGCTTGGTTCACCGATTGCCAGGTGCTGGGCGCATCCACCAGTAGCATCGCCCGGCGCTTTTCACAGTAGGCACCGGCCACGGCAATGACGCTCGTCTCCACATCCTTCGACGCGTTGTGGGGGGCGATGCACATGAGGTTGAAGATGCCGTCTCGCGTGTACAGCTGCTCCAGCGCGTGCAGCCCCTTTTTCTGCGCTTCGCCGTTGGGTTGGACAAAGTCGCCGAACTCCAATGACCCGCCGTCATCGACGCTGCTGAGTGCGGCGTCCAGCGCCGCTTTGACGCCATCCTTCGCCTTCTTGACGGCCGTGCCCGTTTTATCGGGCTTCTTCTGGTCTTCCGCCACTGCCGCCTGCAGTGCGGCATAGGCGGTGGCGAGCGCGTCGCCTTTCACTTTTTTGAGATCTGGGAGGTGTGCATCTTCAAGGTCGCCGCTCCAGGCAATCAGCGTGGAAGAGGACTCCAGCACCTTGTCGACTCGACGCACGCTACCCTTCTCCAGCGTGACGTTGAGATGCGTCTCCGTACCGCCGCCCGGACCGAGATCCGTCACCGTCAGGTTGAAGAGCTTGTCGGCCGGGACCTTGAGGTCCTTCGCGATGTCCGACAGCCCACGCCCGCTTGCCGCTTCGACCTGCACGCGCAGGTAGCCCGCCCACCGGCCCGGACTAAGGGCCCGGAACTTCAGGGAGGTCGGAGTCGGAGTTGTTGTCGTTGTCGTTGTCGGGGTAGTTGTCGGGGTCGGATCGACGACGACGATCTCGCGGCAATCGTTCGGCAAGTCGGCCAAGGTTGCGCGCGCCGTCGCGACAGCCGCGTCGATGGCCTTCTTGTCCGCCGTGTCGGCCAGCAGGGCAATAGGGGCATTGGCGTTGTTGGCTGCGCTCACCTCGGACGCGGAGCGATTCGCATCGGTGATCTTCTTGAGCGCCTCCGCAGCTTTGGCCTTCGCGTCCTTGCCGTTTGTCGCCTCCTCCGCCGCCGCAGCAATGTCGTTGACAGCGTTCTGCGGAAGCGAATGGAACAGCCGAACGATCACGGCTCGCGCGCCACCGTTGAGATAGAAGTCTCGAACGGCGAAGCTCATCGCGCTGTCAAGCCACAGCCCACCGAACACGCGCTCGAAATCGGCGAAGCTGGTAATGTCGACGGCCTTGTCGACCGGCCCTTTCCGAGCGCGCCCGATGAATGCTGTGACCGAGGTAGCTACACCGGTGACCGTGCGCACACCACTGGGCACTTCCTCTACGTAGACGCCTGGATAGGTGAGTGAACTCGGCATTGTTCGTCCTTTCGACTAGGAATCTGGAGAACGTTGGGCTCGATACTGCACTTGACCGTCGGCACCGTTGCGCGCAGCGATTTGCCCGCGCGCAATGAGAAGTTCAAGCGCCGCAAGAACGTTGCCTTTGGCTTCGACATAGCGCTGCCGCGGAATCCACCAGTCGCAGATGCCTTCGACCGTGTCGCACGCGTTGGGCCGCGACGCGACATACCGAAGGATCGTGTCGGCGAGTTCGTCGATGGAGTGAACGCCTTGCGTCATCACGTGTGGCCTGGATTGCGCATGCTCATGACCACAGTGATAGCGCGAACCATGCCAATGCAGATCCGCCACTGGTTCGTTGATTCCATTGATGATTTTCTCGCCCGGCGCTGCCAACGTGTGTACGTGCAGGCACGCTGCTTGGCTGGCCAGCGGTACCCGCCGCACTGAGGGCTTGGATGTGTCGCTCGCGACACGGCCCAGCCCGAGAACACACAGGTTGATATCGCCATGGCCCCAACCTCATCCCTATGTTTAGGGATGAGGGTTTCCCTAACAGGCAGTAGCCTGCAAAATTGCCGCACCAGACCCTTGACCGTGGAGAAATTCGCATGGAACAGTCGGCTGCTTTCTATTGGTCAACGGACGCCGCTGGTCAAAAGGAGCGCTTCGACTATTGGCGCGAGGCGATCGGCGCAGCGGTCGACCCGATGTCACCCGAACTGGAAAAGTGCAACCGCGAGACGTTCCGCGCCAGCGTCTCAGGATGGCAAATGGGCGATGCCGCGCTGATGGAGATCCGGGCCAGCCCCCATCGCACACGCCGCGCGCCGCACGATATCGCCCGCCGCAGCGGGGACTACCTGTTTCTCTACAGGCAGCAGGCGAAGGCCTGGTTCGGTTTCGACTACCAGGACGACTTCGTCACCGAACAAGGAGCGCTGTGCTTCGGGGACGCCGATCGCGCCTTCGTCACCGCGCCAACGGGCGGAGCGGATTTTCATCATTGCGTGTTGAAGCTTCCCCGGCGCATGTTCCTGTCGGTGCTCGCCCGGCCGCACGATATCAAAACCCAGGTAATCTCGGCCGCATCTGGAATAGGTGCCCTCACGACCGCCTACTTCGACGCCTTCGCCGCCCAAGCGCACCATCTTTCGCCGGAGCATCAAACCTTGGCGCTGCAGACCCTGGTGAGCCTGACTGCCGCAGCAGCCGATGGCCATGGCGTCCCCGACCACGATCCCCGACAGGCGGTACGGCAGGCGCAGCTTCAGGCCGCAAAGGGAGTGATCGAGGAAAGTCTCGTTCGCACGGATCTCACGCCGGGGGCCGTGGCGAAAAAGCTCGGGATCTCCGTGCGGCTTCTCCACAGGCTATTCGAACAGAGCGGGAGCAGCGTCTCCCGTTATATCTTGTCCCGCCGCCTGGATTTGGCGCGTGCACGGCTCGAAAGCCCCGTTCACCGCCATCAGACAGTTCTGACCATCGCGCTGGATTGCGGATTTGACAGCATCGCCACGTTCTATCGGGCCTTCAGGCAGGCATTCGGCATCGCGCCGGCGGAGTGCCGGTCAATGTCCGGGAAATAGCCGTCAGCGTCTGCTTGGCCCGTCCGCGCTGGCAATCTTCCCCTCCACCCGCCTTGTCGATCTGCTGGCTCGTGCGGCATTGAGCATCGCCATGACGTCCTATGGAATGGCTTGCACGGATTGAGAACCCGTTCGGCACGGATCGCGAAGACGTATCGCACAGTGCTCCATATTGTTTGTGCGTGCCGTCGAACTTGAGCGGCACCCAGTGGGCGATCTCGCGACCAGCCAGAGAGAATGAAAATGCGCGCTGCCGACCCGAGCCTCGATGCCATACACCTGAGAAACTTGATTGGGGCGTCACCAGCGTTCCAGGGAGCGATCGCACTGATCCGTCGATTTGCGCACTCCAAGGCTCCTATCCTGATCATTGGGGAAACCGGCACCGGCAAGGAGTTCGCCGCCCACGCCGCCCACTATCTGAGCGATCGCGGCGACGCTGCCTTCATTCCCGTCAACTGCGGTGCGCTGCCCGACGCTTTGATCGAGAGTGAACTGTTTGGTCACGCCAAAGGTGCATTCACCGACGCCAGCCGCGCACGCCCTGGTTTGATCCGGGAAGCGGAAGGCGGAACGCTATTTCTGGATGAAGTCGAAGCGCTCTCTCCACGCGGCCAAGTGATCTTGCTACGCTTCCTGCAAGATGCATCGTTTCGTGCAGTGGGCGAAGAACACCGCCGCCATGCGAACGTACGAGTCATCACCGCGTCCAACGTCAATCTTCGTCGACTGGTCGACCGCGGCGAGTTCCGATCTGATCTGATGTTTCGGCTCGACGTCCTGTCGATCGAGATGCCGCCCCTGCGCGAACGCGCAGACGATATCGCGCTGTTGGTCCCACATTTGCTCGCGAAGGCGACCCGTTCAGAAGGGGGAAACCTCAAGTCCGTTTCGCTGGCAGGTCTTCAATTGCTGTGCGGGTACTCGTGGCCGGGGAATGTGCGCGAACTCGAGCATGTGTTGTTGCGATGTCATTTGCAAAGCGACCGAGCGATCATCGAGGCGGCAGACCTGCTGAACTGCTCTTCTGCACTGACTGACAGTGCCTGCCACGTGAAGACGATGGATGGCAGCGAGTTGCGAAAAGAGAAGTTGCGCGCAGCGCATGAAGTAGAGCGCCGCTTCGTCGAGCACGCCCTTGCACGATCCAACGGCAACATCAGTGAAGCCGCCCGGCTGTGCAACATGGAGCGCGGAGCCCTCAGCAAGATGGCGAAGAAGCATCGCCTCTATGAATCCGCACTACCAGGCGCTGCCGCACCACGTGCGAGCGCGATTGCATCGTAGCCACGCGCCTTCAAACCAGGCATGGTGTAGTGCAAATAATGGCCGACACCATTCTTCACGATGGGATCTTCCGACGTGAGCGCCGAAATATCCTGGTCGTCGCCGATCTGGAAAAGGGAAACGCCATACCCGCCGGTCTCGTCGATGACGGGGCCGTGTGCGACGATCATGCCCTTGTCGAGCAGATCGTTCAAATAGGCGCCGTGCTGCTTCATCCAGTCCCGCTCATCGGCGGACAGGGTTGTCAGAAAATCCGCGCGCGGCGGAATGAACTTGCACAGGTAATATTTCATGATTGGATGTTGGTTGGAATGTGACTTTTCACTTGAAACCCAGGCGTGGCTCGCTCCGGCTGCTTGGCGGAACGGCCTGGCAATGCGCTACTACTGAGTCAGGGCGGCTGGCGCTGGATCCACGCTCGATGCGAAAGGCAACGGAGGACGACGCTTTATGCGATAGACAACCGCCGGTGGAAAGTTGGCAAATGTTCCGCCAACGCGGGTGGATTTCAACCCCAATCGATCCAGCAACACTTTCGGAATAGGGCAGAAATAGCCATAGGTGAAGAGATACAAAGCCCCATCTGCCCTGAGTTTCTGAAAAGTGCCGGCGAGAATCGCAAGGATCTTCCTCGGGGGCATCGACAAGAATGGAAGTCCGCTGATCACAGCGCCGGCTTTCAAATCTTCATGCACTTGCACCGACCCCAAATCTGCGGCGTCCATTTCCAGTATCGAGGCGGCAGGGAATTGTGAGCGCAAACGTCCAACAAACTCGCGGCCACTTTCAACCAGCACGATGTCTTCTTCGGGAACGCCACGCGTCAGCAGCGCCCTTGTGAACACACCGGTGCCCGGCCCCAGCTCGATCACCGGCCCCGTTGCGGTGGTGATCTCTCGCGTGATGACCAACGACAGGCTGCTGCTGGACGGCAACACGGATGCGACGCGCAACGGGTTGGCAAGCCACGCTCGCAAGAAATGAAAAATCTCAGATGTGCACATGGCAACTGCCATACCTCACCCCAATCTGAAAACTCATGATAGGACATCCAGGGCCACTGCTCAACAGCAGACCCCTGGGTTTCACTGCTAGGCTGTTCTCACGCTCTTCAGGATCGAGCTTTCAAACATCTTCGGCGCATAGCTCTGGAGGAAGAGAATCATGCCCGTCATCTTCCCCACGGGGTTGCTGAACCTGGGTTCCCTGGCCTCAATCAGCTTGGTGATGGTCTTGACGACGGCGACGGGCGCCTCAGCTTCGTCAATACCCTTTTGCGTCGCGGCGTTCGCTTGCTTGCGATACGCGTTGTAGTCCGCAATGCTTCCCTTGACTGCAGCCACGGCATTGTGAGCCAGGTTGGTCTTGAACCAGACAGGTTCCACCATGCTGACCTGGATATTGAACTGCGCCAGTTCGAAGCGGAGGGATTTGAAGAAGCCCTGGACTGCATGCTTCGAGGCCGTGTAGTACGACAAGTTGGGCGGGCCGATCAGCCCCACGATCGAACTGACCGTGATGATTTGCCCGCGCTTTTGCCCCCTGAAAATGGGCAACAAGGCATTCGTCACCTTGACCGTGCCCCAGAAATTGGTTTCAAACTGCTGCCTGCCCAAGTCGACAGGCGTTTCTTCGGCAATGCCGGTGACCATGTAGCCTGCGTTGTTGACCAATACATCCAGTTGCCTGGTGTGCCGAAACAGTTCCTCGGTGAACGACTTGATGGAACTGTCGTCGTCGATATCGAGGCGCAGCAGTTTGAATGAAACCTTGCCTGCATGTTTCTCCGGCTCCCGGCTGGTGCCGATGACGTTGAAGCCTTGCTGGTGAAGGTTGTTGGCCAGCATCAGCCCAAAGCCTGACGATGCACCTGTGATCAGAACTGTCTTCTTCATTGGATGATTCTCCGAACTATGGAAGGGCTCACTGTGCCGTCGACGGGGTGCCCTTGCACTCGCCGATGGCGCCAAGCCACACGCGAAACGCGCCACGTGTCGCGGGACGGGATGGCGCCTTCGGCTAGTGCCTTGGCGCGATGTGCCGCATAGACTGGCCCCATGCAACCTGGATCCATGGAAGACCCGAAAGCGCCCGGTGGCCGCATCGCGCATGCCGGCAGCTTTGCGGTGTGGCCTGGCTGGCAGGTGTTGATGCAAGACGCCGGCGTGAACGGGGCGAACGTGTTGCGCCGCGCGCAACTTCCCGGGGACTTGCTATCGCGCGAGAGCGCGCGCCTTGATTCGCCAACCTACTTCAGGCTGTGGGAAGCCATCGAGGCTGAGGCCGGTACTGCAGGCGGGCCGGCGCCCTTGCGCTTCGCCCGGAAGATGTCGGCTGACTGGTTCGACCCGGAGCTCTTCGTCGCCTTGTGCAGTGAAGACATGAACGGCGCGTTGGGTCGACTCGCCAAGTTCAAGCGCTTGAGTGGGCCGATGGCACTCAAGGTCGAGCGCACTGCCCGGCGCACCACGGTGACCTTGGAGTTCCTGGACCGGGCGTTACCCCCGCCGCCGGTGCTGGTCGCCTTCAAGCTTGTGTTCTTCGTGCAACTGGCGCGAATGGCTACCCGAAGCCCGGTGCACCCGTTGAAGGTGGGCTGGCCGTCACCAGCGATGTCGGCAGGGGACGCGAGAGCGTACGCCGACTACTTCGGTGTTTCGGTGGAGCGCATGCCTGCGCCCACAGTCGTGTTCACGGCAGAAGACACGCAGCGGCCTTTCCTGACGGCGAACCACGGCATGTGGACGTTCTTCGAGTCGGCCCTGCGCCAACGGCTGGCGGATCTGGACCGGCACGCGAGTAGCGTCGAGCGCGTACGCGGCGTGCTCCTCGAGGCCTTGCCGGCCGGCGAACTGACGATGCAGGCGGTGTCGCGCAAACTGGGTGTCAGCTCCCGCACGCTGCAGCGCAGGCTGAAGGAGGAAGGGAGCAGCTTCCAGCAAACCCTGGATGCCCTGCGAAACTCCCTGGCGCACCACTATCTCCACAACTCCGCCATGTCAGGGTCCGAGATTTCGTTCCTGTTGGGCTTCGAGGATCCGAATTCGTTTGTCCGGGCGTTCCATGGGTGGACCGGGACAACGCCCCAGGCGGTGCGCATGGCGTCCACCAAAGTCCGCAACTGATGGGGCCAGGTGCCCATCCATGCTGGCGCGTTCCGCCGGCAGTTTGGCGGGTTTCGCGAGTGCGGCGTCCGGGCAGTGTCGGCACAGTCCCATGCATGCTCACTTTGGGAACTACCTGATGACCTCCGCCAACGCCAGTACCGTCATGCCTTCAACGTTGAACCATGGACCGGCCCAATCGACGCGCCGACACGCACTCGTCACCGGTGCCGCTGCACTCACCATGCTCTCCTTGTCCAAGCCCGCGGACGCGCGGAGTGAAGGCGCAGGTGCAGTGCCGACACGCTTCGTTGAAGTGGGAGGCCGCAAGCTGGCGTACCGCTCGGTTGGGCGAGGCAAACCCGTCGTCCTCGCCCATCGATTCCGCGGGGTGATCGATCTGTGGGACCCGCTGTTCATCGACGCCTTGGCGGCGCAGGGATTCCAGGTCGTGACCTTCGATCATTCAGGCCTGGGTCTCTCGACGGGTGACAGGTCCTACAACCCCGCGTCCCTGGTGAAGGACACCAAGGATCTGATCGACGCCCTGGGCCTGAAGGATGTCGTGATCGGGGGCTGGTCCTTCGGCGGCATCGTCGCGCAGATCTACGTGGCCATGTTCGGCGCCAGTGTCAGCCACGCCGTGCTGATCTCGACCACACCGCCTGGCAAGCTGGCCAAGCCAGGCGAACAGCGCTTCTATGACGCGGCAGCGCAGGACGCTGCCACCCTCGACCAGTACACCACGCTGTTCTTCGAACCGAAGGACGCCGCAAGCCGCGCCGCATCGCAGCGCTCGTTCGAGCGCATCTTCGCCCGCAAGACCGGCCGCAGCCCCGACGTGCCGGCAGACTGGGCGTTGAAACAGGTTCCGCAATCTCCACCGAATCCGATGTTCCCCTCGGATGAGGTGCTTCAGGCGCTGAAGAACACGAACGTGCCGATCCTGCATCTGGGCGGTGACCACGACATCTCGGTGCCGGTCGAGAACTGGTACGCATTGGGCGGTCAGCTGCCCACGCTGAACCTGATCACGTACCCCCGCGCCGGGCACGCGCCGCACCACCAGGAACCCGAGCTGGCCGCCGCACAGATCGCGGCATTCATCAAGGGCACGCGAAAGGCATGACAGCGCCTTGCGGCCCGCAGCGACTCATCGATTAGCATCCGTCACTTCCATTGCCAGGAGGCCGCATGACCACGCTGAAAATCAACGATCAGTCCAGAGCCACCAGCGCGCCAGAAGAGACCCCTTTGCTGTGGGTGCTGCGCGACGAACTGGGCATGACCGGCACCAAGTTCGGTTGCGGCATGGCGCTGTGTGGTGCCTGCACCGTTCACGTGGATGGTCAAGCCACGCGGTCTTGCATCACGCCGGCTTCGGCGGTGGCTGGCCGCTCGGTGCACACGATCGAGCACATGGAGAACGACCGCGTGGGTCGAGTCGTGCAGCAGGCCTGGGTGGAACTGAACGTCGCGCAGTGCGGCTACTGCCAGGCCGGGCAGATCATGGCGGCCACGGCACTGTTGAAGGCCAGGGCCAAGCCCAACGATCGCCAGATCGATGACGCCATGTCGGGCAACATCTGTCGCTGCGGCACTTACCCGCGCATCCGCGCCGCGGTGCAGCTGGCGTCGCGTCGTCTTGCAGGAGCGAAGGCATGAGCACGCTTGACCTCGAGCTTCAGCGGCGCCAGCTGCTCCAGGCGGCCGGCTCGTTCGCGCTGGTCATCGGCTTCAACGCTGACGCGCAGGCCGAGGCCGCCGAGCCGAAGAAGTACGGTGCGGATTCGATGCCGGGCGGCACGGTGGACAACCCGCTGGTCTTCGTGTCCATCGCGGCAGACGGCACCGTCACCATCGTCGCGCACCGTGCCGAGATGGGCACCGGCGTGCGTACCAGCCTGCCCATGGTCGTCGCCGACGAGATGGAGGCCCGCTGGGATCGCGTGAAGATCGCGCAGGCGCCCGCCGACGAAGCGCGCTATGGCAACCAGAACGTCGACGGATCACGGAGCGTGCGTCACTTCTTTGTCCCGATGCGGCGGGTCGGCGCGGCGGCGAGGCAGATGCTTGAAGCCGCAGCGGCAGCGCGTTGGGGCGTTCCGCTGGCCGACGTGCAGGCGGTGCAGCACGAGGTGCTGCACCGGCCCACCGGGCGGCGGCTCGGTTACGGCGAACTGGCGGCCGATGCCGCGAGGCAACCCGTTCCCTCGGCCGATGCGCTGCGCCTGAAGACGCCCGAGCAATGGAAGTACATCGGCAAAGGCCGCATCGGCGGCGCCGACATGGACGCCATCGTCCGTGGACAGGCGATGTTCGGCATGGATGCCCGGCTGCCGGGCATGGTCTATGCCGTCGTCGCCCGGCCTCCGGTCGTGGGCGGCAAGCTGCGCACGCTGGACAGCAGCGATGCCTTGAAGGTCGCCGGCGTTCTGAAGGTGGTCGAGATCCCGGCCTTCCAAGGCCCGCCAGCCTTCCAGCCCCTGGGCGGTGTCGCCGTGGTGGCTCGCAACACCTGGGCCGCGATGCAGGGGCGTGCGGCGCTGAAGATCGAGTGGGACGACGGCCCCAACGCCAGCTACGAATCGGTCGCCTTCCGCCAGGCACAGTCGGCCGCTGTCAAGCAGGCTGGCACCGTGGTGCGCAACGATGGCGATGCCACCAAGGCCATTGCCGATGCGCCTCTTGGCCGTCGTCACAGCGCGGAATACTTCGTGCCGCACCTGGCACACGCCACGATGGAGCCGCCGGTGGCCACGGCACTCGTCAACGACCAGGGCTGCGAGATCTGGACCTCGACCCAGAATCCCCCGGCGGCGCAGTCTGTCGTGGCGGCAGCCCTGGGCCTGAAGCCGGAACAGGTGAAGGTGAACGTGCTGTTGCTGGGCGGCGGCTTTGGCCGCAAATCCAAGCCGGACTACGTGGCCGAGGCGGCACTGGTGGCCAAAGCGATGCCAGGCACGCCGGTGAAGCTGGTCTGGTCGCGCGACGACGACATCCACCATGGCTACTACCACGCCGTGTCCCTGGATCGGCTGGAAGCCGCCGTCGGCGACAACGGCCTGCCGTTGGCCTGGCTGCACCGCACGGCCGCACCGACCATCACCTCGCTGTTTGCCCCAGGGGCCAAGGCCGCCGCGCCATTCGAGACCGGCATGTCGGCCACCAACATGCCTTTCGCCGTGCCTCATGTGCGCATCGAGCGGGCCGAGGTGGCGGCGCATGCCCGCATCGGCTGGTTCCGCTCGGTGGCCAATATCCCGCATGTGTTTGCCACGCAGTGTTTCATCGACGAGTTGGCCCACCATGCGAAGCAGGACCCGCTGCAGTACGCGCTGGCGCTGATCGGTCCGCCGCGCAAGATCGACCCGGGCGCACTCTCCGATCCGTTCAACTACAGCGAGTCGCCCGTCGCGTATCCGATCGACACGGGCCGCATGCGTGCCGTCGTCGAGGCTGCGGCCCGCGGCGCGCGCTGGGGCCGAAAGCTGCCCAAGGGGCACGGGCTGGGCCTGGCGTTTGCGTACAGCTTCGTCTCGTACGCGGCGACGGTGGTGGAAGTGGCGGTGGATGCCAAGGGGCAAGTCAAGGTCGTGAGCGTTGACATGGCGCTGGACTGCGGCCCGCAGGTCAACCCGGAGCGGATCAGGGCGCAGATGGAAGGTGCGGCGGTCATGGGCCTGTCGCTGGCCTTCACCGGCGAGATCTCGTTCGAGGCGGGCCGCGTCAAGCAAAGCAACTTCCACGACTACGAGGTGCTGCGCTATGCGCAATCGCCGCGCCTGATCCGCACGCATCTGGTCGGCGGCGACCCGAAGCTGCCGCCTGGCGGCGTCGGAGAACCGCCGACGCCGCCGGTGGCGCCGGCGCTGGTCAATGCGATCTTCGCGGCGAGCGGCAAGCGTGTTCGCGATCTACCGCTGCGCAGCCTCTGAACCGAAGCCTGGTACGCGCGGTGCCGCGTACCGTCGTTGGCGCAGGCCACCTCCTGCATGCCTACAGTGATGCACCGCGTCGACGCGTCGCAGGCGCGCGTTTGTCCGACGCTGGCACGGTGTTGCGGGGCGCACCCTGGGGTGGCCATGAACTCCGGAAGTCAGCCATGACAAACGACAAGCCGCCGACGAAAAAGACACCCACCAGCGTGCCGAGGCTTGCTGCTGCGCTGGAGGAGAACAAGGACGTCAAGGTTCGGGTTGAAGGTGCCGCGAGCGACCTTGCCTCGGCCAGCGCGGTGCTGGAAGCGAAGATTGCTGGCGGAGACGCCGAAGTCGCGACGCATGTTGCATTGAAGGCCGGCAAGGACGTCGAAGACAAGGTCCAGGAGTGCGCCGATGACCTTCATTCCGTCAATGCAACGCTGGCGCAGGGCGTCGCGGCCCTGGCGCACACGGAGGATGCGTTGGCCGCCGCCCGGGAAGCGCTGAGCGATACCCAGTCGGCATTGGCAACTGCGGAGGCGAGCGAACAGAATGCGCTTCTTGCCGCGCGGCACGATTCGGCGACGGGCTTGCCGAACCGCGAATACTTCAATTCACGACTGAGCCATGACATCGCCGTGGCGGCACGCCAAGGCTTCGGACTCGCGGTGATGTTCTTCGACTTGGATAAGTTCAAGAACATCAATGACACCCACGGACACGCGGCCGGCGACGAGGTGCTGAAGCAGGTCGCCGCCCGCCTTCTCGAACACAGCCGCATGGAAGACACCGTGTGCCGCACGGGCGGCGACGAGTTCCTGTATGTGCTCATCAACCCGAAGGGGCACGCCAACATCGAGCGAATCGCTTCGGCGCTTCTGGAAACGCTCGCCTTGCCCGTGGTCTTCGAAGGCGTGCAGATTGCTGTCAGGCCGAGCATCGGGATATCGCTCTATCCCGAGCACGGAACGTCCGCGTCGCAACTGATCAGCAACGCAGATGAGGCGATGTACGCGGCAAAGAAGCGCAACGCCAGTCCGGGGTGGGCCTTCTATGACGGCGCGTCGATACCGAGTCCTGCTTGACCCAGGCTGTTGCTGCACATCGTGACGCCAGGGCGCTTCCCCCCGGTCGCGCATCACCTCACACCGCCACAGGCGCCTTGATGGCCGGATGGTGTTCGTACCCCACCACTTCGAAGTCCTCGTACTCGTAGTCGAAGATCGAGTCGGGGCGGCGCTTGATGCGCAGCGTGGGGTAGGGGTGCGGCGTGCGCGACAGCTGCAGCGCCACCTGTTCGGCGTGGTTGCTGTAGATGTGGCAGTCGCCGCCGGTCCAGATGAAGTCGCCCACCTGCAGGTCGCACTGCTGCGCCACCATGTGGGTCAGCAATGCGTAGCTGGCGATGTTGAAGGGCACGCCGAGGAAGATGTCGGCGCTGCGCTGGTACAGCTGGCAGCTCAGGCGGCCGTCGGCCACGTAGAACTGGAAGAAGGCGTGGCAGGGCATCAGCGCCATCTTCGAGAGGTCGGCCACGTTCCACGCGCTCACGATGATGCGGCGGGAATCGGGGTTGGTCTTCAGCGTGCGGATGACGTCGGCGATCTGGTCGATGTGGCCGCCGTCCGGCGTGGGCCAGGAGCGCCACTGCACGCCGTAGACCGGGCCCAGGTCGCCGTTTTCGGCGGCCCATTCGTCCCAGATGGTGACCCCGCGTTCCTGCAGCCAGCGTGCGTTGCCGTCGCCGCGCAGGAACCACAGCAGTTCCAGCACGATGGACTTCAAGTGCACCTTTTTCGTGGTGACCAGCGGGAAGCCCTCGTTCAGGTCGAACCGCATCTGGTGGCCGAACACGCTGCGCGTGCCGGTGCCGGTGCGGTCACCCTTCTCGACACCGTGTTCGGCCACGTGGCGCATGAAGTCTTCGTACTGGGTGCGGACGGGTCGGGTCACGGGGGGCTTTCGGCGGTGGAATCCGCGATTATAAAAAAAGGCGCCGGGAGGCGCCTTTCGAGGGGATCGGGCGAGGTCAGGCCGGTTCGCGGATGAAGATTTCCACGCGCCGGTTCTGCGCGCGGCCCGAGTCGGTCGCATTGCTGGCCACCGGTTCGCGGTCGCCGCGGCCGGCGGTGTGGATGCGCGAGGCCGACACGCCACGGGCGCTCAGGTAATCGCGCACGCTCTGGGCGCGTTCGAGCGACAACGGGTTGTTGATGGCGTCGCTGCCGGTGCTGTCGGTGTGGCCGATGATGGTGACCTCGGCCTTCTGGTCGCCGTGCAGGCTGTTGGCGAAGCTGTCGAGCACGCCGCGCAGCTGCGGCTGGATGGCGGCGCTGCCGGTGTTGAACGACACATCGTTCGGCACGTTCAGCTTGAGCTGGTTGTCGTCGGTGCGGGTGACGTCGACACCCGTGCCCTGGGTGGCCTGTTCCATCTGCTTGCGGCGGTCTTCCTGGCGCTTGGACCACAGGTTGCCGGCGATGGCACCCACCGCGCCGCCGATGGCCGCGCCGGTGCCGGCCTTGCCGCCGGTGGCCGCGCTGATCACCGCGCCGCCCACGGCACCGATGCCGGCGCCGGTGGCCGTGCCCTTCTGGCGTTCGCTCATGTTTTCGCAGCCGGCCAACAGCAGGGCGGCGGCGCTGAGGCCGAGGACGGTGGCGCGGAAGGGAAGGGTCTTGTTCATCATTTTGATCTCCTGCAGGAATGCTTGTATGCGCAGTGTGTGGCGAAGGGTGACTGCGCGTCTGTCGGACGACTCTAACGTCGGGTGTGGGGCGGCGCCTACGTGGGTCAGACGTCGAACTGCAACGCCGCCAGCCTCGCATAGAGCCCGCCCGCTGCGGCAAGTTCCGTGTGGGTGCCGGTCTCGACGATGCGCCCGTGTTCCATCACCACGATGCGGTCGGCCCGCTGCACGGTGGCCAGGCGGTGGGCGATGACGATCGTGGTGCGGTCCTTCATGGCCCGCTCCAGCGCAGCCTGCACCATGCGTTCGCTTTCGGCGTCGAGTGCGCTGGTGGCCTCGTCCAGCAGCAGCAGCGGCGGGTTCTTCAGCATGGCGCGGGCGATGCTGATGCGCTGGCGCTGTCCGCCCGACAGGCGCACGCCACGCTCGCCGAGGAAGGTCTTGTAGCCTTCGGGCAACGCGGTGATGAAGTCGTCGGCGAAGGCCGCGCGGGCGGCCGCGATGACCTCGTCGTCGGCGGCGTCGGGGCGGCCGTAGCGGATGTTTTCCATCGCGTCGGCCGAGAAGATGACGCTGTCCTGCGGCACGATGCCGATGCGGTCGCGCAACGCGTCGAGCGCCGTGTCGCGCACGGACACACCGTCCACCGACACCGAACCGTGCGCCGTGTCATAGAAGCGCAGCAGCAGCTGCAGCACGGTGCTTTTTCCCGCACCGCTCGGCCCCACGAGGGCCACGGTTTCGCCCGCGCGCACATGCAGCGTGAAGTCGGCGAGAGCCAGCTGGCGCGGACGCGACGGGTAGCGGAACTCCACATGGTCGAACAGCACCGTGGAGCCACCCTGCGTGGGCGGCAATGCGGCGGGGTGTGCGGGCGACAGGATGGGCGAGCGCGTGGCGAGCAGTTCCATCAGGCGCTCGGTGGCGCCGGCGGCGCGGAGCAGGTCACCGTACACCTCGGCCAGCACCGCCACCGAGCTGACGAGGATCACCACGTACACCACCGTCTGGCCCAGGTGGCCGGCGCTGATGTCGCCCGCGATCACGGCCTGCGTGCCCTGGTACAGGCCCCACAGCAACGCGCCGAACGTGGCGGTGATGATGAAGGCCACCAGCCCCGAACGCACGCGGGTGCGGCGGATGGCGGTGGCAAACCCGTTTTCGGTGGCGCCGATGAAGCGGGTGGCTTCGCGGTGTTCCGCGGTGTAGCTCTGCACCACCGGCACGGCGTTGAGCACCTCGGCCGCGATGGCGCTGGCGTCGGCCACGCGGTCCTGGCTGGCGCGGGACAGCTTGCGCACGCGCCGGCCGAAGTACAGCGACGGCAGCACCACCAGCACGAGAAGCCCGAGCACCTGGGTCATCACGAGCGGGTTGGTGACGATCAGCATGCCCATGGCCCCGATGCCCATCACACTGTTGCGCAGGCCCATGCTGAGGCTCGACCCCACCACCGTCTGCACGAGCGTGGTGTCGGTGGTCAGGCGCGAAAGCACCTCGCCGGTCTGCGTGGTCTCGAAGAACTCCGGGCTCTGGCGCACGACGTGGCTGTACACCGCGTTGCGCAGATCGGCCGTGACGCGCTCGCCCAGCCACGAGACCATGTAGAAGCGCGCGGCGGAGAACAGGCCCAGCGCGGCGCCCACCGCGAAGAGGGCGACGAAATGACCGCGCAGCGCCAGCACGCGCTGGCCGGGGTCGGCCGAAACCAGGCCCTGGTCGATCAGGGACTTGAGCGCCACCGGGAACACCAGGGTGGTGGCCGCGGCGAGCACGAGGAACAGCGCGGCGAGCATGATGCGCCCGCGGTACGGGCGCAGGAAGGGGCCGAGGCCGCTCAGCGAGCGCACGTTCCTGGCGGGTTGGGCGGGGGCGGGGACGGCGGAAGTCACGTTTTCGGGGGCGGGCACGGCGGTCATGCGGCAGTGTAGCCATCCGGGCAGGGGCCGAGTCGGGGCGGGCGCATTTTGCATTGCAAGCCTTGACAATGATTGCCTAGGCATCTAAAGTTGGCCCCATGCCACGCTCAACCGTTCCCGCCGACTTCTATCACGCCGACACCTACGCTGCCGAGGCGAGCGTCGGGTTCATGATGCGCCGCGTGCTGTTGAGCATGGTCCAGGAAACCGGCCGGCGCCTCGAGCCGCATGGCATCACCCACGCGCAGTGGCAGCCCCTGTTGAAGCTGCTGCTCGGCAAGGCGTCCACGGTGGCCGAACTGGCCCGCGAGTTGGAGATGGATCCCGGCGCCACCACGCGCCTGCTCGATCGGCTCGAGGCCAAGGGGCTTTGCCGCCGCATCCGTTCCGCCACCGATCGCCGCGTGGTCAACGTGGAACTCACGCCTGAAGGCGAGCAGGTTGCCCAGCACATTCCGCGCGCCCTCAGCGAGGTCATGAACTACCACCTCGCCGGTTTTTCGAAGAGCGAATGGCTTGCCCTGAAGGGCTACCTGCACCGGATGCTCGACAACGGCGAAGCATTCCGCCAGGAACCTTGAGACCGCCGAGCCGCAGTGCCGCCGCTTTTTCCGCCCAAATGAATGCCTAGGCAATTAAAGCCTTGTCAAGTTTCTCCAGGATGTTCAACATGAACGCACTTTCCACTTCCCGAGAGCCTTCGCCCGCCGTGCCGCGCCACGCCGGCTGGCTGGTCGTCTCCGCATTGGTTGCGGCACTGGCGTCCACGCTGGTGCTCACGTTGGCCGGCTGCGCGAGCTACGCCGGCATCGAGCCCCGTGCCACCGCGATCGAGCCGGCGCGTGCCGGCCTCGTTCCGGCGGACACCGCCGCGCCGGCCGTGCCCGAAGCCTGGTGGTCGGGCTTCGGCGACAGCACGCTCGACGGCCTGGTCCAGCAGGCGCTGGCCGGCAGCCCCACGCTGAAGGTGGCCCAGGCCCGGCTCGACCGTGCCGCCGCATCGGTGGACGGGTCGCGTGCCAACGACGGCATCCAGGGTGACCTGTCGCTCGAAGCCTCCCGCCAGCGCTACACCGAGAACGGCATGATCCCGAAGCCGCTGGCCGGCGCCATCGAGGACAGCGGCACGCTGCAGGTCAAGGCGTCCTACGAATTCGACTTCTTCGGGCGCAACCGCGCGGCCATCGAGGCCGCCGTGGGCGCGCAGCGCGCGTCGGAGGCCGACATCGCTGCGGCCCGTGTGCTGCTCGCGAGCCAGGTGAGCCGCACCTACCTGCAACTCGCCCGCCTGGCCGAGCAGCGCGACGTGGCCGCACGGGCGCTGGCCCAGCGCGACGAGATGCTCTCGCTGATCCGCCAGCGCGTGGCCGCCGGCCTGGACACGCAGGTGGAGCTGCGCCAGGGCGAGGGCGCGCTGCCAGAGACCCGGCAGCAGCTGGAGGCCTTCGACGAACAGATGGCGATCACGCGCCACGCACTTGCCGCCCTCACGGCGCAGGCCCCGTCGGCGCTCGACGGCCTCACGCCGCGCCTGCAGCAGGTGCACGCACTGGCGCTGCCCGACACATTGCCGGTGGACCTGCTGGCCCGCCGGGCGGACGTGAGCGCGGCCCGCTGGCGCGTCGAGGCGGCGTCGCAGGACACCCGGTCCGCGAAGGCCCAGTTCTACCCCAACGTGAGCCTCACCGGTTTCGCCGGCTTCTCCAGCATCGGCCTCGACCGCCTGCTCAAGAGCGGCAGCCAGCAGTACGGCATCGGCCCGGCCATCCACCTGCCCATCTTCGACACGGCCCGGCTGCGCGCCAACCTGCGCGGCAAGACGGCCGACGTGGATGCCGCGGTGGAAACCTACAACGCGGCGGTGATCGACGCCGTGCGCGACGTGGCCGACCAGCTGACCTCCATCCAGTCGATCGAACGCCAGCAGCGCGAGCAGCGCCAGGCCGGAACGGCCGCCGAATCGGCCTACGACCTGGCCACGCAACGCTACAAGGCCGGCCTGGGCACCTACATCACGGTGCTCACCGCGGAATCGAACGTGCTCGCGCAGCGCCGCTCGGCCGCCGACCTGCAGGCCCGTGCGCTCGACACCCAGGTGTCGCTCGCCCGTGCCCTCGGTGGCGGCTACGCCGCCCGCTGAACCCTCTCACACCGCCGCCCCGGAGTACCCGCCATGAACGCCCCGCAAACCACCGCAGCCCCCGCCACCAACCCCGCCCGCAAGAAGGCGCTGACGGCCATCGCCGCGGCCGTCGTCGTGATCGGCGCCGCCTACGGCGCCTACTACGCGCTCGTGCTGAACCATTTCGAGACCACCGACAACGCCTACGTGCAAGGCAACGTGGTGCAGCTGACCCCGCAGGTGGGCGGCACCGTGCTGGCCATCAACGCGGACGACACCGACTTCGTGAAGGCCGGCCAGCCGCTCGTCAGGCTCGACCCGGCGGACGCCCGCGTGGCACTCGACCAGGCCGAGGCGCAACTGGCCCAGACCGTCCGCGAAGTGCGCACCCTGTTTGCGAACAACGCCACGCTGAAGGCCCAGATCGCGCTGCGCGAGGCCGACCTGGCCCGTGCCGAGAGCGAGCTGGTCCGTGCGCAGGACGACGTGAGCCGCCGCACCCCGCTCGTGGCCACGGGGGCCGTGGGCAAGGAGGAATTCAACCACGCCAATGCCCAGCTGTCTGCCGCACGCAGTGCGGTGGCAGCCGCCAGGTCGGGGGTGGTGGCCGCGCGTGAGCAGCTGATGTCGAACCAGTCCCTCACCGACAACACGTCGGTGGAACAACATCCGAACGTGCAGCGCGCGTCGGCACGCGTGCGCGAGGCCTACCTGGCCCTCAAGCGCGCGGACCTGCCGGCACCGGTGGACGGCTACATCGCCAAACGCAGCGTGCAGGTGGGCCAGCGTGTGCAGGCCGGCGCGCCGCTGATGTCGGTCATCGCGCTCGACCAGGTGTGGGTCGACGCCAACTTCAAGGAAAGCCAGCTGCAGAGCCTGCGCATCGGCCAGCCGGTGACGCTGAAGGCCGATGTGTACGGCAAGAAGGTCGAGTACCACGGCAAGGTCGAGGGCCTCGGCGCTGGCACCGGAGCGGCGTTTGCGCTGCTGCCGGCGCAGAACGCCACCGGCAACTGGATCAAGGTGGTGCAGCGTGTGCCGGTGCGTGTGTCGATGGACCCGCGCGAACTCGCCGGCCACCCGCTGCGCGTGGGCCTGTCGATGGAGGCCAAGGTCGACATCAGCGACACCAGCGGCAAGACCCTGGCCGACGCACCGCGCCGCGCCGCCGTGGCGCAGACGGCCGTGTTCGATGTGACCGACCAGCAGGCCGAATCCGAGGTGAACCGCATCGTCGCCACCAACCTGGGCCGGCCCGTGAAGGCCTCGGCGCCGCTGCAAATCGGGGCGGCCGCGCCGGTGTCCGCGAGCCTCGCGCTCGCGAAGTGACCGGCGGGAGCGTCACACCATGTCGACCTCCATCGCCAAGCCGCCCGGCGCGTTCCCGCCGCTGACCGGCAGCCAGCTCGTGATGGGCACCATCGCGCTGTCGCTGGCCACCTTCATGAACGTGCTGGACAGCTCGATCGCCAACGTGTCGATCCCCGCCATCTCGGGCGACATGGGTGTGAGCCCGGCCCAGGGCACCTGGGTCATCACGTCGTTCGGCGTGGCCAACGCCATCTCGGTGCCGCTCACCGGCTGGTTGACCCAGCGTTTCGGGCAGGTGCGCCTGTTCATCGCGAGCATCCTGCTGTTCGTGATCTCGTCGTGGCTGTGCGGCCTGGCGCCCAACATCGGCATGCTGATCGCCTTTCGCGTGCTGCAGGGGCTGGTGGCCGGTCCCATGATCCCGCTGTCACAGACGCTGCTGCTGTCGAGCTACCCGCCCGCCATGGCGGGCATGGCGATGGCGATGTGGGCCATGACGGTGCTGGTGGCGCCGGTGGTGGGACCGCTGCTCGGCGGCTGGATCACCGACAACATCTCGTGGCCGTGGATCTTCTACATCAACATCCCGGTGGGCCTGGCCGCCGCCGCCGCCGCGTGGTCGATCTACCGCAAGCGCGACGCCGGCCCGAAGCGGGTGCCGCTCGACTACGTGGGCCTTGGCCTGCTGGTGCTGTGGGTGGGCGCGCTGCAGATCATGATCGACAAGGGCAAGGAACTCGACTGGTTCGAGTCGGGCGAGATCATCACGCTGGCCGTCGTGGCGGTGGTGGGGTTCCTCGTCTTCCTCGCGTGGGAGCTGACCGAGAAGAACCCGATCGTGGACCTGCGCCTCTTCAAGGGCCGCAACTTCACGCTGGGCACCGTGTCGCTCGCCGTGGCCTACGGCCTCTTTTTCGGCAACGTGGTGCTGATGCCGCTGTGGTTGCAGCAGTACATGGGCTACACCGCCACGTGGGCTGGCATCGCGCTCGCGCCGGTGGGGCTGCTCGCCATCGTGCTGTCGCCGTGGGTGGGCAAGAACGTGGGCCGCATCGACCCGCGGCGCCTGTCCACGGTGGCCTTCGTGGGGTTCGCGATCGTGCTGTGGATGCGCTCGCAGTTCAACGCGCAGGCCGACCTGATGACGATCCTGGTGCCCACCTTGCTGCAGGGCGCGGCCATGGCGTTCTTTTTCATTCCGCTGCAGGCCATCGTGTTCTCGGGGCTCACGCCCGACCGCATGCCTGCCGCGGCGGGCCTCAGCAACTTCGTGCGCATCACGGCGGGGGCGATGGGCACGTCGATCTTCACCACGGCCTGGGAAAACCGCGCGGTGATGCACCACGCGCACCTCGCCGAGTCGGTGAACCGCACCAACGATGCGGCCACCGCCGTGCTGGGCCAGCTGGGTGCCGCCGGCTACTCGAACGACCAGGCCCTGGCCACGATCAACCGCCTCGTGGACCAGCAGGCCTACACGATGGCCGCCACCGACGTGTTCTACGTGTCGGCCGTGCTGTTCGTGTTGCTCATCGGCATGGTGTGGACCACGCGGCCCGCGAGGGGTAGTGCCGCCGCCGACGTGGGCGGCGCGCACTGAGAGGCCCCGCGGTCAGGTGCCGGGGACCAGGCGCAGCAGTGCCGTCCCCGATCCCACGTTTTCGATCACCACTGCGTGGGCCTGGCCCAGCGCGTGCCGGCCACCCGGGCCCACGAAGTGGTCCTGCGTGTCGCCGGCCGCGGTGATCCACAGCCGGCCCTCCATCACCTCGACCCTCAGGCCGCGGCCATGGCGCAGCGCCAGCACCGCGCCGGCCGCGATGCGGAACGGGGCATGGGCAGGAACGGCCGGCACGGGCGAAGCCGAAGCCGGGGCGGCGGAGGCGGAGAAGGTCAGGGTGTTCATGGCCCCAACCTTATGCCGCGGTTCCAACGGCCGCCAGACACAGGGCCCGTGACCTGGACAAGTACAGTGGCGCCCGTTTCGGGGGCTGTGTTGGTCGGCTTCGGGCCATTCTGTACTGGTCAACCCATCGTGGGTCAGTACAGAATGGACGCATGACGTCCGATGGTGCGCTTTATCTCCAACTCGCCCAGACGATCGCCAACGCGATCCGCGCCGGCACGCTCGCCGCGGGCGAGCGCGTGCCCTCGGTGCGCGAGATGGCGCGGCAGGAGGGGGTGTCGCTGTCCACGGTGATCCAGGCCTACCGGTCGCTGGAAGATGCGCACCTGATCGAGGCACGCCCCCGCTCCGGCTACTTCGTGTCCGCCCGCCCGCCGGGCCTCCCGCAACCCGAAACCTCCCGCCCGCCGGCCGCGTCGATGCCGGTGGATGTCAGTTCGCTCACCACCCAGGTCATGCGCCTGGCCACCGATCCACGCTACATCTCGTTCGGCGCCGCGTGCCCCAGCGCCGAACTGTTCTCGCAGGACCGCGTGCGCCGCGCTGTCAGCCGTGCCACGCAGCGCAACCGCCAGAGCCTGTGCAACTACCCGCTGGGGGTGGGTGAGGAATCGCTGCGCCGCGCCATCGCGCGACATGGGCTGCGCATGGGCTGCCAGCTCGATGCCCGGGACGTGGTGGTCACGAACGGCTGCATCGAGGCCATCACGCTGTGTCTGCGTGCCGTCACCCAGCCGGGCGACATCGTCGCGCTCGAGTCGCCCACGTACTTCGGGTTCCTGACCATCCTCGAGAGCCTGCACCTGCGGGCGCTCGAGATCCCCACGCACCCGCGCACCGGCGTGTCGCTCGACGCCTTGCAGCTCGCGCTCGACACCCAGCCGGTGAAGGCCGTGCTGATCGTGCCCACGCTGTCGAACCCCATGGGCGCCACGCTGTCGCTCGACGACCGGGCGCGCCTGGCCGCCATGATGTCGCGGCACAACGTGCCACTGATCGAGGACGTGCTCTACAACGACCTGGCCGAACACGACGACATGCGCCGTGCCGTCAAGTCGTTCGACACCACCGGGCACGTGATGATGTGCGGGTCGTTTTCGAAGACCGTGGCCCCCGGCATCCGCCTGGGCTGGGTGGAGGCGGGCCGGTGGGGCGCCAAGGTGGCGGCACTGAAGGCGGCCACCAGCGGGGCGCAGACGGCGGTGCTGGAGCTGGCCATGGCCGACTTGCTCACGCAGCCAGGCACCGAGGCCAGCTATCGCCAGCTGCGCGCCACCGTGGCGGTGCGGGTGGACGATGCGCGCGGCATCATCGCGCAGAGTTTCCCGCCGGGCACCCGTGTCACCGACCCGCCGGGCGGGTTCATCCTGTGGGTCGAATTGCCGTCCGACGTGGATTCGTTCGAGCTGTTCCGCAGGTGCCTGGCCGAGTGCATCGTGTTCGCGCCGGGCACCATGTTCAGCGCCACCGACCGCTACCGCCACTGCATCCGCCTCGGCGTGGGCGGCCGCTGGGACAACGCCCAGCGCGAGGCCCTTCGCCGCATCGGTGAAATCGCGTCCGAGATGGCCCGCGTGAAGCGGCCGCCGGCCCTGGGAGGGGCGGTGCACCGCCCCGAACTGGTGGACTGAACCCCGCGAGAGTCAGAACAGGTGGGCGATCACCAGCATTGCCGCCTTGAGCATGCCGGCCAGCACCCCGGCCACCAGCGCGATGGCCGCCACGGTGGTGGCCAGCCCGGCGATCACCCACACCCCGTCGCGTTCCAGCACGCCGAGTGCCATCAGGCTGATGGCAGCGGCCGGCAGCATGTTGCCGAACGGGATGGGGAGCACCAGGATCACCGCGAGCAGCAGGCACACGAGGCCGATCACGCGCTCACCCACGGGCGACGTGATCCACAGCAGCCGGGGCTTGAGCAGCCTCTCGGCGCGGGCGAGCCAGGGTGCGAGGCGCACCACGATGGCGGCGAAATCGGTGCGGGCCACCGACCGCTTGGCGATGAACTGGGGCAGCCAGGGCGACAGCCCGAGCGCGAGCTGCGCCGTCAGGAAGACAAGCGGGGTGCCGAGCACGGACGACGTGCCCGGGGGCATCGGGATGGCGTTGGGCAGCGCGAAGATCAGCAGCAGGGCCGCGAGTGCCCGGTCGTCCAGTGCGCGAAGCAGCTGGCCGATGGAGATGCGGGGGCGCGTGGTGTCGGAGGCGATCTCGAACAGCACGTCTGACAGCGGGCGCCCGGAAGGGGAGTGCATGGGGGAACATTCTCCTTCACGACACAGGAACGAAAAAGCGGGGCCCGAAGGCCCCGCTTGCGGGTTTCAGGACGAGGTCACTCGTCGCGGCTGCCACCCAGGCCGAACAGCATCAGCAGCGACTGGAACACGTTGTAGAGGCTCAGGTACACCCCCAACGTGGCGCTGATGTAGTTGGTTTCAAGGCCGTCCTGCACACGCTTGAGGTCGTGCAGGATGAAGGCCGAGAAGATGCCGATGGCCAGCACGGCGAGCGTGATCATCAGCGCGCTCGACTGCAGGAAGATGTTGGCGATGCCCGCCACCAGCAGCAGGATGGCGCCGATGAAGAGCCACTTGCCCATCGCGGACAGGTCGCGCTTGATCACCGACGATAGCGTGGCCATCCCGAAGAAGATGGCGCCCGTGCCGGCAAAGGCCATCATGATCAGGCCGGCACCGTTGGCCATGCCCAGCACCACGCCCACCATGCGCGACAGCATCACGCCCATGAAGAACGTGAACGCGAGCAGCAGTGCCACACCCGCGGAGGAGTGCTTGGTCTTTTCGATGGCGAACATGAAGCCGAACGCGCCTGCGAGGAACACGATGGCGCCCAAGCCACCGGACAGGGCGGCGCCCACGCCGGTGACAAGGCCGATCCACGCGCCGAGCACGGTGGGAACCATCGACAGCGCGAGCAGCCAGTAGGTGTTGCGGAGCACGCGGTTGCGTGTTTCCGAGGAGGTCGGGAAACCGTAGGCGGTTTGCAGGGACTGGTTCATCTGGGGTCCTTTCAAAGAAGGGAAGCGATGGGCCATTCTGGGTGGCCCAACACTTCGCGTAAATGCGAATTTTCAGCAGGAATACTTCGGGAAAAGGCGAGGTATTCAGTTCGCCGCAAGGAGCATGCGCTTCTTCCGCGCGCGGATGTTGAGGGCCTCCACCGCGAGCGAGAACGCCATGGCTGCGTAGATGTAGCCCTTCGGCACGTGGGCATCGAACGCTTCCGCGGTGAGCGCCATGCCCACCATCACGAGGAAGGCGAGGGCCAGCACCTTGACCGACGGGTGGCTGTCGACGAAATCCCCGATGGGCTTGGCCGCGAACAGCATGACCGCCACGGAGGTGACGACGGCGGCAACCATCACGCCGATCTGGTCCACCATGCCCACCGCGGTGATGACCGAGTCGAGCGAGAACACGATGTCGATCACGGCGATCTGGCCCACGATGCCCCAGACCATGCCGCGGCGCGCGGCGGCGGCCGCTTCGGGGGACGTGGCCGGCGGGCCGTCCTGTTCGCGGGCTTCCACCTCGACGAAGATCTCGTGCGACGCCTTGTAGAGCAGGAAGAGGCCACCCAGCAGCAGCACCAGGTCGCGTCCGCTGATGCCCTGGCCGGCCACCGTGAACAGGTCGGCGGTAAGGCCCATCACCCAGCTGAGCGAGAACAGCAGCGCGAGGCGCGAGACCATCGCGAACCCGAGGCCCAGGCGGCGTGCGAAGTCGCGCTGCTCGGGCGGCAGGCGGCCCACGAGGATGGAGATGAAGATGATGTTGTCCACCCCGAGCACGATCTCGAGGGCGGTGAGCATGCCGAAGGCAATCCAGATGTTGGGGTCGAGCAGGAATTCCATGGCGTGGCCTCGTCAGTCTTGAATAGGGGGCAATGTACCGAGTGCGACGTTTCGCGTAAATTCGAGCTTTTCAGCCAGATGCTGCGGAAAAACCGCAGTATCGACTTCCGCCCGTGAACTTCAAGCACCTGCACTACTTCTGGGCCACCGCCAAGGCCGGCGGCATCGTGCGGGCCGGCGAACAGCTGCACATCAGCCCGCAGACGCTCTCGGGCCAGATCAAGCTGCTCGAGGACCGCCTCGGTTGCCGTCTCTTCCGCAAGAGCGGCCGCCGGCTCGAACTCACCGAACAGGGGCGGGTGGCACTCGGGTATGCCGACCAGATCTTCGCGTTGTCGACCGAGATGGAGGCGGCCATCGGCGCCGCCACCGAAGGAGAACACGTCGTGGATTTCCGCGTCGGCATCGCGGATTCGGTGCCCAAGTCCATCGCGTACCGGCTGCTGGAGCCGGCGCTCGGGCTGCCCGAGACGGTGCGGCTCATCTGCACCGAAGGCAAGTTCGAGGACCTGCTGGCCCAGATGGCCGTGCACCGCATCGACCTGGTCATCGCCGACGAGCCCATGAGCAAGCAGCTGAGCGTGAAGGCGTTCAACCACGCGCTCGGCACCACGGCCATGAGCTTCTTTGCGTCGCCGGCACTCAAGCGCACGCTCAAGGGCACGTTTCCGCACAACCTCGACGGTGCGCCCATGCTGATCCAGGGCTCGGCCTCGGCCATGCGGCAGCGGCTCGAGTTGTGGCTCACGCAGCAGCAGGTGCACCCGCGCGCCATCGGTGAATTCGACGACGCGGCCCTGATGAAGGCCTTCGGCCGGGAAGGACGAGGCGTGTTCATGTCGCCGCGTGTGCTGGAGGAGGAAACCTGCGAGCAGTACGGCGTGCAGGTGGTGGGCCGCACCGAGGAACTGGTGGAGGAGTTCTACGCGATCTCGGTCGAGCGGCGCATCACGCACCCGTGCGTGGTGGCGATCACGCAGGCGGCCCGGGGGCGGTTCCTGCGGTTGTGAGCCTGTCAGCCTCTCAGGCCTGCAGGCGCGGCGGTGTGCCCTGCGCCGCCGCGGCGGGCATGCCGGCATACAGCCGGAACATGCCGCGGCCACTGTGCTTGGCCGCGTGCAAGGCTTCGTCGGCGTGGGCCATGGTGTCGGCGAGGGGCTCGGCGGGGTTGGACCACACCGCGCCGCCCACGCTCGCGCTGATGCGCAGGTTGCTCAGCGTGCGGTAGCTCATGGGGCGCTGCAGTTCGGCGAGCACGCGGGCGGCGATGCTGCGGGCCAGGCCGGCGGCCTCGCCGAGCGGGCAGGTCAGCAGCAGCATGAACTCGTCGCCGCCGAGGCGGAACACAGGGTCGCCTGCGCGCGCGGCCTGGCGCAGGCGGCGCGCCACCTGCACGAGCACCTCGTCGCCGGCGGCGTGGCCGTAGCGGTCGTTGACCTCCTTGAAGCCATCGAGGTCCACGCACAGCACGCAGGCCTCGTACGTCCCGTCGGCCAGTGCGACGCGCAGGGACTCCGTCATCTCGGGCAGGTAACCCCGGTTCCACACGCCGGTCAGGGGGTCGCGGCGGGCCTTGTCGGCCAGCTGGCCCATGGAATCATCGCGCTCCTTCACCGTGGCCTGCAGCCGGGTGACGGCGGCGGCAATCTGCTGGACGTCGCTGCGGCGCTGGGACCTGGGGCCCGCGCCCTGCGCGGGCGATCCCGGGGGGCGCAACGACCGGGCCAGTTGCTCGACCGGTGCGACCACGCGGCCGATCACCCAGCAAGCGACCAGGGCGGCCAACGCGCCGGCACCCAGTGCCCAGCCATAGGCTTCGGGCCGGGCGGCCTGCACGGACGTGGCGGCGGCAGCCTGGGTGTCTCGGGCCACCACGCGCCAGCCGAAGCCGGTGAAGTCACCAAGCGGCCGGCTTTCCGAGACGCTGGTGAGGGCCTCCTGGCCGTCGCTCCACGTCTCGACGCCCCAGCGTTCGCCGAGCGCGGCGATGCGGGGCAGCTGCAGCACGGGGTTGGGGATTCCCTTTTCCGCGGGCAGCAGCATCTGGCCGCGGGCGTCGAAGATCATCAGTTGCGGCGCGCGCGCGGCGCCGCGCGGGCGCAGCACCGATTGACGGAGCTGTTCGGCCCATTCCCAGCTCAGGTGCAGTGCCAGCGCGCCACGGATGGTGCCGTCGGGGCCGCGGAGTGGGGCGGCCACGTCCACGAACTTGACGGATTCACCGGGCGGGTGCGGCACCAGCTTGGCCAGCAGTGCGGCCTCGTGCACGTCTCCGGTCCACAGGCCCTGGATGCCGTTCAGGAACACCGGGCGGGTGGCGATGGATTGGCCCACCAGCACGCCGTCGGTGGCGGCGAGGACGGTGCCCTCGCGGTCGGTGATGCCGAGCCAGGCATAGGAGCTCAGCGTGGCCTTGAGCCGTTCGAGGGCCCTGCGGGCGGCATCGGCGTCGGTGAAGTGGCGCAGCTCGTCGAGTTCCGACAGCAGCTGCACGTCGCGGGCGCGGGCGGCCATCTCCTGCGAGAGCCGCTCGGCCATGTCGTGGGCCACCTGGAGCTGCTGGTTGCCGGCATCCTGGCGGGCCAGGCTGGCGTCGTGCCGGGCCAGCCATTCACCTCCGCCGACGGCCAGCGTGGCGACCAGCAGGCACACCGACCACCTCACCTGCGCACGCAGCGACCACTGGCGGGGAGGGGTGAACGTCGACATGGATGGAAATTCCGGGTTCCTTCCATTGTGGGCGCGGATTGACCCGTGTGTGTGCGGATAAGCGCGCGGTTCCGCGCCCATTTGCACGAAATGCGGGGGTCACAGCTGCAGGCGGCTTGCGTAACCGGTCATCTCCAGGTAGCCGCGGCCCACCCGCCGGCCCTCCGCGTCGCGCAGGTCGCTCAGCCCCTCCCAGTACCAGGCGCCGGTGCTGGCCCGGCTGTCGAGTTCCTGGGCGTCGAGCAGCGCGGCCACGGTGAAATGCCCGGCCGGGGTGTCCACCGTCCAGGCGACGGGGTACCGGGCCTGCGACGCCGGACTTTGCCACGTGCGGCCGGCGGTGAACGTGACGCTGTCCGACGAAAAGATCAGCACCGGCCCACCCGGGCGGCGGAAGCTGCCGCCGGCGAACAGCGCCGTGCCGTCCGCCCGGCGCAGGCGGAAGGCGGTGAGGGCGCTGCCATCGTCGAGGTTCATGCCGATCCAGTCCCAGCCCTGGGCCTCGGGTGCCATCAGGGCGGTACTCCATTCGTGGTCCAGCCAGGCTCGCCCGGTGATGGCGGTGGCCCGCCCCCGCTGGGTGACGGTGCCGGTGACGGCCAGCTGCGGTTCGCTGTAGTAATGGGAGTTGTGTTGCGGATCGGGGCCCTTCTGCGACCAGCCGTCCAGCCCCTGCAGCAACGGCGGCTGGGTGGTGGCCAGTGCCAGGTCCAGGGAAAAACCGGCCGCGGGGCTGCGCACGCGGACGGTGTACCGGCCGTCGTTCACCGGGCCGTCGCGCGCCAGGCGCCAGTCGCGCAGCCGGACGTCGGTGCGGCCCTCGGCCGCACCCGCGGCGCCGAACCCGGCCCGGGCCACCCGCTGGTCGTGGTGCTGGCGGCCGGCAGCCAGGTCGGTCAGTGCCGCATGGCCGAACACCAGCTCCCGCGGGGCAAACCGGCTGGGGTGGCTGGTGGCCATGCCGGTGGTGGCGCGAAAAAACGTCACCTGGAACCCCCACAGCCGATCGCCGGCCGACAGGGTGCCGGTGAGGTACCACCACTCGGTGCGGGTGCCCGGGTGGGCGCCGAAATCATGGGGCAGGTGCACCGCCGGAGGGCGCGAAATGGCCCCCGCGACCCCCCAACAGGGCAGCGCGGCCAGCGAAAACAGCAGATTGCGTCGATTCGAGTTCAAAAGTACCTCCGTCCTGCCCGACAATCGAGGGTTGCCGCCCATTTGCTCATGATCGAATTCTCTCTTCCCCCCGACTTTGATTTTGGCCAGCAGTTCGACCGCGTCACGCTGACGCGCGCGATGGCCTTGAACCCTGACCAGTCCGTGCTGTCCATGCACACGCACGGCAGCACGCTGCTCACGCGCATGCAGGGCCTCGGCCTGGCTGCGTACGACCAGCGCATCACCTTGCCCTTCGACCGGCTGGGCCTGCGCGTGCAGGGCCATTGCACCTGCCCGGTCGGGCTGAACTGCCCCCACGTGGCCGCCGCGCTGATGGCGTTCGAGGCCCGCGAGATCCGCCGCAAGAAGAACCCCGAGTTGGCGCCGGCCGTGCGCCCGCTCGGTGGCACGCCGCCACCGCCGCCCGCCGCCGCACGCCAGGCCGAACGCCCGGTGGAGAACCTCGGCACGCTGCAGCTGGTGCCGGTGCTGCGCCTCACCACCGCGGTGGATGTGGCCTCCGAAGCGCTGCTGCACCACCGCTACGGGTCGAACGCGTCGCGCAACACCACGCTGCGCCAGGCCTCGGCCCAGTTCATCCTACGCTACGTGCCCGAAAACGGCGCGCCGCTCGAGTACCACTACCCGGCGGGTGCCGCCGAGCAGACGCTCGCCGAGCGCGCCGACCCCGCCCACCCGGGGCAGACGAGCGCCGTGCGCTTTCAGCGCCAGGGCAAGGAAGAGGCGGCGGCACTGCTGGTGCTGTTCAACGAACTCGGCTTCCGGCCGTGGAGCCTCGCCGCGGGGCTGGCCCACAACCGGCTGACCAAGGTGGGCGCCCGCGCGGCCCACACCACGCCGCATGCGCTCGAAGGCCAGCCGCTGGTGCTGGTGCCCCAATTGCGCGACCAGTGGCCCACGCTGCTCGCCAAGCAGTTGCCCGAACTGCAGGCCCGCGGCTGGGCCATCGAACTCGCCGACGACTTCCCGTACGAGATGCACAACGCGGACGAATGGTCCGTAGACGTGGAGGAGGCCCCCGACGGCAACTGGTTCACGCTGGGCCTGAAGGTGTCGGTGGAAGGTGAACCGGTCGACCTGGTGCCGTTGCTCGTGGGCCTGGTGCAGACCGGCTGGCTCAAGCTCGATGCCGCGCTGCGCGACCCCGACGGCGACGTGCTCGTGCCGTGGCCCGGCAACGAGCCGGTCCTGCCGGGCCGCCCGGTGCGCCAGCGCCTGCTGCGTGTGCCCGTCAAGCGCGTGGCGCCGCTGATGGACTGGCTGCGCACGGTGTTCGAGGCCAACGGACGCGACGCGCCGCTGCGCATGTCCCGCTATGACCTCGGCGCCATGGACGACCTGTCCGTGGGTGCCAAGATCACGGCCCCCACGAGCTTCACCGCGCTGATCGAGCAGGTGCGGGCGCTGCGCATCGGCGAGGGCCTGCCGGTGGTGCAGCCGTCGCCCCACGTCAACGCCACGCTGCGGCACTACCAGCAGGACGGCCTGTCCTGGATGGACTTCCTGCGCCGCGCACAGCTCGGCGGCGTGCTCGCCGACGACATGGGCCTCGGCAAGACGCTGCAGGCCCTCACGCTGCTGCAGGGTGAGCTCGACGCGGGCCGGCTCGACCGTCCGTGCCTCGTCATCGTGCCCACCAGCCTGATCGGCAACTGGGCGGCCGAGGCGCACAAGTTCACACCGCAGCTCAAGACGCTGGTGCTGCACGGCCCGCAGCGCATGCAACACTTCTCGAAGATCCCGAAGGCGCACGTGGTGATCACGAGCTACCCGCTCGCCGTGCGCGACGTGGACACGCTCGCCGGCCAGGAATGGCACTACCTGATGCTCGACGAGGCGCAGCGCATCAAGAACGCGCGCAGCCAGGCGGCGCTCAGCGTGAAGGGCCTGCGCGCCCGCCACCGCCTGTGCCTGAGCGGCACGCCGCTCGAGAACCACATGGGCGAACTCTGGAGCCTGATCGACTTCGTGTGCCCGGGCCTGCTCGGCAACGAGAAGGAATTCCGCGAGCACTACCGCAACCCCATCGAGAAGCGCCAGGAATCGGCGCTGGCCACCCACCTCGCGCGGCGCGTGCGCCCCTTCATCCTGCGCCGCACCAAGCAGCAGGTGGCGAAGGAACTGCCGGACAAGACCGAGACCCACCTGCGCGTGCAGCTCTCGGGCGCCCAGGCCGACCTGTACGAAACCGTGCGCGCCACGATGGACAGCAAGCTGCGCGAGGCCATCGAGAAGCAGGGCCTGGCCCGCAGCCAGATCATGGTGCTCGACGCGCTGCTGAAGCTGCGCCAGGTGTGCTGCGACCCGCGCCTCATCAAGACCGGTGGCGACGCCGCCGTGAAGGTGGCGCCTTCGGCCAAGATGGAGCTGCTGCTCGACCTGCTGCCCACGCTGGTGGAGGACGGCCGGCGCATCCTGCTGTTCTCGCAGTTCACCGAGATGCTCAACCTGATCGAGGCCGAAGTGCAGCGGCTGAAGCTGCCGTACCTGCTGCTGACGGGGGAAACGAAGGACCGGGCGGGGCTCGTCGAGGAATTCCAGACGGGCGACGTGCCGCTGTTCCTGATCAGCCTGAAGGCCGGTGGCGTGGGCCTGAACCTCACCGCGGCCGACACGGTCATCCTGTACGACCCGTGGTGGAACCCTGCGGTGGAACAGCAGGCCATCGACCGCGCGTACCGCATCGGGCAGGACAAGCCGGTGTTCGTCTACAAGCTGCTGGCCGACGGCACGGTGGAAGACAAGATGCTCGAGCTCCAGGCGCGCAAGGCGGGGCTGGCCGACATGCTGCTGTCGGGGGTGGCAAGCGATGCCGCGCTCAACGCGCAGGACTTCGACGAGCTGTTCAAGCCGCTCCCGAAGGCCGGCCTGGTGGCCGTGGACAACGGGGTCTGACGGCGGGGGCCGCCCCGTGCGTCACAGCACGGTGGCGGTCACCCAGGCCTGCGGCCCGGGCTGCGCGAAGCCTTAGGATGTGCGATTGTCCCGCTGCCAGCGACCGTGCCCATGTCCACCCCGATTCCCCGATCGCCCGCCGCCGTGCCGTGGTGGAAGGCCTACTGGCCCGCCCCGCAGAAGGTCGACGGACGGGAGCGGTTGCGCGGGGCGCTCGGGGCGTGCCTGGGCATCGTCATCACCGGGCTGATCGGCCACTTTGTCGGCGGCCCCGGCATGGCGGCGTGGATCGTGGCACCGCTCGGGGCATCGGCCGTGCTCGTGTTCGCCGTGCCGGCGAGCCCGCTCGCGCAGCCGTGGGCCGTGGTGGGGGGCAACACCCTGTCTGCGCTCGTTGGCGTGGCCTGCATGAACCTGGGTGGCACCACCGAATGGGCCGCGGCGCTGGCCGTGGCCGGCGCCATCGGCACGATGTTCGCGCTGCGGTGCCTGCACCCGCCCGGTGGCGCGGCGGCCCTGCTGATGGTGATGGCCGGTGTGACCGACCCGCGGTTCGTGCTGTTCCCGGTGATGCTCAATTCCGTGGTGCTGGTGGCGGTGGGGGTGTTCTACAACAACGCCACGCGGCGCCGTTACCCGCACGCCCAGGTGGTGCCTGAAACCCCCGGGGTGCGCGACGACCTCGATGCCGTGCTGGCACGCTACAACCAGGTGCTCGACATCAGCCGGGACGACCTGCAGGCCCTGCTGGAGCAGACACGCGGAGAAGGGTACCAGCGGCGCCTCGCCGAACTGCACTGCCGCGACGTGATGTCGCGCGACCTGGTCACGGTGGAATTCGGCACCCCGTTGCAGGAGGCCTGGGCGCTGCTGCGGGAGCGGCGCATCAAGGCGTTGCCGGTGGTGGACCGGCTGTTTCGCATCGTGGGCATCGTCACGCTCGCCGACTTCATGCGCACGGCCGAACTCGACCTGCACGAAGGATTCGGCCAGAAGCTCAAGCAACTCATCCGCAGCACGGGCCGCTCACACTCGGACAAGCCCGAGGTGGTGGGCCAGATCATGACCCGCACGGTGCGCGTGGCGAGCGAGCACCGCAAGCTGGTGGACCTGGTGCCGCTGTTCGGCAGCACCGGTCACCACCACATTCCCATCCTGGGCGAACGGGAGCGCCTGGTGGGCATCATCACGCAGTCGGACGTGGTGGCCGTGCTGGCCGATCCGCACCCGAGGTGACATCACCGGTCAGGTGAGGAACCAGATCAACAGGATGATGGGAAGCGGCACACCCACGGCCAGCAACAGCAGCGTTTTCATGATGGGGTCCTTTCAAGTCGATGGACATTGAAAGGGTAGGTGGCACCCCGGGACATGAGAACCGGCGTGCGCCGCACGCCGGTGTCGGACCGCAGGCCCTCAGCGGGCCAGCGGTTTGATGTCGCCGCAGTCGTCGCCGATCCACGTGCCCTTTTGCGTGGTGTCGATGCGCTCGGGCTTGTCGTTGACCTGGGTGTCCACCTGGGCGGTGGCGACCGTGGACGTGGGGCTCAGCAGGCGCACCTCGCCCACACCGCGCGATGGCGGGTTGGTCTGGCACGTGAACGAGACCTTCAGCGTGGTGTCGTCGCGCGACAGCACCTGTTGCGCGCAGTCGCCGGTTTGCACCGGGATGTTGCCGCGTTCGATGTCTTGCGCGGTGAGGCACATGCGCACCGTGGTGGCGCCGTTGCCGATGCTGACGCCGCGCGCCTTCATCATGGCTTCGATCTGGCGGCGCTGTTCCGCTGGCAGCCGGGCAATCTGGGCCTCGGCGTCGGCCATGGCCTTTTCGATCTGGCCGCTCTGGCTCTTCAGCGTGGCGGACTGCTCCCACAGGCCGGGTTTCAGCGGTGCGGTGGTTTGGGCATGGGCCGCGACGGAGGCGGCGGCGAAGGCGATGGCAAGGGTGAGTTGGCAGGCGTTCATGGCGGTCGGTCTGGCGGAAGTCGCCGATGTTCGCACGGCATCGCGCGATGTGGCGCCCTCGGGCCTCCGGGGTTGTTGCGCGATGTGACGGCGGGCTCAGCCCGCCTTGTCGAACTGGCGCGACGCGAAGGCCCACACGAGCCGCGAGGCGTCCGGGCCGTTGGCATCGCTGAACGGGCGTTTGGCCGCGCCGCCGCTCCAGGCGTGGCCCAACGACCCCACCTCGCACAGCGACGCCACGGTGTCGCGGCCGCGCTTGTAGTCGGTGATGGTCATCGCGTGGCGTTGGCCGCGCTGCACCGCGCGCGGCACGGTGGCCCGGGCGCCGGCCGCTTCCGCCCACAGCCGGGCGGAGGTTTCGGCGTTGCGCGCGGACACGACGCTGTCGGCCCCTCCGTGGATGACGATGAGCGGGGGCCAGTCGCTGTCCTGGTCTGGCGACGAGGGCGTGCGGCGCCCCCGCATGGCACCGAGGGCGGACGTGGTTGAACTGGCCGCGCCCGGTGGCACCCCCGAGTGCATGGCGACGGCCTTGAAACGCTCGGGGTGGCGCGTGGCGAGCAGCGCCGCCATGCTGGCGCCGGCCGACATGCCGGCCACCGCCACGCGGGCGGGGTCGACCGGGTACAGCAGGCACACCTGCTTCACCGCGGCCATCAGGATGTCGGCCTCGGCGTGCGCAATGCCCGTGCGGGTCTCGAACCAGTTCCAGCAGCCTTGCGGGTTGGCGCGACGGTCCTGTTCGGGGTACAGCACGAAAAAGCCTTCGCGCGCGGCCAGCGTGTTCATGCGCGTGCTGACCGCGAACGACTTGGCGTCCTGCTGGCAGCCGTGCAGCATCACCATCAGTGGCAGGCGGTCCGAGGCCTTCACGCCGGGCGGACGGTACAGCTGGAAGCGCCGCGTGCCGCCTGCAGCCATCGCGAATCCCGCGATCCAGTCGCCCACGCCGCGAGGCGGCTTGCGCCGCTCCGCGGCGGGCTCGAGCACGGCCTTGGCGGCCCGCGTGGCCGCCTTGCCGGCGAGGCCCAGGTTGGCCCGGGCCACGGCACCGAAGGCGCGTTGGAGCGTCACGCCCCAGGGGACGCTGGCGCGGCGGCGTGCCATCGGTTGCGTGGGTCAGTTGTTCGCGTTGACCTGGCCGCGGATCTCACCACCCGGGTGGGCCGCGGTGTGCAGGTTCACGTACCACTTGCCCGCCATCAGGTCGGCGACCTGTGCGGCAGTGAGGGTGGCCTCGCCCGTGAACGGGCTGGACAGCGGCCCGGTGAACGGCACCACGGGGCCGGCGTTCGAGCCCGGTGCGGCCGGGCCATGCAGGTGGGCGGCTGTCACGGGGCCGGTGAGGCCGGCGTAGCTGACCTTCCACTTCAGCACCGAGGTGTCCTTGTTCAGGCGGGCCTCGAACGAGCCGGTGCCGGGGCTGGCATTGGCCGGCACTTCCGCGCCGCCAGTGAGCTTGGCGCCGAACGTGGGCGCGTGCGTGCCCATCGGGTTCATCGAACAACCCGCCACCAGCACGATGGCGGCCAGGAATGCGGAACGTGACGCGAAAGCGAGTTTCGGCATGGATGTCTCCAGAGTGGCCGGAAGCCTGTTATGGCATACCCGCCGCAGGGACGCCAAAAGCGCCCGTGCGGTCGGAAGGGGCATCAAAGCGATGCGGGCGCGGGGGCACCCGGGTCGCGCACCGGCACCGGCAGGCCTTGTGGTGCCCGCGGGTCGTCGACCGGTTCGGGATCGGGTTCCGGTCGTGGCGGCAGCGGCGGTGGCGGCGGCGTGAGGTCCGGAAGGATGGGGTTCGGTGTGGTGGGGATGGGCATCGGGGGTCCGCGTCGAACGTGCAGGACGGGGCCGGAGACCGGCGGCCGCCCCGCACCGGGTGAGTGGGCCGGTCAGAGCTTGTCCACCGCGTCCTTCACCTTTTCCTTCGCGTCGCCGACGCCAGACTGGATCTTGCCGCCCGCCTTGTCGAGCTTGCCTTCGGCCTGGAGCCGTTCGTTGCCCACCACCTTGCCGGTGGTTTCCTTGATGGCGCCCTTGGCCTGCTCGACACGTCCTTTGACCTGGTCCTTGTTCATGGGGTGTTCCTTTCGCTGCAGTGGATGACAACCGGCACATGGCCGATGGGCCCAATGTGCCCCGGCGGGGAGACAAGGTCTGTCGGTGCGGGCGGCCAATCGGCGTAGGAATCGGCCCACCCCCTTTTCACCGCGTCGACACGCCGCTTACTGCGCCTTACTTGATCCCGTTCACGACGTGCCGACATTCGGAAGGTCAACACTCAACAAGAGAACGAACGTGCTGCAGATTGAATCGACGGGGATGGGCGAGCGTGCGATGTTTCCGGGCCTCTGGGCTGAGGATCGGGCGTGCGAAGGGGCGTTCGAAGGGGCAGGCATCGACGAGGTGGCGCTGCCGTTCTCGGTGCACGTGGTCAGCAGCGAGGAGCAGCTCGAAGCGGTGCAGGCACTGCGCGAGGTGGCGTACGGCCGCCACCTGCCGCACCTGAAGGCGTCGTTCGGCGAGGCCGATCCACTGGACCGCCTGCCTGGCACCACGATCTTCTACGCCGAGGACAAGCTCACCGGCGAGGTGGTGGGCTCGGCCCGCATCCAGACCAACCGCCGTGCGCCGCTGCAGATCGAACGCAGCGTGGCGCTGCCCGATGCATGGCGCGGCCGCCTGCTGGCCGAGATCACGCGTCTCGCGGTGCGGCCCGGCTACACGGGGCCGGTGCGGCTCGCGCTCGTGAAGGCGAGCCACCTGTACTGCATCGCGATGCAGATCGGGGCCGTGCTCGCCGGCTCGCGGCAATCGCTCCTGCGGTCGTACCGGATGCTCGGGTTCGCACCGCTGTTCGAGGACGGACGCCTCGTGCCGCTGGTGCATGCAGGGGGCCTGCCGCACCACGTGCTGGTGCGCGACATGGTGACGGCCGAGGCCGATGCCCGGGCGCGCGACGCCGCCGACTACCCGTTCGTCTTCCGCACGTACCACCCCGACATCGACCTGTTCGCCGCGGTGACCGACCGCGTGGGGCACGGCCTGCGGCCGCGTGTCGCTCACTGAGGCTGGACCGCCAGCGCCTCGGTCAGCACGGCGTGCAGCTGGGCGTCGGTGAACGGTTTGGCGAGGAAGTCGTCCATGCCGGCGGCCAGGCACTGCTCGCGGTCCTGCGGGAACACGTTGGCCGTCAGCGCCACGAGCCGGATGCGCGGCAGGCCCTGCTCGGCCTCGATGGCGCGGATGCGGCGCGCGGCCTCGAAGCCGTCCATGCGCGGCATCTGGCAGTCGAGCAGCACCAGGTCGGGCCGGGCGCCGTGGCTGAGGCGGTCGAGCACCTCGTGGCCGTCGCTCGCGCGCTCGACGGTGAGACCCCAACGCAGCAACGCGGCCTCGGCCACGATGGCGTTGACCTCGTTGTCTTCGGCCAGCAGCACGGTGCCGGCCAATGACACGCCGGCCGGCACTTCGCCGTGGGCCGCCACGGGCCCGGCGCGCACCGGCAGGGGCGTGGATGCAGGCACCGGCGGCAGCGGCAGCTCGATCTCGAACGTGGACCCGGCGCCAGGGCTGCTGGAACAGTCCACGCGGCCACCCATCGCCCGGCAGATGTCGCGGGTGATGCTCAGGCCGAGGCCGGTGCCGCCAAAACGCCGGCTGTTGGAGGTGTCGGCCTGCACGAAAGGCTCGAACAGGCGGCTGAGCATCTTCGCGTTCATGCCCACCCCCGTGTCGATGACCTGGGCGTGGAAGACGCCCGAAGCGTCGGTGCGCGCGATCACCGTCACGCTGCCGTGGTCGGTGAACTTGATCGCGTTGCCAACGAGGTTGAACAGCACCTGGCGCAGGCGAAACGGGTCGGCTGAGCGCAGGCACGGGTGCGGCAGGTCGAGCTGCGTGGTGAGCGCGAGGCCCTTCTCGGTGGCGGCGGGGGCACACATCGCCACGGTATCGTCGACCAGCGCGCGCAGGTCCACCACCTCCGGGTGCAGGTCGATGCCATGGGCGGCGAACCGGGAGAACTCGAGGATGTTGTTGATGAGGCCGAGCAGGTGTTCGCCGCAACGGCGGATCACCCGGGCACCCTCGATGCGCCGTTCGGGCGCGGTGGTGTGCTGCAGCATGTTCACCATGCCGAGAATGCCGTGCAGCGGCGTGCGCAGCTCATGGCTCATGTTCGCGACGAATTCGCTTTTCGCGAGGTTGTCGCGGTGGGCCGATGCGAGGGCTGCCGACAGCTGCGTGGTGAGCCGCTCGTTCGTGAAGCGCAGCGTCAGCATCTCCACCACGATGCGCTCGGACCGGCGCGTGGCGCGCAGCAGCAGCGCGAGGAAGATCAGCACCGTAAAGCCACCGTAGGCCCCGAAGCTGTCGCCCCGCATCAGGAGGCTCACGGCAGCGGGCAGCACGGCGGGCACGGTGTACGCCACGCACGCGATCCAGTCCACGTGCAGCACGAACGCGGCCACCGAACACACGCCGGTCAGGGTGGCCACCATCACGGTGGTGGTGGGGATGTCGCTCATGGGCACGAGCCACACACCGGCGGCGCCCCACACGAGGCCATCGGCGAACAGCATCACCTTGCCCCAGAACAGCCACGACAAGGAGTGAGGCCGGCGCGAGTAGAGCCACACCTGCACGATGCGGGGGATGACCACCAGCACCTTCGCGACAACCCACAGGGTCAGCGGCAGGTCGGGCACGCTGCCGCGCAGGTGGAGTGCGAATCCGAGGGCGAACGCGGTGGCGGCAAACGTGGCCACCGCGGTCTGGCCGAACACCATCGCCATCTGCTCCATGCGCACGCGGGTACGCACGTCGTCGTCGGCCGCGGCGGGCGACGCGGGCACTGCGGGCGCGGTGTGAACCGGGGCTGCTGCCATGGGGCAGATCCGTGGAGCCTGGACCCGTACGTTATACCGTGCGCGGCGCCCGCGAAGTGGCGAAATTCCGCCGCGTGCGCCCAACCGGGCGGCATCTCCCCCGCCAGGGGGATGACCGCGCGCGCCAACCGGGGTGGCTGGCCGTGGCGCGAGCGAATCAGGCTGCGGGTGGGGGCGTGGCTGCGTCGGCCTCGCACCGGGCCTGCAGGGCGGCCAGCTTCTCGGGCCCCAGGGCCTCGAGCGTGCGCATGTTGGTCTCGTAGATCGTTTCGGCCTCGGGGAAGGCATCGGCCGCGCGGTCGACACTTTCCTCGCGCAGCAACTGCAGCGTGGGGTAGGGCGAGCGGTTCGTGGCGTTGGTGATGTCGTCCGGGTTCGTGTCGGCGAACTGGTACTGCGGGTGGAACGTGGCCACCTGGAGCACCCCGCCGTACCCCAGCTCTTCCACCGCGGCGTCGGCGGCATCGAGGAAGTCGTTGAACAGCTCGAAGTCGGCCAGCACGTTCGGGTGCACGATCAGCGTGGTGTCCGTCTTGGCCGGGTCGGTCTCGGCCAGGTAGTGCATCTCCGCGCACAGCGTGTCGAGCAGCACCTGCTCGTCCGTGGTGTCGCTGAACACATACCGCACCTGCCCCTTCGCCTGCACCGCCTTCGCGAACGGGCAAAGGTTCAGGCCGATCACGGCACGGTCCACCCAGGCACGGGTGTGGGCGAGGGCGAATTCAGGGGTCACGGACATGGGCAACTCAATCAGATCACGAAAGCCCGATTGTCCCCCGCCGCGGCCCGTCGAGATGAAAAGGGGCAAGCGAGCGAAGCAAGCAACGCCCCGAACCGCGAACGCCAGGAGGAGGCGAGCGAAGCGAAGCCGAAGATCAAGCTACCGCCGAGCCCGGGTCCCCCGGGTGACCGCGGGCGCCCCTTGGGGGCAGGAGCGAAGCGACTGGGGGGCTAATATTTATGAAAGCCGTCGAAGTCGGCCTTGCCGACGGCCAGGCCGCGCTGCCGGAGGATGTGGTACGCCGCTCCCACGTGGAAGAAGAAGTTCGGCAAGGCGTACTGGAACAGGAACGTGTCGGGCGGCAGTGTCACGAGGGCACAGCCCGCCTGGTCGGCAATGGGGGTGTCGCGCGTGAAGGCGGCCGGGGGCAGCAGGCCGATCATCGTGCGCACGCGGGCCATCCGGTCGTGCAGGCCTGCGAACGTGCCGGGGAAGTCGCCGTAAGGCGGCACCGGTTCACCGGCCAGCGGAAAGCAGGCGCGCAGCGCGAAGTTGCAGGCGATTTCCACCTGCACGCCAAACGGCAGCATGCCGGCGACGAGCCGGGCGTCCAGCACCGCCGGGTCGCCTGCGGCCTCGGCGATGTCGAGCAGGCCGCCGAGCTGGCCCAGGTAGCGGTCGAACACCGGCACCGAGGCCGTGTGGCGGTGAGGCGCGTCACGCATCGCGGGCCGCCCGCAGCCAGGTGTGGAGGGACATGGGAACGCTCCAGGATCAGGACGAGAGGTCCACCAGCAGCTCGAGGCGGTTCACCTCGAGCCACGTGGTTCGCTTGAATTCCCGATGATATTGCTCGATGGCCGCCTCGGACCGCGCCGCCACCGCGAAAGCCGCCTGGATGTCGCTGGCGCGCATGTAGTAGACGAGGCTGTCGCCATCGGCGCCCGTCTCGAGGAACACCGATTCCACCGATACCCCTTCGGCGTCGAGCGTGCGCAGTGCATCGGCACGGTGCGCGTGCAGGTGGGCGGCCCAGGCGCGCACCCGGGGCAGGCTGCCGGGCTGCAGGCGAACGCGAGCGCACACGACATCGTCTTTCATCGGCGTCTCCGGAAGCGGCGGTGCCTGCATTGTTGCGCGGCGCGGGCGGTTACGATGTGTCCATGGCCGTCTTGAAGTACCTCTCCGCCTACCCGGCGCCCCTGCAGGCGAAAGTGCAGGCCCTCGTCGACGAGGGCCGCCTTGCGGAAGTGTTGCGCGGCCGGTATGGGGCCGTGCACGACGTGCGCACCGACACCGCCCTGTACGACTACGCGGTGGACCTGAAGAACCGCCACCTGCGCAACGCCCCGCCGCTGGCCAAGGTGGCGTACGACAACAAGCTGAAGGTGATCCAGCATGCCCTCGGCACCCACACCACGGTGTCGCGTGTGCAGGGTACGAAGCTCAAGTCGAAGCGGGAGATCCGCATCGCGAGCCTGTTCAAGCAGACGCCACCCGAATTCCTGAAGATGATCGTGGTGCACGAGCTGGCGCACGTGAAAGAGCGCGACCACGACAAGGCGTTCTACCAGCTGTGCGAGCACATGGAGCCCGCGTACCACCAGATCGAATTCGACCTGCGGATGTACCTCACCCAACTCGATATTTCCGACGAACCGGTCTTCTCCACGTGAATCCCCTGCCTTTCATGTACCGCATCCGGAGCCTGTCCACTCCATGGCATTGACCTCTGCAGGCCAGGTCCTGCTTGCGAGCAGCGCGGTGTTCCTGGGCGCCGCCTACTGGGTGGGGCGGGGCGTTTCGCGGCGCGCAAGCCCAGGGAAGGGGACCAGCACGCTGGTCGTGCTCATCGTCTTTGCGTTGATTGCCTTGTTCGTGCCCTTCAGCTACTGGACCGGACAGGCGCTCTATGCCCTCGCCACCAAGCCCATGTATGACGCTACCGTGGTGGGGCACACCTCGGAGTACCGTGACTATGAGGAAAAGGACTCGCGAGGGCGCACGGTCCGCGGCCAGCGCCTGATGCACACCGCCCAAGTGCGGTTCGTCGGACCGGATGGTGAGCCGCTGGAGTTGCCCAACTCGGTGGCATCGACCGAGGAGCCCGTCGAAGGGGCCCCGCTCAGGGTGGTGTACGCCCCGGGGGACCGGGCGGCCACCGAGCTCAGCGCCCGCAGTGTGGGCCTGTGGCTCGGGGCGAGTGTCATGCTGTTCATCCTCGGCTATTGTCTGTGGGCCACTGTCTGGTATGCGCTGGGCCATCCAATGGCCGGTGTGCAGGCCTTCGGCATGGCCTTTGTGTTCCGGTTCCTCCTGCCGGGCATCACGTTGCTGATGGCGCTGGCCTTGGGTTACTCGGCGCTCAAGTACTTCGTCCTGGGCAACCCGGACGATTTTCCGCTCTGGGTCGCCTGTTTGTGCACCCTGTTCACGGTGGCGCTGCTGCCTCTGCTGGTGCTTCTGTTCACGCCGGGCAAGCGAAAAAAACGCCGGTGAGCCGCCGGACCCAGGGTCACGTCTCGGCGCATTCCGTGGGTAGCGTGCGGAGTGACACGGGGTTGGCGTCGGGAAGTGGGCCGTTGATGCCTTGACGGGCCCGGCTCGGGCAGAATGCGCGCACAAAAGCCAGGAACAGGCGGGGAGCGCAGGACGTGTCGAGTCAATCACTGACCGAGCCCGGAACGGGCCCGGAAGCCGCACCCGTGCCCGCGGGGCACGGTGAGGCCGGGGCGGGGCTCCAAGCCCTTTGTGTCGTGGCCAGGCTGCACCACATCGCGGCCGACCCGGCCCACGTGGCCCACCAGATGGGTTGGCCCCCCAGCCACCAGCCCACGCCACAAGACCTGCTGCTCGCCGCTCGCCACCTGGGCCTGAAGGCCAAGCTCAGCCGCACGTCCGCCGACCGCCTGGGCCTGGCCCCGCTGCCGGCGCTGGCGCTGATGAAGGACGGCCTCGTGGTGGTGCTGGCCCAGTCCGACGGCCAGCGGGTGCTGATGCAGGACCCGAGCGGCCAACTGCAGGGCGGCCGGCCGGTCATCGAACCGTTGGACGTGTTCGTGTCGCAGTGGACCGGCCAGCTGATCCTGGTCACGAGCCGCGCCTCGCTGGCCGGCACGTTGGCCAAGTTCGATTTCAGCTGGTTCATCCCGAGCCTCGTGAAGTACCGGCAGTTGTTCGGCCAGGTGCTGCTCGTGTCGCTCTTCCTGCAGCTGTTCGCGCTCATCAGCCCGCTGTTCTTCCAGGTGGTGATGGACAAGGTGCTGGTGCACCGGGGCGTGTCCACGCTCGACGTGCTGGTGATCGGGCTGGTGGTGGTCGTGTTGTTCGAGAGCGTGCTCACCACGCTGCGCACCTACATCTTCAGCCACACCACGAGCCGCATCGACGTGGAGTTGGGGGCGCGGCTCTTCCGCCACCTGCTGCGGCTGCCGCTGGCCTACTTCCAGGCCCGCCGCGTGGGCGACTCGGTGGCGCGGGTGCGCGAGCTGGAGAACATCCGCGGGTTCCTCACCGGCAACGCGCTGACGCTGGTGCTCGACCTGCTGTTTTCCACCGTGTTCGTGGCGGTGATGCTGTTCTACAGCGTGCCGCTCACGCTGATCGTGCTGCTGAGCCTGCCGCTGTACATCATCCTGAGCCTCACGCTGGTGCCGGTGCTGCGGGCGCGGCTCAACGAGAAGTTCGCGCGCGGCGCCGAGAACCAGGCGCTGCTGGTGGAGTCGGTCACCGGCATCCAGACCGTCAAGGCCAGTGCGCTGGAGCCGGCCATCGCCAAGCGCTGGGACGACCAGCTGGCCGCCTACGTGTCGGCGAGCTTTCGCACCCAGACGCTCGCGAGCTACGGGCACGAAGGCATCAACCTGATCGGCAAGCTCGTGGGTGCGGCCACCCTCTGGTACGGCGCCCACCTGGTGATGGACCAGAAGCTCAGCGTGGGCGAGTTCGTGGCGTTCAACATGTTCGCGCAACGGGTGGCCCAGCCCATCATGCGCATCGCGCAGATGTGGACCGACTTCCAGCAGACCGGCATCTCGATGGCCCGCCTGGGCGACATCCTGAACACCCGCACCGAGGTGCCGCCCACGGCCGCCGCGCAGCTGCCACCGCTCAAGGGCCACATCCAGTTCGACCAGGTGACGTTCCGCTACCGCCCGGAAGCACCGCCCGTGCTGCATTCACTCGGGCTCGACATCCGCGCGGGCGAGGTGATCGGCATCGTGGGCCGTTCAGGTTCGGGCAAGAGCACGCTGACCAAGCTCGTGCAGCGGCTGTATTCGCCGGAGCAGGGGCGTGTGCTGGTGGACGGCATCGACATCAGCCTGATCGACGCGGCGCAGTTGCGCCGGCAGATCGGCGTGGTGCTGCAGGAGAACCTGCTGTTCAACCGCAGCGTGCGAGAGAACATCGCCATCACCGACCCGGCTGCCCCCATCGAGGCGGTGATGCATGCGGCCCGGCTGGCCGGCGCGCACGACTTCATCAGCGAACTGCCCGAGGGGTACGACACCGTGGTGGGCGAGCAGGGCAGCGGGCTGAGCGGTGGCCAACGCCAGCGCATCGCCATCGCCCGCGCGCTGTTCACGAACCCGCGCGTGCTGATCCTCGACGAGGCCACCAGTGCGCTCGACTACGAAAGCGAGGCCATCCTCCAACGCAACATGGCCGGCATCTGCAAGGGCCGCACCGTGATCATCATTGCCCACCGCCTGAGTTCGGTTCGCCAAGCGCACCGCATCGTGGCGATGGACAAGGGGCGCATCGTCGAACAAGGAACCCACGACGAATTGCTCGCCCAACCGAAGGGGCTCTACGCCCACCTGTGGGCCATGCAGGCCGGAGGGGCCGCCACATGACGCAGGCAACCGAGGCGAAGGCATTGCCGCCGCGGCACCCGGCCATCGAGCTGTTCGCGCGATATCGCGACGTCTTCCAGGCGGCCTGGGCAGCGCGCGCCGACCTGGTGGGCCCGCGGCGCCTGAGCGACGAAACGGCGTTCCTGCCGGCGGCGCTGAGCCTGCAGGAAACCCCCGCGCACCCCACCCCGGGGCGCCTGGCGTGGGCGCTTTGCGCGCTGTTTGCCATCGCGCTCGTGTGGGCCTGCGTGGGCAAGATCGACATCGTCGCCGTGGCCTCGGGCCGCATCATCGTCAGCGAACGCACGAAGCTGCTGCAGCCGCTGGAAGCCGGCGTGGTCAAGCGGGTGCTCGTGAAGGACGGCGACGTCGTGCAGGCGGGGCAGGTGCTGGTGGAGCTGGACGCCACCAACGCCAGCGCCGACGGTGCCAGCGTGCAGGAGCAGCTGAGCGCCATGCGGTCGGAGGAGCTTCGCACCACGGCGCTGCTCGCGGCGTTGAGCAGCCGACGTGCGCCTGAACTGCCGCGCGACAAGGACACCACCGCACGCGACCTGGCCCAGATGCAAGCCGAGTGGCGCGACATCAACGGCAAGATCGCCCGCTGGTCGGCCGAGCAGGTGCGCCGCCAGGCCGAGATCGTCACCGCGGGCGAGACGGTGGCGAAGCTCGAAGCCACCTTGCCCATCGCGCGCCAGCGCGAGGCCGATTTCAAGCGGCTGCGCCAGGAGGGGTTCGTGTCGGACCATGCGGGGCAGGACCGGGAGCGCGAACGGGTGGAGCAGGAGCGCGACCTGGCCACGGCACGGGCCCGCCTGGCCGAAGCACGGGCGGCCCTGGCCGAAAGCGACAGCGGGCGCCAGGCCCAGCAGGCCGAGATCGAGCGCACCCTGCGCGACCGGCAGGCCCAGGCCATGTCACGGCGCGAGCAACTGGCCCAGGAGCACAGCAAGACCGACCAGCGCGCCCGGCTGACCCAGCTCGCGGCCCCGGTGGCCGGCACCGTTCAGCAGGTGGCCGTTCATACCGAGGGTGGGGTGGTGACACCGGCCCAGGTGCTGATGGTCATCGTGCCGACGGATGCGCAGGTCACCGCCGAAGTGGTCGTCGACAACAAGGACATCGGCTTCGTCAACGCCGGGCAGGTGGCCACGATCAAGCTCGAGACGTTTCCGTTCACGCGGTACGGGACGATCGACGCGCGGGTGAAGAGCGTGGTGGCGGATGCGGTGAATGACGAGAAGCGGGGGGCGATCTTTCCGGCTGTCCTGCACCTCGAACAGAGCAGCATTCTCGTTGATGGCAAGCGAATCGCGCTCAGCCCGGGCATGAACGTCACGGCCGAGATCAAGACTGGCAAACGGCGGGTGATCGACTACCTGTTCAGCCCGGCGCGCAAGGCGATTGACGAGAGTTTGGGAGAGCGTTGATGCGGCTGTTGGTGATTCACCAGAACTTCCCCGGCCAGTTCGGCCACATGGTCAAGGCCTGGGCGCAGCGGCCAGGGTGGGACGTGCGAGGCATCGGGCGCGAGAGCGCGCCGGGGCTGCCCGGCTTCGACAAGCTCATCCGATACCGGCTGGCCCGCAAGGGCGCGGACAAGCAGCACCCCTACCTGCGCCAGATGGAGGCCGCAACGCTACACGGCCAGGCGGTGGCGCGGGTGCTGCTGCGCTTGAAACAAGGAGGCTTCACCCCGGATGCGATCCTGGCCCATCCCGGGTGGGGCGAGACGCTGTATGCGAAGGACGTGTTCCCCGACGCGCGGCTGGTGCACCTGTGCGAGTGGTACTACAGCGCGGAGGGCGCGGACCTCGGGTTCGATCCGGAGTTTCCGCTGACGTTCGACAATCGGGCGCGCATCCGCACGTGGAATGCGTTGCACACGCTGAACCTGACCAACTGCGACGCAGCGATCAGCCCGACATACTGGCAGCGCAGCCGGCATCCGGAAATCTTCCAGCCCAAGATCACGGCGCAGCACGAAGGCATCGACACCGAGCGGCTGGGGCCGGACGCGAACGCCACGTTCACGACGCCGACCGGGGTGACGTTGAAGGCTGGAGACCCTGTCATTACCTACGTCGCCCGGAACCTGGAGCCATATCGAGGGTTTCATGTGTTCATGCGGGCGCTGGAGAAGATCCAGGCAGCCCACCCGACCTGCCATGCACTGATCGTCGGAGGCAATGACGTCAGCTACGGCAAGCGCCCAACGGATGCAGCGAACTGGCGCGAGCAGATGCTGCGCGAAGTCAAGCTCGATGCCGCTCGCACGCACTTCCTGGGGCGGGTGCCCTACCCGCAGTTCCTGCGGGTCTTGCAGGTGTCGGCGGCACATGTGTATCTCACCTATCCGTTCGTGTTGAGTTGGTCGCTGATGGAGGCGATGGCGTGTGGGGTGCCGATCGTGGGTTCCGATACTGCGCCGGTGAGGGAAGTGATCCGGAATGGGCAGAACGGGCGGCTCGTGGACTTCTTCGAACCACTGGCACTGGAGCGGAATGTCTTGGACATGTTGCGCGATACCAATGAGCATTTGCGGATGCGCGCTCGGGCCAAGGCAGACGCGGCGAAATATACTCAGTCGGCTGGATTGATGCGATACGAACACTTGTTACAAGAGAGAATTGCCTGTGAGAGGTGATAAGTTTTTAGCCAAGCCAGACGACGTCGGCACAGTGCGGAGGCGGCGACGCAATGAGTTGCCGTCGGTCTCTATTTGCGAGCGTTTCGCACATATTTCCATTATGAAAGCGTTCCCTGGGAGCAGAAGAGATAGCTAACTTATGTCCATATGGGCAAGCAACTTTGCCTAGCGATCGCCTTGATCCCACTCTCATGCGTTCGCCTTCAGCAACTACACGAAAATACGTCGATATTAACGGGTGCATGGGCATTTTTCCCCAACCCCCAAAGTTGGAAAAGAAACCGAGAACACAACGCGCATGCTCGTTGTGGACGGTCGTTGCTGACGTGTCGCGCATTGCGCTCTGCTCTGGTGCGCTGGGCTTGACGTCTGGTGTGATGACAGTTCACGCGGCAGAGACGTGGCCTTCCAAGGCAAATCAGTCCACCCTCGCCCGACCGATTGACAAGTCCATGGATATCAGCGTGGGCTGCGCCAGCGGTGGTGACTTGTATTTCGAAATCGGCGAGCACTTGGTTCGGGTAGACCCCGATCGGTGGCTTGTCAGCCCCCGCGCTCTGCTTTCGAGAGCCCCGTCTCAAAGCATTCCAAGGCAGGCTTGCAAAACTGCGCCCTTGCGGGTGGCCGCGCTGCAATTGGCCGGCCCGATGGATCGCAAGCCCGAGCAGATGCGGAACCTGAGACTGTTTGATATTGCCGCCACGCCGGATCACATGCTCGACATGCGAGACGACTTCCGGCCACATGAGTCCACTTGTCGGCGAGGGGCGCACTGGACATATTGCAGTGCCGAGATCAGCATGAGTCTGGCCACGCCTCGCAACGAGGGAATCGATGCCTTTGTCAGCCTGAAGGTTGATTCGGACTTCTATCGCACACCGGTCGGAGGAGTTTTCTTTGTTCCGTCGGGGGGCTCGATAGTAATGCAGGGGAACTTCATTGTTTTCTATCGCTGGGACAAGTCACTCGCGCTCGCAAGCGTCGGCGAGCCTTGTACACGGCCTCCATATGGCCAAGTCCCAGTTTGCAATCCCAGCATTCTCATCGAAGGTGATCGCGACATTCGTCAGTTGGTGCGAGGTCTGCTCGACCCCGAAATGACGCCTGCTCCGAAGGCAGAAAAGCCCGCCACCGCCTCCCCAACCAACAACCGTTGATCCAGGTACACCTAATCTAATGGCAACAGCAAACTATGAGCACTGGTCCGAACTGATGTTGGAAGAAGCGTGTTCTTTTGGTTGCTGATTTTCATGGGGCTTTTCGTTCGATCAGTCGCGATCAATGGCCCTGCCCTTTATCAGTCGAAGTACCTGTTTTTCTCAGTCATTGAAAAACTTGCGGCCCAATTGGCCGCTGGGATTGTCGTTGAAAGCGCTCTTCGCTCATATTCGGCTCTCGATGGCCTTGGAAGAACGCTTGGGCTCGGGCCGGGGATGAACATAACGGCAGAGATCAAGACGGGGCGGCGGCGGGTGATCGACTACCTGCTGCGGCCAATGCACGAGACGATGGACGAGAGCCTTGGGGAGCGATGAGCCCCCGCCCGGGTGCTGAGGGTGCGGACGCACGTATCTCAGCCAAGGTGGTGGGCAACAGGACATCGGTTTCGTCGACGTCGGCCAGATCTCCGCCAGCAAGCTGGAAGCGCTTCAGTTCATGCGGTACGGAACGGCAGATGCGACGACGGTGGCGAGAGTGAGCCCGATGCAGAGATCGTCGAGAAGCGCGGCGCAACTCTTTTAACCCCATATAACCGCGTTGGCTCAAAACGTGGAAAAAAAGTATGAAGCCAATCATCGCGCTGCTTCTGGCAGGACTCTTTTTCCTCTTGCCAGGAAGTATCCTGGTCAGTCGCTATTGGTTAACTCCAACCGAGAGGATGATGAAAAGCGTCCTAGACGGGGGCGATCCGCTGAAATATTTGAGCGCGAAGGACCTGTTGCCGGACGGATCCCGCGCTGAAGGCTGGGTATTGGTGTGCGTACGCGGACCGTTCGAGGGGCTATTTACCGGTTATGCACGAGGTGTCGCAGCTATTTCTAGTGCTTCGTCCTTAGTGGAGGCACTTGCTGAAATCAACGCGGATCTTGGTCGTCAAGACCCAGTGAATGCAGAAGGCGAGTGGGAGATTATATTCGGGTCACGTAATTCGGTGAAGAAGATGGTTATTGATTCTCACCAAGTCGCGTTTCAGACGCCCGTAGAAAAGTGCGTAACCTATGAAGACGCAATTCTGACCAGAGCTTCACTTTCAGGCTACCCATTCGGAACTGGGATCACACTTAAACAAAGGTAATTGTCATGCCGACCACTATGGCCGAAATGAGAGCGCAAGCCGCGGCTTACGCCCAACAGTATGGTATCAGCGGGGGCTGGGCCGCGGACGCGTTTACCCACGCGTATGGAAGCGCTGTGATGAGCCGAGAATGGGGGCCGCGAACCGCGGAACTACTCGGCAATGCATCAGAGTCTTTCTATCGTCGCACGTGGGCCCGCTGAAGCGCCGGCCGCCCGCATGGACATTTGGAACAACGCCGTGGGCCGGAACATCCAAGTCTCAATGACCGTCTTGAACGCAGATTCCAGAGCCTGAAAGTCGAACACGACCTCGTCACCGGACGCCCAGGTGCAAGGACTGGTCAGCGCGATGGCGGGCTTCAACGCGCCGACGTCGGGCATCGCCAGCGCGGCATCCATGCGTCAGGGCTTCCAGTCGACCGACCTCGCGTTCAGTTCGTTGATGTAGAGCTCGAACTTCACCTGCGTGCGCAAGGCCGCAGGTGGTAGACCGCTTGCGGTGAGTTCCAGAGCCGATCGTCATCGACACCTGATCGAGAAGGCCCCCGGTGCCTTGCAACACCGGGGGCCTTTCGGGGGACTTCGGGGGGCAGTGCGACCGTCAGAACTTCGCCTGGGCGCTCAGCTTGTAGGTGCGCGGTGCGCCTTGGATCAGGCGCTCGTCGCTGCCGAGCCAGTAGGCCTTGTCGGCCACGTTGTCGATGTTGAAGCGGAACGTGGTGTCGGTGCCGCCGATGCGGGTGGTGTAGCGGGCACCGAGGTCCATCAGCGCGTAGGCGGGCAGGGTGTAANACGTTGTCGATGTTGAAGCGGAACGTGGTGTCGGTGCCGCCGATGCGGGTGGTGTAGCGGGCACCGAGGTCCATCAGCGCGTAGGCGGGCAGGGTGTAGCGGTTCTGGTTGTCGTGGAACCGCGCGCTGACGTAGCGGCCGCCACCGGTGACCACCAGCGGCAACGAGGGCACGCTGTATTCGACGTAGCCGGTCACCTGGCCCCGCGACGTGCCGGTCACGCGCTTGCCGTCGAGGTCACCCACGCCATCGCCGTCGCCGTCGAGCGTCTTCTTGTTCTTGGCGTCGAGCAGCACGCCGCTGGCGGGGGAGCCGGGGTCAAGTCTTGCGTCTTGCCTGACCCATCAAAACCCCCGACATACTGGGCAATCCTGAAGGCAGGTGCTTCGCCCTGAGGAAGCCAGCTGCCCCCGGACAGTGCCGGGGTCTGGCAGTTGGTCAGCGATGGCGCTCCTGACGCCACCACGAATGCCGTGGAAGTGGCCGCGCCTGCCGACGGTGGCGCGGCGATGAGCCTGGTGGTACGGGTGGTCGGCTCCAACGATGCATGGACCACCATCCCGGGCATGCCGGTGCGCTATGGCGACACGCTGCGCTACCCGTCCAGCGCGCTGCCACCGGGCACCTGCGAGTACCAGCGCACGTCGAGCCTCTGGTATGCGTGGCAAGGCCCGGCCACCACGCGCACCGGTGTCATCACGATCGGTGGATCGAGCGAGCCGGGTTCGGGCAGCAATACCGCCGTGCGCCCAGCCATCGCGCAGACGACCGACCGCTGGGGCAACGTGGTGTCGGTGTCCGACCCCCGCTACGGGGGCTGGAACACCACCTACACCTACAACGCCAACAACCAGCTCACGTCCGAGCACAAGCCGGACGGTGCCGAATCGTTCGTGTACTACGACGCGCTGGGCCACCAGGTGGCCACGCGCGAGGGGCGGACCACCGCAGCGTTGCGCGGAGGCAAGGTGAGCGCTGCTGCGGTAATCCGAATCGATGCCGCATGGCTGGCCGTCGACAGCAGATGCCGCTAGTCTTGGCGGCGAGGGCTGATGTCGTCGAGCGTAATGGGGTCTTGCGCGGCGCGCCGCAGCGCGTCGACAAACGGCCCCTCGAGGGTCGTCGAATCAAACGTGATCTTGCCCATGTCCATGTTGATGAGTGATGCCACGATGAGGCCTCCGATGGCTCCCCCTACCGCGCCCACCGCGGCCGACTGCCCGTAGCTCATGCCGCTCGGAGCACCAAGTCCCATGCTCCGGGCCACGACGGCCCCTGTCGCCCCGGCCACAGCGCCTCCTGCCGCAAAATCCATCAGGCGGAGGTCTTGCGTGACGGGGTCGCGGGTGTAGGTCGACGTCGCGCAATGCGCACTCGCCGGAGGCACTGTGACAGCCGCGGATTCGGCCGAGAGGTACCTGTACACACGCGGCAGCTTCGACGGATCGCGCGGGATCCAGAAACCACCGTCCGCGACGCTCCGGTAGGCCAACGGCATCCTCTTCGCTTCGGCAGGCGCAGTGACGGAAATCCCTCCCGGTGGTGCCCGGAAATAGGTTCCCTCGTCGTCTTCGCGCTCTGCGACGTAGGGACCTCGCTCCAGGCGGGTGATCCAGACGATGCTCAGAAGGCCACGCGTTTCGGTGGACTCCAACGGTGTCGCCAACTGCAGGCAGGTGACCTTCGCCGGCACCGGCAGATCCGACGGGCGGATGGGTACGGCGCACCCGCTGACCAGCAATACCGTCGCCCATGTTGCGACCACTGCCGCCACGCCGGGCCCACGTTTCCCGATGGCGTTGCTTCTCATCTGCTTCTCTCGCTGGACGCATTGTTCATCCCAGGAATTATGGGCAGCGCCTCCCTCGCTTCGACACCGGTTGCTGCGACATATGCACGACAATTTGCCTTGGCCGCCGGCGGCGGACAAGATGGTTGACGCCGGCCAGGCTCGCTTGCTTGATCACTTCTGTACGGCTTCGCGGGTCGCCTGCGTGATTTCGAACTGCGCTGGTCGCTGGTTCTTGTGTTGCGCTACCACGGCGCGAGTTGCCACCTGGTCGCCACGGCAGATGTCCCGGACCTTGATGCTGACGGAGTCAGCGCTTGCCACTCTCCACTTGGTGGAGTTCTACGGAGCGGTCCTTGGTCTGGTCGGCATTGGCAAAGTCGTCATTCGCCGGCAGTTGCACATCGAACTTCCGGACGGATGCGACCGTCACGACCCCGCGGACCAGGCTTCCGGCGAGCACATGGCCGCCATAGTCCTTGCCATCAGAGATGAAGTGCCAGTGCCAACCCGGCACCGAGATGCCTTTCGAGAACGCGGGGCTCCGAAAACCAACCAACGAGCCAGTAACCTCCGCGCGCTTGAACACCACCTGTTCCTTGGCGACCTCGGCCAGCGGGCGGTACGGCCGCACCTGGGGAGCGATCGCACGCGTCGAGACGTTGGTGAACGCGCCGGAGACTCTGACCGCGTAGAACAGGTTCTTGTTCGGCAGTCGTGCGTCGATGGAAGCTTCCAGTTCCGCCAAGGGCCTGGCTGATGCCGGTGACTCGACCACGAACGTGTCTGTCGGCAGGAAGGGAACCACATAGGCCAAGGGCACGCGCTCGCCCGGGTCGGCGACCGTCACCGTGCCATCGGCCTTGACGTGATGCATCGTGCCATCCAGCAGCACCATCTCGCCATGCAGGTGGTTGTATGTTCCCAGTCCGAAGTTGCCCTTGGTCGCCAGTTGCCGGACGGTCAGGTCTCCGTCGTACGCGCCGGCGAGAAGCGCGTCGATCGTGGAATAGACATACAAGACGGGTTCCTGCGCACGTGCCCCGAGTGCCAGCGCGCCAAGAAGGGCGGCTGCGCATGCCCTGCGGATGTGTTTTCGCTTCATGATGGTATTGGTGCGAGTCAGTAGATGAACTGTCCGCCGCCACTGCCGATGATGGTCAGTTCGACGGCGCGGCTTCCACCGTGTGCGGTGTTGGAGAAGCGGACCTTGTAGCCGCCCATGTCGTAGCTGCTCATCGAGTCGAGCGCCTGAACCAGGCCGGCTCGTGTCAAGTTCCTGCCCGCCCGCGTGAGTGCTTCGACCATGACCTTGGCATTGATGTAGCCTTCCAGGGAGGCGCTGGTGAACTTGTCGAAACCCGCGCCGAGGTAGGCTTGCTGGTACTCCCGCACCACGGGGATCGCTGCCCGGTTGGCGCTGGGCATGACCTGGCTGACGATCACGCCGTGGGCCTCACCGCCCAGCTCTCGCAGGGCTCCCACTGGAAGCCCGGCGCTGAGCGAGTACAGCGTCGAGCGCAGGCCCGCCCGCTTGGCGGCCGAGATGAACGCCTTGCTGGACGCCGGGACGGTGATCATGACGACCGCTTGCGGAGCGGCATCTCGCAACTGCGTCGCCGCCGCTTCGGCACCGTCCCCATTGGTCTTCATCGCTACCGCAGCGACCAAGCGGCCAGCCTCGAAGCTGCCGCTCTTCCTGGCGATGATCGATTGCATGGCCTCGTACGCTTCCAGTCCGTACGGCGAGTCGACGTAGACGGTGGCCACGCGCTTGTGTCCGATCGTCGCGAGGTGATCGATGATTGCTTCCAGTTCTTCGGTGTTTCCGGCCCGCACGTACCAGGTGTAGGGGTTGTGTGCTGCGCGCAGCCGAGGGCCGGTGGCCACGGCGGCTACAAGCGGAATTTGCCGAGACGCCGCGACGGTTGAAACCTCGTGCACCGTGCCCGTTCCTGCAAACTGGAACAGCGCGAATGCGCCCTGCCGTTCCAGTTCGTCCACGTTGGCCAATGCCTTCTTCGGATCGTAGGCATCGTCCATGGTGATCACGCGAATCTTTCGGCCATGGACGCCGCCCGATGCGTTGACCTTGCTGAAGTAGGCGTTCGCGCCGTTCGTGAAGTCATTCCCCAGTTCCGCCAGCGCACCGGTGAGGTAGACCGATTGGCCGAGGACGATCTCGCGTGAGCTGACACCCTGGGCGTGTGCCAACGTGGCCAGCAGTGCCGCCGTGCTTGCGACGATGGCTCGACACGCCTTTGAAACGTTCATCGATCTTGATCTCCTGGGATGTGTTGGACAAAGCTCCCCCCACGTGCAGACAGGTCCAACTGCGGAGACCATGGTTTGATCTTGAATGCGCATGTGATGAGGCGTGCAGACTCAGGGACGGACGGACCTGATCAATGGCCTCGCCGAGAGGGACCAGGAGACAGGAACTTGTCGTGCACGGTGCTCGCATTGATCATTCGCCTGCTGACCACGCTCCTGTGCGCGTGCCAGGGTCTGCAAGCATTTCAGCAAACACTTCGTGAAAGAACCATCCCTAGTCCGAGAAGGTGCTTGACTGGATGACTTCTGCCTCACGGCAGTGCAGGGGCGTTGGCTGAAGCGGCGTCAGGCCGTCGAACCGGCGATCGGACATACCGGGCAAGACCACCGCATGCAACGTTGCCGGCTCAATGGCAGCGAAGGGGGCCGCGCTGCAGTAGCCGGGGCGGGCCGGCTCATCCGTGTACGGGACGGCCCTCCGGCCGACGGCTCACGCAGGCGCGCCGAGCGCCACCAGTTCACGCTGCAGGTTGGCCCGCGCCGGCGCCTCCCACAGGGCGGCCAGCGCCGGGGTGCGGTAGATGGCCGGGCGGTCGAGGAACGACCGCAGCACCTTCGTGCGGCCGGCGCGGTAGTCGGCCTCGGGCACCCAGCTGAACTCGGCGCGGATCGCGTCGCGGTAGGTGTCGTACACCGCCGGTGCGGCGCCCAGCACCGAGAGGTCGAAGTCGAGGAAGAGCTGTGTGTCGGTGTCGCCTTCGGCGGCGCGGTGGTGCTGCGTGGCTTCCACCATGCCGGCCACACGCTCCACGTCCACGCCCAGCCAGCCGATCGACATCAGCTCGAACCGCACCACGTCGGCCGAGCAGATCTCGTTGTCGGACCGGTGTGTGTCGTACACGACGTCGTGGTACCAGATGGCCGCCTCCACGTGGGCCGGCTGGCGCACGAGCGCGCGGTGGGTGTCGAGGTGGCGCAGCAGCGCCTGCACGTGCGCGAGCGTGTGGTAGTGGCGGTGCGGTTCGGCGTAGCGGGCCGCGAGGTTGCTGGTCAGCGCGGCGGGGAGGGGGGCGAGGAAATCGTTCATTGGGGCTGGGAAGGGGTTCACCAATCCTCCTTGACGGCCAGGGCCATCTGGCGGGACGCAGCGCTTCGGGCCGAAGCCCAGGCCGTGAGTGTGCCAGCCAGCAGCACCGCGGCACACAACCCGAGCAGGCGAGTCCATGGCAGCAGCAGGTCCATCGACCAGTGGAAGCTCTGCGGGTTCACCACCTTCACCAGCACCACGCTCACGGCGATGCCCAGCAGCAGCCCGAGCACCGCGCCCACCCCCGTCCACACGGCCCCTTCGAGCGCGACGATGGACAGCACCTGCCGCCGCGTGAGCCCGAGGTGGCTCAGCAAGCCGAACTCCTTGCGGCGCGCCAGCACCTGCGCGGACCAGCTGGCCGCGATGCCGAACAGCCCGATCGCGATGGCCACGCCCTGCAGCCAGTAGGTCACCGCGAAACTGCGGTCGAAGATGCGCAGCGACAGCGCCCGGATCTCGCCCGGTGACGCGAACTCCAGCAGCGCGCTGTCGAACCCCACCCGCAGGGCCTGCTGCACCGCGAGCGGGTCGGTGCCGGGGGCGAGCCACATCGCCAGGTCGTTGACACGGGTGTCGCCGGTGAGGCGCCGGTAGTCGGCCGCATGCAGCATCACGGCGCCGTGCTGGCGCGCGTAGTCGCGCCACACGCCGCGCACGAACACGCGGGTGTGCGAACCATCGGGCAGCGGCAGGTCGAACGACGTGCCGGGGGCTGCGCGGTACAGGTCCACCATCGCTTCGCTGACGTACACCGCGGTGGCGCCCGCGGGCAGGGGGCGCAGGTCGCCGGTGAGGGGCAGTTCGCGGGCCGGGTCGGTCAACGGCCGGGCGATCAACGTCACCGGAGGGCGACTTGCGTCGACGAGGACTTGCGACACGCGCTGCGGTTCGGCGCGTTGCACACCCGGTACCGTGGTGGCGCGCTGCACGAGCGCGTCGGGCAGCGCGACGAGGTCGCCGGCCGCGCCCGCCGACGCGGCGCGCACGTACAGGTCGGCGGGCAGCACGGTGTCGAGCCATTGGGTCACGGCGTCGCGGAAACTCGCCACCATCACGGTGAGTGCCACGGCGAGGCTCAGGCTCGCCACCACGCCAGCCACCGCCACGGTGGCGGCGTTGCGCTGGTGCCGGGCGCGCTCCACCGCCAGCAGCGCGAGCGGTTCGCGCGGCGGCCGCACCGCCCGCAGCAGCAGGGCGAGGCCGGCGGGCACCCAGGCGATGCCCCCGAGCAGCAGGCACGCCACGGCGGCGTAGGCGGCCAGCGGCACGCCGGCCACCGGCGGGAGCAGCGCGAGCCCGGCGCCGAGCACCATCAGGATGGGGCCGAACCACGGCCAGGTGCCATGCGCCTCGCCGCCGAGGCCCTTCAGCGCGAGGGCCGGTGCCAGGCGTTGTGCCGAGCGCGCGGGCAACCAGCCGCCCACCACCGCCGCCAGCACGCCGAGGCCACCGTAGAGCAGCGCGGCGCCGGCACTGAACTGGAGGGTGGGCACCACGCCAGGGAAGTACCCGCCGCCCAGGTCGCCCGCGAGCAGCTTCAGCGCCGTGGCCGCCAGCGCGGTGCCGAGCGCGATGCCGAGCACGCTGCCTACAGCGCCCAGCACGGCCGATTCGGCCACCACCAGCGCGAGCCGCTCACGCCCGGTGAGCCCGAGCACACCCAGCAGCGCGAACTGGGCCTGCCGCTTGGCCACCGACAGCGACAGGATCGAGAACACGAGGAACGCCCCGGTGAACAAGGCCACCAGCGCGAGCACGGTGAGATTCACGCGGTAGGCACGCGACACGTTGGACACGCGCTGGGCCGCTTCGTCCGGGGATGCCGCACGCACGCCGGCGGGCAGGGCCAGGTCGGCCACCACCCGGGCGCGGTCGGCCCCCTCGGCCAGGCGCACGTCGATGCGGCTCAGCCGGCCGAGCCAGCCGAAGGTGGCCTGGGCCCCGGCAATGTCCATCACGGCCATCGGCGCACCGGTGGCACTCACGGTGCCGCGGATGGCCAGGGTGGCACTGCCCGTGGGCGTCTGGAGCCGCAGCGGGCCGGTGTGGCCCAGCGCTTCGCGGGCGGTGGCGTTGAGGAACACGGTGTCGGGGGCCAGCGCTGCGAAGCGGTCGTCACCGTCGGCCGGACGCGGTGTCAAGGCGGGCGACACGGCGCCCGACACCAGCGCGTCGAGCCCCAGCACGCGCAAGGGCACACGCTTCCCTGCGGCATCGACCGCGTAGGTGTCCACCTCCACGACCGGGCTCGCCACCAGGATGCCGGGGTGGGTGGTGACCCGTTCGTACAGGGCTTCGTCGAAACCGCCTCGCTGGGCGCGCAGTTCGAAGTCGGGGTCGCCGTTGACGGAGCGCACGGCAGCGCTGAACTCGCTGAGCGCGGACGCGTTGATCAGGTGCACCGAAAACGCGAGCGCCACACCCAGCATCACCGCCAGCAGTGCCGCGAGGTTGCGCCACGGGTGGTGCCGCAGCTCCGGCCAGGACAGCTGGCGCAGCAGGGCCAGCATGTCAGCCCGCCAGGCCCGACGCGGTGAGCACGTGCACCCGGTCGGCGCGGGCCGCGGCGGTGTGCGAGTGTGTGACGAGCACGCAGGCGGCCCCTTCCTCGCGCACCTGCGCCACCAGCACGTCCATCACGCGCGTGGCGGTGGCGGGGTCGAGGTTGCCGGTGGGTTCGTCGGCGAGGATCAGCGCGGGGCGGTGCACGAGGGCGCGGGCGATCGCCACCCGCTGCAGCTGTCCGCCCGACAGCGTCTGCGGCAGCCGGTCGCCGAGGCCGTCGAGGCCCACCGCGGCGAGCACCTGGGCCACGCGGGCGTCGTCGGGCCGGTGCTGCAGCAACAGTGGCAGCGCCACGTTGTGGGCCACCGTCAGGTGCGGCAGCACGTGGAAGGCCTGGAACACGAAACCTAGGTGTTCGCGGCGGAAGAGGGCCTGCTGCGTGTCACCTAGCCGGGTCACCTCGTGGCCGGCGATGGTGACCGTGCCTGCGTCCACCGTGTCGAGCCCGGCCAGGCAGTTGAGGAACGTGGACTTGCCCACGCCCGACTCACCCACCACCGCGACGAACTCGCCCGGTGCGATCTGCAGGTCCACGCCGGCAAAGAGCGGCTGGCCCGGGTAGGCCTTCGCCAGGCCGCGCACGTCGACGAGCGGCGCCGTCAACGCAGCGACTCCGCGAAGCGCACCGCGAGGGCCACGGCCTGCGCGGTGGCGTCCGCCGTGTCACACGCGACCACGTGCCGCTGCGGCATGCTGCGCAACCAGGTGATCTGGCGCTTGGCGAGCTGTCGCGTGGCCGCGGCCCCCAGCTCGGGCAGGCCGGCCAGGTCACCGCGGTCGAGGGCTTCCCAGGTCTGGCGGTAGCCCACGCAGCGCATTGACGGCATCGACGGTTGCAGGTCGCCGCGGGCCCGCAGGGCGGTGACCTCGTCCACCAGGCCGTCGTGAAGCATCTGGTGGAATCGCTGGCCGATGCGGTGGTGCAACCACGCGCGGTCGGTGGGCTCGAGCGAAATCATCGGGGGCGTTTCCGCGGCCCGGCGTTCGCGGTGGAACGACGACAGCGGCTGCCCGCTCACCCGGTACACCTCGAGCGCACGCTGGATGCGTTGTGCGTCGGTGGGGGGCAGGCGCGCGGCGGTGACCGGGTCCACCGCCTGCAACTCGGCATGCAGCGCGGGCCAGCCGCGTTCCGCGGCCTCGGCATCGAGTGCGGCGCGCACCGCGGGGTCGGACGCGGGCATCTCGTCGAGCCCGTCGAACAGCGCCTTGAAGTAGAGCATCGTGCCCCCCACGAGCAGCGGCAGCCGGCCCCGCGCGGTGATGCCGGCGGCCACACGCTGCGTGTCCGCGACGAACTGCGCCGCCGAGTACGACTGCGTGGGCTCGATCAGGTCGATCAGGTGGTGTGGCACCGCCGCCTGCTCGGCGGCCGTGGGTTTGGCGGTGCCGATGTCCATGCCCCGGTACACCAGCGCAGAATCGACGCTGACGACCTCCACGGGCAGCACGCGGGCAATGGCCAAAGCGGCCGCGGTCTTGCCGGACGCGGTGGGCCCGGCCAGGCACAGGCATCGCAGCGGGGGGGGAACAGGGGTCACGAACGCTCGGTCACGGTGGGGAGACCTCCGAGCGTAGCAGCCTCCGGCGACGCAGCAGAACGCCGCGCGGGTGGCGCAGGCGGGTGGAGCAGGGCGCGCGGCCGGCGAAAGCCTGAAGGACCAGGCGGGCCAGCTGGGCCGCTCAGCGGTCGGGCGTGCTTTCGGGGCTGCGGGGGCTGCCGAGGCGCAGCATCAGGTTCACGTATTCGAGCTTGGCGTGCAGCTCGGACATTTCAGCGAGCAGTTCTGCCCAGCGAGCGAGTGCCAGCGCGGGGGTGGCTGCACCGACTTTCTGGCCGGAAGGTTGGTCTGCGTTCATGGTCGACAGGGTGTGGCTTTGTAGGCCATCTGATCTTCGCTTTCCGGGCGGGTCGCGGCAACCCCGCGATCCGGGGCTGACCCGTTTCTACCGTCAGGGAAACTCCCAAGCCGACAGCAACTCTGAATCAATTCAGAATCCGCTCCGTCGAAGCACCCCGAACGTCCTGTCCGGGCACGTCTTCGAGGACTTCGCGACGTCCATGCGCCGTGGGACGGTGCACGCTCGCGAACGGCATTCACCTGCGCACACCCCGGGAGGACGGGCTGCGCTCGCAAGGAGATTTCCATGAAAAACTGGCGCATGCACGCGCTGGCCGGGCTGTTGCTCGCCGGCGCCGCGCCGGCGGCTTTCGCAGCCACCGCGACCGTCTACTACTACACCCCGTACAAGGGCTGGAGCACCGCGAACATCCACCACAACGCCAGCGGCAGCTGGACCAGCGTGCCCGGCATCGCGATGGACGCCGGCTGCACGGACTGGAAGAAGAAGACGATCGACTTCAGCACCACGAACTTCCAGGCCGTGTTCAACAACGGCACCGGCTCGGCGTGGGACAACCCCAGCGGCGGCGGCAACTACACGGTGCCCGCGGGCGTCCACCAGGTGAAGAACGGCGCCATCGTGGCGAACGCCGGTGACCCGTGCGCGGCGGTGCAGGAGCAGACCGCCACGGTGTTCTACAAGCCGAACACCGCATGGACCACCGTCAACATCCACTACGCCCCGAACGGCGGCCTCTGGACCACGCCACCCGGCGTGTCGATGGACGTGGCCTGCACCGGTTGGCGCAAGAAGACGGTCTCGCTGGGCACCGCCACGGGCCTGGCCGTCACGTTCAACAACGGCACCACGTGGGACAACAACGGCGGGCGCAACTACGCGCTCGGCACCGGGGTCACCACCGTCGTCAACGGTGCCGTGACCTCGAACGCACCGAGTCCATGCGTGGTCGACGTCACGCCACCCACCACGCCGACGAACCTCGCGGGCACCGCCACGGGGACCTCGGTGAAGCTGACCTGGGATGCCTCGACCGACCCCGAGAGCAGCCTGTCGTACCTCGTGACCCGCACCGGCGGCACGTCGGGCACCGTCTCGTTCACGTCGGCCATCACCACCTACACCGACACCACCGGTGCGGCCAACACGGTCTACAACTACGTCGTCTCCGCCAGGAATGCGGTGGGCCTCGACTCGGGCGCGAGCAACATCGTGCCCGTGAAGACCGGTGAACTCACCGTGGTGTCGTCGGCGTTCACGTGGGACAACGCCACCGTCTACTTCCTGCTCAACGACCGGTTCGCCAACGGCGACACGTCGAACGACCGCAGCTACTGCCGCGAGTCGTCGCAGGCCTGCGTGCCGTTCGGCAACGACCTGACGCAGATGCCCAGCGGCTTCCACGGGGGCGACCTGAAGGGCATCACCGCCAAGTTGAAGGCCAACTACTTCAAGGACCTGGGCGTCAACGCGTTGTGGATCACCGCGCCGTACGAACAGATCCACGGGTTCGTGTTCGGCGGCAACGGTGCCAAGCACTACGCCTACCACGGCTACTACGCACTCGACTGGACGGCGATCGACAAGAACATGGGCTCGCGCGCCGACCTGCAGGAACTGGTGGACACCGCCCACGCCCAAGGCATCCGCGTCGTGATGGACGTCGTGCTCAACCACACGGGCTACGAGAACATCAAGGACATGGCCGAGTACGGCTACGGCAAGCTCAACAGCGGCTGGGAGGCCACCGCGTACAAGCCGGCCGACGTGCTGACCGACTGGCAGAACGACGTGGGCCGGTACATCGACTACACCAGCGGCAACTGGGCCGGCACCTACTGGACGCGTGACTGGATCCGCATGAACGCGGTGGCCGGCATGGACCCGTGCGAAGGCACCGACGGGCTGAAGGGCTGCGTGGGCTTCCTGCCGGACCTCAAGACCGAGGTGACCAGCAACGTGGGCCTGCCGTCGATCCTCACGGTCAAATGGGGCCGTGAAGGGCGCCTGGCCACCGAGCAGCAGAAGCTCGACGCCTGGTTCGCGCAGACGGGCAAGGCCCGCACGCCGGCCAACCACCTCGTCAAGTGGCTGACCGACTACGTGGGCGAGTTCGGCATCGATGGCTTTCGCGTCGACACCGCCAAGCACGTGGACATGAACGTGCTGAAGGACCTGAAGACCGAGGCCGTCAAGGCCCGCCAGGCGTGGCTGGCCGCGAATCCGGTGAAGGCCGCGCTGCTCAAGGGCGAGACGGCGTTCTGGATGACGGGCGAGGTGTGGGGCCACGGCGTGGGCCGCTCCGCGTACTTCGACAACGGCTTCGACTCGATCATCAACTTCAACTTCCAGGGCGCGGCGGGCAACACGGGCGGTCTCAACGCCACGTACACCGAACTGGCAACGGTGAACGCGAACAACAGCACGCCCTACAACGTGCTGTCGTACATCTCGAGCCACGACAAGGGCCTGTTCGACCGCAACAACCTGCAGACCGGTCTCACGAGCCTGCTGCTGGCCCCGGGCGGTGTGCAGCTCTTCTACGGCGACGAAAGCGCCCGGCCGCTGATGGGCAACTGGACCGGTGACCACGCCTGGCGCGGCGACATGAACTGGAGCACCCCGAACGCCACGCTGCTGGCCCACGCAAAGAAACTGGGCCAGTTCCGCAACGCCCACCCGGCGGTCGGTGCCGGCACGCATTCGAAGCTGGCCGATGCCCCGTTCACCTTCGCCCGGGTGAAGGACAGCGACAAGGTGGTGGTGGCGATCGGCGCGGGCGGCCGGGCCGCGATCACTGTGGCCGGCATCTTCGCCGACGGCACCGTCGTGCGCGATGCCTACACCGGTGCACTTGCCACCGTGGCGGCTGGCAAGGCCAGCGTGGACGTGGGCAGCGCCGGGGTGGTGCTGCTGGAGGTGGCGTCCGGCAACTGAGTGTGTGTGTGGAAGGTGGGGGACGGGGGCGGGAGACAAGCGGGCGGCGGGGTTTCCCCCTGCCGCCCGGTTCCGGCGGTAAGCTGTCGGCCCCGGTCCGCCAATCCGCCATTGCACGCTGCCACATGCCTTCCGTTGTCGAGATCCGCCGGCTGGAACCTGCCGACGCCGAGGCCTTCCAGGCACTGCGCCTGGTGGCCTTGCGCGACTGCCCGGCCGCGTTCAGTGCCAGCCTCGAGGAAGAGGCCGAGTTGCCGCTGGAGGTCGTGGCGGCGCGCATGCGGCCCGGCTCGGGCCGCTACCTGTTCGGCGCGTTCGCCGATGGCACCCTGGTGGGGTGCGTGGGCGTCGGCCGCGAGGCGGCCCGCAAGTTGGCCCACAAGGCTTTCGTGCGCGGCATCTACGTGGCCCAGGCCGCCCGCGGCCGTGGTGTCGGGCGGCAACTGATGCACGAGGCGCTGGCCTTTGCCGCCACGCTGGCCGGCGTGCGCCAGGTGTCGCTCGTGGCCACGGCGAACAACACGGGGGCCATCGCCCTCTACGAATCGCTCGGATTCGCCATCTGGGGCCGCGAGCCCGATGCGCTGCATGCCGACGGCAGGTTCCATGACGACGTCCACATGCTTTGTGCGCTGCCGGTCCATCCCACGGGATAGGGGGTTCAAGCCACGCCGTCTGGTTCAACATGGGGCCATGAGCCCCCACCCCATTCGCACCGGCCCGGCCTGCCTGCATGACGCCCGCGAAATCGCGGAGGTGCATGTGCGCTCCTGGCAGCAGGCGTACCGCAACATCCTGCCGCGTGCGTACCTGTCCGGGCTGTCCGTGGCCCGCCGCGAGGCGATGTGGCTCGAGTCCATGACCAAGCACCGTCCCGAACTGGTGGTGGCCCACGTCGACGACGACCTGGTGGGGTTCGTGGCGTTCGGCCCGTCGCGCGATGGGGATGCCCGCGAGGGTGTCGCCGAGATCTGGGCCTTCTACGTGGAGCCGGCGTATTGGTCCACCGGGGTGGGGCAGGCCCTGTGGCATGCGGCGCTCGACCAACTGAATGACCAGGGCGCGTCCGCGGTCACACTGTGGGTGATCGACGACAACGAACGCGCGCTTCGCTTCTACGAGCGCGCCGGGTTCGCCGCCGATGCCGGGCCGCTGAAGGTCGTCAACGTGGGCGGGGTCTCGTTGCGTGAAGTGCGGCAGGTGCTGCACCTGTCACCTGCAGCGGCGTGAGAAGCGCCGGTGTCACGTGGCAGCGTCTTCACCCTGATGCATCCTCCGCAAGGCTGAGTGCAGGTCGTCGCAAAGGTCTGCCGGGTCTTCCAATCCGATGTGCAGCCGCACGAGCCTCGGTGCATCCTCGGGCGCGGCAAGGGCCCGCAGGTGGTGAGGCACCGCCGGCATGACCAAGCTCTCGAACCCTCCCCAGCTTGTGCCCAGGCTGAAGAGGGAAAGGCCATTGATGAACCGGCTGAAAGCGGCCTCGCTGCACGGCGCGAGGTCGACGGTGAAGGGGCCGGCTGCACCCGAGAACTGCGAGCGCCACAATTCAAAGCCCGGGTCCGTCTGGAGCGCGGGAAAGCGCACGCGCTGCACGGCGGATTGCGCCTGAAGCCATCGCGCCAAGGTCAAGGCCGAGGCCTGGTGGCGCGCGAGTCGGGCGGCCAGCGTGCGCAACCCTCGCAGTGCCAGCCAGCAGGTGTCGGGTGCGGCATGGGCCCCGCTGCGATCACAGTAGGCGCGCACCGGCGACAGCGCTTCGGAGGTGCCCGTGCACAGGCCCAGCAGCAGATCGGAGTGACCGTTGATGAACTTGGTGGCGGCGTGCACCGAGATGTCGATGCCGAGTTGGTGCGCGTCGAAGAACAAGGGCGTTCCCCACGTGGCGTCGCACGCCACCGGCACCCCACGCCCGTGCGCAGCCGTGCAGATCGCGCGCACGTCCAGCATCTCCATCGTCAAGGAGGCCGGTGTCTCGATGAAGACGAGGCTGGTGTTGCCGCGAAGGAGCGTCGCGATGTCCGCGCCGTGGGAGAAAAACTCCACGGTGGTGCCCGAGGGCGCCAGGTCTTTCTCGCAGAACACGCGCGTCGGTCCGTAGACACCATCGCTCAGCAGGATGTGCCGCCCTGGGCCTGCGTGGGCGGCAAGCACGGCGGTGATCGCCGAAAGCCCGCAGCTCGTTGCAATGCACGCCTCGGTGCCCGCCAGGGCCGCCATCGCGCGCTGGAGCTCGAAGGTGGTGGAGGTGCCGGACCGGCCGTAGCGAGGGGCGTCGAAGACCTGCCCGCGCTGGGCCTGCTTGTAGTCTTCCAACGTGGCGAACACCGTGGTCGAGGTGCGTACGAGCGGTGGGCTGACGGAGTGCGCGGCAGCCGAGGTCTCCCGACCCGCGTGAACGAGCAGTGTGTGGTGATGCATGTGGCGTGTCCTGTGAGTTGATCGAGCGCGGCCGGTGGCTGGCATGTCAGAATTATCGGAAGCGCCGTTGCGCCTGTCTCGCGCCAATCGGCCACGAACCATCTCGAAAAGGACATGGACCCGACTCCCTTGCCTGAAGCACCCGGAAAGGTCGAGGGGGCCACCTCGCCTGTCACGGGGCGAGCGACGGACTACCCGGCCGGCTGGCGCATCGAACCGCATTCGCATGCGAAACATCAACTGATCCACGCCGTGCGAGGTGTCATGGTCGTGCAGAGCGAGGCCGGCCGTTGGGTGGTGCCGCCAACGCGTGCCATCTGGATGGTGGCGGGCATGACCCATACGATTCGTTGCGTGGGCGAAGTGCACATGCGCAGCCTCCGGGTGGCACCCGTTGCCGCGCCAAAGCTGTTGGACCAGACGCAAGCCGTCGGCATCTCGCCGCTGCTGCGTGAACTCATCCGTGCCGCGATGGACGTTCGACAACCGCATGTGCCCGGCACCCGCGACGGGCGGGTCATGCGGCTGATACTCGATGAACTGCGCGCGTTGCCGGTGCTGCCGCTGCATCTGCCGATGCCCACCGACGCTCGGCTGCTTCGGATCTGCGACGCTTTGCAACAACGATTCGATGACGCCTCCACCATGGCGGACTGGGCGCGCCGCCTGGCGGTGGATGTCAAGACGATCCAACGCCTGTTCCTGAAGCAGACCGGGCTCACGTTCGGACAATGGCGGCAGCAGGCCCGGCTCCTGCGCGCGCTGGAGTTGCTGGCCACCGGCGAGAAAGTCATCGACGTCGCCCTGGCCTTGGGCTATGAGAGTCCAAGCGCTTTCGCCAGCATGTTCCGCAAGCAGTTCGGCCAGCCGCCCGGCCAGTTCTTCGCGGAAACCTGAGGCAGGTCGGTGCCGGTCGAGGTCGAGACGTCCACGTCATACTCGCAGCATCGTTCGCCGCGGCCGTTCGCTTGGCAACGCGTCGGGCCGAGCCCCACCGCCTTGGAATACCTGATGTACGTCCTTCCTCCTTTCGGCATCGCCGACACAGCCGCCCAGCACGAGCTGGTGCACGCCCACCCGCTCGGCACGTGGATCGTCGTGGACAACGGTGAACCCGTGGCCAACCCCGTCCCGTTCCTGCTCGATCCGTCGCGCGGTGAGTTCGGCACGCTCGTGGGCCACGTCGCCCGCGCCAACCCGGTGTGGAAGACGTGTGCCCGTGGCGAGGCGTCGCTGGTGGTCTTCCAGGGGCCGCAGGCCTACGTGTCGCCATCGTGGTACGCCGGCAAGCGCGAACATGGCAAGGTGGTGCCCACCTGGAACTACGCCACGGTGCAGGCGCACGGCGTGGCCCGCGCGCTGGAAGACCCGGCCGACGTGTTGCGCATCGTGAGCCAGTTGACCGACCACTTCGAGGCGGGCCGCGAGCACCCGTGGCGCGTGGCCGATGCCCCGGCCGAGTACACGGCACAACTCGCCCGGGTGATCGTGGGCATCGAGATTCCCCTCACGCGGCTCGTCGGCAAATGGAAGGTGAGCCAGAACCGCGGCGAAGCCGACCGGGCAGGCGTGGCCACGGGCCTGCGGGCCGAAGCCGACGCGCAGGCCCGCGAGATGGCGTCCCTCGTGGAACGCCCTCCGCGTTAGGGGATCGCCTCCTCCAGCGCCGCCAGCGCCAGGGCAACCTCCGCCTCGGTGATGTTCAGCGCCGGAATCAGGCGCAGGCGCTGGGGCCGCACGGCATTGACCAGCACGCCCGTCTCCGCGCGCAGGCGCAGCGTCTCGGCCACCTGCAGCGCTTGCCCGGCGCCAGGCAGGTCCAGTGCCAGCAGCAGGCCGCGGCCGCGCACCGGCGGGCTGCCTACCCGGTGTCCGATGCGGTCGAGGCCCGTGCGCAGCTGGTGGCTGCGGGCCTGCACGTTCGGCAGGAAACTGGGCGCGTCCACGGCGTTCACCACGGCCAGGGCCGCGGCACACACGAGCGCGTTGCCGTTGTAGGTGCCGCCCTGGTCGCCCGGGGCGAAGCAGCACACGGCCTCGCGGGCCAGCAGGGCCCCGATCGGGACACCGCCTCCGAGGCCCTTGCCGAGCGTCATGATGTCGGGGACGACGCCCGCGGCATCGTGCCCCCACCAGGTGCCGGTGCGGCCCACGCCGGTCTGCACCTCGTCGAGGACCAGCAGCAGCCCACGTGAGTCGCACAGCGTGCGCAGGGCCTGCAGGAACCCGGGCGTGGCCTCGACCACCCCGGCCTCGCCCTGGATGGGCTCCAGCATCACGGCCACCGTGTTGGCGTTGACGAGTGCCTCGACGCTGGCGAGGTTATTGAGCCGCGCCTTCGGGAACCCCGGCACCTGGGGTGCAAACAGGGTGTCGAAGCCGGGCTTGCCGCTCGCGCTCATCGTGGCCAGCGTGCGGCCGTGGAAGCTGTGCTCGAACGTGATGATCTCGTACGCGCCGCCCCGGTGCACCTGGCCGAACTTGCGGGCGAGCTTGATGGCCCCTTCGTTCGCCTCGGCACCGCTGTTCGTGAAAAAACAGCGGTCGAGGCCGCTGAGCGCCGTGAGCCGTCCGGCGAGCGCGATGGCGCGGTCGTTGTGGAAGCCGGGGCCCACGTGCAACACCCGCCCGGCCTGCGCGGCCAGTGCGGCCGCGATCTCGGGCGCGGCATGGCCGAGCGTGTTGACCGCCCAGCCTTGCACGAGGTCGAGGTGGCGGCGGCCGTGTTCGTCCCAGAGCCAGCTGCCGTCGCCGCGTGTGAACACGGTGTCGGGGCGGTTGGCGACGGTCATCAGGGCGTCGACGGGAAGGCGAGGGGAGGATGTCATCGGTGAAGTTCCTGGTGGAGGGAGGACGGAACAACCAGACGGGAACGGAACCACCTCGGGCCGGGGACCCCACCGCGGCGGCACCCCCAGAAACAACAAAGGCCACGAGGGGTCTCGTGGCCTGGAGGATGAACGCGGGCTACTTGCGTTCGGGCAGGGCGAAACCGCTCAACGTCGACGTCGAGCGGATCGTCGGGTGGAGGCCCGGACGGGAAGCGGGGTGAGGGAGGCGTTCACGGAACCGAGCATACAACACCGCGTTCAGTTCGGCCCCATGACCACGCCGGGCAGCGGCGGCTCGGGGGCCTTGGGCACCGGGGCGGAGGCGGCCGAGCCGGGTGCCCCGAGTGCCTCGGTGGCATCGTCGAAGCCCACGTGGGTCTTCGCGCCGCCGAACGCCCAGTCCATGTAGACCCAGTCGCCGCCGAGCTTCAGCACGTCGTCGGGCGCGGCAGGCTGGTCCACCGGCACGCCCCGCAACGCGTGTCCCATGAAGTCGATCCAGATGGGCAGCGACAGGCCGCCGCCCGATTCTCGCGCGCCGAGGCTGCGCGGGTTGTCGTGGCCCATCCACACCACGGCCACGAGGCTCGGCTGGAAGCCCGCGAACCACGCGTCGACGGCATCGTTGGTGGTGCCGGTCTTGCCGTACAGGTCCGGCCGCTTGAGCAGCGCCTGCGCCTTCGCGGCGGTGCCGCTGCGCGTGACCTCGTTGAGCAGGCTGTTGGTGACGAAGGCATTGCGGGGCGAAATGGCCCGCGCGTCGTCGCCGAGTTCGGTGGGCGGGGCCTCGAACAGCACGTTGCCCTTGGCGTCGGTGATGCGCTGGATGAGCCGGGGTTCCACGCGATAGCCCCCGTTGGCCAGCACCCCGTACGCGGAGGCGAGTTGCAGCGGGCTCGTCTGGCCCGAACCGAGTGCGAGCGTCAGGTTGTCGGGTTGCAGCGCGGGATCGAAACCGAAATGGCCCAGCCACTCGCGGGCCACGTCGGGCCCCAGCATCTTGACGAGCCGGATCGTCACGAGGTTCTTCGAGCGGGCGAGGGCCTGGCGCAGGGTGATGGGACCGTCGAAGCCGCCGTCGGAGTTCTTCGGGTCCCAGCCGGACGCCTCGACGTCGCCCGGCAGCACGAGCGGCGCGTCGTTGATCAGCGTGGCCGGCATGACCCCGTGTTCGAGTGCGGCCGAGTAGAGGAACGGCTTGATGCTGGATCCGGGCTGGCGCCACGCGTGGCTCGCGTGGTTGAACTGGTTGCGCGCGAAATCGAACCCGCCCACGAGTGCCCGCACGCGGCCGGTGGCCGGTTCGGTGGCCACGAGGGCGCCTTCCACGCCGGGCCATTGGCGAATGGCCCATTGGCCGGACGAGCCCAGGTCCTGCGCGAGCCGGATCACCGACCCGCGCCGGATGGATTCGGCCCCCTTGGCGCGTGACGACAGGGCCGGCTGCGCCTGCTTCAACCCGTCACCACGCACCTGCACGACCTCGCCGGTGGCCAGCGTGGCCACCACCTGCTGCGGACTGGCCTCGCTGACGATGGCCACGCGCAGGTCGTCGTCGTCGCGGTAGTCGGCCAGCAACTGGGCCACGCCGGCGTCGTGCGGCCCCATCCCGTCGGGCATGTCTTCCTGGTCCTCCGGGCCGCGGTAGGGCTGGCGGCGATCGAAGTCGAGCACACCCTTGCGCAACGCGCGGTAGGCGGCCTGCTGGTCCTCGGCGTGCAGCGTGGTGGTGACCTTCAGGCCGAGCGAGTAGGCGCTGTCGCCGTAGCGGGCGAACACGATCTGCCGCGCCATCTCGGCCACGTGTTCGGCGTGCAGCGTGGTGTCGCGGTCGTTGTGGATGTGCAGCGCCTCGATGCGCGCGGCCTGTTCGGCCTCGGCGGTGATCATGCCGGCGTCGCGCATGCGGGCGAGCACCTGCCACTGGCGCTGGCGCGCCCGCTCGAAGTTGGTGATGGGGTTCGCGTAGACGGGGTTCTGCGGCAGCCCGGCGAGCATCGCGCATTCGGCCAGCGAGAGGTCCGACAGCGTCTTGCCGAAGTAGGCTTGCGACGCTGCCTCGAACCCGTACGCACGGTGCCCGAGGAAGATCTGGTTCATGTACAGCTCGAGCACCTGGTCCTTGCCGAGTTGCCGTTCGATCTTCACCGCGAGCAGCATCTCGTTGATCTTGCGCACGTAGGTCTTGCGCGACGAGAGGTAGAACGTGCGGGCCACCTGCTGCGTGATGGTGGAGCCGCCCTGGCTGCGCCGCGAGCGCCACAGGTTCGTGAGCACCGCGCGCACGACACCGCGGGCATCGACGCCGAAGTGGTCGCGAAAGCGCTTGTCTTCCACCGCCAGCACGGCATCCTGCAACTGCTTCGGGATCTGCCCGATGGGCATCAGGTACCGGCGTTCGGAACCGAACTGGCCGATCTCCACGCCTTCGTCGGTGAAGATGCGCAGCGGCTGCTTCGGACGGTAGTCGGTCAGCGCAGTAAGGTCGGGCTGGCGCTGGTACAGCAGGGTGGCACCGATGGCCGCGGTGAAGAACACCGCGACAAACAGGGCCACGAGCACCATCGACGCACTGCGAAACACGGCGCCGGGCTGCCCGCGCCAGAGGGACTGAAAGGAGAAGCTCACCCTCGGATTATCGCGGTGTCGCGTGTAACAAAATCACACGACCTCGTGGCCGTTCGAGCGGTTCCGCATGCAAGGCGACGGACAATGCCCGGGCCCTCGGTGGATCGTCGACCTCCGGTATCCCGTCACACAAATCAATGGCTTCAGACGACACATTCCCCACGGCGCGTACCGAGGCGCGCTTCCCAGATCATTCCATGCGTGCGCGCGTGCCGGGCGCCTGCGCCGTGGCCATCGCCTTGACGCTGGGCTGCGGCGCAGCCCAGGCCCAGGAAACCAACCTGGTGCTCGGACTGAACTCCGGCGTGGTCATCCGGGGCCTTCTCCTGGGCCGCAACGAGCCGTCCGTGCAGGCCGCGGCCACGTTCTACGGCGCGTCGAGGTGGCTTGCCGGCATCGGTTTCACGTCGTTGCGCTCGCCGTCGGACGACGCCGGGGCGTGGCTGGTCACCGGCAAGGTGGGCTACGTCTGGACCTTGTCCGAAGACTGGGGCGCGCAACTGGACTATGCGCGGTACGCCTACCCTTCGAGTGAATCGCTGCGGCCCTTCGATCGCGACGAACTGAACGCCACCTTCCTCTACCGCGACCTGGTGGCCTTGTCCGTCTCCGGCTTGCGCAATGCGCGGCTGGACGATGGCGGCAGCCGCGCCAGCGTGGCCTATGACCTGACCGGACGCTACCCCGTGCGGCCCGGCTTGTCGCTGATCGCAGGCGTCGGCTACCAGGATCTCCACCGCCGCTCGGGCTTTGGCTACGCCTACGGCCATGGCGGTATCGGCGTGCGAATGGGCCAGGCTCGTTTCGAAATGTCGTACATCATGACCGACACCACGGCGAAGGCGCAGTACGGTGAGGGCGCCTCGGACCGTTGGGCGGCCGGGCTGACGTGGACGTTCTGAAGGCCCCCCAGGGCCAGGCTGCGCCCGACCCGAGCAGATTTCCGCAACTTTTTCCTCGCCCCGGCGCACTCACCGACCGATACCGCTGAATAGCCCCCCGTACGCACGCCATGCCGCTACTCTCCTTGATCCCTCGTCGGTTACGCGCTGGCGCGTCCGATGACGAAGCGGAGGCGAGGTTGTTGCAGGAGGTGATCAACGACACCTTCTGGATCGTCTGGCAGAAGGCGGACCAGTTTCGAGGCGACTCGCGCGTGTCCACCTGGATCGTGGGGATCGCCTACCGCTGCGCGCTGAAAACCTTGCGTCAGCATGGCGGCGATCCGCTGGAGTTGACCGAGCAGGCCGAAGGGGGGCATTCCCTCGTCGACCCGCACGCGGCGCATGAACTGCAGGACTGGGTATCCAAGGGCCTGGGCCGCCTCCCGGCCGAGCAACGCATGGCCCTGGAGCTTGCCTACGGCGCGGGCCATTCGCTGGAAGAGATCGCCAGCATCATGGAATGCCAGGTCAGCACGGTGAAGGCGCGCATGTTTCACGCGCGTGTCAAGCTGCGGAACCTGCTGCCGGTGCTGGCCGGGCAAGGCGGTGCGCGTGCCGAGGAGAACGAAGATGAACAATCGAACTGAAGGCGTGTCCGAACACCATCGGGCCTGGGACAACATCCCCTGGGTCGTCAACGGCAGCGCCAGCGACGCGCAGCGCCGATTGGTCGAGGCGCATGCGCGCGATTGCGCGGACTGCCGCGACGAACTCGAGCGCCAGCGCGAGCTGCAGTCGGCCATGACGCATGAACAAGCCGTCGTGACCGACCCCGCCGCAGGGCTGCGGCACCTGTGGAAGCGCATCGACCAGGCGGCCGATGACAGCGCATCCGCCGCCGGGTCGCGGCACCACGGCCGGCACACTGGCCGGCGTTTCGGTGCCGGCACGCTGATCTTCGGCCTGACGATCGCCGTCGTTGTCGAAGCGATCGGGATCTCGGTGCTGGGCGTGGGACTGCTTTCGCGCACCACGCCCGCGCCAAGCTATGAGACGTTGAGCGACCCGGTGGCCCACGACCGTGGTGCCACGATCCGGGTGGTGCCCGCCGCAAGCATGAGCCTGGGTGAACTGCAGGCACTCCTCGCGGCCCAGGAACTCCAGGTGGTGGCGGGACCGAATGCGGTGGGGGCCTATGCCTTGGCGCCGCTGTCCGCAGGGCGTTCGCTCGACAAACAACTCGCGAGCCTGCGCGCTGAACCGGGCATGCGCCTCGTCGAGCCCATCCAGGCGCGCGAACCCGGCCGATGATGATCTGCGCCCGCTTCTGGTGCCTGGCCGTTGCCCTGCTGCTCGGTGCGTGCGGCAGCGCGCCGGTTGCCTTGCCGGGCACCGGCACCGAGGGCCAGGCGATGCGCGAGCATCCCGAGCGCTTCATCGTCGTGGCGGTCACCAACCCGCAGGAAACACTGGCCACCCAGGCGGGCTCCACGCTGGCCGGCTATGCCGCATCCCAGCGTTATTCAGCGGGCAGCACCGCCAGGGCGACCGTGGCAGCGTTGAAAAAGGACTACCGCCTGAGCGAGCTCACCGGCTGGCCGATCACCGCGTTGCGGCTGCACTGCGTGGTGCTCGGGATCGCCCCGGGTGAGTCGCGCGATGAATTGCTGAAGGCCCTCGCCGAAGACAAGCGGGTCGAGATCGCGCAGCCGCTGCAGAACTTCGGTACCTTGACCGACAACCCGACGGGCTACAACGACCCCTATGTGGGACTCCAGCGCGGCTTCATCGAAATCGGCGCCGCCGAGGCGCATCAGGCTTCGCGGGGGAAGGGCGTGCGCATCGCGGTCATCGACACCGGTGTCGACGCGACACATCCCGACCTGCAGGGCCGCATCGAGGCGACGCGAAACTTCGTCGACCGCGATGAAGCCCAGTTCAATCGCGACCGGCACGGCACCGAAGTCGCCGGCATCATTGCCGCCGTCGCGAACAACGGCCAGGGCATCGTCGGCATCGCCCCGGAAGCCAGTCTCACGGTGCACAAGGCCTGCTGGCAGAACGCGAGCGGCGCGGGTGCGCAATGCAACTCCTACACGCTGGCCCTGGCGCTCGCGGCCAGCCTCGACGCGGGCTCGCACATCATCAACCTGAGCCTGGGCGGGCCTGCTGACGCACTGCTCGGCCGCCTGGTCGAGCATGCACTGAAGCAGGGGCGCATCGTGGTGGGCGCCATGCCGGCAGACGGCCGCCTGTCGGGATTCCCCGCCGGCGTCCCGGGCGTGATCGTGGTCGATTCAACCGGCCGGGGGGCCGCTCGGCGAGACGTGCTGCATGCGCCCGGGCGAGACATCCTGACGCTGGAGCCCGGGGGGCACTACGACTTCGGCTCGGGCTCATCGCTCGCGGCCGCGCACGTCAGCGCGGTGGCGGCCCTGCTGCTCAGCGCAGTGCCGGGGCTCGATGCCACGGCCATGCGGGCACTGCTGCAACGCAGCCAGGAGCCCCTGGATGCCACCGGTTCGATCGATGCCTGCGTGGCCTTGGGCGGGCTGCGCCATGCAGCCACTTGCACGTCGCGTCGCAAGGTCTTGCAAGCCGCGGGTGCCCGCGAGGCCACGCCTCCGCGTTGACGCGCCGCGCCCCCGGCCCGGGGGCGCTCGAACAAATTGTTTCGACGCCGCCGCAACCGCTTGCGGCGCAGGCCGCACTCACCGACAGAAGTACCTGGTCACAGCGATGACCTCCGTGGACTGCGGTCCGGAGGGCATGGCTTCGTGGCCGGGACATGGGCGGCAGGTCGAAGCAAGGAGCGATTGAATGACGATGACACGCAAGGGATTCCTGGGCGCAGCCACTGGTGGCGCCATTCTGTTGCTGTTGCAAGCCTGCGGTGGCGGCGATGACGACAACAGCAACGGCAGCAGCAACAGTGGCGCGGCAGCAGCCCCCCAATGCAGTTCCACGGGCGCCGCGATCTCCGGCAACCATGGGCACGTGCTCGCGATCGCCGCGGCCGACCTCGATTCGGCGACCGACAAGACCTACAGCATTGCCGGTACGTCCAGCCACGACCATTCGGTGACGTTCACGCCGGCGCAGTTGCAGGCATTGAAGGCCGGACAAAGCGTCACGGTGGCGTCCACCACCACGTTCCAGCACGCGCACGACGTGACGGCCACTTGCGTGTGAACACCGTGCGCGACGTGATGAACAAACAACAGGCCGCCTCACCGCCGGCCGCACGTCCCCGGCTCCTCGTGTGGTTTCACTGGACGACGCTTCTCGCGCTGTGCGCAGGTGTCTCGTTCATCTGGATGCGCGAGGCATTCGACGGCAAGGCGCTGCGTTCCTGGCTTCTCGAGGGGCACGCGCACATGGGCCTGCTGGTGCTGGGCCTGGGAGTCGCCCGCGTCCTGCTGCGGCTCAGGCTCGGCAAGCTGCCGGGCGACGGTGGCTTCGCGGGCCGCGTCCTGGCGGGCCTTGCGCACGCCGGCTTGTATGCCTTGCTGTTCGCGTTGCCCTTGCTCGGCTGGGCCTCGATCAACGCCCAGGGCAGGACGGTCGACTTGCTTGGCTGGCCTCTGCCTGCCCTCGTGGGTGCCGACGAGGACCTCGGCGACGAACTGCTGGCCTGGCACGTGAACGCAGCGTGGGCGCTGCTCGCCCTGGGCGTCATGCACGCAGCGGCTGCGCTGTGGCATCACTTCGTGCTGCGGGACTCCGTGCTGTCGGCGATGTTGCCGCGGCCGCGGCCATGAGTTTTTTCATCAAGACGAGGACTTCAACATGCTAACAATCCTGCGCCAGTGCCTGACGCGGCTGCTGGGCTTTTTCGCGCTACCAGGGGGGATCGGCGTCATGCTGCTCGCGGCCAGTGGCGCAGCCCATGCCGTGCCCAGTTTCAGCCGCCAGACCGGCTCCGAGTGCGCGGCCTGCCACATGGGCTCGTACGGCCTGAACCTGACACCCTACGGCATCCGCTTCAAGGCGGGCGGGTACGTCGACTCCGACGGCAAGGGCCTGAAGATCCCGCTGGCGGTTCAACTCATCGGCGAAAACGTGAACCCGAAAACCGGGTCGACGCGAACACGCCTGTCCGAGGCGGATCTCTACGTGGCGGGCAAGTTCGCTGACCAGGTCGGCGGCATGGCGCGTGTCAGCCGTCGCGACGATGGCAGCACGGTCAATACCACCTTCGAAAACCTGGACCTGCGCTTCGTCCAGGACTTGAAGGTGACCGACAAGGACACCCTCGTCGGCCTGAGCTTCAACAACAGCCCGGGCGTGCAGGATCCCATCGCGATCCTCCCGGCGCGGGGCTTCACGGTGCCCAGCACCGACGGAACGTTGCTCAACCCGGCCAGCACGCGGCGTCTCGCCAACAGGGTGCTGGGCACGAGCGTCTACGGCCTCCACGACGGGAGCTGGTACGGCGAACTCGGCACCTACCGTTCCATGTCGGTCTCCGCGCAGGACCGGCTGGGCTTCGACCCGGCCGATGATCCCGGCAAGCTCAGCGGCACCAGCTATTGGCGGCTTGCCTACATGAAGGACCTGAAGACGCAGTTCTTCTCGGTAGGCCTGGTGGGGCTGAACACCAAGCGCCAGCTGAATCGCAGTGGCCCGGCCGATGACATCAAGGACCTGGGTGTCGACCTGAGCTACCAATACCTGGGCTCGCGCGAACACATGCTGCAGTTGCGCTACGTCAACATCCTCGAGCGCCGCAAGTACGGCAGCACGCCGGCGAGCCCGTTCGTGCCGGGCCTGGTGGCCAACGCTACCGGGCGCAGCCGTGACCAGTCGCTGGCCATGACCTACGTCTACCAGCAGAGCTATGACATCACGGTGGCGCGCATGATCGGGACAGCCGCGGATGACGCCGTCCGCTTCCTCCCGTACGGCCGGCCGGACACCACCAGTACCTTGGTCCTTGTCTCGTGGGTTCCGTTCGGCAAGGAGGACTCCTGGGCGGCACCGTGGGCCAACGTGCGCCTCTCCGCCGGTTGGTTCAAGTTCAGCAAGTTCAATGGCAGCGCCACCGATATTTTCGGCACGAACGCGGGATCTGGCGCGCCGCTGACCAACGCGAAGGACCTGGACCAGTTCTCGCTCTCCCTGCGAACGGCCTTCTGACCCGGGAGGCTGCGCGATGATGGAACGTAATTCGTGGGGCGCACGTGCCCGCAAGGTGGGGGGCGCCGTGCTTCTGCCCGCCCTGGTCGCATGGACGCAACCGGCCTTCTCCGCCGGAGACGCGCCGGGCGCGGCGGTCTTCTCGGCGGAATGTGGTGAGTGCCACAGCCTGAAGGAAGGGCGCAACAAGAAGGGGCCCACCCTGTTCGGCACGCTGGGACGAAAGGCCGGCACCCAACCCGGGTTCGAGTTTTCGGAAGAGTTGCGCCGAACGGGTTGGACGTGGAACCAGGAGACGTTGCGCAGCTACCTGTCTCAGCCGACCAAGAAGGCGAATCCCGGCACCAAGATGAAGTACGAGGGGTTGGCCGATCCGAAGTCGCTCGAGGCGCTGATCGCCTATCTCACCGCGCCCAAGTGACGGGCAAGGGGGGCGGCCGTTGCGCCGCCCCCCGCGAGTTATTTCCCCGCCACTTCCAGCAGCTCGATCTCGAACTGAAGCGTGGCGTTCGGCGGGATCACCCCACCGGCACCGCGTTCGCCGTAGGCGATGGCCGGCGGGCAGGTGAGCTTGGCCTTGCCGCCCGGCTTCATGCGCTGCACCCCTTCGGTCCAGCACGGGATCACGCGGTTGAGCGGGAAGCTGGTGGGTTCGTTGCGCTTGAACGAGCTGTCGAACTCCTTGCCGTCGAGGAAGGTGCCGCGGTAGTGCACCTTGACGGTGTCGGTGGCCGCCGGGCTGGCGCCCTTGCCTTCCTTGAGCGAGAGGTAGACGAGGCCGCTCGGGGTGGTCACCGACCCTTTTTCCTTGGCGCCGGCGGCGGGCGTGCCACTGGCGGCCTGGGCGTGGGCGAACGAGGCCGACAGGGTGAGGGCAGCGAGGCAGAGCAGTTTTTTCATGCGAAGTCTCCGGTCGAAAGGGCGACATGATGTCCGTTCACGGGACTCCGCGCAAATGGAGGGGTGTCATCGGGGACAATGGCAGGCTTCGCTCCGTTGTCCCATGACCATCCTGCTCGCGCCCATGGAAGGGCTGCTCGACTTCACGCTGCGGGACATCCTCACCCGGGTGGGCGGCATCGACCGCTGTGTCTCCGAGTTCATCCGCGTCACCGGCACCCTGTTGCCGGAACGGGTGTTCACGCGTGTCGTGCCCGAACTGAACCACGGCGGCCGCACGACGGCCGGGGTGCCGGTGCGCGCGCAGCTGATGGGCTCGGATGCGGTGTGCTTGGCCGAGAACGCGGCCCGCCTGGCCGGCCTCGGGCCCGCCGGGATCGACCTGAACTTCGGCTGCCCGGCGAAGGTGGTCAACCGCCACGGGGGCGGCGCGGCCCTGCTGGCCGACCCCGAACTCCTGGCCCGCATCGTGTCGGCCGTGCGCCGCGCGGTGCCGGCGCACGTGCCGGTGTCGGCAAAGATGCGGCTGGGCCTGTACGACACGTCGCGTGCGGTCGAGTGTGCGTTGGCCATTGCCGGCGCCGGTGCCGACGAGCTGGTGGTGCATGCCCGCACGAAGGCCGATGGCTACAAGCCGCCCGCCCGCTGGGAGTGCATCGCGGGCATCCGCGAGGCGGTGCGCGTGCCGGTGGTGGCCAACGGCGAGATCTGGAACGTGGCGGATGCGGCCGAGTGCCGGCGCCAGTCCGGCTGCGATGACCTGATGCTCGGGCGTGGCATGGTGTCGTACCCGGGCCTGGCACTGGCCATCGCCAACCCCGCCCGCCCGCCACTCGACTGGGTGGCACTGATGCCGCTGATGGCCCAGTTCTGGGCGCTCGTGTGCGACAAGATCGAGCCGAAGGCCCGCGCGGGGCGCCTCAAGCAGTGGCTGAACTACCTGCGCCGCCACTACCCCGAGGCCGAGGAAGCCTACGGCCGGCTGCGCACCGTCAACGAACCAGCGCGGGTGGCCGAGGGGCTCTTCGGGATGCCTGCCGATGCCGGCGTGCGGTACGCTCCATCCTGTTACGGAGAAGTGTCATGAAAACCTACAACATCGAAGTCCAGCGGTTCAAGTCCATGAACAACGGCAACGGCCTGATCACCGCACAGGTGGACTGCCTCGTGTTGCCGCTCAAGCCCAGCGAAGACCGCGCCCCCACCACCTGGCTCAGCATGAGCGAGGAAAACGCCCGCGTGCTGCAGCAGCTGCTGAAGGCCCAGCTGGCCGAGGTGGACAAGCGCAAGGCGCGCAGCCAGCGATGACCGCCAATCAGGGAGCCCCCATGCCGGCGGACGAAGAACTCGAGTACGTCGGTTTCTGGGCCCGCACGGGCGCGTCGCTGATCGACACGGTGCTGCTGATGTGCGTCGTGACGCCGCTGGTCGTCTGGGTCTATGGCTGGGCTTACTTCGATCCGGAGCGCACCGGCATGCTCGCGGGCCCGGCGGACGGCTTGATCTCATGGGTGCTTCCGGCGGCCGCGGTGCTGGCATTCTGGGTCTACAAGCAGGCCACGCCAGGCAAGATGGCGATCGGCTCGCGCATCGTCGATGCCCGCACCGGAGCGCCGGTGACGGTCACCCAATCCCTGGTGCGGTACCTCGGCTACTACGTGTCGTTGGTGCCGCTCGGGCTCGGCTTCATGTGGGTAGGGTTCGACGCCCGCAAACAGGGCTGGCACGACAAGATGGCCGGCACGGTGGTGGTACGGCCCAAGCACCGCGGCATCTCGCCGGTGACGTTCGATCCGCCGAAACCGCCGGGCGCCTGAGCACCCGGCGTGCCGCCGGTCACTTCGACGCCCAGGTGTCCTTGAGCGTGGTGGTGCGGTTGAACACGAGGCGGCCCGGGGCGCTGTCGTGGCGGTCGGCCACGAAGTAGCCGTGCCGCTCGAACTGGAACTTGTCGTCACCGTTCGCGGTGGCCAATGACGGCTCCACGAAGGCCTGCGCCACCTTCTTGCTGTTCGGGTTCAGCACGGTGAGGAAGTCGGTGCCGCCGGCATCGGGCTGTGGCACGGTGAACAGGCGGTCGAACAACCGCACCTCGGCCGGCAGGCCGGTGGCCACGCTGACCCAGGTGACCACGCCCTTGACCTTGACCGCGTCGGCCCCCGGCGTGCCGCTCTTGGTGTCGGGCACGAGGGTGGCGAGCACGGCGGTGACCTGGCCGGCATCGTCCTTTTCGCAGCCGGTGCACTCGATCACGTAGCCATACTTCAGCCGCGCCTTGTTGCCAGGGTAGAGGCGGTGGTAGCCCTTCGTGGGCACCTCGAGGAAGTCTTCCCGCTCGATCCACACCTCGTTTGTGAGCACGAAATCGCGGTGGCCGCGTTCCGGGTGGCCCGGGTGCACCGGGGCGTGGCACGGTTCCTGGTGCGACTCGCTGCCGAACACGTCGGCGAAGTTCGTGAGCTTGAGCTTGACGGGATCGAGCACGACGCAGGCGCGCGCCGCCTTGGCGTCGAGGTCGTCGCGCAGCGCGATCTCGAGCGCGCTGTAGTCGAGCCAGCCACCGGCCTTGCTGACCCCGCTGCGTTCGGCCAGCAGTTGCAGGCTCTCGGGGGTGTAGCCGCGGCGGCGCAGGCCCACGATGGTGGGCAGGCGCGGGTCGTCCCAACCGTCCACGTGGCCGTCAGCCACGAGCTGGCGCAGCTTGCGCTTGCTGGTGACGATGTACGTGAGGTTCAGCCGCGCGAACTCGTATTGGTGCGGGCGCGGCTGCGCGAGCAGCCCGAGCGTGGCGAGGTGGTCGAGCAGCCAGTCGTAGAACGGGCGCTGGTCCTCGAACTCGAGCGTGCAGATGCTGTGCGTGATGTTCTCGAGCGCATCCTCGATGGGGTGCGCGTAGGTGTACATCGGGTAGATGCACCACGTGTCGCCGGTGTTGTGGTGCGTGGCGCGGCGGATGCGGTAGATGGCCGGGTCGCGCAGGTTGATGTTCGGGCTGGCCATGTCGATCTTCGCGCGCAGCACCATCGCGCCGTCGGCGTGCTGGCCGTCGCGCATCTCGCGCAGGCGCGCCAGGTTCTCGGCAGGCGTGCGGTCGCGGAACGGGCTGTTCACGCCCGGCTTGCCGAAGTCGCCGCGGTTGGCGCGCATCTCGTCCGGGGTCTGCTCGTCCACGTAGGCGAGGCCCGCGCCGACGAGCGCCTCGGCCGCGCGGTACATGAAGTCGAAGTAGTTGCTGGCGTGGTACAGGTGGTTCGTGCCCTGCGACGTCCAGTCGAAACCGAGCCACTTCACTGCATCGAGGATGGCGTCGACGTACTCCTGCTCTTCCTTCTCCGGGTTCGTGTCGTCGAAACGCAGGTGGCACGCGCCGCCGTAGTCGCGGGCGAGGCCGAAGTTCAGGCAGATGCTTTTCGCATGTCCGATGTGCAGGTAGCCGTTGGGCTCGGGCGGGAAACGCGTGCGGATGCGCGCCGGGTCGGGCTGGCCGGCGGCGTGGTGGGCGGCGTCTCCGGGGCTGCCACCGAACCGGCGCGAGGCGTACGTGCCCTGGGCCAGGTCGCGCTCGACGATCTGGCGCAGGAAGTTGCTCGGCTTGGTGTCGGCGCCGGAGGGTATGCTCTTGTCGTCGCTCATGAAATCCGCTTGAAATTCAATGGGTTGGGCCATCTCTGGCACGTGCTCGAACCATTGTAGACCCCGGGTTTGCCGCCGATCCAGGCGATGTGCGGCATCGGGTTCGCTGCCAGCGCAGCCGCGGCGCCCGCCGAGCGAGGCGGCGCGCATTAACAAACGGCAACAATCAGGTGTGTAACGGAGGGAATTCCGGTCAACGCCGTGTCGTCTGACACGCTATCCGGTGCGTTGTCTCGTCAGGCGCTGCCGGATGCGTGCAGCCTGACCAGGAGCAAAACATGACTGTCCGAAAGACTTCCTTCCTCGCGGCGCTGGCCTTGGCCGGTGGCCTGTTCGCTGGCGTGGCCCATGCGGGTGGTGTCAACTGGTCCGTCAACATCGGCATCCCGGGGGTCGTGTACTCGGAGCCGGTGTATTACGCGCCGCCGCCGGTGTACTACGCGCCGCCGCCGCCGGTTTACTACGAACCGCGTCCGGCCGTGGTGTACCGCCCGCCGGTGGTGGTGTACCGCCCGGGCCCGCCTGCCATCGTGGGCGGTTCGTGGGAGCGTCACCACCGCCACCATTGGCGCGACGACCGCCGCGGCTGGGATGACCGCCATGACCGGGATGGGCGCCGTGGCTGGGACGACCGCCGCGGGCACCGCGATCACTACGGCCGCTGAAGGGGCCGCACCTGCCCAGGGCGGTATCACATCGCCTTGAACAGGTGGCTGTAGAGCCGGCTCACCGGCAGCCGGTCGGCATGGCCGCGCAGGCTCAGCGTGAGTTTGCCGGCCTCGTCGCGCGTGGCCGTCGCGATGGCGTCCGCGCGCACCACGGTGCCGCGGTGCACCTGCCAGAACCGCTGGGTGTCGAGTTGCGGGAGCAACTCGCGGAGCGACATGCGGATCAGGTGCTCGCGTTCGGCCGTCACGAGCCGCACGTACTTGTCGGCTGCCTCGAAGTACAGCACGTCGTCGATGCGCACCATGTGGATGGTGTTTCCGGCGCTTGCCTGGATCACCGCCAGCTTCGCGGCTGGTGCCGCTCCCGCGCTGGCCAACAGCGCACGCAACTGCGCGAGCGAGGTGTCGTCGTGGCCCGTCTCGCCGGCATGGCGGCGGGCCAGCGCGTCCTTCAGCCGTGAGCAGGTGAGGGCCAGCCGGTCTGCACGCACGGGCTTGAGCACGTAGTCCACCGCGGCCAGGTCGAAGGCCTTCAGCGCGTATTCGTCGTACGCCGTCACGAACACGGTGAGGGGCAGCGGGGTGTCGCCGGGCCACTCCTCGGCCAGCGCCTGGGCGGCCTCCAGCCCGCTCTGGCCGGGCATGCGCACGTCCAGGAACACGATGTCGGGCCGGTGGGCCAGCCCCTGCTGCACCGCGGCGAGCCCGTTCGGCGCCACGGCCACCACCTCGAGCTCCGGCCACAGCGTCCGCAACTCGGACTGCAGGCTCGCGGCGAGCAGCGGTTCGTCTTCGGCGATCACGGCGGTGGGGTTCATCGGGTGGTCTCCAGGGGCAGCCGGACGGTGGCGAGGGCGCCGCCGTCGCCATCGGCGGCCGGGGCGAGGGTCATCGAAGCTGCCGGGCCGTACTTCGTGGCCAGCCGCTCTCGCACGTGGGTCAGCCCGAAGCGTGTGCCGTGGGCCGCGGGGGCGTCGAGGCCCGCGCCGGTGTCGCGCACCTCGATGACCAGTTGGCCACGCTCGCCGCGGGCCCGCACGATCAGGCGGCCGCCGTCAACGTGGGGTTCGAGCCCGTGCTTGATGGCGTTTTCGACCAGCGGCTGCAGCAGCAGCGTGGGCACGGGGACCGCGGCCAGGTCGTCCGGCAGGTCGAGCGTGGTGGTGAGCCTGTCACCCATGCGCACCTTCATCAGCGCGAGGTAATCGGCCGTGCGGTCGAACTCGGCCGACAGCGGGTGCAACGTGGCACGCGAGCTGGCGAGGGTGGACCGCAGGAACGCGATCAGGTGGTCCAGCAGTTCCTGCGCGCGGGGCGGGTCGGTGGCGATCAGGGCGCGCAGGTTCGCGAGCGTGTTGAACAGCATGTGCGGCTCGAGCTGGGACTGCAGCAGCATCAGCTGCGCCTCCGCCGCGTCGCGCCGGGTGGTCACGAGGGCTTCGGCGTAGTGCCGTGCGCGCCCCGTGGTCCAGAAGAAATACGAGACGAGGGCGCCGATGCCGCCCAGCAGGAACACGTGCTTCACCGCGGAGTCCGCCGACGTGAACATCGCCGCCCAGCGGTCGCCGCCGACGATGGTGTCGCCGAGCTTGCCGCCGGCGAGATTGCCCACCACCACGCCGAGGGCCGGCAGCGCGAAAGCGCGCCAACCCGCGGGCCAGCCGCTCTCGTTGTCGCGCCGCACGGCCAGCCGGCCGAAGTCGATCAGGGCCCAGGTCGTGATGCCGATCGCATGCGACATCACGAGCTGATAGGCCAGCGGACCTCGGCCGGAGAGTGTCATGGCGGCGGCGATCACCGTGTTGACGACCAGCACGATCGCCAGGTGACGGATGAAATGGCGCGGCGCGACTGGGTTGCTCATGAATGGGACGGCGCTTCGGAGCACCGGAGTCTAGTCGGCATCGCCTGCCACATGGCCGCCGCGCGACCCAGGAACACCCCGCTGAAGGCGCCATACGCCGATGCAACCACCGGGACAAACGCGGGATGCCCGGTCACCGGCGCGCCGATCGCGGTGGCGGCGCCCACGGCGAACTTCAACGCAAAGATCGCGAGGAACATCATCAGCGGCACCCAGCTGCCCGGTACGGCCAACCGATTGGCGCCGGCGCGCCACGTGATGCCCCGGGGCCAGCCGGCCAGCACGATCGCCGTGGCCGTGCCCGCCACACCAAGGGCCCATGCGCCGAATGGCAGGGTCCCGAGGCCGAAGGCGGTGCGCAAGGCGTTGAGCGACACCAGCAGCATCACGATCGGGAGGATCATGGCCGCACGGCGGCCCACGAGGCGGTCGCGGGCCTGGGACAGGCCCAGCAGCAACAGCGCCAGCAGCAGGCCCCAGACCCAGGTGGGGGCGTGGGTGACGATCTGGGTGGGGGCGGGGGTCATGCTGGTCTCCTCAAGTTGGCGTGTCGACGGGGTGATCCTCGGGGCCCGGCGGTGCCTGCACCACCCGGTTGCGACGGCCTGCAGCCCGCGGGCGCGAAATGCCGTGCAGACGGCACGAACCGGTGTGGTTCGCGCCCCGAAGGAGGGATTGGTGCCCTCCGATCTGGCGTCTATAGTCCGGTCGATCAACCCGGAGAACCCTGCATGTCCCGCCGCCGCCGCCCCACCTTCCTCCGTCGTTTGCCGGGTCCGATGTCGGTCCTGCTGCCGGCGCTCTGGCTGGCGGGGTGCGGGTCGAGCCCGATGCCGAAGGGCCCGGTGCTGCCCCCGGCCGGTGCGCTGCGCCCGGCGGCCTCTGCCTCTGCGTCCACCGTGTCCGCGGCACCGTCCCCGGCGTCCCCGGTGGCTCCGCCGGCCGTCACCAGCCCCCTCGAACCGGGTGCCATCGCGGCACGGTTCCCGGAACCGCCGGTGACCTATGCGCTGGCCTCGCTCGAGCCCGGCCGGCAGGAATTCACGACCCCGGCCGAACTGCAGGAGCGCCTGCAGGCGCTGGTGGTGCCCCGCGCATCCACACCCACGGGCAATCCCACCAGCATCACGCTGGTGCCGCTCGGCAACTCGCAGGACGGCGCGCCGCTGCAGGCCCTGGTGTTCACCAAACACCCGTCGCCCACCCCGGCGGTCATCGTGCGCGGCGGCCGCCCCACGGTGATGATCGTGGCCCAGCAGCACGGCGACGAGCCCGCCGGCACCGAAGCGCTGCTGCTGATCGCCGAGGAACTGGCGGGCGGCAGCCTGCAGGACCTGCTGGAACGCATCAACGTCGTCATCCTGCCGCGCGCCAACCCGGACGGCGCGGCGCGGGCGAAGGCCGCGTTGTCGGATGGCACCGACCTCGACACCGACCACCTGCTGCTCACGAGCCCCGAGGCCCGTGCCATGGCGCGTCTCGCGTCCGACTACCGGCCGCTGCTGGTCATCGACGCCCACGAGTACCCCGTGGACACGGCTTACGCGGAACGTGTGGGCGGTGCCCAGCGGGCCGACCTGCAACTGCAGTACGCCGGCACGGCCGGGGTGCCCGACTTCATCTCGAAGGCCTCCGAAGAGTGGTTCCGGCAGCCGCTGCTGGGCGCGCTGAAGCAGGAAGGCCTGTCGATCGAGTGGGCCCACCGTGTCGCGGCCGATGGCCAGCGGGTGACGATGGGCAATGCCCGGCCTGACACCGCACGCAACGTCAACGGCCTGCGCAACGCGGTGAGCGTGGTGCTCGAATCGCGTGGCGGCAACCTGGGCCGGGCGCACCTGGGCCGCCGCGTCTTCAGCCACGTGGCAGCCATCGGTGCGCTGCTCAAGAGCAGTGCCCAGCGTGCCGACGACCTCGTCAAGCTCCGCAAGTACGTCGATGCGTCGGTGCGGGCCGACGTGTGCAGCGGCACGGCCCTGATCGACGCACGCCTGACGCCCGCCGAGCACACGCTGGTGCTGCTGGACCCGTCCACGGGTGCCGACAAGTCCGTTGCACTCAGCAACTGGGATTCGTCGCTGGCACTGCGCGACGCCAAGCGCCGCAGCCGCCCCTGTGGTTACTGGCTCGGTGCCGACCAGTCGAATGCCGTGGGCCGCCTGCGGGGCCTCGGCCTGCGGGTGGAGCAGCTCAGCGAAGCGTTCGACGGCATGCAGGCTGATGCCAATTCGGGTGCGCCGGTGGCGGGCGAGCGCGAGACGCTGGAGTTCAAGGCACCGGCCGGCAGCTACTACGTGCCACTGAGCCAGCCGTGGGGCAACCTCGTCGTGGCCGCGCTGGAACCCGATTCGGCCCAGGGGTTCCTGGCCAACAAGGTGGTGTCATCGCCAGCACGCCTGCGCAAGGTCACCGCGGTGCCGAAGGTGCGCCGCACGCTGGTGCCCTGACCTTCACGAAATTGCCACGGGCAGCGGTTAGGGTGGCGGTACTTTCGCTTTGCCCCATCTGCCCGTGACCACCCAAGACGATGCGCTGCTGCAGCGGCTCCAGGACGACCTGATCGACAGCTACGACGAGGAGCTGGAGCTCGAACTCGACGACCGCGCCCTCGAGGCCTATGCCGGCGAGGGCGGGGTGCACCGCTCCGACGAGTACCGCGAGAACCGCCAGCGCTATTTCCGGGAACTGTTCCGCCTGCAGGGGGAACTGGTCAAGCTGCAGGACTGGGTGGTGTCGAGCCGGCACAAGGTCGTGATCCTGTTCGAGGGGCGCGATGCCGCAGGCAAGGGCGGGGTCATCAAGCGCATCACGCAGCGCCTGAACCCGCGCGTGTGCCGCGTGGCCGCGCTGCCGGCACCGAACGACCGCGAGCGCACGCAGTGGTACTTCCAGCGCTACGTGTCGCACCTGCCTGCGGCCGGCGAGATCGTGCTGTTCGACCGCAGCTGGTACAACCGTGCAGGTGTCGAACGGGTCATGGGGTTCTGCACCGACGACCAGTACGAGGAATTCTTCCGCTCCGTGCCCGAGTTCGAGCGCATGCTGGTGCGCTCGGGCATCCAGGTCATCAAGTACTGGTTCTCGATCTCCGACGAGGAGCAGCACTCGCGCTTCCTCGGCCGCATCCAGGACCCGCTCAAGCAATGGAAGCTGAGCCCGATGGACCTGGAAAGCCGCCGCCGCTGGGAGGACTACACCAAGGCCAAGGAAGTGATGCTCGAGCGCACGCACATCCCGGAGGCCCCCTGGTGGGTGGTGCAGGCGGTGGACAAGAAGAAGGCCCGCCTCAATTGCATCCACCATCTGCTGGGCCAGATGCCGTACCAGGAGACGGAGCATCCGTCGGTGGTGTTGCCGAAGCGGGAGCGGCGGGAGGACTATCAGCGGCAGCCGGTGCCCCAAGAGATCGTCGTCCCTGAGGTCTATTAGCCCCCCAGTCGGCTGTTCGCCTCCTGCCCCCAGGGGGCGACCCCGGGTCGGCCGGCGGAGCCGGTCCTCGCGGGTGGCTTGATCTGGCGCTTCGCTTGCTTCGTTTTTTAACGTCGGCGTTTCGTTGCCGTGCTGCCCCCGAACAGGCTGCCCAGCACGCCGCGCACGATCTCGCGGCCCACGCTGGTGCCCATGGTGCGGATGGCGGACTTGGCCATGGTCTGGGCCAGGCCGTCGTGCCTGGCGCCGCGCGGGCCGGTGTGGCCGAACAGCAGGTCGTTCAGGCCGCCCATCAGGCCGCCGCCGTCTTCTGCCGGTGCAGCCCCGCCCGGCGCCTTCTGCACCGCGGTGTCGGCCGCCTCGACGCTGTCGATGGCGCGGCCCTTGAGTTTTTCGTACGCAGATTCGCGGTCGACGGTCTTCTCGTACACGCCCGCCACCAGCGACTGCGCCAGCAAGACCTTGCGCTGCTCGGGCGTGATGGGGCCGATCTGGCTGCCCGGGGGCAGCACGAACACCCGCTCGGTGACACTCGGGCGGCCTTTTTCGTCAAGCAGGCTGACAAGGGCCTCGCCCACGGCCAGCTCGGTGATGGCCGTCTCGATGTCGAGGCCCGGGTTCGCGCGCATGGTGCTGGCGGCCGATTTCACGGCCTTCTGGTCGCGCGGGGTGAACGCGCGCAGCGCATGCTGCACGCGGTTGCCGAGCTGGGCGAGCACGGTGTCGGGGATGTCGAGCGGGTTCTGCGTGACGAAGTACACGCCCACGCCCTTGCTGCGCACGAGGCGCACCACGAGTTCGATGCGCTCCACCAGCGCCGCCGGGGCGTCCTTGAACAGCAGGTGGGCCTCGTCGAAGAAGAACACGAGCTTGGGCTGGTCCAGGTCGCCCACCTCGGGCAACTGTTCGAACAACTCGGAGAGCATCCAGAGCAGGAAGGTGGCGTAGAGGCGCGGGGCGTTCATCAGCTTGTCGGCCGACAGCACGTTCACGACGCCCTTGCCGGAGACCGTCTGCATGAAATCGGCGATGTTGAGCATGGGCTCGCCGAAGAACTTGTCGCCGCCCTGTTCCTCGATCTGGAGCAGGCCGCGCTGGATGGCGCCCACGCTCGCGGCGCTCACGTTGCCGTATTCGGTGGTGAACGCACTGGCGTTGTCGCCCACGTGCTGCAGCATCGCGCGCAGGTCCTTCAGGTCGAGCAGCAGCAGGCCGTTGTCGTCGGCAATCTTGAACACGAGGTTCAGCACCCCGGCCTGCGTCTCGTTGAGCGCCAGCATGCGGGCCAGCAGCAGCGGACCCATGTCGCTCACGGTGGCGCGCACCGGATGCCCCTGCTCGCCGAAGACGTCCCACAGCGTGGCGGGGCACGCGAGCGATTCCGGGGCATCGATGCCACGCTCCTTCAGCACCGCGGCCAGCTTGTCGCCGATGCGGCCGGCGTGGGTGATGCCGGTGAGGTCACCCTTCACGTCGGCCATGAACACGGGCACGCCGAGGCGGCTGAAGTTCTCGGCGAGCGTCTGCAGCGTGATGGTCTTGCCGGTGCCGGTGGCGCCGGTGATGAGCCCGTGGCGGTTCGCCAGCGCAGGCAAAAGATGGCATTCGACGGTGCCGTGTCGGGCGATCAGGATGGGCTCGGCCATGTCGGTGCTCCGGGGAGTGGGTGCGGGGGCTATAAAATCACAGTCTATTCGCAAGACCCCCTGATTTTTCAGAACACCAGAGTGGCCGCCGGCGGGAGCAATCCTCCCCGGAACGGCCCGCACGAGGAGCCTTCATGGCCGGACATTCCAAATGGGCCAACATCCAGCACCGCAAGGGGCGTCAGGATGAAAAGCGCGGCAAGCTGTGGACGCGCGTGATCCGCGAGATCATCGTCGCCGCCCGCCACGGCGGGGGTGACCCGAAGGAGAACCCGCGCCTGCGCCTGGCCATCGAGAAGGCCAAGGCGGTCAACCTGCCGCTCGACACCGTCAAGAAAAACATCGACAAGGCCACCGGCAACCTGGAGGGCTCGTCGTACGAGGAAGTGCGCTACGAGGGCTACGGCATCGGCGGCGCGGCCATCATCATCGACTGCATGACCGACAATCGCGTCCGGACGGTGGCGGAAGTGCGCCACATGTTCAGCAAGTACGGCGGCAACCTGGGCACCGAAGGGTCGGTGGCGTTCCAGTTCAAGCACGTCGGGCAACTGGTGTTCGCACCGGGCGCCGATGAGGACAAGATCATGGAAGTGGCACTCGACGCCGGCGCCGACGACGTCGTCACCGACGACGACGGCGCCATCGAGGTGCTGACCCCTCCCACCGGCTTCGAAGCCGTGCAGGCCGCGCTGGAGGCCGCCGGGTTCAAGGCCGACGTGGCCGAGGTGACGATGCGCGCGGAAAACAACGTCGAACTCGAAGGCGAGGACGCGGCCCGCATGCAGAAACTGCTCGACATGATGGAAGACCTCGACGACACCCAGGACGTCTTCCACAACGCCGTGCTGCCGTGACGGCACACGACACACCGATCGACCAAGCAAGACACACTGGTGACCCCATGAAAATTCTCGTGATCGGCTCGGGTGGCCGCGAACATGCGCTGGCCTGGAAGCTGGCGCAATCCCCGCGCGTCCAGGCCGTCCATGTGGCCCCCGGCAACGGTGGCACCGCGCTCGACCCGAACTTGCGCAACGTCGCCATCACCGACGTCAAGGCGCTCGCCGACTACGCCGAGGCCGAGAAGATCGGTCTCACCGTGGTGGGCCCCGAGGCGCCGCTGGCCGCTGGCGTGGTCGACGAATTCCGGGCCCGCGGCCTGCGCATCTTCGGCCCCACGCGGGCCGCGGCGCAGCTCGAAAGCTCGAAGGCCTTCGCGAAGGACTTCATGAAGCGCCACGCGATCCCCACCGCCGCCTACGACACGTTCACCGACGTGGCCGCCGCGCACGCGTACGTGGACCGCATCGGCGCGCCCATCGTCGTGAAGGCCGACGGCCTGGCGGCGGGCAAGGGGGTGGTAGTGGCCATGACGCTGGCCGAGGCCCATGAGGCCGTCGACTGGATGCTCGCCGGCGACGACAACAAGCTCGGCGTGCAGCACAACGCCGGCGGCGCGCGCGTCGTGATCGAGGAATTCCTGCGCGGCGAGGAAGCCAGCTTCATCGTGCTGTGCGATGGCAAGAACGTGCTGCCGCTCGCCACCAGCCAGGATCACAAGCGCCTGCTCGATGGCGACGAAGGCCCCAACACCGGCGGCATGGGTGCGTATTCACCCGCCCCGGTGGTCACGCCCAACGTGCACGCCCGGGCCATGCAGGACATCATCCTGCCCACCATCGCCGGCATGGCGCGCGACGGCATCCCGTTCACGGGCTTCCTGTACGCCGGCCTGATGATCGACGACGACGGCGTGCCCAAGACGCTCGAGTTCAACACCCGCATGGGCGACCCGGAAACGCAGCCCATCATGATGCGGCTCAAGAGCGACCTGGTGGACGTCTTCCTGCACGCCACCGACGGCACGCTGGACCAGGTCGAACTGCAGTGGGACCGCCGTGTCGCGCTGGGTGTCGTGATGGCCGCCCACGGCTACCCGCTCACGCCGCGCAAGGGTGACGACATCACCGGCCTGCCGGCCGAACTGCCCGATGCGATGGTCTTCCACGCCGGTACCACGCCGGCAGGCAAGGGCAGCACCGCGTCTGCCGGCGGCCGGGTGCTGTGTGTCACCGCCCTTGGCGACTCGGTGAAAATGGCCCAGCAACGCGCGTACGACGTGCTGCAGGGCATCCACTTCGACGGCGCGCAGTTCCGCCGCGACATCGGCCACCGCGCCATCAAACCGCGCTGAACCACCGCATGGACTTCTCTGCCGTTCGCCAGTACCTGCTCGGCCTGCAGGACCGCATCGTCGCGGCGCTGGAGGCCGAAGGCGGCGACACCTTCGCCACCGACGCCTGGGCGCGCGAGCCGGGTGGCCCGCTCGAGGGCGACGGCCGTTCGCGGCTCATCGAGAACGGCACGCTGCTCGAGCGCGGCGGCTGCAACTTCTCGCACGTGCGCGGGCGCACCATGCCCCCGTCGGCCACCGCCCACCGGCCCGAACTGGCGGGCGCGCCGTTCGAGGCCATGGGGGTGTCGCTTGTGTTCCACCCGCGCAACCCGTATGTGCCCACGGTGCACATGAACGTGCGCATGTTCGCCGCGCTGCCGGCCGGGCGGGAGCCCGTGGTGTGGTTCGGCGGCGGCATGGACCTCACGCCGTACTACGGCTTCGAGGAAGACGCCGCGCACTTCCACCGGGTGAACCGCGACGCGCTCGCCCCGTTCGGCGACACGCTGTACCCGCGCTTCAAGCAGTGGTGCGACGACTATTTCTTCCTCAAGCACCGCAACGAGCCGCGCGGCATCGGTGGTGTGTTCTTCGACGATTTCACCGACGGCGGCTTCGACAACGGCTTTGCGGTGACCCGCGCGGTGGGCGACGCACTCCTGGGTGCCTACCTGCCCATCGTGCAGCGCCGAAAGGCGATGCCCCACGGGGAACGCGAACGCGACTTCCAGACCTACCGCCGCGGCCGTTACGTCGAGTTCAACCTGGTCTTCGACCGGGGCACGTTGTTCGGCCTGCAATCGGGTGGCCGCACCGAGTCCATCCTGATGTCGATGCCGCCGGTCGTGACCTGGCGGTACAACTGGGCGCCTGAGCCCGGCACGCCGGAGGCGCGGCTGTACTCGGACTTCCTGCGTCCGCGCCCCTGGGCGGACGAGGGATCGCGTTGAAACGCATCGGCCTCTTCGGCGGCACGTTCGACCCCGTTCACCTGGCCCACGTGACGCTGGCCCGGGTGGCGCTCGACCAGCTGCAGCTCGACGAGGTGCACTGGGTCCCCGCGGGCCGGCCGTGGCAGAAGGCCCGGTCGCTCACGTCCGCCACCCACCGGGCGGCGATGGTGGCCCTTGCCATCGCCGACGAACCCCGGTTCGTGCTGGACCGCTGCGAAATCGACCGCAGCGGCGCCAGCTACACCTATGACACGGTGCGGGAGCTTCAGGCCGCGCAGCCGGGCGCAGAGTGGTTCCTGATCATCGGCCAGGACCAGTACGCGGGCCTCCACACGTGGCTCGGCTGGCAGAAGTTGCTGGAGCGTGTGACACTTGCGGTCGCCAACCGGCCCGGGGCGCCGTTGCAGGCGAGTCCCGAAGTCGAGCAGGTAGCCCACCAGGCGGTGGCGCTCCCCATGATGGACATCTCGTCCACCCACATTCGCGCCCAGGTGGCGGCCGGACAGCGCGTAGATGCGCTGGTGCCTGCCGCCGTGGCGCGCTATATTGACCTACACCACCTCTATCGAGGAACCCACGGGAGCTGAATGGACATCCGAAAACTGCAGCGCGCCATCGTCGATGGCCTTGAAGACGTCAAGGCCCAGGACATCGCCGTCTTTGACACCGAACACCTTTCGCCGCTCTTCGAGCGCGTGATCATTGCTTCGGGCACCTCGAACCGGCAAACCAAGGCACTTGCTGCCAGCGTGCGGGATGCGGTCAAAGCCGAAGGCTTCAAGGTGCCCCGCACCGAGGGCGAGGTGAACGGCGAATGGATCATCGTGGACTGCGGCGCTGCCGTCGTGCACGTGATGCAACCCACCATCCGCGAGTACTACCACCTCGAGGAAATCTGGGGCGACAAACCGGTCAAGCTCAACAAGACCGAACGCAGCACCAAGCTCGTCAAGGCCGAGGAGCCGGCACCCGCGGCCAAGAAGGCGCCAGCCAAGAAGGCCGCTGCCAAGAAGGCCGCTGCCAAGAAGGCCCCGGCCAAGGCTGCTGAACCCGCAGCCAAGAAGGTGGCGGCGAAGAAGGCAGCCCCGGCCAAGGCCGCTCCAGCGAAGGCTGCACCGGCCAAGAAGGTCGCCGCGAAAAAGGCGGCGGCACCGGTGCGCACGATGAAGGTCAACGAGCCGGTGGCCAAGAAGGCGCCCGCCAAGAAGGTGGCGGCCAAGAAGGTCGTGGCCAGGAAGGCCGCGGCGCCGAAGGCCGGCGTCACGCGCACCACCGGGGTGAAGTCCACGCCGGTGGCCGCGAAGAAGGCCCCGGCCAAGAAGCCTGCCGCCCGCAAGTGAAGCTGCTGCTCGCCGCGGTCGGGCAGCGGCAGCCGTCGTGGGCGGAAACCGCCTACGACGACTTCGCCAAGCGCTTTCCACCGGAAATGCGCCTGGAGCTGAAGGCCGTCAAGGCGGAAGCCCGCGGCTCGAAGACGGCCGAACAGCTGATGGCCGCGGAGGCCACCCGCCTGGAGGCCGCATTGCCGAAAGGTGTGCGGCGCGTCGTGCTGGACGAACGCGGCACCCGCCTGACCACCGTGCAGTTGGCCGCCCGCATGGAGGCCTGGCAGCACGATGGCCGTGACGTGGCGCTTCTCATTGGTGGCCCCGACGGGCTCGACCCGGCCCTGAAGGCCACCGCCGATGAAACCCTGCGCCTGTCCGATCTCACGCTGCCTCATGCATTTGTGCGTGTGCTGCTCGCCGAAGCGCTGTACCGTGCATGGACCGTGCTGGTGAACCACCCCTATCACCGGGAGTGAGCGGCCCGGCGCCCCCATGACCGACTTCATCTACCTTGCCTCGCAAAGCCCCCGCCGGCGCCAGCTGCTCGAGCAGATCGGCGTGCGGCACGAGATGCTGCTGGCCGACCCCGACGAGGACACCGAGGCCCTCGAGGCCGAACGTGCGGGCGAACGCCCGGAAGACTACGTGGCGCGGGTCACGCGGGCCAAGCTCGGCGCCGCCCGCGCGCGCTGGACGGCACGGGGCCTCGCCCCCGCGCCCATCCTGTGCGCCGACACCACGGTGGCCCTCGGGCGCCGCATCCTGGGCAAACCGGCCGACGCGGCCGATGCACAACGCACGTTGTCCAAGCTGTCGGGCCACACCCACCGCGTGATCACCGCGGTGGCGGTGGCCCATGGTGCGTTCGAGGCCATCGCCGTCAACGTGTCGAAGGTGCACATGGCCTCCGTGGCGGCCGACGAGATCGCCACCTACGTGGCCAGCGGTGAACCGTTCGGCAAGGCCGGTGCCTATGCGATCCAGAGTGCCGCCGCGGCCTGGATCTCGCGGATCGAAGGCAGCTACTCCGCTATCATGGGTTTGCCTTTGTACGAGACGGCAGAACTGCTTCGGCAGGCAGGCTTGCGCTTCCCCGCCGCGTCGGCCTGACGCGGCCTCACCGGACACCCCGTTCTCCAATGCAAGACATTCTCATCAACTGGTCGCCCCAGGAAACGCGTGTCGGTGTCGTCGAGAACGGCGCGGTGCAGGAACTCCATGTGGAGCGCACCCTCGAGCGCGGCCTCGTGGGCAACATCTATGCAGGCCGGGTGGCCCGGGTGCTGCCGGGCATGCAGTCCGCGTTCATCGACATTGGCCTGGAACGCGCCGCGTTCCTCCACGTGGCTGACGTCCACGTGGCCGGCTCGCCGCGTGCCGAACACGGCCCGGGCGCCGCGCCGCCACCCCCCATCGAACGCCTCGTCTTCGAAGGGCAGACGCTCACCGTGCAGGTCATCAAGGACCCCATCGGCACCAAGGGCGCGCGCCTGTCCACGCAGATCAGCATCGCCGGGCGCCTGCTGGTGTTCCTGCCGCAGGACGACCACATCGGCATCTCGCAGAAGATCGGCTCGCACGAGTTGCGCGAACAGCTGCGCACGCGCATGAACCTGCTGGCCGGCAAACCCGCCGATGAAACGGCCCCGTACAACGGCGGCGGGTTCATCCTGCGCACCAACGCCGAGGATGCCACCGACGACGAACTGGGCGACGACATCGCCTACCTGCGCAAGACCTGGGGCCTGATCCGCGAGCGCAGCTTCAAGACCCCGCCGGGCGAGCTGCTGCACCAGGACCTGAGCCTCGTCCAGCGGGTGCTGCGCGACCTGGCGAGCGACAACACCCAGAGCATCCGCATCGATTCGCGCATGCAGTTCGACCAGCTGGTGGCGTTCGGCAACGAGTTCACGCCCACGTCCGTCAGCAAGCTGATGCACTACAAGGGCGAGCGGCCCATCTTCGACCTGTACAACATCGACGACGAGATCGCCCGGGCGCTGGCGCGCCGCGTGGACCTGAAGTCGGGCGGCTACCTGATCATCGACCAGACCGAGGCCCTGACCACGGTGGACGTGAACACCGGTGGTTATGTGGGTGCCCGCAACTTCGACGACACCATCTTCAAGACGAACCTCGAAGCCACCCAGGCCATCGCGCGGCAACTGCGCCTGCGCAACCTGGGCGGCATCATCATCATCGACTTCATCGACATGGCCCGCGAGGACCACCAGAACGCGGTGCTCGCCGAACTGCGCAAGCAGCTCGCACGCGACCGCACGAAGATCACGGTGAGCGGGTTCACGCAGCTGGGCCTCGTCGAGATGACGCGCAAGCGCACGCGCGAGTCGCTGGCGCACATGCTGTGCGAGGCGTGCCCCATCTGCAGCGGCAAGGGGCAGGTCAAGACGGCGCGGTCGGTGTGTTACGACATCCTGCGCGAGATCCTGCGCGAGGCCCGCCAGTTCAACCCGAAGGAATTCCGCGTCATCGCATCGGCCACCGTGGTGGAAATGCTGCTCGACGAGGAAAGCCAGCACCTGGCCGGCTTGAGCGATTTCATCGGCAAGCCCATCTCGTTGCAGGCCGAGGCCACCGGGTCGCCGGAGGCTTATGACATCGTGCTGATGTGATGGGTGATGGCGGCGCTCAGGCCCGCTTGATGCTGCGGTAGGGCGCCACGAAACGCCGGTCGTCCAGCCAGCCCCAGCCCGACAGCGGCGACAGCCGCTCCTTGTGGGCCAGCACCTGCTTGAGCAGCGACGGGCGCACCCATTGGCGTTCCACGTGGTCGCGGATCTCGTCGACCGAGATGAACCCGTCGTCCACGGCCGACAGCAGCTCGCGCATCCAGAGCCGGCCATGGCGATTGCGGGCATACACCCACGGCTGCGTGCTCATGTCGGTGTAGTGGAGCAGCGCGGTGCGGCCGGGCTCGTGGTGTTCGAGCGAGTTCCATTCCGGGTCGATGCCGGCGCGCACCTCGGACGCGAGCGCCATGTCGTACATGAGCCGCTCGTAGTCGAGGCGGCCCGAATCCAGCGATTCGACCACCGAGGCCGGATCCCACTTCAGCCGCTCGCAATCCAGCAGCATCACGCTGAACTGGGGGCGGCGCGCGGTGTGGTCGGCCGAACGGGCGGCGAGCAGGTCGGCGCCGTCGAACGGCAGTGTCCAGAGTTCGCGGATGTCGCGGAACACCAGCATGTCCGAGTCGAGGTAGATGGCGCGGCCCTGGTGGCCGGCCAGCTGCGGGATGGTGAACCGCTGGAACGAAAACGGCGTGCGCGGCCAGTTCCTGGGGTCCTTCGGCTGTGCGAACGTGATGTCCGCCCGGTGCAACGGAAACACCTCGACCGACATGCTGGCGTGCCGGCGGATGGAGTGTTCGAGCACCTTCACCGACAGCATCTGGGCCTCTTCGCTGCCGACGTAGACACGGATGGGGCTTTGCAGGTCGAGCGGGGCGTAGTCGATGCGGGTGGACATGATGGTGCGTGCAAAACCTTGGAACTGGACGTTGTAGCTCGGCTGGCCGTTGTTCAGCCGCGTGGTGTCCTTCAGGTCGGCGAAGCGGCCGTCGTACGACGTGCCGCCGTCGATGCCCAGCGAACGGACCACCTTGACGCCCGCCGTGGCCAGCAGGTTCAGCGCGGCTTCGCTGCTGAACGCCGCGGCGCGCACGAGCGGGCCGGGGCCATGGCGCTGCTTGCTGGTGGACAGGTCGTACCAGAGCAGCCGCCCGGCATCGGCCAGGCGTTGCAGCGACGGCGTCTCCGCCGTCCACTGCGCCAGCGTCTTCGTGCCGACGAGGTTCTTGACGTGCGGGTACCAGGGCATCACCAGCACGCCGGCGTTCGCCTCGATGGCGTCGGCGCAGTCGAACGCCACGTCGATGTCGATCATGTGCGCGATGGCCACGGGGCCTTCGCGCACCACGTGGTTGAGGCTCAACAGGCGGTAGTTCGCGACGTCCGGGCGTGTGCGGAACTGGCTGAACGATGGCCCCTTGCCGAGGATCAGCCAGTGGGCCTGGGCAAGGCCTTCGGCGGCAAACCAGTCGAAGAAGTGTTTCATGCGGCGGGCGAGGGGCGAGAGGGGGAGGAAGTGCCGACGGCGGACAGCACGTCCAGCCAGCGACGGGCCACGGCCTCGAGGCCGAAGCGGCCGGTGGCGATGGCGCGGCCCTGGGCCACGTCGGCTTCGCGGCCGGCCGTGTCGAGCCGGTAGGCACCGAGCCCGGTCTCCCAGTCGTCGAGCACCGCGCAGTCCCGGAACTCGGCGTAGCTCGGGATGCTGTCGCCGACCACGGCCAGGCCATGCACGAACGCGGTCAGCACGCGGTTGGCGGGATTGCCCACGGTCAACGGGTCGAGGTTGTTGGGGACCAGTGCCGTGCCGTGCGCCATCAGGGCCTGGCTGAACGTGGTGGAGTGCCAGGGCACATGCCGCGTGGGCACGGTCCAGCCGGTGGTCACCTCGGCGAACCGGGTCGCGCTGTGGCTGATCACTGTCAGGCTCAAGGGGCCGTGCTGGCGGGCCGCCAACTCGAGGTCGGGACGGATGCGGCGCAGGCCAGCGAGGCCCAGGTCGAGCCCCGGCCCGTCGTCATCCCCGAACCAGACCATCCGGCTCGCGTGGGTGACTTCCGGGTGACCCGCGAGCCAGCGGGTCAGCGCGCGGAGGTGGTGGTGTGCACGCCACTCGGTGAGCCATGCCGGGCGCGACGGGATGTTCGGCGGTTCGACCGCATCGGCCACCACCTCGATCGCCCGCACCCCGGGGGCCTGGTCCAGCACGATTTCGGCGAGGGCCCGCGACACCGCGATCACGAGGTCGACGCTGGCGGCCGCGTGACGCACGGCATCGGCCTGCCGTTGAAGCCGGCCATCCGGATCGTCCTCGACGTAGAAGTGGTTGTGGCAGAGGTCCAGCACGAGCACGCTGCCCATGCGGGCGCGCAGGTCGAGCGCGTGGTCCAACGAGTCGGGGTCGCAGCGCCCGGACAGCACGAGCACATCCGGGGCGGCGTCACCGGGGGTGTACAGGCACACCGGGCTGCCGAGCCCACGAAGGTGCGCCACGATCCGGGAACACCGCTGCCGCGCGCTGGGTGCGTGCGTGTCCGCGGGCCACCAGGCCGCCTTCAACGCGAGCCTCCTCCAGGCAGGGCCGGGTTCGCGTTGAACTCGTCAGGACAGGCGGTGCTGCGCATGGGCGAAAAGGTGGAAACCAGGGGCAATGGGGGTGGATTATCACTTGTGGGCAAGCCACCTCCGGCCGGTCTCGGTCTCTCAGCGCCCGGTGCGGGCTTCCGCACCGTGGCGCCAGGCACCGAGCCGGAGCGCTGCCCAGAACTTGCGCAAACGCCACGCGGGCGGCACCCCGGACCCGCTCATGAACGTGCTGACGAGGGCCCTCGCGCTGCCCGCCGACAGCAACGCCTCGATGTACGCCTGCTTGCGCCATTCCGCCTGGAGCGGCCTGGTGACGCGTGGCGCCCAGGCGGTGCGTGCGGCGTCCTTCATCAACTGGCGGATCTCCGCCAAGTGGCGGCGATTCTGCACGGCCAACCGGCGTGCGCGCTGTGCATTGGACGGCGCCTGTTCCTTCGCGGAGACCCCCCCACGCCGATACCGCACCAGCGGCTCCTCGACCGTGATGCCCCCGCCGCTCGCCAGGGCCCGAAAGGCCATGACCTGGTCTTCGTAGGCCGTGTCGGGTTCGAAGGGGCCGAAGTGGTCGAAGACACGCCGGGTCCAGGCGTGGCCGGCACCGATGACGTGGGGCCGTCGTGCCACCCAGTCGTCCGCCGTGCGCCAGCGCGAGAGGTCGTCCACGGCCAGCGGGCCGTGCAGGCCGCCGCCGACGTCCATGTCGGTCAGGTGCGAGGCGACGAGGTCGGCCCGGCACCCGCCGGCCTGCCACGCCCGAAGCACCGTCTCGACGCGGCGCGGTTCCGATTCGTCGTCGCCGGCGGCCACGAACAGCAGCTCGCCCCGGCTCGCGGCGACGAGGCGGTTCAGGTGTTCACCGATGCCCACGTTGGCGGGGTTGCGGCGCAGCGTGACGTGGTGCGGGCCGGTGTACCCGCGGGCGGCCTCGGCCATCGCCTCGAAGGTACCGTCGGTGGACGCGTCGTCGGACAGGATGATGTCGATGGGCGGGCCGGCCTGGGCAAGGATGGACGCCACCGCGCCACGCACGGTGGTCTCCTGGTTGAACGCCAGGAACAGCACGCTTGCGAGCGGGGCGGGGCCCGGTCCGGAATCGGGGCGGGTGGTCATCGTCAGTCCGCCGGTTCGAAGCAATGGGCGCGCGACAGGTGCCGCCAGGCGCCCAGCGCCGCGCCGATGCGGGCCACGTGGCGCAGCAGCCGTTCCTTGCGCGGCGCGAGGAGCTGCAGTGGCAGCGTCAGGAGGCTGCCGAGGCCCACGCGCAGCACGAGGCCGATGCAGGCGGCCGTGCCGAAGTACTTCCGCGTGATGTAGAACTTCGACAGCGTCATGCAGTAGACGCGGCGCAGCGTGGTGCGGGCCGATGGCGTGCTCGATTGCCGCGTGCGGTGGAGCATGGCGGCGTCATGCACCACCAGGATGGGCCGGCCGGCCCGCCGCACGCGCATGCAGAGGTCGTCGTCCTCGAAGTACAGGAAGAACCATGGGTCGAAGAACCCGATGCCGCGCATGGCGTCGAGGTTCAGCAGCATGGCGGCGCCGGTGACGAATTCGGCGCAGAGGTCGCCCTCGGGCGTCACCCTGGGGCCGTGCTGGCGCACGTGGAACGGACCGCGGAAGAAGTCGCCCACCACGCCGGGCTCGTCGTACAGCACCGGCGCCAGGATGGCCGCTTCGGGGTAGCGCCGTGCGGCGGCGTGCAGTGCTTCGATGGCCCCGTCCTGCAACTGGGCGTCGGGGTTGATGAGCAGCGCATACCGCGTGCGCACCTGGGCGATGCCGAGGTTGTTGGCGCGGCCGAAGCCGAGGTTGCCGCCGGCCCGGATGACGCGGGCCTGCGGCAGCAGCGACCGGGCGATGTCCGCGGTGGCGTCATGGCTCTGGTTGTCGACGATGACCACGTCGTCGAAACGCGAGAGCGAGGGCAGGGACCACCCGAGGATCCCGGCGCTGTTGTAGGTCACGAGGACCGGCGTGATGTCCGCGGTGGCGCGTGAGGTCATTCGGTCGTTCGCGGTCAGTGGCGGAACTGCAGCGAGTGGAGGTGTGCGAACAGGCCACCCTGCGCGAGCAGCTCGGCGTGGGTGCCTTGTTCGATCACGCGGCCTTCTTCCAGCACGAGCACGCGGTCGGCCGATTTGATGGTGGACAGGCGGTGCGCGATGACGATGCTGGTGCGGCCCTTCATGAGGGCCTCCAGGGCCTCCTGCACGAGCCGTTCCGACTCGGAGTCGAGGGCCGACGTGGCCTCGTCGAGGATCAGGATGGGGGCATTCTTGTAGATGGCCCGGGCAATGGCGAGACGCTGGCGCTGGCCGCCGGACAACTGGCTGCCGTTGTGGCCCACGAGCGTGTCGAGGCCCTGCGGCAGGCCTTCGGCGAAGTCCAGGAGGTTGGCGGCGCGAAGCGCTTCCTTGACCGCGGCCCGGTCCACCGGCACGTTGGTCGCGGTGCCGAGTGCCACGTTGGCGGCCATGGTGTCGTTGAAGAGCACGACGTCCTGGCTCACGAGGGCGAACTGCCGGCGCAGCGCGTCGACCCGCCATTCTTGCAGCGGCTGGTCGTCGAGCAGCACGGTGCCGCTCGTGGGTTCGAGGAACCGGGGCAGCAGGTTGACGAGGGTGGACTTGCCGGCGCCGGACGGCCCCACCAGCGCCACCGTTTCGCCGGCCTCGATGGTGAAGGTCAGGCCAGCCAGGGCAGGCTGCTGGTCCGTCTTGTACTGCAGGGTCACGTCGCGCAGTTCGACCTTGCCGAGGGCGCGGCCCGGGTCGTGCGTGCCGCCGTGTTCCATGGGCACCTCGTTGATCAGCGCCACGCCGCGTTCCAGCGAGGCCAGGCCGCGCGTGATGGGTGCAGCCACGTCAGACAGGTGCTTGATGGGCGCCAGCAGCATCAGCATGCAGGTGATGAACGACACGAAGGTGCCCTGGCTGCCCCCTTGCCACAAGGCGGCCACGACCACGGCCGACAGCGAACAGGCCGCGATCATCTGCGTGATGGGGGTCATCGTGGCGCCGGCCATCGCCGATTTCAGCGACAGGCGGCGCAACACGTCACTGACTCCGTCGAAACGCGACGCCTGCACGTTCTCGGCACCATGCAGCCGCACGATGCGCCAGGCGAGCACGTTCTCCTCGACCACGTAGGCGAGCTGGTCGGTGGCCTTGCGGCCTTCGATGGTGAGGCGGTGCAGGCGCTTGCTCAGCTTGCGCATCACCACCGCGGTGAGCGGGAACAGCACCGCGACGAACAGGGTCAGCGCCCAGTTCACGTAGATCAGGTACGCGAAGAGGGCAAGCACGGTGAAGGAGTCGCGCACCAGCGTCATCAGCGAACCCACCAGCAGCGTGGAGCCGGTCTGCACCTCGTAGGTCAGCATGTTGGTCAGGCTGCTGGCGGTGTTCTTGCCGAACAGCGAGGGTTCGGCCTTCAGCATGCGGCGGAACATCACTTCACGCATCTCCTGCGTGCCGCGGTTCGCGGCCCAGGAGAGGCCGTACTGGGCCACCAGGCCGGCAACACCGCGCAACGCGAACGTGCCGATGATGGCCACCGGCACCATCCACAGCGGGAACGTGGCCCCGCTGAACCCGTTGTCGAAGAGGGGTTTCATCAACGCCGGCACCAGGGGTTCGGTGGCTGCCCCCACGAGCGACCCGATGATCATCAGGATGAACCCGCGGCGGCTGTTCGCGAAGTACGGCGCCAGGCGGGCGATGCGGGTCTTGAGGGTGAGTTCTGGCGTGTTCATGCGGGGGGGATTATCCAACGCCTTGCGGTCCCGCCGGCCGGAGAAACGACGGCGCCGTCCGGCTTGCCTACAATCACGGGTTCACCGCACCGGTCCCAACCGCCGTACATGCCCCGTATTTCCCTCTCGGTCACCCTGATCACGCACAACGAAGGCGCGAACATCGTCGACTGCCTGAAGAGTGTGGCGTTCGCCGACGAGTGGGTCGTGGTGGACTCGGGCAGCACCGACAACACCCGCGAACTGGCTGAATCGTTGGGCGCGCGGGTGGTGCGCAGCGACGGCTGGCCGGGCTTCGGCCCGCAAAAGAACAAGGCCCTGGCGCTGGCCACCGGCGACTGGGTGTTGAGCCTCGACGCCGACGAACGCGTTTCGCCCGAGCTGGCCGCGCGCATCCAGGCCGTGGTGGCGGGGCAGGGCGGGGCGGCCCTTGGCTTCGAGCTGAGCCGCCTTTCCCGCTTCTGTGGCCAGTGGATGCACCATGGCGACTGGTACCCCGACCGGGTGCTGCGGCTGTTCCGCCGCGACAGCGGGCGGTTCACCGACGACCAGGTGCACGAGCGCGTCGTGGTCGATGGCCCCACGGCCCGGCTGCAGGGGCACCTGCTTCATGAGACGATGCCGTCCCTCGATGACGCCATCGACAAGATGAACCGGTACAGTCGGGGCCGTGCCATCGACAAGGTGCGCGGCGGCAAGCGCGGCGGCCTGGGGGCGGCGCTGTCCCACGGCGTGTGGGCATTCCTGCGCAGCTATGTGATGCGCCGTGGTTTCCTCGACGGGAAACTCGGCTTCGTGCTGGCGATGTACATCGCCGAGGGCACGTACTACCGCTATCTGAAAATGGGAATCCTGAGCGGCCAGCTCGGGCATTCCATTGAACCAAGCTGACAAAGAGAGGTCTGGAACCTTCATGTTGATGAACCGCCGCACTTTCTCCGCCGCCACCGCACTGGGCTTGGCCGTGGGCTCCGCCCAGGCCCAGTTCCGCGTCGAAATCTCGGGCGTCGGCGCCACCCAGATCCCCATCGCGATCCCGAGATTCCGGGACGAGGACAAGGTGCCCCATCCCGTGTCGGCCATCATCCGGGCCGACCTGGAGCGCATCGGGGTCTTTCGCGGCATCGACACCGTGGCCGTGCTCGATGAAACGTCCCAGCCCAACATGGCCGAGTGGCGCTCCAAGACGGCCGACCTGCTGGTGGGCGGATCCGTCATGCGCCTCGCCGACGGCCGCTTCGACCTGCGCGCCAAGCTGTGGGACGTGGTCCGCAACAAGGAACTGGGCGGGCAGGCATTCGTCGTGGCCCCAGCCGATCTGCGCGTGGGCGCGCACCGCCTGGCCGACTACATCTATGAACTCGTCACCGGCGAGAAAGGGGTGTTTGCCACCCGAATCGCCTTCGTCGATCGCAAGGGCCGCAACCACGTGCTGCGGGTCGCCGATTCAGACGGTGAAAACGCCCAGCTGCTGATCGGCTCCAACGACCCCATCATCTCGCCGGCCTGGTCGCCCCTCGGCAAGGAGCTCGCCTTCGTGTCGTTCCAGGAACGCCAGAAGGCGGTCGTGTACGCCCAGGTGGTGGCCACGGGGGCGCGGCGCGAGATCGCGGCGTTCCGCGGGTCCAACAGCGCGCCGGCCTGGTCGCCCGACGGCGGCTCGCTGGCCGTGACGCTGACCCGCGACGGCGGCTCCCAGCTGTACATCATCGGCAGCAACGGCGAGAACCCGCGCCGCATCACCAACAGCCCCTCCATCGACACCGAGGCTGTGTTCACGCCCGACGGCAAGAACCTGCTGTTCGTGAGCGACCGCGGGGGTGGCCCGCAGATCTACCGCACCCCCGTGTCCGGTGGGCCGGCCACCCGCGTGAGCTTCACCGGCAACTACAACATCAGCCCGGCCATCAGCCCGGACGGCCGCTACCTCGCCTACATTTCGAGGCAAGGCGGTGCGTTCCGGGTGTACCTGGCCGACCTGACCAACCCCGATCCGGGCTCGGCCCGGGCGTTGACCGATTCGAGCGACGACGAAAGTCCGAGCTTCGCGCCGAACGGGCGGTTGATCCTGTACGCCACCCGCTCGCAAGGGCGCGACGTGCTGATGACCACCACCCTTGACGGCAAGGTCAAATCCAAGCTGGCTTCCACCACGGGCGACTACCGCGAACCCGTGTGGGGCCCGTTCGGCCGCTGACCTGCCGTCTCTTTTCCCTGTCCCTGGAGATATCTACATCATGATCAACTCGAAACTTGCCGGCCTCGTCGCCATTGCCTCCCTCTTCATCGCCGGCTGCGCGTCGGACGTCAAGCTCGACGACAGCAAGAACGCCCAGGTCGAGACACGCTCGCCCGTCACCAACAACGCCAACAGCAAGCCGGTGACCGACTCCCCCGTCGCCAGCGTTGACCTGACCAAGGGCAACAACGCCGACAACGCCTCGGGCCGCATCGTGTACTTCGACTACGACAGCTACGTCGTGAAGGACGAGTACCGCTCGGTCATCGAAGCCCAGGCCAAGACGCTCACCGCCAACAAGGCGAAGAAGGTCACGGTCGAAGGCCACACCGACGAACGCGGCGGCAGCGAGTACAACCTCGCCCTCGGCCAGAAGCGTGCGCAAGCCGTCCTGAAGTCCCTGACGCTGCTCGGCGCCACGGAATCGCAGGTCGAAGCCGTCAGCTTCGGCAAGGAGCGTCCGGCCGTGCAAGGCAGCGACGAAGCCGCCTACGCGAAGAACCGCCGCGCCGAACTGGTCAGCCGCTGATCCACACGCACTGGAACGAAGGACAGGGCCATGACCTCTTTCATTCGACACGGGGCCGTGGCCGTGGCCCTGGCGTTCGGTGCACTGATTTCCGCGCCCGCGCAAGCGGCGCTCTTTGACGACACCGAGGCGCGCAAGGCCATCATCGACTTGCGCACCGTGGTGGCCCAGCTCAAGGACAAGGCGGATGCCGATTCGAAGGCCACCGCCGAGCAGATCGCGCACCTGCAACGCAGCCTGCTCGACCTGAACCGCCAGCTGGAAGAAGCACGCGCCGACAACGCGCGGCTGCGCGGGCAGAGCGAACAGCTCGCCCGCGACGTCTCCGACCTGCAGCGTGTCCAGAAGGACATCCGCCAAGGGGTCGATGACCGCATCCGCAAGCTCGAACCGCAGACCGTCTCCGTCGACGGCCGGGAATTCCTGGCCGAGCCGGAGGAGACCCGCCTCTACGAGGAGGCCATGAACGTGTTGCGCAAGGGCAGCTTCGCCGAGGCCGCCGACTTGCTGTCGTCGTTCCAGCGCCGCTATCCGGCGAGCGGTTACGCGCCGTCGGCGCTGTTCTGGCTCGGCAATGCGCAGTACGGCAAGCGCGACTTCAAGGAATCCATCACGGCGTTCCGCTCGTTCGTGTCCCGCGCGCCCGACCACCCGCGTGCGCCGGAAGCGCTGCTGTCGGTGGCCAACTCGCAGAGCGACCTGAAGGACACCAAGGCCGCCCGCCGCACGCTCGAGGAACTGCTCAAGACGTACCCGAAGTCCGAAGCCGCCGTGGCGGCCAAGGAACGGCTGGCGTCGCTGCGCTGAGCTGAGCCGAACCCGCGCATGGACGCCGACCTCGAGCGCCGTTTCGGCGGCCTGCGCCGCCTCTACGGCGAGGCCGGCTACACGCGGCTGCGCGCGTTGCGCGTGTGCGTCGTGGGGCTGGGTGGCGTGGGGTCCTGGGCGGCCGAGGCGCTTGCCCGGAGCGGGGTGGCCGAACTCGTGCTGATCGACATGGACCACGTGGCCGAGTCGAACATCAACCGCCAGGTGCAGGCCGTGGGCGCCACCGTGGGGCAGTCGAAGGGCGAGGCCCTGCGCGCGCGTTTCGCCGACATCCACCCGGGCTGCCACATCCACCTCGTCGACGACTTCGTGTCACCCGACAACTGGCCCGCGCTGCTGACCCGCGACATCGATGTGCTGGTCGACGCCTGCGACCAGGTGCACGCGAAGGTGGCCATGGCGGCCTGGGCGCGCGACACGCGCACGCCGTTTGTCACCGTGGGCGCGGCCGGCGGCAAGCGCAAGCCGCAGGCCGTCGAGGTGGATGACCTGGCCGCCACCACGCACGACCCGCTTCTCGCCTCGATGCGCCAGCGTCTGCGCAAGCAGCATGGCGCGGCACGCACCGGGTCGATGGGCGTGCGCTGCGTGTTCTCGCGCGAGCAGGTCACGCTGCCCGAGGTGTGTGCCACCGAAGGCGCGGACATCGACAGCAACCTCAACTGCCATGGCTACGGTTCGGCCGTGACGGTCACTGCAACTTTCGGTTTGGTTGCAGCATCAGAAGCGGTACAATGCTGGCTTGCCAACAAGGCTTGACCAACAAGAAACTACCACCGTATAATCGTGGGCTTGCGGGTTGTTAGCTCAGTTGGTAGAGCAGCGGACTYTTAATCCGTAGGTCGTGGGTTCGAGCCCCGCACAACCCACCACCTTCACGGGTGCTGCTTCAAAGTTGTCGAGTGTTCGAGTCACTCAGGGCCCACCATAAAATCTCGACGATAAGCCGGTAGCGACCACTAAGTTGCTACCGGCTTTCTCGTTTCTGGTGCCACCTTTGGTGCCAGTTCGCGCTGTGAAGCGCTGCATTAAACACGCCCAAAGTGACGCCCCTATTGGCGATGCCGCTGGTGCCTCCGGTGCCATGTGGTGCCAGAAGTGGTGCCAACTTCCACGCGAAATTCCCTGGCACCAGTGCTGACTAAACGTCCCGTATGTGCAACAATCCGATTTATGGGATTGATGTGTGACTAAACCCCACCCCTCGATGATTTGACCTGGACACCCTTGGTGGCACCACCGTGGCACCAAGTCCAACAGGCCCCCTGGCGCAGTGCGCTGAGTGGGCAGTAGTCCGCGCCAATCGTCCCGTATCGGCAACCAAAGCGGGGCCTAAACCCCACCCCTCGGGGAGGTGGCCCCTCCTTCTCCCCTTAAGGCAGCACCTCAAGGGGTCCTTCCAGCAACACCACAAGAGAGCAACATGAACCTGTCCTTGACCGCTCGCATCGAAGCCCAGCACGAGCTGGAGAACCTGTCCGTTGAAATGGGCATCGCCCGCTACCGCAAGGCGTTGGAGGATGGCGGCGACACCGCTGTGCCTGCCGGCCAGCAGCTCATGAAGGCTGCCCTCAAGCCAATGGAGGAAGCTCTGGCCGCGTGGCTGGAGAAGACGGGTCAGGGCCTCGCTGCACGCAGCGCGAGCCTGTACCACTTCATCAACCAGCTCGACGTGGCAGCGTGCGCGTGGCTGACCGCACAGGGCGCCCTTGGGCAGCTCGCGGACCGTCCCCCGATGGGTCGCGTTGCGCTGTCCCTGGCAATGTCCCTGGAGGGCCACCTGAACATCGACGCCATCCTCAAGGCCAACCCGAAGCTCGGCGCGAAGATGGTCAAGCGCATGGCCGGTATGTCCGCTGACCGGAACAAGGCCCTGTTCATCCGAAAGGGTGGCGAGCTGGCCGACGTGAAGGTGGTGCAGTGGGACGATGGTGTTCGCACCCGGGTGGGCTCGCTGCTGCTGATGATGTTCGCAGAGAGCACGGGCCTCGTGGCTGTCGAAACGGTCGCCATCGGCAAGGGGAAGACGCAGACTGTGGTCCGCCCCACCGAGTCCTGCCGGATGTGGTTGGAGGAGTCGCACGCGCGCTGCGAGCTGCTCAACCCGGTCCGCATGCCGATGGTGTGCCCGCCCCGCGACTGGACGAACCCGTTCAACGGCGGCTTCCTGTCGCACCGCCTGCGCCAGCCGCTCGTGAAGACTCGCAACAAGGGCTACCTGACGGAACTGAAGGAGTGGGACATGCCATGGGTCTACGCGAGCGTGAACGCGCTCCAGGCGACCGAGTGGTCCATCAACCCGGACACCTTCGCGGTGGCCCGCATGCTCTGGGAAAACAACCGTGCGGACGCCGGTCTGCCCAGCCGCGAGAAGGTCGAACTGCCGTCCCGGTCCTGGGCCGAGGGTGAGGAGCCCAACCGTGAGGTGTTGCACGCGTGGAAGGTGGAGGCTGCGAAGGTCTGGGAGCTGAACGCCAAGACCGAATCCAAGCGCCGCCAGGTAGTGGACAAGCTCTGGATGGCCGAGTTGATGATGGAGAAGGGCAACCGCTTCCATTACGTCTACAACCTCGACTGGCGCGGACGGATGTACCCGGTGGGCCCGTCACTCACGCCACAGGGCGATGACCTCGCCAAGGGCCTCCTGCGGTTCACGAAGGGGCACCCACTGGGAGAGGAGGGTGCCTACTGGCTCGCCATCCACGGGGCCAACAGCTTCGGCGTGGACAAGGTCAGCTTCCAGGAACGCATCGATTGGGTGGAGGCGCATGCCGATGACATCCTCGATTCGGCCAATCGTCCCGGATCAGCAACATTCTGGATGGAGGCCGACAGCCCGTTCGTTTTCCTGGCCTTCTGCCACGAGTGGGCGCGGCTCCAGTCGCACGTCGATGCAGGCGGAGCAGAAGGGGAGTTCGAGAGCCACATTGCGGTCGCCTTCGATGGCAGTTGCAACGGGCTCCAGAACTTCAGCGCGATGCTGCGCGACGAGGTTGGTGGCGCTGCGACCGGCCTGATGCCCAACCACAAGCCAGCCGACATCTACAGCGAGGTAGCACGGGCTGCCCAGGTCATCATCGACCGGGACGCGGCAGACCCCGAGTCGGAGAACCATGAGGTAGCCCAGCGCTGGGTCGGGAAGATGTCCCGCAAGCACGCCAAGCGCAACACCATGACGGTCCCTTACGGGGTCACCCGCCGTGGCATGCGCGACCAGCTGTTCGGCGAGCTGAAGGAGAGCGAAGCGCAGCACCGGTCCATCGACGCCAGCTACCTCGCCGCGTGCAACTACGAGGCCATCGGCAACGTGGTGGTGGCCGCTCGACGGGCGATGGACTGGCTCCGCGAGGCGGCCAAGGTGGCTGCGTCCAACGATCTGCCGGTGCGCTGGGTGACCCCGGCCGGCTTCCTGGCGGTGCAGGACTACCGGCAGGACGTGGGCGAGGAGATGGACTTCGTCGTGCTGGGGCGCCGCCTCCGCTTCCACATCGTCAAGGATGGCGACAAGCTGAACACGCGCAAGCAGTCCCTGGGCATCAGCCCGAACTTCGTCCACAGCCTGGACGCGGCTCACCTGATGCGCACGGTGCTGTTCTGTGCCGAGGACGGTATGAAGGACTTCGCCATGATCCACGACAGCTACGGGGTGCACGCAGGCCTCGCGGCTCAGCTCCGGGACAACCTACGGGAGGCGTTCGTCGCCCAATACAGCGACCCGGTCCTCGAACAGTTCAGGGACCAACTGGCCGAGCAGCTGCCCGAGGAGTTGCGACAGGAACTCCCCGAGCTGCCCCCGATGGGCACCCTGGAGCTGGCTCAAGTGAGGCAGTCCGAGTATTTCTTCGCCTAATGATCCCGTAAACGGGACGGTTGCTGATGCGAGGTGGTGCCTAAACCCCACCCCTCGCTAAACCAACCAGACGCAAACCAGAAAGGAACCAATGCGCTGATGAACCGCGACCAACTCAACATGGTCCCCGCCCATTCCACGATCCAGACTGCCTACGCTGCCCTCAGCGGGGCGCAGGACAGCCCGGCCGCAATGCAGGTCATGGGCATCGCCGTCCTCTTCCACGAGGTCTGCAGCAGCCTGCAACTGGACCCGAGCGAGATGCTCGACAAGGCCCGCCGGGTTCGCCGGCACGCCGAGGACCATTACTCCATCGAGCTTCGTGCTCTCTCCCAGTACATCGAACAGGAATTCCGCAAGTGACGACGAACAAGAAGACCTTCGCCAAGGTGATGACCGACCCGGGCACCCTCGTGTACCCGAAGCTCAACGCCCCTGACACCAAGTTCAAGGCTGAGGGCGAGTACCAGGGCAAGGTTCGCCTGGACGCCGAGGCCAGCGCCAAACTCATCAAGCAGTTCGAGGCCGAGCTGAAGAAGTACTGGCCCATCGCCCAGGCCGAGCTGGAGCAGAAGGTCTCGGACGCCAAGACCGGGCCCGAGAAGGCCAAGGCGAAGAAGGCCCTGGCTGAGATGAAGGAAGCCGACAAGCCCTTCAAGCCGGCCTACGACGATGACGGCAACGAGACCGACGAGTTCGAGTTCAACTTCAAGATGCCCGCCAGCTTCAAGTCCTCGAAGGACGGCAAGGTGGTCACCATGAAGCCGGACATCTTCGACGCGAAGGGCGCCCTGTTGAAGAACCCGCCGGAAATCTGGGGCGGCACAACGGCGTGCGTGGCTGGCGAACTGCGTCCGTTCAGCATGCCCATCGGGGTCGGCCTCTCGCTGCGCCTGAAGGCCGTGCAGATCATCGAACTGCGCAGCAGCGGCGGTGGTGACCGCAGTGCCGGCAGCTACGGCTTCGGTGCCCGCGAGGACGGCTACGAGGGCGACAGCGAGGCCACCTCGGGTGGCTTCGAAGACCGCTCGGGTGGCAGCGACACGGGTTCGGATGGCCCGAACCACGAGGACTTCTAAGTCCCTCGGCATCGCACACGGCTATCGCAGCGGGCTGGAGGAGCAGGTTGCTCGCCAGCTCGCCGCTGCCGGTGTGGATGCTGCCTACGAGGCGTCCAAGATCGAGTACGTGAAGCCTGAGAAGAGGGCCAAGTACACGCCGGACTGGGTTCTCCCCAGCGGCATCGTCATCGAGACGAAAGGTCGGTTCCTCACCGATGACCGCCAGAAGCACCTGCTGATCCAGAAGCAGCATCCGCACCTCGACATCCGGTTCGTGTTCAGCAACAGCCGAGCACGCATCAGCAAGACCTCCCCAACGACCTACGCCATGTGGTGCGAGAAGAACGGCTTCAAGTACGCCGACAAGTTCATCCCGCCTGCGTGGCTCACCGAGACCCCCATGAAGAAGAACGAGGCCAGCTGATGGCCGGACCGAAACCACTGACCGAGGTGAAGTTCATCGCGGTCCACTGCTCGGCAACTCCTGGCAACCGAGACATCGGCGCCAAGGAACTCGACCGCATGCACCGCGACCGTGGCTTCCGCTGCATCGGCTATCACTACGTGATCCGCCGTGATGGCACGGTCGAGAAGGGCCGCCCCGACAACCAGCCGGGCGCCCATGTCGAGGACTGGAACCACTGCTCTCTGGGCATCTGCCTGGTTGGTGGCGTGGACGCCAAGCTCAAGCCCGAACCCAACTTCACGCCGGCCCAGATGGACGGCCTGAACCAACTGCTCACGAAGCTGGAGGAGGACCACCCGTTGGCGGTCATCCAGGGCCATCGTGACTTCTCCCATGTCAACAAGGCGTGCCCTAGCTTCGACGTGAAGCATTGGCTCGCAACCGGAACCCTCAAGCCGTGAACATCATCCTGTCGTTCGTCCGCTCCTTCATAGCTCCCACCGTCGAGTCCATCACGGCGCCCCTCACGAAGACCGTGAAGCGCCTGGAGGCGCATGCCGACCGCGAAGCGCAGCGTTCCGAGACCCAGGAGGAGGGCGCCCAGCTGTTGCTCGATGCGTCCGACAAGGCCGCTGCGGAATCTCTCCGTGCCCAGGCTACGGCGAAGCGCATCAAGGCGCTCGTGGGCTAAACCCCACCCCTCGCTAAACCTCCCAAGTCCTTCTTAGGCGACCCACGTCCTGCCCCTCACGGGGCGGGCTGGCTACTCACGTCCAACGTTCCCTCATCAAGGAATTTCCCACATGACCACCCAAGTCAATCGCGTCCGTGCTCACCTCGAAGCGGGCAAGTCCATCACCCCGCTCTCGGCCCACGGGGTCTACAGCATTTCCCGCCTCTCGTCGGTCATCGAAGACCTTCGCAACGAAGGCATGGAAATCGACACGGTCCTGAAGTACGACGAGATGGGCAAGCAGTACGGCGAGTACCGCGAGCGCCGCCCCATCGGGGTCCACGACCTGGTGCAGATCAAGCGCGGCTACGGCATCGGCCTCCCGCATTGGGTTCGCAAGCTCAAGTCCGCCCGCGTCATCGGCAAGAACCGTGACGCCTCCCTGGTCCGCTTCATCCGAGGCAAGAACATCGATGACGTGTGGGTCAACGACCGCGAACTCGTCAACGCCGACTGAACAGGAGACCCACATGAACGAAAAGCAAGCTCGCTTCACGACCATGGCCGCTGCGTTCTACACGGCCGCCATCACCAACCCGGAAAGCCGCGTGTGCCGCCGTGTCGGCCGCGCCATCGAGCGCAACGCCGGCCTCGTCCTGGAGCGAGGTACGGACGCGAAGGTGTCCTTCCGCACGGCCGAGAAGCTGAAGAAGGACGGGGTCCTCTGATGGAGTTCATCCTCGTCCTATACATCTACGCCGGCATGTTCGCCAAAGGTGACAGCGTCACCGTCCAGGCGGTCCCGGGATTCACCTCCGAGGCGGCGTGTAAGGCCGCTGGCAAGGCAGCCGAACCGCTCGTGGCAGGTAGCGCGAAGGAACTCCGCTTCATCTGCCTCAAGAAGTGACCGACGAGTCCCACTTCACGCACAAGGAGCCATGCCCCGCGTGCGGGTCGAGGGACAACCTCGCTCGCTATACGGACGGCCACGGTTTCTGCTTCGGCTGCGACCACTACGAGCCTGCTGACGGCTCTGTTCCCACGAAAAGGAGGCCCACTGTGGCTCAAGACTTCACGCCCTTGACGGGCGAGGTCGAGGCGCTGCGGGCTCGCGGCATCAGCGAGGAAACCTGCCAGCACTTCGGCTACCGAATCGGCGTTCGCAATGGTAAGAAGGTCCACATCGCCCCGTACTACAAGGACGGCGAACTGGTCGCGCAGCACACCCGGGATGCGGAGAAGAACTTTGCCTGGGTTGGTGACGCCAAGGGCTTCGCCTTCGAGCTGTTCGGCCAACACCTGTGGCGCGACGGAGGCAAGAAGGTGGTCATCACCGAGGGCGAGATTGACGCCATGTCGGTCTCGCAGCTGCAGGGCAACAAGTGGCCTGTGGTGAGCATCCCCTCGGGCACCGGCTCGGCCGAGAAGGCCATCCGCGCCAACATCGAGTGGCTCGGCAAGTTCGATGAAGTGGTCCTGATGTTCGACAACGACGAGCCTGGCCGTGAGGCCCGCGATGATGTCGCCCCGCTGTTCGCTCCGGGGAAGTGCAAGGTGGCCTCGCTGCCCCTGAAGGACCCCAACGACATGCTCAAGGCGGGCAGGGGGTCCGAGGTCATCGACGCCATCTGGGCCGCCAAGGTGTACCGCCCTGACGGCATCCGGTCCATTGACGACCTGGCCGAGGCCGCCGAGGTGGACCCTGAAGTGGGCCTGTCGTGGTGGCTCGATGTCCTCACGGAGCTGACCTACGGTCGTCGCGAGGGCGAGTGCTACGCCTTCGGTGCGGGCACCGGCATCGGGAAGACCGACTGGTTCACGCAGTCCATCGCCTTCGACGTGATGAAGCTCGGCCTGGCCGTGGGTGTGCTCTACCTGGAGCAGCCCCCGGTCGAGACGCTGCGCCGCATCGCTGGCAAGGTGGACGGCAAGGTCCTGCATGTGCCCGGCAAGGCGACCCGTGAGGAGCGCCGCGAGGCAATCGGGAAGCTGCGCGACACCGGCCGCATCCACTTCTACGACAGCTTCGGGTCCACGGACTGGGAAGTCGTGAAGGGGAAGATTCGGTACATGGCCGTTGGCCTGGGCTGCAAGTGCATCTACCTCGACCACCTCACCGCCCTCGTGGCTCAGGAGGAGGACGAGCGCAAGGCACTCGACAAGCTCATGGCAGAGCTGGCCGCGCTGGCCTTGGAGCTGAAGGTCATGCTGCACTTCATCTCCCACCTGACGCGCCCCAAGGACGGGCCGTCACACGAGGAGGGCGGCCGGGTGAAGCAGGCGCAGTTCCGTGGCTCCAACGCCATCGGGATGTGGGCGCACTTCATGTTCGGCTTGGAGCGCAACACCCAAGGCGAGGAAGCGGCCGACCGCATCACGACCTTCCGAGTCCTCAAGGACCGCAACACCGGTCAAGCCACTGGCAAGACCATCCCGCTCGACTACGACCCAGCAACGGGCCTGCTGTTCAAGGCAGACCTTAGTGCGCTCGAACCGCCCCTTTTCTCGGACCGTTCCGGTTCGGCAACCAAACATCACGAGGAGTTCTGACATGGATCGCAATTCGTTCCAAGCCCAGCGCGGCATTCCCGGCTTCATCGCCAGCCACTACCCGGCCATCCCGGTGACCTGGCCGAACCGTGCGGTGCGCCGTGCCGTGAAGCATGGCTGCGAGTCGCGGGTGCCGCAGGAGTGGCGCTCACTGTTCTCTCTGCAGCCGCAGTTCCGCGCTGCAGTCAAGGCGCTGTGATGAAGGACGTTGCAGGCCAAGAGCTGGCGGTCGGTGACTCGGTCGCCATCGCTGTCACCGGCTACCGAACGATGACCGTCGGGCGCATCACGCGGTTCACGCCGAAGGGCATGAAGGTCGTCTTCAAAAAGCCCTGGGGCAGCTACGGCGAGGAGGAGACCTTCCGCGACCCGCAGATGGTCGCCAAGGTCCCGTCCCCCACCTGACCCACATCAACTACTAGAGCCCCGTCATCGGAGGCGGGAGAGTTCCATTGTTGACACCCATCGCCAAGGCGGTGCGGCTGCTTCTCACGCACGCCGTCACCTTCGACCTTGAAACGGATGGACTGCTGGACGAAGTCAGCGTCATCCACGTTCTGGTCATCAAGGACCGTACCACCGGGATCATCCACCGGTTCAACAACCAGCCAGGAGGTCGCCCGATTGCCGAGGGCCTTGCGATCCTCGCTGATCCCAGCACGCTGGTTGTTGCCCACAACGGCACGGGGTACGACTGCCTGGTCCTGAAGAAACTCCACGGACTTGACATTCCGTGGTGGCGACAGCGCGACACGATGGTTCTCTCCCGCTTGGTGTGGCCGCACCTCAAGCAGGTTGACCTGGACCGCCGGAAGAAGAAGTCCGGCGCGTCCTTTCCGGGCCAGCTCATCGGCAGCGTCAGCCTCGAAGCTTGGGGGCACCGCCTTGGTGAGCACAAGGGTGACTACGCGGGTGACCCCCTGCTGGTCGAGCGTCTGATGGCCGAGGGGGTGCCCGAGAAGGACGCCCGCAAGACTGCCTACGCCCGCCGCTGGGAGCGCTGGAACCAGTCCATGGAGGACTACTGCGTCCAGGACGTGGTGGTCACGGACAAGCTGTACGACCGCATCCTGTCGAAGGAACCGAGCGAGACCTCGGTGCTCATCGAGACCCAGGTCCAGCACATCATCGTCCGCCAAGAGGCCCACGGCTTCCTGCTCGATGAGAAGAAGGCGGTCCAGCTCTACACCACCTTGGTGAAGCGGAAGCTGGAACTCGAGGCCGAGGTGCATGCGGTGTTCAAGCCGATGTTCCTGCGGTTCGAGAAGCCGTTCACCCCAGCCCGCGACAACAAGGGCATGGGCTACGTGGCCGGCGCCCCGTTCCAGAAGCTGAAGCTCACCGACTTCAACCTGTCCTCGCGTGACCACATCTCGCATTGGCTGAAGGTGATGTACGGCTGGGAGCCCGTCGAGTTCACGAGCGACGGCAAGCCCAAGGTGGACGACGAGGTCATCTCGGCGCTGCCCTACGCGGAAGCGAAGCCCCTGAAGGAGTACTTCATGGTGGTGAAGCGAATCGCGCAGATTGCCGAGGGCAACGAGGCGTGGCTCAAGCACGTCAGGAAAGATGGGCGCGTCCACGGCCGGGTCAACACGAACGGCGCCGTCACGGGCCGCATGACGCACTCCAAGCCGAACATGGCTCAGGTCCCCTCTGGCAAGAGCGAGTATGGCAACGAGTGTCGCGAGTGCTGGATCGTCCCGGTGGGCAAGAAGCTGGTCGGTGCGGACGCCGATGCGTTGGAGCTGCGTGACCTCGCCGGGTACATGGCGATCTACGACGGCGGCGCCTACATCAAGACCGTGCTGGAGGGGGACAAGTCCAAGGGCACGGACATGCACTCGGTGAACTGCATGGCCCTCGGCCTGCCGGTCAAGGAGTACGTGTTCGGCACCGAGACCGGCAGGGATGTGGCGAAGACCTGGTTCTACGCGTTCATCTACGGCTCGGGCGACGAGAACCTCGGATGGATCGTCCTTCGCAAGAAGGGCGCCCAGGCCAAGAAGAAGGGCGCTGCTCTGCGCAAAGCCTTCCTGGCGAACCTGCCCGCGATGGGCAAGTTGGTCCAGCACGTTCAGGCCCGGGCCAAGGAACGCGGGTTCCTCAAGGGAATTGACGGGCGGCTGCTTCCAGTCCGCTCGATGCACTCCGCGCTCAACACGCTCCTCCAGTCGGCTGGCGCGATCCAGATGAAGAAGGCTCTGTGCCTCCTTGACGAATCCCTCCAAGAGGCCGGGCTCATTCCCGGAACGCACTACGAGTTCGTGGCGAACGTACACGACGAGTGGCAAATCGAGGTCGATGATGACAAAGCTGAAATGGTTGGCCGCATGGCTGTCCAATCTATCCGGGACGCTGGTTCCTTTTTCAACTTCCGATGTCCCCTCGACGGGGCATTCGACGTTGGCAACAACTGGTCCGAAACTCACTGACGAGATGGAGGAGATGGTGGCGAACGTCGTGTCGCTCGCTCATTACGACCGCCTCTCCATTCAAGGCGACTTCGCCCGGAAGTTCGCAACGGAACTGTCGGCTGCCGCATCGCTCGGCCTGGTGAGCACTGAGACCCCCGAAGGTTTCGGCCGCGTGTGGCGTGCCACCGCCAAGGGCATCCTCTGGCTTGAAGGGGCCGACCTGTGACGGGTTGGCTCCGCGCCATTCCGTACCTCGTCGCTGCCCTCGCCGTCGCCTCGGCCGTCTACCTGATCCGCGAGTCGGGGGTGGACGCCGAGGCCGCACGGCGCGACCTGAAGGAATCGAAGGCCACGGTCACGCAGCTGACCACCGACCTTGCCGCCTCGAAGCTCCAGCTCAAGGACTTCGAGGGAAGCGTCCAGGCCACCGCTGCCATCGCTGAGGGCTACCGCGCGCAAGCCCAACGCATCCGCACCGTCACGAAGGAAATCATCCGTGAAGTTCCCGTTCGCATCCCTGCTGATGCTTGCCCTCTGCCTGTCGAGTGGCGCGTGCTCCACGACGCCGCCGCAGATGGCGAAACCCCTGATCCCACCACCTCCCCCGGAGCTGATGGCGGACCCGTTGCCCCTCAAGACGCTGCCGAAACGGTTGTCGAGAACTACGGGCAGTACCACGACCTCGCCGAGCGCCACCGCGCCCTCCAACGCTACGTCACCGAGCAACTGAAATGACGACTCTCCAAGTGGGCCTCGACGCCCTCAAGACGGTGCAGGCCGTGTTCCCCAACGCCATCCTCGCAGGTGGCTTCCTGCGTGACCTCCTTCTGGACCGCACGCCGAAGGACATCGACATCTTCGTGCCGCACACGGGGTGTTTCCAACCCGGCACCTTGCAGCTCGTTCCGATGATGGGCGCTGCCGAGTACATGGAGCAGACTGAGGTCTCCTACATCTGGGATGTGCCGGGCTTCGAGCTGCCGGTGCAGGTCATCATGCTTTGCCCAGGGCTTGACCCGGTGGACCGAGCCAAGGCGCACGACTTCGGCATCTGCCAGGTCTGGAATGACGGCGCTGGTCTGGAGTGGACTCCTGCGTTCGACAAGGACTGGTCGAACCGTACCTTCACCCTCGACCACTGCGAGGACCAGAAGGAGTTCGACCGTTCGATGCGCCGCTATGAACGGCTGCAGGAGAAGTTCGCTGGCTTCCCGTTGGTGATCCCGCCGCAGTTCGAGAGCTTCCTCCCTCCGCCCCTGTGAGCATCACGCTGCTGCTGGACGCTGACATCGTCGCGTTCCAGCTGGCTGCCACGCACCAGCGCACCTACCGGTTTCCCGGGATGGAGGCGCCGTGTGTGGCGGCCGACGACTTCGAGACCCTCCCGCTTCGCATCGACGCGGAGGTCTCCAAGCTGACCCAGGCGGTGAAGGCGGACCACGTCATCGTGTGCCTGTCGTGCCCCACCGAGGAGAACTGGCGCCTCAAGGTGCTGCCCAGCTACAAGGGCCACCGCGACTACAGCCAACGCCCGGTGCACCTCAAGGCCGTCAAGGACTACCTCGAAGCCAACTACCCGAGCTACCGGCGGGACACGCTGGAGGCGGACGACATCATGGGCATCCTGTCCACGATGAAGGGGCTCCCGAAGAACTTTCTCGCGGAGCACCCCCAGATTCCGGCGACCAGCCAGAAGGTCATCGTGTCCGAAGATAAGGACATGAAGACCATCCCGGGCTGGCTGTGGAATCCGAAGAAGGACAAGGCGCCGTGGCTCGTGTGTGAGGACCAGGCGAACTACTGGCACTTCTACCAGACCCTCGTCGGCGACACGACCGATGGCTACAAGGGCCTCCCCGGATGCGGAGAGGCACGGGCCGTGAAGGTTCTCGACTACCCCTCGTGGGATAGCGTCGATGAGCGCTGGCGCCGCGTGGTGGTCGCGTTCGAGGCCAAAGGCCACACCGAAGAAGACGCGCTCGTGCAGGCCCGAGTGGCTCGCATCTGCCGCGCATCCGACTACGACTTCAAGAAAAAGGAAGTGATCCTATGGAAATCCTGAAACGCATCGCCCGTTGGGTGCTCCGCGAAGAACGGGCCACCGTCGAGCAAGCGTTCGTTGCGCTGCAGCAAGCGTTCACTCGCCAGCATGCTGCGGCGACCAGCTACAGCAACGAGCTGGGCCGCATCCGTGCGCGGGTGGGCAAGGCGACCGACTGGGCGAATGAACACCGCCCGAATAGCACGGACCTCCGCGCGGTGACGCAGTTCATCGTGGAGGGGGCGGAAGGTCTGCACGCCAACTGTCGAGGTGTCCATCCGTTCGACCGCTGGGGCGTCTTCCCGAAGCCGTGATGGATGAGATGAAACCGCAGCAGCGAGGCAACGACTGCCTCAACTGCAAACACCACACCTGGAAAGACGGCGTCGCCTGCAACCACCTCTCGCGCCCCGAGCGGCCCGTGACGGTGGTCCGCTGGGCAGCCGGCTGCCCTCAACACGTGACGAAGGAGACCGCATGATCGGCCATCTCGACCATGACTTCCCGACCGGCGTGGTGCCGAGTCGGGTGGACCTGACGAAGCCTGGCCCCGGGCGCAAGGACGACACCGGAAAGCTGGACATCACGCTGCTGTTCGATGACATGCCGAACGCCCTGGAGGCGGTGGTGGAAGTCCTGCAGTGGGCCGTCACGAAGAAGCAGCCGGTGCCCTACGAGCGCGGCTCGTGGCAGGGCGTGGAGCCCTTCCAGGTACGCTACCGGGCCGCTCAGCTGCGGCACATGCTGAATGCGGCGAAGGCCAAGGTCCAGGGTCGTGCGGTCGAGTCGCACCTGGCCCGGGATCACGAGACGGGACTCTTGGAATTGGCCCACATCGCCACCGATGTGCTGTTTCAGCTGGAGATGGCGTGCCGGGATGTCGGCGCATCGGCTGCTTAGGGGTGCTTCGGGGCCGCTCGTGCGACAGATAGCCTCGATGCCATATTTGGAATCTCGTATAGCGACTGAAAGACGTGTTGAACTATTTCAATTGCCAAACGAAGCTCCTCCTTTGATGGTCTCGCAAGGAGGTGGACTGCTTCGTTTCCCATTGACCGATGGTCGTGCAAATACTGTGCATTGGTCGGCGTAAGCAGTCCCCGCTCCTGCAGACCAAAGATCTTGCCTTCTAGGTTGCTCTTTCTTACGGTGTTCCCGTTCTGGAGCGGCACCAAACCGTCGTTTACGCCGAGTTCGGTACAGACGCCTTCCACAAGAGCACGAAGTCCTGCGGCGCAGAGTGTGGCTGAGTCGTTGTTGTAGCAATCGATGACCTCGACGTACAACCTGCGGAGATTGCTGGGCACGTTCTCGAAGGCCGGTGCGGCGAGCGTATCTGCACCTCGCTTGGGGAACAGCTGAACTTCTGAGTCATTGCCCATCGAATCGTCAGAGTACGCCTGCCGGAACGTGACAACGTTACAACCAGCGCAAACAAGTATTTGGTGCGTCAGGTACGCGGAGAACGTGTACTGCTCCTCGCTATCCACAAAAGTGGACGTACTTGTAAACGAGGCTTCGATTAGATGATTTGTGTCTCCCTTACAGGTTATGCACTGCACCTGAATCTTCTTGCCGATGCGTTTCGCGTCTTGCCCGAATGAGTGCTCCGTGTAGCCCATTGTTCTCTCCCGGAAATTTCTTCGGAGTTTGCCTCTACTGCTCACGTGGCGCGCGCGAAGGAATGCACGAAATCGTCAAGCGACTCAACAAGTTGCCTTGCAAGAGGCTGGCGCGCGCGGCTCTAGCCCCCACCCCTCGCTAAACCCGAAAGGGCTCTCACTGATTCTCCAAGGCCTCCATGTGCTCATCCCCGAAAGCTCCGGTGCAGAACACGGTGGCCCCCCCGCCGCCGGCTGAAGCACCCAAGCCGCTCGCCATCCCCAACGACAAGCGAGCCGCAACCAACATGTCCCAGCTGCGCATCAAGGCGCCCGCGAAGTCCCCGGCCACGCCATCCGGACTAGCCATCCCCAAGACTGGCTGATGCAACTGCCGGTCTCCCTGAAGCAGGAATACGAGCGACTGTCCACGGACCGAAGCCCCTACCTGCTCCGGGCAAGGGACGCGTCGAAGTACACCGTTCCCACGTTGCTGCCCCCTGAAGGGCGTACGTCCGGTGGAAAGCTGCGTTCCGGCTACTCGAACTATGGCGCCCGGTGCGTCAACTCGCTGGCCTCGAAGCTACTCCTCGCCATCCTCCCGGCACGCCAGTCGTTCTTCCGCCTCCAGGTGGGGGACAACATCCTGGCGCAGCTTGGCGGCCCTCAGGTGCGTGCCGATGTCGAGCGTGCCCTGGCCGACTACGAGGCCATCATCCAGTCCGACATCGAGGAGACGCCCACGCGGACCCCGGTCGGCGAGGGCGTGAAGCATCTCCTGGTCGCCGGCAACGTCCTGACGTACATGCTCCCGGAAGGGGGCGTGAAGTGCTACCCGCTGCACTCCTACGTGTGCCAGCGTGATGACTCGGGCAACGTCCTTCGCACCATCGCGGAAGACCGCGTGTCCCCGATGACCCTCCCGGAATCCATTCGTGGAGCCGTCAAGGCACGCCTACTGGAGCGGGCAGGGCAGCACGGCCACCCGGACAAGACCGTCACCGTCTACACGGGCGTCTTCCGTAACGGCAACCACTGGCGGGTCTGGCAAGAGGTCGAAGGGATCAATGTCCCCGAGTCCGATGGCTCCTATCCGCTGGATGCCAGTCCCTGGATGCCGCTGCGCTGGACCCCGGTCAGTGGCGAGAGCTACGGACGTGGACTGGTCGAAGACTACCTCGGCTACTTCATCAGCCTGGAGGCGCTCACTGCCGCGCTCGTGAAGGGCACTGCTGTGGCCGCCAAGGTCGTCTACCTGCGCAACCCGAACGGCGTAACCAAGGCTTCCGCCCTGACACGCTCGGAGACAGGGGACGTGATTGACGGTAAGCCGGACGATGTCCACGCCCTCCAATCGGAGAAAACCCAGGACTTCCGCACGGCGCGCGAGATGATCAACGACCTGAAGGAGGAGCTGGCCTACGCCTTCGCTCTGAACCAGGCCATCCAGCGCAACGCAGAGCGCGTGACTGCGGAGGAAATCCGCTACATGGCGCAGGAGCTGGACTCGCTCCTCGGTGGCAACTACTCGACCCTGTCGCAGGAGTTCCAGCGTCCCTTCCTGCGCCGCAAGATGCTGGAGCTGGAGAAGGCCGGCAAGCTGCCTGCGTTGCCGAAGAAGGCGCTCCGTCCGGTCATCGTGACTGGCTTGGATGCCCTCGGCCGTGGCGCCGAGCTGGACAACCTCCGTGCCCTCGTGAAGGACATCGTGGACCTCGGCGGGCCCCAAGCCCTGGAGACCTACGTGTCCTTCGATGACCTCCTGAAGCGCCTCACGACCGCACGCGGGGTGAAGGCTGACGGCCTCATCAAGCCGAAGGAAGTGGTCGCCGCTGAACAGCAGCAGAAGCAGCAGCTGGCAATGATGCAGCAGCTCGGCCCCAACGCCATCAACCAAATGGGCCAACTTGCCAAGGCGGGTATGGCTCCTCAAGGAACCCAATGAGCAAGCAAGCAACGGCCACCGAGGCCAAAGAACCCACCGTGGCCGAACTGATGGCCCTCGTCGCTGAACTGCAAGCCAAGGTCAACGGCCAAGCTGTGCCGGTGACGGCCTCCGACTTCGCTGTCGAGGTCGCCCTTGCCGAGAAGGCGGGCTTCAAGCCCCAGGTGGTCCCGTCCCTCCAGAAGGGTGCCAGCCCGGCGCTCCGCACGGACTACTGATGCCCGGCGAGCAGCAAACACAGGCGCCCCAGCTCTCCGAGCATGACGCCCAGATGGTCGCCCTTGTGGATGCCAATGCTGCCGCTGCCCAAGCCGCAGCGAACGGTGGTGCCCCTCAAGGCGCCCCTGCTGGTGAGCAGCAGCCGGTCGTCACGGCGCGCCCCGAGCACGTCCCCGAGAAGTTCTGGGACGCAGCCAAGGGCCAACTGAACACCGAGGCGCTCCTGAAGGCTCACGCCGAGCTGGAGTCCAAGGTGGGCAAGCCTGCCGAGACGCCACCCGAAGGCCAGACACCCGAGCAGAAGGCCGCAGAGGACGCCGTCAAGTCCGCCAAGCTGGACATGGCGACCCTGCAGACCGAGTTCGACTCCAGCGGTGCGCTGTCCGATGGCAGCTACGCAGCCCTCGAAGCGGCCGGCATCCCCAAGGAAGTGGTCAACGCGTACATCGCGGGCCAGCAAGCCCTGGTGGACCAGCACGCGGCGCAAGGCTTCGCCCTCGTTGGCGGCCAGGATTCGTACTCGAAGATGGTCCAGTGGGCCGCCACGAACATGTCGCCGGCCGAGCAGGATGCATTCAACACGTCCGTGGTGGGCACACCTGAGCAGATGTCGCAGGCCATCATGGGCCTGAAGGCTCGCTACGAGGGCTCCATGGGCCGCGACCCGGTGCTCCTGGCGGGCCAGCAAGGTGGCACTCCTGCCTCCGAGGCTGGGTTCGCCAGCCGCGCTCAGGTGACCGAGGCGATGAGCGACCCCCGCTACAGGAAAGACCCGGCGTACCGCGCCATGGTCGAGCGCCGCATCGGCCTCATGGACAACTTCTGATCCAACCGCGAGCTGCATGGGCAGGAACGACCCCTGAAGGTCTGACCGGATACCGCAGTTCGCAACGTCTCCCGGCGCGTCAGCCCGGGTGTTCCCGTTCGTTCCCCTTTCTCTCTCCACGCACGCAACGAAAGCCCGCAGGCCCTCCGAGGAGGACACCCTGATGCGCGACGAACGCCGCTTCGAGAGCAGCAAGTGAGCCCCGCAGGCCGGTCCTCCATGGACGCAAGGCCGTCTCTCACACCCTCTCCAGAAAAAACAAAATGGCAAACGCATCCCCCATCCGTGTCGGTCAAGTCAACGGCGCTGGCATGACCGATGAGATGTTCCTGAAGGTCTTCGGCGGCGAAGTCCTGACGGCGTTCAACACCGAGACCAAGGTGCTGGACAAGCACTTCGTCCGCACCATCCCGAGCGGCAAGAGCGCGAGCTTCCCGGCCACCTGGAAGGTGAACGCTGGCTACCACACGCCCGGTGCCGAAATCGTCGGCCAGTCGAGCAACGTGGCCGAGCGCGTCATCACCATCGATGACCTCCTGCTGTCGGACGTGTTCATCCCGAACATCGATGAAGCGAAGAACCACTACGACTACCGCTCGATCTACTCGACCGAGTGCGGCCACGCCCTGGCGAACAACTGGGACAAGAACGTGCTGCGCGTCGGCGTGCTCGCGGCCCGCGCCTCGGCAACGGTGACCGGCGCGTTCGGTGGCACCTCGCTGACCTCGGCAACCACGCTCTACAAGACGAGCGCGACCGACCTCATCGCCGGCCACTACGCTGCCGCGCAGGTGTTCGATGAAAAGGACATCCCCGAGTCGAAGCGGAAGTACTCGTTCATGAAGCCGGCCCAGTACTGGCTCCTGGCACAGGTGGACAACCTGGTGGACAAGGACGTGAACGGCTCCAACGGCGAGAAGAACAAGGGCAAGGTGTACGAGGTCGCCGGCATCGAGCTGGTGAAGACCAACAACCTCCCGAATGCCGTTGTGAACACCGGTCCGGCCGCCTACCAGGGCGACTTCTCGAAGACCGCTGCCCTCATCAAGACGGCTGACGCAGTCGGCACGCTCAAGCTCCTGGACCTCCAGAACGAGATGGGCTACGACATGCGCCGTCAGGGCACGCTGATCATCAGCAAGTACCTGATGGGTCACGGCATCCTCCGCCCGGAGTGCTCGGTCGAGCTGAAGACCACGGCCTGATAGGCCAACCCCAAGGCCCCCTCTGGAACCCCCAGCAGGGGGCCTATTTTTTCGCCCGCAACGGGACCCCATCGCATGACCGCTACGACCCTGACCTCCGAGCTGGAGGCTGTCAACATCATGCTGGAGGCATGCGACGAGGCCCCTGTGACCTCGCTCGTGCAGTCCGGCATCTACCCTCTAGACCGCGCCAAGGGAATCCTCTCGGAGACTTCCCGGGTGGTGCAGTCGCTCGGCTGGAAGTTCAACACCGAGTACGAGTTCCCACTCACTCGGGACGAAGCTGGCGCCGTCGCGTTGGCCCCGAACGCCCTCCGTGTGGACGTGGACGCCAAGCACACCAACGTGGACCCGGTGCAGCGCGGCCTGCGGCTGTATGACAGCAAGGCTCACAGCTACGCCTTCACGCAGGACCTCACGGCCACCGTGGTGTTCCTCCTCGGGTGGGACGAGCTGCCGCAGCCGGCCCGCCACTACATCAACATCCGCGCTGCCCGCACGATGCAGGGCCGCAGCTCCGTGAGCGACTCCACCTACCGCTACTCGGCGGACGACGAGCAGGCCGCCTTTCTGGCCCTGAACGACCACGAGGCGGAGGTCGGTGATCACAACATGCTGCGCGACTCCTGGTCCGTGGGCAGCGTGGTCTACGGCCGAGAGATGCAATGAGCCTTCTGACCCGCTCGTTCCCCGGCCTGTTCGGCGGGGTGTCGCAACAGATTCCGGCCATGCGCCATGCCACCCAGTGTGCCGAGCAGGACAACGCACTGGCGACCCTGGTGGACGGCCTCTACAAGCGCCACGGCACGCGCCACGAGTTCACCCTGGACTCCACCCACGAGTCCATGTCTGTGCAGGGCGCCAATGGGGTAGGCACAGTCCACACGTTCAAGCAGGCCGGCGAGCTTTACAAGCTGCTGCTGGTGAACGGCGACCTGATGCTGTACTCGATGAAGACGGGCGCGTCCCAGATGGTCGAGTTCCCCTCGGGGAAGTCATACCTCAGCGTGGTGGACGCCGAACGGGACTTCCGTTGCGTGTCAGTGGCCGACTACACCTTCGTCGTGAACCGCCGCAAGGAGGTGTCCATGCTGGAGGCGACGACCTCATCAAACCCCACCAACGTCGGGTACGTCTACGTGAAGACCTCGGTGCCGAAGCACTACTTCAACGTCACGGTCAACATGAAGTCGGTGTCCGTGTACTCCGGCGACTCGCCGACGAACGCGGTCATCGCCAACGCGCTTGCGGCGCAGATCAACGCGGCTGACCCCACCTTCAACGCCTACGTGCTTGCGAACTCCAACATCGTGAAGGTGGCCCTGCCGGTCGGGGTCCCCATGCAGATGGTGGTGTCGGACACCTGGGGAAATCAGTGCCTCTCTGCGCTGCACCTGGGCGTAGACACCTTCGCGCAACTGCCAGGGCACTTCGAGTCCGGCTACGTCATTTCGGTGAACGGCACGGCGGACTCCACCGAGGACTCTTACTACGTGCGTTGGGACGCTCAACAGGCCCGGTGGATCGAGGCCCCCAAGCCCGGCATCCGGACGACCCTCGACGGGGGCACCATGCCCCATCAGCTGTACCCCAAGGGGGACGGCACCTGGGTGTTCGAGCGGCGCAACGATTGGGGCAAGCGCGAGTCCGGCGACGAGAGCAGCAATCCCGACCCGTCGTTCGTTGGTACGAGCATCAACGGCACCTTCTTCTTCCGGAACCGACTTGGCTTCCTGGCCGGGGACTCAGTGATCCTTTCTCGGGCGGGAGCCTACTTCAACTTCTTTTCGACGACCGCCACTCAGGTGCTCGACACCGACCCCATTGACCTGGGCTCAACGTCCGAGGAAGTGGAAAGCCTGGAGTGGGCTGTGGCGTACAACAAGACGCTGCTGGTCTGGGCCAATGGCAAGCGCCAGTTCGTGCTATCGGCTGGGGACATCCTCTCTCCGTCCACCGCCCAGCTCCAGCCATCGACGACGTTCGAGTGCGACTCGACGGTACGCCCCTTGAGCCTCGGCAACCGAGTGATGTTCATGGCCCGGCTCGGGAGCAACTCTCAGGTGAACCTCTACAAGGTCTCGGAGGACACCGTGACGAATACGGCCGAGGACCTCACCGAGCACTGCCCGAAGTACGTCCCGGCCAGCCCGCGCTCGGTGACCGCTTCGACAACGTTGAAGGCCGCTGTCGTGGTTCCCTATGGGACTACACAGGACCTGTTCATCTTCCAGTACGCCACGAACGACGCGGACCAGATGACGCAGAAGGCGTGGTGCCGCGTTGTCTTCAACGACCCGGGCACTTCACGAATCCTGTCGGCTCATTGGGAGTCCCGCAAGCTCTACCTGATGAAGCACGTCGTGGTAACGGGCGACCCGATGCCCGGTGGCCGCTACGTCATCGAGACATTGGACTTCGAGGAGCAGGCGACGGACAGCCAAGCCGACTTCGCCCTGCGCCTCGATCATCGAACGCTCGCCCCAGCCGAGTTCACCGGCTCAGCCACGCGGCTGGCGGTTCCCTACATCGCCCAGGGCGGACTGACGGTCGTCAAATGCGTCTCCGGCGCAGAACCCGTTGAGCTGACTCCCACGGCGTACCTCATTGACTCGGTCAACAAGCGGACCCTCGTGGACGTGCAAGGCAACCACCAGGGTGCCACGGTCTACGTCGGGCGAAAGTTCAACATGCGCTACACGTTCACGGAGGTCTTCATGAGAGACCAGCAGGGCGTCCCTGTGATGCACGCGGCTGTGAAACTCGCCAGGGTCATGGTGCGCTATGTCGGAACCGGCTGGTTCAATGCAAAAGTGACACCCGCCCTGCGGCAGACCTACACCTACCCCTTCAGCGGGCGCACCGTTGGGCAACCGGGGCAGGGGGCATCGGAGTTGGCCCTCAGCAGCGGTGACTTCAGCATTCCGGTCCAAGCCAAGGCTGCGGGCACAGCCGTCACCATCGAGAGCGACAGTTGGTTTCCCTGCAAGTTCCCCTACGCCGAGTGGGTGGGGGACGTGACGATGAAGGCATCGCGTTGATCCGTGCCTCCAAAGCGCGGCCCGAGGATGCGTTCGAGTTGCAGCTCCGGGAGGAGGACTCGAAGGAGGTTTCCCCTGGGTGGCGGGAAGGGCTCGCGGTAGCGATCCTAACGGGCGAAGGCGTGGCCTACCGTGACGAGCAGGGCACTCTCGTGGCCCTTTTCGGAGTGACGGCCTTCGAGCAAGAGGTGTCCCCCTGGCTCCTCTGTTCGCCCATCGTCCAACGCCATCAAGCAACCGTGTGGCGACGCGCTAAGCACCTCGTGAAGCAGCTCAAGCAGACCTCTGCTGGACGGCTGGTCTTCAACTACATCCCCAAGGACAGCCACCGCAACCGCGCGTTCGTGCTGGCCCTGGGGTTCCGCATCCTGCCGTCGCCACGCGATGGCTTCGACCTTTTCTACCTACCCCATGTGTGAACCAACAACCATTGCATTGCTGGTCATTGCGGCTGCGTCCGCTGCTCATGCCCATGAGACTACCCGGCGCACAGCGAACATCACCAAGGATGGCCTGAAGCGTGAAGAGGACCTCCAGCAGGCCGACCTGGCGCGGCAACGTGACCAGCAGTTCGCAGCTGACGCGGCTGAGACCAACGCGCACGCGAAGCAGGCGGCCAAGGAGTCAGCCTTGTTCGATGTCGTGGCTGGCGAGTACGGAGGCGGCAACTCGGTTGACCGAGCCCGAACCATCGGCTCCATCAACACCGGCGAGCAGCTCGCCACCCTGGCGAACAACTCCCAGACCGGGATGCGCGAGAACAGCTTCCGGTCGTTCTCGTTAGCCGAGCAGGCGACCAGTCGGCTGAACTCCATCCAGATGCCATCGAAGGTGGGAACCGGCTTGCAGATCGTGAGCGCCGGTATCTCTGCGTACTCGACTCAGCAAGCCAACCAGACCCGCATGAGGTCGGCACAGCAACCCAGGAAGTAATCCATGACCGAACAGTTCCGCGTCTCCCAGCGCCCGCAGATGCGGGACCAGTCCGGCCCGGTGCGTCACACCGTCCAGGCACAGCCGGGCAACTACATGTCTGCCATGCCGAGCGGCGGGGAAGCCGAGAGCCTCATGCGGGGCCTCGCGTCCCTCAATCCGGCCCTGCAGCAGTACGGCGCTGTCCAGCAACAGCAAGCCTTGGCCGAGGCCGAGGAGACGAACCGCAAGGTGGCCCTCGAAGGGACAGCTGCAGCGCAGCACGTGGAGGTGCCCCGGGACGCCTTGACGGGTGATCCGGTGCTTCCCTCGAACGTTCCCCCGGCCTACGCTGACACCTTCCTCCAGGCGAACCGCGAGGCTCTGGCGCACCGCGTGGGGGTCGCCAACAAGCGCGACCTGGCGGTGGAGTTCAACAACCTCCGCAACACCGCCGAAGGCGTCCCTCCCGGATGGCTCATGCAGAAGCGCCAGGAGGCACTGAAGGGCATCACCGACCCCCGAGCGGTTGCGCTCATCGGGTCCCATTTCAGCGAGCTGGAAGCTCAGGTCAACGGCGAGCTGGAGCGCGACCGCATGGTCAAGCGCGAGGAGTCGGTGAACGCCAACCTCACGCAGCAGGCGGCCGACATGTTCACTCCGAACCAGACCCCTGACCAAATGTGGGCGAACTACCCGAAGTTCCGGGGCAACGTCCTGGCGAACGGAAAGACCCACAAGGAAGCCGCTCAGCTGATGTTTATGCAGCTCCACCATGCCAGCAACCAGATGGGTGGCGCACCGGAGCTGTTCGATGTGTTCGAGCAGAAGGACTCAGAGGGGATGACCCTCCGTGCGCGCAACCCGCAGCTGGCACAGGCCATCGACACCGCGAAGCAGCACGCACGCCAGACCCGCGACAAGGAGCTGATGCAGAAGTCCGAGAAGTCGCAGGCCGAGTTCCTCATGACCTACGAGTCGGACATCGACACGGTGCCGGAGAAGGTGACCATGGAGCGCATCGTGTCGGACATGACCCAGTTCGGGGCGGTTCAGTCGCCCGGCCAGGCTGCCTCGCTCTGGGCTCGGGCCCAGGACTCGCTGCGCCGCAAGGCTGCAACTGGGCAGCTCATGGGCGCCTTCGACACGGGCGAGCTATGGCAGCACAAGCCTGAGGTCCAGAACCAGATCATGGACGCCCGGATGGGCGAACTCATCGAGGGGCTGAAGATCTCCAACCGCGAGGGCAACGTGGCGGGTGTCTCGGACATAGCAGGCCGCATCATGCACCTCCAGTCCAAGGCGCAATCCACGGTCCCGTTCGGGCAGCTGCAGCGCTACATCAAGACCCTGGTCACCAACCACCCGGGCGAGAACGCGAGCACGTCCTTCAAAGCCGCTGCCGTTCTCTACAAGGCGATGTCGGTGAGTCCCGAGTACCGGAACGACTACTTCGATGAGGACACCCGCAAGGTGCTCGAAGGCTACGTCTCTGCGACCGGCAACGGAACCGACGAGAAGGCCGCCTACGTCCAGGCATACAAGGCCATCGACCCGGCAGCACGGAAGGCCGCAGAGGACTTCGTGAAGACGCCTGAGTTTCAGAAGGTGCTGAAGAACGATGTCGTGAAGAACATCGAGGGCTCCAGCTGGTGGCCGCGATGGCTGGGTGGCAACGGCCGGCCCGAGTCGCTCGGCGCTGTCCAGTCTGATGCGGCCATCGAGATTCGCGAGTGGCGCACCCGAAACCCCTTCGCCTCCGACGAGGACGCCCAGACACACCTGCAGGCGTGGACCAAGAAGAACTGGGTCGTGGACACCACCACGAGCAACCCGGTGAAGGTCCCTGCAGGGCTCGGCGGGCAGGGGGCTCAAGAGGCGCTCTCTGCGCACTCGAAGCGTGTCGCCGAGGCCCTGAAGACGGGCTCGCGAAGCGATGCGAACTGGAGCGTGCAGTACATCCCACAGGGCACGGAAGGACTCTACAGCGTGGTCGCTTTCAACGGCTCCTCGCAGCAGGCCCTCCACAACGTGGACCTCCGCACCCTGCTCGACAACGAGCGCACCCGCAAGGTCCTCTCGAAGGACGAACTGGTGGCGCTGGGCAAAGCCCGCGAGGGTCTCAAGTCCGGTTCTCTGCCGCCCCTCTCGATGGAACTGCTGGCGAAAGCTGAAGCCCTCGGGGCGTTCAAGCCGGCTGAGGTTTCCGCCTACAAGGCCGCCTCCCAGAAGCAACTGCTGGAGCGCCTCCAAACCGTCCCTCGAATGTCGCTCGGCACTCCGTCGTTCGACCGTCTTCAACCCATCGAGCGACAAGGCATGACCCCAGACCACAACCTCACGGCTCGAACTTCGCTGGAGCTGATGACCAGCCCGATGCTGCAGGGCCACATGGGATATGCCGCCTCGCTGGTCACCATGGGCGAGAGTGTTGCCCTCCGCGCCTACGATGACCCGGCGCATGGTGCCGGCAAGAACATTGGCATGGGCTACAACCTGAAGGCGAACGAGAAGAACGTCGTCTCGGACTTGAAGCGTGCCGGCGTTCCCGAGGAACGCATCGAGGGCATCCGCGACGGCAGCGTCCAGCTCACCCCCGAGCAGGCTAAGCGGCTGCTGATGGTGGCCCTACCTCGCTACGAGAAGCAGACCCAGACGGTGGCCGAAGCCGCTGCCCCGGGCCTGTGGGCAAAGATGACCCCGGCTCAACGGGCCGTGATGATCGACGTGGCCTACCAGGTCGGTGACCCGGCCAAGTTCAAGCAAGCCTGGGCAGCCCTCGCTGCCGGCGACCAAGAGACCTTCCAGAAGGAAACCAAGGTCTTCTTCACCGACCGCTCGGGAGAGCGCAAGGAAGACACCCGCCGCAACAACCTGCGGGCATCCATGCTGGCCGGACTCTCCCACTGGGAGGCGTCGGTCCAGAAGTACGGCACGCTGCCCAGCTCCAAGCTGCAGGCGGTGGCCTTGACCTCCCAGTAACCTCCAATGGCAGACCTCACCACCAACCTCCCTGGCACCACGTCGTTCGGCGTGGGCGCCATCAACCCGACCGCCAATGCGCCGGTTCCTCAAACCGACTGGCAGCTCTCCGAGCAGCGCCTGAAGCGCGAGGAGACCTCCGGCACTGGTGACTACGTCCGCTCCATCTGGCGCCAGGACGGGCTGGTGGAGGGTCTCCTCGCCAACATCGCCGGGTCGAACATGACCCCCGATGAGAAGTACAACGCCTTCACCGCGCCCGACGTGAAGGAGACCGAGGACGGCATCTGGGATGAGTTCAAGCCGCATCTCTACGGGGCACACTCGGCGGCCCACAAGGTCTACATCCGGGACCTCCTGCTGCAGAAGCAGTCGGACCTGACCCGCCTGGGCGACATGGGCTGGCAGGGCAACGTGGGACGCTTCGCACTCAACGCGGTGTTGCCAGACCAACTGCTCATGGCGATGGCCGGAGGCTGGGTCGCCAAGGGCGCCACGGCGCTGCGTTCGGCACAGGCCATGCGGGCAGCTCAAGGGGCCACCCAGCTGGGCCGTGCAGAGGCCGCCACCGCGTTCGCGGCCGGCGAGGCTACCGCTGCCACCAAAGCTCCCTCAGTGGTGGCGGGCGTGGCCTTCGGTGCTGTCGAGAACTCGGCCTACGAGGCGCTGCGCCAGAAGGTCTCCTTCGAGGACGACAGCTGGGCCATTGCAGAAGCCGGCCTGATGGGCGCGGCATTCACCGCCCCGTTCGCCCTGGCCGGCGCCAAGCAAGCCCGTCGCGTGGCGACAGTGGCCGAGCGTGAGCACAGCACCATCCGCGCCCTGGCGAAGGTCGAGCGTGGCGAGCAACTGACCCCTGAGGACGGCAAGCTCATCCGCGAGGTCCACACGGCGCACACCGCTCTGCGCGAGTTCGAGGCTGGCCGGATCGACTCGGACCAACTGGAGGCACGTCTCCACGAAGCCCACGGCCCCTTCGAGCCGCCTGAGCAGTGGATGACCCGGTACACCGAGCAGCTCCGTGCCGAGGGGCAGCAGGTCATCGACGACCTGTACCCCGTGCAGCCGAAGGAGCAGTTCGAGGACGACATGTTCAAGCTCCGTGCCCAGAACATGCTGTCCACCACCAAGCTGGCTAATGCCGGTGAGGCACACGCTTCGCGTGAGGCCATCCTGGCGGCGCGCACACAGCGAAAGCTGGAGCGCTCGAAGCGCCATGCCGAGACCGAAACTCGCAAGGCCAAGGCCCGTGAGCTGCAGGACGCCTTCGGCATGGACCAGACATCCTTCGAGGGTGGCACTCAGCTGTGGGACTTGGCCGACGACGTGCGCCTTCAGGGACCCCTGGAAGCGGCGCTGCGCAAAGCCATGGACGGGCCCCGCAAGGCGGCCGACCTGAAGACCCTGGCGAAGCAATCCAGTGACGCCCGCAAGACTGACCGCGAGTCGGCCTGGGCGAAGGCGGAGGCTGACCGCGAGGCGGCCAGGTCCCGCGACGAGGAGGCCATGATTCGCTCCCGCGAGTTGGCCCGCATGGCCGGCGAGGAGGATCCTCTGGGGGACGCGATGCGCGCTGCCGAAGCGCCGGAGGCGGTGGCCCCCAAGGCCGAGCCGGAAGCTCCTGCCGTGACGGCGGAGTCGTTCGTGGGGAAGGTGGTCCGCTGGACCGACGCCAAGACCATGGACGTGAACGAGGGCAAGGTTCTTCGAGTCTCGCCCACCGGCAAGCTGGTGGTGCAGGACGAGATGGGTGAGCTGCGTGCGGTCAACCACATGGAGGCGGACGAGTGGGCCAGCACTGGGGTGGCCCCTGAAGGTTTCCACGCGGGCTCCCACGCGGGCGCTGCACAGGCACGTGGCACGGTCATCGAGAGTACGGCCTCTGGCCGAACTGCTCTGGCGACCCGCCGCATCCCCGGCACCGACAAGGAAGTGCCGATCCGCTTCGACTACTACGCCGTGCTGAACGGCTCGCCCGTCAAGCGCATCCGCGAGCTGACCTACAAGCTGATGAAGGACCCCCTGCAAAACGACTCGTTCGACGCACAGGGAATGACTGCCTCGGAGTGGAAGGACCAGATGCAGCGGACCATCGGCGGCCGGTTCCACTTCGAGGGTCGCGAGGCGTTCCGGGAAGCGGTGAAGGCTGCACAGGTCCCGTTCTGGAAGCAGGGCGGGTTCCGCAACGAGTTCTTCGAACTGGTGTCCCGGGTCACCCGAGGCGACAGCGATGTCCTCGTGGAACACCCACAGCTGGCCCCGTCTCTCCGCCGAGCCTCGGCCGCCCAAGCTCAGGCCATGAGGTCGATGCTGGAGGAGGCCAAGAAGGCTGGGGTGAAGGGCACCGAGGGCGTGGATGTGAACGACTTCTACGTGAACCGGGTGTGGCACCACAAGGCCATCACGGAGGCCATGGTGACTCACGGCGAGGACAGTGTGGTCAAGCTCATCAGCGAGGCCATCGTGGACAAGGCCGGTGTCATCGAGCGTTTCCGCAAGTCGCCAGGGAAGGCGAACTGGTCGGACGATGCGATCCTCACGCACAAGGCGAAGCGCTTCCTGGGCGCTGTCCGTGCGCTGCAGTTCACACCGGCTCTGCAGGACATGCACCTCGCAGGCCGCGACATGGGAACCCTCCGGCGCGAGCTGGAGCTGTTGCAGGTTCCCGATGACCACATCGACGACCTCGTGGACCTCATGTTCCAGATCAAGGAGGCGACGACCTCCGAGGCCGATGCCGGCCGCACGGCCAACCTCAAGTTTCGCTTCGGCCTGGACGAGGCGACCAGCGTGGTGACCCCTCAAGGTCCCCTGAAGCTGGGCGACCTGTTCGAGAACGACTCGCGCGTGCTGGTGGACCTGTACCTGAACTCGATGGCCGGCCACACCGGGCTGGCGAAGAAGGGCATTCCTGACCGTGCAGCCTGGGCGGCCGAGCTGAAGTCCGCCAGTGACGAGGCCCTGGGCAACACCGCAATCGACGGTGCCCGTGTGGCCGACGACATGAAGCTGCTACAGGATGCGTACAACAACGTCACGGGCCGCCCGATGAGCACGGCTGACTTCAGCTACCTCGCCCGTGGCGCTGCGGCCTTCCGTGGCTACACGCGCTCCGTGATGCTGCCCCAGCTGGGCATCGCCGCTGCGTTCGAGATGAACAAGGCGGTGGCCCTCCTCGGGGCCCGGTCGCTGCTCACCCAGCTGCCGAGCTTCCGGGGTTTCCTCACGGCGGTCCGCCAGGGCTACATCCCGGACGCCGGGCTGGCGCGGGACGTGATGGCCATCACCGGCTTCGGCCAGGAGATGGCATCGAGCTACGCCCGCAAGGGCGAGCTGGAGAACGGCTTTGCCGGCCGGGCCCTCACGAGCTTCGAGGTGGCATCGAACAAGGTGTCCCACTCGGTGGATGTGTTGTCGGGCAACGCGAGCTTCACTTCGGCGACGAAGCAGATGACCGCGAAGATGACGGCGCAGAACCTGAGCGACTTCGCCCGCGGCCGCCGCAAGATGAACGACAAGGTGCGGGAACGTTGGGTCGGGCAGGGCGTGAACGCCGATGACCTGGACCAGTTCCTGGCCGACTTCAAGACCCACACGGTGGAGGAGAAGGGCGTGCTGAAGCAGATTCGGCACGAGGACTGGAACGCTGCCAACCCGGAGAGTTTCGAGACCTTCCAGACGTTCATGAGCCGTCAGGTCCGTGACGCGATTCAGGACCACGACCTTGGCGAGACGATGCCGTTCATGCACACCACGCTGGGCAAGATGTTCAGCGAGCTGAAGACCTTCTTCCTCGTGGCTCACGCGAAGAACTTCCTGAAGCAGCTCAACCACTGGGATGCCACGGCACTCCACGTGTGGACCATCGGCTTCATCGGCGAGTGCCTCGCGTACATGACCCAGACGGCCGTGAACTACCCGCACGAGCTGGAGGAGCGCCTGACGGTGGAGAAGATTGCCACCGCTGCGGGCTTCCGCATGTCAGCCGCTGGCACGGCGTCGATGCTTGTGGAAACGGGCTACCAAATCGTCAGCGGCGGGGACTCTCTGGTCTCCCCCGGCATGACGGCCAACACGGACAGCCGTTCGTTCCTGAAGACCCCTTCGCTGTCCATCGCTGGCCGGGTGTTCAACGCACCGGCCACCCTCGGTGGCATGGCGCTGGGCACCGACACGACCACGCGGAAGGAATTCCGTGACCTGTGGGGCGCAATACCCGCCTCGAACCTCTATGGCCTGAAGGCCGTGGGGAACTGGTGGGCCAGCTCGCTGCCTGCAACCCAGCCGCGTCCGGCTGACTGATTCCCCTTCCGGTGCTCCGGGAGGGGCCCCTTCTTCTCATCCCCTTCCTGCACTTCATGTACTACTCCATCACTGAGGCGGTAGGTACCGGCTCGCCCGTGTCTGTTGCCGTCCCTCCCTACATCGTCAAGGACCACATCAAGGTCTACGTTGATGGCCTCCCGACCGAAGGCTTCGATTGGGTCAACGACCAGACCATCATGGTGGTCGCTGCGCTCAACCGGCTCATCCGTGTGGTGCGGCGCACGAGTCCTGATGCGCGCCTCACGCGCTTCCTCAACGGCGTGCCGCTTCCCGGCGAAACGCTGGAGGTGGACTCGAAGCAGGCGTTCTTCCTCGCTCAGGAGGCATACGACCTCACGTTGGCTTCGGGGGGCTCCCTCGGGCAGAACCTCGGGCCAGGGGTCGAGCTGACCACCGAGGGCATCAAACAGCTCCTTGCCGGGCAGATCACGCCGAGCCTGCTGGAGCAACAGCTGCGCATGGAGATTGGACTTGTTGCCTCCGACGAGACGGTTGCAGGTTCACCTGCGTGGCGTGTCGCGCAGGAAGCTGCTGTCCGTGCGGCTGCTCTGGTGGCCGAGGCGCAGGCCCGCAACGCGGCCCTCCTTGCGGAGGCGGCTGAGCGTGGCGCTGCAATCCAGTCGGAGACTACTGAGCGGCAGGCCGCGCTGGAGTCACTGGCACAGCAGCTCGTGACCCTCACGGCGTCCCTCAACGGGGCCAATGCTGCGGTCCAGACGGAGATGACGGCCCGTGTCGATGCCGACGAGGCGCTCGGGTCTCGCATCGATACCGTCAGTGCGAGTGCGCTTGATAACGCTGCGGCCATCACGGCCGAGGCCAACGCTCGTGCGAATGCAGACAACGCCATCGCTACGGCGGTGGAGGAGGTGAAGGCCGAGCTGGAGGGCGCTGATGCAGACTTGGCCGCGCGCATCACGAGCGTGGAGAGCGCCTACGTTGACGCCGACGAAGCCAATGCCGCAGCCATCCAGACCGTGAAGGCCAGCGTGGACAACGACCTGAGCCCCCGCGTGGCCGCAGTCGAGACCACCGCGTCTACGTTTGCGTCTCGTGTGGGCACCGTCGAGTCCAACTACAGCCTCAAGGTCCAAGCTCGGGCGGACGGCAAGTTTGCCTTTGCAGGCATCGGGCTCTCGGCGACCGCTGGTGGTGCCACGCCGACTCAGTCGGAGATGCTGTTCGCAGCCGACAAGTTCACCTTCGTGCCGAGTATGGCGGACATGAACGCGGTTCCCCAGCCGTTGCTTGTCATGGGCCTCGTGAACGGACAAAACTCCCTCATTGTTCCTCCAAGCAGGTGGGGCGACCGGATGGTTGAAGCCCGCATGATCGTTGACGGCGGTATTGAGGCGCGTCACCTCAAGGTCAGTGGAGGCGGGTCTGTGCTCAACGACGACCCCAACTTTCAGGACCCGAGCGCGTGGGAGCAGTGCTGGACTCCCGCCGGCACTGTCTATGGCGCGATGCCGCTGTTCGGGACCACCGCCGTCGGCCTCAAGTCCGAGACATGCATTCGGTCCACAACCACCCCGCCTTATGGCAGCAGCTGCCTGAGAAGTAAGCGGCCGATCCCGGTGGCGGCTGGTGAGCGATACGTCCTTCGTGTACAGCTCTACGGTGTGTCGGCAGGCAACGGTTTCCCCAACGGAAACATCTACATTCGACTCGCTGGGTCTTCAACCTCGACGTTCGCGACGATCACGGAACTGCTGTCCACGGGCGAGGGCCTGATGCACACCTCGCCTTGGGCGCAGTTCCGCGTTGAGTTCACGATTCCCGCAGGCGTCATCTACGTGAAGCCGGAGCTGTTCCTCAACTGGGGAGGCACCCAGGGATACCATGCGGCTCAAGACTTCCGGCTGGAGCGGCTCATTGACAGCGCGGTCATCGTCGAGGGTGGCATCAAATCCGACCGCCTCGACACCCGCGGGCTAACGGTTAAGGACGCTGCCGGCAACGTCATCCTTGGGGCCGGCACAACACTTTCTGAAGACTACATTCCGGCAAGTGCTAAGAACAACCTGATGGATGCGTCCTGGTGGGTCCTTGGTGCTTCTCCTAGTCGCTGGGGACTCAACCCCACTGGCGACGGTGGGTCCAATACCCTGCTGCCTGCCAACAACGTGACGAACGGGTCGGAGATTCTCTGGCGGTGCGTACAGGGAGCGGGGGCAGTCAACGGCGGTGGCTGGGATGCACACCTCGCTCCGGGCAACACGATCAAGATCGACCAGAGCAAGTGCTATCGGTTCGTCATCCCGGTGTGGCGGTACGCCTCGACTTCGGCGTACTCGTACTGGGGCTGCCGCTGGGATGACGTGTCGAACCTGAACACGACGACGCCCAATCCGAATCCGTACTTCGCCGTCATCCCGCGAGGCGCCGTGGCAGGAGACCGCTGGTATCTCCTGGTCGGCTACGTCTTCCCCTACAACTCGACGGGCAACACGAACGACGGCGCTGGTGTCTACGACACGACTACTGGCGCGCGCCTCATCGCCGGGTCGAACTACCAGTGGTCAAACGGTGCAACGGTCACCGCATCCCGGGCCTACCAGTATTACGGAGATCAAGGCAGCGTCATGTGGTTCGGTAAGCCGCGCGTGGACCTTGTCGATGGAAGTGAAGTTCCCCTTGAAGCGCTGCTAGCACAGGGCGCCGTGTCGGCCCGCAACCCATTGACCGCCAGTAACGCCTCTAGCTACATCGCCAACGCTGCCATTGACCTGGCGCACATCAATAGGGCCTCCATCGGCTCCCTCTCGGCCATCACGGCCACCATCGGAACGCTTCGCACGGCCACGGGCGGAGCCCGCACCGAAATCTACGACAACGTCATCAAGGTCTACGACAGCTCAAACGTGCTGCGCGTGAAGCTGGGGAACCTCGATCTATGAGAAAGCAATGGCACACGGACTCACGCTCTATTCGAGCACTGGGGCTCTGACATTCGACTCATCCCGCTACGGCGGGGTGTTCGTCGAGTTCATCTCCTTCACCCAAGGCACATCAGGAACCAAGACCTACCCCGCGTTCACCGGCAGGACGCTGTTTGCGATGGTCGCGTACGCGGGCCAGATCAACGTGGCGACGGCCTGGAACAGTTGGACCATCAGTCACCCCTCCGGAGTTCCAACCCTCACATGGAACTACCCGGCAGCCTCTGGTGGCGTTCCGGTCAACCTCATTCTTTTCGTGCGATGACCTTCGGTCTTCAGGGATTCACCGAGGGCGGTGCGCTGCTCTACTCGACCGAAGGAAAAAGCCTTCACTTCTTGGGCGTTGCCGCCTACTCGTCCTCCCCCAGCACCTTGATGGCGAGGTACGCGATTCAGAGCGCGACCTATCCCGTGGTCCTGGCTCGAATGGCGGTCGGCGACACGCTGTGCATTCAGAACGTCTCCAACGGCGGAGGCAACACTTGGTACATAGACGTTCTCGGGCCGCAGCGAATGGGGGCGGTGTTGCTGTGCTACGGGGCGCTGACCAACGAGCCTTCTCTTGGATCGTTTGGCCTGCGCGCACTTACCTCCTCGGGTGAGGTTTCCTTCGACTCAACCCGCAACCCGCTGTGGTTGTCAGAGGTTCACACCCAGTACGGCGAAAGCCTGGCCGTTGCCAATATGTCAGCGGCGTACGCGCGCAGCTACATGTCTCCCGCCTGTTCTGTCTACGCCGCCGCGCAGCACGCGCCTGGGCCAGGTGCAGCCGGGGGAATCTTCATGCTTGGCATCAAACGCGTAGCGGGCGGGCATACATACGCATGGACCACCGCCTACGCAGGGACGACCGGCGGCAGCCCGAGTTCCACTGCGTTCCGAGTGAACAACGCCGTGTTCGTCATCGAATCCAGCGGCCTTACCTAACCCACTTCATGGCAATCATCAAACCTTTCGAGACACCACAAGGCGTCCCGGCGACGTACCACAAGATCATCAAGGCTGAGATGTTGATGGTCTCCGAAGTGATCCTCGTGACAGTGGCCGTTTACGCGTCTGCTGACGCGCGCGAAGCTGGCAAGAACGTGCTGTGGCACGAGTACCAGTCCATCCCGTTCGCAGCGCTCACGCAGGATCCACGCGACCTTCTCTACCCAATGCTGGCGATGTACGGGGACAGCTTCCTCCGGGGCGGTGAGCCGGACGCTGAGGGCTCCTCCTCCCCTGGCAACTTCGAGATCAACTTGAAACCTGAGGCGCTGCAGCCAACACCCCCGGTGTTGCTGAGCCCGGCACTGCCTGTGGAAATCGTTGAGCCTCCGCTGCCACCTCCGCCTCCGATCCAAGGATGATGGTGCGCGCCCCCAAGTCCCTCCGCATTGGAGGGCGCGAGTGGCGCATCCGGTTCCGCCGCCTGTCCTCTCTCGGTGATGCCTACGGGCTCACGCACTACGACAAGGGGCTGCTGGACGTTGCGTCTGGCCTCGGCTCCTTCGACACCCGCGACACCCTCCTTCATGAGGCCATGCACGCCATCCTGGCGCAGCAAGGTCGAACGACCTTCGGCAACGAGGACGAGGAGTTGTATGTCCGCGCCCTGGCTACGGGCCTCGTGGGTGTCCTGCAAGACAACCCTGACTTCGCCCAATGGCTCATCCAACCAATCAGCAAGAAAGCCGAATGACCCCGCAGTCCCATCCTCTCAGCTTCATTGCCATCCTGGCGGCCATCGGTGCCGCCATCGGCCTGGGCAAGCTGCTGAACTCCGACGAGAAGATCACGCCGCGCATTGTGTTCGGCCGTGCCCTCGTCAACGCCGGCATCGGTGCTGCGGCTGGCGCCGCGTCCCTCCTTTTCCCGTCCGCTGACCCCATCGTGTTGTACGGCCTCGCGGCCGGGCTGGCATCGCTGGGCACCAGTGGTGTCGAGATGCTCCTGAAGAAGAAGCTTGGGGGTGGTGAGTGAGCACCGGCAAGAAGGCCAGCAGCCACGAGCTGAACGACCTCCATGCCCTCGTGGCCCGCGAGCTTGCCCGCAAGATCAAGGCAGGCGAGGCGACATCGGCCGACTTCAGCGCCGCCATCAAGTTCTTGAAGGACAACGGCATCGAGGCCCAAGTGATGCCTGACAACCCGCTCGGCCAGCTCGGCGTTGCCATCACTGAGGGTCTGCCCTTCGCTGGCACTGACGGCCCCTCGCATTGACGCTGCTGCTGCGTCACAGTACGGCGCAGCAGCAACGATGGTCAGGGGCGAATCAGCACCCACCCAAGAGCCGCCAACACGCTGCCCAAACCAGCGATTACCGCAGGCGGGTACGGCCAACCGAGCTTGAACGATGCGAAGGCTAGAGCAATCGCAGCGATTGCCAGCAAGGTGGATGCCCTTCTGCGTCGCACCAACATTCGGACCGCAGCGATGTACAGGGACAGTATTCCGACAAGCCATACGAACGCGGCCGGTATGTTGACGCTGCCGGAGCGAACCAGTTCCAGTGAATGTCCGGCGTAGGCGGCTGCAAGAGCTAAGTGAATAAGAGCTGTAGCACCGAAGACAAGGCTCTCAAGTTGATTCATCGGCCTTTCGGTAGGTCGATCCATATCGTTCCCCTATGTGTATTTGGAATCGGCGTCCTTACCACTAGGCAAGACGCCGAGAGCATAGCGCCAAACCCGCGCGCATCACCGCTCACACGAACGCTCTGAGCCCCTGTAGGGGCCTGGAGCGCCTACCCCTGCACCCCGCTTCGCTGGGCCCTCCACGGGCCTGCGAGGGCTACTCCTGCGTGTCTCATTTGACCCAACTTACACCGGTCGCTCAAGCGGTCCAGCAGCAGCTGAACCCGATCCTGAACGACTTCCGAAACTTCGTGTTCGTGCTGTGGAAGCACCTGAGGCTGAAAGAGCCAACGGGCATCCAGTACGACATCGCATCGTTCCTTCAGCACGGCCCCCGCCGTCGCATCATCCAGGCGTTCCGAGGCATCGGAAAGTCGTGGATCACCGCCGCGTTCGTCCTGTGGCGACTCTGCAGGAACCCCAATGAGCGCATCCTGGTCGTCTCGGCCAACGAGGACCGCGCTACCCAGTTCACCACGTTCTGTCGCCGACTCATCGAGGAGGCTCCGTTCCTGCGCCACCTGGCCCCGAAGAAGGGCACCCGTGACTCAGCACTGGCCTTCGACGTGTCCGGCTCGATGGCCCACCAGTCACCGTCGCTGCGGGCCGCTGGCATCACCGGCCAAATCACTGGCGGTCGAGCTTCTCTCATCGTCCCTGACGACGTGGAGGTCCCGAAGAACTCCCTAACGCAGACCATGCGTGACCGGCTGTCCGAGGCCGTGAAGGAGTTCGACGCCATCATGATGTCCGAGGACGACCTGGCGCAGCTGGGCCTCGGGGCGGGCGAGGTGGTCTTCCTGGGCACGCCACAGACCGAGGCGACCATCTACCGGGCGCTGGAGCAGCGTGGCTACGTGACACGAATCTGGCCGGCGCGCTACCCCGACGAGAAGATGCAGGTGCTCTACGGGGACCGCCTCGCGCCCTCGCTGGTCGAGCACCTGAAGGCCGACTCCACGCTGGCCTACAAGCACGGGATCGAGGGCGCCAAACGGGGCGCTTCAACGGAGCCTCGCCGGTTCCCTGACCTGGACCTGGTGGAGCGTGAGCTGTCCTACGGGCGCTCTGGCTTCGCGCTGCAGTTCATGTTGAATCCCAGCTTGGCCGACATGGACCGCTACCCGCTGAAGATGGCGGACATGATGGTCCTCGACTGCGACCCGAAGCTGGCCCCCATTCAGTGCGTGTGGGCCAATAGCCCGGAGCTGGTCCGCTCGGACCTTCCTCAGGTGGGCATGACAGGGGACCGCCTGCACCGCCCCATGTTCATCGCCAAGGATCACTACCTGCCCTACACGGGCGTGGTCATGTCCATCGACCCGGCAGGGCGGGGCAGCGACGAGCTGGCCTATGCCATCGTCGCGATGCTCAACGGCTACCTGTTCGTGCTCCGCGTGAAGGGCCTCACCGGGGGCTACACGGACGAGAACCTGGAACTGCTGGCCCATGAGGCCAAGCGCTTCGGGGTGAACGACATCGTAGTGGAGTCCAACTTCGGTGACGGCATGTTCACGAAGCTGCTCCTACCGTTCCTCACCCGCATCCACCCGTGTCACGTCGAGGAGGTCAATAGCTCGAAGCAGAAGGAGCTGCGGATCATCGACACGCTGGAGCCGGTCCTCAACCAGCACCGCCTGGTCATCGACTCCAAGCTCGTGAAGGACGACCACGAGAACTACAACCACTACTCGGACGAACTGGCACCCCGCTACCAACTGCTCTACCAGCTAACCCGGATCACCAAGGACAAGGGCTCGCTCGCCAAGGACGACCGCCTGGATGCCTTGGCGATGGCCGTGAAGTATTGGGTGGAGGTCATGGACAAGGATGTGACCAGGGTCCAGGAGGAGCACCGGGAGGCGCTCCGCATGGCCGAGATTGAGCGGTTCATCGAGGCCAGCGGGCAGGGCGGGAATAGCTGCGGTATCGTGGACTCGTTCCTGGGCGGTGTAGCTGCTTAGGCTCTCACGTGCGCGGCTTTTCTTGTCCGATGGAAAGCCAGTTGAGGAAGGTCTCTCCTTTGTGCTGCTCAAGCCCGAGAAGGCTCTCGGCCCCACAGTGCTCACACTCGACGCCGATGGTGAGTCCATGACGCCGAGAGCTGGGATTCCCGCTCATGTTTTCGTCAACAGCGACTTTCCCGCCGCCAATGCTGGCATGCAACCCAGGCCGGTCCTCGCGGCACTCGTAAACGTCAACAGGACCGTGATGCAGATTGGGCCCACCACACCTTGGGCAGAGCAGGAGTGATCCATAACCGTTGTCAACTCGGTCTTCGAGTTCGACGTGCTTCGTGACGTTACCCATTGGTCGCTCCGGATGTTTGTGCGCAGGTTCATTTTGCCCGAAGTGCGTCGACCAAATCGCTCGCAGGATCAACGACTTGCGCGACTCCCTCGACTCGGTGGTGGGCTAAACCCCACCCCTCGCCGAGGGAGTCCTCCTTCTCCCCTTAAGGTGTACCTAAAGGGGCGCCTGGAGGGCTTCTCTGCTACCGATAGGTAGACTGGCGGCCATGAGGGCGACGGTGCTACGGCTGCGGGCAGACGGTAAGAAGCTGACCAAGGAGCAGGTGGAATCCACCAAGCCTTCGGAAGGTGTCCTGAGCCTAAGTGGCTACCGCCTCGACGGAGTGCCAGACGTCCGATACGCCGCAACCCTCCGGGGTGGCGACTCCCCTGGTGCCATGGACCTCATCCCTGCGCTCTACGGGGCCACGGTACGAGCGATCAAGGGCCCCAACATGCTCATCTCAGGGTTCGAGGTTCATCCGCGCCTAGGACTCCCGGCAGTGCGCTCGAAGCAGGCTTGGTGGGTGCGGGTGAAAGGGCCCTGAAGGTTACTTAACTCCTCGAAGCAGGTAGGCGAGCACCATGCCCCAAGTTCCGATGCGAACCCCGGCAAGGGTGACGGCGAACCACGAGTTCAGGCGGAACTCACGCTCTCGCGTCCGGAAGTGCGCTTCGTTGATAGCCACCAGAAAGAAGCCCATGCCTGCCGCGAGCACCACAGAGGCGTAGGTGAACCAGATGGGGACAGGACCGGATCTCGTCCACGCCCACCTTGCAACGCCGAAGAACACAGCGGAAATGCCCGTGTTCCGGTAGTAGTCGAACATGAGCTTCACAAACGCTTCGTCGTGAATCTGGCTCCAGGTCGATCTTTTTGGTTTCGTAGGTTCCATGTGACGTGCTGGCTGAAGTGCGCATAGTTCACCACAAAAATTCGAGGCCTCATCTGATGAGCACAGGCGCCGCGCTTCCCCCGTGCCGGGTGCCTTTCCTAAGCGCATGACGCCGGGCGCGGGCACCTCTCGGGCCACCACATGGGCACAGGGTGGGCACCACACTGGCACCACCGTGGCACCACACGCGCCAAGTGCTTGATTCATAACGGACACCAGCGGATCACCGATCCGTAGAACAGGGCACCAGAGATAGGTATGTGGTCGGGGTGCACAGCGAGGCGCATCGGGTTGCCTACTGCTGCCGTGTGGTGGCCCGAATGCAGGCTAACCCTGCTCTTCCGTCTGTTTGACCGCACCTGTTTTTTCTCTGAAGCGGCGCACTACGCCCCAGACCCTCACACACTCATCGCGGACGAACCTCGCAGGCGACCGAGAAGGCGCAATGTGTGGCACCAACATGCCTGTGAGCAAGCGTTCCGCGCGCTCGAACAGTTCAGTGATTTCGTCCTCTTTGCCTCCTCGAACAAGCTTCGCCTCAAGGCCTGCCAGATAGCTGTGTGGCGACCAATCCTGATTCGGGGATTGATTCTGGTCCGTGCAGAATTCGATTTCGGAGGCAGTGCTTCGAATCTTCGCGACAGCGCGGCGCACTAGGTGGAAGGGGTCGTCTGCCGACCCAGGAAAATGTGCCAGAAAGCTGGGCTTTAGGGCATAGAACTCTGAAAGCAATCCGGTGTTGTCGTCGACACGCTTCATGAGCATCGAGGCGGTACTCATGGCACCCAGGCGGGTACCCACGACGCCTGCAAAATCACTTGCAGCCTTCTCTGTTGGTCGGATTTCGTGGAGAACCTCGCGGACGTGGAAGAACTTGACGAGCACGGATTCGGCTAGATCGGTGCGACGTTTGCCAACGTACTCGCTCCGCCATGCTTCGACACCGCCTGCAACCTTCAAGGCTGCATAGCAAACTCCAATGACCTGCGCGGACTTTAAGACCAGCTCAATGGTGGTGGTGATGTCGTTCATGCGGAGAGGCTAACGCATGATTCGACCCGAATCGACAACCATCCCGTATTGACAACGGTCGCAGATCATGGCACAGTTCAACCCATCGCAGCAACCCGCCGCGACAACGAACCACCAAGGAACTGCAATGACCCTCATTCTCCTCGCCTGCATCGTCACCGGCTCGGCCCTCTCTGTGCCCGTCATCCGCACCCTTCGTACGTTCTAAAGTCCCGTTTCGGCAACGATCCATCATGAGCAACAAACAACCCACCGGCTTCGTTCTGTACCAAGGGCCCAGCATGCTCGACGGTGCGCCCATCGTGGCAATCGCTACTGGCTTTGCTCGACGCTCCAGCAACGCGAAGACCGGGGACATGGTCCAGACCTACATCATCCGGGCCGATGTGGCGCCCACTGAGGCCGCGAAGACGGGGCAGGACGTGAGCGTGTGCGGTGACTGCAAGCAGCGGCCCGCGAACGGTGGCGCCTGCTACGTCACCTTGATGCATGGCCCGCTTTCGGTCTTCAAGGGGCACCAGCGGGGCATCTATCCGGTTGCCCAGGATGCCGAATCCATCGCGGCCCTTGGTGACGGGCGCATGGTGCGCCTCGGGACCTACGGTGACCCGGCAGCGGTGCCCGCGTGGGTGTGGCAGTCCTTGGTGTCTCGTGCTGTCGGTCGCACCGGCTACACGCACCAGTGGCGCAATGAGGCACTGCCGGTGGCCCATCGGGACGCGCTGCGGGCCCTCGTGATGGCCTCGGCGGACAACCTTGAAGAGGCCCAGGAGGCACGCGCAAAGGGCATGCGGTACTTCCGCATTCGCCTCGCCACCGAACCGCTGCAGGCCCGGGAGTTCGTGTGCCCAGCGAGCGAGGAGGCAGGCAAGCGCACCGATTGCGCCAGCTGTGGAGCTTGCAACGGCACCCAGCGAGAGGCCCAGGCATCGCCCGTCATCGTCGTCCACGGCTCCAAGGCTCGCCGCTTTGAAGCCCAACGTGCGACCTAACTGTCCCATATCGGCAACCGTCCCGCAAAGCGATGGTGCTCAGCCGAGAGGCCCAGAGCTTCCCGGGTGCGCATCCCGCGACCACCACCGCCCACCTTTGGGCCCACCCCACGGAGAACCATCATGTCCCTCATCGAGTTCCTGAACGCCGCTGCTGATGCTGTGGCCTTGTTCGAGCCTGACGTTCTGCACCCGTACGACGACACCGCGTACGCCCTCGCAGAGGCCCAGCAGCACGCGAAGGAGTGCGCGCAATGATCCGCCTGGAACTCACGGAAGCCCAGTTCACTTCGCTCCTTCGGCACGTCGAGTTCGCTCTGGACGAGCACGAATACAGAGTGGTCGAGTGGGCGGGGGAGGACGATGTCGAGACGGAAGCAACGCGCGCCCAACTCGCGAACGACTGCCTCGCCTTGCTGACTCTGCTGAAAATGGCACGGTCATGAGCCCCGCCGCTGCAACTTTTGGCGGCGGCTGCTTGCTGCTATGTGCCGTGGCCGTGGTTCTCCTCGCCGCCTCAGTCGCGTCGTCCGTTAAGGACCTCAAGTGACCGCCGACAAGCCCACCCCGCAGGATGCCCAAGAGGCCCGCATGCGTGCCCTGGACCGCGCTGCAATCGACCGCATGCGCTTCAGCCAGCGCCGGACCCGGCACGCCTCGGCGATGAGCGAGGACGGCTACCGGCAAGCCCTCAGGGAGACCCGTTCGCGCCGCCTTGGAGCGCCCTGAGCGGCAGCCCCCGAGTCGCTCAAAAACCTCCAGCTGGTGTGCATTCGTGCCACCGGCTGGCTCACCTTTTGAGCCACCCACCAGCCGACAATCGTCACCAACAACCCCACGAAAGCCACATGCAACTCCACGAAATCAAATCCGACCTCGCAGTTTCTACTTTCGACATCATCAATGCCTCGCGTGTGGCCGCAGAGCATTCGATCCATTGCGCTTTCACGGACAGCCCGCATCGGGCCCGCATGCGCCTCCTGCTGGAGGGCGCCGGATTCACCGGAGCGGAAGTCCGCGTAGCGTTCCTTAAGGGCGACGGTTCGCTGCGCTACATGCGCTGCTTGCCGACTCCGGGTGCCGATGGGACGGCACGCTACGTGACTGTCCAGGACCTGGACCTGTCTGAGGAGTCCGGCAGGACGGTCCACCGCCGCGTATGCCTCGACTCAGTTGCGGGAATCACCGTCCGCTTCCGTCCGATGTGATGAGGCGGGGGTAGGGGGCCAGGGTGAATGGCCCCAATTTGCACCACCGCTTCGGCATCTATCCCGCATCATGGACAATTGCACTCATCCGCATCTGCTAACCCTAGAGAGACCAGCATGGCAAAGAGTGAAGTTAGCCCTATCCGCGTTCTTGGCGCCTCGATGGCGTTCATTGAGGCGCTGACCAAACACACAGGAATCACCGACTTTGAATCGCAGCAGATGCGCCTGCTCTTGTCCCTCTACATCCACGGCGAACTGAACCAGCTCGACCTGGAGCGCTACACGGGCGTCAAGAAGTCCTCCAACAGCCGCAACATTGCGCGCCTGGGGGACGGCGAGAAGCCCACCATCAAGCGCGGCCCGGGTTGGGTGGAGTCCTTCGAGGACCCCGAGAACCGCCGCACCAAGCTCGTCCGCCTGACGCCCACCGGGCGCAAGCTGCTGGAGAAGGTCGCGGCGGATGTCGGCCACTTGTTCGCCGCACCGCAGTAACACGTTCAATCCACATCGTTCTGGAGACCACCACCGCATGAAAGTCCGGTATTTCGAGAAGCGCGGCAACACCTGGGCCGACTTCCGCATCAACGGCGACCGCAAGCGCATGGACACGGGCGCCCCTTGGGGCGACCAGAAGGGGGCCGAGGCAGCGATGCCAAGGCTCATCGCCAAGGCCATGCAGGAGCAGCAGGAAGGCACCAGTCGAGCCGCTGCATTGTCCAATGGTCCCTCATCTCGGACGGTTGCCGTAATGCACGAAGGTCCGTCCCTCAAGGACGCCTTCAAGCTCGGCATGAAGGTCCGCGAGCAGTGGATCGCGTCGAAGGACAAGAAGACCATCGGGCAGACCTTCGAGGCCATCGTTGCCAGCACGGACAAGCTCACCATGGAGAGCCCCTGCGGCATCCTCACGCGGGACTTCGTACGCGAGCTGCGGGCGGTCTGGCTGAAGGCGCCGGGCAAGCGCCAGGGCACCACGCTGTCGCACTCGACCATCAACCACCGTCTGTCACTGCTGTCGGCCCTGCTGGAGGTCTGCGACCTTCCACCACATACCGTCAAGCACCTGTCCACCAAGGGCCGCAACCGCAAACGCCGCGTGAGCGATGCCGAGGTGGGTGCGATGCAGGGCTGGCTGCGTGGCTCGAAGAAGAAGGGCGCCGAGTCAATGTGCGCACTCATCACCCTGGGCCTGGAGGTCGGCGCCCGGCAGTCCGAGCTGCTTGACCTCGACTGGCGCGACGTGCGGGGCGATGAGGTGACCTTTCGGGAGACCAAGAACGGGGAGACACGCACCGTTCCCCTCAGTCCAGTCGCCCACGCGGTTCTGGAGGCCCGCAGGAGCCTCACGGCACCTTTCTCGGACCTCGATCAGGACCGGGTGACGGCCCTCTGGGACGAAGCCCGCCGTGGCATCGGCCTCCAGGACGACACGGAGTTCGTCTTCCACGCGCTGCGACACGAGTTCGGCTCGCGGCTGTCCGACAAGGGCGAGAGCGCCTTCACCATCATGGTCCTCATGGGGCACGCCGACATCAGCACCACCCAGGTGTATGTCAAGGCGTCCATGGGTGCCCTGCGTCGAGCTGTGGGGGCTGCACCGCCCGCCGACAGCGTTTCCGCCAACTGATACAGGACCCCCATGAAAGTCCCTCACATCACCCGCGTTCTTGCCTCGCTGACCCTCGGCGCTTGTTCCACCGTCCAGCTGACTCCGGAGGAGCATGCCCTGGCGATGCGCTCCGATTCCTGTGTCAACCCAGCCTTTCGGGTCAAACCGGTGTGGTGTCCCGAGCCGAAGAACCCGCGCGCATTGCCGCTGGAAACCATCAGCATGCCGCGAGGTGCAGTGGTCCACGGCCGCATCATTCCGTGATTTTCTGAACTCGGACGGTTGCCAAGGCGGAGTCGAGTGTTCGAGTCACTCAGGGCCCACCATAAAATCTCGACGATAAGCCGGTAGCGACCACTAAGTTGCTACCGGCTTTCTCGTTTCTGGTGCCACATTTGGTGCCACGTCGCGCTGTGAGGCGCTGCATTAAATACGCCCAAAGTGACGCCCCTACTGGCGATGCCGCTGGTGCCTCCGGTGCCAGCATTGACGTTCAAGATGCGCTTCGATGAAGAAGCAGGCCAGGACCATTCGTTGGGATGCCCGCACCCACGTCGGATCGGAAGTCCGGCGCACGATCGGCGCAGCTCGCATCGGCTCGGCGGCCGACGCTGCTGTCCGAGGGCCGTGCGATGGACGACGGCGCCACGACCTCGCAGTGCAGGCCCTGTGCGGTGAGGCGGCGCCAGATGACGAAGCCGCAGGGGCCGGCCTCGTAGACGATGTGCAGCGGGTGGCCCCGGCTGACCAGGCGGCGCACGGCCTTGTCGAGCGAGGCCAGGTCGCCCGCGGTCGTCCCGACGTGCCGAATCTCCCCGTCTCGAGGTGCATCGGCGGTGGCAAGATCGATGCTGTCCTTGTGGACGTCCAGCCCGACAAACAAAGTGCTAGATTTATCCATGGCCCGTCTCCTCGCAAATCTGCAACGCCCCGGCAGCCCGTCTGCCGGGTGCCTTGGTGTAGCTCGGTGGGCCTCCGGTCCGCAACCTACGGCATCGCTGGAGTCGGGCCACCCCTGTTCGCGAAGCCATCATGTCTAGGATCGAGAGTGCGAGAGGCGTCGAGCCCGTCCCCGGCCGGAATTCCTAAAGCGTTCATGAAAGCATCTGCTGCTAGAAAGCTCGGCTGCATCGATGCCGTCGTATTTCTTGTACTTTGGCTCTCAGTCCTCGCAGCTTCCGCATCTGAACCCTGGTCCGACTTGTTTGACGATATCGTTCTACTGGGGGCGGCCTCCGGTTTTGTCGGTTGGCGCGGCACAGTTGTTTTGCTGCGCCATCAGCCCAAGGCCGTGCCGATTCGGTGCGCATTGTTGGAGGGGGCTGCTCTGGGTGCAATTTTTTACTTCCTAGTCTCCGTTTGGCTCTTCTACCCCCTCTTTGATTTCACCGCCATGGGAGCTTCTGGCGACCAAATACCGATACTCCCATCGAGCTTTCTTCTAATGGGCACAGCCTTCTTCGTCGGGCTTGGCGCCGGATTCGGTGCACTCAATGGCTTAGTCCTATATTGCGTTCTGAATCGCCTGCTTGTCAGATTGTTTCTTGCGCTCGACACAAGGGCGATGCCAAACTGAGGGAAGTTTATTGGTCAGGCGTGTGTCCGGTGGCTATCAGCGATTTCTGGAAGATCGTCTTTGAATGGTCCTCCAGCGTAATGATTTCCGGTATGTCTAGTGGGCTGCCGAACCCATCCACCGAGCGGACGTCAACAAAAGTTTGGCGAACTCGTGTCGGCTGCCCGTCCTCGGCGGTCAGCGGACGGGCAGCTGGGGATCGGTGCACGTGCCAGCGCCGGATCGTGCGTTGATGGTGGGTGTTCGACTGAGAGCAAGCGATGCAATACATGGCCCGTAGGACGGTAAGAGCGAAAGATGCGACCGGGAACGAATTCGATATGGAGCTCGAAGTCGGGGTGCCAATCCAGAAAGGCTTGCATCAATGGGGATGCGAAGTTCGGGTTACGGGCATGTTCGAACCAGCCCGTGCCATCTATGGAATGGACTCATGGCAAGCTGTGCAGCTGGCGTTTCAGTTCATCTCAAGAATGTTGGAAGACTTTGTCTCTCGGGGCGGAAAGCTGTACTGGCAAGAGAGCATGGAACCTCTGACCGTTGGCGGGCTATTTGCCTCGACCAAGCCATAGGGTTCGTCCGTTGAACGCGACGCCTACCTCATCCATCGAGCGGACAGCTTCGGGCGGGCTTCGCCCGCCCACAGTCGCCGCTCATGTCAAGCGTTAGGTGTGAACGTAAGCTCCCCCGTCAAGTAGACAGCCCATTCCTGGAGTCTGCGACGGTGGTCAGCCTGGGCAGGAACTTGCGCGGTGGCAGCCCGCCCAGTGCGTCGTGAGGTCGGTG
>NZ_LMDI01000002.1 GCF_001425785.1 Rhizobacter sp. Root1221 | reverse complement strand
CAGCGCGGTGCAAGTCCGCGTCGGGGTAAGTCACAGCCCCGAAGCCGAAGGTAACTGCGTCGCTGAGAGGCGGGGTGGGGAGCAACTGGAGGCGAACCTGCGGTCCGTAGTAAAGCGAATCCGCTTCGGCGGGATGTTGCGGCGAGCCTGCTCAYTCAAGGTGAAGCCTGGAAGGAATCGATCACGCTGACGTGGCGGACAAAGCGGTGATGGAGCGCATCCTGTGGTTGGGAATGGAACGTTGGGAAGGTACGTTGCAGTAAGTGGGGAGACCCGCGGGCCGAGGTGAACGGCAGCGGGAGTCAGAGCCTTCATGGTACTGATGCGTCGCATGGCGAAGTCATGGCTTGGAACGGGGAAACCTGCACCCGATTGCGCTGGGGCCGCTTGCCCTGCCTAAAACGTGAACCGGCGGGGCGAGATGTGCGGAGAGCAAACCCGCGCGTAGGGACGGGAGGYAGGAAGGTGGATGTGCGAGGGCTGGAGACGATGCAAGCAAGAGGACCGCAAGTGCCACAAGAGGCTAAGCAAGGGCCAGAAGCCCGGGAYCCGARATGGTCATGGGTGGAAGCATCGATCTGGAACGAGCGCATGTTGGCGGCGCTGGAMAACGGCGTCAAAGGARGCAAGTGGTTCAGCTTGATCGACAAGGTGTATCGGGCGACGACGCTGCAAGCGGCGTGGCAGAGGGTGCGCGCGAACAAGGGGGCCGCGGGCGTAGACGGGCAGAGTGTGGAGATGTTCGATCGACACGCCGAGCGGTACCTGGAGGAGCTGAGGGATCAGCTCGAACGGGGACAGTACTGTGCGCAGCCGGTCCGACGGGTGGAGATTCCCAAGGGAGTGAACCAAACGAGGCCGCTGGGAATACCGGTGGTGAAGGATCGGATCGTGCAGACGGCGGTGAAGATGGTGATCGAGCCGATCTTCGAGGCGGTGTTCATGCCGCAGAGCTATGGGTTCCGACCTGGGCGAAGTGCGCACGATGCGYTGAGGGAGGTCGACCGGCTGCTGAAGGCTGGGTTCACCCACGTGGTGGACGCGGACCTGCAGGGCTACTTCGASAGCATCCCGCACGCTGGCTTGCGCGAGCGAGTGAGCGAGAAGATCAGCGACGGGAGGGTTCTGAAGCTGATTGACGACTGGCTCGGACAGGAGATCGTGAGCGAGGYTGGGCGCTGGACACCCAGTGGCGGCACGCCACAGGGAGCGGTACTCAGTCCACTGCTGGCGAACTGCTACCTRCACCCACTGGACGTGAGACTGGTTGCATGTGGCTGGCACATCGTCCGCTATGCGGACGACTTTGTGGTGTTGTGTGCGACTGCCGAGCAGGCGCAGGGCGCGCTAACGGAGATCCAGCGATGGGTCGAAGCGCAYGGCCTGCAACTGCATCCGGCCAAGACTCACGTGGGGGACTGCCTGCAAGAGGGGCAGGGCTTCGAGTTCCTGGGGTATCGGTTCGAGGCGGGCCGTCGGCGCGTGCGCCAGAAGAGCGTGGCGAAGTTCCGGGAGCGAATCCGGGAGTCGGGGGTCATCGCGGGCATCCCGAGAAGATCAGCGACGGGAGGGTTCTGAAGCTGATTGACGACTGGCTCGGACAGGAGATCGTGAGCGAGGTTGGGCGCTGGACACCCAGTGGCGGCACGCCACAGGGAGCGGTACTCAGTCCACTGCTGGCGAACTGCTACCTACACCCACTGGACGTGAGACTGGTTGCATGTGGCTGGCACATCGTCCGCTATGCGGACGACTTTGTGGTGCTGTGTGCGACTGCCGAGCAGGCGCAGGGCGCGCTAACGGAGATCCAGCGATGGGTCGAAGCGCATGGCCTGCAACTGCATCCGGCCAAGACTCACGTGGGGGACTGCCTGCAAGAGGGGCAGGGCTTCGAGTTCCTGGGGTATCGGTTCGAGGCGGGCCGTCGGCRCGTGGGGGACTGCCTGCAAGAGGGGCAGGGCTTCGAGTTCCTGGGGTATCGGTTCGAGGCGGGCCGTCGGCGCGTGCGCCAGAAGAGCGTGGCGAAGTTCCGGGAGCGAATCCGGGRGAAGACCAGTCGCCGCCGAGGCGAAAGCCTRCGGGCGGTGATTGCGAGCCTGAATCCGATCCTGCGAGGCTGGTTCAACTACTTCAAGCACGCGCACCACCAGACGTTCGCACAGGCTGACGGGTTTGTGCGGCGCAGGCTGAGGACGCTGCTGCGATACCAAAGCAAGCGCCGTGGCCATGGGCATACGCATGCCGATCACCGGCGCTGGCCCAATGCCTTCTTCGCCGAGCAAGGGCTGTTCACCCTGCATGCAGCCCATGCGCTGGCGAGCCAATCTCGATGAAGTAACCACCGACTGGAGAGCTGTATGCGGGAAAACCGCACGTACAGTTCGGAGGGAGGGGATGGCTGATGCCATTCCCTACCCCTATCNTCTCGATGAAGTAACCACCGACTGGAGAGCTGTATGCGGGAAAACCGCACGTACAGTTCGGAGGGAGGGGATGGCTGATGCCATTCCCTACCCCTATCGGGATCTTCCCCGGACAGCCGTGGGCATTCGCCGGGGTGACGGGGCCGTCAGGCCGCCGTCAGCGCCTTGCGCATCTTCTTCATCGCCGCCACCTCGATCTGCCGGATGCGCTCGGCGCTGACGCCGTACTCACCGGCCAGGTCGTGCAGCGTGAGGCCGCCCGAACTGTCGTCGTTGACCTTCAGCCAGCGCTCTTCGACGATGCGCCGGCTGCGGGGGTCGAGCGTGGCCAGGGCCTGGCTGATGCCGTCGCCGGCCAGCCAGTCGCGGCGCTGGGCCTCGATCACGCGCGTGGGTTCCTGGCTGTCGTCGGCCAGGTAGGCGATGGGGGCGTAGTGCTGGTCCTCGGCCTCGTCGTTCTGCGGTTCGAGTGCGATGTCACCGCCCGAGAGGCGGGTTTCCATCTCGAGCACTTCCTCGCGCTTGACGTTCAGGTCGCGCGCGACCGCATCCACCTCGCTCTGCGTGAGCGTGGCGCGGTGGGTGTGGCCTTCGGCACTGTCTTCCTTCATGCGCTGCTTCATCGAGCGCAGGTTGAAGAACAGCTTGCGCTGGGCCTTGGTGGTGGCCACCTTGACCATGCGCCAGTTCTTCAGGATGTACTCGTGGATTTCGGCCTTGATCCAGTGCATCGCGTAGCTGACCAGGCGGACGTTCTGGTCCGGGTCGAAACGCTTCACGGCCTTCATCAGGCCCACGTTGCCTTCCTGGATCAGGTCGCCGTGCGGCAGCCCGTAGCCCAGGTACTGGCGGGAAATGGAAACGACCAGGCGCAGGTGCGACAGCACCAGCTTTCCGGCGGACTCGACGTCACCGTCGGCGCGCAGCCGGCGGGCGGCCGACACCTCTTCCTCCTGCGTGAGCAGGGGAATGCGGTTGACGGCGGAAATGTACGCGTCAAGGTTGCCCAGCGAGGGCACGAGTGCCCAGGGATCACGCACCGTCAGTGCGAGCGCGGCAGGGGCCGCGGGCAGGTTCATGGAAGCAGACGACATCCGGTAGCTCCTTTCGGGGGGCATATTAGCACTCGCGTTATCGGAGTGCTGATGCCTGGAAAAGTTCCGGCTGGGCGTGAGCGAACACTCTCGCCTGGGGCGCCTGTTTCTCGTTCTATCGAATCGGACGGCATGGCGTCTTTGCATTTCTTTGCTCCCGACGCGGCCCCCTGACGGGCCTGCAACGATCCTGCGCCCGCCCGGAAGGGCCGAACAGCCCGCCATCGCCGCGCCCCGGCGTCAGCGGCTTCCGACACGCGACAATCGCCCCATGAGCCTCGTCTACTCCACCGATGCCGGCCGGATGTGCCCGGTTTGCCGCCAGCCCGCCGGCCAGTGCACCTGCCGCACGGCCACCGCCGTGTCCACCTTCCCCGATGGGGCGGTGCGGGTGTCGCGGGAGACCAAGGGGCGGGCGGGCAAGGGTGTCACCCTCGTCAAGGGCCTGGGCCTGGTGGACCCCGAACTGACCGCCTGGGCGAAGGCCATGAAGGCCACCTGTGGCACCGGCGGAACGGTCAAGGACGGGGTGGTGGAGCTGCAGGGCGACCACGTGGCCCTGGTGATGGCCCAGCTGCAGAAGCAGGGCCGCGCGGTCAAGCGCACCGGCGGCTGACGCTCAACCGAACTTCGTCTCCGCGCTGTCGAGCACCGCGTCTACCGCGGTCAGCAGTTCCGACACGCTGATGGGTTTGGTCAGGTACTGCTGCGCACCGGCCTGCAATGCCGCATCGATCTGCGAGGCCAGCGCGTCGGCGGAGACCGCCACCACCGGGATGTCCGCGGTGGACGGGTCGGCCTTCAAGTGGCGCAGCAGTTCCAGCCCGTCGATGTCGGGCAGGTGCATGTCGAGCAGGATCAGGTCGGGGCGGTTGGTGCGGATCGAGGCCAGCCCGTCGAGGCCGGTGATCGACACGTCGAGGCGCACCTGTGGGCGCCGCGACAGCACACCGCGCATCACTTCCACGTTGGTTTCGTTGTCCTCGACGTAGTGCACCACCCGTTGGTGGTAGTCGCCGGTGGACGGGCGCGACGGTTCGGCGTCGAGCCGGCGCTCGGGCACGTCGGCGGCCCGCGGCAACGACAGGATGAACGACGACCCTTCGCCCGCCGTGCTGCGGGCGCGCAGCGCGCCGCCCATCAGCTCCGCCAGCCGCTGGCTGATCACGAGGCCGATGCCGGTGCCTTCCTGGCCCGAGCGTTCACGGCCCAGGCGGTTGAACGGCTGGAACAGCTGCGACAGCTGTTCGTCGGTCATGCCGAGGCCCGTGTCCGTGACGGTGATCTCGATGCTGTCGCGGTGGTGCACGCGGGTGGCGATGTGGATGCGCCCGCTGTCGGCGTTGTACTTGATGGCGTTGCTCAGCAGGTTGGTCAGGATCTGCTTCACGCGGGTGGCGTCGCCCTTGACGCGGGTGCCACTGTCCTGGAGGTCCTGGGTGATCGTGATGTCGCGCCGGTGCGCGTCGCGTTCGACGAGCGTGAGCGTGGATGTGAGGATCTCGCGCAGGTCGAGCGTCTGCATCTGCAGGCTCAGCGTGCCGGACTCGATGCGTGACAGGTCGAGCACGTCGTTGATCATGTCGAGCAGGTGCCATCCGGCGCCCTGGATCTGGGCCACCCAGGGCCGCTGCACGGCCGGCAGCGGGTGGGCCTGGTCCAGTTCGAGCAGCTGGGCAAAACCCAGCATGGCGTTGAGTGGCGTGCGCAACTCGTGGCTCATGCGCGAGAGGAATTCGCTCTTGGCGAGGTTGGCGGCCTCGGCGAGCGACCGTGCGCGCTCGGCGTCGGCGAGCTTCAGGTGTTCGGTGATGTCCTCCACCACCCCCACGATGCGGTAGGGCTCGCCCGAGGGCAGCCGCAGCAGCGACACCACCGCCTGCACCCACACGATGCGGCCGTCGCGCGTGACGTAGCGCCCCTGGCGCCGGAACATGGGCACGTCGCCGCGCACGAGCTGCTGGGTGAGTTCGATGTCCTGCACGCGGTCTTCGGGGTGGATCACGTGCGACAGGTTGAGCTGCACCAGGTCGTCGCTGCTGTAGCCGGTGAGTTCGCAGAAGCGCGGGTTGACCTGTTTGACGTTGCCGCGCAGGTCCGTGTAGACGACCCCGATGGGCACGTGGTTCAGGATGTTGCGAAAGCGCTGTTCGCTTTCGCGGAGCTCGGCTTCCGTGCGTTCGCGTTCCGCGATCTCGCGCTGCAGCGCGAGGGTGCGGTCCGTCACCGCCGATTCGATGCGGCGGGCCCGGCCGGTGACGGTGAGCAGCAGCGTGCCGAGCATCGACGTGGCCACCAGGCCGATCAGCGAGAACAGCAGCGCGTTGCGCGCGCGGGCGTCGGGCACGTCGTTGCGGCTGGCAAGCACGCGGATGTTCCACTTGCGGTCTGCGAAGTTCAACGGCCGGGTGTAGGTGAGTTCCGCGGTGGCGTCCGGGCAGTCGGCCGGCCCGGCCAGCAGCCGGCGGGTGGCGACGCTGTCGGTGTCCACGATGCAGAGGGACAGGTAGGGCGGCAGCGCCTTGCGGAACGCGGCCAGCGCGTCGTCCATGCGCAGTGTCACGAACACGACGCCGAGTGCGGAGTCCAGCCGCTCGGCGGGTGACTTGGGTGAGCCGCGGTAGACGGCCTGGTAGATGACCACGGCCACCTGGTCGCCGGTTTCCTGCGTGAGGCGAAACCCGGCGGTGGCGGCGGGGCTGTCGGTGCGCAACGCGATGTCCACCGCGGCACGTGCCGCCGCGATGGACCGGGCGTTGACGCCGATGGCGGTGCTGTTGGTGCGCATCGGCTCGATGTAGCGGATGACGATCATGCGGTCGTCGTCCTGTGTCGGTGGTGGGCTGTCGGACCGGTCGAACACCTTGAACGAGGGCAGGTCCACCGCACGCACCGCGGCCTGGTACGCGGGGAGATCCGCCCGCCGCACCGCCTCGCTCCAGCCCAGGGCGTGCAGGTGGCTGTCCGGGGTGATCCAGGCCGCGGCGGCGCGGCGCATTTCATCGCGCGTGACGTTCTCCGACGCGACGAACACCCCGCGAATCGATTCCAGCGCGTGCATCGGGAACTGCAGTTGCGCCGCGAGGTTCGACGTGGCGTGCAACGCATCGCGTTCGAACGCCGTGTGCACGCGGGCCTCCTCCCAGCGGTCCACCTGCTTGATGCTCAGGGCCATCAGCAGCGTGGCCACGAACATGGTGCCCCCCACCGTCCAGCGGCGCGACTCCCATTCGCTGCGGGGCCGGCCGATCCAGCTCAGCACGATGGGTGTGGCCGTCAGCATGCCGAGGGCATCGCCCACGGCCCAACTCCACCAGGTGAGCAGCAGCGCGCTGCCGCTCTGGGCCGACAGCGCCCACAGCGCCAGGGCCGCCACGGACGAACTCGTGAGCGCAGTGGACACCCCGCCGATGCCGAAGAACAGGGCCACGTCGCGGGGTTCGCTGAGCGTGAGGGGCTGCTTGACGAACCGGCGGATCAGCGTGGCGGTGAGGCCCGCCTGCAGGGCCGCCCCCGCGCCGATCAGGAGCGGCAGGGCGATGAACGCGAACCCGGACAGGCCGCGGTCGGGGCCGAGCGACAGGTTGACGACGAACGCCCCGAGCGCCACGCCGGGCAATACGCGAAGACCATACACCAGCACGCAGGCGAGTGCCACGCCGGCGGCCGGGTACAGCGGCGACGCGTAGCTCGGGGGAATGGACAACCAGAGCGCGACCCACCCCATGACCGCATAGGCCAGCGCGGTGCCTGCGAGGGCGAGCACCCAGTGCGGCCGTGGGCGGGAAGGCGCTGAGGTCATCAGTGGGACGGCGGGCGGAGGGTCGGTTCGGAGGGGGCGGTCATGCCGCTGCAAGAGCCTACCACCTTGCGGCACGGGTGGCGTGGCAGGGCCCCGGTTCGCGGGCCTCTGGCACACTGGTGTTTTGCCCGATGCGGCCCCGAGATTCCGGACAATGACGCCTTCCCTTCACGACGCCGCCCGCCAGGTTCGCCAGGGCATCCGCGCAGCCACCGACGGCCTGGTGGGCCGCGACCAGCTGGCCGAACTCATCGTGCTGGCAGCCGTTGCCGGCGAACACCTGCTGGTCATCGGCCCTCCCGGCACGGCCAAGAGCGCGGTCGTCCGCCGGGTGGCGCAGTCGATGGGCGGGCGCTACTTCGAGTACCTGCTGGGGCGGTTCACCGAACCGTCGGAGCTGTTCGGTCCGGTCGACCTGCGCAAGTTGCGCGAGGGCACGGTGGAAACCGACGTCACCGGCATGTTGCCCGAGGCCGACGTGGCGTTCCTCGACGAGGTGTTCCTGGGTTCCACCGCCATCCTCAACACCTTGCTGGGGCTGTTGAACGAGCGGCGGTTCCGCCGCGGCCATACCCAGATCGACTGCCCGCTGCGTGTTGCCGTGGGTGCCGCCAACGGGTTGCCGGAAGACGAGGCACTGGCCGCCTTCGCGGACCGATTCCTGCTGCACCTCTTCATCGAACCCGTGCCCGACCACCACCTCGAGGCGATGCTGGATGGCGGCTGGCGTGCCGACACCGCACCGGTCACCGCTGCGGCCAGCCTGTCGCACCTCGACGTGCTGTGCCGTGCCGTCCGGCAGGTGGACATGGCGGGCGCGAGGCCTGGGTTGGCTGACTGCATCCGCCAGCTGCGGCGCGCCGGCGTGCACTTGTCGGACCGCCGCATCGTCAAGTCGCAGCGGCTCATCGCCGCAGCTGCCGTGCTGGCGGGCCGCACCGAGGCCACGCCGGCCGACCTCTGGCCGCTGCTGTACGTGCTGCCCACGAAGGAGTCGCAGCTCAGTGCGCGCGACGTGTTGAAGGAGCCGCTCGCCCACGCCACGCACCCGAACCTCTTCAGCGCGGTGGAGGAGGCCGCGATGCAGCCAATGTCGCGTGTCGGCCGCCTCGTCGAGACGGCGCTGGTGTGCCTGGCCCGGCAGGACGCCGGCCGGCAGGCGGAGGCCGAGGGCCTGCTGCGCGAGATCGATGCCAACTTCCATGCCGACGTGCTGCCTGCCGACCTGGCGGTGTGCCGGAAGAAGCTGGCCGCGCTCGTTGCCTTGCCGGTGTGACCTTGCGGCAGCCCGTGGGGTGGTCCTGGCGGCCAAGGGAAGACGGTGCCGTGCCGCAAGCCGCGGTGGCCTGGGGCCCGGCGGCGGCGTGGTTGCGGGCGCGCGTGGACCGCGTCACGGCGCCGGTGCGCCAGCGCCTGCACGTCACCTCGAGCCGGGACGTCCTCGTGCTGTTCGGTGCGGCGGACGACCTGCCGTGGGTCTCGGGTGTCGCGTATGCCGCACCCAGCGCCGACGCCCCGTCGCTGTGGTTGCCCACGCTGTGGTCGCCGGACGTGCCCGCCGACCTGCTGGCCCGTGCGCTGGCGGCGCGGCATGGCCGCACCCCGCTGTTGCTGTGGCCCGACCCGGCCGCCATCGTGCCGCTCGACCGGCAAGGGCCCCTGGCCGCGCCTCCGGCGGGAAACTGACCGATGGACGCCAGCGCTTCGAACGTGACGCTGCCATCCGCCTTGCGCGCCTGGCACCCGTGGCTGTCCTGGTTTGCCGCTGACCTCGTTTCGGCGGTGGGCGACATGCTGACCCGGCTCGACCCGCTGCTGGGCCGGTTCCATGCCCGCCCGCAAGCCGGCGATGCGGAGCCCGACGGGGTGGAGGACCTGCGCCGCCGGGGCTCGTACGACCGGCTGCTGTCCACCGAGTGGCTGCTGGCCACGGAACTGCCGGACGAATTCCTGCGGCGGGCCGCCGGCGGGGAGCACCTGTTCCTCGCGCCCCGGCCCCGCGCGCGGCGTTCGCAACGGCTCATCGTGGCCGTGTTCGACGCGGGCCCTTGGCAACTGGGCGCACCGCGACTGGCCCACGTGGCCTTGTGGATCCTGCTGGCGCGCCGCGCGGTGCAGGCGGGTGGAGCGTTCCGCTGGGGCGTGGCCCATGAACCCGGCGTGCTGCACGATGCCCTCGGGCCGGACGACCTGCAGCGCCTGCTGCGGGTGCGAGCCCATGTGGTGGCGGGTGCAGTGCAAACCGATGCGTGGCGCACCTGGCTGGACGAGCACCTGGGCGACGACCTCGGCGAGTGCTGGCGCGTGGGCCGCGTGGCCGAAACGGCCGCGCCGGTGACCCATGCGGTCGCGATCACGCAGGCCCTCCACGGGGATGTGCTCGACGTGCAGCTGCGCCACCAGGGTACCGCGCGGCATGCGGCCCTGCCGCTGGCGGGAGCGGACGTCACGGTGCCGCTGCTGCGGGGCCGGTTCGACCATGCGCCGCCGATGGGCGTGTTCGAACGCTCGGCGGCACTGTCGCTGCGCGTGGCACCGCTGCTGTCGGACTCCGGTGACCATGTGGCCGTGCCCGGGCTCGGCAAGTCGGGCATCAACGTGTTCCGCGTGCCGAAGGCCGGCTCGACCCAGGCCAACAAGCCGCCGCGGCACCTGCAGTGGGCCACGAGGGCGGAACCGCTCGCCGGGGCATTCCGGGGGAAGAACCTGGGCCTCGTGCTGTCGGCGCCCGGGTCGATGCTGCAGTTCTGGCAGCTGCATCCGGGCCATGTCGACCGGCCGCCCAATGAAGCGTTCGATGCTCCGGCGGGCGGGACGCGGTGGCTGCCGTGTGCGGCGCTTCGTCACGGAAGTTCGCTTCGTGTCTACGTGCTCGATGCGTCACGGCAACTGGTGTACTGGATGTTCGCCGGCATCGACCGCGGCCCCATGCTGCTGCAGCGTGACGTGCTGGCAATGGTCCAGGTGACACCCCACCGCATCGCCTACGTCGCCGAGGCGGACGGGGCGTTGTGGGCACACTCGGCCAACGTCACGCAACAGGAGCCCATGAAGCACAACCTGGGGCCGCGCCCTGATGGCTGCGCCGTGCTGATGGGCGCCGCCAGCCGCTGGCGCATGGGCTTCGGCGGCTGCGCCGTCGCACGCACCGGCGGTGCCGGGGAGACCGTGTGGGAGGTGATCGAGTCGACGACACGCGACGTGCCGTCGGCGTCACGCTGGCGCACGGCGCTGCCGAATGGCGCGGTCATCGGTCTCGTGCCCACCCTGTCGGTGGGCCATTCGGCGCTCGTGGCCATCGACGGCACCCGGCGCAAATTGAAACTCGTTCAGGCCACCGGCACCACCCCGCTGTTCACCGCGCCGGCCCCCATCGAGCGCCACACCGTGTGCCCCACGTCGGGCCTGGTGGCGATGCTCACGAGCGAGCGCCAGCTGATCGTTTTCTCGGCACTCGAAAACACCGTGCGCTTGACCGTGCAGGGCGGGACTGAACATGCCCCATCGGCCTGAACATGCCGCCCCCATCCGCCAGCCGCTGTGGCGCGGCCGCCAGGCCGTGGGCGCACTCTGGTTCCCGGCGGACCTGCTGGGTGAATCCGAACGGGAGCGCCGGATCCTGCGGCACTGGCGCCGCGGGGCAGCGGCGTTCCGGTTTCCGCAAGGCGACGTGCTGCGGTTCGCGGCACCGGTGGAGATGGCCGCCGGCGGCCTTGACGCATGGCCGCTGTGCCGCCAGGGGGCGGTGTGGAGTTCTGCGCCACTGACCGCGGCCGAGTGTGCCGCGTTGCCCGCGGCCGATGTGGTGCTGGTGCTGGGCGGCGATGCCGCGCCGCTGGCATTCGCCCACGCGGTGCCGCTCGACCCCGCCCAATGGCTCGACGTGGGGGCGTACGCGCTGCACGACACGCTGGACCGCCGCCTGCCGCCTGCCGTGCCGGTGTTGCTGGCGCCGGACGACGTGGCCGATGTGCGCGATGCCCTCGGCGCAGGTGTGCCGCCGACCAGCGAGGCCCAGCGCGCCTTCCTGAAGGCGGCGTCGGCGCGTCGCCAGGCTAATGCGCACGTGCCGCCGTCGGCGCCGGGCGGTGGCCCACGTTTGGCCGGGTCCGGTTGGCGGTGGGTGGGGCTGGTCGTGTTGGCGCTGGCAGTGGTCGGGATGCTGATCCGTTCGGAGGGCCTCCCGTCGCTGCCGGGGTGGCCGGCGTTGGCCATTGCCGCCGGGGTGATCTGGTTCCTGGCGCGATCGCGGGGGGCGGCATCGACGTGGTCGTCCTCCCCGTCTGCACAGCGCGCATCGCAGCCCGTGCCGCGGCCCGCCGCAGCACCCGCGGTCGCGGCACGGCGCCTCGGCCGGCTGGGGCCGCAGGCCTGGCGGCAGTGGCTGGCCCGCCTCGCGGTGACGTCGCAACTGGCCCAGGTGCTGGGCCGCCGGCAGGCGGCCTACATGCGCCGGATGCTGGAGATGTTCGACTCGGGTCGACTCGACGAGGCGCTGCGCCATGCGATCCCGTTGGACGACAACGACTCGTCCGGCGGGCAGGCCTTCGGCACGCCGGGCCGGCGCAACGACCTGTCGCTCACCGATGGATCGCCCGCGGCGGCCAGCATGAGTTTCGACCCGGGCCTGCAGGACCATCTGCGCCAGCTGTATCGGCGCACGTTCGAGCGTCTGGACCGCGAGGGCCGCGTCGACGAGGCCGTGTTCGTGCTGGCCGAGTTGCTGAAGGCGCGCCAGGAGGCGCTCGACTACCTCGAACGACACGCCCGCTTCGAACAGGCGGCGCGGCTGGCGCTCACCTGGGACAGCCTACCCGGCACGATCGTCCGGCTGCTGTGCCTGGCCGGCGACTGGCGCCGCGCGGTGGCCGTGGCACGCCGTGACCAGGCGTTTTCTGAAGCCGTGCTGCAGTTGGCGCCCAAGTGGCCCGACGCGGCCGCGCGGCTGCGCGAGGATTGGGCGCATCACCTGGCGGCCCAGGGGCGCTGGCTCGAGGCCATCGAGGTGTTGTGGCCGCTGCCTGCCCATCGCGAACTCGCGGCGGGCTGGCTGCTGCGGGCCGAGGCCGAGGGCAGCCACCTGGGCGCGAAGGCGCTGGTGACCCGGGCGGCGTTGTTGCCGGACACCCTGGCGCGGGAGGTATCGCGGATCCGCATGCTGGCCGACGACCCGGACCAGGGGGCGGAGCGTGTGGCCGTCGTGGAGGCCCTGCTGGCCACCCAGGCCCGCTCACCCGCGTTGCGCGACCTGGCGCGGGCCGTCGTCCCGGCCGTGCTGGCCGACCACGCCGGCGGCGAAGGCCGATTCAAGCAGGCCGCGTTGCGTGACTTGTTGCGCCTGGCCGCCGACCCCTGGCTGGACGCCGACCTGCCGGCCGGCCAGCCGTTGCCCGAGAGTGTCGACCAGCCGCTGGATGGCCCGCGGGCCATCCACACGTGGAGTGCCCCGGAACCCGGGGCGCACGCCATCGCCGATGCCGTGCCGTCGGACGGCGGGCGTTGTCTCGTGGCGCTGGGCGAAGCCGGGGCGGCGCTGGTCGACCGCACGGGCCGCATCGTCGCGCGGTTCGCAGTGCCCGCCCATCGCATCGTGCATGCACCCAGCGGCACCGTCGCGCTGGTGCTCGCACCGCGTGCCGGCGTGTGGCGGGTTAGCCGCCTCGACCTCGTGCGCCGCACCGTCACGGACCTGGGGGTGGTGCAACTGGCGTGTTTCGCCGACACATTCGACGGGGTGGCCTGGACGGTGTCCGATGGCCGCAGCATCCGCGTGCTTGACACCCGCGTGGGGCTGAACGAGGCGCTGTGGCAAGTGGGCGACCTGGGGGGCGACGTGGTGGCACTCACCGCAACCGCCGCGCTCGAGCAGGCGCTGGTGAAGGGGCCGAACGGCCTGGCGCTGTGGCAGTACCAGTTGCCCCAGCGCCGCCTGATGAGCCGCGACACGGTGCCGGAGGGGGCCGGGGCCGGGCTGTTGCATCCGACGGGCGGCTGGCTGCGGATGGCGGCCGATGGCGACACCCTGGTGTGCCACCACACCACCGATGTGTGGCGTTGCTCGGACGCCGTGCCGCCGGACCTCCGACAGGCGCGAGAGTGGCGTTGCCCGGACGCCGCGCCACCGGATCCCCGCCAGGCGCGCACCTGGGCCATGGGTGACCGCTGGCTGCTGGTGGCCCGGGCGGCGCCGCCAGGCGAGGCCTGGCACGTGCTGTCCGCCGCCACGGGGTTGCGCCGCGGCGTGCTGTCGTGGCCGGGCTCCGGTGCTTCGCGCGCCCGGGTCGCGGGCGGTCACCTGCTGGTGTTCGACGATGCCGGCCGGCTGTGGACGCTCGACACACGCCGTACCGCGGTCACCCGCCTCAGCGTGCGTTGAAGGCTCAGGCCGGTGCGTCGGCCGCTGCCTTGAACGGGCTGCGTTCCGGCGGCTCGTCGTGCGACGCGGTGCGGGTGAGCGCGGTGGTGATCCAGTTGAACGCCGACACGCGATGGCGCACCGCGCAGGCCATGGGCTCGGGCTTGCAGCCCATCTTGGCCTTCGGTTCGAGCGCGGTGCGGCCGAGCGAGAGACGGCGCACGCCGAAACCGATGGCGTCGGTGATGGTGGACTGCAGCAATGCCAGGTAGATGGGGGCGCCGGCATTGGCTTCACGGTCGTAGCCGACGTAGTAGCCCACCGCGGTGTCACCGTCGCGCACGGTGGTGACGAAGCCGAGCAGGCGGCCGTCACGTTCGGCCACGCGGCACACGAACCGCTCGGGCCCGAGGGCGTCGGCCATGCTCGCGAGGTAGCGCGGTGCGAGCGACGCCAGCCGCAGGCCCTGGGCGTGGTGCACCTGGTAGTAGAGGTCCTGGATCTCGGCGTGACGCTCGTGCATCTCGGCGGCGGTGGCCACGCGCAACACGATGCCGGCGGCGGTGCAGTCCTTCTCGAGGCGCTTGGCGGCGCTGCGGTAGCTCGAGGTGAGGCTTGCGAGGTAGTCGTCCCAGGTCTTCCACGCGGGTTTCAGCGTCAGCACCATGTCGGGGTCGGTGTCGACGTGGCGGTAGCCCAGCAGGCGCAGGGCATCCTTGGCGACGTGGTCGCCGCCCGCGAAGTCCTTGACCATGGCCAGGTCCGACTCGCCCAGCAGCTTGTCGGCCCGGCGCAGCCGGTACATCGCCTCGCCCACGCCGTGCCACAGCAGCTGCGGGTCGGCATCGGGCGCGAATGCGTAGGCCCGCGCGCCCCACACGAGCAGGTTGCCGCACACGAGCAGGTGCTCGTCGATGCGGGCGAGGGGCTTGTCGATCAGCTTGCGCGGACCCGGCTTGCGCAGGCGGTCGCCGGTGATGCGCACCCGCTGGAACAGCATGATGGCCACCGGTTGGCCGCCGGTCGAGTACGCCATTGCGTAGCGCGGTTGCACGTTGTCGGGGCCGTGGACCTCGAGCACGCGCAGGTAGTCGCGGGACAGGAACACGCTGGCGGCGGCGAGCCGGTCCCAGTGTTCGGCGTTCAGGAAGTCGATGCGGTCGGCGAGCGCGAAGTGAAGGCCGGACGCCTGGCGTCTTGCCACGCGGCGCTGCTTGATCGTGTCGACACTCTCGATCGTGGGCTTGAGCTTCTTCAGGGTGCTGCCGGTGCGGCGCAGCTTGTCGTTCAGCGCGGTGAGCTTGGCTTTGAGCGGCTTGGTCGGTTTGCCAGGAACGGTGGGCATGCGCGGGGGGGCGGCAGTGAAGGTGCGCAGAATCTAACCCGCCAGCTGCCGGTGCCGGGGCCCACTGAAGAGGGATGGGGGTCAGCCGTCCAGTTGCTGCAGTGCGTCGTCGCGCCACCAGGTGGCCGCCGCGTAGAACCCTTCCCACACGCAGCCGTTGCAACCGCGGCCGCAGCAGCCCACGGGCTCGGGGGGCGGGGCCCGCAGCACCACCCCCGCATCGCGCGCGCGCCGCTGCAGCGCGTCGAAGGTGGCGCGGGCGGCGGGGAGGTCGGCGAGCAGGGGTTCGGTCACGGCCGGCATCGTACCCGCGCGGTTGCGACGGGATTTCGGGTAATCCCGTATAGTGCCCGCGCTGGCGAGTTTTACAACGCCATGCGGATCGACCCGATGACCGACGTTCCCCGTTCCGCCGAGCCCACCTCGTTGTCCGGCCTGTACCGCCACGTGTGGATGCACGCTCGCGGTGCTCGCCTGCAGTTCGGCGTGGCGCTGTCCATGCTCGGAGGCTCGCAGCTGCTGAAGCTCGCCACCCCGTGGCTGGCTGCCCAGGCCATCAACAGCATCCAGACCGGCGGCCGCGCCGCCTTGCCCGCCGCGGGGCTGTGGATCGCCGCCATCGTGGCCCTGCAGGTGGTGACGTGGGTGCTGCACGGCCCGGCCCGCGTGATGGAGCGGGCCGTGGCGCTGCGGGTGCGCCGCAACGTGGCAGACGGGTTGTACGTGCAGCTCGCGAATGCGCCGCTCACCTGGCACGAGGCCCACCACTCGGGCGACCTGCAGCACCGCGTGCACCAGGCGAGCACCGCGCTCGGCACGTTCGCGCAGAGCCAGTTCATCTACCTGCAGAACTTCATCAACATCGCCGGGCCGCTGACGGCGCTGATGCTGCTGTCGCAGCTCACCGGCCTGATGGCCATCGTGGGGTTCATCGTCACGGCCGTGGTGATCGTGCGGTTCGACCGTGCGCTGATGGTGCTGGCCGCGCGCGAGAACCAGGCCGACCGGCGTTATGCCGCGCGCCTGCTCGACTTCGTCGGCAACATCTCGGCCGTGGCGAGCCTGCGCCTGCAGGCCGCCACCCGGCGCCTGCTCGACGCCCGTCTGCTCGCGGTGTTCGAGCCGCTGCGCCGCACCATCGTGCTGAACGAGTGGAAGTGGTGCTCGGTGGACCTGCTGACGCTGCTGCTCACGTGGAGCCTCGTGGTCGTCTACGCGGTCAGCACCACCCCGTCGGTCGCCACCGGCGGCACCGTGCTGATCGGCAGCCTCTTCATGATCTACCAGTACGCGCAGCAGGCCGCGGGGGTGCTCGGGTCGATGGCATCGAACTACCAGGGCCTCGCGCGCACCCAGACCGACTTCGCGAGCGGCGACGTGATCCGCCAGGCTCCGGCCCCGATCGAACGCGGCCCGGCGATGGACCCGGCGTGGCAGCGCATCGAGCTGCAAGGCCTGGGCTTCACCCACGCCAAGTCGGAGCGGGGTGGCGTGCGTGGCGTCCACCTGGCGCTGAACCGCGGTGAACGCATCGCCCTCGTGGGCCCGAGCGGTTCGGGCAAGAGCACGCTGCTGCGCGTGCTGGCCGGCCTGTACGACGCCGACCGCGGCCACATCGCCGTGGACGGCGTGGCCCAGCTGGGCCGCCGCCACCTGGCCGACGTGTCCACGCTGATCCCGCAGGAGGCCGAGGTGTTCGAGGCCAGCATGCGCGAGAACCTCACGCTCGACCAGGACGTGCCGGCCGACGCGCTGGCGCGGGCCGTGCACGTGAGCGCGCTCGACGCGGTGCTGGTGGACCTGCCACGCGGGCTCGACACCCCGATGTCCGAACGCGGCTTCAACCTGTCCGGCGGCCAGCGCCAGCGCCTCGCGCTCGCCCGCGGTGTGCTCGCGGCCGAAGGCAGCTCGCTGCTGCTGCTCGACGAACCCACCAGCGCGCTCGATGCGTTGACCGAACGCACCGTGCACGAACGGCTCGATGCCGCGTGCCCCGATGCCTGCATCGTGTCGGCCGTGCACCGCATGGGCCTGCTGCCCCACTTCGACCGCGTGGTGTTCATGGTGGACGGTGCCATCGCCGACATCGGCACCGCCGACGAGGTGGCGGCACGCCAGCCGATGTTCGCGGCGATGCTGGCCGGTGCCGCCGCGGGGGATCGGCCGGAGCCGACCACGCCGCTGGCGGCCTGAGGCGCGTCAGCGCATGGCGAGCGGCCGGCGCACTGCCGCGGTGACCTTTGCGCTGGCCGTCACCGTGGCCGCCGTCGTGAACGTCCACGGGGCCAGCTGGACAACCGGGTTGCCGGCGCTGTCCTTCAACGTGGGGAACGTGACGGTGTAGGTGGTGAGCGGTTTCAGCGCAGTGGCCGGTGCGATCTCCAGGTAGTTGCTGCTGCCGCCCGGGTGCGTGACGGTGGTGGCCACCACCGTGTTGCCCTCGCGCAGCACCACGCTGCCGGGTACGGACGCGCTGTCGAGCAACGTCGAGAAACCCGCGCGGAATCCGCTCTTGAGCGTGGCGGCGGGATCGCCGTCGAGCGGGGTGGTCCACGACACCCCGGTACGGGAGGCGTCGATCGTGACCGTGTGGGTGAACGGTGCCACCGGGTTGCCCATCAGGTCGGTGAGCCCCGTCCCAACCTCCACGGTATAGGTGCCACTTTGCCAGCGGTCGAGGTTCGTCAGGGCGATTTCGTTCGCCAACGGCGAATAGCTTGACAGAGGCACCGCGATGCCGGTGCTGTCCCGGACGGTGACGGCACTGACCGCCACATCGGCCTCCATCAGGGGCTCGTCGAACTGCAGGCGGATGCGCGTGCCGTCCGGGGCGACTTGGCCCGCGCCCGGTGACACGTTCGTCAGCCGGGGAGCGGTGGTGTCGGTGGACCGGCCGTCGATCTTGTGGGCGAGCAGCACGATGTCGCCACCTTCACCGTCGGATGACAGCCCCCCCTGGCGAACCATGCCCACGCCCGGTGCGAACCAGTAGTCGTTCGTGAAGACACCGGTGACCACAACCCCGTCGGTCGACCGGCGGGTGTTGACGGTGATCTGGTGGCGCATGTGCAGTGCACGCTCGAAGCGGCCGGCCGGGGTTTCCACGGTTTCCAGGCCCGCCACGGTGCTGGCGATGTCGTAGGTCTCGACGTCGGCGACTTGGTCCTGGTCGATGTCCTCGCCTGATGCGGAGAAGTGCTGCGCGTACGCCATGCCCACGGACGCCGGTAGCCGGATCATCTCGAACGTGCCATCGGCGCCGGGCACGATCAAGCGGACACCGCTCTCCGTCTTCACCAAGACTTGCGAGTCAGATTGGACGGCATTGGGCGCCTGGAGTTGCTCTGGAAACCCAGTCTGCCCGTTGACCGTGGTGGCGGCACCCACGGCGATCGCGTACCGGAACTTGGTGCCGTCCGAGTAGGCGGACTCGTACGCCCGGCGGTCACCCGTGTGCAACGGGTAGTAGTCGGCCGCCGGCACGGCCTCGGGCGCCGTGTCGCCGCCGCCGCCTCCCCCACCGCCACAGCCGGCCACGAGCGCCACCAGCAAGAACGCGGCGCACAGGCGCCCCTCGACGAACTGAATCATCATGTAGCTCCCCATTATTTGGGGCGGATTCCAGGGTCGGAATTCGCCAATGGCTCGGGCGACGTGCCCCCCGGCGGTTTGACGATGACGGTGGTGCCGGTCACGAATGTCCAGTCCACCGGGTTGGCCAATGGCACGCCGTCCTCGCCTTTGAGGCCGGTGAGGTCCACGGTGTAGCGGGTACGCGGTTTCAGCGGCGTGGCCGGCGTGACCGTCAGCTTGCCGTACTCCAGTTTGACAGTGGCGGGCGTCGCCACGCTGCCTTCGCGTAGGGTGATGGCGTTGAACGTGGCCGGGTCCATCCTGAGGCTGAATTCGGTTGTCAGCACGCCGTTGTACTGGGTCACGTTCTCGGCTTGCGGGGGCGGCATCGCGTGGATCGCCGCCGGCACGGTGTCATCCACCACGAAGGTATGGTCCGGGTGTGCACCCATGGTGTTGCCGGTCAGATCGGTGATTCCAGGTGCGATGTGGACGGTGTACGTGCCGCCCGGCCAAGCCATCGGGTAGAGCACCACCCGGCGGCCCGTCTTGTCGGAGGAAACTCCGAAGAGGTCGTTGCGCTCGCCCCGGCTGTCCGTGACGGTCACGGCACCGCGGACGCTGTACGCCGAGACGGGTTCGTCGAACGTCAGCTGCAGCGAGGTGCCGCGGTGCGTGGTGGTGCCAGCGGCTGGCGTGATGGCCAGCAGTGTGGGCGCCGCCGCATCTCGACGCGGTTGAGCCGCCGGCTGCGAGGTCAACAGTTCGGTCGTCGTCTGGCCGTCGTCCGAGGTCCGAAGGGTCCGCACCACACCCACGCCAGGCGCGTACCAGTGGTCGACAGACCACGTGGCCTCCGTCTGCGTTGCACCATCAGAAGACCGGAGGATGGTCATGATGGTGTCCGTACGCACGTGCAAGGTGCGTTCGAAGCGACCGGCCGGCGTCTGCAACGTCGACAGGTCGATGGGGGTGGTCACGTACCGCGTGATGCTCGTGTCATAGGTGCCATCACCGTCCCGATCGAGCACGGAATAGGGCTCTTCCTCCTGGATGAAGGGTACACCCAGCGTGGCAGGGAATCGCAGCAGGTCCCTGTGCCACGCGGTCGGGTTGGTCGAACTGCGCACCTGCACCAAGGTTGCGCCGGCGGTCATCAAGGCGTTGCGCGGAAAGAAGTCCTCCGTGTGCACCACGAAATGCGTAGCGCCATCGACATCGCGCGTGCCCGTCACGATTTCGGCGAAGTAGACGGTGGAGTCGCCGAAGTCTCCTCCCGCGTAGCTTGTCCGGTAGGACCTTCGGTCACCCACCTGCAGCGGGTAGTAGTCCGCATTCTCGATGGTCTGTGGGGAGGCGGTGTCGGCCTCGGATCCACCACCACCGCCACAACCAGCGGCGACCGCCAGCAACGCGAACGCACCCGCGCGCACCCCGGCGCGCAGCGCCGCGGCACTCTTCTTCGAAACCAAGACTCTCTCCCCAGTCGTTATGGGAGAGATTGTAGTGAACGGAGGTAGATTCGAGGCCGGCGCCAGGCCGGCTTGCGAGCGGCGGTCAGCCCGGCAGCCAGTCGGCCGGCACCTCGGCCTGCTCGCCCGTGGCCATCGTCTTGACTTGGTGCGGCGCACCGTCCGCGCCGGGGAACAGCACGTACGGGATGCCCTTGCGGGACGCGTACTGCAGCTGTTTCGGCGTCTTCTTGTCCTCGTGGTACGCCTCGACGCGCACGCCGCGGCTGCGGAAGTGGGCGGCCACGCGGCGCACGTCGTCGCGGTTGGCGCCCTGCGGGAAGGCCACCAGCAGCTGCGTGGTGGACTTCGGGCCCACGGGCAGCTTGCCGTCCTTCAGCAGCTTGGCAAAGATGCGGGTGAGGCCGATGGACATGCCCACGCCCGGCAGCTTCTTGCGCAGGTACGAGCCCACGAGGTTCTCGTAGCGGCCGCCGGAACACACGCTCGGGTAGCCGGGGTAGTCGAGCAGCTTGCCTTCGTACACGGTGCCCGTGTAGTAGTCGAGGCCGCGGGCAATGGACAGGTCGGCCCAGATGCGGCCGGCCGGGATGTCCTTCATGTGGTCGATCACGAAGCGCAGTTCCTCGATGCCCTCGTCGAGCAATTCGGACTGCACGCCGAGCGCACGCACCTGTTCCACGAAGCCCAGGTCGCTGGTGCGGATCTGCGCGAGGGCCACGCACTTGGCCGCCACGTCCTCGGGCAGCTGCAGCTGGTCGACGAGCGACTTGCGCACGCCGTCGGCGCCGATCTTGTCGAATTTGTCGGCGATGCGGATGGCCTCGGTGATCTTCTCGATGCCGAGGCCCTGGTAGAAGCCCTGCAGGATCTTGCGGTTGTTGACGTTGATCGAGAACGGGCCCACGCCGAGGCCCTGCAGCACCTCGTAGACGATGATGGGCAGCTCGGCGTCGAAGCTCTTCGACACGTCCTCGTTGTCGATCACGTCGATGTCGCACTGCAGGAATTCGCGGAAGCGGCCTTCCTGCGGGCGCTCGCCGCGCCACACCTTCTGCATCTGGTAGCGCTTGAACGGGAACACGAGGTCGTTGTAGTGCTGGGCCACGTAGCGGGCCATGGGCACGGTCAGGTCGTAGTGCAGCGCCACACGCGGTTCGGCGTCCTGCGGCGAGTCGTACAGGCGGCGCAGTGCGTAGATTTCCTTCTCGGTGTCACCGCCCTTGGCCGACAGCACCTCGATTTCCTCCACCGCCGGCGTCTCGATGTTGCAGAAGCCGTAGCTTTCGAACACCTTGCGGATGTGGTCCATCCACTGCTGTTCGACGAGGCGAGCCTCCGGCAGCCATTCGGTGTAGCCGGTGATGGGCTCGGGCTTGTACGGGGCGGGGGAGGTCGGCTTGGACATGGGGCGCGGGTCTGGCGGGAAGGCGTGGGATGTTATCAGCAGACAACGACGCCTCCGCTGCCGCCGGGCTGTGCGGTCCGGCGGCAGCGGGTCCTTCAGCTCGCGCGGATCTCGATGCGCCGCGGTTGGGCGTGGGGCTGTTTCGGAATGCGCAGGTTCAGCACGCCGTCCTTCAGGTTGGCGGTGATCTGGCTCGCGTCGAGTTCCCGGCTCAGCGTGAACGCACGGCGGTACCTCGGCACGCGCACCTCGGCGTAGACCGGTTCGAGCTGGCCAGGCGTCAGCGGGGTGATGGTGCCTTCGAAGGTCAGGGTGTCGCCTTCGACCCGCAGTTCCAGCTGGTCCTTCGGGACACCCGGCACGTCGGCGAGCAGCGTGATGCCCGCATCGTCCTCGATCACGTCGACACGGGGCACCAGCACGCGCGTGTCGGGCGTGGCCTGGGTCGTCGCCGGGGTCTTCGTGTCGCGGGTTCGCACTTCGGTGTTGCTCATGGTGTGTGCTCCTTTCCTGGGTGTCCGGTCACTGGATCGCGATGCGCTGGGGCTGGGCCTCGGCGCGGCGGGAAATGCTCACGCGAAGCACGCCGTCCTGGTAGTGCGCATCGACACGCGACGGGTCGATGTCGTCGGGCAGGCTGACGGTCCGGCGGAAGCGGCCCGTGGGGCGCTCGCGTGAGTACGCGTACCCGTTGCCGCTGCGGTCGGGTGCGGCCACGTCGCGTTCACCGGCCAGCGTGAGCACGCCGCGGTCCAGCGTGAGGTTGAGCTTGGCCGGGTCGATGCCCGGGGCGAAGGCATAGACCTCGACGCTCGTGGGTGTGTTGCCCACGTTCACCGCCGGGAAGGCGCCGGGTGCCACCGAGCGGATGCTGGCGGCGCGGCCGGAGCCGGTCGGGTCGTCGAAGAGGCGTTGAAGGCGTTCGAGTTCGCCGAACAACGTGCCTGGGAAATCAAACAGAGAGTCGTACATGAACATCCTCCTTTCGCGGATCAGGACGCCCGCGGCGGGATGCCGCGGCCCGTCATGTCTTGATATTGGAGGCGGCGCGCATGCGTTTCAAGGGGCGCTTCAGCATTCCAGCGGCAGCCCCACGTAGTTCTCGGCCATGACGGTGGACGCGGCGTGCGAGCCCACCAGGTACCCGAGTTCGGCCTCCTGCAGCTTGGCGCCGATGTCACCGCCGTCCGGGAAGCGGTGCATCAGCGACGTGAACCACCACGAGAAGCGCGACGCGCGCCAGACGCGGCGCAGGCACGTGTCGGAGTAGTGATCGATGCCCGCGTTGCTGCGTTCGGTGAAGTGTTCGATCAGCGCCCGCGACAGGTACGACACGTCGCTGGCCGCCAGGTTGAGGCCCTTCGCGCCGGTGGGCGGCACGATGTGTGCCGCGTCGCCGGCCAGGAACAGCCGGCCGAAGCGCATGGGTTCGGCCACGAAGCTGCGCAGCGGGGCGATGCTCTTCTCGATGGATGGGCCGGTGACCAGCGCTTCGGCGGCGGCCGGGTCCAGGCGGCGGCGCAGCTCATCCCAGAACGCGTCGTCCGACCACTTTTCGACCTTGTCCTCCAGCGAACACTGGACGTAGTAGCGGCTGCGCGTGGCCGAGCGCATGCTCGCCAGGGCAAAGCCGCGCGGGTGGTTCGCATAGATCAGTTCGTGGGCTACCGGCGGCACATCGGCCAGCACACCGAGCCAGCCGAACGGGTAGACCTTCTCGTACGTGGTGACGGCCGACGCCGGCACGCTCGCGCGCGACACCCCGTGGTAACCGTCGCAGCCGGCGATGAAGTCGCAGGTGATCTCGGCGGGCCGGCCCTGGTGCGTGAACCGCACCGATGGCGACGTGCCGTCGAACCCGTGCAGCGAGGCGTCCGGCGTCTCGTACAGCGTCAGCAGGCCGGCCTGGGCGCGGGCCGCCATCAGGTCGCGGGTGACTTCGGTCTGCCCGTACACCATCACGCGCTTGCCCCCGGTGAGGCCCACCAGGTCGATGCGGTGGCGTTCACCGCCGAAACACAGGTCGTAGCCGTCGTGGGGCAGCCCGTCGTGGTGCATGCGGTCGCCCACGCCAGCCTGGTCCAGCAGGTCCACGGTGGTCTGCTCCAGGATGCCGGCGCGGATGCGCGACGACACGTAGTCGGCGCTCTGCCGCTCGATGATGACGTTGTCGATGCCGGCGCGGTGCAGCAACTGGCCGAGCAGCAGGCCCGAGGGGCCGGCGCCGATGATCACGACCTGCGTGCGGTGGGGAAGGGTTGTCGCCATGGTGGTGCTTCAGATCAGGGTTCGGAGTTGTTCCTGGGCGTGCAGCAGCGCCGGCAGGCACTGGTCCACGAGCTGGTCCATCCGCATGCGGCTCGCGTGCACGCTGATGTTCATGGCCGCGACGGTTTCGCCACGGAAGTTGCGCAGCGGCACGGCGATCGTGCGCAGGCCGAGCTCGAGCTCCTGGTCCACCGCGGCGTAGCCGTTGGCGCGCGTGCGGAGCATCTCCAGGCGCAGCCGCTCGGGGTGGATCACGGTGTGGGGTGTGAGCGCTTCGAGGCGCTGGCGCTGCAGCCACGCGTCCATCTCGGCGTCGGGCATCGCGGCCACCAGCACCCGGCCATTGCTGGTGCAGTGCGCGGGCACCCGCGTGCCGGGCTGCAGCGTGGCGGACACGGCCCGCCCCGCGCTGGCCGCGGCCACCGAGATCACGTCGTCGTGTTCGAGCACGCCGGCCGAGCTGGCCTCCTGCAGCGCGTAGGCGAGTTTCTGCAGCTGCGGCTGGATCACCCGGGGCAGGCGGGCCGAGTGCATGTAGCTCTGCCCCAGGCGCAGCACCTTCGGCGTGAGGCCGAAGAGCTTGCGGTCCTGCGCCACGTAACCCAGGTGGCTCAGCGTCAGCAGGTAGCGGCGGGCGGCCGCGCGGGTGAGCCCGGTGCGCTGGGCCACCTCGGTGATGGACAGGCGCGGGCGCTCCTGGTCGAAGGCCTCGATTACCGCGAGGCCCTTTTCCAGGCCGGCGATCAGGTCGCGCTTCAGCGGGGCGTCGGGCGCCTCGCCTTCTGGCGAATCAGGTTCGGTGTCGTTCACGGCCATGTTGATCTCTTTGTTCGCTAATCGCACAACGTGGGCGATCTGCGTTTCAAGCAGCGGTTTGTCGCTTGCTGAATCCCAATGGTTGTCGATAAGCTAGGTCCCTTCAAGCGCCTGATTTGCTGTTTTGTTCGTTAATCGCACATCTGGCTCATTTTTTCGGAGATGCCGATGAAGTTCGATCCCGTCGCGGAGGGCACCTGGCCCGACCTGCTCCACGCCCCGTACAAATCCACCGCCAAACGCGGCCCGCGCCTGGCCCCGCTGCGTGTGGCGTCTCCGGTGGCCACCACCCAGCCGCTCGGGTTCCTGCCGTCGCTGGTTTCCCCCGCTGATGCCGACCTGACCACCCGCGGCCAAGCCGCGCCGCTTGGCCAGAAGATCGTGGTCACCGGCCGGGTGACCGACGAAGACGGCCGCCCGGTGCGCGATTCGGTGGTCGAGGTGTGGCAGTGCAATGCCGCCGGCCGCTACTGGCACAAGAAGGACCAGCACAACGCGCCGCTCGACCCCAACTTCTTCGGCTTCGGCAAGTTCCTGACGGACAGCGAAGGCCGCTACCGGTTTGTCACCATCAAGCCCGGGGCGTACCCTTGGGGCAACCACAGCAAGGCGTGGCGCCCGGCGCACATTCACTTCTCGATGTTCGGCAACGTGCTCGCGCAGCGTCTGGTCACGCAGATGTACTTCCCGGACGACCCGTTGTTCGACTTCGACCCCATCTTCCAGAGCGTGCCCGACGCGGCGGCCCGCCAGCGGCTCGTGTCGCGGTTCAGCATGGACGAGACGGTGAGCGACGAGATGCTCGGTTTCGTCTTCGACATCGTGTTGCGCGGCCGCGATGCCACGCCGTTCGGCCTGTGACCCGAGGAGCCCGACCATGAGCCAACCCACTCCCGCGCTGCCGATCACGTCGTCCCAGACCATCGGCCCGTTTCCCCATGAAGGCTGGCGCTGGGCGTTCGACGCCGGCAACGCCGCCCGCCCGGTGCAGATCACCGGCCGCGTGTTCGACGGCGACGGCGTGCCCGTCAGCGACGCGGTGCTCGAGGCCTGGGTGCCCGGTGCCGAAGCCGGCGCTGCCGTGCCGGGCCTGCCGGGCCTGTACCGCACGCACACGGCCGACGACGGCACGTTCGGCTTCGCGCTGCCACACCACGGCATCGCCAACGAGCCGGCCTGCTACGTGGTGGTGTTTGCCCGCGGCCTGCTGAAACACCAGTTCACGGCCGTGTACCTGGCCGACGACCCCAGCGCACCGCTCTTGAAGCAGGTGCCGGCAGAACGCCGCGCCACGCTGCTGGCGCAACCCGCGGCCGGCGGTGGACACACGTGGGACCTGCACCTGCAAGGCCCCGCTGAAACCGTCTTCTTCGACTTCAGCTGATGAGCCTGCCGCTCTTCGACCGCTTCCTGGCCCCGGTGGACGCCGCGGCCCCGTTCGACGACATCGCACTGATCCAGGCGATGTTCGATTTCGAGGCGGCGCTGGCCCGCGCGCAGGCCGCGGCGGGCATGATCCCGGCGGTCTCGGCGGGCGCCATCGCGAGCGTGTGCAAGGCCGAGCTGTACGACCTCGACGCGCTGGCCGCAGCCAGCACCCGGGCCGGCAGCCTGGCCATTCCGCTCGTGAAGGAACTGACCCACACGGTGTCGCTGTACAGCGCCGAGGCATCGGCGGTGGTGCACAAGGGCAGCACCAGCCAGGACGTGCAGGACACCGCGATGGCGCTGTGCACGCGCCGTTCGCTCGATGCCCTCGATGCGGTGCTGGCCCGCCTCATCGCCTCGCTGCTGGACCTGGCTGAGCAGCACGCCGACACCCCGATGCTCGCCCGCACGCTGATGCAACCGGCCCAGGTCACGTCGTTCGGCCTGAAGGTGCTGAACTGGACCGCGCCCCTCGTGCGCTGCCGCACCCGCCTGCGTGACGCGGCGTCGCGCGGCCTGGCGTTGCAGCTTGGCGGGGCCATCGGCACGCAGGCGGGGCTCGGCCTGCACGCCGGGGCCGTGTCGCGCCACATGGCCGACGCGTTGGGCCTCGCGCTGCCTGCGTCGCCCTGGCACACCCAGCGCGATGAATGGCTGCGGGTGGCCATGGAAGCCGGCGTGCTGGCCGGCTGCCTCGGCAAGATCGGCACCGACCTCGCGCTGATGGCCCAGGTGGAGGTGGGCGAACTGTCCGAACCCGCCGCGCCGGGGCGGGGCGGTTCGTCGGCCATGCCGCACAAGCGCAACCCGGTGGGCGCCCTCGTGGCCCTGGCGGTCGCGCAGCGCACTCCGCACCGTGTCGCGGCCCTGCTGGGCGCGATGGGGCAGCAGCACGAGCGCGGCCTGGGCACCTGGCAGGCTGAACTGGCCGAATGGCCGGGGCTGTTCATCGGTGTGCATGCGTCCGCGCTGGCGCTGGCCGACGTGTTCGCGGCGCCCGACGTGCGTCCCGACCGCATGCGCCGCAACATCGACGCGTTGCACGGCCTCGTGTTCGCCGAACCCGCCGCGGCGCTCCTGGCTCCGGCGCTGGGCAAGGCTGGTGCCCACACGCTGCTGGAGCAACTGAGCGGCGACGCCGCCCGCGACGGCCACCCGCTGGAAGGCCTGATGCTGGCGGCCGTGCAGGCCGACCCCGCCTTGCGCAAGGCGGTGGACGCCGCCGCCGTGAAACGTGTCTTCGACCCGCAGGTGGCGCTGGCCGCCGCGCGCCGCCAGTTCGACGAACGCCTGCCTGCGCTGCGCGCGGCCTGAGAAGGGAACCCTCGCCCATGGACACCATCGACCCCGACCGCGAACGCGGCACGCGCAACCGCCGCGCCATCCTCGGCGACGCCTGGGTGGACCGCTCGCTGGCCAACGCCAACGCGTTCACGGCCGACTTCCAGGACTTCATCACCCGCTACGCGTGGCACGGCATCTGGGGCCGCCCGGGTCTCGACGAACGCACGCGCCGCATCATCGTGCTGGCCATCACCTGCGCGATGGGCCGCTGGGAGGAGTTCGAGTTGCACGTGCGCGCGGCCATCGCCGAAGGGGTGCCGGGCCGGCTTTCGCCCGACGACCTGAAGGAAGTGCTGCTGCAGTCGGCGGTGTACGCCGGCGTGCCGGCCGCCAACACCGCGCTGCAGCATGCGGCGAAGGTGCTGCGCGAGGCCGGTGTGGCGATGCCGGCAGCCGATGCGGCCGAGGTGTCGCACCCTGGGGCCGGGAAGGCCGGGCGCACCGCCGCGTCGCCGTCCATCGCCTACAGCGTGCGCGAGCCCCGCCACGGGGGGGCGCCGCGCCACACCGTCGTGCTGAGCCATGCGCTCGGCTGCGACCAGTCGATGTGGGACACGCTCGCCAACACCCTCGCCGAAGACTGCCGCGTGATCGTGTACGACCACCGTGGCCACGGCCGGTCCGATTGCCCCGAAGGCCCGTACACGGTGGCGGGCCTGGCCGATGACGCCGCGGCGTTGATCTCCGAACTGGGCACGGGGCCGGTCGTGTTCGTCGGCCTGTCGATGGGCGGCATGGTGGCCCAGGAACTGGCGTTGCGCCACCCCACGCTCGTCAAGGCCCTCGTGATCGCCAACAGCTGCGCCGGGTACGACGAGGCGGGCCGCGCCGCGTGGGTCGCGCGTGTCGAGCTGGTGCGGTCCAAGGGCATGGGGGCCGTGGCCGAGATGGCCATGCCCCGCTGGTTCGGCGAGGACTTCCGGCTGTCGAACACCGCCACCGTGGACCGCTGGCGCCGCCGCGTCGCGTCGTGCCATCCCGGCGGGTACATCGGCACGTGCCAGGCACTCGAGCAGCTGGACACGCTGGCCCGTTTGCCGAACATCGCCGTGCCCACGCTCGTCATCGCGGGCGAGATCGATCCGGGCACGCCGGTCGCGATGAGCGAAACGCTCGTGCGCGGCATTCCCGGCGCCGGGCTGGCGGTGCTCGCCGGCGCATCGCACCTGAGCGTGCTGGAGCGTCCTGCGGCCTTTGCCGCACGGGTGCTCGATTTCCTGGAGAAGGTCCCGACATGATCAACAAGCTGATGGATTCGCTGGCTGCCGCGGTGGCCGACGTCAAGGACGGTTCGACCGTGATGGTGGGGGGCTTCGGCACCGCCGGCCTGCCGAACGAACTGACCGACGCGCTGATCGCCCAGGGCGCACGCGACCTGACGATCGTCAACAACAACGCCGGCAACGGCGACACGGGCCTCGCCGCGCTGCTCGCGGCGGGCCGCGTGCGCAAGATCATCTGCAGCTTCCCGCGGCAGGCCGACTCGCACCACTTCGACCGCCTGTACCGGGCCGGACAGCTCGAACTCGAACTGGTGCCCCAGGGCAACCTCGCCGAACGCATCCGCGCGGCCGGCGCCGGCATCGGGGCGTTTTTCACGCCCACCGGCTACGGCACCGACCTCGCCAAGGGCAAGGAAACGCGCACCATCGACGGCCGCGACTACGTGCTCGAGTACCCCATCCACGCCGACGTGGCCCTGATCAAGGCCGAGGTGGGTGACCGCCTCGGCAACCTGACCTACCGCATGACCGCCCGCAACTTCGGCCCCATCATGGCCGCGGCCGCGAAGCTGACCATCGCCACGGTGCACAAGGTGGTGGAGCCCGGCGAGATCGACCCCGAAACCGTCGTCACCCCCGGCCTCTACGTGAAGCGCGTGGTGCTGATCGACCGCGCGGTGACAACCGCCGGCGGGTTCAAATCCTGACCAGGAGCTCACGATGACTGCAAAATGGACCCGCGACCAGATGGCCGCACGTGTCGCCCGCGAGATCGCCGACGGCATGGTCGTGAACCTCGGCATCGGCCTGCCCACGCTCGTGGCCAACCACCTGCCGGCCGACCGTGAAGTGCTGCTGCACAGCGAAAACGGCGTGCTGGGCATGGGCCCGGCACCCGCCGCCGGCGAGGAGGACTACGACCTCATCAACGCCGGCAAGCAGCCCGTCACGCTCAAACCCGGTGGCTGCTTCTTCCACCACGCGGACAGCTTCGCGATGATGCGCGGCGGCCACCTCGACCTGTGCGTGCTCGGGGCGTTCCAGGTGGCGGCCAACGGCGACCTCGCCAATTGGCACACCGGCGCCCCCGACGCGATCCCTGCGGTGGGTGGGGCGATGGACCTCGCCATCGGCGCCAAGAACACCTGGGTGATGATGGAACACGTGACCAAGGGTGGCGACAGCAAGCTCGTGCCGGCGCTCACCTACCCGGTCACCGGCCTCGCCTGCGTGAGCCGCGTGATCACCGACCTGGCCGTGATCGACCTGGCCGGTGGGGTGGCCAAGGTCGTCGAGATGGTGGAAGGCCTGACGTTCGACGAACTGCAGGCCCGCACCGGCGTTCCGCTGCAGCGCTGATCGTGTAGGCTGGCGGCATGTTGACCCTGTTCACTTCCGCCTTCCTGCTCGGCCTCGTGTTCAATGCGGCACCGGGCGCCGTCTTCGCCGAGACAGTGCGCCAAGGCGCACGTGGCGGGTTCCGCCCGGCACTCGCCGTGCAGATCGGGTCCCTCACCGGCGACGCGCTGTGGGCCATCCTGGGCCTGCTGGGCGTGGGCCTCGTGCTCAAGCTGCGCTGGTTGCACTGGCCCATCGGCGTGGCCGGGGCCGTGTACCTCGTGTGGCTCGCGGCCGATTCCTGGCGCCAGGCGAGCCGCGAGTTTTCGCTCGATGGCAGCGCGGGTTCGCCCCGCGCGCTGCGGGCCGGCGTCATGCTGTCGGTCACCAACCCGCAGAACCTCGCGTACTGGGCCGCCGTGGGCAGTGCGATGGGGGCGGTGGGTGTCAGCGACCCCACCCCGGCTGACTACACCACGTTCTTCGCCGGTTTCATGGTGGCCTCCGTCGTCTGGGCCTTCTTCTGCGCCTGGGCGGTGGGCGCGCTGTTCCAACGCCTCGGCCACCAGTGGGCCCGCCTGACGTACCGCCTCTGCGCGGTGGCGTTTCTCGCACTGGCCCTCGGGTCGGTGCGCGAGCTGGTGCTCGAGTGGCGCAAGCCGGTGGACGCGGTGCCCCCCGGGATCCACGGCGCGCCCTGACGCGCCAGGCCAAAACCGCCCTCGATGTGGGGCCGAATCCCCCCGCCGCAGGGGTCGGTTTGTCCTACGTGACAGGCCGTCGGAGGCCGACGGACGTACCCCGGCACGCCTCCTAAAGTGAATGCAGCCGGTCCTCATGGCCGGTCGACTTCGTCCCACCCTTCGTGCCATCGGGCACCGAACCAGGAGATACGACATGACTGCATCCAAGACCTTGACCGCCATTGCCGCTGCCGCCGCCCTCATCGGCACCATCGGGTACGCCACTGCCCAGAGCACCACCAACGACGGCATGTCGCAAAGCCCGGCCGTGACCCCGGCCGACACCACCACCACCACGCCGGCTCAACCGGTGGACAGCACCACGTCCACGATGCCAGCCGACACCGCACCCGCGGCCACGGTGGACAGCGAACGCTCCCCGCAAGCCGACCGCAACTGATCGCGCTCGTGCCGTGACTTCCCGCGTCCCGGGCCGCCCCAGTGCGGCGGTCCGGGCCGGGCTCGTTCGGGAACCTGACCATGCATCCCATCCTCGACGGCCTCAAACAGGGCATCGTGCTCGGCGCCGCGGTGGTCTCGGTGATGCTGCCGCCGATGAGCGGCGTCCGCACCGCGCCGTCGCCGGTGGCCGCAGTTCCTGCGGCTGCCCTGGCCGCCCCGCCTGCCCCGCCACGTTTCGCGGACTTCCAGGCTGAATCACCCTCGGACGCCGTGCGCCACATCGCGGACTGGGTCACCGATTCGCGTGACAACCGCGGCATGGGCTACGTGATCATCGACAAGCAGGACGCCCGCATCTGGGTGTTCGCCCCCGATGGCCGCCTGCAGGCGGCCACCCCCGTGCTGCTGGGCGCGGCCACCGGCGACGATTCGGTCGCAGGCATTGGCCAGCGCCCCATCGCCGAGGTGCGCCCCGAGGAACGCACCACGCCGGCGGGCCGTTTCGTGGCCGAACCCGGCCGCAACGCCCAGGGCGAGGACGTGGTCTGGGTGGACTACGGCGCGGCCGTGTCCATGCACCGCCTGCGTGCCATCGAGCCGAAGGAGCGCCGGCACGAACGCCTGGCGTCCCCCACGCCCGAGGACAACCGCATCTCCTACGGCTGCATCAACGTGCCGCCCGCGTTTTTCGACGCGGTGCTGAAGCCCGCATTCGACAAGCGCCGCGGGGTGGTCTACGTGCTGCCCGAAACCAAGGCGCTGGCCGACGTGTTCGCCTCGTATGACGTGGCGAAAAAACACCGGCCTGCCACCTTCTGATCTCCGGAAAAGCGCCAACTTTCCCACTCAACTTCTGTCGCTGATCAGCGACAACCTTGCTACGATCCGCCATCGAGAACCGGGCCTGTGCCCGGTTCTTTCGTGTCCGGGTGACCGGTGGTACGAGGGGGCGGTATGCGGGTTGGGGTGGCGGGAACACGTTGGCTGGTGGCACTGGGCTGCTGCGTGGCGCTGGCAACGGCCAGGGCGGCCGAATCCGACCCCCTCGCCCCGCTCCACATCGACACCCCCCGCCTCACCGCCGAGGCCCGCGACACGCGCGACTGGGCGCTGGGTGCCGGTGACCACGGCAACCTGCCATTTGCCATCGTCGACAAGAAAAACGCCCGCCTGTTCGTTTTCCATGGCGACGGCCGACTGGCCGGCGACTCTGCCGCCTTGCTGGGCCTTGCACCGGGCGACCATGCCGTGCCGGGTGCGGGCCAGCGGGTGGCGAACCTGCTGCCGTCCGAACGCACCACGCCGGCGGGGCGCTTCCTTTCCGAACCCGGCCACAACCTGAATGGCGAAGCCATCGTGTGGGTGGACTACGACGCCGCCATTGCGATCCACCGCGTGCGGCCGGGCCCCGCCCGCGAGCAGCGCGAACAACGCCTCGCGTCGGCCAGCGCGGACGACAACCGCGTGTCGCTCGGCTGCGTCGTGGTGCCTGTGGCGTTCTACGAGCAGGTCGTGAGCCCGGTGCTGGGCCGAAGCCGCGGTGTGGTCTACGTGTTGCCCGAATCGCAGCCTGCGATGGCCATGCTGAACGCCTACCAGGCCGGCGCGCTCACCTCGCGCTGACCCGCCGAATGCCTCGGCCCGCAAGGGCCCTTGGGATGGGCTTCTTGCACCGGTCCGGCGGCAGCGGCACACTGACGCCATGATCCCCTGGACCCGAATTGTCGTGGGCACCGCACTGGTGCTGCTCTCTGCCACCGCGCGCGGTGAATCACTGCGTTGCAACGGGCAGATCGCCAGCGTCGGCGACTCGCGAATCTCCGTGCTGCAGAAGTGCGGTGAACCGGCGTTGCGCGACAGCTACTGCAAGCCGGTCGAGGTGATCACGCCCTGGTCGCCGTACCCGATCATGGCCCCGCCGCACGTGCTGCCGTGCGAAGTGATCGACGAATGGCTCTACGACCGTGGCCAGGGCAGCCTCTTCGCCACCGTGAGGTTCCAGCGGGGGGTTGTCTACACCATCCACTACGACGGCCGGCCGAAGTGACGCGCCCGCCGATGATCCGATTCGCCGCCAACCTGAGCTTCCTGTACCCCGACCGCCCGTTCCTCGACCGTTTTGCCGCCGCGGCGGCCGACGGGTTCGATGCCGTCGAGTTCCTGTTCCCCTACGCCTTCGGGGCGCATGAGCTGGCGGCCCGCCTGCGCGACCACGGCCTCCGCCAGGTGTTGTTCAACGTGTCCCCCGGCGACTGGGACGCAGGTGAACGTGGCCTCGCCGCGCGCCCCGGGCACGAGGCCCGGTTCCGTGACGCGGTGCACCAGGCGCTCGCCTACGCGGACGTGCTCGGCTGCCGGCAGCTGCATGTGATGGCCGGCCTGCGCGAGGGCGACCCGGCGCGCCAGCACGCCACCTATACCGAGAACCTTGCCTGGGCCGCGGCGTTGGCGGCCCCGCTGGGCATCGACCTGCTGCTCGAGGCCATCAACCCGCGCGACATGCCGGGTTACCTGCTGAGCCGCCAGCAGGACGCGCACGATGCGGCGACGGCCGTGGGCGCGCCCAACGTCAAGGTGCAGATGGACCTGTACCACTGCCAGGTCGTGGAAGGCGATCTCACGATGCGCCTGCGCGAGCACCTGCCGGGCGGGCGTGTGGCACACGTGCAGATCGCCGGCGTGCCGTCGCGGCAGGAACCCGACGAGGGTGAACTGAACCTCGTTCACCTGCTCGCCGAGATCGAGGCCAGTGGTTTTGCCGGCCATGTCGGCTGCGAGTACCGCCCGCGTGGCGACACCTCGGCCGGGCTGGCGTGGCTCAGACGGTACCGGGCAGACGCAGGTTCGTGATGCCCGCGGCCACGTGCCCCGAGGGCACATGCGGGGACGCGTTTTCGATGTGGCCGCTCTGGTCGTCGAAGAAGAAGTCGGGTTCGAACTCACGCAGGAAGGCGCCCTTCGGCAGGCCGCCGAGGAACATGGCCTCGTCGATCTCGATGTCCCACTCCATCAGCGTGCGGATGGCGCGTTCGTGGGCCGGGGCGCTGCGCGCGGTGACCAGGGCCGTGCGGATGCGCATGGCCGGTGAAGCCTTCTGCTGCAGCAGCTTCAGCGCATCGAGCAGCGGCTTGAACGGCCCGGCGGCCAGCGGCACGCCGGCACGGTCGAGTTCGTGGGCCTGGAAGGCGTCGAGCCCGGCGCGCTGGAACACCTGCTCGGCCTCGTCGGAGAACAGCACCGCGTCGCCGTCGAACGCGATGCGCACCTCGTTCGGGTGGGCGCTGGACGCCCGGGCGGAATGTGGGAACACCCGCGCGGCCGGCACGCCAGCGCCGAGGGCAGACCGCACGTCGGCCTCGTTCGTGGACAGAAACAGGTGGGCGTTGAGCGGGCGCAGGTAGCGCCACGGCGATTCGCCCCGCGTGAACACGCCGCGCTGGATGGGCATGCCGTAATGTTTGGCGGACCGGAACACCCGCATGCCGGAGACCGGATCGTTGCGCGACAGGATGACCACCTCGACAGACGCGGCCGGGGGCATCGTGTTGAACGTCAGCAACTTGTTCACGAGCGAAAACGCCACGCCGGGTTTGGCGGGCTGGTCCACCCGCTCGAGCTGCAGCTGCATGTAGGCGCGGTCGTCCCGGGCCTCGAAGAGCTGGTTTTCCTCCTCGAAGTCGAAGAGGGCGCGCGACGAGATGGCGACGACGAGCTGGTTGTCGAGGGAAACGGGCATGGCCGACATCGTAGCGCGGTGGCCTGAAACAAACGAAACACACACGTGTTTGCCCGGAAACCTTGCTGATACCGGCTATGCCGACACTGCCCCTCAGACCCAGCGCTACCGCCCGGAGCCAGAAATGCACACCCCCGTCAGCGTCACCACCACGCTACAACGCCTGTTTTCACGCCCGCCGAACCTGTCCTTGCTGTTCCGCCCGTCCGGCTACCCGGATGCACCGGAGCCGAGCGAAACCGACCTGCCCCCTGCGGATTTCATGGACACCCGTCCCGTGATCTTTCGCAGCGAGGGATTCGACGAAGAGCTGTTGCCCACCCGCGGCCGCGCATGACGGCGGGGTGGCTGTGCGGCACCCGGGGGTGGCGGCACGGGCGGCGCCATGGTTGACCGGTCCCCCCGCGAATGGCTGGCGGACGCGCTCGAAAGGGCGCGGAAAGCCGGCGCGTCCCGATATGATTCGGCCCACAGGACAGTCCCTCAGGGAGAGCCGGTCATGGGGCAGGTTGAGGGTGCGGCAAAGCCCGTGCTGCTGGTGGTGGATGACGAGCCCGAACTCCGGGCGTTGCTCGGCGAATATTTCGGCCGGCACGGCTTTGACGTGCAGATGGCCGAAGACGCCGCCCGCGCGCGTGCGATTCTCGCCACCACGGTGCCACAGGCCGTGTTGCTCGACATCAACATGCCGGGCGAAAACGGCCTGTCGCTGGCCCGCTGGCTGCGCGAGGCCCATCCCCGCGTGGGCCTGCTGATGCTCACCACGGCCGGTGAATCCGTCGACCGCATCGTGGGCCTCGAGCTGGGCGCCGACGACTACCTGCCCAAACCCTTCGAGATGCGAGAACTGCTGGCCCGCACGCGCGCCGTGCTGCGGCGCCTGGATCATGTGGCCGCCCCGGCGCCTGCGCCCGCCGCGCCCATGCCGGCCGCGGCTCACCGGGTGGCGTTCGGGCGGTGTGCACTCGACCTCGAACAACGCCGCCTCACCGCGGCCGATGGCACCGAGGTGGAGATCAGCGCGGCCGAGTTCGACCTGCTGGCGCTGTTCGCCCGCCACCCGAACCGCCCGCTGAACCGCGACCAGATCATGGAGCAGGCGCACAACCGCGGCTGGGACGTGTTCGACCGGTCCATCGACCTGCGCATCATGCGGCTGCGCCGCAAGATCGAAACCAACCCCGACAAGCCTGAAGTGCTGAAGACCGTGCGCAACGTCGGCTACGTCTACGTGCCTCCGGCCTCGCCGTGAACGACCCGGGCCGCGAGTACCGCTGGAGCGGCCCGGTGCCCTCCGGGCCTCACCACGCCCCGTCGTTGCCGTCGCTCGATCCTGCGCTGATGCAGACCTTGCTGGAGCACATCACGGCGCGGGTGGCGGTGATCGACCGCGAGCACCGCTTCGTCTACGCGAACCACGAGGCGCTGGCCTTCTACGGGCGGCCACCCGAGCAGGTGATCGGCCGGCACCTGGCCGAGGTGGTGGGCCCCGCGGTCCATGCGGGTTACCTGCCCTTTGCGGAACGCCTCTTCGGCGGTGAGACCTTGCGCTGGCGCGGCTGGGTCGACTACCCGAACCACGGCCGGGTGTACCTGCACGAGACGATGGTGCCGTTTGCTCCCGACGGCGGGGCTGTCGAGGCCGTCGTGGTGTACGGGCGCGACCACACCGCGCTGAAGCTGCGCGAGGACGAACTGGCGGTGCAATTGCAGCGGCTCCACGCGAGCGAGGCGCTGAAGTCGGCCATCGTGGACTACGCCCTCGCCGCGCTGGTGTCCACCGATGCCGAAGGCAACATCGTGGAATTCAACCCGTCGGCCGAAGCCATGTTCGTTCGCCGGCGAGCGGACGTGATCGGCCAGCCGGTGAGCCAGGTGCTGATCCCCGAACGGTTCCGGGCCGCCCATCAGGAGGGGATGATCCGCCTGGCGGCCGGCGCGGCACCGCGGGCGCTGGGCAACCGGATGGAGTTGCACGCGCTGCGGTCGGACGGTACCGAGTTCCCGATCGAGATGGTGCTGTGGCGCACCGATGCCGGTGGCGGGGTGTTCTACACCGCATCGATGGTGGACACCACCGAGCGCCACCACACCGCGCAGCAGGTGGGCCGCCAGCGCGAGGCGTTGCGCCAGAGCGAGAAGCTGTCGGCCATGGGCAGCTTGCTGGCTGGCGTGGCGCACGAGTTGAACAACCCGCTTGCCATCGTGATGGGGCGCGCGAGCCTGCTCGAGGAAAAGTGCGAGGACGCCGACCTGCGTGCCGACGTGTTGCGCATCCGAGAGGCCGCGGAACGCTGCGGCCGCATCGTGCGCACTTTCCTGAACATGGCCCGCAACCGGCCGGCCCTGCGTGTGGCGGTCGACATGAACGAACTGGTGCGGGCCGCAGCCGACATGCTGCTCTACAGCTTCCGCACCCACGGCATCGAGCTCGACCTGTCGCTCGCGCCGTCGCTGCCGTCCATCAACGCCGATGGTGACCAGGTGGGCCAGGTGGTGCTGAACTTGCTGGTGAACGCGCAGCAGGCGATGTCGGGCACGGCGGGGCCGCATGCCATCCGCGTGGCCACCGGGGTCGAACACCGCCGGCAGGGACGTGAACCGCGGGTGTGGCTGCGGGTGGCCGATACCGGCACCGGCGTGCCGGCCGAGTTGCGCTCGCGCATCTTCGAACCGTTTTTCACCACCAAGGGCGAGGGCATGGGCACCGGGCTCGGCCTGGCGGTTTCACGCGCCGTGGTGCTGGAACACGGCGGCGACCTGAACCTGGAGCACCCGGCCCCGCCCGATGGCGGTGCGAGCTTCCGGATGAGCCTGCCCATCAGTGGCATGGCCATCGACGAGACGGGTCCCGTGCCACTCGATGCCCCGGATGCGCCCATGCTGTCGCGGGTGCTGGTGGTGGACGACGAGCCTGAACTCGCGAGCCTGATGCGCGACCTGCTGGAGCAGGCCGGCTACGAGGTGGCCACGGCCGAATCCGGCGCCCTGGCGCTGGCGCTGCTCGACGAGGCCCGGTTCGACGCCATCGTGTCCGACCTGCGCATGCCCGACATGGACGGTGCGGGCCTGTGGCGTGAGGTGCTGGACCGCCACCCGCTGCTGGCCCAACGCATGCTGTTCGTCACCGGCGACACGCTGTCACCCGATGCCCGCGACTTCCTGCGCACCGCACGCTGCGGCGCACTCGACAAGCCGTTTTCGAAGGCCGGCCTGCTGGCCGGCGTGAAGGCACTGCTGGCCGAATGAAGGTTTCAGCGCAGCCGCGCGGCCGCGAAGTCGATGAATGCGCGCACGCGTGCCGGCTGGTGGCTTCGTTGTGGGTAGTACAGGAACAGCCCCACGCGTGCGCTCGTGTGCCGCGTGAGCAGGTGCACGAGCTGGCCCTCGCGGATCAGCGGCTGCGCCAGGTAGCTGGGCAACTGGCCGATGCCGATGCCCGACAGCACCGCCTGCACCTCGGCGTCGACGTCGTTCGTCACGAACGCGGCCGGCACGTCGCGGTAGGCGGTGGCGTCGCCGTCGAGGTATTCCCATGGCATCTGCTTGCCGGTCTGCGCATGGCGAAAGCCGGTGCAGGTGTGGCGCGCCAGGTCGTCCCAGGTGCGGGGGTGGCCGTGGCGCGCGAGGTAGGCGGGTGATGCACACACGAGCAGCTGGATGTCCATCAGGCGGCGGGCGACCAGGTTGCGGTCGAGGGTGGCGCCGCTGCGAAAGCCTACGTCGATCTTGCCGGCCACGAGGTCGGTGAACTGGTCGTCGAGCGTGAGGTCCACGCGCGTGTCCGGGTGTTCAGCCAGGAAGGCGGCCACCAGCGGCAGCACGAGCGTGGCCCTTGTGGACCGGGGCGCCGTCACGCGCACGGTGCCACCCTTGTCCGCGCGGCTTGCCTTCACGCCGTCGATCGCGGTGCGGAGCGTGTCGAGGCCCGTGCGGGCCTGTTGCAGCAGTTGCTGGCCTTCGTCGGTGAGGCTCAGCTGGCGGGTGGTGCGGTGCAGCAGCCGCACCCCGAGCGACACCTCCAGCTGCTTGACCAGCTTGCTTGCGGCCTGTGGGGTCACGCCCTGTTCGATGGCGGCGCGCCGGAAGCTGCCGGCCTCCACCACCCGAACGAACGTCGACAGGGCCTTCATTTCGTCCATGGATTGACAACTCGAAGTTGCTGATCAAACGGCGATTGTGCGTCTAGTGCGTCACGCCATCAACGCCTAAATTGGCGCCCATCGCAACCTGTCGGAGCACGACACAATGACCCCCACTGCCCTCCCCAAGACCTGGTTCATCACCGGCGCCTCGCGCGGCTTCGGCCTCGAGATCGCCCGCCAGGCGCTGGCCCGCGGCGACACCGTGGCCGCCACCGCACGCCGGCCCGCCGACGTGACCGCGGCCCTCGGCGCCCACCCGAACCTGCTGGTGGTGCCGCTCGACGTGACGAACGAGGCCCAGGCCACCGAGGCCGTGCAGGCTGCCATCGCCCGTTTCGGCCGCATCGACGTGCTGGTCAACAACGCGGGCTTCGGCCTGCTGGGGGCCATCGAGGAATCGAGCGCGGCCGACGTGCGCGCCCAATTCGACACCAACGTGTTCGGCCTGCTGCACGTGACGCGGGCCGCGCTGCCGTTCCTGCGCGAACAGGGCAGCGGCCACGTGGTGAACCTGTCGTCCGTGGCCGGCTACCAATCGTTCCCCGGGTTCGGCGTGTACAGCGCCACCAAGTTCGCGGTGGAAGGGCTGACGGAAGCGTTGGCGGCCGAGTTGGCACCGCTGGGTGTGTTCGCCACCGTGGTGGAGCCGGGCTTCTTCCGCACCGATTTCCTGGACGACCGGTCGTTGGCAAACACGGCGAGCCGCATCGGCGCCTATGCGGCCACGGTGGGGGCTAGCCGCGAGCTGGCGGCGGGTGTGAACCACCGCCAGGCGGGTGACCCGGTCAAGCTGGCCACGCAGGTGCTGGCGTTGGCCGATTTGCCGGCACCGCCGTTGCGCCTGCCGCTCGGAAGCGACACGGTGCAATACGTGCGCGCAAAAAACGCGTTCGTGGAGGCGGAGTTCGCGAAGTGGAACGCGGTGGCGGCGTCCACCGACCACGACGACGTGGCGGCCTCGCGCTGACCGCTGCAGGCTACTGCATGAACCCGATGGGCGACCGCTTGGTGTTGCCGTCGGGCAGGTCGCGCGGCTGCACGTGGTCGCGGCCGGCGAGCTTCGCGTTGCCGAAGGCGGTCATCCACGCGCGGCGCATGTCGCGCGGGGCCATCTCGCTCATGCGGTCGAGCACGTCGGTGCCGGGTTCCGCTTCGAAGCGGCTGCCCCAGCCGTGGTCGGCGCGGATGCTGCGGTAGAGCTTCGCGGCGATGTGGCGCGCCTGGTCGCGGTCGGGTGCAAGCACGTCGTAGACGTTCATGCGGTTCAGGATGGGTTCCGGGATGGCCCGGGCATCGTTGGCGGTGGCTACCCAGATGACCTGGCTGGCGTCGATGGGCACCTCGGCGAATTCGTCGATGAAGCTGCCGGCCGTGTCGTGTTCGAGCAGGCTGTACAGCGCCCCGAGCGGGTCGTAGGCGTGTTCACCGCCGGCCTTGTCGATTTCGTCGACCACCATCACCGGGTTGGCGTACTGGCCTTCGACGAGCGTTTCGAACACCTTGCCGGCGCGGGCGCCTTTCCATTGGCTGGACGCACCGGAGAGCACCCAGCCGGCGGTCATGGAACTCATGGAGATGAACCCCATGCCGGTGCCCAGCAGCTGCGACAGTGCACGGGCGAAATGGGTCTTGCCGATGCCCGGCGCACCGAGCAGGAGCAGCGGGGTGATCTCGAGGGCGTCGCGGCTGTCTTCGCAGAGGGCCAGCTGGCGCTTCACGTCGTCGAGGACGTCGGCGAAGTTGGGCAGGTCGTCGTACAGGTGGTCCATGGCGGGCAGACCGGCGGGCTTGACCTGGAAGCGGTCGGGGCCCTTTTCGATCATGCGCTCGTAGGTGGAGCGCAGGCTCTCGTGCTCCTTGTCGGGGAGGCGATCGAGCTTGCGGCCGACGTCGTCGACGCGGTAGACGCTGCGCATGCGCGCGATGGGGATGCTGCCACGGGACGACACGGGAACCAGATCGTTGGATGTGCTCATGCTGACCTCCTGAACCAACCAATGAGTCCATTCAACCACGGCCGGCGCCCAGCGCCTTGGTGAATAACCCGCCCAAAACCTGCCAGTTGCAGAGCATGGACCGTGCCCGGATCGGGTTAGGGCCGCATGAGTTCATCTGAAATCGGTCGTTCGCCGTCGTGGCCGCCGGCCTCACCGCGGTGTCCGCCGCCCCGCGGGCGCTCGCCGCCGAACCGGTGCGCGTGGCGTACCAGACCGTCGTCGAACCCGCCAAGGTGGCGCAGGCCGACGGCGCCTACGAGAAGGCCACCGGCCGCAGGATCTGCGTGATCGCGGCCGTGGCCTTTGCGCTGGAACTGGGGCTGCGGGCCCTGCAGCGCCGCCTCGTCCCGTGGGTAGGCAAGGCGTGAGGTCATGGGTGGGGTCAGAACGGCGCGTCGCCCTCGATCGTCGTGCGGTAGAGCCTGCGGCGCAGGTGGTCGGGGGTGCCCGCCGCCAGGTGCATCACCGATCGGTTGTCCCAGAACACCATGTCGTGCGGCTGCCAGCGGTGGCGGTACACGTGGGCCGGCAACACGCTGTGCGCGAACAGCCGGTCGAGCAGCTCGCGGCTGTCGGTTTCGCTGACACCCAGGATGCGCGTGGTGAAGTGTTCGCTGACGAACAGCGCCTTGCGGCCGGTCTCCGGGTGCGTGCGCACCACCGGCTGGATCGCGGGCTGCACCTTGGCCTTCTGTTCGTCGCTCAGGTTCGGGCGCCACGGGCTGCGCTGCTGCAGCTCGGTGTACTTCGCGAGGTAGCTGTGTTCGGCCTGGAGGCCGTCGGCCCGCTGCTTCAGTTCGGCCGGCAGCGTGTCCCACGCGAGGTGCATGTTCGCGAACAGCGTGTCACCGCCTTCGCTGGGCAACTCCTGCGCATGCAGCATCGATCCGAGGCTGGGCCTGGCCTTGTACGACAGGTCCGAGTGCCAGTAGTGGCCCGCGTCGCCGAGCCCCACGGGCAGGCCGTTCTCGGTGATGTTCGAGACGATCAGCACTTCGGGGTGCTGCGGCAGCAGGAACTGGTGCAGCACGTGGATCTCGAGCGGCCCGAAGCGGCGGCTGAAGTCGACCTGCTGCTGCGGCGTGATGCGCTGGTCGCGGAAGACCAGCACGTGGTGGTGCAGGTGCGCGCGGTGGATGGCGCGAAAACCTGTGTCGTCGAGCGGCACGTTCAGGTCGAGGCCGGTGACCTCGGCGCCGAGCGGGCCGTCGAAACGGGTGATCGACAGGCGTTCGGCGGTGGCGGCTGCAGGCATGCGGGATCCTTCGTGAAACAACGGCATGTGCCTGACCGTACGCCCGTCTGAACGCCGGGGCAACGACGGATTGCGTGTGTCCATCACCGGGGAATGCATAAAGGCCGAACCGCAGATCGACAGCCGGATTTCTTCGTTGTTCGCGGCCGCCAAAAGCAAAACACTGCGTTCACGTTCCCGCATTGCCTCCTCACCCATGACTTCCCTGGTTCCTCCTGACATCGCCGCTCGCGCCGATGCCCTCGCCGAAGCGCTCGCCGCCACCGCGGTGGAACGCGACCGTGCGGGCGGCCACGCCGCGGCCGAACGCGAGCTGCTCCGCGAGAGCGGCCTGCTCGCGCTGACCGTGCCCACCGAATTCGGCGGCCTCGGCCACGGCTGGGCCACGATGCTGGCCGTCGTGCGCCGCCTGGCACAGGCCGACAGCGCACTGGCCCACCTCTTCGGCTTTCACCACCTGCAGGTGGCCGGCGTGCTGCTGTATGGCAGTGCCGGGCAGCAGGCTCGGCTGCTGGGTGGCACCGTCACCGAACGCTGGTTCTGGGGCAACGCGCTGAACCCGCTCGACAAACGCGCGATCGCCGTCGACGATGGAGACGGCGGCCTGGTCGTCGAGGGGGTCAAGAGCTTCTGCTCCGGGTCCGTCGGGTCCGACCGCCTCACCCTCTCCGCGTGGCACGAGGCCACGCAGACCGCGCTGATCGCCGCCGTGCCCACCACACGCCGCGGGGTCGCCGTGGTGCCCGACTGGGACGCGTTCGGCCAGCGCCAGACCGACAGCGGCACCGTGACGTTCGACCGCGTGCGCATCGACCCCGAGGACCTGCTGCAGGCCCCCGGCACCGTGCCCACGCCGCGGGCCACGCTGCGGGCGCAGGTGGCCCAGCTGATCCTGACGAACCTGTACCTCGGCATCGCCACCGGCGCGTTCGATGCGGCGCGGCGGTACACGGTCGACTCGACGCGGCCCTGGTTCGCGTCAGGCGTGGCCCGTGCGGCCGACGACCCGCTGGTGCAACACCGCTACGGCGGCCTGTGGCTGCACCTGCGGCCAGCCGCGGTGCTGGCCGACCAGGCCGCGGCGCTGCTCGACCGGGCCGTGGCACGCGGCGCGGCGCTCACTGCCGGCGAACGCGGCGAGGTGGCCGTGGCCGGTGCCGAGGCCAAGGTGCTCGCGCACCGGGCCGGCCTCGAGATCAGCTCCCAGCTGTTCGAGCTGACCGGTGCCCGTTCCACCTCGGAGCGCCTGGGCCTCGACCGGTTCTGGCGCAACGTGCGCGTGCACACGCTGCACGACCCGGTGGACCACAAGCTGCGCGACCTCGGGCGCCACGCGCTCGACGGCCGCTTCCCCGACCCCACCCCGTACTCCTGAGGCCACCATGGGACATGTCCAGACGTTCGACCCCGGCCTCGCGCCGCCGCTGCTGCGGCTCGAACACCTCCACAAGACGTTCCGGCTCCCGGACGGTTCGTCCTTCCACGCCGTGCGCGACGTGTCGTTGCAAGTGCGCGAGGGCGACATCATGGGCCTCGTGGGCAAAAGCGGCGCTGGCAAGTCCACGCTGCTGCGCACGATCAACCTGCTGGAGCGGCCCGACAGCGGCACCGTCACGGTGGCCGGCAAGGAACTGACCACCCTCGACAAGCGCGCGCTGCGCGAAGCCCGCCAGAACATCGGCATGATCTTCCAGCAGTTCAACCTGCTGCAGAACGCCACCGTGTTCGACAACGTGGCCTTCCCGCTGAGGCTGCACGGCACCCGCGACCCGCGCGCCATCGCTGCGCGCGTGCACGAGTGCCTGGAGGTGGTGGGCCTGACCGACAAGGTGGACAGCCACCCGGCGCAGCTGTCCGGTGGCCAGAAGCAACGCGTGGCCATCGCCCGCGCGCTGGCCCCGAAACCCGCGGTGCTGCTGTGCGACGAACCCACGTCGGCGCTCGATGCCGAAACCACCCGCAGCGTGCTCGACACGCTGCGCGAGATCAACACCACCCTGGGCGTGACCATCGTGATCGTCACCCACGAGCTGTCGGTGGTGCGCCGGCTGTGCCGCCACGTGGCCGTGATCGAACAGGGTGGGATCGCCGAGCAGTTCGGCGTGGCCGAGACCGGCGTGTTGCGCCAGACCGTGCTGGGCCGCGAACTCGCGCGCCTGGCCGCCTCGCCCGAAGAGGCCCACGTGCTCGACCAACTCGAGGCCGCCGTCGCATGACCTTCCTCTCCGACAACATCCAGGCCGTGCTGCCCGAACTCGGCACCGCCTTCGGCCAGACCCTCACGATGCTCGGCATCGGCCTGTCTGCCGCCGTGCTGATCGGCGGCCCGCTCGGCGTGCTGCTGTTCCTGCTGAGCCCCGGCCAGTCGCTCGACCAGCGGCACACGTTCCGCGTGCTGAACTGGTTCGTCAATACCGTGCGGTCCTTCCCGTTCATCATCCTCCTCGTGGCGCTGGTGCCGGTGACCCGCGTGGTGGCCGGCACGTCCATCGGGCCGGTGGCGGCGGCCGTGCCGCTGAGCTTCGCGGCCATCCCGTACTTCGCGCGCCTGGTCGAGCAGTGCCTGCGCGACGTGCCCCGCGGCACCATCGAGGCCGCCCATGCGATGGGCGCGTCCGAGTTGCAGATCGTGTGGCGGGTGCTGGTGGTCGAGGCCCGCTCGGGCCTGGTGCTGGCGCTCACCGTGCTCGCCATCAGCTTCCTGTCGTACTCGGCCGCGGCCGGGGTGGTGGGCGGCGGCGGCATTGGCGACCTCGCCATCCGCTACGGCTACTACCGATTCCAGACCGACGTGATGGTGCTGACCGTGGCCATCCTCGTGGTGCTCGTCCAGATCATCCAGTTCGGCGGCAACGCCATCGCCCGCCGGCTCGACAAACGCTGATCCCGCTTCTTCCAGGACCGCTCATGACCTTCACCCGCCGCACCACCCTCGCCACGCTGCTCGCCCTGGGCGCCGTCTTCACCACCCCGTCGTTCTCGCAGGAAAAGAAGGAGCTCGTGTTCGGCGCCACCGCCGGCCCGTATGCCGACCAGATCAAGATCGGCATCAAGCCGCTGCTCGAGAAAAAGGGCTACCGCGTGAAGGTGGTCGAGTTCAACGACTACATCCAGCCGAACCATGCGCTCGCGCAGGGCGCGCTGGATGCCAACGCGTTCCAGCACATCGTCTACCTGACGAAGTTCGCCAGTGAAAACAAGCTCGAACTCAGCGAGCTGCTGAAGGTGCCCACCGCCCCCATCGCCATCTACAGCCGCAAGCACAAGCGCCTGGACGAGGTGAAGGACGGCGCCACCGTGGCGTTGCCGAACGATCCCACCAACGCGGCCCGCGCGCTGGTCGTGCTGGAGCAGATCGGCTGGCTGACGCTGCGCGAGGGGTACGACCCGATCCGTGCGTCCGAGAAGGACGTGGCGCAGAACCCGAGGAAACTCAAGCTCGTGCCGCTCGAGGCGGCGCAGCTGCCGCGTTCGCTCGACGACGTGGACTTCTCGTTCGTCAACGGCAACTTCGCGCTGGCCTCCGGCCTGAAGCTCACCGAGGCGCTCGCGCTCGAGAAGACGAGCCCCACGTACCAGAACCTCGTGGCCGTGCGCACGGCCGACAAGGACAAGCCGTGGGTCAAGGACATCGCCGATGCCTACCGCTCGCGCGAGTTCCTGGCCGTCACCGAGAAGAACTTCGCCGGCTTCGTGAAGACCGACTACCAGCAGGGGCGCTGATGGCGCGCCGCATCCGCTTCAACGCGTTCCAGATGAACGCGGCCTCGCACCAGTCGCCGGGCCTCTGGACGCACCCGCGCGACGAGGCGCAGCGCTACACCGACCCCGACCACTGGATCGGGCTGGCAAAGCTGCTGGAGCGGGGGATCTTCGACGGGGTGTTCCTTGCCGACGTGCTGGGGGTGTACGACGTGTTCGCCGGCAACCACGATGCCGCGGTGCGCCACGGCGTGCAGGTGCCCGTGAACGACCCGCTCGCGCTTGTGCCGCTGATGGCCCAGGCCACGGAACACCTCGGCTTCGGCGTGACCTGTGCGCTGACCTGCGAGCACCCGTACCCGTTCGCTCGGCGCCTCTCGACGCTCGATCACCTCACACGCGGCCGCGTGGGCTGGAACATCGTCACCGGCTACCTGGACAGCGCGGCACGCAACATGGGCCTGGCGAAACAGCTGGGCCATGACGAACGCTACGACCTCGCCGACGAGTACATGGAGGTCGTCTACAAGCTCTGGGAAAAGAGCTGGGCCGACGACGCCGTGGTGCGCGACAAGGCCTCCGGCACGTTCGCCGACCCCGCCAAGGTTCATCCCATCGCCCACCACGGCACCCACTACGACGTACCCGGCATCCACCTGTGTGAGCCGTCCCCGCAGCGCACGCCGGTGCTGTACCAGGCCGGTACCTCGAAGCGTGGCACCGCATTCGCGGCGCGCCATGCCGAGTGTGTGTTCATCAGCGGGCCCACCGAGACGGTGTTGCGCCGGTACGTGGACGCGGTGCGCACTTCGCTCGTCGAGGCCGGCCGCCCGGCCCACGGCACGCTGATCTACGCCCAGGCCCTCGTGGTGGTCGCAGCGACCGAACAGGAGGCTCGGGCGAAACACGAGGAGCTGCTGGGCCACATCGACGTCGAGGCCTCGCTGGTGCTGCTGTCCGGCTGGACCGGCGTGGACTTCAGCCGGTACGCGCACGATGCACCTATCGAGCACGTCGACACCGAGGCTGGCCGAACGGCCCTCGCTTCGTTCACGCGAGCCGATCCGTCGCGCCGCTGGACGGTGGGCGAGGCGGCGCGCTTCATCGGGCTTGGCGGGCGTGGCCCGGTGATCGTCGGGTCCCCCACGCAGGTGGCCGACGAACTCGAACGCTGGGTGGCGGACACGGGCATCGACGGCTTCAACCTCGCCTACGCACTGGCACCCGACACGATGCGCGACGTGGTGGACCTCGTGGTGCCCGAGCTCCAGCGGCGCGGGTGCTACCCCACGTCGTATGCGGCCGGCACGCTGCGCGACAAACTGTTCGAACGCGGGCCCCGCCTGGGGCCCACCCACGCGGCCACGCAGGTCCGCATCTGACCCTTCCACGGAACCTTCTTTCATGACCCTCCTGATCCATCGCCGTGCGTTGATCGCACTGACTGCCCTGTTCCTCGGTGCCACCACGTTGGGTGCCTGGGCACAGGACACCGTGCGCATCGCCGTCACCGCGGGCCCGCACGCGCAGATCGCCGAGGTGGCGAAGAAAGTGGCCGAACGCGACGGCCTGAAGCTGCAGATCGTGGAGTTCCAGGACTACGTCCAGCCGAACGCCGCGCTCGATGCGGGCGACGTACAGGCCAACAGCTACCAGCACCTGCCGTTCCTGCAGAGCCAGATCCAGGCCCGCGGCTACCAGATCAGCCCGGTTGGTTACACCGTGACGTTCCCGATGGGTTTCTATTCGAAGAAAGTGAAGTCGCTGGCCGACCTGCCGCGGGGCGCGAAGGTGGGCATCCAGAACGACCCCAGCAACAGTGGCCGCGCGCTGGCGCTGCTGCAGAAGTACGGAGCCATCAAGCTCAAGCCCACCGCCGGCATCTCTGCCACCGTCGCCGACGTCATCGAGAACCCCAAGGGCTTGCAGATCGTGCAGGTCGAGGCCGCCCAATTGCCGAGGTCGCTCGACGACCTCGACGCCGCCGCCATCAACACCAACTACGCCGTCCAGGCCCAGCTGGTGCCCACCCGCGACGCCATCGCCATCGAAGATGCCAAGAGCCCCTACGCCAACCTCCTGGCCGTGCGCACTGCCGACAAGGACAAGCCGTGGTCGCCAAACTCGTGAAGGCCTTCCAGAGCCCCGAGGTGAAGAAGCTCGTGGAAAGCAACTTCAGCGGCTCATTGGTTCCCGCGTTCTGAGGGAGACGAGTCACCGCGTTTCGGGGCATGGCATCGCTTCGCTCGCTCGCCCCACGACAGAAGGCCCGGTCAATCCGGGCCTTCTGTCGTAGAGCAAGCGCAGCGACGCGCCAGATCAAGCTACCGCCGAGCCCGGGTCCCCCGGGCGACCGCGGGCGCCCCTCGGGGGCAGGAGCGAAGCGACTGGGGGGCCCTATTTCACCCAGGTGTTGAGCTGGATGATGGGCAAGAGCACCGCCAGCACGATCACCATCACGACCCCGCCCATCACCACCATCAGCAGCGGCTCCAGGATGGTGGCCATCTGCATCGACCGCCGTTGCACTTCCTGGCCCAGCTGGCCGGCAGCGCGGTCGAGCATTTCCGGCAGCTTGCCGGTCTGCTCACCCAGCCGCGCGAACATGGCGAGGAGGCCAGGGAAACGCTTCTTGCCGGCGAGCGCAGACGCCAGCGGCGCCCCTTCACGCACCTGCACGAGGGCGTCGAGCGCATCGGCCCGCATCGCGCGGTTCGACAAGGTTTCGGCCGCGGCCTGCAGGGCCTTCAGGATGGGCACCCCGGCCCCGGCCAGCATGGCCAGCGTGCCGGCGAACCGCGCCGCGTTGTAGCCGCGCGCGAGGCGGCCGAACAGCGGTGTGTTGAGCAGTCCCGCGTCGAACTGGATGCGGAACGCCTCGTTGCGCAACGAAAGTTTCAACAACCCGCCGGCGCCCACCAGCGCGAGCGCGAGCAGCCAGCCGTAGCTGCGCAGGAACGCGCTGAGCCCCAGCATGGCCGACGTCAGGAACGGCAGTGCACGTTTTGAGTTCACGAAGACGGACGCCACCTGCGGCACCACGTAGGTGACGAGGAAGATCACGATCACGACGGCGATGACCGACACGATGGCCGGGTACAGCGTGGCCCCCATCAGCTTGCCGCGTAGTGCCTGGCGTTCCTCGAGGTCGTCGGCCATGCGTTCGAGCACCCGCCCGAGCGCGCCGCTCTGTTCGCCCGCCGCCACGACCGCGCGGTACACGTCGTCGAATTCCCGCGGTGCGCTCGACAGGGCCCGCGCGAACGGCGAGCCGGAGTTGACCTCGCTGCGCAGGTGCGCGACGAGTTCACGCTGGCGCGGGTCCTCCGCCTCTTCGCTCAGCAGGGTCAGCGCACGTTCCAGCGGCAGGCCGGAGCCCACGAGGCCCGCGAGTTGGCGGGTCCACACCGCCAGGTTGGTGGACGTGAAAACCTTGCGCTTGATGGAGAGGCTGCCGGCCGTCTGGGTGCCGGCAGTGACCACCTGCTGCACGTCGAGCGGCACGAGCGACTGCGCGCGCAGTTGCGCTCGTGCAGCCTTGACGTTGTCGGCCTCGAGCAGGCCGGTGGTGGACTTGCCGGCGCCATCGAGCGCCTCGAACTTGTACGCGGGCATCGGCGGCGGGCCTTACTCTCGGGTGACGCGCAAGACCTCTTCCGGGGACGTGATGCCCTCGGCCACGAGGCGGTCGCCGTCTTCGCGCATCGAGCGCATGCCACCCAGTCGTGCGGTGGCGATCAATTCGGATTCGGGTGCGCGGTTGTGGATGAGCGCACGCACGCGGTCGTCGGCCACCATCAGCTCGTATACGCCCGTGCGGCCCTTGTAGCCACTGTGGCCGCATTCCGGGCAACCCACCGGTTTCCACCGGCCCTCGCCGTCCTGCACCTTGCAATGCGGGCACAGCTTGCGCACGAGGCGCTGCGCCAGCACCCCCAGCAGGCTGGAGCTCAGCAGGAACGGCTCGATGCCCATGTCGGTGAGCCGGGTGACGGCGCTGGGCGCGTCGTTGGTGTGCAGCGTGGCGAGCACCAAGTGGCCTGTCAGCGAGGCCTGCACGGCGATCTGCGCCGTCTCGAAGTCGCGGATTTCACCGATCATGATGACGTCCGGATCCTGCCGCAGGATGGCGCGCAGCGCCTTCGCGAACGTCAGGTCGATCTTCGAGTTGACTTGCGTCTGGCCGATGCCGGCGAGTTCGTACTCGACCGGGTCTTCCACCGTCAGCACGTTGGTGGTCTGGGTGTCGACGCCGGCGAGCGACGCGTACAGCGTGGTGGTCTTGCCGGAACCGGTGGGGCCCGTGACCAGCACGATGCCGTGGGGCTGCTGGATCAGCTTGTCGAAGCGCGACAGCGACGCCCCGCCCATGCCGAGGCCTTCGAGCGTGAACTTCGATTCGCCCTTGTCGAGCAGGCGGAGCACCGCGCGTTCGCCGTGTGACGACGCGAGCGTGGACACCCGCACGTCGACCGCGCGGCCGCCGATGCGCAGCGAGATGCGGCCGTCCTGCGGCAGGCGCTTCTCGGAGATGTCGAGTTCGGCCATGATCTTCAGCCGCGAGATCAGCGCGGCGTGCAGCGCCTTGTTGGGCTGCACCACCTCGCGCAGCGTGCCGTCCACGCGGAACCGCACCGAGCTGGACCGCTCGTACGGTTCGATGTGGATGTCGCTCGCACCGTCCTTCGCGGCCTGCGTCAGCAGCGCGTTGAGCATGCGGATGATGGGCGCGTCGTTGGCGGCTTCCAGCAGATCTTCCACCGCAGGCAGGTCCTGCATCATGCGGCTCAGGTCGACGCGGCTTTCCACCTCGCCGATCACCGTGGCCGCACTGGACTCGCCACCGGCGTAGGCCGCGGCGATGCGGTTGGCGAGCGTGGACGCCGACTCGTGCTCGAGCGTGTCGACCGAAAACAGCCTCAGCACCTCACCGAGTGCGGACAGCGACACGTTCTCCGGCGCCCACAGCATCAGGCGCTCGCCGTCGTCCTCGAGCAGCAGCGTGTGCGCCTTCGCGTAGGCGTAGGGAAGGGGATGGCGGGCGCCCATGGTGTGGCCTCAGTTCGTGGGGGCCGAGGCCGGTGGCGCGACAGGCCGCGGCGGCGTGGACGGGTCGCGGGGCACCTGCGGGGCCGACTCCGACAGCTGCGGCGGGATCGACGGTGCTGGCTGGCCAGGCGTGGGCGCCACATACGGCGGCAGCACGGGGGACTCCTGCTTCAGCGGAGCGGCGCTGCGCTGCTGCATGGCACGGATCGCGTCGTAGCGGTCGAGGCTCAGGTCGGTGGCGGCCTGCTGGTCGCGCATGACCACCGGGCGCAGGAACACCATCAGGTTGCTCTTGATGCGGGTGCGGTTGTCGGAGCGGAACAGGACCCCGAGGTAAGGGATGTCGCCCAGCAACGGCACCTTGCTCACCGAGCCGGTGTACTCGTCCTTCAGCAGCCCGCCGAGCACCATGATCTGGCCGTCGTCGACCACGACCGTGGTTTCGATGGCGCTCTTGTCGGTGGTGGGGCCGGCACTGCTCGTGAGACCGGCGACGACGCTCGAGTTCTCCTGGTAGATGGTCATCCGCACCGTGCCGTTTTCGCCGATCTGCGGCTTGACCCGCAGCGTGAGGCCCACGTCCTTGCGTTCGATGGTCTGGAACGGGCTGGTGGTGGCGCCACTCCCGGTGTTGGAGTAGGAGCCGGTGATGAACGGCACGTTCTGGCCGATCACGATCTTCGCTTCCTCGTTGTCGAGCGACACGAGGTTAGGCGTGGACAGCACGTTGCCGTCGGCGTTCGTTTCGAGGAAACGGGCGAGGGCGCCGAGCGTGTAGATATCGCCGAACTTGCGCAGCAGGCCGATGTTGAAGCCCTGCCCGACCTGCGATGCGGCGGATGCAAGGTCGCCGGTGGCAATGGCGGCGGTGGCCGTGACGATGTTCCCGGTGGTGCCGAAATTGGTTCCCGCGCCGTAGATCTTGCTGTCGCCGTTCCTGCCGCTGGGGCCTTGCCACTGCACGCCGATGTCGACGACCTTGTTGGCGTCGACCTTGACGATCATCGACTCGATGTAGACCTGCGCACGGCGCGAGTCGAGCTGGTCGATGACGGCGCGCAGCTGGCGGTACAGCGGTTCGGGTGCGGTGATGATCAGCGAGTTGGTGGCCGGGTCGGCCTGGATGAAGCCGCCGGTGGACGGGCCGGCCGTGGCGGCCACGGGCGCCGTCGATTGGGTGGCCCCGCCGGCCGCATTGGCCGATGCGTTCTGAGGCGCGTTGCTGGCGGACGGCGATGCGCCACCGCTGCTGCCGCCGCCGGCACCGCTGCTGCCGGTCGAGTTGGCGCCGTGTGCGGCGCGCAGCACCGTGGCCAGGCGCGTGGCGTCGGCGTTCTTGAGGTACACGACGTAGATGTTGCCCATCGGCGACGTGTTGTCGGACGGGCGGTCGAGTTTCTCGGCGAGTGAGCGGATCGCGTTCATGCGCGCCGGGTTGGGGGCACGCACGATCAGCGAGTTGCTGCGCGAATCGACAAGGATGGCCGGGGCGCTGCTGCCCCCCGCACCGCCGCCGGCTGGCTGGCCCGGCTGGCCGGTGGCCGCTGCGTCGCTCAGGCGCTGGATGGTGGGGGCCAGGTCGGCCGCCACGACGTGCTTGAGCGTGATGATCTCGACGTCGCCCGTGGTGGCGGTGTCCATCGCCGAGATGATCTTCGCGATGCGCGCGAGGTTGTCGGCGTAGTCGGTGATGATCAGCGTGTTGTTGCCGGGGTTCGCGTTGATGGTGTTGTTGGGGCTGATCAGCGGACGCAGCACCGGCACGAGGTTGTTCGCGTTCTCGTGGTTGATCTTGAAGATCTGCGTGATGATCTGGTCACCCCGGCGTGACACCGCGCCCACCGACACGGTGCCCGACTGCAGCTTGGCATCGGCCTCGGGCACCACCTTGTACAAGCCACCGGCCTCCACCACCGTGAAGCCCTGGCCGCGCAGCGCGGCGAGGAAGTTCAGGTAGGCCTCGCGGGTGGTCAGCGGTTCTTCGTTGTACAGCGTGATCTGCCCCTTCACGCGGGGATCGACGATGAACTGCTGCTTGAGCATGGCGCCGATGGCGCGTGCCACACCTTCGATCTCGGCGTTGACGAAGTTCAGGGTGACCTGCTGTTCCGCCGCCTTGCTGCGTTTGGCCGGTGCCTGGGCGAAGGCCGCGGGCACCGGTGCGAGCGTGGTGAACAACATGGCCACAGCCACCGCGGTGGTCAGCGGGCGCCGGGGCATGGACAGGAGAGGGCGCTTGTTCATCATGCTTATCCGATCGAAATGACGGACCGTGCGCCGTTGCGCCGTCCGATGATATTGAGCAGGTTGGACAGGGCGGCGGCTTCCGCCTCGGCCGCCGTGGCCTCCCCGCGGAACCGCAACCCGTTGGGGGTCCATGTGCCCGAACCCGAAAGCTTCAGGGCGCCGTCCACCGTGACGAGGTTCACCTGGGGCGGTTCGCCGGGACGGCCGGCGTTGCCGTTGATGCTGAGGCGGTAGGTGCCGAGCGTGTCCAGCGTGGACAGCCGCGACGACGCCTGGGCCACCTCGATGTCCAGGTTGCCGTCCAGCAGCAGCCGGCCTTGCACCCATTCCACCGTCATGCCGGGTGACAACATCCGGATGGTGCCGCCGAGTTGCAGCGTGTTCCACGGCGTGCCGAGGCCACCGAGCAGGGCGCTTGGCCACTGGCCCACCCAGCCGGGCGGTGGCACGAGCGTGGCAGCAAAGCGGCCGAGGCCCGGCTTGAGCTTGAGCGTGACGGTGTCGTTCAGGCAGCAGGCATGCCGCAGCTTCATGGCGAGCGAGGTGCCGGCCAGGCCGAGCGACCAGTCGAGCCGCCCCGGCAGCGCACTGGCATCGCGGCTGCCGGCGCCGCCGGTCAGCACGAGCACGGCGCTGCCCGACCAGATGGTGCCGCGCGCATCCGACAGCAGCACGCGCTGGGCGGTGCCGGAGGCCACGGCGCGAGCCACCCATTCGGCAGGCGCAAAAGCCACCAGTGCCACGAGCATCCCCAGCACCATGCCGGCGATGGACCAGCGGGTGGCGGCATTGCGCGAGCGCTCCCACTGGGTTTCGGCGTAGGTGGAGTCGCCCCAGCCGGTGGGCGCCATGCTGTTGGAAAAACGTTTGCCCCGGACGCGGCGCACGACGAATTTGCGGACCATCAGCTGGTGCTCCCCAGGGTCAGGGTGAGCGTGCCGGCATAGCCCTCGGCGCCGCGGGTCAGCTGGGTTTCGACCGGACGCGCGCGGGCACCGCTGCGGGCCTCGCCGAGCCAGCGCCGCAGCTGTTCGCCGGTGACGCCGGTGAGTGTCAGCGTGGCGCGGTCGCCCTGGACGGTGAGGCGGGCCTTTTCCGCACCGAGGCGATCGGTGGCGGCCTTCAGCGCCTCTTGCTGCTGCACCGGGCTCACCGGTGACACCGCGCGGAGTTCACGGGTTTCCGCGGCCATGCGCTGCATGGCCTGCAATTGAGCGTCCAGTGCGTCGATCTGGGCGGGGGCCTCGCGGATCGTGCGCCATGCCGGTTGCACCGTCACGGCCCAGACGATCCAGACGCCGATGAGCGCTGCCGCGATGGTGGCGCCCAGGCGCTCGCGTTCACCGAGGGCGCGCCAGCGCTCGCCGGCCTGTTTGCTGGCAAGCGCCAGGGCGGGGGGCAGCTGGATGCTGCGTTTGTCGCTCATGGCTTGGGTCCGGAAGGCGCACGGCTCAGGGTCAGCGCGCCATTGGTGGATTCGACCTGCCAGCCACTGGGCCGCAGCTGGCCGATGAACTGGTTGATCTGCTCGGGGCTCCAGCCGGGGGCGGCGATGGTGAGGCGGCCCGGCTCGTAGCGGAGGTTGTCGACGGGCGGGCGGTCGCCCGGCCAGGCCGACGCGGCCGCGAGCAACAGCGGCTCGAGGTCGGTTTCGCCCGGTTTGCCGGCGGCGGCGCGCAGCGTGTCGGTTTCGCGGCGCATCTGCATTGGGGCATCGAGCACCCCCTGCACCTGCGGGTGGGCCGTGCGCAGCACCTGCACCATCGCGTCGCGCTTCTGCTTGAGCGTGTTGCGCTGCGTGGCAGCCCACAGGTTCAGGCCGAGCACCTGCACGACCACGAGCGCGACCAGGCCGTACCGCAGCGGCCGCCAATCGGGGCGCAGGAACTGGCGCCAGACGTCGCGCAAGGCGCGCGACCCGCGGTTCTTGCGGGCGAGCGTGAATTGCCGCAGGTTCCACAACGACCGTGCCGACAGCAGCATCCGCTGCGCCGCCGTCATCACGACCACGGGCGAACCCGCCCACTGTTCGGCAGCGGCCGCAGCGGCCGGTGTGGCGCTGAAGCGGGCGTTTTCCGGAAGCGGCGTGGGCAACAGCGCGCGGGCGAGGCTGCCTTTCAGGTTCACGATCACCACCCCGTCGGGGTGGGCCCAGCTCAGCGTGAGGCGATGGGCGGACGCGGCGTCGCCGGACGGCGCCTCACCCTCGGGTTCGGCAAAGTGGCCGGTGGGCGGGTCGTCGGGCCACGAGGCCGGCACCAGGCGGTCGACGAACACCTGCGACTTCTCGAGGAACGCCAGCTCGGCTGCAAGCCACGCGCGGTCGGTGGCGGCCACCCAGGTGGGCTGGCCCGCGCTGGCCATCGGGGCCACCGCGAGGTGCACGGAATCGGGGTCTTCGAGCAGGGCCTCCTCGAGCACGCCCACGAGCGCCATCTGCATGCGCGCGGCGGGGGCCTTCGGCAACGTGATCCGATGCCAGCTGACGTCGGCGTCGGCCAGCACGGCCACCACGGTGGCCGCCTTGGGCAGCAGCGAGGCGGCGCATTGCCCCTGGTCGCTCAGCAACAGCCCATCAGGGCTCAGCGCATAGCTGTACTCGGTGGCGTTGCGGGCCTCCGTGTCGGTCGCACCGGTGCTGTGGCCTAGCAGGCGCAGCCGGGGCGGTATCTGGACGACAAGTGTGCTCATGAGGACTGGGTCGAATTTGCGGCATTGTAGGCATCGAACACGGCGAATTCGTCAAAAATCAACGGCTTACGAAGGATTTCTACAGTGTTCGTTGCATGGAAGGGGTGTTCAACCGGGATCGCTCGAATTGACCCACTCTCGGGAGCGTGGCACCACGTCCCGTCCCTGTCGTTCCACGAGCGAGCGCTGTTCCAGCACCTGGTTGTTCAGGCGCAGGCGGCCGTTGATGATGAAGAAGCTGCTCGCCACACTGAGTTGGGTGGTGCTGAGCACAATGTTGCCGCCCAGCCGGGTTGTCGCATCCGAAATGTTCTTGAAGTGCTCGCGGCCGCGCATCTGCACGATGCGCTCGGCAGTGGCCAGGTCCACCTTGGCGACGGCCGCGATGACCTCGCGCGACGCGGTGTTCACGTTCACCTGGGTGGCCGACGTCTGCGGCAGGATGACCACGTAGGGTTCCAGTTGCTTGATGGTCTTCAGGTCCACGCCGAACCAGGCCAACTGGTCGAGGCGTTCGGGCCGGAGCGGCGGGTTGGCCACGCCGGTGTGGGGCGGCGTCGACTCCAGGAACCCCTTGCTGATCTGCTGGGCCACGGTGGCACTGAGGTTCAGGAAACCGCACAGGCGCTGAAACGCGGCCACCTCGTCGACGACGGCTGTGGGCACGTTGTTGGTGACCGTGACCATGTTCGACAGGTTGAAGCGCGATTGCGCGTCGGTGATGTTGCCCGACAGGAACGTGTCGGGCGCGTCGTCGGTGTTGTCCTTGTCGGCCGCCAGGAAGGTGGACAGGCGTGCCTCGGACAGCGGCACGGCCCAGGGTTCCCCCAGGTTGTCCGTCTTGTCCGGGTTGCTCGGCCGCAGGTCTTCCTTCAGGATGATGCGGGTCCAGGCAAGGGCGCCGGTGAGGATCCAGGCTGACTGCTGGCGGGCGCGTTCCGCCGATTCCACCTGCACGGCGCGCCACTGCTGCCACACCATCGACACCGCCAGCGTGGAGATCACCGTGACGATGATCAACGCCATCAGCAGCGCGGCACCGCGCTGCGCGCGGCGGGTGGGGCGGGAGTGGCGGGTCATTTGGGTCCGATCGGGACGTCACGGGTGATGGTGCCGGCCATGCCCTGGTTGCCGCCGAACGTCAGCACGATGCGCACGGCTTCGGGCAATGGCGCGGCCACTTGCTGGGGCACGCCGCTGCCGGCGGGAGCGGCCGGTGCGGTGCCCGCGCTCGATTGCGCGTTGGTCCACGCGTTCGTGCGGTAGAAATACACCTGCCAGTCCGACAGGTCGGGCAGCGTCTTCAATTGTCCGGCTTCGTTGCCGATGAACTGCCGGCTGCCGATCCAGGCGTCCTGCAGCGCACGCACGGTGGTCACCGGCGGGCTGGCCCAGCGGAACCACGCGTTGTCGCGCCGTGCCCAGACCACCAGCTGCAGGCCGCCTTCGGTGCGGCGGGTCAGCGAGACCCGTGCGCCGTCGAACTCGAGGGCTGGCACCACGTTGCCGGTTTCCTGCACGGCGTCGAGGTCCTGTTCCCATTGGGCGAGCACGGTGCTGGCCCTCAGCACCAGGTCCACGCGCGACTGCGTGCTGTTCTTCGCGCGCACGATGCCGTCGACGCCCTGCCAAGACATGATCGCGACGATGGCCATGATGGACATCGCGATCAGCACCTCGATGAGCGTGAATCCGCGGACGGGCCGGTTGAAGGTGTGTGGCATCACAGCCGCCCCAGCACGGTGGACAGCGTGAGCAGTGGCTGCCCCGCCTCGTTGAAGATCTGGGCATCGGCCCGGCGGAAGGACGGGTTCGGCGTGGGGCGCACGACCAGCTTGCCGGTGTAGGTGGCGCCGAACTGTTCGCAGGTGAACTCGGTGTCACCGACCGACGGGAAGCTGGGCGGGGTGGTGATGCGCAAGCCGGTCAGCTGGTTTTCGGCGCACCATTGCGCCGCGGTCACGTCCTGCAGCCGCTGGGCGTTCTGCGTGAGCGAGCCGGCCGCCTTGATGCCGGCGCCGATGGCGATGGCGACGATGCTGAGCGCCACCAGCACTTCGACGAGCGTGAAGCCGCGCGGGCGGGGGGTCACGGTGCCGCCTCGTCATCGACCACGGAGAACGGGGCAAGCCCGTCGGTGGCGAGCGTGAGGCGTTGGTCGTTCAGGCGGAGCACGACACGCTGGCGGTTGATGATGGGTTCGGGCCCGAGCATCAACGCGGGCAGCCCCACGATCTCGGCCGAGACCCCCTGGCCGAGCCACTGGTTGGGCAGTTCGTTGCCCGGCGTCAGGCCCACGAACCGGAATCCTTCGGGGTTGGGGGCCACGGGGCGAGGCTCCCACCGCACCGCGATGCCGGTGGCGCGCGACTGGGCGCGCGCAGCCTCGAGCAGCGAGGCGAGGCGGGCGGCTTCGTTCTCGAGTTGCGTGCTCGACGGGTCGCGGATGGCGAAGGTGGCCAGCCCCGACGCCACGGCGATCAGGGCCACGACCAGCAGCAGCTCGATGAGCGTGAAGCCGCCGGCACGTGCGCGCGGTTTCAATTTATTGCCAGGAGCCGACTTCGGCGTCGTTGCCTTCGCCGCCGACCTGGCCATCGGCTCCGAAACTGTAGACATCGATCTCACCTTTCACGCCGGGGTTGGCGTACTGGTACGGGTGATCCCACGGGTCATTCGGCAGCTTGTCGAGGTAGGGTTTCCAGTTCGGGGGGATCACGCCGGCGGTGGGCTTGGCCACCAGGGCCTTGAGCCCTTGTTCGCCAGACGGGTAGCGCTGGTTGTCGAGCTTGTAGAGCTTCAGCGCCTGCATCAGGTTGTTGACGTCGGTGCGCGCCGCGGTGACGCGGGCACCCGCGGCACGGTCGAGGACGTTGGGCACGATCAGGGCGCCGAGCACGCCGATGATCACGAGCACGACCATCAGTTCGATCAGCGTGAAACCACGCGCGCTGTGGCGTGCAAGCCGCTTGGAAGCGAGGGAAAGGGATTTCATGGTCATTGAATGTGGCTGCCGGTTCAGGCAATGAATGATAATTCTCCCATGCTTGCAAGACTGTCAGCTTTCGTAGTTTGGGCGCTCGTCGCCGGAGCCATCGTGTTCTGGGGCCTGCGGCTGTTCGTGTCATCCACCCCTGCGCCCGGCAACGCCGTCGCGGTGGTCGAGTCCGTCGGCAGTGGCGGCGACCTGTCCCGCCTGTTCGGCGCCGAGGCGGTGGCCGCGGCGGCCGCGCCGCCGCCCGAGAGCACGCGGTTCAAGCTGCTGGGTGTGCTGTCCGAACGTGACGCCGAAGGTTCCACGGGCCCCGGTGTCGCCCTCGTGTCCGTCGACGGCAAGCCGCCGCGCCCCTACCGCGCCGGCGCCCGCGTCGAGGATCAACTCACCCTCCAGTCGGTTGGCGCGAGATCGGCCTCGTTCGGCCCGGCACAGGGGGAAGTGGCATTCACACTGGAAGTGCCACGCATGCCCGAGCCGGCCACAGGCACGCTGAACCCGGTTGATCCCTCGCAGTTGCAGGTGTCTCGCCCACAGCCGCCCGTGGCCCCGCCGCCGGTGCAGCAGGCTCCTGTGGTGCCGCAGCAGGCGCCACCGCCCAATGCCAATCAGCCGGGTGGCCAGCCCAGCGGCCCCATGGGCGCCCCGCCGCCCGGCAACGAAACCCCGTTCCGCCAGCGTGGCGGTCCGGGCGGCCCTGGCGGCGCGAACCAGCGCTGAGCGGCTTGGCCCCCTCGCGGGCTTCAGGCCAGGCGGCTCGGTGCAGCACCGCCGGTCATCTCGGCGGGCAACGACGGCCCCGGGTCTTCCCCTTCGGCCACCTCGGTCAGCAGTGCCGCGGCGCTGCGAACCAGCGGATAGGCCAGGGTGGCGCCAGTGCCGTCCGTGCTTTCCATGCCCAATTCGAGCAGCGCCATCGCCTGGAACAGTGACAGTGCCTGGGTCAGGCCCGGGTGGCTGTGGCTGCGGCAGAACACGCAGTAGTCGGTGACGGTGGGCGCGATGCGCGACGCCACCATCAGCGCGGCGCACGCCGGCATGCCGTCGATCATGATCAGGTGGCGCTTGCTGGCCGCCACGAGCATGACCCCCACCATCATCGCGATCTCGAAACCGCCACAGGCCGCCAGCACCTCCACGGCGTCATTCAACTGGCCGTGCCGGCCTTGCGCCGTCTGCATCACCCTCATCAGCAGCGATTCGGCTTCGGGCGGCATGTGCGGGCCGGGAACCACGAGTTCGCGGATGGGGTCGCCAGACAGGCCCGACAGCACGAGCGCTGCACTTTCGTGGGAACCGATCCCGATGCCGGCGCAGGCCACGACGTTGCCCGGCAAGGCATCGGCGATCTCCATGCCGGCGCGGATGGCCGCGTGCGCCTGGTCGAGCGACATGGCCGCGGTGACCCGGAGGTTGCGCGTGCCGTGGGCGATCTTGCGGGCCATGAGGCGGGGGTGGGGCACCACTGGTTCGGCCACGCCGCAGTCCACCACGTTCAAGGCCATGCCCTGGATGCGAGCGAACACCGACAACGGCAGCTGCGACGTCAGCAGGCTGTGCACGAGCCACGCGGTGGACGGCTGGTTGGCGCTGTTGGCGCAGACGCCGTCGACGGCGAGCCCGTGGTCGGACGCGAACACCGCGAGTTGCGGGGCATCGAAGCGGGGTTTGAGGGTGTTCTGGATCAGCCCGATGCGGATGGCGAGCGGCTCCAGTTCCCCGAGCTTGCCCGTGGTTTCGCTGCGGCGTTTCAGCTTGTCACGCAACGCTTGCTCGAGCAGCGAGTTGGAGGTGGGGCTGATCAGCGATCGGTTGGCGGACATGGGCGGCGAGTCAACAGGTCACGGTCGGGGGGGCGCGAGGGTCTCGCCGCCTGCGTGGATTGTGAGGCCACGCGAACACCGGCGGCAATCGACTCGGACACTACCTGAGAAACAACCGGTACGCCGGGTTGTCGGTTTCATCGACCCAGGGGTAGGCGAGGGTCTTCAGGAACTCGGTGAACGCCTTCTTGTCGCCGCGGGGCACCTGGATGCCCACCAGCGTGCGGCCGTAGTCGGCGCCCTGGTTGCGGTAGTGGAAGAGGCTGATGTTCCAGTCCGGGTGCATGTGCGACAGGAACCGCATCAGCGCCCCCGGGCGTTCCGGGAACACGAAGCGGTACACGCGTTCGTCGCGCGCCAGCTCGCTGCGCCCGCCGACCATGTGCCGCACGTGCTGGTGGGCCATCTCGTCGTCGGTGAGGTCGATGGCGGCAAAACCGTGGCGCGTGAAGCTGCGGGCGAGCTTGGCCGACTCGCTGCGGTTGCGGGTGGTCAGTCCCACGAACACGTGGGCCTGGCGCTCGTCGGAGATGCGGTAGTTGAATTCGGTGACGCTGCGGTCGCCGATCAGTTCGCACAGGCGGCGGAAGCTGCCGCGTTCCTCGGGGATCGTGATGGCAAACAGGGCTTCGCGTTCCTCGCCCACCTCGGCACGTTCTGCCACGAACCGAAGGCGGTCGAAGTTCATGTTCGCGCCACACGTGATCGCGACGAACGTCTTGCCCTTGAGCTTGTGCTGCTCCACGTACTGCTTGATCGCAGCCACGCCCAGCGCGCCGGCGGGCTCGACGATGCAGCGGGTGTCCTCGAACACGTCCTTGATGGCCGCGCAGGCCGCGTCGGTGTCGACCTTGACGAACTCGTCGACGAGCATGCGGGTGAGGCGGAAGGTTTCCTCACCAACGAGCTTCACGGCCGTGCCGTCCGAGAACAGGCCCACGTCGTTCAGTTGCACGCGTTTGCCTGCGGCCACCGAACGGGCCATCGCGTCGGAATCGGTGGTTTGCACACCGATGACCTTGGTCTCGGGACGGATCGACTTGATGTAGGCCGCGACGCCCGAGATCAGGCCACCACCGCCGATGGCGACGAACACGGCATCGATGGGGCCGGGATGCTGGCGCAGCAGCTCCACCGCGACCGTGCCCTGTCCGGCGATGACGTCAGGGTCGTCGAACGGGTGCACGAACGTCAGCCCGCGCGAACGCTCGAGTTCGAGTGCGTGCTGGTAGGCATCGGAATAGCTCTCGCCGTACAGCACCGTCTCGCCGCCGAGCGCCTTGACGGCATCCACCTTCAGCTGCGGCGTGGTGACCGGCATCACGATCACGGACGTGCAGCCGAGGTGGCGCGCGCCGAGGGCCACACCTTGTGCGTGGTTGCCGGCGGAGGCGCAGATCACCCCGCGCTTGAGTTGCGCGGGCGTGAGCTGGCGCATCTTGTTGTAGGCCCCGCGCAACTTGAAGCTGAAGACGGGCTGGGTGTCCTCGCGCTTGAGCCAGACATGGTTGCCGAGCCGTGCCGACAGCTTGTTCGCGCGGTCCAGGGTGGTTTCGCGGGCCACGTCGTAGACCTGCGCGTTGAGGATCTTCTGCAGGTAGTCGGGCAGGCCGAGGGGCTTCGGGGGACGGGGGCGGGCGGTGCCGGCCATGAACGATCTCCTGGGCGAACGATGCGCCGGATGAAGTGAGTCGAAAAAAAGCCCAAGGCATTGCTGCCTTGGGCTGAATCCACCAATGGAGGAGGTGGAGGAGACAATCGGTTGGGTTGGGCGAACACGCCATAACACCAATGATCGTCAGTGTAATACTTGACATGTTGCGTCGCAATAACCCGTTCGAGGGTATTTCGAGGCCTTTCCCGTGGACGTCCGGCTGATGTCGCGCACGTTGCCCACGTTCCGTTTTTACTGATTTTTTCAGACAGGACATTTCATGGAATGCACCATCAACTGGCTGGCCGCGAGCGGCATGGGCTTTGTCGCCGAAACCGGCAGCGGTCACGTGCTGATGATGGACGGCGCGCCTGACGGCGGCGGCCGCAACCTGGCCCCACGCCCCATGGAAACGGTGCTGGCGGGCACCGGCGGTTGCACCGCCTATGACGTGGTGTTGATCCTCAAGCGCGGGCGGCACGACGTGAGCGGCTGCCAGGTGAAGGTCACGTCCGAGCGGGCGCCGGTGGATCCGAAGGTCTTCACGAAGATCCACATGCACTTCACGGTGACCGGCAAGAACCTGCCCGAAACGGCCGTGCAGCGAGCGATCCAGATGTCCCACGAGAAGTACTGCTCCGCCAGCATCATGCTTGGCAAGACCGCCGAGATCACCACCAGCTTCGACCTGGTGGCGGCCTGAAGGCTCAGATGCGGTGGGCCGTGGTGGTCATCACCTTGGACGCCGCACGCATCAGCCATTGCGCCACCTTCGGCAGCGGCACACCGCCGGCCTGCTCTGCCTGGTCGGCGTGACGGGCCTCGTCTTCCTTCATCCGCAAGACGATGGCGCGTGACGCGTGGTCGCCTTCGGGCAGCCGTTCGAGGTGGCCTGCGAGGTGGGCCTCGACCTGCCGCTCGGTCTCTACGACAAACCCGAGGCTCAACCGGGAGCTGGTTCGCCCGGCCACCCAGCCGATGCCGAACGAACCGAGGTACCACAGCGGGTTCAGCAGGCTCGGGCGGTCTCCCAGCTGGACCAGGCGGTCGCGCGTCCAGGCGAGGTGGTCGGTTTCTTCGCGCCCGGCGGCCTCGAAGCGGGCCCGCGCGACCGCGTCGCGCGCCGTGAGGGCCTGGGCGTTGTAAAGCGCCTGCGCGCACACCTCGCCGACGTGGTTCACCCGCATCAGGGCGCCGGACAGGCGCCGGTCGGCGTCCGGCAGGTCGGGGATGGCCAGCGGCGCCGCGGGTGACGGCACCGCCGCCGGACCGGCACCGGCGAGCGTGCGCAACGCGTTGTCGGCCGCCACGAGCCAGGCATCCAGCGAGGACAGCGGGGCGCGATTGGATTCGAAAGTGTTCATGACCCCCGAGGATACCCGCAGTGGATTGCGCGTAAACCCTCGTTTTCTGCGCGCAAACGGGCCAAACAGCACGCCAATAGGCGTAAATGCTCGTTGCTGCGAGGCAACACCGGCTTGGCATTCGTTAATGCACTCTGGTGCAATAACGTAACTTCCGCTGAGGAGTTCGGCCCGATCGGTTTGTACGTGCCGGAGCTTGATCGGGACCTCTTGTTCAAAACTCATGGAGATAGTCGCAATGAAAAAATCCCTTCTCGCCCTTGTGATTCTCGGCGCGTTCGCTGGCGCTGCTTCGGCCCAGTCGTCGGTGACGATCTTTGGCAAGATTGACCAGGCAGCCCTCAAGCGCATCGGATTCAACGACAAGCAGATTGGGGACACGGCTGGCAGCCGCATTGCTTTCCGCGGGTCCGAGGACCTGGGCAGCGGCATGGCGGCGTTCTTTGCGTTCGAGCACCGGTTCCTTCCCGACACGGGCGGGAACGGTTCGGGCGTCCAGCCCACCGCGGCCGTCACGTCCCGCTTCTGGGAAGGTTTTTCGTTCGTCGGCTTGCGCACGCCGTTTGGCGCGATGTCGCTGGGTCGCCAGTACACCTCGTCCTTCCTGACCGTCCAGAACCAGGTGGATGTCTTCGCGGGAGAAACCACCGCTGCGCTGCGCGACATCGGCATGGGCAACAGCACGGTTTTTGCGATCAACGGTGTCGGTCAGGTTCGCGTTGCCGATTCGGTCAAGTACGCTGCGGCATTCTCCGGCGTGACCCTGTCGGCGGACGTGGCCGAAACGCCTGCCGGGAGCCCCGATCGCCCGTACAGCGTCGCGGGCAGCTACACCGGCGGCCCGGTCTGGGTCGGTGCTTCATTCGAGAACCCGGCTGGTGCCGAGGACCGGCTGGCCAACCTGGGCGCCCGTTTCACGTTCGGCCAGTTCACCTTGTCGGCCGGCATGGGCAACGGCAAGAACAACGCCAGCGTGAAACTCAAGTCCTTCCTGGTGGGTGCGAACATCGCCGTGGGCACGGGCGACATCAAGGTCGGCTACGCAAGCCTCAAGTTGGGATCGACCGACGTCAACAAGCGCTTCGGGCTCGGCTATCACCACAACCTGTCGAAGCGCACGAAGCTGTACGTGGACTACGCTCATGACAGCAAGGGCTTCTCGGGCGCGTTGCCCGTCATTCCGCAAACCGCCATCCTGCGTACCGAGAAGAAGGGCTACGACCTCGGCATCCAGCACAACTTCTGATCCCCAGCTGGCCTCGCGGCCAGCCAGGCATCCGTGCTGCAAAGGCCGCCCTCGGGCGGCCTTTGCGCTGGCGCCCCTATCATTGCGCCGATGTTGGCCTTCCTGATCCGCCGCCTGCTGCAAGGTGCCGTCGTGCTGCTGGCGGTGGCCTTCCTCGCTTTCCTTCTTTTCCAGCACGTGGGCGACCCCGTGACGCAGATGCTTGGGCAGGAGGCCTCTCCCGCGCAACGTGAGGCGTTGCGGGCTGACCTGGGCCTGGACCGTCCGGTACCCGTCCAGTTCGCCCGTTTCGTGGGCCATGCGCTGCGCGGAGAGTTCGGTATCAGCCTTCGGCAGGCGCGGCCCGTCGCCACGCTGTTCGCCGAACGCCTGCCGGCCACTCTGGAGCTGGCGCTGGTGGCCGCGGTGCTGGCTGTCCTGCTCGGCGTACCCCTCGGCGTCTACGTGGCGTTGCGCCGAACCACTTGGGCGGCGAAGGTGCTGATGGGTGTTTCACTCCTCGGTGTGTCGTTGCCCACGTTCCTGATCGGCATCCTGCTGATCCTGTGCTTTTCGGTGCTGCTCCCCTGGCTGCCGGCGTTCGGCCGCGGGGAAGTGGTCGATGTGGGCGGATGGACCACCGGGTTGCTCACGGCCGACGGTTGGCGGCATGTGCTGCTGCCCGCCGTGACGCTCGCACTGTTCCAGTTCGCACTCATCCTGCGCCTGGTCCGTGCGGAGATGCTCGAAGTCATGCGCGCCGACTTCATTCGCTTCGCCCGCGCACGCGGGTTGCCTGACCGCGTCGTCTACCTGGGGCACGCGTTGCGCAACACGCTCGTGCCGGTGGTCACGGTGGTCGGCCTCCAACTCGGGTCGTTGATCGCCTTTTCGATCGTCACGGAAACGGTGTTCCAGTGGCCGGGCATGGGCCAACTCTTCATCCAGGCGGTGATGTTTGCCGACATCCCCGTGATGGCGGCGTACCTGTGCCTGATGGCCCTGGTCTTCGTGCTCATCAATGCGGGAGTCGACCTGCTGTATGTGGTGATCGATCCGCGGTTGCGCACGGGGCGAGGCGTGGCATGAGGGCGGCGACCTTGCGCAGCGCCTGGCAGAGCGACGCTGCGCATGCCTTGCGTGCATCACCGGCCTTTGTCCTGGCAGCGCTGGTGTTGCTGGTGTTGCTGCTTGCTGCGTCGACGGCCGACCTGCTGGCGCCCTACCACCCCTTCGAGCTGGCCACGCTCGACCTGCTCGACGCCCGGTTGCCCCCGGCCTGGCTCGATGGTGGTTCACGGGCACATTGGTTCGGCACGGACGGCCAGGGGCGCGACGTCCTGTCGGCGCTGATGTTCGGGCTGCGGATCTCGCTGTTCGTGGGGCTGGTGTCCGTGGCCGTGTCGCTGCTGATCGGTGTGACGCTCGGGCTGGTGGCCGGCTACGTGGGCGGTTGGGTCGATGCCGTGATCATGCGCGTCTGCGACGTCATGCTGTCCTTCCCGCCCATCCTCGTGGCCCTGCTGATCGACGGCGTCGGCCGGGTGCTGATTCCCGACGGCCACGACACACTGGCCGTGGCGGTGCTGGTGCTCGCGATCTCGTTGACGGGCTGGGTGCAGTACGCACGCACGGTTCGCGGTTCGACGATGGTCGAGCGCCAGAAGGACTACGTCCAGTCGGCGCGATTGATCGGGGTCTCCGGACTGCGGATCATGCGCCGCCATGTGTTGCCCAACGTGATGGGCCCGGTGATGGTGCTGGCCACGCTGCAGGTCGGCACGGCCATCCTGATCGAGGCCACGTTGTCGTTCCTCGGGGTCGGGGTGCCGGCCACGTCGCCGTCGCTGGGCACCCTGATCCGGATCGGCAACGAGCTGATGCTGTCAGGTGACTGGTGGATCGCGCTGTTCCCGGGGGCCGTGCTCGTGCTCACGGCCGTGTCCATCAACCTGCTGGGCGATGGCCTGCGCGACGCGTTGAATCCGAGGCTCAGATGACGGGCCCGCTGCTGGAGGTGCATGACCTGCGTGTGGTGTTTCCCACCCGAGCCGGCCCGCTGGTGGCGCTGGACGGCGTGTCGTTCGACATCGCGAGGGGCGAGATTCTCGGCGTCGTGGGTGAGTCGGGGGCGGGCAAGTCGCTCACCGGCGCGGCCGTCGCGGGCCTGCTGGACCCGCCGGGGCGCATCGCGTCCGGCGAGATCCGCTTCGGTGGCCGCCGCATCGACAACCTCGGTCCCGATGCCATGCGGCGCTTGCGGGGGCGGCACATCGCCACCATCTTCCAGGACCCGCTGACCGCGTTGAACCCGCTGTACACCGTGGGACGGCAACTCGTCGAAACCTTGCAGACCCACTTCCCGCAGAGCACTGCCCAGGCCAGGCGCCGAGCCGCCGAACTGTTGGCGGAGACCGGCATCCCGGGCGCCGCCGCGCGCCTCGACGATTACCCGCACCAATTTTCGGGAGGCATGCGCCAGCGGGTCGTCATCGCACTGGCGCTGGCCGGCGAACCCGAACTGGTGATTGCCGACGAACCCACCACGGCACTCGATGTGTCGGTCCAGGCCCAGATCATGGATCTGCTGAAACGCCTCAGCCGGGACCGTGGCCTGTCGGTCCTGCTGGTCACGCACGACATGGGTGTGGTGGCAGAGGTGTGTGACCGCGTCGCGGTCATGTATGCCGGCCGCGTGGCCGAGATCGGTCTGGTCGGCGACGTGACACGTGCGCCGGCCCATCCCTACACGGCGGGACTGATGGGCGCCATCCCGAGCATGACGATCGACCGCGAACGCCTGTTGCAGATCGACGGTTCGATGCCGCGGCTGGACGCGATCCCTCCAGGCTGCGCGTTCCACCCGCGGTGTCCGCGCGCGTTCGCGCTGTGTGGACACGATCGCCCGGAACTGATGCCTGCCGGCGCGTCACGGGCGGCCTGCTGGTTGCACCGCGAGGGGGGCGCATGAGCGGCGAGCCGCTGGTCGTGGCGTCCGGCCTCGAGAAACGCTTTGCCCAGCCCGGGTCGTGGCTCCAGCGGACGCTCGGGCTCGCCCCGCGCCGGTACCTCCAGGCCGTGGACGGGGTGTCGCTGTCCATCGAACGGGGGCGCACCCTCGGGCTCGTCGGCGAATCCGGCTGTGGCAAGACGACCGTGGGCCGGATGATGGTGGGCCTCCAGACGCCCAGCGCCGGGGAGGTGCGGTTCGATGGGGCGCTGCTTGGGCCGGCCCACCGCCGCCACGTCCAGATGGTGTTCCAGGACCCGTATGCGAGCTTGAATCCACGTTGGACCGTGGGCGACATCGTCGGGGAGCCCCTGCTGGAGCTGGGGCTCGTCCCGGCGCCCGGGGCGCGCGCGGAGCGTGTGGCCGAGCTGCTGGTGTCGGTGGGATTGTCACCCGCGGACCGCACGAAGTTTCCCCATCAGTTCTCTGGAGGGCAGCGCCAACGCATCTCGATCGCGCGCGCGATCTCGACGGCGCCAGCATTCCTCGTGTGCGATGAGCCCACGTCGGCGCTGGACGTGTCGGTGCAGGCCCAGGTGCTGAACCTCATGAAGGACCTGCAGCAAGCCCGCGGGATGAGCTACCTGTTCATCTCGCACAACCTTGCGGTGGTGCGTCACGTCAGCGACGACGTGGGCGTGATGTACTTCGGGCGGGTGGTCGAGCGTGCGTCGAAGGCCGAGCTGTTCGCGCATCCGCGCCACCCGTACACGAAGCTGTTGATCGACGCGATCCCCGGGGCGGCCCAGCGTGGCCGGCGGCACCTCGCCGTGCAGGGTGAAGCACCCGATCCATTGGATCCGCCGTCGGGTTGTGCCTTCCATCCGCGCTGTCCGCTGGCCAACGCACGGTGCCGCCAGGAGCGGCCGGTGTTGTTCGACACCGGTCGCGCGCAGGTGGCCTGCCATGCGGTGGAAGAGGGGCGGGGCTGAGAGACTGAGCCGCCTGAAGGGTTCGATCAGCGCGCTGGCAGCAGACGCTCGCCCTTGAACAGGTCTGCCGGCTGTTCGCGTTCGCGAACCAGCCATGCCTCGTCACCCGACACCAGCACTTCGGCCGCTCGCCCGCGTGTGTTGTAGTTGCTGGCCATGCTCATGCCGTACGCGCCGGCCGACAGCACGGCGATGTGGTCGCCGGCATGCACTGCCAGGTCGCGGTCGCGGCCCAGCCAGTCGCCCGATTCGCACACTGGGCCCACCACGTCCATCCGCGTGGGCGGTTCGTCGCGGCGGGTGCAGGCCACGATGCCCATCCAGGCCTCGTACATCGCCGGGCGTGCCAGGTCGTTCATGGCTGCATCGACGATGCAGAAGTTCTTCTGTTCGCCCGGTTTCAGGTAGAGCACCTCGCTCACCAGCACGCCCGCATTGCCCACCAGCGAGCGGCCCGGTTCGAACACCACCTTGCGGTGACCGTGCCCGCGGGCATCGATGCGTTGCAGCAGCAGCTTCACGAGCACTTCGGCCGACGGCGGCACTTCGTCGGTGTACGTGATGCCCAGCCCGCCGCCGAGGTCGAGGTGGTGGATCGGGATGCCTGCCGCCTCCACCGCTTCCACCAGGTCGAGCACCCGGTCGAGTGCGTCGAGGTAGGGCGTGGTGTCGGTGATCTGCGAGCCGATGTGGCAATCGATGCCGGCCACCGCAAGGCCAGGCAAGGCGGCCGCGCGGCGGTACGTGGCCACGGCACGCTCGTGTGCGATGCCGAACTTGTTGCCCTTCAGCCCGGTGGAGATGTAGGGGTGGGTGCCGGCGTCCACGTCCGGATTCACCCGCAGGCTGACCGTGGCCGTGCGGCCCGCCTGCACGGCCACCTCGGACAACAGTTCGAGTTCGGCCTCGCTTTCGACGTTGAAACACATCACGCCCACCTGCAACGCGTGGGCCATCTCGGCGCGGGTCTTGCCGATGCCGGAGAAAACGACCTTGGCAGGATCCCCGCCAGCGGCGATCACCCGGTGGAGTTCACCGGACGACACGATGTCGAACCCGCACCCCGCCTGTGCGAAGACCTGCAGCACCGCCAGGTTGGAGTTGGCCTTGACGGCGTAGCAGACGAGGTGGTCGCGGCCGACCAGCGCGCGCTGATAGGCGGCCACCGCGTCCAGCATGGCCGTCTTCGAGTAGGCGTACAGCGGGGTCCCGAAGCGTTGGGCCAGTGCGCTGACCGATTGGCCTTCGAGGGACAGGTCGTCGCCGCGGTAGGCGACGTGGGGAGAGCCGGGCAGGTTCATGGGAGGTCAGGGCGCCGTGGCGGACGCGGCGGGAGCAGGGGAGGGCGCGATGGCCGGGGAGTCGGTGGGCGACAGTTGGGGCGGCGCCGCTGGCGACGTCACCGGGCGGGGGGGCGGCCGTTGAAGCGACTGGCCCTCTGACAAGGTCAGCGGGCCTTTCTGGCCACACCCGGCCGTGAGGGCCAGCGTTGCCGCGAGCAAAGGGCCCACTGCAAACGCCACGAAGAGTCGGCCCGGTACACTGGAAAACTGATGCAACATGCCACGAATTCTACCGGCCCCATGACAGTCGATCTCGTTCCCACACCACTCACCGACCCCGAATTCCACGCGCTGGCGGGCGCCGTGCTGGCGTCGGTCGAAACCACCGTCGACCAGTGGCTCCAGGACGACGTGGTCGACATCGACAGCCACCGCACCGGCGGACTGCTGGAGCTGAAGCTGCCCAACGGCAGCCACCTGATTCTCAACACGCAGCCGCCACTGCACGAACTGTGGCTTGCCGCCCGGTCCGGCGGCTTTCACTACAAGTACGTGGGCGGGCGCTGGGTGGACCGCACCGGACGCGAGCTGTTCGAGGCCCTGTCGGCCTGCGCCAGCGAGCAGGCCGGCATCGCGCTCCGGTTCGAAGCACCACGCTGAGGGACTGGGCCCCCCAGGGTCAAGGAAACTTGGGGCGGCCCGGCGTTTCCTTGAGAGAGCCCCCAGGGTCGGGCTGCGCCCGACCCACTCCGGTCAGTTCTTGAAGAGGTCGAGGATGCCCTTTTTCTCGTCCTCGCTCGGTGCGGTGGGCAGCTTGTCGTCGAGACCCAGGCTGCTGACGCCGCCCCCGTGGGTGTACTCGTCGTAGTACCACTCGCCGCCGAGGTTCGCCAGCCCGGACGGTGCCGAGGGCTCCTCCACCGGCACGCCCTTGAGCGTGGAACTCATGTAGTCGATCCACACCGGCAGGGCGAGGCCACCGCCGGTTTCGCGAGCGCCCAGCTTGCGCGGGGTGTCGTAGCCGATCCACACGGCCGCCACCACGGTGCGCTGGTAACCGACGAACCAGGCGTCGAGCGAATCATTGGTGGTGCCGGTCTTCCCGTAGATGTCCGGGCGTTTCAGCGTGCCCTGGGCGCGGGCCGCGGTGCCGGAGCGGGTGACCTCCTGCAGCAGGCTCGTCATCACGAACGCGTTGCGTGCATCGATCGCGCGGGCCGATTCGTCGAGTGCCTGCGGCCGGGCCTCGGTCAGCACCTTGCCCTTGGAGTCGGTCACCTTGCTGATCAGGTACGGGTTCAGGCGGTACCCGCCGTTGGCGAACACCCCATACGCCGAGGCCATCTGCAGCGGCGTGACCGAACCGGCCCCGAGTGCCATCGTCAGGTACGCGGGGTGCTTGTCGGCCTCGAATCCGAACCGGGTGATCCATTCCTGTGCGTAGGCGGGCTGGATGGACTGAAGGATCCGGATCGAGATCATGTTCTTCGATTTGGCCAGCCCACGCCGCATCGACATGGGGCCGTCGAACGTGCCGTCGTAGTTCTTGGGTTCCCACGGCTGGCTGCCGGTGGTGCCCGCATTGAAGAACAACGGCGCGTCGTTGATCACGGTGGCGGGGGTGAAGCCCTTTTCGAGCGAGGCCGAGTAGATGAAAGGCTTGAAACTCGAGCCCGGTTGGCGCCACGCCTGCGTGACGTGGTTGAACTTGTTCTTGGCGTAGTCGAACCCGCCCACCATGGCCCGGATGGCACCGTTGCGGGGGTCGAGTGCCACAAAGGCACCTTCGACTTCCGGCAGCTGCGTGATGGACCAGTCGCCTTTGGCGTTTTTCACGAGCCGGATCACGGCGCCGACGCGGATGCGGGTCTTTGGGCTGGCCTTGTCCGACAGGCCTGACGTGGCCGGCTTGAGGCCTTCACCGGTCACGGTCACCGATTCGCCGTTCTGCAGCATGGCGATCACCTTGCGCGGGCTCACCTCGAGGGCCACCCCCGCGCGGAGTTCGTCGTTGTCCGGGTGGTCCACCAGCGCCTCGGCCACGCGTGCGTCGATCTCCTTCGAGTTGGAAGGCAGGTCGATGTAGGCCTCCGGGCCACGGTACACCTGCCGGCGTTCGTAGTCGAGCACGCCCTTGCGAAGCGCGCGGTAGGCCACGCCTTGTTCGCCGGACTGGATCGTCAGGTAGACATTCAGGCCCCGGCTGTACGCGTCGTCGCCGTATTGCGTGTAGAGCATCTGCCGCGCTGCTTCGGCGACGAACTCGGCGTGCACCGGCACCTCGGTGGGCGGGCGGTAGCGCATGGGCTGGTTGCGAGCTGCGTCATGCTCTTCCCGGGTGATGAATCCGTTCTCGAGCATCCGGTCGATGATGTACAGCTGCCGGATCGTGGCGCGCCGGGGATTGTTGACCGGGTTGTAGTTCGACGGCGCCTTGGGCAGGCCGGCGAGCATCGCGGCCTCGGCCACGGTGATCGACTGCAGGGGCTTGCCGAAGTAGATCTCGCTGGCGGCCGCGAACCCGTAGGCCCGCTGGCCCAGGAAGATCTGGTTCATGTAGACCTCGAGGATCTGGTCCTTGGTCAACTGGGTCTCGATCTTGAGGGCCAGCAGCACCTCGTAGATCTTCCGGGTGAAGGTCTTCTCGGTCGACAGGTAGAAGTTGCGGGCCACCTGCATCGTGATGGTTGACGCGCCCTGGCTGCGGGCGTCGCTCAAGTGCGCCAGGCCGGCACGCAGCACGCCCTTGTAGTCCACGCCGCTGTGTTCATAGAAGCGGGCGTCCTCGATCGCCAGCACGGCATCCTTCATCACCTTCGGCACCTGGCCGATGGGCGTGAAGTTGCGGCGCTCCTCGCCGAACTCGCTCAGCAGCACGCCATCGGCCGAGTAAATGCGCATGGGCAGCTTGGGGCGATAGTCCAGCAACCCGCTGATCTGCGGGAGGTGGGGGTACGCGACGGCCAGCGCCACCCCGCCCAGCAGCAGCACGGCAAACACCATGGCCGCCACCGAAGTAGCGCACCAAAGGGCAGCTTTTCCGACCCAACGGAGCCAGTGGGGCGCCCGAGAATGGGCGGGGCGGGGGGAAGACGTTGCTTTGTTCTCGGTCGCGCGGGTGGAATCGCTCATGAAGCTCCAACGAAAGTCGGCGTGATTATAAGAACGGCGTCAGGGGCGGCAGGCGCAGAGTGTGAACTGCTTAACAGGCTGTGACCGCAGGCCGTCCGGGACAACCCCAACCCGCTTCGCGCAGGACCCCGATGTGACATTTTTTGACCGGTTATTTCGTCTGAGATTTGCAACGGCCGCGAGATGCAAGAAAAGGAAATTTCTTTGTTGCACAAAGGGTTTACTGCTAGCATTGAAGTAACTTCTTAACAATCCAGCGCTGTTTTTTGCGCCCTGGGAGATGGCCTCGTGAGCTTCCTAGACATGTTGTTAGGCCGCAAGCACCCGGCCATGATCGGGCTGGACATCAGCTCTTCCAGCGTCAAGCTGGTCGAGCTCGGCCAGACCGCATCCGGCGACTATGTGCTTGAACGTTTTGCCGCCGAAAGCTTTGAAAAAGGCTGGATCACCGACGGCCAGATCGAAAAATTCGACGAAGTCGCCGAAGCGGTTCGCCGCGTGGTGATCAAGAGTGGCACCAAGGCGAAGCAGGTCGTGCTGGCCATGCCGCAGTCAGCCGTGATCACCAAAAAGATCATGCTGCCCGCCGGCCTGCGCGAAGAGGAACTCGAGCTCCAGGTCGAGTCCGAAGCGAACCAGTACATTCCGTTTTCGCTGGATGAGGTCAGTCTCGACTTTTCCGTGATCGGCCCCAGCCCCACGTCCGTTGGTGACGTCGAGGTGCTCATCGCCGCGTCCCGCAAGGATCGTGTGCAGGACCGCCAAGGTCTCGCCGAAGCCGCCGGCCTGAAGCCGGTGGTGCTTGACATCGAATCGCACGCGTCGCGCCTGGCGATGGGCCGGCTCATCGAGGCCCTGCCCAACGAAGGCAAGGACGCACTGGTTGCGCTGTTCGAGATTGGCGCAGACACCACCAGCCTCAAGGTCCTTCGCGACGACGAGATGCTGTACGACCGGGACCAGGCCTTTGGCGGCGCCCAGCTGACGCAGCTGATCTCCCGCCAGTACGGCTTCTCGTTCGAGGAAGCGGAGCAGAAGAAGCTGTCCGCCGAGCTTCCGGAAGACTACGAATCGTCCATTCTGGCGCCGTTCGTCGACAGCCTGTCGCAGGAAATCGGCCGGGCGTTGCAGTACTTCTTCACCAGCACGCCGCACCACAAGGTCCACTACGTGATGCTCGCGGGTGGCACGGCCACGCTGCCGGGCCTCAAGGACCGCGTCACCGAACTGACCGGCTTCGCGTCGATGGTGGTCAATCCGTTCGAAAGCATGAAGCTCGGGTCCGCCGTGCGTGAAAGCAAGCTGCGCCGAGAGGCGCCTTCCTACCTGACTGCGTGTGGCTTGGCGATGCGGAGGTTCCTGCAGTGATCCTGATCAACCTGCTCCCGCATCGGGAGGAAAAGCGCAAGCGGCGCAAGGCGGCCTTTTTCCTGGGCCTGGGCCTGGCGGCTGCCGTGGGGGTCGCGGTCGCCGCCATGTGGTACCTCGTGCTGCAGCAGATGACGTCGAACCAGCAGGAGCGCAACCAGTTCCTGATCGCCGAGATCCAGAAGCTCGAGTTGCAGATCAAGGACGTCGCCACGCTGCGTGCCGAGATCGACCGCCTCAAGGCCCGTCAAAAGGCCGTCGAGGATCTGCAGACCGACCGCAACATCCCGGTGCACGTGCTGAACGAACTCGTCAAGCACACGCCGGAAGGCGTGTACTACACCACCGTCAAGCAAGACGGCCAGGTGCTGACGCTGACGGGCATCGCGCAAACCAACGAGCGGGTCTCCGAACTGCTGCGCAACACCAGCAACAACAGCGAGTGGCTCACCCGCCCCGAGCTTGTCGAAATCAAGGCCGCCACCCCGCAGGCCACGGCCCGCGACCAGCGCCGCCTGTTCGACTTCTCGATGCGTGTGAGCGTCAAGCGCCCGCAGGTCGAAGGCCCCGCGGGTGCGGCCTCGCAGCCAGGCGCCGCCGCGAGCGCGCCGGTGAACCCTGTCAAGCAGCCCTGAACACCGAGACGCCATGGCAACGCTAGCGAAATCCGCCAACATCGATCTGAACTCGGTCTTCGGCGCTGCAGCCTCGCAGTTCCGGGGCCTCAATCCCAACGAGCCGGGCCAGTGGCCGCTGCTGCCCAAGTTCGCCGCCTGGGTGGTCGTGGCTGTCCTGATCGTCGGCCTCAGCTGGTTCGCCGTGCTGTCGAGCGCCGATGAGGCGCTCGAAGCCGAACGCGCCCGCGAGCCCACGCTGAAACAGGACTACCGCAGCAAGCTGACGCAGGCGGTGAATTTGGAAGAGCTGCGCAAGCAGAAGCTCCAGGTCGAGGAATACGTGACCCAGCTCGAGAAGCAGCTGCCGGGCAAGGCCGAAATGGACGCCCTGCTGTCCGACATCAACCAGGCAGGCCTGGGCCGGGGCCTGCAGTTCGAACTGTTCCGCCCGGGTCAGGTGCTCGTGAAGGACTACTACGCGGAACTGCCCATCGCCCTCAAGGTGTCGGGTCGGTACCACGACATCGGCTCGTTCACGGCCGACGTCTCCAATCTCTCGCGCATCGTCACGTTGCACAACGTGACCATCAGTGTGCCGAAGGACACCAAGGATTCGGGCGGAGCCCTGACCATGGAAGCCACCGCACGCACGTACCGTTACCTCGACGCCGATGAGGTGATGGAGCAAAAGAAGGCTGCCGACAAGGCGAAGCAGGGAGCCAAGAAATGACGATGTCGTCGTCGCGTACCTCGCGAGCCCTGCTGCTCGCGGCCCTGCTGCCGATGGTGCTGGCGGGCTGCGGAGACGCCCAGGACGAACTCTCGCAATGGATGGAGCAGCAGCGCCGGGAGGTCAAGCCCAACGTGACGCCTCTGTCGCCGCCGCGGAAATTCGATCCCCAGCCTTACCTCGCCGCGAACGCGGTCGAGCCCTTCAGCAGCCAGAAGCTGGCGGTGGCGATCAAGCAGGAGGCCCGGCAGCAGAACTCGCTGCTGGCGGCCGAAGTGAACCGCCGGCGAGAACCGCTGGAGGCATACCCCATCGACAGCATGAACATGGTGGGCAGCGTCACGAAACAAGCACGCCCACAAGCGTTGCTGCGGGTTGACAAGTTGCTCTACCAGGTCAAGGTCGGTGACTACATCGGCCAGAACTACGGAAAGATCCGGTCGATCACCGAAACGGAAGTGACCTACCGAGAGATCGTGCAGGACGCAGCAGGCGAATGGACCGAGCGCATCAGCTCCCTCCAGCTTCAGGAGAATGCGCGATGAAGAACATGCAGGAGAATCAAATGATGATTAAGTGGCGGGCGCGCGCAGTCGCCATCGCGTTGTTCTTCGGCACGTCCGTGTCGGCGTGGGCGCAAAACACCATCCAGTCGATCAATGGCGCGTCGCAAGGCGGTTCCGATGTGATTCGCATCGAACTGTCGGAGCCGTTGACCGCCGTTCCGGCGGGGTTCACCGTGCAGACGCCTCCTCGCATCGCGCTCGACTTGCCGGGCGTCACCAATGCCATCGGCAAGTCCACGGTCGACATCAACCAAGGCAACGTCCGCGGCGTGAGCATCGCGCAAGGCGGTGAGCGCACGCGCCTGGTGGTCAGCCTGAAACAGGCGGCCAACTACCGTGCGCAGATCCAGGGCAAGGTGCTGATCGTCACGATCGACAATGGTCCTGCACCGTCCGGTGCGAACGCCAGCGTGGCGGCTTCCAATGCCGAGCCGGTCCGTTTCGCCGAGAACCTGAACCAGTCGCAGGTGTCGCTGAAGAACATCGACTTCCGCCGCGGTCAGGATGGCGCCGGCCGGGTCGTGGTCGACCTCCCGAACAACCAGGTCGGTGTCGACATCCGTCAGCAAGGGCAGACCCTCGTCGTCGAATTCCTGCGCTCCACGCTGCCGGAAAGCCTGCGCCGCCGCTTCGATGTGACCGACTTCGGCACGCCGGTGAACGCCGTGTCGGCTTTCCAGAGCGGTGACCGTGTGCGCCTGGTGGTCGAGCCGCGCGGCAACTGGGAGCACAGCGCATACCAGACCGACAACCAGTTCGTGCTCGAAGTTCGCACGCAGAAGGTTGACCCGAACAAGCTGGTGCAAGGCCCGGGCTACACCGGTGAAAAGCTCTCGCTGAACTTCCAGAACATCGAAGTCCGCGCCTTGCTGCAGGTCATCGCCGACTTCACAAACTTCAACGTCGTGACGAGTGACACCGTCACCGGCAACGTGACGCTGCGCCTCAAGGACGTCCCTTGGGACCAAGCGCTCGACATCATCCTGCAGGCCAAGGGCCTCGGGCTCCGCAAGTCCGGCAACGTGATCCTGATCGCGCCGAAGGATGAGCTCGCGGCCAAGGAGAAGGTCGATCTCGAGGCCAAAGCCCAGATTGCGAGCCTCGAGCCGGTTCGCACCCAGTCGTTCCAGCTCAACTACACCAAGGCCGAAGAGGTGGCCAAGGGTCTGACGGGTCAATCGAGCGGCGGCGCAGGCAGCGGCACCAAGATCATCACCGCGCGAGGCAGCGTGATCTTCGAAAGCCGCACGAACCAGCTCTTCGTCACGGACATCCCGGCGAAGCTCGAGGAAATCCAGGCCCTGATCGCCAAGATCGACATCCCCGTGCGCCAAGTGCTGATCGAAGCCCGCATTGTTGAGGCGGTGGACACGTTCGGTCGTTCGCTGGGCGTGAAGTTGGGCGCCACCGACAATCGACTGGCGCGAGGCGGTGTGCCCGGCTACAACGTGGGTGGTGACAACCGGGTCACCATGTCCGGCAACATCAACGCGGTTGGTGGTTACACCGGACAGGTCAAGCTCGACGAAATTGATTACACCGATACCCAGTTCGTCCAACTGCCCGCCAACGGTTTCAACGACTACAGCGCCTCGTCGTTCGCGCTGTCGCTGTTCAGTGCTGCCGCAGGCCGCTACCTGAACCTGGAGTTGTCGGCGCTCGAGGCCGACGGCAAGGGCCGCATCGTCTCCAGCCCGCGTGTCATCACCGCCGACCAGGTGAAGGCACTGATCGAGCAAGGCGAAGAACTGCCGTACCAGATCGCCACGTCCAGCGGTGCCACCGCGCTGCAGTTCCGCAAGGCCAACCTGAAGCTGGAAGTGATTCCTCAGATCACGCCTGAAGGCAACGTGATCCTGGACGTCGATGTCAACAAGGACAGCGTCGGCCGCATCACGGCCGCCGGCCTTGCGATCAACACCAAACATGTTCGCACGCAGGTTTTGGTCGAGAACGGTGGCACGGTGGTGATCGGCGGCATCTTCACGCAGGAAGAGCGTGACGACGTCACGAAGGTCCCATTCCTCGGGGACATTCCCTACCTGGGCGCATTGTTCCGCACCAAGACGCGCAACACCAGCAAGACCGAACTGCTGATCTTCATCACGCCGAAGGTGGTGAACGATCGCTCGTCGGCCGCTCGCTGATCTCTTGCAGCGCAGGCGATACTCCGGCTCGAAACAAACGAACATTCAGATTGCACAGGTGATTCAATGAAACTGACGCGCTATGTCCGCATGCCACTCCTGTTGGCCAGCCTTGCCGTCCTGGCTTCTTGCGGCGGTGGTGGTGAAGACGAAGCTGGGGCCGATGTGGTCTTCAGCATTTCTCCGGCCGAAGTCACGCAGAATTGGACGACGGCCGCCTGCGGTGCCGTGGATAACGTCGCCACGGTGTATGTCTATGGTGGTGCAGCGCCGTACCAGCTGAACAACACCTTTCCCGATGTGATGAAGGTGGACAAGTCCACGGTCCCCAAGAACGGCAGCTTCACTGTGTCGCTTCTCGGCGGCTGTTTCTCTCCTGGCATCGTCACCGTGGTTGATGCGCTCGGGCGCACGATCAATCTGACTGTCAACAGCAAGGGCACCTGATCCCCGGGCAGCCATTCTTGCGGTCGAGCGGACCGCTTGGCTCTTCATGGGGGGCATCTCCCCAGCGTTCATCGACCGTGTCTCACGCAAGAAACATCGCACTGGTCGGCCTTCCTGGCGGTGGCAAGTCCACCGTCGGTCGCCACCTGGCGAAGCGGTTGCGTCGAACGTTCGTCGACAGTGACACGGTGATCGAACAGCGCATCGCGCGTTCGATTCGCAGCTTCTTCGAGCAAGAGGGAGAGGCCGCCTTCCGGGACATCGAGTCCCAGGTGATCGCCGAGTTGAGCGTGCCGCGCGGCCTCGTGCTGGCCACTGGCGGCGGGGCCACCCTCCGCGAAGCCAATCGCCTCGTGCTGCATGCCGAGTGCCACGTGATCTACCTCCGCTCCACGCCGGAGGAGCTCTATCGCCGACTGCGCCACGACACCCAGCGCCCCCTGCTGCAAGTGCGCGACCCGCTGGCGCGGTTGCGCGAGATGCATTCGGAACGTGATCCGCTCTACCAGTCGGTCGCCCACTTCGTCATCGACACCGGTCGTCCGTCGGTGCCAGCGCTCGTCAACATGCTCATGATGCAGCTCGAACTGATGGGCATCGTGGGTGCGGACGAGATGGCTTCTGCCCCCACGGAACCAACCCCACCGCCCGCGGGATGAAACGAGCGGCCCGCTAAACTCCGTGGCATGAACGACATTTTCCCCGACGTGGTCGGCATCGACCTCGGTGACCGGCGATACGACATCCTGATTGGTGCAGGCCTTCTCGACAGTAGCTCGGCCTTCGCCGACTTGCCCAAGGCCGCGACCGCCGTCATCGTCACGAACCGCACCGTAGCGCCCTTGTACGCGGCCCGCCTCCAGCAACGCCTGACGGCCACCTACAGCGCGGTCGTCACCATCGAACTGGAAGACGGCGAGGCGCATAAGGACTGGGCGTCCCTCAACGCCATTTTCGATCGTCTTCTCGGCGCGGGCCTCGATCGGAAGACCGTGTTGTTCGCCCTGGGCGGTGGTGTCGTGGGTGACATCACCGGTTTTGCTGCCGCCAGCTACATGCGGGGGGTGCCGTTCGTGCAAGTGCCCACCACGCTGCTTGCCCAGGTGGACTCCTCGGTGGGAGGCAAGACGGCCATCAACCACCCGCTGGGCAAGAACATGATCGGGGCCTTCTACCAGCCTCAGCGGGTGATCGCCGACCTCGACACGCTGGACACATTGCCCGACCGCGAGTTGGCGGCGGGCCTGGCCGAAGTCATCAAGTACGGCCCCATCGCCGACGATGTCTTCCTGACCTGGATCGAAGACAACCTCGACGCGCTGTGGGCGCGCGACAAGAAGGCCCTGGCCTACGCGGTCAAACGTTCCTGCGAAATCAAGGCGTGGGTGGTGGGCCAGGACGAGCGGGAGTCTGGCTTGCGCGCCATCCTGAACTTCGGCCACACCTTCGGCCACGCGATCGAAGCGGGCATGGGATATGGCGCCTGGTTGCACGGCGAGGGCGTGGGGTGCGGCATGGTCATGGCGGCCGACCTGTCCTGCCGGTTGGGCTTGATCGACCGCGCTTATGTCGATCGCCTGACACGCTTGATCGAACGCGCGCGGCTGCCTGTGAGGGGTCCTGCGCTCGGCGCGGACCGTTACCTCGAGTTCATGCGCGTGGACAAGAAGGCCGAGGGCGGAGAGATCCGCTTTGTCGTGATCGACCAACCCGGCCAGGCCTCGGTGCGGCCGGCACCGGATGCCGTGGTCCGTGACGTGCTGGCCGCGCACACCGGCTGACGGCTACGCACACCGGCCCGAAGCGATGCTGCAGCCGTACGCCTGCGCTCCCGAGCAATCGCGGGGCCGCCGCCATGCGGAGGCCCCGGCGCCCACGCGCAGCGACTTCCAGCGGGACCGGGATCGCATCGTCCACAGCACGGCGTTCCGGCGTCTGGTCTACAAGACCCAGGTGTTCCTGAACCATGAGGGCGACCTGTTCCGTACCCGGCTGACCCATTCCCTGGAAGTGGCTCAGCTCGGGCGCTCGATCGCGCGCACGCTGGGACTGAACGAAGACCTGGTCGAAGCGATCGCGCTTGCGCACGATCTTGGGCACACGCCGTTCGGACATGCGGGCCAGGACGCCCTGAACGAGTGCCTCCTGGCTGCCGCGCCGGAATCCGGGGGCTTCGAGCACAACCTCCAGAGCCTGCGGGTCGTCGACAGCCTGGAAGAACGTTACCCCGACCATGACGGCCTGAACCTCTGTTTCGAGACCCGCGAGGGCATCCTCAAGCACTGTTCGGCGGCCAACGCGCGGCGCCTGGAGGCGCGAGAGCCCGGTGGCGTGGGGCATCGCTTCCTCGCGCGGCAACAGCCGAGTCTCGAAGCCCAGTTGTGCAACCTGGCTGACGAGATCGCCTACAACGCCCACGACGTGGACGACGGCGTGCGCTCCGGCCTGCTGTCGCTCGAGCAGGTGGAGGAGGTGCCGCTGTTCCGGCGCTTCCTGCGGGAGGCGCTGGCGCAGCATCCGGGTCTAAAGGGGCGGCGGTTGCTGTTCGAGTCGATCAGGCGCATGTTGTCAGAGCAGGTGTACGACGTGTTGCGCACCACGGGGCAGGCATTGGCGATCGCTGCGCCCCGGGACGTCGACGACGTCCGGCGGGGTCGCCCGCTGGTGTCGTTCTCCGCCGAGATGGCCGAGGAAGGCGTGGCCCTGAAACGGTTTCTGCGCGACAACCTGTACCGCCATCCGCAAGTGGCCGACACCACGGGGCGTGCGAAGGACGTGATCCGCGAACTGTTCGCCGCGTACCAGGTCGAACCGCCCGCATCGCTTGCCCCCGGAGGCGACCTGCCGCGCGCGTTGGCCGACTACATCGCCGGCATGACGGACCGCTTCGCGCTGCGCGAACACGAGCGCCTGACCGGGCGCCGCCTGTTCGACTGACGGCGGGCGAGCATGGCCCGGCTTCCGCGACTGAGCGTCGGTGGGGTGCCGCACCTGCTGGTGCAGCGCAGCCACCACCAGCAGGCCGTATTCGTGGACGACTCCGACCGTACCCTCTTTCGCAACCTTCTGGGCGAGGCTGCGCGCGCGGAAGGTGTCGCGCTGCATGCCTATGGGTTGCTCGACGGCGAGGTGAGGCTGCTTGCCACGCCAGCCACGGCAGAGGCGCTCGGGCGGATGATGCAGTCGCTCGGGCGTCGGTACGGCGGTGCGTTCAATCGCCGCCATGCCCGTACCGGCGGACTGTGGGAAGGGCGGTTCCGCGCGACCGTGATCGAGCCGGAACGCCATTTGCTTGAAGCGATGTGCTACGTCGAGGACGAGGCGAACTGGGCGGGAGGTGCCGCAGTGGCCGACGCGGAAGCCGCGTCGAGCCGAGGGCATCACCTCGGCCGGCGTCAAGACTCGCTGGTCGCCGACCATCCGGTGTTCTGGGCGCTCGGCAACACGCCGTTCGATCGGGAGGCAGCGTACCGCGCATTGCTGTCGGCCGGGCTGCCGGCGCGCCAGCGCGCGGTGCTGGAGGAAGGGGTCCACAAGGGGTGGCCGCTCGGGTCGCCGCGGTTCATCGAAAGCCTGGCGGGACAGACAACCCGGCGCCTCGTGCCGCTGAAACGAGGCCGCCCACCGAAATCGTCGGGCAGCGCTTGATATGTCCCCAATTAATTGCGCAGCAGAATCGTCAACATTTAATTGGTGACAGACCCCAATTGTTTGCGTTGTCTTGAGGGGTTCGCTGCAGTATCCTCGGCAATCCCCATTTTCATGACATGGAGTGCGCCATGACCCAGGCCATCCCAGGCACCGCCACCGCCGCTGAACGCCAGGCCGCCGCCGAACACGGCCTCTACGACCCCACGAACGAACACGACGCCTGCGGTGTCGGGTTCGTGGCGCACATCAAGGGCCACAAGGCCCACAGCATCGTCGAGCAGGGCCTGAAGATCCTCGAGAACCTGGACCACCGGGGTGCCGTGGGTGCCGATGCCCTGATGGGCGACGGCGCCGGCATCCTGATCCAGATCCCCGACGAGTTCTATCGCGAGGAAATGGCAGCCCAGGGCGTCACGCTGCCGCCCCCGGGCGAATACGGCGTGGGCATGATCTTCCTGCCGAAGGAACACGCCTCCCGCCTCGCTTGCGAACAGGCCGTCGAGCGTGCCATCAAGGCCGAGGGGCAGGTGCTGCTGGGCTGGCGCGACGTGCCGGTCGATGCCGAGATGCCGATGTCGCCCACGGTGCGCGAGAAAGAGCCGATCATCCGCCAGGTGTTCATCGGCCGCGGCCCGGACGTCATCGTGCCCGACGCGCTCGAACGCAAGCTCTACGTGATCCGCAAGACGGCCTCGAGCGCCATCCAGCGCCTCAAGCTCACGCACAGCCACGAGTACTACGTGCCCAGCATGAGCTGCCGCACCATCATCTACAAGGGCCTGCTGCTCGCCGACCAGGTGGGCAAGTACTACAAGGACCTGCAGGACCCGCGCGCCACCTCGGCGCTGGCCCTCGTGCACCAGCGTTTTTCCACGAACACCTTCCCCGAGTGGCCGCTGGCCCACCCGTACCGGATGGTGGCCCACAACGGCGAGATCAACACCGTCAAGGGCAACTTCAACTGGATGCGCGCCCGCGAAGGCGTGATGAAGTCGCCGGTGCTGGGCGACGACCTGCAGAAGCTGTACCCCATCAGCTTCGAAGGCCAGTCCGACACCGCCACGTTCGACAACGCGCTCGAGCTGCTGACGATGAGCGGGTACTCGCTCGCCCACGCCGCCATGATGATGATCCCGGAAGCCTGGGAGCAGCACGCGACCATGGACGACCGTCGCCGCGCGTTCTACGAATACCATGCCGCAATGCTCGAGCCGTGGGACGGCCCGGCGTCGATGGTGTTCACCGACGGCCGCCAGATCGGCGCCACGCTCGACCGCAATGGCCTGCGTCCGTCGCGCTACATCGTCACCGACGACGACCTCGTGGTGATGGCCTCGGAATCCGGCGTGCTGCCGATGATCCCCGAGAACAAGATCATCAAGAAGTGGCGCCTGCAGCCGGGCAAGATGTTCCTGATCGACTTCGAGCAGGGCCGCATCATCGAGGACGAGGAACTGAAGAACCAGTTTGCCCTGGCCAAGCCGTACCGCCAGTGGATCGAGAACGTGCGCGTGCGCCTCGACTCGATCGACGCCACCGGCACCGCCAGCCAGTTCAGCGAAGCCCTGCTCGACCGCCAGCAGGCCTTCGGCTACACGCAGGAAGACATCAAGTTCCTGATGAGCCCGATGGCCCAGGCCGGCGAAGAAGGCACGGGGTCGATGGGCAACGACTCGCCGCTCGCGGTGCTGTCGGACAAGAACAAGCCGCTGTACAACTACTTCAAGCAGCTGTTCGCCCAGGTCACGAACCCGCCCATCGACCCCATCCGCGAAGCGGTGGTGATGTCGCTCGTCTCGTTCATCGGCCCGAAACCCAACCTGCTCGACATCAACGCGGTGAACCCGCCGATGCGGCTCGAGGTGTCGCAGCCCGTGCTCGACTTCGCCGACATGGAGCGCCTGCGCGAGATCGGCAAGTACACCTACGGCAAGTTCAAGAGCTACGAGCTCAACATCACGTACCCGCTCGCCTGGGGCGACGAGGGCGTGGAGGCCAAGCTCGCGTCGCTGTGCGCCGAGTCGGTGGACGCCATCAAGGGTGGCCACAACATCCTGATCATCAGCGACCGCCACATGGACCGCGACAACGTGGCCATCCCGGCGTTGCTGGCACTGTCCGCCGTGCACCAGCACCTGGTGCGCGAGGGCCTGCGCACCACGGCCGGCCTGGTTGTCGAAACCGGTTCGGCCCGCGAAGTGCACCACTTTGCCGTGCTGGCGGGCTATGGCGCGGAAGCCGTGCACCCGTACCTCGCGATGGAAACCCTCGCCGGCATGCACAAGGAGCTTCCGGGCGACCTGTCGGCCGACAAGGCCATCTACAACTACGTGAAGGCCATCGGCAAGGGCCTGTCGAAGATCATGTCGAAGATGGGCGTGTCCACGTACATGTCCTACTGCGGTGCGCAGCTGTTCGAGGCCATCGGCCTCGAGAAGGCGCTGATCGACAAGTTCTTCCGTGGCACCGCCAGCCAGGTGGGTGGCATCGACGTGTTCGACGTGGCCGAGGAAGCGCTGCGCATGCACAAGGCCGCCTTCGGTGACGACCCGGTGCTGGCCGGCATGCTCGACGCGGGTGGCGAATACGCCTGGCGTGTGCGCGGCGAGGAACACATGTGGACGCCGGACGCGATCGCGAAGCTGCAGCACAGCACCCGCGCGAACAAGTTCGACACCTACAAGGAATACGCGCAGATCATCAACGACCAGTCGCGCCGTCACCTGACGCTGCGCGGCCTGTTCGAGTTCAAGCTCGACCCGAGCAAGGCCATCCCGCTCGACGAAGTCGAATCGGCGGCCGACATCGTCAAGCGGTTTGCCACCGGCGCCATGTCGCTGGGCTCCATCAGCACCGAAGCCCACGCCACGCTGGCCGTCGCGATGAACCGCATCGGCGGCAAATCGAACACCGGTGAAGGCGGCGAAGACCCTACCCGTTATCGCAACGAGCTCAAGGGAATCCCCATCGTCCAGGGCGCGAAGATCAGCGAGTTGATGCCCGGAGGCGATGTCCAGGTCGACTACGAACTCAACGCAGGCGACTCGCTGCGTTCGAAGATCAAGCAGGTGGCCTCGGGCCGGTTCGGCGTGACCGCCGAGTACCTGTCGTCGGCCGACCAGATCCAGATCAAGATGGCCCAGGGCGCCAAGCCGGGCGAGGGCGGCCAACTGCCGGGTGGCAAGGTGTCCGAGTACATCGGCAAGCTGCGCTATTCCGTGCCGGGCGTGGGCCTCATCTCCCCGCCGCCGCACCACGACATCTACTCCATCGAAGATCTGGCGCAGCTCATCCACGACCTGAAAAACGCGAACAAGCGCGCTGACATCAGCGTGAAGCTCGTGTCCGAAGTGGGCGTGGGCACCATCGCCACCGGCGTGGCCAAGGCGAAGGCCGACCACATCGTGATCGCTGGCCACGACGGTGGCACGGGTGCCTCGCCGTGGTCGAGCATCAAGCATGCCGGTACGCCGTGGGAACTGGGCCTGGCCGAGACGCAGCAGACCCTGGTGCTGAACCGCCTGCGCGGCCGCATCCGCCTGCAGGCCGACGGTCAGATGAAGACCGGCCGCGACGTGGTCATCGGTGCGCTACTGGGCGCCGATGAATTCGGCTTTGCCACCGCACCGCTGGTGGTCGAAGGCTGCATCATGATGCGCAAGTGCCACCTGAACACCTGCCCGGTGGGGGTGGCCACGCAGGATCCGGTGCTGCGCCAGAAATTCCAGGGCCGCCCGGAACACGTCGTCAACTACTTCTTCTTCGTGGCCGAGGAAGCCCGCCAGATCATGGCGCAACTGGGCATCCGCAAGTTCGACGACCTGGTGGGCCGCGCCGACCTGCTCGACACCCGCAAGGGCATCGCGCACTGGAAGGCCAAGGGCCTCGACTTCAGCCGCATCTTCCACCTGCCCAGTGCGCCGGCGGAAGTGGCCCGCCGCCAGGTCGACACCCAGGACCACGGCCTCGACCGTGCGCTCGACGTCAAGCTGATCGAGAAGTGCCTGCCCGCGCTCGAGCGCGGCGAGAAGGTGCAGTTCATCGCCGAGACGCGCAACGTCAACCGCACGGTGGGCGCCATGCTGTCGGGCGAACTGGTGCGCCGCCATCCCGAGGGCCTGCCGGATCACACGATCTTCATGCAACTCGAAGGCACCGGCGGCCAGAGCTTCGGCGCGTTCCTGGCCAAGGGCATCACGCTGTACCTGATCGGTGACGCGAACGACTACACCGGCAAGGGCCTGTCGGGCGGGCGCGTCATCGTGCGTCCGAGCATCGACTTCCGCGGCGACGCGGCGCGCAACATCATCGTCGGCAACACCGTGCTTTACGGCGCCACCAGCGGTGAGGCGTTCTTCCGTGGCGTGGGTGGCGAACGCTTCGCCGTGCGCCTGTCGGGCGCCACGGCGGTGGTCGAAGGCACTGGCGACCACGGGTGCGAGTACATGACGGGTGGCACCGTCGCCGTGCTCGGCAAGACGGGCCGCAACTTCGCCGCCGGCATGAGCGGCGGCGTGGCCTACGTGTACGACGAGGATGGCCAGTTCGCCAGCCGTTGCAACACCTCGATGGTGTCGCTCGACAAGGTGCTCACGGTCAAGGAACAGGAAGCCACCGGCGACAAGGCCACGTGGCACCAGGGCCAGGCCGACGAGGCCATGCTGAGGAAGCTCCTCGAGGACCACCACCGCTGGACGGGCAGCCTGCGCGCCCGCGAGATCCTCGACAGCTGGGCGGAGTCGCGCGGCAAGTTCGTCAAGGTCTTCCCGAACGAATACAAGCGCGCGCTCGGCGAAATGCACGCCGCCCGCCAGGCCGGCGAGACCATCGCCAAGGCCAAGGCATCCGACAAGCCCGCCGGCGGCAAGAGCCGCGCGAAGGCCTGAACCCGCACACGCCAGGAGTCATCAAGCATCATGGGAAAAGTCACCGGCTTCATGGAGTACGAGCGTCTTGAAGAGGGGTACGCCCCCGTTCAGGACCGCGTCAAGAACTACAAGGAATTCGTCATCGGGCTGAAGACCGACGAGGCGAAGATCCAGGGCGCACGTTGCATGGACTGCGGCACGCCGTTCTGCAACAACGGCTGCCCCGTCAACAACATCATCCCGGACTTCAACGACCTCGTTTACCGCGACGACTGGAAGAACGCGATCGAGGTGCTGCACTCGACGAACAACTTCCCGGAGTTCACGGGCCGCATCTGCCCGGCGCCGTGCGAAGCGGCCTGCACGCTCAACGTGAACGACGACCCCGTCGGCATCAAGAGCATCGAGCACGCCATCATCGACCGCGCCTGGGCCGAGGGCTGGGTCCAGCCGCGCCCGGCCAAGGTCAAGACGGGCAAGAAGGTGGCGGTAGTGGGCTCCGGCCCCGCCGGCCTGGCCGCTGCGCAGCAGCTGGCCCGTGCGGGCCACGACGTCACGGTGTTCGAGAAGAATGACCGTGCCGGTGGCCTGCTGCGCTACGGCATCCCCGACTTCAAGATGGAGAAGTCGCACATCGATCGCCGCGTCGACCAGATGAAGGCCGAAGGCGTGACCTTCCGCACCGGCGTGATGGTGGGTGCGTTGCCCGAAGGCAGCAAGGTCACCAACTGGGCCACGGAGACTGTGTCGCCCGACGACCTGAAGTCGCAGTTCGACGCCGTGCTGCTGGCTGGCGGCGCCGAACAGCCGCGCGACCTGCCGGTGCCCGGCCGTGACCTCGAGGGCGTGTACTTCGCGATGGAGTTCCTGCCCCAGCAGAACAAGGTCAACGCGGGCGACAAGGTCAAGGCGCAACTGCGCGCCGAAGGCAAGCGTGTGATCGTGATCGGTGGCGGTGACACCGGCAGCGACTGCGTGGGCACCAGCAACCGCCAGGGCGCTACCAGCGTGACCCAGTTCGAGCTGACCCCGATGCCTCCGGAGCAGGAAAACAAATCGCTCGTGTGGCCGTACTGGCCGCTCAAGCTGCGCACCAGCTCCAGCCACGAGGAAGGCTGCGAACGCGAGTTCGCCATCGCCACGAAGGAATTCATCGGCGGTGAAGGCAAGGAAAAGGGCAAGCTCAAGGCCCTGAAGACCGTGCGTGTCGAGTGGGCCAACGGCAAGATGACCGAAGTGGCTGGCTCCGAGCAGGTGCTGCCAGCTGAGCTGGTTTTCCTGGCGATGGGCTTCGTGAGCCCGGTGGCGAGCGTGCTGGAAGCGTTTGGTGTCGACAAGGACGCCCGTGGCAACGCGAAGGCCAGCACCGAGTTCGTGGGCGGTTATGCCACGAACGTTGCGAAGGTGTTCGCCGCTGGGGACGTCCGCTATGGCCAGTCGCTGGTGGTTCGCGCCATCCGCGAAGGGCGCCAGGCAGCGCGTTCGGTGGATGAGTTCCTGATGGGTGTGAGCGACCTGCCTCGCTGAAGCCCACTGCCAGTCGCCGCGTTGCCCGCGGCCTGGCGAGTCCCCAAGAAAAATGGCGCCCCGCGGGGCGCCATTTTGTTGGGGTCGGGCCTGTGGGTGAATCCTTGCGGACCTACCCACGCTGGCCGCGGCCGGTGGCCGGTCTCTGCCTCAGTTCGTCACCTTCAGTTCGCGCCAGTTCAGCACGCGCAGCGAGGTGGTCTTCGTGAAGTTGCCCGGGAGGGACTTCACTTCACCCTGGTCCGTGCCCACGATGAGGCGCGGTGTGTTGCCCGTCCCGGTGCGTTGGCTCAGGAACTGGATGTCCGTCACCGCGCCGTTGAACGTGGCGTACGCGATCGTCGTCGAGCTGTTGACACCGCTCGTGAGCACGCTGGCACCCGTACCGTAGTTCAGTGCATAGACGCGGCTGAAACCGGCCGGGTTGCAGGCGTCGCCGTTTGGCAGCACCGAGGAGAACGCTACCAAGTCGAGCGGGGCATAAATGGCCGGCTCGGAGACGACTCGCCATCCGATGTTGCTGTTGCCGCGTCCCAGGTTGATGAACCAGCCCAGGGCGTCGGCCGTCGCGTTGGTCACGCCGACGAGCGGGTCCGAATTGAGCGTCATGCGGCCGCGCCGGACGGGCAGGTCGGAGGCATTGGCGTTGAAGCGCGATGCGACGCCGTCGGTGATCGCGTAGAAGGACTGGTTCTGCGTGCTGCCGATGTCGGCGTCATCCAGCAAGCGGCCGGTGCCGAACATGATGTAGCGCTTCAGGTTGGACGACTGGATCTCCACGCGCGGGCGCGAGGTGATCGGCTGGGTCGTGCCATCGGGGTCGGTCACTACCGCGATCAGCGTCGGGGCAGCGTAGTTGCCCGTCGTGGGCCGCAGGTCGACACGCCAGACGTTGCCGTTGAGATCGCCGGCATAGGCGGCATCGGCCGTCGCGTCTGACCGGTCGTTCACGTAAGTGTTCACGTGGGCCAGGCCCGCACTTGCCGTGGCGCTGCCGGAACCGGTGGAGACTTTCTCGAGCAACGCACCGGTGCGCGGGTTGACGAAGAAGAAGTAGCCGCGGCCATCGGTGTTGTTGTACCCGGACACCAGCACGACGACCCAGCCGTACTTGCGTGTCTTGATCACAGCCGGTTCGCCGAAGGTGTAGCCGAGGTCGGGGTCGGTGAACTCCCACATCACCTTCGATGCGACGGCGGACTCGCTGGTCATGCTGGACGGGTCGGTCACGTCGATCGCGTAGTAGCTGCGACCACCCTTGCCGAGTCCGCCGATGAGCAGCGAGCGCCAGTCGGACGTGGTGGCGTTGGTTGACCCACCGGTGCGGTTGAGGTCGACGTCGTACACCTGCGGGGTGGCGTTCACGTAGTAGTGATGCAGGAACTGCGGGTTGCCGAGGGCGGCCAGGCCGTTGATGTTCGGCGTGGCCGTGGGGCCCTGGTAGAGCGCACCCGGGACATAGGCGAACAACTCGGTGCCGTCGGAGGCGGCCGGAGTTGAGGCCGTCGACCCGATGATGGCGTGCATCACGCCCGCGTTGGACCCTGCATAGACCATCGTGGTACGCGACGCGTGCGCGGCCTTGAAGGCGGCGTATCCCGGGTTGATGGATTCGGACAGCGTGAGGTTGGGCGGCCCCACCGGGCGGGCCTTGGAACCGACGATGTCACCGACCAGCGACGTGCGGGTGCGATAGAAGCGGTTGGCCGCAGTGGCAGAGCTCAGTTCGTAGGTGCGTTCGCCGCGCAGGTAGTTCAGGTAGTCCGTGCTGTCGTTGCCCGTGCGGTAGGTGGTGTTGAGCGCAGTGAGTTGGGCGGTGGACAGGTTCGCGGCGCGGAACGCAACGGCAGCGCCGGTTTCGGTATTGCGCGTCACCATGCGACGGCCGGTGTTCCACCCGGTGCCTGACAGCTGCGCGGCCAGGCGGTCACTGAAGTTCCAGAGGTCCGTGGTGGTGGGTTGGCCCGTGGTGGTATCGAACGCGACACTGGAACTGGAGACTTCGCCGGTCCAGTTCGTCGAGTCGTAGCGGCTGCTGTAGCTGAAGCCACCCGACGACTCCACCTGGGGCACCGGCACGGCGAACGAGGTGGTGTAGGCGCGGAGTTGAGCGGCGATGCTGGCGAACACCTTGTTCAGGCCGGCCACCATCTGGTCGGGTCGGCCGGCCGTGAAATAGTTGTCAGGACGATCCTGGAACGTGCCGCTCGACGAAGGTCCCACCGTGTCGGCGGTCTTGTTCCACCACGTCCTGTCGAGCGCCGTGGTGCGGTTGAAGTCATAGCCGTCCGGCACGTCGAAACCACCATACTTGGCTGCCAGGTAGAACTGGTTGTTCGGCGAGAAGGGCTTTTCGAGCACGTCCACCCAGTACGTCTGGATGGTCTGCTTGCCCGTGGTCTTCGTGTCCGATGCGACGTCAGGACGGATGTCCTGGGTGTTCGCCCAGTAGGCAAGGCCCGCCATCCGGCCAGCGTTGTTGCTGCAGCAACCGTTGATGTTGTAGGTGGTGCCGTAGTTCGTCCCCAGGCCCTGCATCACGCCCACCTTGTTCGTGGCCGCGACGGCATCGACAGCCGAGTCGGCGATCACCGCGGACGGCATTGCCGGCTCGTCGGCGTTGTTGGTGTTGCCGGGAACGTTTTTGTCGGCGTGGGTGTAGACGTCACCGATGCCGAGGATGAAGTTGCGCTGGCAGGAGTACTGGATTGGATCGTCCCACGTGGTGATGACCGGGAACCCGTCCAGGCGTGCCGTGACCGTGGCCGCGGCCGTGCCGGTGGCGATGTTGCTCCATTCCGGCACGTTGCCCAGGTTGCGGAAGTAGCGGATCGCAGCGTAGTACAACTCGCTGACCGGATCGTTGGACCGGTAGTTGCCGGGCGTGATCTCACCGAACTTGTTCAGGTAGTTCATCACCCCGCTGTTGGCCACGTTCGTGCTGGGGCGGAACAACGCATTGGTGTCGCTCGCGTCGGAGGCGTCCGGGTTCAGTTCGAACACGCCGGTGGTGGTGTTCCACTCCGACTTCGGGTTGGTCGTAGCCGGGAGGCCCGGCACCGGTTGCGTCGGGCCCACGAACTTCTGGCGTGCACGCAGCACACCGCCGTCCCGGGAGTTGCCGTCCTGCTGGTTCATGTAGCCGAAGGCGCTGAACCGCATGCGGCTGGCGTACTGCTGGATCAGGCCTTCCGGCTTCCAGTTGGTGCCGTACTGCTTGCAGTTGCTTTCGACACCTCCTGCGGAGGAGCTGGAATCGCACACCTTGACCCGGGCGAACGCCTCGAACAACGTGGTGTTGTCGGGGGTGTTGACGAACGGCGAGACCGTGGCACCGTTGACCGCGTTCGCGCCGTTGTTCCCGGTGAACCGGAACTTGTTGCCAAGATTGGCGACTCGGATCTTGAGGCTGTTGGCGCCGTCGAACGGGGTGGCGCCAGGGACCAGGGCTGCGTCCAGGGTCTTGTTGGGCGACAGACTGTTGTCCTGTCCGGACTGCCAGGCGCGCTCGAGCACCGTCAGCGTCGTTTCGTCACGGAAGCGGTAGCCGCCCGTCAGGGCCCAGCGGAACGGGTCGATGGTCTGCATCGTGGCCCAGTTCAGGAAGTTGCCGCTCCACTTGCCCGTGCAAGAGCGGGTCGTGGTGGTGCCGGCCGGAATGAAATAGCGGTCGTTGTCGGTGGCGCCGTTGTTGTACGTGTAGCACTTGTTCGGGTCGAAGTACCCGAGGTATTCCGTGGTGGTCGCGTACGTGGTGTTCGTATGCGCGGCACGGATGGCGGTCGGGTATTCCACGGACAGCGCCAGTGCCACGTTGCCCGGCACGGTGGTGTTGGAGAACAGCGGCTGGTCGGCCAGGGGTGTAGTCGCGAAACCGGGCAGGGCAATGCCGACACATAGCAGCGACACAAGGGTGCTGCGGACGGGCCGGTACCATGCCGAAGGTGGACGGCAGATCGAGGTCGTCGCGTGGGTGCTCATGACAGGTGCTCTCGGATTACATGGTGAACGTGGATTGGTAGAAGGACTGCGAGTTGCGCGGCCCATCCACCCGAACGCTGATGCGGTACACGATCTGGAGTTGTAGCGAACCGCCGCCACTGGAAGAGGTGTCTTCCGGATTGATCAGGTGCGAGCCGCTCCCGCCCTTCTGGGGGGGGCCGACGATCTGGCATCGGGCGGCGCCGAGGTCGGTGTCGAGGCCCTCGCTGTTGCAGAGGCGGTCTACCACGTAGCGGATGGTGATGCCCTGGTCCGCTGGCACGATGGCACCGGCGGTCCAGGTCTGGTCGAAGGTTTCGGCGTCGATCAGCAACACCTTCGGAATGCCTTCCGCGGTGGTTTCGAGCGATGTGGCGCTGTAGTTGTATTGCGCCTTGGCCGTCGACCGGGCGAGTGGCGTGATCAGGGCGCCGGTTCCCTGGACTGTCGCAAGTGCCGCCGTGACGGCGCGCTGGGCCTGGTTCTGCATGTCGCGCTTGAACGCGACGTTGCCGGACGTGTACATGCTGCTGTTGAACGAGCGGACGAGGGCCACGCTCGCAATCATCATGATGGCCAGGGCGATCAGCGCGAACAGCAGCACGACGCCGCGCTGCCCGCGGGGTGTGCAAGCACCGGCAGGACGCATGAGGATGGATTTCATAAGAGGAGGACGTTCCGAAGCGGGATGGTGATTTCGACCGTGCGGTGGCGGGCGTACAGTTCGTCGCCCGTGAGTTCACGCTTGACGGACATGTCGATGTCCTTGAACAGCTCGACCTCGGTGCCGGCGGGATTGACCGCCTCCTTCTCGAGCAGCGACGTGCGCATGATGAGACCGACCCGGACCGAGACGATCTGCCGCAGCAGGGACTGGGAGGCGGCCGAACCATTGAGCAGGGCGGCACTTGCAAAGGCGCCGGTGGGGGCCTGCCAAGCGTCTTGGTCGCCGTCACCGTCGATGTCGATGCCGTAGACCGCACGCATGGCCACGACACCGTCTGCCAGGGGGAGCGGGGCCTCGTTGGCACCTTGCGTCAGCAGGTCATACGTGACCAGGGCGTAGCGGGTCGGGTCCACGCCGTACAGCTTGAATTCAGGCGGGTTGTTGCGCGTCTTCTGGGTGCTGATGTTGCCGAGGGCGATGGCGTAGGGCGTCGCCGTGCCAAAGCTGCCGAGGTTGGCGCTGGTTCCCGTGGCGCTGAAGAACGAGCCCGACAGCGGCAACAAGTCGGTCGCGCCGGCGGCCACCGCGCCCACCTGCTGCAGCATGCAGTCCAGGCCATCCTCCACCAGCAGCACCAGGTCGTCCTGTTGCCAACCCAGCGTGTTCACGAGGCGCACGTTGGCCGGTGCGGTGGAGACGGCCAGCACGGCGCGTCCGACCTCGGCAAAGCCGGCGTTGCCCGACATCGCGATCAACACGTCCGAATCGGTGCCTTGCTGGACGACAACGGGCGCCAGCCTCACGTTCGGGTTGACTCCGGTGAACGGCTCTGGAAACGCCGACGGCCGAGGCAGGATGATGGCGCCATCGCGTGACGAGTTGATGAGGCATCCCAATGAATTGCCGCCGGCCGAGGACCAGCTCTGCATGAAGCCGGAGCCGGCGCTCCGGATGGCGCGGTCGAGCTCGTAGGCGGCGAGTGCACCGTTCTGGTTGGCGTCGTTCAGGGTGGTGGTGGACCGCTTGGAAACTTCGTGGTCGAGCATCACTTTCGAGATGACGAGCGTCAGTACCAGGGCGATGACCATCGAGACCATCAGTTCGACCAGGGAAAACCCGGCCTCCTTCACGCGCATGCGCTGCAAGGTGTTCATAGGATGAACTGCGTTTGGTACTTGTTCATGGGTTCCGTCGTGGCCGCATTCGGCGATTTCCACTGGATGGTGATGTCCACCTCGGTGGCCGAGCGCTGGGTCACGTTGCCCACGCCGTTCGGCAAGCCGCCTTCGGCCGGCTTGGACACACGGTCCTTCCAGGCCTGCAGTTCGGTGGCGTTGACCGTGATGCTCTTGCTGAGCCGCATCTGGGCGGTCAGGTCGTTGGCGAGCAAGGCGGCCCGGTTGGTGTCTTCCGCGCTGGAAGAGAACTGGATCGCCCTAGATTGCAGGCCGACGAGCCCCATGAGGCCCACGGAAAAGATCAGCACGGTCGTCAAGGCCTCGATCAGGCTCATGCCCCGCTGGCGTTTCTGGCTTGGTTTCATCACATGCATCCGTCGGGGTGGGATGAAGAGAAGGTCTTGTCCGGGTCGCACATGCGCACCTGCCCGTTCAACGAAACGGTGACGCGCAGGCGGCGGTCGGCGCCCACGCGGGCAATGTCGTAGCCCACCAGCGGTTGTGCCCCGTCGACGGTGCATGTGGCCGTACCTACGCCGGGCGTGTCGTGGGCGACCTGGCGGCCATTCGAACTGAAGCAGAGGGCGGCCGGGCCGTCGATCGTCACGCCCGCGGAGGAGTCAGACAGCGAACCACCCTGGACGAATTCACGCACCGTGGCGGACTCCGTGGCCCGCGGGATCGTGTGGATGGCCCAGTTGGTGCCGTCGGCCACGGCCTGGGACGAGAGGCTGGGCTCCGCGTTCGTCAGCGAAAACACCGTCTGGCGGTTCCGGCGGATGGCTTCCGACTGGGCCTGGCGCAGGCCGTTCTGCAGCGCGTCGGCAATGGTGCGGACCTGGCTGTTGCGCAGCATGGCCGTGAAGGACGGCACGGCGAGCATCAGCAGGATAGCGATGAGCGAGAGGGTCACCATCAGTTCGACCAGGGTGAAACCCCGATCGGGGGCCCGGGGTCGCCTGCCGCGAAGCATCAGCATGCCTGGCCCCGCTTCAGGATCCAGTGCCTGGCACAAACGCCATAGCCCGCCGGGCCGGCGTCGCTCTTCTGTTCGTCCTTCTCGTTCACCGACAGCGTGAATCCGCTCATGGAACCCGTGCCGACCGCCTGGACGATGTACGTGGTGGAGGTGGGGGTGCCGGCGCAACTCACGACGAATTTGCCGATCGTGCGGCTCGCATCGTTGCCCAGGGCGCATGGCGTCACAAACGTACCCACCGTGCGGTAATCACGGTTGTCCTGGAAATGGCGCTCCATCTTGGCCCGGTAGCCGGACAACGCGGTGGTGGCTTCGGTCAGTTGCCCGCGGATGATGTAGTCACGATAGGACGGAATGGCGATCGAGGCCAGGATGGCGATGATCGCGACAACAATCATCACTTCGATCAGCGTGAAGCCGCGTTGGCGGGGCAGGGCGTGGGACATCGGGTTCATGAAGGCCTTTCCGGAGGTTTGAAGTGTGCCGGTGGGCGGGGGCGGGGTGTCCCCGCTCGTCCCGGTCGGTCGACCGTTCATCGGCGCCCCCCGAAGGATAGTGTCCTGACACACTCCTTTGCCTTGTCTTCACGCCAGCTTCAACCGGCCTGCGCCCGATGCCCTATCATCGGTCGTTTGCGGACAATCCATCCGCCCGCACCTCTCCGAAGGCGAATGAGTTCACCTCCTGTTGATTCCCCTGCTGCCCCCGTACCGCTGATCGAGCTGCGCAACGTGACCTGTGGTTACGATGACAGGGTGATCCTCGAGAACGTCAACCTCACCGTGCCCCGGGGCAAGGTGCTGGCGTTGATGGGCACGTCCGGCGGAGGCAAGACCACCGTGCTGCGCCTGATCGGGCGCCTGCTCGCGCCCATGAGCGGCCAAGTGCTGTTCGATGGCGTCGACCTGGCCACGCTCGACACCGATGCCCTGTACACGGTTCGCCGTCGCATGGGCATGCTGTTCCAGTTCGGGGCGCTGTTCACCGACCTGTCGGTGTTCGACAACGTGGCCTTCCCGTTGCGCGAACACACGAACCTGAACGACAGCATGATCCGCGACCTCGTGCTGATGAAACTCAATGCCGTGGGCCTGCGGGGCGCGCGCGACCTGCTGCCGTCCCAGGTGTCCGGGGGCATGGCACGCCGCGTGGCGCTCGCCCGGGCCATCGCGCTCGACCCCGACCTCATCATGTACGACGAGCCGTTCGCCGGCCTCGACCCCATCTCGATGAGCGTGGCCGCCACGCTCATCCGCGACCTGAACAACGCGCTGGGCGTGACCAGCATCGTCGTGTCGCACGACGTCGACGAAACCTTCCTGATCGCCGACCACGTGGTGTTCGTGGCCAACGGCCGCATCGTCGCGCAGGGGTCTCCCGACGACATGCGCCGCAGCGAAGACCCGCTGGTGCAGCAGTTCGTGGGCGGCCATCCTGATGGCCCGGTGCGCTTCCATTACCCGGCCGTGCCCCTGGCCGAAGACTTCGGCGTCGGCGGGAGCGTTCGATGAACTGGCTGCGTCCTTCCGTGGTGGGGTTCGCGGTGCGCGGCAAGCTGGCCGACATCGGTGACGCCACGCGCCTCTTCTTCCAACTGGTGTCGCTGGTGGGGGCCACCTTCGGGCGCTTCCGGCTCGTGACCGACCAGGTGTTTTTCATCGGCAACCGGTCGTTGTCGATCATCTCGGTGTCGGGGCTGTTCGTCGGCTTCGTGCTGGCCCTGCAGGGGTACTACACGCTGCAGCGCTACGGTTCGGCCGACGCGGTGGGGCTGCTGGTGGCGTTGTCGCTGGTGCGCGAGCTGGGCCCGGTGGTCACGGCGCTGCTGTTTGCCGGTCGGGCCGGCACGTCGCTCACCGCCGAGATCGGCCTCATGAAAGCCGGCGAGCAGCTGGTGGCCATGGAGATGATGGCGGTCGACCCGGTCAAGCGGGTGCTCGCGCCGCGCTTCTGGGGCGGTGTCGTGGCGATGCCACTGCTGGCCGCGGTGTTCAGCGCAGTCGGTATCCTCGGCGGGTGGCTCGTCGCGGTGGTGCTGATCGGCATCGACCCCGGGTCGTTCTGGTCGCAGATGCAGGGTGGGGTGGACGTCTGGGCGGATGTGGGCAACGGCATCGTCAAGAGCGTCGTGTTCGGGTTCACCGTCACCTTCATCGCATTGCTCCAGGGCTTTGCATGCAAGCCCACGCCCGATGGCGTGGCACAGGCCACCACCCGCACCGTGGTGATGGCATCCCTTTCCGTGTTGGCGCTCGATTTCGTGCTGACCGCCATGATGTTTTCGATTTGAGGAGCGACGACGATGCAAAAATCTCGTCATGACGTGTGGGTGGGCCTGTTCGTGCTGATCGGCGCGGCGGCCGTCCTGTTCCTGGCGCTGCGCGCCGGCAACCTGCTGAACCTCAACTTCGGCGAAACCTACGCCGTCGTGGCCCGGTTCGACAACATCGGCGGGCTCAAGCCGCGTGCCGCGGTCAAGAGTGCCGGGGTGGTGGTGGGCCGCGTCGAAGCCATCACCTTCGACAGCAAGACCTTCCAGGCGCGTGTGCAGCTGCAGCTGGAGAAGAAGGTGGAGTTCCCGAAGGACAGCATCGCGAAGATCCTGACCTCCGGCTTGCTGGGCGAGCAATACATCGGGCTCGAGCCCGGCGTGGACGAGAAGGCGCTCGTGGCCAACGACACCATCAAGCAGACCCAGGATGCCGTGGTGCTCGAGAACCTGATCAGCCAGTTCCTGTACAGCAAGGCGGCGGAGCCGGCCGCACCCGCGGCACCTGCACCGGGGGCGAAGAAGTGAGACGCCTGCTCGCGACCGGCGCGGCGGTCCTCGCCCTGCTCGTCACCACGGGGTGCGCCACCACGGCAGGTTCGTCCGCCGCGGATGCCGAGCCGCCGAAACCGTCGAAGGTGGATCCCTGGGAAAACTGGAACCGCAAGGTCTTCAGCTTCAACGATGCCATCGACACGGCCGTGATCCGGCCGGTGGCCACCGCCTATGAAAAGGTGGTGCCACAACTCATCCGCACCGGTGTCACCAACTTCTACGGCAACTTCGCCGACGCCTGGTCGGCGGTGAACAACGTGCTGCAGGGCAAGCTCGCCGACGGTGCCCAGGACGTGATGCGTGTGGGCACCAACACGCTGTTCGGCATCGGCGGGTTGTTCGACGTGGCCACTGAACTCGGCCTCGACAGCCAGCGCGAAGACTTCGGCCAGACGCTCGGTTACTGGGGCATCGCGCCGGGGCCATACGTCGTGTGGCCCCTGTTCGGGCCGTCCACGGTGCGCGAGTCGTTTGCCATGCCGCTGGACCGTTATGTCGGGCCGGGGCTGGCGTTTTCCGATGGCAGCACCCAGTACAGCCTGATGTTCCTGGGCCTGCTCAACGAGCGCGCCAACCTGCTGCCCACCAGCCGCATGCTCGACGACATGGCACTCGACAAATACGTGTTCGTGCGCGATGCCTACCTGCAACGCCGCCGCAGCCTGGTCTACGATGGCAACGAACCCGAGTCGGAAGAGGACTCGTTCGAGGCCGACCCGGAACCCCCGGCCGCCGCAGCGTCGCAGCCGGCCGCGGCATCCGCCCCGGCAGCGGCCGCGGCCTCCGCGCCCGATGCGCCGGCATCCCAACCCAGCAACTGATCGCTGACAACCAAAGTCCGGCCAGTTGCGTTGTGTGACGAGGCGGTGATCGGGGACTGAACTCTTTGCCCTCGATGCCGTCCCATACCGGTCTTTGATGCCGGTGATCTGAAAGGAATCTGAATGCGTATGCAACGTTTGATGTCGTGGGTGGCTGCCATCGGTTTTGTGGCGGTCAGTGGTGTGGCACTGGCTCAGCAGGGGCCCGATGCGCTCGTGCGGCAGGTCTCGGGCGAGGTGCTCGATGCGGCCAAGGCCGACAAGTCGATCCAGGCCGGCGATCTGAAGAAGATCTCGGCGCTGGTGGAAGCCAAGGTGCTGCCCTACGTCAACTTCACCCGCATGACCTCGAAGACGATCGGTCCGCAGTGGAACAAGGCCACGCCGGAGCAGAAACAGAAGGTGCAGGACGAGTTCCGCACGCTGCTGCTTCGCACGTACGCCGGTGCCCTGTCGCAAGTGAAGGACCAGACCGTCGAAGTCAAGCCGGTGCGTGACGTCTCCGACGAGAGCAACGTGCTCGTGCGCAGCGAGATTCGCGGCAAGGGCCAGCCCATCCAGCTCGACTACCGCCTCGAGAAGGCCGGCGACGCCTGGAAGATCTGGGACGTCAACGTGGGCGGGCTGTGGCTTGTCACCACCTACCAGGGCCAGTTCAAGCCGGTGCTGAGCCAGAGCGGCATCGACGGCGTGATCAAGCTCCTCGTGGACCTGAACGGCAAGGCTGCCGCGGCCAACAGCTGATCCGCCAGACGATGCTGATCCTGCCTGCCACCATCACCAGCCGCGAGGCCCGCGACACGCAGCGCATGCTGTCGTCGGCCCTGCAGCAGGAGGCCAAGGCGCCCGGCGAGGCGGAAGTGACGGTGGATGCCTCGGGCCTCCAGCGCTTCGATTCCGCCGCGCTGGCCGTGCTGCTCGAGTGCCAACGCCTGGCAAAGGCGTGGGGGAAGGGGTTCGTGGTGCGCCACGCGCCGTCCAAACTCTCGGACCTCGCGCGCCTGTACGGTGTCGACACCCTGCTGATGCCCGTGGCCGAGCCGGCACCGGAACGGGTGGCCTGATCCGGGCCGTGCACCACGACGGGCGCCTCAGGGCGCCCGTCGTCGTTTCAGGGGGTCACTGTTCCTCGTCCCAGGCGAAGTTGTCGCGGGCGACCAGGGCGCTGGCGGCCGCCGGGCCCCAGGTGCCGGCGGCATAGGGCCGGGGGCCCGCGGAATCCTTGGCCCAGGCTTGCAGGATGGGTTCGACGAACCGCCAGGCCTGCTCCTGTTCGTCGCTGCGCACGAACAGGTTCAGCCGGCCTGCCAGCGCGTCGAGCAGCAGTCTCTCGTAGGCGCCCACGCGGTTTTCCGCAAAGGCCTTGTCGAAGTCCAGGTCGAGCGACACCGGCGACAGCGCCTCCTGCTGGTTGGTGCCCTTGGCCGCCAGCAGGTGCAGTTCGAGACCATCTTCGGGCTGCAGCTTGATCACGAGCTTGTTGGGCTGGTTCACGCCCGGAAAGATGTTGTGGGGCGTGGGGCGGAAGTTCACGACGATCTGCGCTTCGTGCGACGCGAGCCGCTTGCCGGTGCGCAGGTAAAACGGCACCCCCGCCCAGCGCCAGTTCTGAACCTCGGTTCGCAGTGCCACGAAGGTTTCGCAGCGGCTGCCGGCCGGCACGTCCTGCTCCTGCAGGAACCCCACGGCCGGCTGGCCCGCGGCACTGCCTGGGCGGTACTGGCCGCGCACCACGTCGCGCGCCACGCTGTCTTCGGTGAACGGTTTCAGCGACCGCAGCACCTTCAGCTTTTCGTCGCGGATGGCGTCGGCGTCATTGCTGGACGGCGGCTCCATGGCCACCATGGTCAGCAGCTGCAGCGCATGGTTCTGGATCATGTCGCGCAGCGCGCCAGTGCGGTTGTAGAACTCGCCGCGGGTGCCCACGCCCAGGCCTTCGGCCAGGGTGATCTGGATGTTGGCGATGCTTTCGCGGCGCCACAGCGGCTCGAACAGCGCATTGCCGAAGCGCAGCGCCATCAGGTTCTGCACGGACGGCTTGCCCAGGTAGTGGTCGATGCGGAATGCCTGGGTTTCGCTGAAAACCGAGCGCACCACCCGGTTGATTTCCTGTGCGCTGGCCAGGTCGTGGCCGAGCGGCTTCTCGAGAACCACCCGGATGTGCGGCGCATTGAGCCCGGCGGCACCGAGCTGCTCGCAGATCATCGGGAAGAGGTGCGGGCTGGTGGCGAGGTACAGCACCGCCGTGTGGGCGTTGCGCCCCTGCAGCCATGACTTCAGCCGCAGGTAGTCGGCCGGCTGGGACAGGTCCATGCGCCGGTAGTGCAGCAGCTCGGCGAACCGGGCGAATTCCTCGTCGTTGGGCCGTTTGGCGCCCTCGACGTCCTGGAAGCGCTCTTTCAGCCAGGCCCGGTATTGTTCGTCCGACAACTCCTCCCGGGCCACCGACAGGATGCGGCCCCCGGCCGGGAGCTTGCCGTGGCGGAACGCCTGGAACAGCGCGGGCATGAGCTTGCGCCAGGTCAGGTCACCGGTGCCGCCGAAAAAGACAAGGTCGAAAGACATCAATACAGTCGGGTGTTGGGGTGCAAGGCATGGTGCCGAAGTATCCTGGGGGCGTCAACGCGCGCTGCGCTCTAATAAGGTCCTCCCCGAGGAGCTATTCCACATGAACCAACTCGATCAACTCAAGCAGTTCACGACCGTTGTCGCCGACACCGGCAACTTCAAGGAGCTCGCCGCGTTCGCGCCGCGGGATGCCACCACCAACCCGTCGCTGATCCTGAAGGCCGTGCAGCAGCCCGACTACGCGCCGCTGCTGACCGCCACGGTGGCCGCCCACAAGAACGACCGGCTCGACGCCATCGTCGACGAAGTGCTGGTGCGCTTCGGTGTCGAGATCCTGAAGGTGGTGCCCGGCCGCGTGTCCACCGAGGTGGACGCCCGCCTGAGCTTCGACACCGCCGCCACCGTGGCCCGCGCCCGCCGCATCATGGCCCTGTACGAGGCCCGGGGCATCGGCCGCGACCGCGTGCTCATCAAGATCGCGTCCACGTGGGAGGGCATCCAGGCCGCCCGCATCCTCGAACACGACGGCATCCACTGCAACCTGACGCTGCTGTTCTCGTTCTGCCAGGCCGTGGCCTGCGGCGAAGCCGGTGTGCGCCTGATCTCGCCGTTCGTGGGGCGCATCTACGACTGGCACAAGAAGTCCGCCGGCGCCGGCTGGGACGAAGCTGCCAGCTCGCTCGCCAACGACCCGGGTGTCAAGTCCGTCTCGCAGATCTACACGTACTACAAGAAGTTCGACATCGACACCGAGGTGATGGGCGCAAGCTTCCGCAACCTGGGCCAGATCCAGGCACTGGCGGGCTGCGACCTGCTCACCATCAGCCCCGACCTGCTCGCGAAGCTGCAGGCCACCGACGCACCGCTGTCGCGTGCGCTCGACCCGAAGGCCGCCAGGAACGCGCCCATCCACGCCACCACGCACAACGAGCCGAGCTTTCGTCTCGCGCTGAACGACGATGCCATGGCCACCGAAAAGCTCGCGGAGGGTGTCCGCGCCTTCGCCGTCGACGCCGGCAAGCTCGACAAGATGATCGAGGGGCTCGCCTGATGCCCAACGCCCGTTGTGACCGCACCGAAGCCTGGGCCGCACTGGCCGGGCACTTCGAGGCCCATGGCCGCGATTTCGACATCCGCGACGCGTTCGTGCGCGACCCGGGCCGTTTCGACGCCCTGGGTTTCGACGCGCCCGGCCTCTATGCCGACCTGTCGAAGAACCGCATCGACACCGCCACGCTGCACTTCCTGCTCGACCTCGCCCGCGAATGCGGTGTCGAGGCCCGACGCGACGCGATGCTGCGGGGCGACCCCATCAACACCACCGAAGGCCGCGCCGTCTTGCACACCGCGCTGCGCGCCCCGCGCGGCAAGGGCCCCTTCAGCGACGACGTGCACCACGTGCTCGACGCCATGCTCGGGTATGCCGAGCAGGTGCGTGACACTGCCGCCAGCGGCATCCGCCACGTGGTCAACATCGGCATCGGCGGCAGCGACCTCGGGCCGCAGATGGTCATCCCCGCGCTCGACGCGTTCGTGCACCCGGGCCTCACGTTCCACTTCGTCTCCAACGTCGACGGGCACGACATCACGCCGGTGCTGCGCAAGCTGAAGGCGTCCGAAACCCTGTTCGTGATCGCCAGCAAGACGTTCACCACGCAGGAAACCATGGCCAACGCGAAGGTCGCGAAGGCGTGGTTCGAGGCGCAGGGCGGCACCGACATCGCGAAACACTTCGTCGCCACCACCACCAACGTCGAGGCGGCCGCCGCCTTCGGCATCACCACCACCTTCGGGTTCTGGGACTGGGTGGGCGGGCGCTACTCGCTGTGGTCGGCCATCGGGTTGCCCATCGCCATCGCGGTCGGGGGCGACCACTTCCGCGAACTGCTGGCCGGCGCCCACGCGATGGACCGCCACTTCGCCGACACCCCCGCGCCGAAGAACCTGCCCATCGTGCTGGGCCTGCTCGACGTCTGGTACCGCAACTTCCACGGCTTCGGCAGCCGCAGCGTGGCGCCGTACCACCAGGGCCTGCGCCGTTTCCCGGCGTACCTGCAGCAACTCGAGATGGAAAGCAACGGCAAGTCGGTGGACCAGAACGGCGACACACTGCCGTTTGCCACCAGCCCGGTCGTCTGGGGTGAGCCCGGCACCAACGGCCAACACGCCTACTTCCAGATGCTGCACCAGGGCACCGACGTGATCCCGGTCGAGTTCATCCTGGTCAAGCACCCCGCCCACGGGTTCACCGACCTCCAGACGAAGCTGATGGCCAACGGCCTCGCGCAGAGCCAGGCCCTGATGCTCGGCAAGACCGCGGCCGAGGCGGTGACCGAGAAGGCACCCACCGCGTCGGCCGACCTGGATCGCGGCGTGCTGTCGCGTCACCGCAGCTTCCCTGGCAACCGGCCCAGCACCACGCTGCTGATCGACCAGCTGAGCCCGCACGCGCTGGGCGCGCTGATCGCGTTGTACGAGCACCGCGTGTTCGTCAGCGGCGCGCTGTGGGACATCAACAGCTTCGACCAGTGGGGCGTGGAACTGGGCAAGGCCCTGTGCAGCGACTTGCTGCCGCGCCTGGCGTCCGGCGACACGCAGGGGCTCGATGGTTCCACCGCGGGGCTGCTCAAGCGCCTGCGCGCCTGAGCGTTCCATGAAGTTCTCGCGCCGGGCCGAGTCCATCGCGCCGTTCCTCGCGATGGAATTTGGAAAGCGGGCGGCGGCGCTGGAGGCACAGGGCCAGCATGTGGTGAAGCTGAGCCTTGGCGAACCCGACTTCGGCGCCCCGCCTGCCGTGCTGGAGGCATTGCGCCAGGCGGCGGACGGCGGGCCGCTGCCGTACACCTCGGCGCTGGGCTTGCCGGCGCTGCGTGCGGCGATCGCTGGCTTCTACCAATCGGCGCACGGCGTGCATGTGCACCCGTCGCGGGTCATCGTGACCGCTGGCGCCTCTGCGGCCCTGCTGCTTGTGACCGCCGCGCTGGTGGACCCGGGCGACGAGGTGATCGTCGGTGACCCGTCGTACCCGTGCAACCGCCGGTTCCTCGATGGCTTCGGCGCCGACGTGCGCCTCGTGCCCACCGATGCGTCCACCCGGTTCCAGCTCGACCTGGCCACGGTGCAATCGCACTGGACCGACCGCACGCGTGGCCTGATGGTGGCCACGCCGTCCAACCCCACCGGCACGTCGGTGCCGCCCGCCGAACTGGCGGCGCTGTGCGAATGGGCGCGCCAGCACGGCGCCTGGCGCCTGGTCGACGAGATCTACCTCGACCTGAGCGATGCCGATGCGCAAGGGCAGCCGCCACGCACCGTGTTGTCGTTCGATCCCGATGCCGTGGTCATCAACAGCTTCTCGAAGTATTTCGGCATGACAGGCTGGCGGCTGGGCTGGTGCATCGTGCCGGAGGCGATGGTGCCCGTGATGGAGCGCCTCGCGCAGAACTACTACATCTGCCCGTCCACTCCCGCGCAGCACGCGGCGCTGGCCTGTTTCACGCCGGCATCGTTGGCCGTGTGCGAGGCCCGCCGGGCCGAGTTCGGTGAGCGCCGCCGGCTCGTGCTGGACGGCCTGGCCCGCATCGGCCTGCCGGTGCCGGCGCCGCCGGATGGGGCGTTCTACGTGTACTTCGACGTGCGGGGCACCGGGCTCGATGCCATGCGGTTCTGCGAACGCGCCCTGGACGAGGCCCATGTGGCGCTCACGCCGGGCGGTGACTTCGGCCAATGTGGCGCCGACGCCCACGTGCGGCTGTCCTATGCGGCATCGCGCGCCGAGTTGGCCGAAGGCATCGAGCGGCTCGGCCGGTTCGTGGCCGGCCTGGGGGCGCAGGCGGGCTGACGCCCCCCCCGGCGGGTTCAGGCGCGCAGGCGGCTGTTGCGCGGCACGCTGGCCAGCAGGAACTCCATCTGGTCGGCAAGGATGCGGCGGCCCCGCAGGATCATGTCCTCGTGCAGGCTGGGCACGTAGGGCAGGTACAGCAGCGTCATGTGCGCTTCCTCGGGCATCCGGTTGCCCTTGCGGCCATTGCAGGCGCGGCATGCGGTGATGCAGTTCATCCAGGTGTCGTGGCCGCCCCGCGAGGTGGGCACGATGTGTTCACGGGTGAGGTGGTCGCCATGGAAGTGGCCGCCGCAGTAGGCGCACAGGTGCCGGTCGCGCGAGAAGAGCTTCGGGTTCGACAGGGCAGGGGACTGCCGCCACGCCCGGCTGGGGACCGCGCCACGCACCGCGATGATGGGGTGCACCTCGATGCGGGACTGGAGGCCGGTGACGCGCTGCATGCCGCCGCGCAGCACGTAAAAGGCATCCCCGAGCGTCCATGCCACGCCGTCACTGGCGTAGATGACCGCCGCTTCCTTGGCCGAGATCCACGATTGTGGCCGGCCCGACACATCGAGTTGCAGCACTTCCACAGGGATGACTCTCCTTGGACAGAGAGTAAACCAAACGGGGCTGTTTACCCAAGTTGCCTGCGAGATGTCGGCGGTTTGGACACGGACCGGCCGGTTTCATCAAGGCATCACCGAAGGCGCGTTGCACCTTCGTGCACTTCGGGTTCGGCTTTTTGGGGTTAACCCTGGGGGGGCCAGGAGGTTTTCGCGGAACGATGCGGGTTCCATCCCCGAAACCCGCGCATCCCCCCAAAAAAAACTGCCGCCAGGCAGACAAGGGGCTTGCTTTTCTGCAAAAATAGAACGATCGTTCGTTTCTTTCCGGGCTTTGCTGTGACCGAACCGACCTCCCTCACTCCCCGCGCTTCGCGCGATGCGCCGAAGACCCTGCAGAAGGGCCAGCAGACGCGCGCGGTCATTCTGGAAGCGGCGCTGAACCTGGCCTCGCACATGGGTCTCGAGGGCCTGTCCATCGGCGCGCTGGCCGACGTGACCCGCATGAGCAAGTCGGGCGTGTTCGCCCACTTCGGTTCACGGGAGGAATTGCAGATCTCCGTGATCCGCGAGTATCACGTGAAATTCGAGGAAGAAGTGTTCCACCCTGCAATGCGCGTGGCCCGCGGCCTGCCCCGGCTGCGCGCGCTGTTCGATCGCTGGGTGAAGCGGGTCTCCGTCGAACTGGACTCGGGCTGCATCTACATCAGTGGCGCCGTCGAGTTCGACGACCGCCCCGGTCCGGTGCGTGACGCCCTCGTCGAGATGGTGGCGGCCTGGCAGGTGGCACTCACCAAGGCCATCGCACTGGCAGTGTCCGAAGGCCACCTGCGCGAGGACACCGACCCGCAACAGATGCTGTTCGAGGTGCACGGCCTCATCCTCGCGCTGCACCACGATGCGCGCTTCCTGCGTACCCCCGGTTCACTCGAGCGCGTGCGGGTGTCGTTCGAGCGCGTCGTGAGCTACTACGCCACACCCGCCGGCCTGGCCCTGCCCACCACCAATTCATCGCCCCAGCCCGCGCGCCCCAAGCGCGGCTGATCCTTTTCCTCTTGTCCCTCTCTCGATTTTCTCCAAGGAGCTCATGATGGCCCAGTACACCCCGCCGTTGCGCGACATGCAATTCGTGATGCACGAAGTGCTCAACGTCACCGATGAACTGAAGGCCCTGCCGCCATTCGCGGACATCGATGCCGACACCATCAACGCGGTGATCGAAGAGGGCGGCAAGTTCGCCTCCCAGGTGATCTTCCCGATCAACCTGAGCGGTGACCAGGAGGGTTGCACGCTCGATAAAAAGACGCACGAAGTCAGCCCGCCGAAGGGCTTCAAGGAAGCGTACAAGACCTACGTCGAAGGCGGCTGGCCCGCACTGAGCTGCGACCCGGCGTACGGTGGCCAAGGCCTGCCGCACCTGGTGAACCAGTGCCTGTACGAAATGATGAACTCGGGCAACCAGGCCTGGACGATGTACCCCGGCCTGTCGCACGGCGCGTACGAAGCCCTGCACGCCCACGGCACCGACGAGCAGAAGAAGACGTACCTGCCGAAGCTCACGAGCGGCGAGTGGACCGGAACGATGTGCCTGACCGAACCGCACTGCGGCACCGACCTGGGCCTGCTGCGCTCGAAGGCCGAACCGCTCGGCGACGGCACCTACAAGATCACCGGCGCCAAGATCTTCATCTCTGCCGGTGAGCACGACCTGACCGAAAACATCATCCACCTCGTGCTGGCCCGCCTGCCCGACGCCCCGGTGGGTTCGAAGGGCATCTCGCTCTTCGTGGTGCCGAAATTCAACGTCAATGCCGACGGCAGCCTCGGCTCGCGCAACCCGATCTTCTGCACGGGCCTCGAGCACAAGATGGGCATCCACGGCAACGCCACCGCGCAGCTGACGCTCGACGGCGCCGTGGGCACGCTCGTGGGCCAGCCGAACAAGGGCCTGCAAGCCATGTTCGTGATGATGAACGCCGCCCGCCTGGGCGTGGGCATGCAGTCCCTCGGCCTCACCGAAGTGGCGTACCAGAACGCCGTGGCCTACGCGAAGGACCGCCTGCAGATGCGTGCGCTGTCGGGCCCGAAGGCCCCGGACAAGCCTGCCGACCCGATCATCGTGCACCCCGACGTGCGCAAGATGCTGCTGACCGCCCGCGCCTACGCCGAAGGCGGCCGCGCGCTGGGCCTGTGGACCACGCTGCAGCTCGACAAGGAGCTGTCGTCCGACGACGCCGACGTGCGCAAGGAAGCCGGCGAGATGGTGGCGCTGATCACCCCGATCATCAAGGCGTTCATCACCGACAACGCGTGGATCGCCACGTCGCACTGCATGCAGGTGTTCGGCGGCCACGGCTACATCGCCGAGTGGGGCATGGAGCAGTACGTGCGTGACGCGCGCATCAACATGATCTACGAAGGCACGAACACCGTGCAGTCGCTGGACCTGCTGGGCCGCAAGGTCCTCGCAGACAACGGCGCCAAGCTGCGCAAGTTCGGCAAGATGGTGCAGGAATTCGTCGAGGAAGAGGGCACCAACGAAGCCATGCAGGAGTTCGTGAACCCGCTGGCCGACCTGGGCGAGAAGGTCGTCAAGCTGACCACGGAACTGGGCATGAAGGCCTTCGGCAACCAGGACGAAGTGGGCGCGGCCTCGGTCGACTACCTGCGCGTCGTGGGCCACCTCGTGTTCGGCTACTTCTGGGCCCGCATGGCCAAGGTCGCCCTCGAGAAACAAGGTGGTGGCGACCCGTTCTACAAGGCCAAGCTCGCCACGGCGCGCTTCTACTTCGCCAAGCTGATGCCCGAGACGGCATCGTTGATCCGCACCGCGCGCGCCGGCCTGCCGACGCTCGTGGAAATGGAAGAGTCCTGGTTCTGAGCAATCCCCTCGGCGCTTGAAGGAGCCCCCCATGAAACGTGTGCTGTGCGGCCTGGCCGCTGTCTTCGTGTCGTTCGCCGCCTTGGCGGAAGCCACGCCCGCCGGGCTGTGGAAGACGGTCGACGATTCGACGAAGAAGGAGCGTTCGTACGTGCGCATCACCGAGGCCGGTGGTGTGCTCAGCGCGAAGCTCGAGAAGCTGATCGACACGCCCGAGCCCGAGAAGCTCGTCTGCGACAAGTGCACCGACGACCGCAAGGACAAGCCGCTGCTCGGCCTCCAGCTGATCCGTGGTGTCAAGAAGAGCGACGAGGCCGACAGTGCCACGTGGGATGGGGGCACCATCCTTGACCCCGCCAACGGCAAGACCTACAAGGTGCGCCTGACCCCCATCGAGGGTGGCAAGAAGCTCCAGGTGCGTGGCTACATCGGTGCGCCGATGTTCGGCCGCACCCAAGTCTGGATCCGCGCCGAGTGACGCGCGGACCGAATCCGAACAAACCTCCAGGAGAAAACATGAGTCGATTCAATGTCCGCAAGGTCGCCGTGCTTGGCGCCGGCGTGATGGGGGCCCAGATCGCCGCCCATCTGGTCAACGTGAAGGTGCCGGTCGTGCTGTTCGACCTGCCGGCCAAGGAGGGCCCGAAGAACGGCATCGTCACGAAGGCCGTCGAAGGCCTGAAGAAGCTCAAGCCTGCCCCGCTGGGCGTGCCCGAGGACGCTGCGCTGATCCAGCAGGCGAACTACGAGGAACACAGCGAGCTGCTGCGCGAATGTGACCTCGTCATCGAGGCCATCGCCGAGCGCATGGACTGGAAGCTCGACCTCTACACGAAGATCGCGCCGTTCCTGTCGCCGAACGCCATCATCGCCAGCAACACGTCGGGCCTGTCGATCACGAAGCTCGCCGCCGTGCTGCCCGAGTCGATCAAGCCGCGCTTCTGCGGCATCCACTTCTTCAACCCGCCGCGTTACATGGCGCTGGTGGAACTGATCGCCACGCCCACCACGCAGCCCGAGATCCTCGACCAGCTCGAGACCTTCGTCACCACCGCGCTCGGCAAGAGCGTCGTGCGCGCCAAGGACACGCCCAACTTCATCGCGAACCGCGTGGGCATCGCCGGCATCCTCGCCACCTTCAAGGAAGCCGAGAACTACGGCCTGTCCTACGACGTGGTGGACGACCTGACCGGCAAGAAACTCGGCCGCGCCAGCTCTGGCACGTTCCGCACCGCCGACGTGGTGGGCCTCGACACGATGTCGCACGTCATCAAGACGCTGCAGGACAACCTGGCCGACGACCCCTTCTTCCCGAGCTACGCCACCCCGGCCCCGCTCGCCGCGCTGATCGCCAAGGGTGCGCTCGGCCAGAAGACCGGTGCCGGCTTCTACAAGAAGGTCGGCAAGGACATCCAGCGCCTCGACCCGGCCACCGGCGAGTACGTGGCCGGCGGCAAGAAGGCCGACGAGATCGTGGCCCGCATCCTGAAGAAGGCCCCGGCCGAACGCCTGAAGCTGCTCCGCGAGTCCACCAACCCGCAGGCGCAGTTCGTGTGGGCCATCCTGCGCAACAGCTTCCACTACGCGGCCGTGCACCTGGCTGACATCGCCGACACCGCGCGTGACATCGACTTCGCCACCCGCTGGGGCTTCGGCGCATCGCAAGGTCCGTTCGAGCTGTGGCAACAGGCCGGCTGGAAGCAGGTGGCCGAGTGGGTCAAGGCCGACATCGACGCCGGCAAGGCGCTGAGCAAGGCACCGCTGCCCGCCTGGGTGTTCGACGGCCGTGACGGCGTGCACACCGCCGAAGGGTCGTGGAGTCCCACCAAGGCCGCCTACGTGCCAAAGAGCGACCTGCCGGTGTACCAGCGCCAGTTCTTCCCCGAGAACGTGTTCGGTGCCGGCGCTGCCGACGCGCTGAAGTCGGGCACCGAAGAGTTCAAGAACGAGGAAGTGCGCGTCTGGACGCAGGACGGCGAGGTGCTGATCGCCAGCATCACCGCGAAGCTGCACCTGATCAGCCCTACCGTGACCGAAGGCCTGCTGAAGGCCGTCGAGATCGCCGAGGCGAAATACAAGGGTCTCGTGATCTGGTCGCCGGACGACGTGTTCTCGGCCGGCGCCAACCTCGAGGCGCTGATGCCCGTCTTCATGAAGAGCGGCGCCAAGGGCATCGCCCCGGAAGAGAAGAAGCTGCAGGACGCCATGCTGCGCATCCGCTACGCCTCGGTGCCGGTCGTGTCCGCCATCCGTGGCATCGCCCTGGGCGGCGGTTGCGAGCTGGCCGTGTACTCGGCCCGCCGTGTGGCCGCGATGGAAAGCTACATGGGCCTCGTGGAAGTGGGCGTGGGCCTGATCCCGGGTGGTGGTGGCCTCACGTACGTTGCCCGCCGCGCGGCCGAGATGGCGTCGGCCGGCAACGCGAACGCCGACATCCTGAAGTTCCTGACCGACGGTTTCACCGCCGCCGCGACGGCCAAGGTGGGCACGAGCGCCATCGAGAACCGCAAGAACGGCTACCTGCTGTGGAGCGACGTGATCGTGCCGAACAAGGACGAACTGCTGCACGTCGCCGTGCAACAGGCCAAGGCCCTGTTCGAGAGCGGCTACCGCGCGCCCACCAAGGCGGTCTTCCCGGTGGCCGGCCGCGGCGGTATCGCCACCATCAAGGCCCAGCTCGTCAACATGCGCGACGGCGGCTTCATCAGCCAGCACGATTTCCACATCGGTGCACTGATCGCCGACGTGGTGTGTGGCGGTGACGTCGACGCCGGCTCGCTGGTGACGGAGGACTACCTGATGGCGCTCGAGCGCAAGCACTTCTGTGCCCTGCTGGAGAACCCCAAGACGCAAGAGCGGATCATGGGGATGCTCTCCACCGGCAAGCCGGTGCGCAACTGAGCGGCCGCAACCAAGGAACAATGATCATGAGCAAACAAGTTCAAGACGCCTACATCGTCGCCGCCACCCGCACGCCCATCGGCCGCTCCGGCCGTGGCTACTTCCGGAACACCCGGCCCGACGACCTGCTGATCGCCGCGATCCGCAGCGCCCTGTCCCAGGCCCCCGGCCTGGACCCGGCCGCCATCGAGGATGCGATCATCGGCTGCTCCTTCCCCGAGGGCGAGCAGGGCATGAACATGGCCCGCATCGCGGCCGGCCTGGCGTTGCCCAAGCCGGTGGGCGGCGTGACCGTCAACCGCTTCTGCGCTTCGGGCGTGACGGCCATCCAGATGGCCGCCGACCGCATCCGCGTGGGCGAGGCCGACGTGCTGATCGCCGGCGGTGCCGAGTCCATGAGCCTCGTGCCCATGGGTGGCGGCAAGCCCTCGTTCAACCCCGAGATCTTCGCCAAGGACGAGAACGTTGGCATCGCCTACGGCATGGGCCTGACGGCCGAGAAGGTCGCCACGCAGTGGAAGATCTCGCGCGAAGCGCAGGATGCTTTCGCCTACGAGTCGCACATGCGCGCGCTCAAGGCCATCCAGGCCGGCGAGTTCAAGGACGAGATCACGCCGATCGACGTCATCGCCCGCACGCCGAACCTGCAGACCGGCGAGCAGGTCGTGAAGACGCGCACCGTCGACATCGACGAAGGCCCGCGTCCCGACACCTCGCTCGAAGGCCTCGCCAAGCTCAAGACGGTGTTCGCCGCCAAGGGCAGCGTGACGGCCGGCAACAGCTCGCAGACGAGTGACGGTGCTGGCGCGCTGATCCTCGCGAGCGAAAAGGCGATCAAGCAGTTCGGCCTGACGCCGCTGGCCCGTTTCGTGAGCTTCGCCGCGCGCGGCGTGCCGCCCGAGATCATGGGCATCGGCCCCATCGAGGCCATCCCGGCAGCGCTCAAGTACGCTGGCCTCACGAAGGACCAGATCGACTGGATCGAACTCAACGAAGCCTTCGCCGCCCAGTCGCTCGCCGTCATCAACAGCGTGGGCCTGGACCCGAAGAAGGTGAACCCGATGGGCGGTGCCATCGCCCTCGGCCACCCGCTGGGCGCCACCGGCGCCATCCGCGCAGCCACCGTGGTGCACGCGCTGCGCCGCCACAACCTGAAGTACGGCATGGTCACGATGTGCGTGGGCACCGGCCAGGGCGCGGCCGGCATCTTCGAACGGGTCTGACCGTTCGATCGGAGGCCGGTCTGCCCGCGGACCGGTCTCCCCCCGCGACGCGGGCATCCTGTGGCCGGAGGTCAGGCAATGGCTGCAGCCCATCCCGTAAGATCACCCCCCAGGAGACTTCCATGACCATCAAGACCGCCGTGCTCAACGGCGTTTACACCATCGAGATCGCGCGGCCCGAAAAGAAGAACGCGCTGACCGCCGAGATGTACGGCCAGATGGCCGAGGGCCTGATCGCGGCCAAGGCCGACGGCGCGGTGCGCAGCGTGTTGATCACCGGTCAGCCGGGCATCTTCACGTCGGGCAACGACCTCGAGGACTTCATGAAACGCACCGGCACGGTGGCCGAATCGCCCGCGTTCCAGTTCATGAAGGCGCTGACGGGCTGCGACAAGCCCGTGGTGGCCGCGGTGACGGGTGCTGCCATCGGCATCGGCACCACGATGCTGCTGCATTGCGACCTGGTCTACGTGTCCGACGAGGCTCGCCTGGCGATGCCGTTCGTGAGCCTGGGCCTGGTGCCCGAGTTCGCATCGAGCCTGCTCGTGCCCCAGCTGATGGGCCCCCGCAAGGCCGCCGAAAAGATCCTCCTCGGCGACCCGTTCACCGGCCAGGATGCAGTCGACTGTGGCATCGCCAACGCCGTGCTGCCGGCCGCCGAGGTGGCCAACCACGCGCGCCGCATCGCCGAGCGCTTCAACACGCTGCCGCCGTCGGCCGTGCGCCAGACGAAGACGCTGCTGCGCCGCGCGAACGCCGAATCGGTGATGGCCGCCATCGCGGCTGAAAACGAGGTGTTCCTGGCGCGCCTGGGCAGCCCCGAAGCGAAGGAGGCCTTCAGCGCCTTCTTCCAGAAGCGCAAGCCCGACTTCAGCCAGTTCAGCTGACTGTCACGGAACCGGTGGCCACGATCCCCGTGTTGTTCGAGGCCATCCGCTTCCTGTTGACGCCCGTGATCCGCTGGCAGGGTCTGCAGGTGCGCCAGCGTGCCGAACGCCTGCCGGAGCCCCAGGGCAACCGCGAGGGGGTGTCCGGCACGGGCCGCGTGTGCCTGCGGGTGCTGATCGTGGGTGACTCGTCGGCCGCCGGCGTGGGGGCGCACACGCAGGCGCAGGCGTTGTCAGGCCGGCTCGGCGAAGCGTTGTCGCAGCGGCTCGGCGGGGCGGTCGTGTGGCAGGTGGTGGCCCGGCGCGGGGACACCACGGTCGACTCCACCCACGCACTCCAGCGGCTGTCGCTGCGGCCGGCGGACGTGATGGTCACCACCGTGGGCATCACCGACCTGGTGGGGCAGATGCCGCCGCAGCGCTGGTTGCGCCACCTCGATGCCCTCGACCGGGCCGCGGCGCGCCACGCGGGCGTGCACCACATCGTGCATTGCGGCTTGCCGCCAGTGCATTCGTTCCCGCTGCCGAACCCGTTGCGGTGGGTGCTCTCCAACGGCCAGCAGCGCTACAACCGGGCCCTGGCCGAGTGGGTCGAGCGCTGGCCCGAGCGCTGGTGGTTGCCCATTCCGTTCGAGAACGAACTGTCGTCGGACAGCGTGCTGATGGCGGAAGACGGGTTCCATCCCGGTCCGGCCGTCTATGCGTTGTGGGCCGAGCAGCTGGCGGGGATGATCAGCACGCAGATCGTGCCGCGCCTGCCGGCCACCACACCCACGCGGGCGCTGCCGGCGCAGAAGCTGTTGCGCAAACCGCCGCGGCGGGAGCCGCGGGCTTGAGGTTGCCGCGGCCCTGAGCACACCGCGGCGCGAGCCGCTCAGTCCTTCGGGATCTCGCGCGGCTTGCCCTGCATGTCGATGGCGACGTAGGTGAGGTTCGCCTCGGTCACCTTGACCACTTGGAGTTCGGCCGGGTTTCGTTCGGCGTACACCTCCACACGCACCGTGATGGACGTGCGGCCGATGCGCTCGACGTGGGCGTAGAAGCTCAGCAGGTCGCCGACGGAGACGGGCTGCTTGAAGACGAACTGGTTGACCGCCACGGTGGCGATGCGGCCCTTCGCGATGCGCGCCGGCAGCACCGAACCGGCGAGATCCACCTGGGCCATGATCCAGCCCCCGAAGATGTCGCCGTTGCCGTTGGCATCGGACGGCATCGGGGCCACACGCATCGCGAGGTGGCCGTCGGTGGGCAGCGAGACGGGCTCGGTGGCGGGGGAGGAAGCAGGCGTGGAGCTCATGGGGTACCGCGTTCGGGGAAGACGCCCGATTGTCCGCCACCTCGATGTGCAGTGCCCGCGCCCGTGATTGAAAGCGCGGAAAGGGTCACGCCCGGGCGGCTGGCTTGCGCAGGGCCAATGGCCTGGCCGGGGCGATCGTGGTGGCAGCCACGGGCCGCTTGAAGCGGCGTAGGCGCAGGCCCTGCGGCGGGGTCTTGCGCAACACGGCGCGGGGAGGGGCGTGGCGGACGTCGTTCGGGGGCACGTGGGTCTCCGTTTCGAGAGGCGAGGCGAACGCCATGGTGCCGCAACGGGCCGCGGGCAGTGCACCCGGCCGATGAGCGGCCGATCCGGTGGCATGAACGGCGGCGAGGCCAAATCGGTGCACGCGCGCATGCCGCGCCATGTTTGGGCACACTGTCGTCCGAACCCTTGACCGATCGGCTTTTCATTTCATGCGTCCTGCTGCCCTTGCCGCGTCCCCCCGCGAAGCCTCCGCGCCGGCCGGCCCCGCCGTGCCGCGCTCCGACTGGCGCACGCTGCGCAAGCTCTTTCCCTACCTGTGGCAATACCGCTGGCGCGTGGGCATCGCGCTCGCGTTCATGGTGGGGGCCAAGCTCGCCAACGTGGGTGTGCCGCTGCTGCTCAAGACACTGGTCGACAGCCTGTCGCTCAAGCCCGGTGACGCCCGTGCGGTGCTCGTGGTGCCCATCGGCCTCCTGCTGGCCTACGGCGGGCTGCGGCTGTCCACCGCGCTGTTCGGCGAGTTGCGAGAGCTGGTGTTCGCGAAGGCCACCGAAGGCACGGCGCGCAGCATCTCGCTCAGCACGTTCCGCCACCTGCACGACCTGAGCCTGCGTTTCCACCTGGAGCGCCAGACGGGCGGCATGACACGCGACATCGAACGCGGCACCCGCGCCGTGCATTCGCTGATCTCGTACTCGCTGTACAGCATCTTCCCCACGCTGATCGAGGTGGCGCTGGTGCTGGGCCTGCTGGCCGTCAAGTTCGACGCGTGGTTCGCCTGGATCACGCTCGCGGCGCTGGTGCTGTACATCACGTTCACGGTCACCGTGACGAACTGGCGCACGCAGTTCCGCAAGCAAATGAACGAGCTCGACTCGCACGCCCACACCCGTGCCGTCGATTCGCTGCTGAACTACGAGACGGTCAAGTACTTCAACAACGAGGACTTCGAGTCGCGCAGGTACGACGAAAGCCTCGAGCGGCTGCGCCGTGCGTCGCTGAAGGCGCAGACGACGCTGTCGATCCTCAACACCGGCCAGCAGCTCATCATCGCCACCGGCCTCGTCGCGATGCTCTGGCGGGCCACCACGGGCGTGGTGGGCGGCCACATGACGCTGGGCGACCTGGTGATGATCAACGCGTTCATGATCCAGCTGTACATCCCGCTGAACTTCCTCGGCGTGATCTACCGCGAGATCAAGCAGAGCCTGACGGACCTCGACAAGATGTTCACGCTGCTCGAACGCGAGCGCGAGGTGGCCGATTCGCCGGACGCCCACCCGCTGCGCGTGGCCGGCGCCCACGTGCGCTTCGACCAGGTGGTGTTTGCCTACGAGCCCGACCGGCCCATCCTGCATGGCATCAGCTTCGAGATACCGGCCGGCCGCACCGTGGCGGTGGTGGGGCCGTCCGGGTCCGGCAAGAGCACGCTCGCGCGGCTGCTGTACCGGTTCTACGACGTCGACTCGGGTCGCATCACGTTCGACGGCCAGGACCTGCGCGAGGTCACGCAGTCGAGCCTGCGCCAGCAGATCGGCATCGTGCCGCAGGACACCGTGCTCTTCAACGACACCGTGGCCTACAACATCGGCTATGGCCGGGCGGGCGCGAGCCCGGCCGAGATCGAAGGGGCCGCCCGCGCCGCCCGCATCCACGACTTCATCATGTCCACCCCGAAGGGCTACGAGACGCCGGTGGGCGAGCGCGGGCTGAAGCTCAGCGGCGGTGAGAAGCAGCGCGTGGCCATCGCCCGCACGTTGCTCAAGAACCCGCCGTTCCTGATCTTCGACGAGGCCACGTCCGCGCTCGACTCGGCCAACGAACGTGCCATCCAGGCCGAGCTGCAGGGCGTGGCCCGCAACAAGAGCGCCCTCGTGATCGCACACCGGCTGTCCACCGTGGTGGACGCCCACCAGATCCTCGTGATGGACCGTGGCCGCATCATCGAGCGTGGTACACACGGTCAACTGCTCGAGGCCGACGGCCGTTATGCGGAGATGTGGCGCTTGCAGCAAAGTGGCGGCGACCTGCCGGAAAACCGCGAGGAAGGCAAGGAAGGGGCTGATGGAAACCAAGTGGCTTGAGGACTTCGTGAGCCTGGCCGAGACGCGGAGCTTTTCGCGGTCGGCCCAGTTGCGCCATGTCACGCAGCCCGCGTTTTCCCGCCGCATCCAGTCGCTGGAGGCCTGGGCGGGCACCGACCTGGTGGACCGTTCGTCGTACCCCACGCGGCTCACCCTCGCCGGCGTGGCGTTCCGTGCGCAGGCGCTCGAGATCCTTGGGGCGTTGCAGGCCACCCGCAACATGCTGCACGGCCACCAGGTGGCCGGGCAGGACATGCTCGAGTTCGCGGTGCCACATTCGCTTGCCGTCACGTTTTTCCCGCACTGGGTGATGGACGTGCGCCAGCGCTACGGGGCGCTCAAGAGCCGGCTCATCGCGCTGAACGTGCACGACGCGGTGTTGCGGCTCACCGAGGGCAACTGCGACCTGCTCATCTCGTACCACCACCCGTCGCAGCCGCTTGCGCTGAACCCTGACCGCTACGAGATGCTGAGCCTCGGACACGAGGTGCTGGCGCCGTACGCCCGCGGTGACGATGCCGGCCGCCCGATGTTCCGGCTGCCGGCCGCTCCCCACGAGCGGGTGCCGTTCCTGAGCTACGCGTCCGGGGCCTACCTCGGGCGCCTGGTGGAACTGATCGTCAAGCAGTCCCCCGTGGCGCTCAACCTGGATCCGATCTACGAGACCGACATGGCCGAAGGCCTGAAGGCGATGGCACTGGAAGGGCACGGCGTGGCCTTCCTGCCGGGCAGTTCGGTCAAGAAGGAACTGCTGAATCAACGGCTCGTCCGGGCCACCGGGCCCGGAGCTTGCGAGCTGTCGATCGAGGTGCGAATCTACCGGGAGCGCCCGGAGGCCGCCCGCCACACGAAACCCGGAGCGCAATCCCTATGGGAGTTTCTGCGGGAATCCACTGTGGTTAAAACGTATGAGTGATTCGATTCCATTTGTTACCCTAGACTGTTAGCCTCAAAGAAGGAGTTCCCCATGAAGAAGCTTGCTGGTTTCGCCCTGGCGCTGTTGGCCGCCACCGCCACGTCGGCCTTTGCACAGTCCGACACTCTCGCCAAAGTGAAGCAGTCGGGCAAGTTCGTGATCGGCACGCGCGATTCGTCCGCACCGCTCGCCTACACCACCGGTGATGGCAAGTACGTCGGTTACCACGTGGACGTCTGCAACCAGGTGGCCGAGGCCGTCAAGAAGGCCGTCGCCAACCCGAAGCTGAACGTCGAGTACCAACTCGTCACGTCGCAGAACCGCGTGTCGCTCGTCACGAACGGCACGGTCGACGTCGAGTGCGGCTCCACCACGAACAACGCCACCCGCCAGAAGGACGTGGCGTTCGCCCCCACCACCTACGTGACCAACGTCCGCATCGCCGTCAAGGCCGATTCGGGCATCAACTCGCTCGCCCAGCTGGACGGCAAGACGGTGGCCACCACCACCGGCACCACGTCCGTTTTGCTGCTGCGCAAGCACGAACGCGCCGCGAAGGTGAACTTCAACGACGTGCTGGGCAAGGACCACGCCGACAGCTTCCTGCTGGTCGAAACGGGCCGCGCCGATGCATTCGTGATGGACGACAACATCCTGGCCGGCCTGATCGTCAACTCGAAGACCCCGTCCGCCTACAAGATCGTCGGCGAAACCATCAGCGAAGAACCCATCGCGATCATGTACCGCAAGGACGATCCGGCGTTCAAGAAGCTGGTCGACGACACGGTCAAGGGCATGATGAGCAGCGGCGAGCTGGCCAAGACCTACGCCAAGTGGTTCACCAGCCCCATCCCGCCGCGTGGCAACGTGGTCGGCATGCCGATGAGCGACTCGCTCAAGAAGGCCATCGCCAACCCGAACGACAATCCGGCCGAGTCGTACAAGAAGTAAACCGGGCTCCCTCCTCGGAACGCGCATGCGGGCTTCGGCCCGCATGCGCGTTTTGGGCCTTCTCTGGAGTTCGGGAAAACGCCAGGGTGTGCATTTGCCACGGAAAGCCGAGTCACGGTCACAATCGTCGGCTAATCGCCCCGGGCTGGCATGGGTCCTGCTGTTGGCTCTTCTTTTAACCGCGATCCTGAACAAGAAAGTTTGCACATGAGTTCCACGTGGGACTGGCAGGTGTTCTGCAAGAGCACCATTGAAGACACTGTTTATCCAACCTGCTTCGGGCCGGGCGGAGACACCACCTACTTCGAATGGCTGCTGTCAGCCTGGGGATGGACCGGGTCGGTCGCGGTCCTGGCCTGGATCGTCGCGCTGTTGATCGGTTCCCTCGTCGGTATCGCCCGGACCACGCCCAGCAAGCCGCTCGTCTGGTTCGGCAACGTATGGAGCGAGGTCTTCCGCAACATCCCGCTTCTGGTGCAGATCTTCCTCTGGTACCACGTGCTGCCCCAGCTCTTCACGAGCCTGCGCTCGGTGCCGAGCTTCTTGCTGGTCGTGTTCGCCCTCGGTTTCTTCACGTCGGCCCGTGTGGCCGAGCAAGTGCGGGCGGGCATCATGGCCCTGCCGAAGGGGCAGCGTTACGCGGGCCTCGCCATGGGTCTCACGATGACGCAGACGTACCGCTACGTGCTGCTGCCGCGGGCGTTTCGCATCATCATCCCGCCATTGACCAGTGAGGCGATGAGCATCATCAAGAACTCCTCGGTGGCGTTTGCCGTGGGCATCGCCGAACTCACGCTCTTCGCGATGCAGTCGCAGGAGGAAACCTCGCGCGGCATCGAGATGTACCTCGCCGTGACGGGCCTCTACTTCGTGTCGGCGTTCATCGTGAACCGCCTGGCCTTGTTCATCGAGCACCGCTCCGCGGTGCCGGGCATGGCGGGGGCGGGCCAATGAACATCGATTTCTCGTTCCTGACCTGGGACTTCATCCGCGGTTTCATCCTCAACGGCCTGTACTTCTCGCTGGTGCTCACGCTGGTGGCGATGCTCGGTGGCATCTTCCTCGGCACGCTGCTGGCGTTGGCACGGCTGTCGGGCAAGAAGATTTTTGCCATTCCGGCGCAGATCTACGTCGACACGCTGCGGTCCATCCCGCTCGTGATGGTGATCCTGTGGTTCTTCCTGCTGATCCCGTTGCTGATCGGCCGGCCGCTCGGTGCCGAGTGGTCCGCGGTGATCACCTTCACGCTGTTCGAGGCGGCCTACTACTCCGAGATCATGCGGGCCGGCATCCAGTCCGTCTCGCGCGGCCAGGTGCATGCCGGCTACGCGGTGGGCATGACGTACCCGCAGGTCATGAAACTCGTGGTGCTGCCGCAGGCCTTCCGCAACATGTTGCCGGTGCTGCTGATGCAGACCATCATCCTGTTCCAGGACACCTCGCTCGTGTACGCCATCGGCGCCTATGACCTGCTCAAGGGCTTCGAGGTGGCGGGCAAGAACTTCAACCGCCCGGTGGAAACCTACATGCTGGCCGCCGTGGTCTATTTCGTCATCTGCTTCTCGCTGTCGATGGGCGTTCGTGCCTTGCAGAAGCGCATTCAAATCATCCGTTGAGATCCACCATGATCGACATCAAGAACGTCTCCAAGTGGTACGGCAGCTTCCAGGTGCTGACCGACTGCAGCACGAAGATCAACAAGAGCGAGGTGGTCGTCGTGTGCGGCCCGTCCGGTTCGGGCAAGTCCACGCTGATCAAGACCGTCAACGCGCTGGAACCCTTCCAGAAGGGTGACATCGTGGTCGACGGCATCTCGCTCGCCGATCCGAAGACCAACCTGCCCAAGCTGCGCAGCCGCGTGGGCATGGTGTTCCAGCACTTCGAACTCTTCCCGCACCTGAGCGTCACGGAAAACCTGACGCTCGCGCAGATCAAGGTGCTGGGCCGCAACGCGACCGATGCCAAGGCCCGCGGCTTGAAGATGCTCGAGCGCGTGGGCCTGATGGCCCACAAGGACAAGTTCCCCGGCCAGCTGTCCGGCGGCCAGCAGCAGCGCGTGGCCATCGCCCGGGCGCTGAGCATGGACCCCATCGTGATGCTGTTCGACGAACCCACGTCCGCGCTCGACCCCGAGATGGTGGGCGAGGTGCTCGACGTGATGGTGAAACTCGCGGGCGAGGGCATGACCATGATGGTCGTCACGCACGAGATGGGCTTTGCCAAGAAGGTCAGCCACCGCGTGATCTTCATGGACGCCGGCAAGGTGGTCGAGGACTGCACCCGGGACGAGTTCTTCGGCAACACCGAGGCACGCTCGCCGCGCGCAAAAGAGTTCCTCTCGAAGATCCTGCAGCACTGATCTGGCCCCCCAGTCGGCTGGCGCCTCCTGCCCCAGGGGGCGACCCCGGGTCGGCCGGCAAAGCCGGTCCTCGCGGGTGGCTTGATCTGTCGCGTCGCTTCGCTCGCTCTTTCCCCTGCGCACACCTCCTCGCGGGTGGCTTGAATGCAGCTTCGCTGCGCTGGCCTTCTTCTTTCCTCCTCCAACAACAAGGGCCCGCGATGCGGGCCCTTGTTGTTTGGCCTGTGCGCATTGGGGTGGATGAGTGCGCCTCAGTTTGGGAACCGGTTTCACCCCAAAGGGCCGCGCGAGTGTTTTCGCGGGCCCAAAAACAAACGCGGCCCCGAAGGGCCGCGTTGAGGTCTGGGGCGGTTAGGCCTCAGAGGGGGCGAATGTTCGCAGCTTGCAGGCCTTTTTCGCCTTGCTTGACTTCGAATTCGACCTTTTGGTTTTCGGTCAGGGTCTTGAAGCCCGTGCCGATGATGTCGCGAAAGTGTGCGAAGAGGTCAGCACCGCCAGCGTCCTGGGCGATGAAGCCGTAGCCCTTGGCGTCGTTGAACCACTTCACGGTACCGGTTTGAGTCGTCATGGAAATCCAATAGGTAGAGAATTTAAACCGCTGGAACACACGCTCCAACGTGCAGCAACACTCAAGAACGGGTCACGGACTTCCGGCACAAGCTGGTAGATCACATCGAGCAACTGTCTTGCGTACAACTGTGCGCGGGAGCATACACGAACGCGAGCAATTCGCAACGGGGAATGCACCGGAAAGCTAGCATCCGCGCGGCTCAGGGCTCGATCGCGATGCCGATCACCGCTTCGCCGCCACCGATCGCGCCGATCACGCGGGCCGCACCCGTGGCCAGATCCACCTCCACCCAACGCGATTCGTGTGCGTCCGCCGCGGTCAATGCTGCGAATGCAACACCGCCCACATCGGCGATGTCGAATGCGGCCTGCGCAAATGGGCCGGCGCCGAGGGTGCCAACCGTGAACAAGTGCCCGGAATCTGGGGAAACGGCCGGTGTTTTGCCTTCACGGCTGCCCAGTGTCACGAGCGCGCCGGCCGACGCATCGAGCGCGAAGTTCGTGGTCAGCTTCTCGTCGACCTTGTTGTAGGTGTAGGCGATCGCGACGATCGCCGGGCGTTGTTCGTCGGCCGGGTCTCCGGTTGCATACGCCAGCGGGCCGTCGATCTGTATGCCGGCCGCCACAGCGTCACCATCGACCAGGGCCGCGGTGTCGGGGTGCACGCGCAGGCTCTGGCCGGTGTCGCTCACGATGCGCAAGCGATCCACCGTGGGGTTGAAGTCCACGCCGAAGTGGTTGCCCGTGAGCGGCACCGCAAAGCGTTCACCCACCGGCGTGGCAATGGCCGTGATGGTGTTGATGCGGTAGAGCCGGTTGGTGCTGCCTACCGCGTACAGCCATCCCTTCGCCACGCGGTAGTCGATGCCCAGCACCTGCTCGCCCGGCTGCAGGCCCGTCAACGCCTTGGTGGACAGCAGCTTGGCCGGCGCGCCCGCGTTGAAGCGGATCAGTTGGCTCGACGCCGTGACGGCCACCACCGTTTCGCGCCGGGCGACCGGCTCGGCGGCGGGCGTGGTGCAGGCAGACAGGCCGAGAGCCGATGCCAGGGCGATGGCGGCGGCGATGGGGTGGTCCGGGCGCATGGTCGGCTTTCGGTACGGGGGAACGCGCACCGTAGCGCAATTCCGCGTGGCCGGGTGCCCATCTCCCCGACGCCCACGCGGGCCGATGAGACAATCGGAGCCATGAGTTCCGCACCTTCCGCCCCCCTCACGACCCTCACCCTGACCCGCCCCGACGACTGGCACCTGCACGTGCGCGACGGGGCCGCACTGGCCTCGGTCGTGCCCCACACGGCGCGCCAGTTCGGCCGCGCGATCATCATGCCCAACCTGAAGCCGCCGGTGACCACCGCGGCGCAGGCCGTGGCCTACCGCGAGCGCATCCTCGCCGCGGTGCCAGCGGGTGTGTCGTTCGAGCCGCTGATGACGCTGTACCTGACCGACGTGCTGCCGCCCGACGAGATCGTGCGTGCGAAGGCCGCCGGGGTCACCGCCGTGAAGCTGTACCCGGCCGGCGCCACCACCAACAGCGACGCCGGCGTGACCGACCTGCGCAAGACCTACGCCACGCTCGAGGCCATGCAACGCGAAGGCCTGCCACTGCTCGTGCACGGTGAGGTGACCGACAGCGACATCGACCTGTTCGACCGCGAGAAGGCCTTCATCGATGCGAAGCTGATCCCGCTGCGCCGCGACTTTCCCGAGCTGAAGATCGTCTTCGAACACATCACCACGCGGGAAGCAGCCGACTACGTGCGCGCGGCCGACCGTTTCACCGCGGCCACCGTCACCGCCCACCACCTGCTCTACAACCGCAACGCGATCTTCACCGGCGGCATCCGCCCGCACTACTACTGCCTGCCGGTGCTCAAGCGCGAGGAACACCGCCGCGCGCTCGTGGCGGCCGCCACGTCCGGCAGCGACCGCTTCTTCCTCGGCACCGACAGCGCCCCGCACGCCACGCACCTGAAGGAGCACGCCACGGGCTGTGCCGGCTGCTACACGGCGCTGAGCGCGCTGGAGCTGTACGCCGAGGCCTTCGAGGCGGCGGGCGCCCTCGACAAGCTCGAAGGTTTCGCGAGCTTCCACGGCCCGGCCTTCTACGGCCTGCCGCGCAACACCGGCACCGTCACGCTGCGCAAGCAGCCGTGGCAGCTGCCCGAGTCGTTGCCGTTCGGCGAAACGGAACTCAAGCCACTGCGTGGCGGCGAAACCCTCGCCTGGAAGGTGACCGAATGAACTCGCAACTGCGCGTGATGCTGCTGATCGACGCCGACAACGTGTCGGCCGACGTGATGGAGCAGGCGGTGGACAAGGTGCTGACCGAACGCGGTGCGCTGCACGTGCGCCGCGCGTACTGCACGCCCGAGGCGGCACTGGCGAACCAGAAGCTCTTCAAGGCGCTGTCGATCCGCCCCATCGTCAACCTGTCCACCGGCAAGAACTCGACGGACATCCTGCTGGCTACCGACGCGATCGACCTGGTGATCGCCGAGCGCCCCGACGTGGTGGTGATCGTGTCGTCCGACTCCGACTTCGCGCCACTCGTGATCCGGCTGCGCGAGAAGGGCTGCCGCGTCGAAGGCATCGGCCAGCTGGGCAAGACCGGCGAAGACTCGAAGGGGGTGTACGACACCTTCGTCGAGATCGAACACCGCAAGGGCCGCGCGTCGGCGCCTCCGCCGCCGGCACGCAAGCGTGCGCCTGCGCGCACGGCCACGAAACGTGCGGCTGCGCCCGAGCCCGTGGCCGTGGTGGAGCCGCCACCGGCACCCGCACCGAAGCCGGCACGGGCACGCCGCACCAAGGCGGCCGCGCCGGCCGAGGCGCCGGCGCCGGTGGTTCCGCCGCCGCCGCCCGCCCGTCCGCCCATGCCGGACGACCTGCGCAGCATCCTCGCGGTGCTGCCCGAACTCGCACGCGGCCTGACCCTCGACCTCGGCATCGCCACCGAACGGTTGCGTTCGGAAGAGTTGCTCGGGGCCCGCGCACCGGCCACACGCCTGTTCCGCAAGTACCCGGACTGGTTTGCCCTGTCGCCCGAGCAGCAGCCCAACAAGGTGGCTTACCTGGGACTGCCGAAGGCGTGAGCGGCCCCGGGTTGGACCGCACGTTCGCGCTGCTGGCCGGCCATGGTGTCACGGCGCCGGCCTGGTTCGTGCCGTACGCCGATGCCGGCCGCCGCATCGCCGCGCGCCGAACGGCGTTGCTGGCCGACACGCTCAACGCGGCGCTGCCGCCTGTGGCGTTGGCGGCCGGGCCGTTGCAGTTCGTGCCGCAGGCCCACCTGCCCGAGGGTGAGGCCTACGAGGCGTTCATCGCCCGCACGGCCCAGGTGCCCACGCGGGACCACCCGCACGACCTGTTCAACGGGCTCGTGTGGCACCGGTTCGCCCAGCTCAAGCGCCACCTGAACGAACGCCAGGCCGACGAGATCGCCCGGCGCGGCATCGGCCCGCGCCGTGGCCCGGTGCGTGATGCGCTGACGCTGTTCGATGAAAACGCGGCGTGGCTGCAGGCGCCCGCGGCGCTGCTGGAGGCCCTGCGGGCCCGCGCGTGGCACACGGCGTTTGTCACGCTGCGGGCCGCCTGGGCCGACGCCCGCCTCGTGGTGTTCGGCCATGCGCTGATGGAAAAGCTGCTGCTGTCGCCACACAAGTCGATCACCGCGCACGTGTGGGCGGTGCCGGAAGGGGTGGACGCCGAAGTGCACCTGGCCGAGACCCTGACCCCCGAGCGCCTGGCCCGCAAGGCCGACTTTCCGCTGCCGCTGGCCGGTGTGCCGGGGTGGTGCGCCGAGAACGAATGCGCATCCTTTTACGAAGACGTGTCGGTGTTCCGTCCATTGCGTCGATAATCGCCGGGTGAAGCGGGCCAGACCGCCGCTGGTGCAAGGCTCGAAAGGGCGCACTGGAGGAAGGTCCGGACTGCACAGGGCGGCGTAGCAGCTAACGGCTGTCCACCGCGAGGTGAGGATCAGAGCAACAGAGACGAGTCGGCCGGCGTGCGCAAGTGCGGCGGCCGGGTGAAACGGGCAATCTCTACGCGCAGCAACACCAAATAGGCCAGCGATGATGTGGCTCCGCGGAGCTGGCGGGTAGGTGGCATCGAGCCGTGCAGTGATGCACGGCCCAGAGGAATGGCGGTCACGCGCGTTGTCCCGCAAGGGCGGCGCGCGCACAGAATCCGGCCTATCGGCTCGCTTCACACTTTATCCGGGCCTGCTGCGCAGGTAGCATGACGGCTGTCATTCAAAACGCGAGCCGTCATGCGCTACACCGCCGAACACAAGCAGCAGACCCGTGCACGCGTGCTGAAGGAGGCTGCGGCGGCCATCCGCCTGAACGGCCCCGACCGCGTGGCGGTGGCGGCCATCATGGCGAGGGCGGGTCTCACCCACGGAGGCTTCTACGCCCATTTCGCCTCGAAGGACGACCTGCTCGTGGCCGCCATCGACCAGATGTTCAGCGAAGCGCTGGCGTACCTCGACGGCCTGTTGGCCGGCAAGCCGCCGGCCGACGGGCTGGCCGCCTACATCGACTTCTACCTGTCGGCGCTGCACCGTGACCACCGCCACGCGAGCTGCCCGCTGCCGGCCATGGCCGCCGACCTGCCGCGCCTGGGAGCGCCGGCCCGCGAGGCGTTCGAACGGGGGGCCGCCGCGCTGACGAGCCGCGTGGCCGCGGTGCTGGCGGAGACGGGCGCCGAGGAGCCCGGCACGCTGGCGGTGTCGATGCTGTCGGAGATGGTGGGCGCCGTGGTACTGGCCCGTTCCATCGCCGACGCGGGGCCGTGGGTCACCATCCTGGGCGCGTCGCGCGACGCGCTGAAACGGCGTCTCCAGCTCGCTCACACGGATTCGGGCACGATCCGCCCATGAATCCCAATGCCGACACCCTCTGGCGCGCCCCGCGCTGGGCCCTGGCCCTTTTGCTCGCGTGCCTCGGCATGCTGGGGCCGTTTTCGATCGACACCTACCTGCCGGCCTTCACGGGCATCGCGCAATCGGTGGGCGCCACGCCGGTGGAGATGCAGCAGACGCTGTCGGCGTACCTGTTCGGGTTCGCGCTGATGAACCTGTTCCACGGCGCACTGTCGGACAGCTTCGGCCGGCGGCCCGTGGTGCTGACCGGCCTTGCGCTGTTCACGGTCGCGTCCGCCGGGTGTGCGCTGGCTGACAGCATCGGGGCGCTGGTGTTCTGGCGTGCGGTGCAGGGCATGTCGGCCGGTGCCGGCATCGTCGTGTCGCGGGCCGTCATCCGCGACATGTTCCCGCCGGCCGACGCGCAGCGCGTGATGGCCCAGGTCACCATCTACTTCGGCGTGGCGCCGGCCGTGGCGCCCATGGTGGGTGGATTCCTGTTCGTGCACGTGGGCTGGCACGCCATCTTCTGGTTCCTCACGGCTGTGGGCGTGGTGCTGTGGGTCTCGAATTACAAGCTGCTGCCTGAAACCCTTCACGCGGACCATCGCCAGCCGTTCAACGTGCGGCACCTGATGCGGGGCTACTGGCAGCTCGGATCCGACCCGCGGTTCCTCGCGCTGGCGCTGGCGAGCGGCGTGCCGTTCAACGGCATGTTCCTGTACGTGCTGTCGGCGCCGGTGTTCCTGGGCGAGCACCTTCACCTGACGCCGGGGCAGTTCTTCTGGTTCTTCTGCCTGACGATCGGCGGCATCATGGCCGGGGCCAGGTTGTCTGGCCGCCGTGCGGGCGTGATGAAACCCAGGCACCAGATCCGCGCGGGTTTCCTGGTCATGTTCGGCGTCGCGTCGCTCAACCTGCTGCTGAACATCGCCTTCACGCCGTCGGTGTGGTGGGCCATGTTCCCGGTGGCGATCTTCTCGTTCGGCTGGGCCATGATGGTGCCGGTCGTCACACTGCTGGTGCTCGACCTGGTGCCCGAGCGCCGCGGCATGGCGTCGTCGCTGCAGGCGTTCGTGGGCAGCATGGCCAACGGGCTCGTCGCGGGGGCCATCGCGCCGTTGGTGATGCACTCCACCGTGGCGCTCGCGGCCACGTCGCTCGGCATGCTGTGCATCGGCCTCTTTGCGTGGCTGTGGGTGAAGCGGAAGGTGACTTAGGTCTCGTTTCATTGCGGGCCGTTCGGGTACAACCGGCGCATGCGCTCAAGCAGAATGCGCGTCGTGCCGATATCGCGGCGGGCGCCTGTCGTTTTGCAGGGCGGCCACTGGAGAACCCGATGTCATTTCCGATGCGCCCGTTGGCGGCGTTGCTGTTGTCGACCGGCCTGTGCGTGGCGGCCTCTGCCGTGCACGCGGTCGATGTCCCCGCCATCAAGAACTCACCCGGCAAACCCGCCCAGCTGAAGGACCCGGAGCCCGGCCGCGAAAGCACGCCGGGCGACCTGCAGCGCCCGAAGAAGCCCGTGCCCGCCGCGCCCGGGGACCCGATGGACCGCCTGCGCGACCGCCTTGCCGACAAGCTGGGCGCACGCGTCGCCCCCGAGAGCGACTCCGACGTCATCAAGGTGGCCGCCAGCTCGCCCGACGGCGCCGCGCCGCCGCGCCGCAAGGGTGCTGGCAGTGGCACGCCCCGCCGCGCGTCCAGCGGGGCGCCGGCCGGTGGTGCCTGGTCGTACGACGGCAGCACCGGCCCCGAACACTGGTCCCGCCTGCGTGGCGACTACGCGCTGTGTGGCAACGGCAAGCGCCAGAGCCCCATCGACATCCGCGATGGCATCGGCGTCTACCTGGACCCCATCGAGTTCGACTACAAGGCCAGCAGCTTCGGCGTGATCGACACCGGACGCACCGTGCAGGTCAACGTGGCCGACGGCAACTTCATCGAGGTGATGGGCCGGCGCTACCAGCTCGACCGCATCGAGTTCCGCCGCCCGGCCGAAGAGCGCATCAACGGCCGCCAGTTCGACATGGGCGCCCACCTGATACACAAGGATGCCGAGGGCCGCACGGCCGTGGTCGCGGTGCTGCTCGACCGCGGCGCCGAACAGCCGGTGATCCAGGCGGTCTGGAACAACCTGCCGCTCGAGAAGGGCGAGGAGCTGCCGGCCCGGTCCGGCATCGACGTGTCGGGCCTGCTGCCCTCCGACCGCCGCTACTACACCTACATGGGTTCCATGACCACGCCGCCGTGCAGGGAGGGGGTGCTATGGATGGTGATGAAAAGCCCCGTGGCCATCTCGTCTGACCAGCTGGCGATCTTCTCGCGGCTCTACCCGATGAACGCGCGGCCGGTGCAGTCGGCCAGCGGGCGGTTGATCAAGGGTTGGAACTGACGAGGCCGATGCATCTGTGGCGCGCGAAGCGAACGGTTGAGCCGGCTGAGCTGGGTTAGGCGGCGAGGCGTACCTGCAGGCCTTCCGCCTCGCGCCGCTTGGCGGTGTAACGCGCGATGAGGCCGTCGCGCGAGCGGGCCTCGTCACCGTCGAACAACCCGCCTTGTGCCAGCAGCGCACCGTGGTGTGTGCGCACCGCGTCGAGCAGCCAGTCCACGCGCTGCAAGGTCTTCGGCGTGCAGGTGCGGCCGTGCAGGTCGTCCTCCAGGTCCATGACGTGCGACCGCCAGCCTTCGCGCAGGTACAGCCCGTGAAGGTCCCCGGCCAGGGCGCGTTCCCAGCCGTCGGCGACGCCGGCGAGCCAGCCGAGCACCTGCGCCGTGGCCCCATCGGCCCGCAGCTCGTCGTGCAACTGCCGGTAGGTGGCGAGTGCGACGCACTTGGCCTGCCGGAACGAGACCAGCACGTCGGCCGGGTCCTGGTCCAGCCAGGTGCCGAACACGTGCCGGCTCTCGATGCGTTCGGCCAGGTGGCACAGCGGCGCGGTGGTGCCGTCGCCCCCGCTGTTGAAATGGCGCAGCGGGTCGAAGCGGTACATGTAGCCGAAGTCGAACAGCCACACCTGCTGGCCGTCGTCGAGCAGGTTGCCGGGGCTGAAGTCCCACTCGAAGAAGCCGGCACGCAGCAGTTCGCGGCCGGTTTCGAACACCTGCTGGAAGCGCCGGGCATCCCAGGTGCTCACCGGGGTGCCCGGGATCCACGGCGACACGGCCACGCCGTGGCGCAGTGATGCATACACGGTGCTCACGATGCCGGGGAAGCGGCCCGCACCACCGGGCTCGGCGCGGAGCGCGCTGATCTCGGCGCGGCGCTGCACTTCGTTCAGGAACGACGTCTGGCCGTCGACGTTCTGCACCAGGCACGGTGTGCGGGCGCGCTTGACCGCCCAGTCCCGGCCGAGGGCGTGGACCTTGTACACGACCGCCGTGAGGCCCCCTTCGTGCACCTCCCGCACCGCCGGATGGCCCGGGTGCAAAGCCAACAGTTCGGGCAGCGGCAGCGGGCAGTCACGGCGGTCGCCCACCTCGATCTCGGTGGCCGAAGCCTGGAAATCGAGTTGCGATTGCCGGCGTTCTGATTCGATCAAGAAGGTCATGGCGCGCCATTGTGCACGGAACCGCTGGCGCCGCAAGGGGCGGCCTGATCGGGGCAGTACTACTCACCCAGGGGTTGTCCTGGTGCCTTGATGGAAGGGCCCGGGTGTGTCGGGCATCATCGCCGAAGCTCATCCACTCATCCACTCACCGGGGAGCAAGCCCATGGCCTCAGGCTGGACCGCCGTGACCGATACGCTGATCGCCGAGTTCTCCGACATCCCCGACCTCGCCGGTTTCACGCGCGTGGTGGTGCGCCTCGTGCTGGCAGCGCTGCTGGGCGCGCTGCTCGGCTACGAGCGAGGGCAGAAGGGCAAAGCGGCTGGCGTGCGCACGCACATGCTGGTGGCCATGGGGTCGGCCATGTTCGTGCTGGTCCCGGCCCAGATCGGCGTGTCGCCGGCGGACATGACACGGGTGGTGCAGGGCATCGTGGCCGGCATCGGATTCCTCGGTGCCGGCACCATCTGGAAGGGCGACACCACGTCGCAGGTGAAGGGCCTCACGACCGCCGCGGGCATCTGGCTCACGGCCGCCATCGGCATCGCGGCAGGGCTCGGGCGCGAAGTGACCGCCATCCTGGCCACGCTGTTCGCATTGTTCATCCTCTTCCTGCTGCCGCTGATCGCGCCCCACCTGGACCGGCCGGCGCGGGACGAGCCGTGATCAGCCGGCCTTGCGGCGCAGCGCCTTGACGAGCTGGTCGCGCTCTGCGCCCTCGGTGGCATGTTCGGCGAGCATCTGGAAGAACTGTTCTTGCGTGGGGGCCTTCGCCGATGCCTTTTTCACGACGATGGCGGCGATGGGGCCGATGTGGCTCGTCAGCACCTTGAGGCCATGGGCCACGTCGTCGGGTGACAGGGGGGGCGCCATCGTGCCACCCGGCGCGGGCACCGGGGTAGGGGCCCGCGTGGGGACCGTGCGCGCCGTGGCACTGCCGCCGGTGGACGCGTGGGTGCGGGCCGTGCCGGGTTGCATCGCCTTCGCGAGGAAACGCTGGCGGTCCTGTTCGTCGGTCAGGTGGGTTGTCAACGCGGACGTCAACGCGGCGAGGTCGCCCGCATGTTTGGCGGCCATGCGCACCAGCACCTTGGCCACCGGGCCCACGAAACTGGCGAGGGCGTGTTCCACCCGCGTGAGTTCCTCGTTGTTCCAGCCAGGGGGCATCGTGACCGATTGCAGCGCCGGCACCGGCGTGGTGGGCATGTCGGCCGTGGCCGAACGGCCGGCGAACGCCGCCGGTGCAGGCGGATGGGCGTGCACCACGATCACGGTGGTCTGCGCTTCGGCCGCGGGAATGGCCTGCACGCGCTTTTCGAGGGCGCCGCGGAACTGCGCGGCGCTTTCGAAGCGGGCGAGCTTGTCCTTCGCGAGGGCCTTCGCGACGACGGCGTCGTAGAACACCGGCCGCATCGCGCCGGGTACCTGGCTTGGGGGCACCGGTTCCTTGTGGAGGATCTGGTACATCACCGACTCGACCGAGCCGCGGAACGGTTGTTCGCCGGTCAGCATGCGGTACAGCAACACGCCGGCCGAGAAAAGGTCGACACGGTGGTCCACCGCATCGCCGCGGTACTGCTCGGGTGCCATGTAGCCCGGCGTGCCGATGGTGGACGTGACCTGGGTGAGGGCCACCGACTCGATGCGCGCGATGCCGAAGTCGGTGATCTTGAGCTGGCCGGTGGACGTGATGAGGATGTTGGCCGGCTTGATGTCGCGGTGCCACACGCCATGGTGGTGGGCCACGTCCAGCGCCGCGAGCAGCTGGTCCATGATGCGCAGCACGTCCGGTTCGGGCAGCTTCGGGTTCGACTCGAGGATCTGCGAGAGCGTGCGGCCCTGCACCAGTTCCATTGCGATGAACGCCGTGTTGTCGTCCTCGCCGTACTCGTAGATGGCCACGATGCCCGGGTGCAGCAGCCGGCCCACCGCTTGCGCCTCGTTGCGAAAGCGCGCGGCGGCCGAAGTGCCCGACGGGTCGTCGCCGATCAGCTGCTTGTGGATGGTCTTGAGGGCCACCGGGCGCTGGATGATCGGGTCGAATGCCTTGTAGACGACGCCCATGGCACCCTCACCGAGCACGCCGGTGATGGGGTACTTGCCGAGTTTTTCGGGGTGTTTCATCGACGCCGGCTACCGGGAACGGGGTTCAGGTGTCGAGCATTTTCATCGCATGCACCAGGCTCCTGCGCATGCGCGAGAACGAATCGGACAACACGCCAATTTCGTCACGCGCGCGCGCCTTGAACTCGGGTGCGTCGAGTTCGCCGAGGCTCACGCGGTCGGCAAGCTTCGACAGCTGGCTCACCGGCTGGATGACCAACTGCCACAGCATCAGGTTCAGCGCCACGCCGATCAGCAGGAAGACGCTGGCGAGCAGGCCCATCACGACCACGAAGGCGCGGTCAGCGCGCTGCAGCGGCACCGACATGGGCACCGACACGACCTGGGCACCGAGGGCCTCGTTCATGACCCAGCCGAAGCCGTTGGCCGGGCCGTACTTCTCGACGAGAGATGCCGGGGCAGCATCGACCGTGCTGTGGCAGCGCAGGCAGTTGGCGTTGACGATCTTGATGGGGCGGGCGATGTAGAGCGAGCGGCCGGCCGGGGTATCGCGCTGGCCGATGAACTCGGCGCGTTCGGGTTCCTGCTTGAACTGCATGATGACGTCTTCCTCCCAGTCCTGCGCGCGGTCGCGCGGGTTCGTGGGGTTCAGCATGGCGGCCTTGTACGCGTACTCCGGGTGGGCCTTGCGCAGCGCGTTCAGCACCTCGGTGGACGAGTAGGCCGGAACCGATTGGGGCAGGAACGTGTATTTCATCTGCGTCTCGAGCAGCGGGGCCACCTGGTTCGCGGTGTAGGCGCTGACCGCCATGGCGTTTTCCATCAGCAGGCGGGCGCGGTCGAGCACTTCCTCGTGTGCGCCGTCTTGCAGCAGCTTGCGCGCGACGGTGCCGGACACGGCCAGGCCGACCACGAACACGAGGAGGAAAACCAGGTTGAACTTGACGAGCAGCTTCATGGAGCCTCTGCGGTGGGCGGTAGAAAATCAGTAACGCGTGCCGGGAGGCGGGGCATCGCCGGGACGCGGATTGGGGCGGTACTTCTCGGGGAACAGCAGGCGGTCCCACTCGGGGTGGGCCGCGATGCCGGCGACGAGGCCGGCACGGAAGTCGGGCGCTTTCGCCAGGGTGCGCCAGCGGGGCACGAACTGCGGGCGCAACGTGGGCTCCGCATCGATCCATGGCTGTACGTCAGTGTACGAGAGGCCGGCCGCAGCGGGTTTCGGCACCACGTCGCGGCCCTTGAACAGGTCGAGGCGCGACGGCAGCGTGTCGAGGAAGGCCTTGGGCAACGACTGGATGAAGGCGCCCGACGGCCGTGGCGCGACCTGGGCCTTCGCCTCGCCGGTGCGCAGGTAGAACTGCCCGCTGCGCAGGGTGTGGGGCGGCTGGGGCTTGAACTCGCGGCGCTCCACCACGGTGACGGCACCCGACTCGGCGAACACCGAGGCGTCGTGCTGCGTGGCCGACACCACCACGCCCTTGGACACGGCGGCCAGGTCGGCGTTCGGGGACGCCAGCAGCGTGTCGGCCGCGGGCAGGTTGGCGGGCACCCCCACCTTCACGACGCCGTTGAGCAGGTACAGGCGCGGGGGCGCCTTGCCGCGGTCGGGGCCGGCCTTGGGCGACAGCATCAGCTGCGTGCCGCCGGCCAGGTCGACCACCACGCCATCGGCGAACTCCAGGCGCACGAAGCGGCCCTTGGCCGTGGACTGGATGATGTCGCCTTTCTGCAGGCGCACGCCTTCGGCGAGGCCATAGGCCGCGGCTTCGCGGATCAAGATGGTCTCACCCTCGACGATCGTGGCGGTGGCGAGGGGCGGGGCGGCCAGACCCAGGCTCGGCAGGCTGGCGAGAGCGCAGGCCCGCAGGGCTTGTTTCCACATGGGAGTCTCCAGGAAACGCAGTCTTCTCGTGGGCCGGTGAGCAGCGGGTGCGGGTCCGGCAAGGACGGAGAAGCATAGCCGCCCGGGGCGTGGATTTCGATGGTCGAAGGTCATCGGAATCCCCCTGGACCGGCCCTCATCCGTGCATCAATGCACGAACAGGCCCTGGCGGCGTTGCCGCCTGTTATTCGGCGGCGAGCATCATGTCTGGCGTATGCCTTCCACGGGCCGCGCATTGTGCGGTTTGTGGATAGTTATCTTGCCCATCGCGGCCTTGCTGGCCCCGGGTTGCGACACGTCGTTGCTCACGACGGCCTGTTCGTGGCGGTCGACTGCGGTGCCGACTCAGAACGTGGCAACGGGGGACTGCGCGGCGCCACTGGCTTCGAGCACGCGGGCCGCGCGCAGGGCCAGGTCTTCGCGCCACGGGGCGGCGATCACCTGCACGCCCATCGGCAGGCCACGCGGGCCTTCGGGCCACAGCGGGGCGGCAACGACGGGGCAACCCGCGAACGAGATGGGCTGGGTGAGCAGGCCCATCGACGGCCGGGCCGGCAGCCAGTGGCCGTTCAGCTCGAACTGCTCGGTGCCGATGGGCGTGGCCGGCACTGGCGTGGCCGGGGCCAGCAGCACGTCCCAGTCACGAAAGAGGGCGAGCACCTGGTCTCGGTAGCGGCGGCGAAAGCGCTGGGCCCGCACGTACCATTCGGTGGGCTGCAGTGCCCCGGCGATGAACCGGTCGACGGACAGCGGCTCGAACTCCGCGGCGCGCTCACGCAGCAGCGGCAGGTGCAGCGCGCCGCCTTCGCTCGCGCTGACGACATACGCGGCCACGCGGGCCAGCGCGGCGTCAGGCCACGTCACGCCGCGCACGCCGCCCAGCACGCGGGCGGCCGCGTCGAGGGCGCGCTGCGCCTGCGGGCCAGCGAGCTCCTCGAAGTAGCCGTTGAGCACCCCGATGCGCAGGCCGGCCACGCCGGCGTCCAGGTGGCCGGACGTGGGTTGCACCCGCTCCGCATGGCAGCCGGGGTCGGCGGGGTCGGGGCCCTGCAGCACGTCGTACGTGGCGGCCAGGTCTTCGACCGTGCGGGCGAACGGGCCCAGGTGGTCGAGGCTTGCGGCAAACGGGAAGCTGCCGCGCCGCGACAGCCGGCCGAACGTGGGCTTGAGCCCCCACACACCGCAGAGCGACGACGGCACGCGGATGGAGCCGTTGGTGTCGGACCCGAGGGTCATCGGCACCTGGCCGGCGGCCACCGCGGCGCCGCAACCGCCGGACGAGCCGCCGGCGATGCGTTTCAGGTCGCGCGGGTTGCGGCAGGGGCCGTAGTGGCTGTTCTCGGTGGTGAACCCGTAGGCGAACTCGTCCATGTTGAGCGCCCCCACCAGCACGGCGCCGGCGGCCTGCAGGCGCTGCACCAGCACTGCATCCGAGGTGGCGGCGGGTTGCCCGTTGCGCACGCGGCTGCCGGCGCGGGTGGTGAGGCCTTCCACGTCGAACAGGTTCTTCACCGCATATGGCAGGCCGGCGAGCGGCGGCAGCACCTCGCCGCGCGCGCGCCGCCGGTCGATGGCCTGCGCCTCGCGCAGGGCGCGCTCGAAGGTGCCGTCGGTGAACGCGTTCACGCGGTGATCCGTGACCTCGATCCGGGCGATGCAATGTTCGAGCGCCTCCTCGGCCAACATCGCGCCCGAGTGGACGCCGCGCACGATGTTGAGGCCGGAGATCATGTCGGTGACCCGTCCCAGTGTCATGAGTCCGACCCGGGCGGGAACGGCGCGGGCTTGAACACCTCGGCCGGTTCCACGTCCACGTCCAGCGGCAGCGCTTCCAGCGCGGCCACCATGTGCCGCGTGCGCTCCAGGTGCACGGCGACCCGTGCCAACCGGTCGTCGTCGAGCGGCAGGTTCAGGAAACGCGCCGAGGCCCGGACGAAGTCCAGGGTGGCGGCGGGCGGGCTGTCGGGCATCGTTCGGGGTCCTCGGGCCATCAGCGGCGCACCTCGTGCCGCAAGATCTCTGCCAGCCGGGCGGGGCGCTTCAGCAGCAGGAGCACCTGGTCGGGCGACGTACCCGGCCTCTCCAGATCGTGCGAAACGAGCACCATCGTGGTGCCGGCGAGGGCGTTCAGGTGCGGCGCGGCGGGCAGGCCGGTCGGAGCCGTCCTACAGGCGATGCGGTGGGGCGCTGACGGCCCGACAGGCACGCGCCCTCTGCCTCCGGCCGCTGCGCGTTCGTATCGTTCGTCACCGCCTCTATGGTTCCGGAGACCGCCATGCTGATTGCTTCGAACGCCGCCGATTCTTCCCACGCGGCACCTGCCGTGCTGCTGGTCGAGGGCGAACGTGATCGCCAGTTCGCCGCGATGCTGCGTGCGTTCCGCGAAACCGGCGGGCTCGCGCGGGGTGACGAGGTGGCCGAGTCGCTCGCCCAGCGCGGGGTGGGGGATATCTCACGGCTCGCGCGCGCGATCGTCTCGGGCGAGGTGCTGGGTTTCGACTGGAAGGGCGAGGTGTGGGTGCCCCTTTTCCAGTTCGACCTGCGGTCGATGGCCATCCGGCCGGAGGTGCGGCAGGTCACGGGCGAGTTGCCGCCTGACTTCGACACGTGGGCCCAGGCGATGTGGTTCGCGATGCCGAACGTGAGGCTCGGCGAACGCACCCCCGCCGACGCCTTGGCCAGGGACCTGCCGTCGGTGCTCGACGCCGCGCGTGCCGACCGGTTTGCCGTGACGGGATGACCCGCGCGCCGCCTGGCGCAACAAATGAAACACGCCCCGCCGGCGAAGAAACGCCGGTGAAACCCGCGCTGCAGACACTGCGCGGTCATTGACCCACCGTCCAGAAGGGGAAGGCACCATGCACCACGCGCCGGCCTGCCGCCATGCCGGGTGACTCGTTGAATGCGGGCGAGGACACCGAGGCACCCGACTTCCTCGGGGAGCCGCTGGCAGCGCGTGCGATGGTTCCGGTTCCATTCCGGCAGCACCTGGCCCATGGCCGGGCGGCCGATGGCGTGCGCATCGCCCACGCCGTGTCGGGCCACGGGCCCGTGCTGGTCAAGGCGTCCAACGGGTTGAGCCACCTCGAGTTCGATGCCGGCAGCGGCGTGTGGGGCCACCTGCTCGCGGAACTGTCGAGCGACCGCACGCTGGTGCGCCACGACCGGCGCGGGTGTGGCCTGTCCGACTGGGATGTGCCGGGCGTGTCCCTGGACGGCTGGGTTGCCGACCTGGAGGCGGTGGTGGCTGCGCGCGGGCTCGATCGCTTCCCGTTGCTGGGGGTTTCCGACGGGGCGCTCGTGGCACTGGCCTACGCCGCGCGCCATCCGGGGCGGGTGAGCCGGTTGGTGCTGCATGGGGCCTGGGCCCGCAACGGCGGCCGCATCGCCTGCCTGTTCCCGGCGGGCCACGGCGCAGCGGACCTGCGCGAGGTGGCCACGTCGGCCGCGTTGTCGGCCCGCATGCGCGAGGTCGAGGACGCGGTGGACCTGACCCTGCAGCTCGACCGCGTGACTTGCCCCACGCTGCTGCTGCACGCGGCCGACGACCCCGAGGTGCCGGTGGCGGAGGCCTTGTGGCTGGCCGCCCGGCTGCATGACGCCCACCTCGTGACCCTCGACAGCGCGAACCACCTGCTCCAGCCGAACGAGGCGGCGTGGGACCGGTGGTTGCTGGAAGTGCGGCGTTTCCTGCCGCGGGAACCCGAGGGGTCGTCGCCGTTCGCGCGGCTCACGGCCCGCGAACTCGACATCGTCGACCTGCTGGCGCAGGGCCGCGACAACGCGGCGATCGCCCAGGTGCTGGACCTCGGCATCAAGACCGTCCGCAACCATGTGAGCAACCTGTACCGCAAGCTCGGCACCGCCAACCGCGGGCGAACCGTGGCGACCGCCCGGGAGGCCGGGTTCGGCCGCACCTTCCGCCCCGGCCCGGGGGTGTGACGGCGCTTGAGGTACAAACGCGCACCATGTCCGATGAGTACCAGATCGAAGTTCCCCCGTCCTTCTACGCGCTGTACACCGATGCGCGGCAGCGGCTGACCGAACCGCTGCGTGTCGTGCGCGCGCGTTACGAAGCCTGCGAGGACCTCGCCAACCACCTCGTCGACCACGCCAGCACGCTGCTGTTCCAGCTCGGTGTCACCGAGGACGACGTGCTGGAGCGCTGCCTGCGCGGCCTGGAGACACCCGAGTCCGGCGTGTCGCCGCCAGAGGCCCGCTGGGTGGTGCACCGCCTGGCCGAGCTGCTGGGTTGGCCCTTCCTGCCGGAGCCGGATGGCGCGGCATGAGGCGGTCCCCGCCACAAAGGAGAGGCGCCCGCCCCCGGATCGCGCGATGATCGAGGACCCCAAGGAGCCGAAGTGTCGTTGCTGCTCGAGCTGATCACCCAATACGGCGTGTTGTTCATCTTTGCGTGCGTGCTCGTCGAGCAGGCCGGTGTGCCGCTGCCGGCGTACCCGGTGCTGCTCGTGGCCGGGTCGCTGGCCGCCCGCGGCGAGTTGCCCATCGCCGGCCTGCTGGCCACCGCCGTCGTGGCGTGCCTGCTGGCCGACAGCCTCTGGTACGCCGCCGGCCAACGCTACGGCACGCGCGTGTTGCGCACCCTGTGCAGGCTGTCGTTGTCGCAGGACGGGTGTGTGCGGCAGACCGAATCCATCTTCGCGCGTTTCGGTGCACCGTCGCTCGTGGTGGCCAAGTTCGTGCCGGGCTTTGCCAGCGTGGCCACCGCGATGGCCGGTTCCACCGGCGTGCGCCGTGCGCCGTTCGTGTTCTACGACGCCCTCGGTGCGGCCTTGTGGGCGGGTGTCGGCCTGGCGCTTGGCTGGCTGTTCTCGACGGCCATCGAGGATGTGATGCAGGTGCTCACCGAGATGGGTCGGTGGGGGCTCGTGCTGCTCGCCTGTTTCGCGGCGGTGTTCGTGGCCTCGAAGGCGTGGCGCCGCCACCAGTTCCACGCCCAGCTTCGCATGGACCGCATCTCGGTGGCCATGCTGGCCAGCATGTTCGCCAACGGCGAGACGCCGCTGGTGGTGGACGTGCGGTCGGCGCTGGCCCGCGACGATGGCCGCATCCCCGGCGCCATCGTGCTGACGCACGGCGAGTGGCCCGACAACCTGCGTGCCCCCGGCGACGACGCGATGGTGGTGGTCTACTGCGCGTGCCCCAACGAGGCGTCCGCTGCCCTCGTCGCACGCCAGCTGATGGCGCGCGGGTTCAAGCGGGTGCGGCCGCTGCAGGGCGGCATCGACGCGTGGCGTGCGGCCGGGCTGTCGGTGGACGCCGCCTGACCCCCGCACCCTCGCGGTGGACCTTTTGCCGCCATGGTGCTTGAATGACGCCATGAGGCGACTCTTCACGGCCATGGTGTTCGGGCTGGCGGCCGGTGCCGCCGGCGCCCAGGGCGCCGCGCCGGCCACCTACCGCGTCACGGCCGACAACTTCCCGCGGGCCGAAACCGACACCTACTTCGCGCGGTTCGTGGCGCGGGGCGGCCTTGGCCGCTTCCAGCATGCCCGCGACCTCACCGACATCGACCAGCAGGCCGTGGTGCGCTCCAACCGCGACACGCTGTACTCCTCCGCGGTGTTCGACCTCGAGGCCGGCCCGGTCACCGTCACGCTGCCCGATGCGGGCCAGCGTTTCGTGTCCATGCAGGTCATCGACGAAGACCACTTCTGCGGCGACACCCGCTACGCCGCGGGCCCCCACACGCTGACCCGCGAGCAGGTGGGCACCCGCTACGCCTTCGTGCTGCTGCGGCTGTTCGTGAACCCGGCCGATGCCGCCGACGTGGCGGCGGTGCACGCGCTGCAGGACGCGGTCACCGTGCAGCAGGCTGCCACCGGCACGTTCGAGACCCCACGCTGGGATCCGGTGTCGCTCGGGCGCGTGCGCGATGCGTTGCGGGCGTTGGGCGGGGTGGGCACCACGCGCATGTTCGGCGCGCGTGAGAAGGTGGACCCGGTGCATCACCTGATCGGCACCGCCACCGGCTGGGGCGGCAACCCCGCGGCGGACGCCGTGTACCAGAGCGGCTCGCCCGCCCGGAACGACGGCGACACCGTGCACCGTGTCACCGTGCGCGACGTGCCCGTGGATGCGTTCTGGTCCGTGAGTGTCTACAACCGGGAAGGCTTTTTCGCCAAGAACGTGCAGCGGGCCTATTCGCTGAACAACGTCACGGCCGAGCCCGATGCGGACGGCGCGTTCACGCTGCAGTTCGGCGGGTGCGCGGCCGGGGTGCGCAACTGCCTGCCTGTCACGCCGGGGTGGGGCTACACGGTGCGGTTGTATCGGCCGCGGCCGGAGGCGGTGGACGGGCGCTGGGTGTTTCCGGAACCGCGTCCTGAACCGCGCCCCGAGCCGCGCCCGGTGGCCCCGGGCGGTTGAGTTTCACTGGTACGACAGCACGAGCCCGTGGATCAGGCGGCTCCACCCGTCGAGGATCACGAAGAGCAGCAGCTTGAACGGCAGCGAGATGGTGGTGGGCGCGATCATCGACATGCCGAGCGCCAGCAGCACCGTGGCCACGATCAGGTCCACCACCACGAACACGAGGTAGATGACAAACCCGATCTGGAAGGCGCGCGTGAGTTCGCTCAGCGTGAAGCTCGGCACGAGCACCATGAAGTCGTCGGCCTGCAACGTGGCGGCACGTTCCTTCGGCCAGATGTTCTCGGCCGACTTCAGGAAGAACCGGCGGTCGCGTTCATGGGTGTGCTTCTGCAGGAACGCTTTCACCGGCGCCTTGGCGGCATCGAGCACGGCGGTCACGTCACCGAGGCTTTCGCCCTGGGCGCCGAATTTCCGGCCCCGCAGCGCGTCGCCCATTTCCATGCCGATGGGCGCCATGATGTAGATGGACAGGATGATGGCGAGCCCGTTGAGCACCATGTTCGGCGGCGTCTGCTGCAGCCCGAGGGCGGTGCGCAAGAGGCCGAAGACGATCACGAGTTTCGTGTAGCTCGTCATCATCAACGCGACGAACGGCGCCACGCCGAACGCGACGATCAACGCGACGAGCGTGACCGGGTCGTGCAGGTTGACTCCCATCCGGCGGCCCGCCTCACACTTCGCTGGGCGCGAAGTCGGACACCCGCACACCCAGCCGGTCGCCCACGGCCACGAGGTGGCCTTTGCCCAGCACGTTGCCGTGCGCGAGGATGCGCACGGGGCTGCGGCTCAAGGTGTGCGGCAGGTCGAACACGTGGCCTGGCTGGATGGCACGCAGTTCGGCGAGCGAGATCGACAGGTCGCCCACTTCGAACCGCAGGTTCACCTCGAGGTGGTCCAGGCGGTCCAGGGGCAGTTCGGCGCCGGCTGGCGGCTCGTCGGGCAAGCCGGATGCGGAGGCGGGTTCGCGGTGCATGGTGAGGTCCTTCGTGTGGTGGATGGTGATGCGGGTGCCTTCGGCGGTGCCGTCGAGGCGGATGCCGCGCGGGCCGCCCGGGCTGGCGCTGACACGCACGGCCGCGCCGGCCGAGCCCCAGTCCCCGATGCCCACGATGTCGCCGCGGCGAACGCCACGCAGCTCGGCGATGGCGATTTGCGCAGACCCCAGCACGAACGACAGCGGCCACCGCAGCGTGTCCACGGTGTGCCGCGGTGATGCGGCACCCCGCGGCCATCGCGACAGCAGGGCAGCCAGCGCGGGGGCGCTGTCGAGTTGCACGAAGCCCCGGCCCCGTCCGGAACCGGATGGGCCTGACAGCGAGAACCAGGCGGCGCGGCCGGGGTCGGGTTCGACCGCGGCGGCGAGGCCATCGGGCAACCAGACCAGCCGCTGCCGCGTGGCCGATTCGAGCGCGTGGCCCACGGCATGCAACGCGTCGGCCCACAGCACGCAACGCAGTTCGCGCGGCAGGCGCTCGCTGCGTGCCTCGCCGAGCAGCGCGGCCACGGTGACGCGGTCGACCGAGAGCGTGCCGGTGCCGTCCCCCAGTTCGAACCGGAAGGTTTCGACAGGTGCGGGTGCCCCCACCGGCTCGGCCCACACCAGCTGGTGCACCGTGCTACCGAGCTGGAGGTCCATGGCCGCGCCCCGGCTGTACACGTGGCTCAACGCGTGAGCCACCGCAGGGTCCAGCCGCGGCAACGCCGCGGCGAGGCCGAGTTCGGTGACAACGGAGGCAGGACGATCGAGCAGCAGTTCCATGGCGGTGCCGTGTGAACGAGGAGGAGGTTGCGAGCGGCAGCGTAGCCAAAGGCATCGCATTGGGGAACTACGCAAAAGCGTAGTCATGAAGTCAGGTGTGTGACTACGAAAACTCGTGGTTGCTGCCGTGCAGGGGGCGGCCATAGAGTTCGCGGCATCGAACGCACCGCAGTTCCGCGTTGCCGCAGACCCTGGACACGACCATGCCGTTGCGCCCGCAATCCTTCCCCACCGGCTATCCGCTGCGCGACCTGTTCGCCCGCGCGGCACGCCACAACGACCTGCTGCTCGCGGGCCTGCTGGTGGCGATCGTGGCGCTGTTCGTGCTGCCGTTGCCCACGCCGCTGCTCGACCTGCTGATCACGAGCAACCTCGCCATCAGCCTGGTGCTGCTGATCGTGGCGATGTACGTGCCGTCGGCCCTGTCGCTGTCCACGTTCCCGTCGCTGCTGCTGTTCACGACGCTGTTCCGGCTGGCGCTGAACATCGCCTCCACGAAGCTCATCCTGCTGCACGCCAACGCGGGCCACATCATCGACACGTTCGGCAAGCTGATCGTGGGCAACAACGTGGTGGTGGGCGGGGTGGTGTTCATCATCATCGCGGTCGTGCAGTTCATCGTGATCGCCAAAGGCTCGGAGCGGGTGGCGGAAGTGGCGGCCCGGTTCGCGCTCGACGCCATGCCCGGCAAGCAGATGAGCATCGACGCCGACGTGCGGGCCGGTGTGCTGTCGCCCGCGCAGGCGCTGCTGCGCCGCCAGGCGCTCGAACAGGAATGCCAGCTGCACGGCGCGATGGACGGGGCGATGAAGTTCGTCAAGGGCGATGCCATCGCCGGCATCGTCATCGCGCTGGTCAACATCCTGGCTGGTGTGGCCATCGGTTCGCTGATGCACGACATGAGCGTGGGCCAGGCCTTGCAGCGCTACGCGATCCTGACGGTGGGCGACGGCATGGTGTCGCAGATCCCGTCGCTGCTGGTGTCCATCGCGGCGGGGGTGGTCATCACGCGCGTCACGTCGTCCGGTGGGGGCAACCCGGCGCTGGCCGGGCAGATCCTCGGCCAGATCGGCGGCCACCCGCGCGCATTGCTCGTGGCGGCCCTGGCGCTCAGCAGTTTCCTGCTGGTGCCCGGGTTCCCGAAGTGGGCCTTCGGCCTGTGGGTGGTGGTGATCGGGGCGAGCGGCTTCCTGCTGCGTTCGGCCCGCCAGCGTGGCCGCACGCCGGAATGGATCACGCACCACGCGACGGGCGAGGAGGCCGATGGCGAGGACACGCGCGACGCCACGGCCTATCCGGTGGCCGTGCGGCTCGCCCACGAACTGCGCCCGCGGGTGGACCGCCACGCGTTCGACCGCGGCATGGCCGCGGCCAAGGGCCGGGTGGAACGCGACCTCGGCCCGGTGTTCCCGCGGCTGCAGCTCGCCGAAGGCACGATGGCCGACCCGGCGTCGTACCAGGTGCTGGTGCAGGACGTGGTGGTGTCCACCGGCGCGCTGCGGCCCGGCTGGATGTTGCTCGACCCCACGGACCCGCGCGTGCCACCGCCCGAGGCGGTGGTGGCCGAGCCGTTCGGCCCGTTCCCGCGGGCGGTGTGGCTGCCTCCGGCAGCGGCCGGTGGCACCGCACTCACCTGCGAGGACGTGCTGGTCGCCCACGTCGAGGCGGTGATCCGCCAGCATGCACCGCGGTTGATCGGCCTGCAGGAAGTGCAGCGCCTGATCCATGGTGCCCAGCGCGACGTGCCCGATCTCGCGGCCGAAGTGGCCCGCACCGTGCCGCCGCAGCGCATCGCCGAGGTGTTGCGCCGGCTGCTGCAGGAGGGCATCCCCATCCGCAACCTGACCGTGATCTTCGAGAGCCTCGTGCGCTGGGCGCCGAAGGAGGCCGACTCGATCTCGCTCACCGAGCTCGTGCGTGTCGACCTCGGCCGCTACATCACCAGCCGCCACGTGGGTGCCGACCGCAGGCTCAACGCGGTGATGTTCGATGCCGCGTTGCTCGACCGGGTGGAGGCGGCGGTGGAGCGGGTGGTGCGCGGCAACCTGCTGGCGCTCAGTCCGGCTGTCAAGCAGGACATCCTCGACCAGCTGCGGCGCGTGCTGGAGACGGCCCCGCGCGGTGTCGTGGCCGTGGCCCCGACCGACCTGCGCCGCTACATCAAGTTGCTCGTCGAACCCATGGCGCCCCACCTCCCGGTGCTGTCGTACCAGGAGGTCGATGACGACGTCGCGCTCCAGCCTGTGGGCTGGATCACCAACCCGCAGGCCGCCTGACCGCGAGGCCCTTGTTCAATGACCCCTGTCGACATCCTGTCCCTCACCCGCGACGCGCTGCTCGTGATCATCTGGGTGTCGCTGCCCGTCGTGGTGGTGGCGACCCTGACGGCGCTGGGCGTGGCCACGCTGCAGACCGTCACCCAGATCCAGGACCAGAGCATCGGCCAGTCGTTGCGCCAGGTCGCGGTGATGGTGACGATCGTCCTCACCACGGGCTGGTCGGGCCGGCAGGTGATGGGTTTTGCCGAGCGGGCCTTCCACGTCGTGAGCCAGTTGCCATGAAAACCGGTCTTCCTCTCTTCGCCGCGCTGGCGCTCGCTGTGATGCTGGCGGGTGTGGCACCGGCGGGTGCGGCCGAGCTGCGCTGGTCCAGCAAGTCGTTCCAGGTGCTGGCCAACGAAAAGCGGCTGGTCGACTTCCTGCGCGAGCTGGCGGCGTCGCAAGGCACCACCGCGGTGATCGACCCGAAGATCGACGGCCTCATCAGCGGCAAGTTCGTCATCAGCGGGAAGTCGACGGGGTCGGCCCGGCAGATCCTCGACGGGGTGTGCGCGAGCTACGGCCTCACGTACTACTACGACGGCGCGCTGCTGTTCATCGAGCCCGCCAGCGACGCACGCAGCGAGGTGCTGCCCATCTCCGGCAGCAACGCCGCCCGCATCACCGAAGCCATCAGCCGCATGCAGCTGACGGACAAGCGGTTCCCGCTGACGGTCAACGCGGCCGACAACCACGTGTTCGTCTCCGGCCCGAAACGGTATGTCGACGCGGTGCGGCAGGTGGTCAAGTCGATCGACTACCGCGCGTCGCAGGTGGACAAGGCCGAGGTGCGCCTGTTCCCGCTGAAGTACGCGTGGGCGGCCGACTTCCAGATCCGCCGCTCCGGCAAGGAGGTGGGTGTGCCCGGGGTCGTGAGTGTGTTGCGCAGCCTGTTCGACCCGCGAAGCGACAGTGGCGGCGGCGGCACGGTGGGTGGTATGTCGGTGGGCGGCGCGATGGCGATGCCGCGGGTCACCGGCAACCGCCAGATCAAGCTGCCATCGGGCGCCACCGTCAATGCGCCGAAGGTGGATGCCAACGCGATGTCCGCGCCGTCCGATGATGGTGACGGCAACGCGCCGCCGATGATCCGGCACGACTTGCCGCAGTTCCACGTCGACACCCGCATGAACGCGGTGCTGGTGCGTGACCTGCCCGAACGCATGCCACGGTATGCCGAGCTGATCGCGTCGATGGACATGAAACCGCGCCTCGTGGAGATCGAGGTGACGATCATGGACATCAGCAGCGACACGCTCGACAACCTGGGGGTGGACTGGCGCCTGCACGGCAAGCACGCCGACTTCCAGACAGGCAACGGCACCAACGCCCCGCTGTCGTGGGCCAACGGCGCCACCACCGCCGGCCAGACCGGGGCCACGGTGCCGGCGGGCGGCGTGTTCACCGCGAACCTCGGCAGCGAGTTGCGCAACTTCCTGCTGGCACGGGTGAGTGCGCTCGCCACGAAGGGCCAGGCGAACTTCGTGGCACGGCCGAAGGTGCTGACGCTCGACAACACCGAGGCGAGCCTCGAGAACAAGAGCGAGTTCTACATCAAGGTGCCGGGCTTCCAGGACTCGAGCCTGTACACCGTGATCGCCGGCACCGACGTGCGCGTGACGCCGCTCGTGATCGACGAGCCGGGCGGCCGTGGCGTGATGATGACGATCAACATCAACGACGACAGCGTCACGTCCGACACGGTGGACAACCTGCCGATCGTGCGTCGCCGCAGTGTCATCACGCAGGCGATGGTGGGCGACGGGCAGGGGGTGCTGCTGGCGGGCTACTCGTCGGAGGAGCGCACGAACACGATGAGCGGGGTGCCCGGGCTGTCGAAGATCCCCTACGTCGGCAACCTCTTCAAGTACCAGTCGAAGAAACAGTCGAACCTCGAGCGCTTCTACCTGCTGACGCCGCGATTCGTGACGCCGGGTGTGGCCGCGCAGCTGCCGATGCCGCCCGTGCCGGCGCCGGCCCCGCCGGTCACGCCGTTCGATGGGGGGAGCGAACGCTCATGAGCCACGCCACGTTGTCTCCGGCGCCCGGGTGGTGCCTGCGGTTCCTGAGCGGGGCGATCCGTGGCCGCACCATCCTGCTCTCGCCCGGTACGAACCGGGTGGGGTCGGGCCCGGACAGCCAGATCCTGCTGCCCGCGTCCGATGCGCAGGCCCAGCACCTGGTGTTCACGGTGGGTGACGTGGCGCTGTCGGTGCAGCGGATCGGCGAGGCCGCCGCGGCCATCAACGGCGTGCCCATGCCGGTCACACGCCGCAGTGTCGTGGTGGGCGACGTGGTCACGATCGGCGCGATCGACTTCCAGATCGAACGCAACTACCCCGTGAACGAACAGGCGCGCGACACGAGCGAGTCGATGTTCCTCGACGGGGATGCCGAGCTGCTCGCGTCCGATACCACCCTGGCCGCGCCGGCCACACCCCGCAGCACGTGGCGCACCTGGGCAGTGGCCGCCGGGGTGTGGGTGGTGACGATGGCCGCCGCATGGTGGGGCCTGGCCGGCAATGCGTCGGAAGGCCGGCCGGGCGCAGGCCTGGTCGACCTTGCAGCGATCGAAAGTGTGCTGAAGGACTTTCCGGAAACCGATGCAGTGGTGTCGGGCGCGGGCCAGGTGACCGTGACGGGCTTTGTCGAGTCGCAGTCCCGGCGCGCCCGCCTGAACCAGTCGATGCAGCCGTTCGGCCAGCGGGTGATCGTTCGGGTGCATGCCGTCGATGAACTGATCGACCAGTCGCGCCGGTTCGTCAGCGACCCGGGCCTGGCGGTGACGTACGAGGGCAAGGGGCTGATCGCCGTGTCCGGCCGCACCGAACGGGCCGACGTGCAGGACAAGGTGCTGCGCCTGCGCGACGACCTGCACCCGGCGGTGCGGGTGACCGACAAGGTCCAGTACAAGCCCAAGCCCGTCGAGGCGGCCGCGGAGGCGCGTGACCAGTGGGCCGCCTGGCAGAAGGTGCTGCCGTCGCGGATGGTCAGCATCACCGACGACGGCCAGGGGCTGCGCTACATCCAGCTGGCCAACGGCAACGTGTACTTCGAAGGCGCGGTGCTGAAGTCCGGCGACGAACTGGCGAACCTCAGCCCCGACCGCGCGGCGGCCGCTGACGCCGCCGCCTCGGCACCCGTTGCCGTGGAGGCACCCCGATGACCTGATCCCGATCCGCCGTGCGGCCGTTGGCCGGCCGGCTTCCCGATTTGCCGCCGCGCGTGGACGTCCGCGCGCGGTGGCAGATGTCCCCGTCCTCGCCCGAGGATTCATTCACTACCAGGAGAACAGACATGGCCGATGGCATTTCCCCCGACACCGCCGCTTCCATTGCCGCCCAGAAGCAAGCCGCCGCCGACAGCGCCGCGATGAGCGCCGCCACGGCGACCGCGCAGCGCCAGACGTCGGAAGGGCAACAGAAGACGGCGCTCGTCATGAGCATCACCGCTGGCAACACCGAGCTGATCAAGCAGTTCGGCAGCCACATCACCCGCGGTTCCTCGGCGGCCTGACGCCACCGGGGCGGGGCCCCGGTCCGGCTCGGCCGGGCCGGGTGTCCCGATCACTGACCCACATTCAAGGAGGTTCCGATGGTCACATCCGTCGATCCGTCCGCGGTTGCCGCGCTCGGTGCGCTGCCGCCACCCCACGGCGCACCCGCGCAAGACACCGCGGGCGCCCGCATGTTCGCCGACCTGATGAAGGGCGTGGGCGAGGCCACGTCGGCCGGCACCGGGCCGGCACCGTCCCCGTCGGGTTCGCCCGGCTCGGCCACGACGGACCTGGTGCAGCAGCTGTCGAGCCTGCAGGACCCGGCCGACCCCATCAAGTCGCAGTACGTGATGATGGACGTGCTGGGCCAGCGCATGGAATTCCTCGGGAAGATGCACGTCACCGTGGCGGTGACCAGCGGCTTCACCGGCATCTTCAAGCAGCTGTTCAACCGCCATGATTGACCACCTGCCGCGGCTGGGCGCCGCCGTGTTGCTGTGCGCCGTCCTGGCCGGCTGCAAGGTCGGCCTCTACTCGAACCTGAACGAGCAGGAGGCGAACGAGATGCTCGCCGCCCTGACGGCGCAGTCGCTGTCCGCATCGAAGGAGCGCGAGGGCGAGGCCGGCTGGCAGCTGCAGGTGGAGGAGGGTGACCTCGGCCGCGCGCTCGACGTGCTCCGCGCGAACGGCCTGCCCCACGACCGTTTCGTGTCGATGGGCGACATGTTCCAGAAGCAGGGCCTCGTGTCCACGCCGTCCGAGGAACGCATGCGCTACATCCACGCGTTGTCGCAGGAGCTGTCGCAGACGCTCAACCAGATCGACGGCGTGGTGGCGGCCCGGGTGCACGTGGTGGTGCCGGCCAGCGACCCGCTGAGCGAGAAGGTGCGGCCGTCATCGGCCGCCGTCTTCATCAAGCACCAGCCGGACACGGACCTGCGCCTGCTGGTCCCGATGGTCAAGGACCTCGTGGCGCACAGCATCGAGGGGCTGGCACACGAGCAGGTGTCGCTGTCGCTGTTCCCGGCGCGGGCCGCGGGGCCCCGGCCCGCCGCGGCGGGGGGCGCTGCCATGGGCGCATGGGATGGCCTGCCCGGTGGTGCGCGCTTCGTGCTGCTGGGCCTGGCCGCCGCCGCGGTGGCGGCGCTCGTCGCGCTGCCGCACCTGCTCAAGCGCCAGGGGCTCGATTGGCGCACCTGGCTGAGCCGCATCCGGCCTGCCCGTTGACCGGCCCGCACGATGGACTCCACACCGACCCCGCTCAGCCAGTCGCCCCACGCGCTGCTGCTCGCACAGCGGCTCGTGGCGCTGAACCTGCACCCCGAGCAGGACCTGCACCCGAGCTGGCTCCCGGCCGGCTGGCCCGCGCGGCACCGGCGCTTCGGTGCCGCCGGCCGCGCGGTGCTGGGTGACGTGTTGCGCGCCGCCGATGCGCCGCCGCCCGTCTGGTCGTTCGACGATCCGGCAGAACGGCTCGCACTGGTCGACGGCCCGTCGCTGCGGCGCCTCGCGGCCTACTGCGGCTTTGCGGTGCACCGCCCGGCGTTTCGCCAGCGCGGGCTGGCCCGGGCCCTCGAACGGCAGGCCCGGCGCTACGACGCGGATGCGGTGCCGTTCGTGCTGGACCGCCTGCCACACCTGGACCACTTCGCGATGAACCTCCGCGACCTGGAGGCGCGGCCCAGCGGTGCCGGGCACCTGGTGGTGGACCGCGGGCACCGGCTGCTGCTGGCGGCGCTGTCGGGCACGGGCGAGGTGCTGTCCGGCCACGTGCGGCGCAAGCTGCCGCGCCGCGTGTCGTCGCGTCCGCTGCCGGTGCTTCGGCCCGCGCAGCAGGCGCAGCTCATCGAAGTGATCCTGCTCTGCATCGTTCCCGAAAGGTTGCCGCAATGGGACTGGCTTTTCTGATCACCACCGACAACCTGCAGCTGCTGAGCGAACGCAAGGTGCTGAAGGAGGCCGAATATGCCGCGCTGCTCGACGCATCGCAAGTCGTTGCCGCCGCACAGGGCGAGGCGCAGCGCATCCGCGAGCAGGCCCGGGCCGACGCCATCGCCAGCGAAAGGAAGGGCTATGAGAAAGGTCTGCAGCGCGCGAAATCCGAGTACACGCAGCGGCTTGCTGCCGAGGCCATGGCAGCCGAGCGCCAGCTGCACGCTCTACGCGAATCGATGGCCGGCATCGTCGTCCAGGCGATCGGCCAATTCCTGGCCGACGCGGAACCTGCGGCCCAGTTCGAAGCGGCGCTGCGGCGGGTGGACACACTGATCCGCCAGGAGGCGTTCGTCAGCGTGCGTGTGCCACCCACCCGCGAGGCAGCGCTGCGCGCCGCGCTGACGCACTTCGCGGAGACGTCGCCGTGGGCAATGAACTGCCAGGTGCAGGCCGATGCATCGCTGGCGGACGGCATGTGCACGGTGCACACGGCGTCCGGCTCGATCGAGATCGGCATCGAGGCGCAGCTCGAGGCGTTCCGGCGCGCGGTGTTGCGGACGCCACCGGCAGGAGCGCGCTGATGGACCGGCCCGTGCCCGCTGCCGGCCCATCGCGCGCGGCGATCGGCCTCGTGACCGACCTGGCGCAGGCGATGGGGCGTGTGTCCCCGGTGGCCATGCGCGGCCGGGTGAGCCGTGCGGTGGGCATGCTGATCAATGCCACGGGCATCCAGGCCCACGTGGGCGAACTCTGCGAGCTGACAACCCCGGGCGAGCCGCCACTGCTGGCCGAGGTGATCGGCTTTTCGAACCAGACCGCGCTGCTCACGCCGCTCGGCCCCACCACCGGGCTGTCGGCGTTGACGGAGGTCATTCCGTCGGGCCGCGGCCATGTGTGCCCGGTCGGCCCCGGCCTGCTGGGCCGGGTGATCGACGCGATGGGGGCGCCGCTCGACGACCTCGGCCCCGTCGAGGCGCACGCGTTCCACCCGGTGCACCGCGGCCCGGTGTCGCCGCTGGCCCGGCGCCTGATCGAACGGCCCATCGTCACCGGCATCCGCGCCATCGACGGCTTGCTGACGATCGGCGAAGGCCAGCGCATCGGGGTCTTTGCCGCACCGGGCATGGGCAAGAGCACGCTGCTCGGCATGCTGGCGCGGCAGTCCGATGCCGACGTCAACGTGGTGGCATTGATCGGTGAACGCGGGCGCGAGGTGAAGGAGTTCATCGAACATGAACTCGGTGCGGCGGGCCGTGCCAAGACGGTGATGGTGGTGTCCACCTCCGACCGGCCGCCGATGGAGCGGGTGAAGTCGGCCCAGGTGGCCACCACGATCGCTGAACACTTCCGCGACCAGGGCAAGCGGGTGATGCTCGTGGTGGACTCGCTGACGCGCTTTGCGCGGGCGCAGCGCGAGATCGGCCTGGCCAGCGGTGAACCGCCCACGCGACGCAGCTACCCGCCGTCGATCTTCTCGATGCTGCCGCAGCTGCTGGAGCGCGCCGGGCAGGGGCGCACGGGGTCGATCACCGCGGTGTATTCGGTGCTCACCGAAGGGGACGAAGACAACGACCCGATCGCCGAGGAGGTGCGGTCCATCCTCGACGGGCACGTGGTGCTGTCGCGCAAGCTGGCCTCCGCCAGCCACTACCCCGCGATCGACGTGCTGGCGAGCGTGAGCCGGGTGATGCCGCAAGTGGTGTCCCCCGAACACCAGGCCGCGGCATCCGCCTTCCGCTCGTTGATGGCCGCGTACCAGGAGGTGGAACTCCTGGTGCAGATCGGCGAGTACCAGGCCGGCAGTGATCCGCGGGCCGATGCGGCGGTGCGGCTGCGCGCCGAGATGCAGGCGTTCCTGCGCCAGCCGCCGCGAGACCCCGTGGCCCTGACCCACACGCTGTCGGCGTTGCGCCAGCTGTCGGAGTGACACCATGACGATCGACTGGACCTTGCTGATCCGCGTGCGTGAACGCCACCGCACGCTGGCGCTCGACCGCGCGCGGCGCGAACGGGTGGAAGCCGAGGCCCGCGCGGACCAGGTGCGCCAGGCCGAAGCTGCGCTGGAGGCCCGGCAGGAGGTTCGCAGCGCGCTCTGGTCGGACGTGGCATCGGGCCAGCCGGGCGGCCTGCGCATGGACGACCTGCGCAACGTCTCGGCCTGGAGCCGCCGCCTCGACCGGCAGGTGGCGGAGGCCGGCGTGGTGGTCGAGCGCACCTGCGCCGAAGCGGCCCGGCAGCAAGCGCGGGTGGCCGAGGCCCGTGAACGCGTTCGCAAAGCGGCCGCCGAGTGCCAGAGCGCTGTGCGGATGTCCGAGCGCGCGCACACCGATGCCACGCGGCTGCGCGAGCTGCGGTTCGAGGACGCGGCCGAGGAAGCGTCGTTGCGTGTGTGGTCCACGTCTCGCGAGGAGGGCTGACGGTGTTGCCTGCATCGATGGCCTCCTTCGAGGCACTGCTGTTGTCGATCGTGATCACGCTGCCGCGGCTGGTGGCCATCTTCGCCGTGGCGCCGTTCCTGTCGCCGCGCATGCTGACGGGGCCGGCGCGCAACGGGTTGCTGCTCATCCTCGCGCTCTTCCTGTCGCCCATCGTCGGCGACCTGCCGCCCATGCCGGTGCCGATGCTGCTGCTGGTCGCCGCCAAGGAGGTGCTGATCGGCACGCTGCTGGGCCTCGGCTTCGGCATCTTCATCTGGGCCATCCAGAGTGTGGGCGACCTGATCGACTTCCAGACCGGGTCGGCCAATGCCACGTTCTTCGACCCCGTGGGCGGCCACGAAGGCGGCCCCACGGGGGCGTTCCTCGGCATGCTGGCTATCACGCTGTTCGTGGCGGCCGGTGGGTTGCTGGCGATGCTTGGCGTCGTGGTCGATTCCTACCGGCTGTGGCCGCTCAGTTCATTCCTCCCGGACGTGGGCAGGGTGCTGGAGGAATTCACCATCCGCCAGGGCGACACGCTGTTCCTGTGGATCGTCAAGCTGGCCTCACCGGTACTGCTCGTGCTGGTGCTCGTGGAGCTGGGGCTCGGCCTCGTCAACCGTGCTGCGCCGCAGCTCAACGTCTTCGTGTTCTCGCAGCCGCTCAAGAGCCTGCTGGCCACGCTCATGCTGACGCTGTTCCTCTTTTTCGTGTACGACTCGCTGGTCGAATTCCTGCGCCCGTCGAACGGCGTGATCGAGTTCCTGCGCCACGCGCTGTAGGTTCCCATGGCCGAGAAGACCCACGACCCCACGCCGAAGCGCCTGCGCGATGCGCGCAAGCGTGGCGAGGTGGTCTTCAGCGCTGACGTGGCGTCCACCGCCGTGTTCGTGGGTGTGGTGCTTGCCCTGTGGCTGCTGGGCGCCACCGGGTTCAGCGCACTGCGCGAGTTGTGGCTGCACGCGACCAACGGCGCTTTGCTGAGATCTCCCGGCGCGAGCCTGCCGGGGTTGCTGCAGCACGCCCAAGCCGTGTGGCTGTGGGGCGTGCTGCCCGTCGCCGGCGTGGCAGCGTTCGCGGGCATCGTGGGCTCATTCGTGCAGGTGGGGGCGTTGGCCGCCTGGCAGCGGCTGAGCCCCGACGTGAACCGCCTCAATCCGGCCGAAGGCCTCAAGCGCATGTTCTCCACCCGCAGCCTGATCAACCTGGTGAAGGTGGTGGTCAAGACGCTGCTGTTGGGGGCCCTGCTCTTCGTGGTGGTGCGTGGGTTCATCGAAACCGCGCTCAAGCTGGGCTACGTGGACCCGGCCTCCGCCCTGAACGTGGCGGCTCGCATGGTGCTGGTGACGTTCGCCTGGGCCGCCGTCATCTACGCCGTGATGGCCGTCGTGGACTTCGTGCACCAGCGGTACGAGTTCATCAAGCAGCAGCGCATGTCGATCGAAGACCTTCAACGTGAATACAAGGAGAACGAAGGCGACCCGCTCACGTCGGCCCGGCGCAAGTCAGCCCACTTCGAGCAGGTGTACGCGAGCCTGGCCGACCGCGTGCGGGCGGCGTCCGCCGTGATCCATTCGCCCCGCGTCGCCGTGGCCCTGCAATACCTTGGCGAGAAGGACTTGCCGCGCGTGATCGCGCGCGGTGAGAATGAAGTGGCCGCCCAGATCCGCCGCGCCGCCGGCGAGGCCTTGGTGCCGCTGGCCTTCGAGCCCTCTCTCGCCGAGCGCCTCTACGCCGAAGTGCCTGAGGACATGGCCATTCCCCGCTCGTTGTACGAACCGGTGGCTCGCCTGTTGCGCTGGGCGCAAGGAGACGAGCCCACGCCACCGGCGCCTCCGCCAGAACCGGAAGGCGATGCCTCATGAGCAGGCTCGCAAGTCCGGCTACGAGAACTCGTGGTTGCCGTGGCCGGAGGGCGCGACTTAGAGTCTTTCCGATCGTGAACTTTCGCACGGACTTCCCTCGCGATTGCCGCGTGGATCGACGCGACTTCTCCGCTCGTCCCGGCGCCACTCGAGTCCCCCAGAAACCCGTCGCAGCAAGGGCCCCGGTGCCCATGGTGTTCGAGCCCTCGCTGGCCGAGCGCAGGCCGACGAAGCATGAACCGATGTTGACTGAAAGGATGCAGCCATGTTGATTGCAGATGGTGGCGGTGGATATCGCCCGACCGTGGTGCCGATCGTGGACCAGCCCAAGCCGCAACCTGCCGCGGCAAAGAACAATTCCTCGGCCGCGGCGGACCGTGCCCGGGAGGTGCAGCGACAGATCGAGGCGTTGCTGGAACGCATTCGTGAGATGCAACGGCAGGCGGCGGAGGCCCGACGGCGCGCCGCCGAGGCGCAGCAGAAGGCCGAGGCGGCGCGCGAGGCTGCCGACGCGGCGCGCCGGAAGGCCGACAAGAGCAAGTTGGCGGTGGACGAATCCGAGGCGAAGAAGGCCGAGCAGGCCTACTCGCTGGCCGACGCGCGCGTCAAGAAGGAGACGGCTGACGCCCAGCGCCATGACAAGGAGGCTGCGCTGGCCACGGCACAGGTGGCCCAGAAGAAGGAGGCCAAGAAGAGTGCCGACGGCAAGGCCTCGGACGAGGCCAACCAGAAGGTGGACAAGGCCCAGGAGAAGCTCGACGCGGCCAGGCACACCAGCAACCTCTCCAACGACAACCTCGACTACCAGGAGAAGGAGACCAAGGCGCAGGACGCGGAGGCCAAGGTCGCGAAGCTGACACCCGCGCCGGGCCGGCCATCAGACACCATCACCGATGCCGAAAGCAGTGCGCTCGAGGCAGCTCAGGACAAGGCGACGAAGCTGCGCACCGACGCCGACGCGGCCAAGGACAAGTTCACGACGGCCGTGGGCGCCGAAGCGCCACTCGACTTCTACGGCGCGCCGCCCGCCACGCAGGCCGGCGATCCGGCGACCCAGGTCCCTGGCGGAGCGGCACTCCCCAACGACCCGCTGCATTCGCCGCTGCTGCAATTCCTGCAGGTGTCGCCCCCGTCGTCCAGCCCGCGCAGCGTGTTCATGCTGCCCAGCAGCGCCACCCCCAAAACGGCGGTGCCAGCGGACGTCACCAAGACGCTGAGCGGCATCGCCGACGGCAAGACCGTCGACGACATCGCGAAGCAACGTGGCATGACGGCGGACCAGGTGGTGAGCGAAGCGAAGGCGGCGGGTGTCACCATCGAGTCCGGCCAGGCCGACCCCAAGACCCAGCAGTCCGGCATCACCGTCAAGCGGGGCGATTCGACGCTCGTGTACACGCGCGACGAAAAGAACGGCTCGCTGACGGTGAAAGCCACCTTTGCCGACCGCAACGCGCCCGGTCCGGTGGGCACCAAGACCGTGGAGGCCACGCGCGACAAGGACGGCCGCTTCATCCAGCCGGCGAAAGACGGCAAGACGGGCGACACCACCACGCACATCATCGATCCCAACGCCGGCACCCGCACCGATGTCGTCGACAAGAAGGACGGCACGCGCACCGAGACCACGACCGACCTCACGGGTGCCACGGTGAAGCGCGCCGTCGAGCCGGGTGAAGGTTACCTCGACGTGGCCAAGGCCGCGGGCCTCACGCCCGAGCAACTGCTGGCGCTGAACCCCGGCGTGGACTACGGCAAGCCGCTCAAGGAGGGGCAGGAGTTGGTGGTGTCCGACGTGCGCACCACCACCACCACGACCCAGAAGGACGGCACCAAGCTCGAGAAGACCGTCGAGAGCGATGGTTCGCAGCACGTGGTGGCCACGACCCACGATGGCCGCCGCGTCACGTTGATGGGCGAGGGCGACCCGGACAAGAGCCAGGGCGAGGAGGTCCGCAAGGGACTGTTCGACGACAACAAGAGCGTCGCCGACCTGGCGAAGTCCATGGGCATGACGGAAGAGCAGGTGCTGGCCGCCCTGCCACCCGGCGCCGTGAACGACACGAAGTCCAAGTCCGACGGCGCCACCGACATCCGCACGATCTACGACCCGAAGAGCAACAAGGTCATCGTCGAGACGCACGATCATCGGCGCGATCGAACGTCTCGCGAGATGATCGACGACAAGACCAGTTTCAAGGTCCGGCAGTACGACCCCGACACGAAGAAGTACGTGATGAAGGACGTGGCAGGTGGCGTGGGCTACCTGCAGAAGCTTGCCGACGACCAGCGCAACAGCGTCGGCGACCTCGACCAGAAGATCTCTGACCTCGACAAGACCATCCGCCTTTACAACCGGATGGGCGAATCCACGAGCGACCTCCGGTCGCAGCGGCAGGAGCTCGTGGACCAGCGCGACAACGCCAAGGGCGAGTCCGACATCGCCCAGGCGCGTGCCACCTCAGGATTGCTCGAGAACCAGCAGGTCAAGGTCGACAAGGCCGCCGCCGACGCCTACCAGCGGTTCTCCGTGGCTCGCCCGGGAAGCGACGAGCAGAAGGAGGCCACCAAGGCCCTGGACGACATCCTCGCGCTCACCGACAAGGTGGACCGCCTGGTCAAGTCCGGCGACAAGGACGTCGAATTTCTCGTCGCCGACCTCGCCCGCCAACAGAAGCACAAGGGCAAGGTCGACGCCGACGAGAACCTGCAGGCAGCCTTCCAGAAGTGGAAGGATGAGGTCTGGATGTGGCAGACCGTCGACGACAAGACGGCCAAGGACCTGAAGGAGAAGGGCCAGCGACCCGCCACGCGTGTGTTCGCCAGCACCGACCAGGAGAACGAGGTCGCCTGGGAGGCCTTCGAGTACCAGCAGGAGAGCTGGGCCGAGTATGGCACCGACGATGCCAACGACATCGAATTGGCGGCGCGCAACGCTTGGGTGAAGCGCGACGAGGCCGGGGTCGCGGAGGTGAAGTCCAATGACAAGTACTACGAAGTGGCCGTGGACAAGGGCAACGCCGACGCCCATGTGGTCCAGGGCGACATCGACCGGCTCCAGTCCAAGAAGGACGCCTGGGTGGCGGTTCATCCCAAGGATTTCTCGGAGAACTTTCCGGCAGTGAAGGGTGAGCACGGCGGGCAAAAGGAGCTCGACCAGCTCAACGACCAGCGCACGGAACTCGAGGTCGGGGTGGTCCTCGACACCAAGTCCCGGAAGTACAACAAGTTCCTCGAGGGTTTGTCGGTGGGGGACCGCGAGGACCCCGAGAAGCTCAAGGAGAAAAGTCAGGAGTATGGTGAGAAGAACGCCAAGGACATCGAGGCCTACAACCAGCGGATCAACGACCTGCAGATGGCGGGCCTGAACAAGCGGGCAAAGGTGTCCGATGCCTACGTGACCCAATGGGCCAAGGACAACCCGAAGCGGCAGGACCAGCTCGATGCGTTGTCCACCAAGGGCATCACCAACCTGCGCATGGTCGACAACCTGCTCGATCAGCGCAAGGACCTGTTGAACTCGTCGCACGAGTTCAAGCAGTTGAGCTCGGCGCTGGACCTGCAGAGTGACACCGAGTTCAAGCTGACGCAGATCGGTGACCAGGACGTGGCCGGGGTGCAGAAGGACCTGGATGGCATCGACAAGACCGTCGAGGGCCAGACCTGGTTGCGCGACATGTGGTCCAACACGGCCGATGAATCTCAGGAGTGGACCCAGGACCAGCGGGACCAGGTGCGGCAGCTGCGCGACGACCTGGCTTCGGGCAAGATCTCTGCAACGGAATTCACGCAGCGTCGCGACGAGCTGATGGACAGCTACGGCTTCGAGTCCATCGACGTCGGGCAGGAGCTCCAGGACAACAACGAGACCTGGGCGGTGGTTGACGACGTGGTGCGCATGGCGGCCACGGCCGCGGCGGGCATCGGCACGACCCTCCTCACCGGCAACATCGTGGCAGGCATCGCGGTGGGCATCATGGTCAACCAGGCGTGGGATTCGACCAACGACATCTACGCCGCCGCGAATGGGAACGACATCTATGCCGATGGTCACTCATCGTTGTTCACGCTGGGCGTGCGCGGGGCCGCCACCCTGGGCGGCGCGGACGACCTGACGCTGGACGAGACGCTGTTCACGCTCAAGGACGAGGCCGTTGACATCGCGAACGCAGCGGTGTCGGCCACCGGTGCCGGGGCAGGGTTGCGCACCACAGGGGCCTTGACGGCCAAGGTGGCCATGAGAAAGGGCCTCGACCTGGCGGCCGGCGACACCCTGAAGTGGGGCGCCCGCGCCGGCGTGGGCGCGAAGGCCGGGTTTGTGGCACAAGGGGTCGATGGCGCGGGGCGTGTGGCCGTGGAGATGCTTGACGTGGGGCTGGACGGCCAGTTGGGCAGCGACGAAGGCGTGGCCCGCATCGGCACCTCGATCACCAACGGGTTGGTCGGGCTTGGCACGTCGTGGATCACGGGTGGCATCTCTGCCGCCATCCCGCTCAACCGGGCCACGATCTTCTCCCCGACGCTGTTGGCGCAGGGCGCGAACGACCTCGCCGGGAGCTATGGCACCGGGCAGCTCATCTCGCTGGCGAACAACGGTCGGACCATGAACCGCAACGAGACGATTGCGGCGGCGCTGCAAGCCGTGCCGGGCACGATCCTGAACATCGGCCTGCACCCGTCCTGGCACGAAAAACCTGCGGGACAGCCCGCCAGCGCGCGGACGCCGAGAACACCCGGCGTGGACCAGGACGGCAACCCGCTGGTGCCGGAGTCCTTGCCAGGCGGCTGGGACAAGGTCGCGGCCGATGCCGACGCCCTGATCAGCACCCATGAGCAATCCCTGCAGCCGGGGTCCACGGTTGCGCCCCACACCCCTTCGGCGTCCGAGACGGCCTTGTTGCACTGGCTGCAGCAGGACCCCGCTCCAGGGGCGGGCACGGTGTTCGTGGTCTCCACGCGCGGCCCGAAGGACACGATCTTCGCCTCCGATGGTGGTGTTCGCGCACGCAACAGCGACACGTATGGCACCTTCGCCGAAGCGAAGGCGGCGGCTGCAGCAGCGGGTGGGGGCTGGGTCAACCGGGGGCAACCGCGCACGAGCCGACTGCCGATGTCGGCCCGCGTGCGACTGCGAGCCGACGAACTGATCGGCGCGATGCACGTCAACAAGGACGGCAACGTCCTGCCGTACGGCATCCCGAACAGCAAGCATGGAGACCTGCGCCTCGTCCCGACGGGTGATCCCGGCCCGAAGGCCCGGATCAAGAACGCGTTGGCCGCGGAGCCCACGAACGCGAAGATCGATCCGATCCAGATGATGAACATCGCCGCCGGGGCGCGTTTCGTCGCGGAGGCCGCGCGCGCCACGTCGGTCTTCTCGTGGGGCAGCAACGCGGACCGGGTGATGAGCGTGGCACCGGGGCCGTTGTCCGGCTTTGGCCGCGTGGCCTACCTGTCGTCGTCCCAACGGGGCAAGGAGGCGCTCGCGGCCGCGACGGTCGGCAACACCGACAAGGCCAACAAGCTGATCAACAAGGTCATCAAGGGCACGGGCCTGCGCGGCGACAAGGTACTGGACCCCGCCGATGCCCAGCGCATGCGGGACAACGTCACGAACGTGGCAAAGGCCGGCACGAGGGTGCAGAAGGCACTGGACGACCTGGGTGTCGATGCCCCTCCGGCCAAGAGCTACCGCATGCATGAACTGGACAAACCTGCCGACCTTGTGCCCGCACTGAAGGCTGACAGCCTCGACGCTCCGGGCATGGACGGTTTCGTGGGAACGCTTCGGGCCGAGACGGGCGGTGAGTTCCAGGGCAAGTCCGTGACGGACACCCAGGCGGCGCTGGTCAAACGCCTGGATGGCAAGGACGCGAACGAACTGCAGCAGATGCGCGATGACGCGGCCAACACCTCCCCGGAGGCCCGCCTGCTGCGTGAAGTCCCGTCGACCTACGACCGCCTGCACGGCAGGGCGACCGCGCGCACCAAACTGAATACGGCGCACAAGGACCTCTACAACCTGTTGGTCGGCATCGTGGGGGTGGACGGCAAGATCAATCGCGGCAACATCGAGGGCCTGTCCGGTCGCCCCAACGCGTCCGACATCACTCTGGGGAAATCCGGCCGCGATCTCGGCGAGGAAGCACTGGCGGCGGCCACGCTGGGCGACACGAACAAGGCGGGCAGGCTGATCGACAAGGTCATCGCCGGCGCCACCTCCCCCGACGGCCGGGTGCTGGCTCCGGCCGATGCCCAGGCGATGAGGGACAACATCGCGAGCGTGGGCGACGCCGGCAAGAAGGTCCAGTCCGCGCTGGACAAGCTGGGCACCGACGCACCACGCGCCAAGCTCTTCCGCCTGAAGGCGCTGAAGACGCCGGCCGATCTGGTCCCCGTGCTGAAGCCCGAGAGCCTTGCCGGGCGTGGCATGGGCAAGTTCGTGGGCAGGCTCCGCGCGGACGCGGGCGGAGACTTCCACGACAAGTCCGCGTTGGAGACCCAGGCCACACTGGCCGGGCGCCTCGACGCGATGGATGCGGGCGAATTGCAGCAGGCGCGCGACGCTGCGGCGAACACGTCACCAGAGGCCCGCCTGTTGCGTGAGTTCCCGACGGTCTACGAACGCCTTCACCGCAGGGCGACCGGACGCACCGAACTGAAGGCCGCACACCAGGACCTCTACGACACGCTGGTGCGGACCGTGGGCATCGACACGAAGCTGAACATGGGCACGGCCGAAGGCCTGGCCGGCAGCACCAACTCGCCGAACACCCAACTGGGGAAGTTCAGCCGCCGCGCGGTCATCATCTCGAACGTGAACCTCGCCGTGGGCGCGGGCTTCAAACAGCGCGCGGCAGGTGATGGGGGGTGGCTGACCGAGTTTGCGAACGTGGCTGACTTCTTCACCATCGGCACCGCCGGCATGAACATCGTCTACAACCGGAAGGTGGAGTCGTTGTCCGACGTGAAGGCGGCGGTGAAGGCCGAGGCGGAAGACGCAGGAATGACGTACGACGAGTACATGAAGGGCACCTCACCCGAACAGGTTGCTGCGCAGAAGCTGGTGAAAGATGCCAACGGGGAAAAGGACAAGTGGAACAAGTACCGCGATTTCGCCGGAATCACCAGCGGTGTGCGGGCGTTCGCCCAAGGCGCGCTGCTCATGCAGCTGGATTTCAGTGCCGTCCCGGGTGGCGCGTGGATGCAGGGTGGGTTGGTCGGTGCATCGTTCCTTCAAGGCACACTGACGATCGGCTGGGTGGGCCTGCAGCAGTACATGCCTTTGCGCAATGGCAACCTGCCGAACTTCACCAAGTATGCCAAGTGGACCACTGCAGCCGCCATCGTGTTGGTGCCCCTCACGACCCAGGTCGTGACCGCCTTCATCACGCCGGGAGGCGAAAAGAAGGACAGCTACTACGCGGCGTTGTGGAAGATGGTCTTCCCCGACAACTCGCCGGTGGACAAGAACGGCGCCCTGCCGTGGGCCGTTCCGACCGAGCACGCGGGTGACCCTCCGGGCGACACCGGGTTCGCCCGTGTCGAGCCTGAACCGTTGCCAGGGCTTCAACCGGTGCAGGCGCGCCGGGTTGGTGGCGGCACCACCAACCCGGCGCTCGCGCAACTTTTCAACCTCAGCCCGAGGTTCGAATCGCGGGTGAACGACGGCAACGTCCCGGATGTCCCGGGGGACCCCGACCGCCTGCTGGACAGCTGGGATTTCCAGCTCGGCGACCGGTGGGCCACGGCATGACGTGACACGGGCCGCCTCGTGGCGGCCCGTGTGCCGGTTGAAGGAAAAAAGCCCGGCCAAGGCCGGGCTTTTTCGCGGGCAGGGAAAGCGCGCGTCAGACCGAGACGACCGACACCCCGTGGTCCGCCAGGTGCAGGCTCACCGGTGCCCCGTTTTCCAGCGGGTACCGCACGTCGGGTGACACCACGAACAGGTCACCCAACGGGCTGGCCAGGGTGTATTCCATCAGGCTGCCGACGTACGTGCGCTTGACGACGCGCGCGGCCAGGCCCGAGTCGGTGGCCGGCCCGATGCGCCACGCCTCGGGGCGCACCGCGATCTTCACCGGCCCGGCAGGCACCGGGTTCACCGTCGGGATCGTGAGACTGCCGAGGCGGGCCAGGCCTGCGCCGTCGCTGTCACCATCGAACAGCATCGCCTCGCCCATGAACCCGGCCACGAACTCCGAGCGGGGATGCTCGTACAGCTCGCGCGGCGTGCCATCCTGTGCGATGGTGCCGCGGTCCATCACGATGATGCGGTCGCTCACCGCCAGCGCCTCGTTCTGGTCGTGGGTGACGTAGGCCACCGTGAGCTGGAGGCGCTGCTGCAGTGCGCGGATCTCCTCGCGCATCGCGCGGCGCAACCGGGCATCCAGGTTCGACAGCGGCTCGTCGAACAGCAGCACGGCCGGCTCCAGCGCCAGCGCCCGGGCCAGCGCTACGCGCTGCTGCTGGCCGCCGGAGAGTTCACTCGGCATGCGGTTGTCCATCGCCTTCAAGCCCACGGTCTGCAGCATCGTGGCGGCCTTGGCCCGCGCGGCATCCACGGGCAGGCCCGACATGCGCAGGCCGTACGACACGTTGTCGATCACGCTCATGTGGGGAAACAGCGCATAGCTCTGGAACACGAGGCTCACGTTGCGCTGGGCGGGCCCGAGCGTGGTGACGTCCTGTCCCGCGATGAGGATGCGGCCGCTGGTCGGGCTCTCGAGCCCGGCGATCATGCGCAAGGTGGTGGACTTCCCGCAGCCCGACGGGCCGAGGATGGTGGTCAGCGTGCCGGTGGGCACGACGAAGCTGATGTGGTCGACCGCCAGCGGATCGCCGGGTGCGTTGCCATAGCGCTTCGAGACGTTCTGGAATTCGATGCCGTGCATCTTGGTGCCCTTCGTTGTCGTGGAGGGTGGAGGGAAGGAGGGATCAGTGGGCCGGCTGCGCGCGGCGGCCGAGCTTGCGGTCGCCCACCAGGACCTGGATCGCGGCGGTGGCCAATGCCATGAACAGGATCAGCACCGTGCTGTAGGCGAGCGCCACGCCATAGTCACCCTGGCCCACGCGGCCGATGATGAAGGTGGTGGACAGCTCGGTCTCCGCGGTCACGAGGAAGATCACCGCGGACACCGTGGTCATGGACCGCACGAAGCTGTAGATCAGCGCGGCGGCCACGGCGGGTTTGAGCAGCGGGAGCACCACGCTCCACAGCGTGCGGGCGGTGGACGCACGCAACATCAGCGACGCCTCGTCGAGCGATTTGTCCAGCTGCCGGAACGCGGCGGACCCCGCGCGCACACCCACCGGCAGGTTCCGGAAGATGAAGCACAGCACGATGATCAGCCCGGTGCCGGTGAGCTCGAACGGCGGCACGTTGAACGCGAGGATGTAGCTGACACCCAGCACCGTGCCGGGAATGGCAAACGCCATCAGCGCCGAGAACTCGAACGCGCTCTGGCCCCGGAAGGTCATGCGCGACAGCAGCCAGGCGATGAGCAGGCCGAGCGCGGCGGTGAGCGGCGCTGCCACCGCGGCGAGCTTGACGGTGGTGAAGAGCGACGGCCACGCGATGCCGACCCACTGCCAGCCGCCGTCGAAGCCGATGTCGAACGCGGTGCGGAAGTGGGCGAGGGTGGGGGTGTGGTCGCGGCCCCAGGTCTGCACGAACCCGCCGCTGAACGCGAAGACGTACACCACCAGCGTGAACACGAGCCACGGCACGGCCACGCCGAGGGCCACGCGGCGCACGCCGTCGGGCAGCGGCATCGGGATGCCGGCGTCGCCCTTGCCCGACACCGTGGTGTAGTTCTTGCGCCCCAGCACGCCGCGTTGCAGCGCGAACACCGCGAGCGCGAACAGCGTGAGGATCCACGCGAGCGTGGCGGCCCGGCCCTGGTCGAACTGGGCACCCACGATCGCGAAGAAGATGTCGGTGGACAGCACCGAGAACTGCCCGCCCACCACGGCCGGGTTGCCGAAGTCGGCGATGCTTTCGATGAAACCCACGAGGAACGCGTTGGCCAGGCCGGGCAGCATCAGCGGGAAGGTCACGTGCCAGAAGGTGCGCGAGCGGCTCGCCCGCAGCGTCTGCGAGGCCTCCTCGAGGGACGGGCTGATGCCCTGCACCACACCGCGCACGATCATGAACGCAATGGGGGTGAACGCAAACAGCTGCGCCAGCCACACGCCGAAGAAGCCGTAGAACCAGCGGCCCGGCTCCACGCCGAACGCCCATTCGATGGCCTGGTTCACGAGCCCCGCGCGGCCGAACAGCAGGATCAGTCCGAGGCCCACGACAAAGGGCGGCGTGATGATGGGCAACGGCGCGAGGAGGCGCAACACACGCCGCACCTTCGAGTCGCTGCGGTCCTCCAGCAGCGCGAGCAGGGTGCCCAGCACCGTGGTGCCCGCGCCGGTCATCACGGCCAGCAGCAGCGTGTTCCACGCGACACCGCAGCGCCGGTCGCCCGACAGGCAGCCGAGGCCCCAGATGCGTTCGTTCGCGACACGGGTCCAGGCGGCGCCCAGGTCGAACGCACCGGATGCATCGAAGAAGGCGCCTGACAGGGCGCGCAGCACCGGGTACGCCACGAAGATCACGAGGAGCCCGGCGCTGCCGGTGACGGCCGCCGACACGAACAGGTCGCCCCGGAACGCACCGAGGCGGGCCAGGCCGAACGCCGTGAGCATCAGCAGCGCGGCCAGCACGATGGTGGCACCCCAACCGAAGCCCGGCTGCGACGTGGCCGCCAGCAGGCCCGGGAACAGGCCGGCCAGCAGGCCCGGGCCCGCATTGGGCAGGCCGATCACGAAGCCTTGTGCCAGCACGGCCAGCGTGCCGAGCAGCCCGCTGGCCAGGAGCACCCAGCCCTGGCCGCGGGTGGGCAGCAGGCGGGCCGTGATGCCGCCGATCAGCAGCGCGAGGGCCGCGGGCACGAGCCACGGCCGGCGCTGCAGCAGCACCTGCGCGAGGCCCGATGCGCTGTCGTGGCCGCCGAGCAGCTCACCGACCCCTTGCAGCGACAGCACGCCGTCGGGGGTCGCATACCAGGGGACCAGCGCGAAGGCGGCCAGCCCGAGCACCGACCAGAACAGGATCGGGCGGTTGGATCGATGGTTCATGGCAACGTCGTCCGGAGGTCAGCGGGGCAGCGAATTGACGTCGCGCTCCCAGCGCTCGATCAGGCGTTTGCGTTCGGCTGACTTGCCGTACCGGCCGTGGTCGTAGGCCACGAACTTGATCTTGCGGAAGTCGGGGATGCGCGGGTCGAGCGGGGTGGCCTTGTTCGACGGCAGCTGGAACTGCTTGGCCGTGGCACCGAACTGCTGCGCCGCCGGCGTCAGCGCCCATTCGTAGAACTTGCGGGCGCTCTCGGCGTTGCGGGCGCCTTTCACCAGCGACATCGAACCGATCTCGGCGCCAGTGCCTTCGCACGGCGTGTCGGTGGCCACCGGGAACCCCTGCATCTGCTCGCCCGGGGCGTCGTGCACGAAGCTCACGGACACCATGGCCTCGCCGCGTGCCACCGCCTTGATGGGGCCGGAGCCGGAGCGGGTGTACTGGTTCACGTTGGTGTGCAGCTGCTTCAGGTACTGGAACGCCGGGTCCTCGCCCATCAGCTGCACGAGTGTGGCCACCATCGTGTACGCGGTGCCCGAGCTGTTCGGGTTGGCCATCTGGATCTCGCCCTTCAGCGTGGGCGACAGCAGGTCGACCCAGCAGTGCGGCGCCTTCAGCTTCTTCTTCGCGAGCAGCTCGGTGTTGAACCCGAACCCGAGCGGGCCGGAGTACACCCCCACCGTGCGCCAGCCCGACTGCTTCGCCTGGTCCTGGGCCCACGCATGCAACTGGGGCAACGATGGCGACTGGTACGGCTGGGTCAGGTCCAGCTCGGCCGCCTGCATGTGCGGGTCGCCGGTGCCGCCGAACCACACGTCGGCCTTCGGGTTGGCCTTCTCGGCGATCAGCTGCGCCAGCGCCTCGCCGGTGCTGCGCTTGAGCACGTTGACCTTGATGCCACTCGTGCGGCTGAACGTGGTGCTCATCAGCGTGCACCATTCATCCTGGGCGGAACAGATCAGGTTCAGCGTCTGAGACCCTTGCGCGCTGGCGGCGGTCGCCGTGGCGGCGAAGGTCAGTGCGATCCATGTGCGGTGAAATGACATCGGGATCCTCTTCGTGGAAAAGCGGGGAACAACAGCAGTCCCACGCGGCCCCCTCGAAGGGGCCGGCGGCCGGGACCACACGACGGAAACTTGCGGGTCAGGGCCCCTGGCCCCAGGCGACCACGGCATCGACCCCGATCACCCCTCCGGCATCGATGCGGTTGTAGAGGTCGACGCTGGCACCCATCGCGCCGGCGATCTGCCGGCAGATCGACAGGCCCAGGCCGGTGCCGCCCTTGCCGGCCGAAAACGGTTGGAAGAGCCGCTGCCGCACGTCCTCGTCCACGCCAGGACCTTCGTCCCACACCACGAGTTCGGTGCGGCCGGCGCCGTCGCGCAGCAGCACGCCCAGGCGGCCGGCCGGCGGGGCGTGGTGGATGGCGTTGGCCAACAGGTTGCGCAGCAGCTCGCCCAGCATCACGGCGTCACCAGGCACCGGCGGTGCGGTGCCTTCGAGCGCGAAGTCGAGCCGCTTGGCCCCGATCAACGGGGCGAGTTCCATCACGGCGTCGCGTGCCGCGGCATGCAGGTCGACGGGTGCGAGGTGGCCAGTGCGCTTGAGCTGTTCCACCTTCGTGAGGCTCAGCAGCTGGTTCGCGAGGCCCGCCGCACGGTCGACGGTGTGCAGCATCTGCGGCAGCAGTTCGGACACCGGCACGTCGCCCGCGATGGCCGACTGCAGCTGCGTGCGCAACACCGCCATCGGCGTGCGCAGCTGGTGCGACGCGTCGGCGAGGAACCGCCGCTGTTCGTCGACCCACTGCGTCTGGCGCTGGTGCAGTTCACGCATGCGCTGCACCGCGGGCAGCAGTTCGCTCGGGCCGGCGTAGTCGTGGGTGTCCGCGCCCGGGTCGTTCAGCGCGGCGCGGGCCCGGCCCAGCCAGCGCAACGCCACCAGGACACCGCTGACGATGACCACCGATACCACCACCGCGCAGGCGTACACCCATGCGAGTGGCGATTCGAACACCACCTCGCGCCAGCCGGGCAGCCGGTCGCGCCAGGGCAGGGCCACCTGCACCAGCGTCTCGGCCGGCTGGCCCGCGGTGCCCGCCGGGAGCCGGGCCGCGGCGGCGCGCACGAGCACCCCGCGGATGTGGGCCACATAGAGCGTGGGGCCCGCGGTGGCAGACGGTTCGTTGCGCCACGGGAACGGGGCGAAGTCGCGGTCGCCGGCAACCCATTCACCGGTCATGGTGCTCACCCTGAAGGTTGGCTGGCCGGGCGCGGCCTGCGGCGGCACATGCGACAGCGCCTGCACGAGCCGGACGTCGAGCGATTGCGCCTGGTGCGTGGCGCTCTGTACCACCTGCCACAGCGTGGCGGCCGCCACGATGGCCCAGACACCACCGAGCAGCCAGCACAGCAGGAAGCGGCGCAACGTGCCGGTGCGGGGTGTCCAGGTGAGCCATGGGATCACCGTGTTCCTCGCGGCGCGGTGGCCGCGGCGTCGTCGCACAGCAGGTAGCCCACGCCACGCAGCGTCAGGATCTCGGTGTTGCTGCCAACGATCTTCTTGCGCAGGCGGTGCACGATGACCTCCACCGCGTCGGCCTGGATGTCGTCGTCGTCGCCGAACACGGCGGAGCGCAGCGCGTCCTTCGGCACCACGCGGTCCACGTGCGACATCAGCGTGCGCAGCAGTTCGCCTTCGCGCGGCGACAGGTCGAGTGGCCGCTGGTCGCGGTAGAAGGCGCCGGACGTGGCATCGTGGTGCAGCAACCCGCAGCGCAGGTGGCCGTCGCGGCCCATGCGGCGTGTGAGCGCCTGCAGCCGCGCCATCAGTTCTTCCAGGTCGAACGGTTTGGCGAGGTAGTCGTCGGCACCGGCGTTCAGGCCGGCGATGCGTTCGCTGACGGCACCGCGTGCCGTCAGCACCAGCACGGGAGTCCGGTTTCCGTCGCCGCGAAGGCGTGCCAGCAACTCGAGGCCGTCGAGCCCTGGCAGCGTCAGGTCGAGCACGATCACGTCGAACGGCTTCTTGCGCGCCGCGAGCAAGGCCTCGTGACCTTCCGCGCAACGCAACACGTCGAAGCCACGCGTCTCGAGGCTGCGGCTCAATGCACCCGACAAATCGAAATCGTCCTCGACCAGCAGCAGTTTCATGCCGTGGATGTTGCCACCGCTGTGCCTCAGGGCAATCCCGGGGTTGCACCACACACGGGTGAAAGCCGCACGAAAGCTGACCCGCCGCGTGTGTCGCGGCACCGCATCGCTTTCAGTTCCCTTTCGGCACTCGGGCGTGCTTGTCCGCTGCCCCGTCCGGCGCACGGGGAACAGAATCTTTTCGTGGACCTGCTCCGGGGCCAACCGATCTCGACTGGGAGAATGATGTGCACTGCCTGACCCCCGACCTCTTCGACGACCCGGACCTGCTGCCTGCCGCCGACCTGGTGCCGCGTGGCACGGAACCCGCGCTCGCGCGGGACTTGCGCACCGCACCCACTGCCGCCGAGCGCCATCGCACGGTGGGCCGTGCCCTCGAAGCGTTGGGCGCCCAGTGGCTCGGCTACATGCAGGTGGGGCTGGTGCGGGGCCGCCCGGTGCCGCGCCGGTGGTTCCTGCCCCATGCCCACGGTGAGTGGGTGCGCCACAACATCGGCGACCGGCACCACGAGGTGGACCCGCGGTTGGCCGATGCCGTGGCGCTGCGGGTGCCGTTCGTGTGGGAGATCGGTGCACTCGCGCGCCGCGTCGAGGCCGGGCCTCGCCCCGAACACGGCCGGCGCTTCATCGACGGCCTGCGCGCGAATGGCATCGGCAGCGGTGTGTGGCTCGGCGTGCCGGGCGACACGCCGGACGACTACACCGTGATCGGCCTCGACGCACGCAGCGAGACGAGTGGCTGGGTCAGCGACGTGGTGATCGGCCAGGCGCTCGTGACCGCGCTGTCGGTGCACGAGTTCTTGCTGCAGCGCCTGCCGGCCGCCGGCAATCCCGGGGCGCCGCAGGGCTTGTCGGTGACGCAGCAGGGTGTGCTGGACGGGCTGCTGGCGGGCCACAGCGACAAGGTGATCGCCCACCGCCTGCAGCTGTCATCTCACGCGGTCGACTACCACATGCGCCAGTTGCGGCGCCGCTTCGCTGCACGCAACCGCGTGCAGCTCGTGCACGCGGCGTGTGCCATGGGCACGCCGGCGGGCGCGGCTTCACACATTTGGTGACCGATTGTCAGCGCGCCGTCCCATGACCGTGGGACACGGCACCGTCCCCGCCCGGACTACGATGGGCGCCGCCCTGTTGCCGTGGAGCTGACCTCCGATGAGACTGGATCTGTTTTCATTGAAGTTGTTCGTCGACATCGTCGAGGAGCGAAGCATCGGCAAGGGGGCCGCGAAGAACTGCATCGCGATGTCCGCGGCCAGCAAGCGCATGTCCGACCTCGAACAGAAGCTCGGTGCACCGCTGCTGCTGCGGCAGTCGCGCGGCGTGGTCACCACGGGGGCCGGCGACACGCTCTACAAGGGCATGACCGAGACCTTGTCCCGCCTCGCCCAGCTGGCCGCCGCGGTGGGTGACACCGCGAACGGCGTGCGGCGGCCCGTGCGGGTGCTGGCGAACCTGACATCGCTCGCGCGTGACCTGCCGGCATCGCTGAAGGCGTTTGCGGCGTTGCATCCGGCAGTCGCCGTCGAACTCGACGAACAACCCACCGCGGCCACGCTGCAGGCGGTGTCGCGTGGCGACGCCGACCTCGGCATCGTGGCCCCCATCGTGCCGTACCCGCCCAACATCGTGGCGTTCCGCTACCGCGTGATGCGGCACGTGCTGGTGGTGCCGGCGAACCACCCGCTCGCCGCGGCCGCCTCGGTCACGTTCGACATGGTGGCGCGGCACGACATCGTGTCGCTTGAAAACGAGGGCGGCTGGGATTCGCTGCTGCGCAAGGCAGCCGAGGAGCGGGGCAGCGGCTGGCGCGTGCGTGCGCGGGTGGGCAGTTTCGATGCGGTGTGCCGCCTGGTGGCGAGCGGGTTCGGCGTGGCCATCGTGCCGTCGCCCACGGCCGACCTGCACGCCGAGGCGCTGGGCCTGCGGGTGCTGGCCCTTGACGAACCGTGGGCCGAACTGCCGCTGGACGTGTGCGTGCGCGACGTGGCCACGCTGGCCCCCGATGCGCGCCAGCTGCTCGACCACCTGCGCCGCCGCACGCCGGCCGGGGTGCGGTCGATGGCCGGGTTCCTGTTTCCGAAACCCGTGCCCGAGCGTGCGTCGCGCGGTTTCGCGGACAGCACGTCCAGTCACTGAGTCACGGACGGGGCCTGGTGCAACGGCAACCACAGCGTCACGGTGGTGGCGCCCGGCGTCGACGCCACGTCGACACGCCCGCCGAGCGCGCCGGCACGGTCGCGCATGTTGCGCAGCCCGTGGCCGCGCGATGGCAACTGCCCCGTGTCGAAGCCGACGCCGTTGTCGCTGATGACCACCTCGACACCGGCGCGATCGTCCACGCGCCGCTCCCACGTGGCCACACGCACCGAGGTGGCCTGCGCGTGCTTGACCACGTTGACCAGGGCCTCCTGCGCGAGCCTCAGCACCGACAGCGCGTGGTTCGGTTCGAGCCACGTGAGCGGCGGCAGTTCGGTGACGCGCCAGTCCATCTCGATGCCGGCCGCCAGCAGCCGTTTCTCGAGCCGGTAGCGCAGCGTGGCAAGCAGCGCCACGATGTCCTGTTCGGCGAATTCGAGCGAATCCACCGTCAGCATCAGGTCGTCGATGCACTCGCGCAGCAGCTGCACCAGTTGGCCCTGCGGCAGTTGCTCGCGCTCCAGCATCGCGAACGCGGTCAGCAGGTTGGCACCGATGCCGTCGTGGATCTCGCGCATGATGCGCTGGCGTTCCTCGGCGATCAGCCGGGCCTCTTCCTCACGCGACCGCGACGTGGACAGCGAGGCGATGCGCCCGATCGATTCGCGCAGCTTGCGGTTCTGCTCGCGCAGCCGGCGGCGCAGGAACCCCACGTGGGCACCCACCGTGAGGAAGCGCCCCAGCACGGTCAGCAGCACGATCCACAGGATGAACACCTCGAGCGGCGACGACGCCGGCAGCCGCAGGCGCTGGCCCACCGTGGCAAACGCCAAGGCCGACCCCACCGCCATCGCGATCCAGCCGAGGCGAAGCTGGGGCAGTTCGAACTGCACGAGGCCGAACACCCCGGTCACGAACAGGCTCGCGAGGAACACGAAACCTACCTCCGGTGCCCAGCACAGGAACGCGAGCACCACGATGCCACCGAACACCATCTGCCAGCCGAACAGGTTGGGGTCGGGCTGGCGCAGGTTGCGCCCGCTGCGCACGGTGGCGTAGAACACCGCGTTGCCGGCCATCGACACGGCCAGGTAGGCGAGTGGCACGTGCCACGGTGCCGAGCCGGCCAGCGCGTACATCGCCAGCAGCCCCGCGCAGCAGACGTAATTGATCGCCGAGGTGGTGATCATGCCGAGCCGCTGCGCCTGTTCGCGCGTTACGCTGTCATCCATTCCATCGCTCCCGTCATTTCCGGTCGCCGATTGGGCCACGCCCGCGGCCGCAGGAGCAAGCCCCAGGAGGCCCACCGATGATCGACGTGATGCTGGTCGAAGACGACCCCGGTTTTGCCCGCCGATTCGTCGAGGCCATCGCGATGTCCTCCAGCGTGCGCCTGACCCGCACGTGCCACTGCGTGAAGGACGCGCTGGAGCACCTCGCCACCGAGCAGCCCGACGTGCTGCTGGTGGACCTCGGCCTGCCCGACGGCAACGGCATCGAGGTCATCCGCCATGCCGTGGCCCTCTACCCGTCGTGCGATGTGCTGGTGGTGAGCGTGTACGGCGACAAGACCAACGTGCTGAAGTCCATCGAGGCCGGTGCCAGTGGCTACCTGCTCAAGGACGGCCTGCGCGAGGACATCCTGCAGCACATCGACGACCTGCGCCGTGGCGGGTCACCGGTATCGCCGCTGATCGCGCGGCAGCTGTTGCGCCGGTTCCAGCCGGTGCGCCCCACCGAACCGCCGCCGGGTGAACACGTGACCGAGCGGGAACTCGAGGTGTTGAACCTGCTCGCGCGCGGCTTCAACTACCAGGAGATCGCGGGCCTGCTCGGGGTGTCCAAGCACACCATCGGCACGTACATCAAGCGCATGTACCGAAAGCTGCACGTGAACTCGCGCAGCGAGGCGGTCTTCGAGGCCCAGCGCATCGGCCTGCTCGAGTGACGGTGGCCCTGTCCCGCGGCGCTTCGTGATGCGCGAAGCCTGACTTGCCGAAACGGCGCTTGTCGGCGCGGGCCGCCTGCCGCACCCTCCATGCCTGGCGTGACAAAAGTCTCACATGGCGGGTGTGCGGGTCATTGGAAGGGCATCATGGCAGTTCGAGACAGTGAACACATCACGTTCTACTCAGAACAGGACCTCGTTCGCCTGGCGCGGGCCGGCGAGGGCGGCGGCGTGCGCCAGCAGACCACGCCGGACATCGTGCGGCGCCTGCTGGCGCAGACGTCGCCCGAGGCGCGCGAGGCCGTCGTGCGCACGCTGCTGGCCGACGCCGGATTCGACTGGTTCGGGTACGGCACCGTGGCGCTCCGCCAGCGCGGCGGCGAACCGCGCAGCTTCTTCACCACGTACGCCCATACCGCGTGGGTGCGGCGCTACTTCAGCGAGCGGTACCACGAGGTGGACCCGCGGCACCTCGACGCGCCCCGGTCGGGCCTGCCGCTCGTCTGGAGCCTCGACGACATCGCGTCGCACCAGGGTGACCCCCGCGATGCGGTCCGGGTGGCACGTTTCCTCGCCGACCTGGAACACAGCGGCATCCGCAGCGGCATGTTCTTCCAGCTGCCATCGCCGGCGGCCCCGGCGGAGCGGGTGCTGCTGAGCCTGATGTCCCGCACCGGCGGGCGGGCCTGGATGGACGACGCGGTGCTCGGCCAGGCGCTGACGTTCAGCCTCTGCATGCACGAGTTCCTCTCGTGCCATGTGGAACCGGCGGCGGGTCCGGGCATGCTGTCGACGCTGCAGCGCAACATCCTCAACTGCCTGAGCCGCGGCCACAGCGACAAGGAGATCGCGAGCAACCTGCAGCTGTCCTCGCATGCGCTGGACTACCACATGCGCCAGCTGCGCCGGCGGTTCGCGGTGCACAACCGCGTGCAGCTGGTCAACGCGGCCGCGTGACCCGCGGGGTCCTCAATAGGAAACGGCCACCGACAGCGAGAACAGCTCGCCCTTGAACCGGTGGGTGACCCGGGTGTCGCGCAGCCATTTGCCCACCAGGCGCACCGGCATGCCGTCGCCGGGCAGCCTGCCCATGGCGGCCAGGCCGTAGCCGGTGGATCGCCCTCGGCTGCCCGGGCTTGCCGACGATGCCGGCGCGCCGCGGTCGTCGGTGGTTTCCCGGTAGACGTAGCCCACGGCCCCCACCGCCAGGCGATCCGACAGGTGCTGGCCCACCAGCCAGTCGAGGTGGAACTCGTTGCCGCCACGGTAGTTCGTGTCGTGGTTGCGGGCGTTGAAGATCATCCCGGCCGTGGCGCTCACCTCGTGCCCGCGGTCGCCGTGCAGCCAGGTGTAGGCCACGTTGGGGTCGAAGGCCCAGTGGTTCCTGCCGAGATTGATGAGCCGGCCGGGTTCGTACTCGCCGGTGGGCAGGGTGACGTTGGTGGCGAGGTTGACGTGGTGGTCGCGGTGGAGTGACCACGTCAGGCGCACCGGCACGAGCACCAGGTCGCCGAACCCTTGTTCCTCGGCCCCGCCGGGCACGCTGAAGCCCGGGCCGTCGATGCGCGTGGTGACGCGGGCGTCCAGGGCCATCGGCAGCGCGGCCGCGGCGCTGTAGGCGGCGCCCAGCACCCGGGCGCCGGGCACCCACGCCATCTTGATGATGTCGCCCGTGGCGGCCTGGGTCGCTTGCGCGGTGACACCCGGCGCCACGGGCTTGGCCTCGACGCGGCCCCGGTAGCGCAGCAGGTCGTTGCGCACATGCACCCCCGGCGCCAGCGGCATACCCACCGCAAATTCGTTGTAGAAACCCTGGAGGTAGAGGCTCGCACCGTTCTCGGACGCCGCCACCGGCGCGGACAGGATCGCGGCCGCGCAGGCCAAGCCCCACCCCCAGGCCGGCACCCGGCCTCGAATTCCCATTTCCATGCTGCTCCTGCCCCAGGTCGGTCGTGCGGACCGCATCGTAAGGGCCGGAATGCGGATGGTGGTACGCCATCCCAGCGGTTTTGGCGTGAACTTTGCCGCAAATTGCCGCAAACCGCCGTCATCCTGCTTCTAAGCCAACACTTTCACTGCCACACGCAAGTCCTTATTTCTACAGCGCTTTTGCGGGAGTCATGTTTCAGAGTCGTGTGTAAGTTCTTGATTTCATTGATTTTTTCTTACAAGTTGCATTGACGGGGGGCAGGGTGTCGGCTAAAGTGCCTGAAAGTGCACTTTAGTGGGTCTTTGTGGCAGATTTTAGGTTTCAAGGGACGTCAGCGTTGTCGCTGGACGCTAAGGGGCGGGTCACCGTCCCTGCGCGCCAGCGCGAAATGCTGCTCGCTGAAGCCGGGCCTCAACTGACCCTGACCAAAAGTCCAGCGGGGTGCTTGCTGATGTTTCCTCGGCCAGTCTGGAACGGATTCCGCGAAAAGCTCGTCGCGCTGCCGATGTCGGCCGACGGCTGGAAGCGCATCTTTCTGGGCAGCGCCATGGACGTCGAGATCGACGCCTCCGCCCGCGTCCTCATTTCCCCCGAACTCCGTGTTGCCGCCGGCCTCACCAAGGATGTCCTGCTGATGGGCATGGGCAGCCGGCTGGAGTTGTGGGACCCGCTCGCCTACGCTGCTCAAGAGGCGAAGGTGCTCGAGTCCCCGATGCCCGATGCGCTGAAAGATTTCCAGGGCTGAAGTTCCATGGCGCCCGGCAATACCCCACTCATTCACCACACCGTCCTGCTCCATGAGGCGGTGGATGCGCTCGTCACGCGACCGGACGGCATTTATGTCGACGGCACGTTCGGGCGAGGCGGCCACTCGCGGCTGCTGCTCGAACGGCTGGGTCCAGGAGGTCGCCTGTTGGCGATCGACCGGGACCTGGATGCGGTAGCGGCAGCGAGCGCGGGCGATACGCGGGTCGATGACCCGCGTTTTTCCATTCATCACGCCCCCTTTGCGCGCATGGCCGACGTGGTCGCTGCCGCCGGGGTGGGGCGGGTCGACGGCGTGTTGCTCGACATCGGGGTGTCCTCCCCCCAGATCGACAACCCCGAACGGGGTTTCAGCTTCCGTTTCGACGGCCCGCTGGACATGCGCATGGACACATCGCGAGGCGAAAGCGCCGCCGATTTCCTGGCCCGCGCCGATGAGCGCCACATCGCGGAGGTGATAAAAAATTATGGGGAAGAACGGTTTGCTGTTTCGGTTGCAAAGGCGATTGTTGCTCGGCGCGAAAGCGGGAGTCCTGTTCGCACCACCACAGAACTTTCCAACCTCGTGGCTGGTGCGGTCAAGACCCGAGAAGCGGGCCAGAACCCTGCAACGCGCACATTTCAAGCTCTTCGGATTTTCGTCAACGCCGAGCTTGAAGAGCTCGAACAAGGGCTGAATGCCGCGATGGACCTGCTGGTGCCGGGTGGCCGCCTGGCCGTCATCAGTTTCCATTCGCTCGAAGACCGCATCGTCAAGACCTTCATCGCGCGCGAGAGCAAGTCGGTGTTCGACCGCCGCGCGCCGTTTGCCGAACCCACGCCCAGCCGGCTGATCGCGCTCGGGCGCGTGAAGCCGTCCGACGAGGAGGTGGCCGCCAACCCGCGCTCGCGTTCGGCGGTGATGCGGGTGGCTGAACGCACCGACGTGGGGGTGGCGCCATGACGCGCCTGAACCTCGTGCTGCTGCTGGCGCTGATCGCCAGCAGCCTGTACCTCGTGCGCGTGTCCTACGATTCGCGCCGCCTGTACACCGCGCTCGACATCGCGCAGAACGACGCCCGCAAGCTCGAGATCGAACACGAGCGGCTGAAGTCCGAGAAACAGTCCCAGGCCACGCCGCTGCGCGTGGAGCGGGTCGCACGCGACAAGCTCGCCATGCGCACCGCCACGCCCGCCGTCACCGAGTACGTGACCTACGGCCCGGCCGCGGCCTCGGGGGTGACGCCATGAGCCAGGGCAACAGCGCCCGCCTCGCGCCGCTCAGCGTGCGCAGCGTCAACTACACCACGAGCCCGCTGCTTGCGTCGAAGACGCCGCCGTGGCGTTCGCGCTTCCTCGTGGGCCTGGTGGGGCTCGGTTTTGTTGCGCTCGTGGGCCGCGCGGCGTACGTGCAGATCGTCAACAACGACTTCTTCCTGAAACAGGGCGAGATGCGGTACGCCAGCACGCTGCCGCTCGCCGCCAGCCGCGGCCGCATCACCGATCGCAACGGGCAGCTGCTGGCCGTCAGCGTGCCGTCCAAGTCGCTCGCGGTGCTGCCGAAGGCCTTCACCGCCGACCGCGCCCAGCGCCAGAAGGTCGCCCGGCTGCTGGGCATGACCCTCGCCGAACTCGATGGCCGCATCGACGACAACCCGAACTACGTCTGGCTGCGCCGCAACCTCGACGAACAGGTGGCCAAGGACATCGCCGAACTGAACATCAAGGGCCTGTCGCTGCAGTCGGAGTTCCGCCGCGACTACCCGTACAGCGAGGCCGCGGCCCACGTGGTCGGGTTCACCAACGTCGAGGAACGCGGCCAGGAAGGCATCGAGCTCGCGTTCCAGCGCGAACTGCAGGGCACCAAGGGGTCGCGCCGCGTGGTGCGCAACCGGCTGGGCGGCATCGTCGAGGACATGGTGGAGCCGGTGGCCGCCGTGGATGGCCGCGACATCGAACTCTCCATCGACGCCACCTTCCAGTCGTTCGCCTACCAGCGCATCCGCGACGCGGTGCAGCTGCACAAGGCCAAGGCCGGCAGCGTGGTGATGCTCGACGCCCAGACGGGCCAGGTGCTGGCGCTGGCCAACTACCCGAGCTACGTGCCGGGTGACCGCCGCAACCTCACCGGCGCGCAGCTGCGCAACCGCGCCGTCACCGACGTGTTCGAGCCCGGCTCCACGATGAAACCGTTCACCGTGGCGCTGGCCATGGACACGGGCCGGGTGAACCGCAACACCGTGATCCAGACGGCCCCCGGCCGCATGACCATCCACGGCTCCACCATCTCCGATTCCCACGCGCACGGCAACCTGACCGTGGCCGAGGTGATCCAGAAGTCCAGCAACATCGGCACCGCGAAGATCGCGCTGTCGATGCAGCCGCGCGAGATGTGGGAGATCTTCACCCAGGCGGGCTTCGGCCAGCGCCCGCAGGTGCAGTTCCCGGGGGTGGTCACTGGCCGGCTGCGCCCGTACAAGACCTGGCGGCCTATCGAGCAGGCCACCATGAGCTACGGCTACGGCCTGTCGGCCAGCCTGCTCCAGATCGCCCGTGCGTACACCGTGTTCGCGCACGACGGCGAGATCCTGCCCATCTCCCTGTTGAAGAACCCCGAGATCGGCCCCGACGGCCGCGTGCCCGGCGTGCGCGTCATCTCGAAGGACACGGCCGCGCAGATCCGCGACATGCTGCAGATGGCGGCGGGCCCGGGCGGCACCGGCCCGAAGGCGCAGGTCATGGGGTACTCGGTGGGGGGCAAGTCCGGCACCGCCCACAAGCAGGAAGGCAAGGGTTATGCCGAAAAGAAGTACCGCTCCTGGTTCGTGGGCCTGTCGCCCATCAAGAATCCGCGCATCATCGTCGCGGTGATGGTGGATGAACCGGGTGACGGCAAGTACTTCGGCGGCGAGGTGGCCGCCCCGGTGTTCAGTGAAGTGGTGCAGAAGACGCTGCGGTCGATGGGAGTGCAGCCCGACCTGGACGTGCGCCCGCAGATCGTCTCGCAGACCCTGCCCGCGGTGGAGGAGAGCTTCTGATGAACCAGATGCCCATGACCCTGCTCCGTGACCTCGACGCCACCGTGGCGTGGCTGAAGGCGCGCGGCGCCACCGGCCTGGCCACCGACAGCCGCCGCGTGCGGCCCGGCGACGCCTTCATCGCCTGGCCCGGCTACGGCCACGACGCCCGCCAGTTCGTGCCGGGCGCGCTCGCCGCCGGTGCGGTGGCCTGCCTTGTGGAGGCCGACGGGGCCAACGCGTTCCCGCTCGACGGGGCCGTGTGCGCGGCCGTGCCCGACCTGAAGTCCGTCACGGGTGAACTGGCGCACCGCTTCTACGGCCGCCCGAGCGACGCACTCGAGGTGTTTGCCGTCACCGGCACCAATGGCAAGACGTCATGCGCGTGGTGGATCGCCCAGGCGCTGAGCCTTCTGGGCCGCCGCAGCGGCGTGATCGGCACACTGGGGGTGGGTGAACCGCCGTCGGCAGCGTCCCCGAATGCCCAGGTGGTCTCGACCGGCCTGACGACGCCGGACCCCGTGACGCTGCAGGCCGCGTTCCGCCGGTTCGCCGACAGCGGCTTCTCGGCCTGCGCCATCGAGGCCTCGTCGATCGGCATCGTCGAGCAGCGCCTCGCGGGGGCCCGCATCTCCGTGGCGATGTTCACCAATTTCACGCGCGACCACCTCGACTTCCATGGTGGCATGGCCGCCTACTGGGAAGCCAAGGCGCGGCTGTTCGCGTGGCCGGGCCTGCGGGCGGCGGTGCTCAACGTCGACGACGAGCAGGGTGCATCGCTCGCGCGCCAGCTCGACGAAGGCCAGCTCGACCTGTGGACCTTCAGCGCCCAGGCGCACCATGCGGCGCGCCTGCAGGCCCGCCACATCCACTACCACGCCGGAGGCCTGGCGTTCACGGTGAACGAAGGCCCCCACACGGTGTCCGTGCAGACCCGCCTGATCGGCGACTACAACGCGTCCAACGTGCTGGCCGTGATCGGGGCGTTGCGCGCTGCCGGGGTGTCGCTCGTGGACGCGGCAGCGGTGTGCGCGTCGCTGACGCCGGTGCCCGGCCGCATGCAGCGGGTGGGCGGCGACGATGGCCCCCAGGTGGTGGTCGACTACGCCCACACGCCCGACGCGCTGGAAAAGGCGCTCGAAGCATTGCGCCCGCTCGCGCACGCGCGCGGTGGCCGGTTGTGGGCCGTGTTCGGGTGTGGCGGCAACCGCGATGCCACCAAGCGCCCCATGATGGGCGCCATCGCCGAACGCCTGGCCGACCACGTGGTGGTCACCAGCGACAACCCGCGCCATGAAGATCCCGCCGAGATCCTGCGCCAGATTGCCGCGGGCATGGGCGCCAACGCGCCGGTGTCGCTGATCGAGGACCGGCGCGCCGCCATCGGTCACGCCATCTCGGGTGCGCACCACCACGACGTGGTGATGGTGGCCGGCAAGGGACACGAGGCCGAGCAGGAGATCGCGGGGGTGAAACACCCGTTCTCCGACGTGGCCGAAGCGGAGGCCGCGCTCGCGCGGAGACCCCAATGATGATGACCCTCTCCCAGGCCCACGCGCTGCTGCCAGGCTCCACCCTCGTGGGTGACGGCGCGGTGGCGCTCGGTCGTGTGCATTCGGACACCCGCACGTTGCAGTCGGGCGACCTGTTCGTCGCGTTGCGCGGCGAGCGGTTCGACGCGAACGACTTCCTCGCCAATGCCAAGGCCGCCGGTGCGGTGGCAGCGCTGGCCGAACGTGGCTTGGCCGAGGCCGGGTTGCCAGGCCTGCTGGTGCCTGACAGCAAACGCGCCCTCGGCGAGCTGGCCAGGGCGTGGCGCGCGAAGATGGCGCTGCCGCTGGTGGCCGTGACCGGCAGCAACGGCAAGACCACCGTCACGCAGATGCTCGCGAGCGTGCTGTCGGCCTGGGTGGGCGACGGCGCCTTCTCTACCGTGGGCAATTTCAACAACGACATCGGCGTGCCGCTCACGCTGCTGCGCCTGCGGCAAGACACATTGCAGTGGCACCGCGCCGGCGTGGTCGAGCTGGGCATGAACCACCCGGGCGAGATCGCGTGGCTGGCCGAGATGGCCGCGCCCACGGTGGCGCTGGTCAACAACGCCCAGCGCGAGCACCAGGAGTTCATGGCGAGTGTCGAGGCCGTGGCCCGTGAAAACGGCACTGTGATCGAAGCCTTGGGTCCGGCCGGCGTGGCGGTGTACCCGGCCGACGACGAGTTCGCGCCGCTGTGGCACGGCCTTGCCGGCAGCCGCCCGAGCGTCACGTTCGCGTTGCAAGGCGCAGCCGACATCACGGCCGACGCCGAGTGGGTGGACGACCACTGGTCGCTGATGTTGCACACCCCCGCCGGCTTCCAGGCGGTGCAGTTGCGCATCGCGGGCCTGCACAACGTCAAGAACGCGCTCGCCGTCACGGCCTGTGCGCTGGCCGCGGGTGCGCCGCTCGACGCGGTGGTGCGCGGCCTCGAGGCGTTCGAGCCCGTCAAGGGCCGCTCGCAACTGAAGACCGCCACGTTGCACGGCCAACCCGTGACGCTGGTGGACGACACGTACAACGCGAACCCCGATTCGGCCCGCGCGGCCGTCGAGGTGCTGTCGCAGATGACCGGCCCGCGCTGGCTCGTGCTCGGCGACATGGGCGAAGTGGGCGACCAGGGCCCCGCCTTCCACGAGGAGGTGGGCGCGTACGCGAAGGCCCAAGGGGTCGATCACTTCTGGACGGTGGGCGAGCTGTGCCGGCATGCCGCCGCCGCGTTTGCCGGATCCCGGCATTTCGACAGCGTGGCCGACCTGGTCGCCGCGCTGCCACAGGCGCCGCAGGCGTGCGCCGTGCTCGTCAAGGGCTCGCGCTTCATGAAGATGGAACAGGTCGTCGGGGCGCTCGTGTCGCCCGCACCTGCACAGAACCAAGGAAACCCACATGCTGCTTAGCCTGGCTCAATGGCTGCAGAACACCTACCCCGACCAGCTCGGGTTCCTGCGCGTGTTCCAGTACCTCACGTTCCGTGCGGTGCTGGCAGCCATGACGTCGCTGCTGATCGGCCTGGCCATGGGCCCATGGGTGATCCGGCGCCTCACGTCGCTCAAGATCGGGCAGCCGATCCGCGAGTACGGCGTGGCCGAACACCTGGTCAAGAGTGGCACGCCCACGATGGGCGGGGTGCTGATCCTGCTCGGCATCGCGGTGAGCACGTTGCTGTGGTTCGACTGGAGCAACCGCTTCGTGTGGATCGTGATGCTCGTGACGCTGGGTTTCGGCGCCATCGGGTGGGTGGACGACTGGCGCAAGGTGGTCCACAAGAACCCCGAGGGCATGCGCTCGCGCGAGAAGTACTTCTGGCAATCGTTGATCGGCTTGGTCGCGGCGTTGTACCTGGCGTTCAGCGTGTCCGAGACGTCGAACCTGCGGGTGCTGGAGCTGTTCCTGCGCTGGGTGCAGAGCGGCTTCTCGAACGACCTGCCGCCGAAGGCCGACCTGATGATCCCGTTCGTCAAGAGCATCAGCTACCCGCTCGGGGTGTTCGGTTTCATCATCCTGACCTACATCGTCATCGTGGGCAGCAGCAACGCGGTGAACCTGACCGACGGCCTCGACGGCCTGGCCATCATGCCCGTGGTGATGGTGGGCTCGGCGCTCGGCGTGTTCGCGTACGTGGTGGGCAGCTCGGTGTACTCGAAGTACCTGCTGTTCCCGTACATCCCGGGCGCCGGTGAACTGCTGATCTTCTGCGCGGCCATGGCCGGTGCGGGCCTCGCGTTCCTGTGGTTCAACACCCACCCGGCGCAGGTGTTCATGGGCGACGTGGGCGCGTTGTCGCTCGGCGGCGCGCTGGGCACCATTGCCGTGATCACCCGCCAGGAAGTCGTGCTGTCCATCATGGGCGGCATCTTCGTGGTCGAGGCCTTGTCGGTGATGCTGCAGGTGAGCTGGTTCAAGTTCACCAAGAAGCGTTACGGCACCGGGCGCCGCATCTTCAAGATGGCCCCGCTTCACCACCATTTCGAGAAATCGGGCTGGCGCGAGACCCAGGTGGTCGTGCGCTTCTGGATCATCACCATGCTGTTGTGCCTGGTGGGGTTGGCGAGCCTGAAATTGCGTTGAACCGACTGCGTTGAACCGATGAAGTACCTCAAGGACATCTCAGTGCTGGTGCTCGGGCTCGGAGACTCCGGGCTCGCGATGGCGCGCTGGTGCGCGCGCTTCGGTGCGTCGGTCACCGTCTGGGATTCCCGCGACAACCCGCCGCACGCCGCCGCGCTGGCCGAACAGGTGCCGGGGGCCCGCCGCCTCGGTGGCGCGTTCGACGACCAGTCGCTGATCGGCGTGCAGATGGTGTTCAAGAGCCCGGGCCTGGCCCCCATCGACCCGCGCATCGCGCCGCTGCTGGCGCAGGCGCGGGCCACCGGCGTGCCGGTGCAGGGAGAGCTCGACCTCTTCGCCGCGGCGCTCGCCGACCTGAAGGCCACGCGCCAGTACGCGCCCAAGGTCATCGCCATCACCGGCACCAACGGCAAGACCACCACCACGTCGATGACGGCGCAGCTCATCGAGCGCACCGGCCTGCGCGTGGCCGTGGCGGGCAACATCGGCCCCACGATGCTCGACACGCTGGCCGCCGCGCTCGACCTGGAGCCGGCGCCCGAGGAGGCGGCCGTGGCACCGGAAGCGCCGGCCGAAGCCGAGGTGGCCGAACCCGTGGAAACGCTGGACGACCCCGAGGTGCTGGCCGACCTTGCCGCGCTGGATGGCGAATCGCCCGACGTCGAGGATGCGGCAGAGCCCGCGCCCGCCGTGGTGGCCGAAGAGGCCGAGGCCGAGGTTTCCGGTGGCGGCCCGCCGTCGCACCTGATCCCGCCGCCGCCGCCCGGGCCGGTGTTCGCGCACCTGCCGGAGGTGTGGGTGCTCGAGCTGTCGAGCTTCCAGCTGGACGGCGTGAAGGGCTTCGAACCGTCCGCCGCCACGGTGCTCAACGTCACGCAGGACCACCTCGACTGGCACGGGTCCATGGACGCCTATGCCGCGGCGAAGGCCCGCGCGTTCGGGTCCACCGCGGTGATGGTCATCAACCGCGACGACCCGCTGGTGCTGGCCATGGTGCCCAAGCCCGTGCCGGGCAAGGGCCGGTTTGCCAAACCCATCGAACGCGACGTGGTGCGTTTCGGGCTCGACGCCCCCCAGCGCCCCGGCGACTATGGCCTCCTCACGCAGAACGGCATCACGTGGCTCGTTCGGGCGTTGGTCAGCGACGAGCCGGCCATGCGCCGCAAGCGTGGTGCGGCCGTCGAGGAAGAGGAACTGGTCATCCAGCGCCTGATGCCGGCCGACGCGCTGCGCGTGCGTGGCCGCCACAACGCGGCCAACGCGCTGGCAGCGCTGGCACTCGCCACGTCGGTGGGCTGCCCCATCGCGCCCATGCTGCACGGCCTGCGCGAATATGGCGGTGAACCGCACCGCGTCGAGTACATCCTGAGCATCGACGGCATCGAGGCCTACGACGACAGCAAGGGCACGAACGTGGGCGCCACGGTGGCCGCCTTGACCGGCCTGGGCGCCGACAAGGCGCCGTCGCGCCTGGTGGTGATCCTGGGCGGCGACGGCAAGGGCCAGGATTTCTCGCCGCTGATGGCACCCGTGCAGCGGTTTGCCCGCGCCGTGGCCACGATCGGCCGTGATGCCGAGGCCATCGAGGCCGCCATCGCCGAAAGCGGTGTGACCGTGCAACGCCATGACACGCTGCAGGCGGCCACCCGCTGGGCCTTCGAGCGGGCGCACCAGGGCGATTCCGTGTTGCTCAGCCCGGCCTGCGCCAGCCTCGACATGTTCCGCAACTACGCGCACCGCGCCGAGGTCTTCGTGGCCGAGGTGCAGGCGATCGCGGCCGACCGCGGAGGGATGTCCGCATGACGAGCCTTGCCGAACGTGTCGGTTTCGACCGCGTCAAGGAACGCGTGATGGCGCTGTTCCAGCGTGACACCAGCGTGCCCATCCGCGACTGGAGCGGCCCGTCGGGCACGCCGGTGCGGCTGCAGGGGTTCGACCAGCCGCTCGTGTGGATGGTGGTGGCCTTGCTCGCGCTGGGCACGGTGATGGTGTACTCGGCGTCGGTGGCGATGCCCGACAACCCGAAGTTCCTGCTCTACAAGAGCACCCACTTCCTGACCCGCCACATCCTGTCCATCGTGGTGGGGTTCGTGGCCGCGCTGATCGTGGTGCAGCTGCCGCTGAGCCTGTGGGAGAAGTACGCCCCGTGGATCTTCGTGGCCACGCTGCTGGCGCTGGTGGCCGTGCTGATCCCGCACGTGGGCCGGGCGGTCAACGGTGCGCGGCGCTGGATCCCGCTCGGCATCATCAACTTCCAGCCATCCGAGCTGGCGAAGCTGGCCATGGCGCTCTACGCGGCCGACTACATGGTGCGCAAGATGGACGTGAAGGAGAACTTCGTCCGCGCCGTGTTCCCGATGGCCATCGCCGTGGGGGTGGTGGGCCTGCTGCTGCTGGCGGAACCCGACATGGGTGCCTTCCTCGTGATCGCGGCCATCGCGATGGGCATCCTGTTCCTCGGCGGTGTCAACGGCCGCATGTTCCTGCTGATCACGCTGGTGCTGGTGGCTGCGTTCGTCATCATGATCTCGGCCAGCCCGTGGCGGCGCGAGCGCATCTTCGCGTACCTGGACCCGTGGGACGTGAAGTACACCCTCGGCAAGGCCTACCAGCTGTCGCACTCGCTGATCGCGTTCGGCCGCGGCGAGATCTTCGGCCAGGGGCTCGGGTCGAGTGTCGAGAAGCTGCACTACCTGCCCGAGGCCCACACCGACTTCCTGCTCGCGGTGATCGGCGAGGAACTCGGCTTCCTCGGCGTGGCGTGCGTGATCGTCGCGTTCTTCTGGTTGTCGCGCCGGCTCTTTCACATCGGCCGCCAGGCCATCGCGCTCGACCGCGTCTTTGCCGGCCTGTTCGCGCAGGGCATCGGCATCTGGATGGGCGGGCAGGCCTTCATCAACATGGGCGTGAACCTCGGGCTGTTGCCCACCAAGGGGCTCACGCTGCCGCTGATGAGTTTCGGCGGATCGGCCATCCTGCTCAACCTGGTGTCGCTCGCGATCGTCGTGCGGGTGGACATCGAGAACCGGCAGTTGATGCGGGGGGGCAGGGCATGACCTCGCGCCACCTCGTCGTCATGGCCGCCGGCACCGGCGGCCACGTCATTCCCGGCCTGGCCGTGGCGCGCGAGATGCAGCAGCGCGGCTGGACCGTGAGCTGGCTCGGCACCACGCACGGCATGGAGAACAAGCTCGTGCCACCGTCGGGCATCGCGATGGACACCATCACGTTCAGCGGCCTGCGCGGCAAGGGCCTCGTGCACACGATGACGGGCGGCCTGCGCCTGCTGGCGGCGTTCTGGAGTTGCCTGCGCATCCTGCGCCGCCGCGGCGCCACCGTCGTGCTGGGCATGGGCGGCTACGTGTGTTTCCCGGGCGGCCTGATGGCTTCGCTGCTGGGCAAGCCGCTGATGCTCGTCAACGCTGACGCGGCACTGTTGATGAGCAACAAAGCGCTGCTGCCGGTGGCCGATCGCGTGGGCTTCGGGTTCGATGGCAAGGCGGCCCATGGCACCAAGGGCGGGCTGGTCACCGGCAACCCGGTGCGCGCCGAAATCGAGGCGTTGCCCGAACCGGCGCAGCGGTATGCCTCGCGCACCGGCCCGCTGCGGCTGCTGGTGGTGGGCGGCAGCCTGGGCGCACGGGTGCTGAACGACACCGTGCCGCAGGCCCTCGCCTTGCTGGCCCTCGACCAGCGCCCGCGCATCGTGCACCAGACGGGCCAGGCCAACCTGGAAGCCGCCAAGGCGGCGTACGACTCCATGGGGCTCGAGGCCGAGGTGCTGCCGTTCATCGACAACATGGCCGAGCGGCTCGCCGGATGCGACCTGATCCTGTGCCGCGCTGGCGCGGTGACGGTGAGCGAGCTGTGCGCGGCCGGAGTGCCGGGCGTCCTGGTGCCGCTGATCGTCAGCACCACCAGCCACCAGCGCGACAACGCGCAGTGGCTCGCATCGCACGGCGCCGGCATCCACCTGCCGCAGGCCGACTTCAACCCGCGCGCCCTCGCCGACCTGCTGGCCGGCCTGGACCGCGAAGCGCTCCTCGCGATGGCCACGAAGGCCCGCGGGCTGGCGCGGCCCCACGCCGCTGCGCGCGTGGCCGACGAACTTGAAAAGCTGGCTGCATGAAACACGCTGTCAAACACATCCACTTCGTGGGCATCGGGGGCGCCGGCATGAGCGGCATCGCCGAGATCCTCCACAACCTCGGCTACACGGTCTCTGGCTCCGACCAGGGTGACAACGCGGTCACGCGCCGCCTCGCGTCGCTGGGCATCCGCGTGCACGTGGGGCACGATGCGGCCCACATCGACGGTGCCGAAGCGGTGGTCACGTCCACCGCGGTGAAGGGCGACAACCCCGAGGTGATCGCGGCCCGGGCCAAACGCGTGCCGGTGGTGCCGCGCGCGGTGATGCTCGCCGAACTGATGCGCCTGAAACAGGGCATCGCCATCGCGGGCACCCACGGCAAGACCACCACCACGTCGCTCGTGACCAGCGTGCTGGCCGAGGCGGGGCTCGACCCCACGTTCGTGATCGGCGGGCGGTTGAACGCGGCCGGTGCCAACTCGCGGCTCGGCTCGGGTGACTACATCGTCGTGGAGGCGGATGAATCCGATGCGTCGTTCCTGAACCTGCTGCCGGTGCTGTCGGTCATCACGAACATCGATGCCGACCACATGGACACCTACGGGCACGACCTCACGCGGCTGAAGGGCGCGTTCGTCGAGTTCCTGCACCGCATGCCGTTCTATGGCGCCGCGGTGCTGTGTGGCGACGACCCTGGCGTGCGCTCCATCATCCCGATGGTGTCGCGCCCGGTCATCACCTACGGCTTCGGCGAGGACGCGCAGGTGCGCGCGGTGAACGTGCTGGCGTTGCCCGGTGGCCAGATGCGCTTCACGGTGCAGCGCCGCAACGGCGTGGTGATGCCCGACCTCGATATCACGCTGAACTTGCCCGGTGAACACAACGTGCTCAACGCGCTGGCCGTGGTCGCGGTGGCCACCGAACTCGAATTGCCCGATGCGCCCATCGTGAAGGCGCTCCGTGAATTCCATGGCGTGGGCCGCCGCTTCCAGCGTTATGGCGAACAGCCGGCGCGCACCGGCGGCCACTTCACGCTGATCGACGACTACGGCCACCACCCCGTGGAGATGGCCGCGGTGATCGCCGCCGCGCGCGGCGCCTTCCCGGGCCGCCGGCTCGTGATCGCGTTCCAGCCCCACCGCTACACGCGCACCCGCGACTGCTTCGAGGACTTCGTCAAGGTGATGGGGTCGGCCGACGCGGTGCTGCTGGGTGAGGTGTATGCCGCCGGCGAGGCGCCGGTGGTGGCCGCCGACGGCCGTTCGCTGGCCCGTGCACTGCGGGTGGCGGGCAAGGTGGACCCCATCTTCGTGGACGACATCGCACAGATGCCGGCCACGATCGTCGAACACGCACGCGACGGCGACGTCGTGATTTCCATGGGCGCGGGCACCATCGGTGCCGTGCCCGCCCAGGTCCTCGAAATGCTCAAGGAGGGCGCATGACCAACACCATCGACGTCAAGACCCTCGGCAAGGTGGCCGTCCTGCTGGGCGGCAGCTCGGCCGAACGGGACATCTCGCTGATGTCCGGCAACGGCGTGCTCGCCGCGTTGCAGTCGCAAGGGGTGGACGCCCACGCGTTCGACCCGTCCGAACAGGAACTCGGCGAGCTGAAGAAGCAGGGCTTTGCCCGCTGCTTCATCGCGCTGCACGGCCGCCACGGCGAGGATGGCACCGTGCAGGGCGCGCTGGAGCTGCTCGGCATCCCGTACACCGGTTCCGGCGTGATGGCGTCCAGCATCGCGATGGACAAGGTGATGACCAAGCGGGTGTGGATCGCCGAAGGGCTGCCCACACCGAAGTACGTGCGGCTCGCGCCGGAGGAGCAGGACGCGCCCCGCGTGGCGGCCGTGCCCGGCACGCTCGGGCTGCCGCTCATCGTCAAGCCGCCGCGTGAAGGCTCGTCCATCGGCGTCACGAAGGTCAGCACCGGTGCGGAGATGGCCGCTGCCGTCACGCTGTCCGCGAAGTACGACCCCGACGTGCTGTGCGAAGAGTTCATCGACGGCGAGGAGGTCACGTGCCCGGTGTTCGGCAACGGCCCGTCCGCCCGCGCGCTGCCGGTGATCCGCATCGCCGCGCCGGAAGGGGCGTACGACTACCAGAACAAGTACTTCACCGACGTGGTGAAGTACCACTGCCCGAGCGGGCTGCCGGCGGACGAGGAGGCCGAGATCCAGCGCATCGTCGTGGCGGCCTACCGCACGCTCGGCTGCCGCGGCTGGGGCCGCGCCGACCTGATGATCAGGAAGAGCGACCGCAAGCCGTTCCTGCTCGAGATCAACACGTCGCCGGGCATGACATCGCACTCGCTGGTGCCGATGTCGGCCAAGGCCTCGGGCATCAGCTACGAGCAGCTGTGTGTGCAACTGATCGCGTCCGCGTCACTGGACAGCCAGGCCTGAACGCATGGTCCGCCGCGCCAACCTCGTCAACTCCGCCGCGCAGGACGATGCGCGCGAGCGGCCGCTCGACGTGCGGCTGCTGAACATCACCGCGTCGGTGCTGTTCGTGGTGGCGGGCCTGATCGTGGTGGTGGGCTTGGTGACGTGGCTCGTGCGGCAGCCGGTGTTCAGCGTGCACAGCATCCGCGTGGAAGGGGACGTGACCCGCAACAGCGTCTCCACGATCCGCGCCAACGCACTGCCGCAGATCACCGGCAACTACTTCACGCTGGACCTGCGCCAGGCCCAGCGTGCGTTCCAGGGGGTGCCGTGGGTGCGCCAGGCGGTGGTGCGGCGCGTCTGGCCCAACCGGCTGGACGTGGCGCTCGAAGAGCACCGTGCCGCGGCGTTGTGGTCGATGGACGAGGGCAGCGACCAGCTGGTCAACACCTTCGGCGAGGTGTTCCAGGCGAACGTGGGTGACGTCGAGGAAGACGCGTTGCCCACGCTGCAAGGGCCCGAAGGATCGGCTGCGGTCGTGCTCGCCACGTACCACCGCTTGAGCCCGGTGTTCAAGCGGCTCGAACTGAACATGGACACGTTGTCGCTGAGCGGGCGCGGCTCCTGGCACGCCGGGTTCGACAGCGGCGCGGAGATCGAGCTGGGCCGAGGTTCCGAGGTGGAACTGGTGGCGCGGGCCGAACGCTTCATCGGCACGGTGTCGCAGGTGATCGCGCGGTACCAGCGCCCGCTGGTGTCGGCGGACCTGCGCCACAACGAAGGCTACGCGTTGCGCCTCAAGGGCATCACGACGACGTCGCAGGCCGCCGCAGCGGGCGCGGCAGCAGCAAGGAACTGAGAGAGAACATGGCCAAAGAATACAAAGACATCGTGGTGGGACTGGACATCGGCACGGCCAAGGTCATGGCCGTCGTGGCCGAGGTGCTGCCGGGCGGTGAGCTGCGCGTGGCCGGGCTCGGCATCGCGGCGTCCCATGGCCTGAAGCGCGGTGTGGTCGTGAACATCGACGCGACGGTGCAGTCCATCCAGCAGGCGCTGAAAGAGGCCGAGATGATGGCCGACTGCAAGATCACGCGTGTCTATACCGGCATCACCGGCAGCCACATCCGCGGCCAGAACAGCACCGGCATGGTGATCGTGCGCGACAAGGAGGTCACGCCGGTGGACGTGTCGCGGGTGGTCGAGACGGCCAAGGCCATCAACATCCCGAACGACCAGCGGCTGCTGCTGGTGGAGCCGCAGGAATTCGTGATCGACGGCCACGAGGTCAAGGAACCCATCGGCATGAGCGGCGGGCGCCTGGAGGTGAAGGTGCACATCGTGACCGGGGCGCAGAGCGCGGCCGAGAACATCATCAAGTGCGTGCGCCGCTGCGGCCTCGAGGTGGACCAGCTCGTGCTGAACCCCAGCGCCTCGAGCCACGCGGTGCTGACCGACGACGAAAAGGACCTGGGCGTGGCGCTCGTGGACGTGGGCGCCGGCACCACCGACGTGGCCATCTTCACCGACGGCGCCATCCGCCACACCGCGGTGATCCCCATCGCCGGCGACCTGATCACGAGCGACATCGCGATGGCGCTGCGCACGCCCACGAAGGACGCGGAAGAGATCAAGGTCGAGTACGGCGTGGCCAAGCAGCTGCTGGCCGACCCGTCCGAGCAGCTCGAGGTGCCGGGCCTGGGCGACCGCGCGCCGCGCATGCTGAGCCGCCAGGCACTGGCCGGGGTCATCGAACCGCGCGTCGAGGAGATCTTCTCGCTGGTGCACCAGGTGATCCGCGAGAGCGGCTACGAGGAGCTGCTGTCGAGCGGCATCGTGCTGACCGGCGGCGCGGCGGTGATGCCGGGCATGGTCGAACTCGCCGAGGACATCTTCCTGAAACCGGTGCGCAAGGGCATTCCCACGTACCACGGCGCGCTGCACGACATGGTGGCGAGCCCGCGGTCGGCCACCGTGATGGGCCTGCTCGACGAAGCGCGGCTCGGCCGCACGCGGGGCATGAAGGCCGCGCAGCAGGCGGGCTCCGTCAAGACACTTTTTGGTCGCCTCAAGGACTGGTTCCTGGGCAACTTCTGAAATCAACCCGGACGTCAACAACATGAGCACGAAGCACGTTTGTGAATGCCTGGGTTGTCACCTGCTGGAGAGCCGGGGGCCGCCAGCGAACCGTCCCGAGAAGACCGCGGGGTCCGGCTAGCGCCGGCCCATTTCAGCGGCTAGAAGAAGTTTGAAACATCGACTGAACAAGTCAACGGCAACTGCAACCCCGAATGGAGTGAACAACATGGCAATCGAAATGATCGAAGAATTCGACCTGGGCACCAAGATCAAGGTCATCGGCGTGGGCGGTGGCGGCGGCAACGCCGTCGACCACATGATTGCGCAAGGCGTTCAAGGCGTGGAATTCATCTGCGCGAACACCGACGCGCAGGCGCTGAACCGCTCCACCGCACACCACCTGATCCAGCTCGGCAACACGGGCCTCGGCGCCGGCGCCAAGCCCGAAGCCGGCCGCGCGGCCGGTGAAGAGGCGGTCGACCGCATCCGCGAGGCTATCTCCGGCTCCAACATGCTGTTCATCACCGCCGGCATGGGCGGCGGCACGGGCACCGGCGCCGCGCCGGTGATCGCGCGTGTCGCGAAGGAAATGGGCATCCTGACCGTGGGCGTGGTCACGAAGCCCTTCGACTTCGAAGGCAACCGCCGCATGAAGGCGGCCGACGCCGGCCTCGCCGAACTGGAAGCCAACGTCGACTCGCTGATCGTGATCCTGAACGACAAGCTGCTCGACGTGCTGGGCGACGACGTGACGCAGGACCAGGCGTTCGCCCACGCGAACGACGTGCTGCGCAACGCCGTGGGTGGCATCAGCGACATCATCCACATCCCGGGCCTCGTCAACGTCGACTTCGAAGACGTCAAGACGGTGATGAGCGAGCCGGGCAAGGCGATGATGGGCACGGCCGTGGCCGGCGGCCCCGACCGCGCGGCCAAGGCGGCCGAAGGCGCCGTGGCCTGCCCGCTGCTCGAAGGCATCGACCTCTCCGGCGCGCGTGGCGTGCTGGTGCTGATCGCGGCCGGCCGCAGCACGTTCAAGCTGAGCGAGTCCCGCAACGCGATGAACTGCATCCGCCGCTACGCCGCCGACGACGCGCACGTGATCTACGGCACCGCCTACGACGAATCGCTGGGCGACCAGCTGCGCGTCACGGTGATCGCCACCGGCCTGAGCCCGGCGAAGCGCCAGCAGGCGCCCATCAGCGTGGTGCACAGCCAGGTCGTGCAGCGCACCGGTACCGACAACCTGCCGGTGCTGAACCAGCCGGTGCATGCCGGCAGCGGTGGCCAGTCGCACGACTACAGCGGCCTGTCGGTGCCGAGCGTGTGGCGCAACGGCCGCACCGCGGCCGCGAAGGTGGACGCGCTGGCCAGCCACGGCATGGACGAGATCGAGATCCCGGCGTTCCTGCGCAAGCAGGCGGACTGATCTCCGCCGCGGCCACCCCGGCTCCGGCAGGGGTGGCCCACGCTATCACCACGGTAGGCACGGCCTTCCGGTGGTGAGCGCGCGCTCGCCTTAAAATGATGCCCATGATCGCCCAACGCACGCTCAAATCCATCACCCGCGCGGTCGGCGTCGGGGTGCACGGTGGCCAACGCGTCGAACTGACGCTGCGCCCCGCCGCGCCCGACACCGGCATCATGTTCCGCCGCATCGACCTGCCCGTGCCGGTCGATATCCCGGTGCGCGCGGAAACGGTGTGCGACACGCGCATGGCCACCACCATCTCGCCCGGGGGCGACCCCGGCGCGCCGAAGGTCAACACCATCGAACACCTGCTGTCGGCGTGTGCCGGCCTCGGGCTCGACAACCTGGTCATCGACATCACCGCGGAGGAAGTGCCCATCCTCGACGGGTCCGCGGCGTCGTTCGTGTTCCTGCTCCAAAGCGCGGGCATCGCGCTGCAGGCGGCACCCAAGCGGTTCCTTCGCATCATCAAGCCGGTCGAGATCCGCGAAGGGGAGGGGCGTTCGCTCAAGTGGGCGCGGCTGTCCCCGCACAACGGCTACACGCTCACGTTCGAGATCGACTTCGACCACCCGGCCGTCAACCAGACGGGCCAGCAGGTCACGTTCGACATGGGCTCGGGCTTCTACAAGCGCGACATCGCCCGTGCCCGCACCTTCGGCTTCACGAAGGACGTGGAACTGATGCGTTCGCGTGGCCTGGGCCTGGGCGGCAGCATGGACAACGCGATCGTCGTCGATGACTACCGGGTGCTCAATGCCGGCGGGTTGCGGTACGACGACGAGTTCGTCAAGCACAAGATCCTCGACGCCATCGGCGACCTGCACGTCACGGGCCATCCGCTGCTGGGCGCCTACACGGCGTTCAAGTCGGGCCACGCGCTGAACAACAAGCTGATGCGCGCGGTGCTGGCCGACCGCAGCGCCTACGAGATTGTCACGTTCGACGACGAACGCGATGCGCCGGCCGGCCTGGCCGCGCTGGCCCCTGCCTGGTAGGGCGGGCGCGCGATGCTGATCGCCCGCTGGATCTTCCTGCTGCTGGGCGCAGCCGCCATCGTCAGTTTTGCCATGTACATTGGCACCGGGCAACCCCGGTTCCGGCATTACGGCATCGTGATCGTCAAGTGGGCGGTGTTCGCCGGGCTGGCCTTTTTTGCGGTGCTGGTGCTCGAGCGCCTGGCCATGTTCGTCTGAACAACACAACGACAACAAGCATCTTCACGCATGGTCATCTTCAGTTGGGTCGTTCTCGGTCTGGCAGGGCTGCTGCTGCTGTTCAGCGGCCTCAGCTGGGGCATCTTCATTGCCAACGAGGACTCGGACTGGCGGCGCCTGGCCGTCAAGGTGTTCCGGTTCTCGATGGTGCTGGTGCTGCTGTTCGTGAACGTGATGATCTACGCCCACATCGTCTCCGGACTCGGCGGTACCTGACCTCCGGGCCCGGGGTTTGCTTGAACGGTGGCACTTCCGTGTCACGACTCTGCCCCGAACGCCCATGAAACAGTTTGCTCCCCGTTCATCTTCGTTCGCCCGCATGCTCTGGGCGTTCCTCGCCTTCTGCCTGCTGAGCCTGAACGCCCAGGCCCAGATCGACACCCTGCGCGAATACGTGCTCGGGCCGGGCGACGTGCTCAAGGTCACCGTCTACCAGAACGCCGACCTGACGCTCGAGACCCGCGTCTCCGAGGCCGGCACCATCAGCTACCCGCTTCTCAATTCCGTCAAGGTGGGTGGCCTCAGTGTCACGGCCGCCGAAAAACTCATCGCCGATGGTCTGCGCAACGGCAATTTCCTCAAGTCGCCCCAGGTGAACGTGGCCGTGGTCCAGGTGCGCGGCCACCAGGCCTCGGTGCTCGGCCTCGTCAACAAGCCGGGACGCTACCCCATCGAGGTCGCCGGCCTCAAGTTGAGCGACCTGGTGGCCATGGCCGGCGGCGTGGCCACCGGCGGCAGCGAGATCGTCACGCTGGTCGGCACGCGCGACGGCAAAGCTTTCCGGCAGGAGGTCGATCTGCCCTCGCTGTTCAGCGGGCAAGCCAAGTCGGATGACCCCGTGGTGTTGAACGGAGACGTCATTTATGTCGACCGCGTGCCCACGTTCTACATCTACGGCGAGGTGCTGCGTGGCGGGCAGTTGCGCCTCGAACGGGGCATGACGGTGCGCCAGGCGCTGGCCGCTGGCGGCGGTGTCACCCAGCGCGGCACGCAGAAGGGCATGAAACTGCATCGGAAGGATGCTGCCGGTGACGTGAAGATCCTCGACGCCACGCTCGAGATGCCGGTGCTCCCCAACGACGTGATCTATGTCAAGGAAAGCCTGTTCTGACGAGGCACCCCGATGGCCTCGCGGCATGGCCCGGATCTTGCCAAGGTCATCTCAGTACAAACCCTGGGGCGCCGTGCTGGCCAACGCAGCCGCACGGCGCGCCCCAAACCCCAACGTAAGGTGAGGTCGTTGATGTCCCCAAGTCTTTCCGTGTTGCCCGTGGTGATGGCCGGCGGGAGCGGCACGCGGCTCTGGCCGCTGTCGCGCGCCGGGTACCCGAAGCAATTCCTCGTGTTGTCCGGCAACCAGAGCCTGTTCCAGGACGCCGTGACGCGCCTGGCCGCACTCGGCGACAAGGACATCCAGGTGGGTGCCCCGTTGATCGTGGGCAACGAGGAACACCGGTTCCTCGTGCTCGACCAGCTGCGCGAAGCCCGCATCGCCCCCCAGGCGCTGGTGCTCGAGCCCGTGGGCCGCAACACGGCCCCCGCGCTGACGCTCGCGGCCCTGCAGGCCCTCGAGGGCGGCCAGGACCCGATCCTGGTGGTCACCCCGGCCGACCAGACGGTGACCGACGCCGAAGCCTTCACGCAGTCGCTGCAGCGGGCCATCCGCCTGGCCGGCACTGGCGCCATCGCCATCCTCGGCATCACCCCCGACCGCCCCGAGACGGGCTACGGCTACATCCGCAGCACCCCGGGCGAGGGGGCCGACCTCGTGGCGCAGTTCGTCGAGAAGCCCGACGAAGCCACGGCGCAGCGCTACATCGCCGAAGGCGACTACAGCTGGAACAGCGGCATGTTCGTGCTGAAGGCGTCCGTCTGGATCGCCGCGCTCCGCAACTTCCGCCCCGACATCGTCGAGGCCACCGAAGCCGCCTGGAAGGCGCGCAGTGTCGATGCGCAGTTCGTTCGCCCGGGCAAGGTCGAATTTGCCGCCGTGCCGTCCGATTCGGTCGACTACGCGGTCATGGAACGGTGCCCTGGCAGTAAATTTGACATCCGCATGGTCACTCTTGCCGCAGGCTGGAACGACCTCGGCGCGTGGGATGCCGTGTGGCAAGTGGCCGGCAAGGACGCCCAAGGCAACGCCCAGGTGGGCGACGTGATGCTCGCGGACTCGCAGAACACGCTGGTGCATGCCAGCAGCCGCCTCGTCAGTGTCGTGGGCCTGAAAGACGTGGTGGTCGTCGAGACGGCCGACGCCGTGTTGGTCGCCGACCGTGCGCGCAGCCAGGACGTCAAGAAGATCGTGGGCCAGTTGACCGCCGGCGCCCGCACCGAACACACGCTGCATCGCAAGGTGCACCGCCCGTGGGGCTGGTACGACAGCATCGACGCCGGCCCGCGCTTCCAGGTCAAGCGCATCATGGTCAAGCCCGGCGCCACGCTGAGCCTGCAGATGCACCACCACCGCGCTGAACACTGGATCGTGGTGACCGGCACCGCCGAAGTCACCTGCGGCGACAAGAAGCTGCTGCTGACCGAAAACCAGAGCACGTACATCCCGCTCGGCCAGACCCACCGGCTGGCCAACCCTGGCAAGGTGGACCTCGAGATCATCGAGGTCCAGTCGGGCAGTTACCTCGGCGAGGACGACATCGTCCGCTTCGAGGACACGTACGGCCGCACGAGCTGACCCTGTTTCCTCCAGCGTCCGTGGCCTCCCCGTGCGGTAGGCCTGGCCGCGGCATTTCAGAAATCGAAGGAGAACCCCCATGACCAAGGCGATGATTCTGGCTGCAGGCCAGGGCACACGAGTCCGGCCCCTGACCAAGCAACTGCCCAAGCCGATGATCCCCATCCTCGGCAAGCCGGTGCTCGAGTACCTGATCGAGCACCTCGCGCGCTACGGCGTGCGCGACATCATGATCAACGTGGCGCACTACCACTGGAAGATCGAGAACTACTTCGGCAACGGCCACCGCTGGAACGTCAACATCGGCTACTCGTTCGAAGGCGCCCGTGAACACGGCGAGATCGTCGCCAAGCCGATGGGCTCGGCCGGCGGCATGCGCCAGATCCAGGACCACAGCGGCTTCTTCGACGACACCACCATCGTCGTCTGCGGCGACGCCATCATCGACCTGGACATCCAGGCCGCGGTGTTCGAGCACAAGACCAAGAAGGCGATGGCCAGCGTCGTGGCACTCGACGTGCCGCGTGAACAGGTGAAGAACTACGGCATCGTGGTCGCCGACAAGGATGGCCGCATCACGCAGTTCCAGGAAAAGCCGTCGCCGGAAGACGCGCTGTCCACGCTGGCCAGCACCGGCATCTACCTGTTCGAGCCCCAGGTGCTGGAACTGGTGCCGAAGGGCAAGGTGTTCGACATCGGCAGCGAGCTGTTCCCGCTGATGGCCCAGCAGAACCTGCCGTTCTACGCGCAGAAGCGCCATTTCAACTGGATCGACATCGGCCGCGTGACCGACTACTGGGCCGTGTGCCAGCGCGTGCTTCGCGGCGAAGTGGCGCAGATGGACATGCCGGGCACCGAGGTGCGTCCGGGCGTGTGGGTGGGCCTGAACACCAAGGTGAACTGGGAGAAGGTCAATGTGATCGGTCCGGTGTACATCGGTTCGGGCGTGAGCGTCGAGGACGGCGCCACCATCGAAGGCCCGGCGTGGCTGGGCCACGGTTGTGTGCTGCGCAAGAACAGCCGCCTCGTGCGCAGCATCCTGTTCGACTACACCCGCCTGTCCGAAGGTGCGGTGTTCGAGGACCTGATCGCCTCGCCGCAGTACGTGGTGGACCGCCTGGGCCGCACCACCTACCCCGGTGACGAAACCAGCACGCTCCGCTGGGGCGACGCGCGAGCATGAATTGGGCCCCCCAGTCGGCTAGCTAGCGCCTCCTGCCCCCAAGGGGCGCCCGCGGTCGCCCGGGGGACCCGGGCTCGGCGGTAGCTGGATCTGGCGCATCGCTGCGCTTGCTTTCCTGGCGTTCGCGCTTCGGGGCATTGCTCGCTTCGCTCGCTCGCCCAACACCACCTTGTCGTTCCGGCGAAAGCCCACTACTGTCCGGAATAAATTGGACCGAGGTCACGTAAGTTGTTGCGAGCACTCGCTGTTTGGGATAAATCCCAGAGCGCCAACTCAA
>NZ_LMDI01000001.1 GCF_001425785.1 Rhizobacter sp. Root1221 | reverse complement strand
CCCCCAACCGCAACAGCTTCGCCGTCCCCGGCGGTCGACGCGTCAGRTCACCACCAGGTTTCGCCCTGGATGCCGATCGACGTGCCCGACTTCTTGTCGCCGTAGATCTCGGCGGTGCGCGAGCCACCGGCCACGAAGGCCTGGCGCGCGGCCTCGTTCCACACGGCGTGCGTGACGAACAGGCGGATCGTCGGACGCGAGCCCGCGGTGTTGCCACCCGAGACAGCACCGGCCAGCGTGAGCTTCGTCAGCGAGCGCGTGTTACCCACGTCCGGGCTGATGCGGTCGTGGCCCAGCTCGGCCAGGAAACGGAACGGGCCCGAGATGTACGTGTCGGTGCGTGCACCGATCGAGTACCACTTGTCACCTGCGTTGTTGGGTGCGTCGCGGTTGCGGAACTCGGCGATCGCGTCGAACGCCGTGGCGCCGAACTGCGTCGATTCCTGGGCCATCACGCGGGCGGTCTTGATGCCACCTTCACGCTCGTACTTCGCACCCACCAGCAGGTTGCCACCGAGCACACCACCTTGCGTGTGGTACACGCCCAGCGTGGCAGCCTTGGCTTTCTTTGCCGGCTCCACGCCCGTCAGCTGGTTCTTCGTCTGCGTGTTGTCGGCCCCCGACACGTACACCGCCAGCTCGCCGTCCTTGAACGTCTTGATGTTCGTCAGGCGGATGGGGATGGTCAGGCGGTTGTCGAACCCGGTGTCGCTCGGGTTCATCATGACCGCCACGCTCAGCTTGCCGAAGCCGACGTTCACGTCTTCCAGGCCAGCGCCGTCACCGTCGTTTTTCTCGAGGAACTGGTCGTTGATGCCCAGTTGCAGGCGGTTGTAGAACCGGCGGCCGACCCACAGCTTGCCGTTGCCCAGCGCCGAGATGTTGTTGCCGTAGGTGTAGACCTGGCCGTAGCGGGCCACGAGATCGTCGCCCGATTCTTCCGAACCCGGTGCGCCCACGAACTCGTTGCCACCCCAGGCGCGGTACACGCTGGGCATGAAGTGCACGTGCCAGTCGGCACCTTCGTACGAGGCCAGCTTGGCGCTGAAGCTCGGTTCGATCACGTAGTCACACTCGTTGCCGAGACGCCACTTCGTGTCCGCGCCCGGCAGCTGGAAGCACACCTGGGTGCCGCCACGGGCGGTGACGCCCACGCCGGCGCGCATGTAGCCGGAGAAGTCGATCGCAGGGGCCNGTGGTGGCTGGCGGTGTTGAAGCTCGGTTCGATCACGTAGTCACACTCGTTGCCGAGACGCCACTTCGTGTCCGCGCCCGGCAGCTGGAAGCACACCTGGGTGCCGCCACGGGCGGTGACGCCCACGCCGGCGCGCATGTAGCCGGAGAAATCGATCGGCGGGGCCGCCATCGCGGCGGTCCCGATGCCGGCGAGCCCCAGGGCAATGATCAGACGCTTCTTTTTCATGGTTACTCCTCGTCGTGTGTGTAGTGAGGTATCGATCGCCTGCGCGGCGAAGACATCCGTCCGGGGATGGTGCGAGCCATCCCCTGGCCGGAAGAGATGTCCCGGAACCTGCTCCCCGGAAAGCAGATGCCTGGACAGTGGAAACGGCAAGCTCCGGGATTCCTCGAAATCAGTGCAGGGAGAGTGCCTCGCCGGCCTCGCTGAACAGCAGCACCTGAGATGGGTGCGGCGCAAGACCCACGTCGAGCCCGGCGCGCAGGCCTGCCTGGCTGGCCGGCACGCGTACGGACACGGTGTTGTCGGTGCCACGCAGCGTGGCGTGCACGAGCACCGAGTCGCCCAGGTGTTCCAGCAGGTCGATGCGGGCGGCCAGGCCGTCCTCGACACGCGTGACACCCAGGTGCTCCGGCCGGATGCCCAACATCAGCGGGCCACTGGCCGCGGTGGACAACACGCCCGGCACGTCGACAACACCGGCCGGATCGACGCGCAGGCGCACGCCGCTTTCGGCGCGTTCGTGGCCCGTCACGCGGATGAAGTTCATGCGGGGCGACCCGAGGAAGCCCGCGACGAACTTGTTCGCCGGACGGGAGTACAGGTCGAGCGGCGTGCCCACCTGTTCGATGCGCCCCCCGTTGAACACCGCGATGCGGTCGCCGAGCGTCATGGCCTCGACCTGGTCATGGGTCACGTAGATCATCGTGCTGCCGAGTTCCTTGTGGAGCTTCGACAATTCGATGCGCATCTGCATGCGCAGCGAGGCATCGAGGTTGGACAGCGGTTCGTCAAACAGGAACACGCCCGGCTTGCGCACGATGGCGCGGCCGATGGCCACGCGCTGGCGTTGTCCGCCTGACAGGGCCTTCGGCTTGCGGTCCAGCAGGTGCGTGATCTGCAGGATTTCCGCGGCCTTGCCCACGGCCGAGGCGATCTCGGCCTTGCTCTGCCCGGCGAGCTTGAGCGCGAAGCCCATGTTCTCGCCCACGGTCATGTGGGGGTACAGCGCATAGCTCTGGAACACCATCGCCACGCCACGCTGGGCCGGCGGCACGTCGTTGATGAGGCGGCCGCCGATGCTGATCTCGCCGGAGCTGATGTCTTCGAGGCCCGCGATCATGCGAAGCATCGTGGACTTGCCGCAGCCGGACGGGCCCACGAAGACGGCGAACTCGCCGTCGGCGATGTCGAGGTCGATGCCGCGGATCACCTCGATGGAGTTTTCATAGCGCTTGGTGATGCCGCGCAGGGTCAGGGCTGCCATCTCAACGTCCTTTCCGGATGAGGTCGCTATACCAGTGCGCGCTGTCTTTCAGCGTGCGTTGCTGGTTCTCGTAGTCGACGTGCACGAGGCCGAAGCGCTTCGCGTAGCCGGAGTTCCACTCGTAGTTGTCGAACAGGCTCCAGTAGAAGTAGCCGCGGATGTCGACGCCGGCCTCCATGGCCTGCTGCAGTGCGGCCAGGTGGGTGTGGACGTACGCGATGCGGGGGGAGTCGGCCACCTTCCCGCCCACGAGGTGGTCATCCCCCGCGAACCCGTTTTCCGTGATGTAGATGGGCGGCAGGTCGTAGTCGCGGTCGATCTGCCGGAGCAGGTCGGACAGGCCTTGCGGGTAGGTCTCCCACCCCATGTCGTTGACACCCATCGCGTTGGGTGCGGGCACCGGCGGGCTGGACTCGCTGGCCCAGATGCGGGTGTAGTAGTTGATGCCGAGGAAATCGAGCGGCTGGGCGATCGTGTTGAAATCGTTTTCAGAGACGGTCGGGTAAATGCTCAACCCGGGTGCCGTTGGATAGCGCTTCAGGAAAATCGGGTCCATGTACCAGCGCACGAACGCAGCGTACTGGCGTTCGGCGGAATCGCGGTCGGCTTGCGACTGGGTGGCGGCCGTCACGGACGACTGGTTCAACACGATGCCGAGCGGGGCCTTCACGCCGCTCGCGCGCATGGCCTGGAGGGCCTTGCCGTGCGACAGCAGCAGGTGGTGCGCCACCTGGATGGCCAGTTGCGGATCCTTGTTGCCGGGGGCGAACTGGCCCACGTGGTGGCCCAGGTGCGCCGTGCACCAAGGTTCGTTGTGGGTGCAGATGGACGCCACGCGGTCGCCGAGGCGGCGGCCCATCACGTCGGCATAGTCGGCGAAGCAATCGGTGGTGTCGCGCGAGCCCCAGCCGCCCAGGTCCTGGAGGCCTTGTGGCAGGTCCCAGTGGTACAGCGTGACATGCGGCTTGATGCCCTTCGACAGCAGCTTGTCCACCAGGCGGTCGTAGAACGCGAGGCCCTTCTCGTTCCAGGCGCCGTGGCCCTTCGGCTGCACGCGGGACCACGAGATCGAGAACCGGTAGGCATCCACGCCCAGGCTTGCGATCAGGTCGACATCGGTGTCGTAGCGGTGGTAATGGTCACATGCGACGTCGCCCGTGTGGCCTTCGAACGTCTTGCCCGGCTGGTGGGAGAAGGTGTCCCAGATGGAAGGGCCGCGGCCGTCCTCGGCGGCTGCACCTTCGATTTGATAGGCACTGGTGGCAACACCCCACGAGAAATTCGGGGGAAACTTCAATTCGCTCACGCTTGGGCTCCTGGAAAGATGGGGTGGATCAATTCGTTCATGCCTTGACGGCACCGGCCGTGAGGCCTTCGATGAGTCGGCGCGAGGCCATCACGAACATCACGAGCAGCGGCAGCACCGCGATGGACGAGCCGGCGCAGATGGCGCCCCACGGCGTCTGGCCGGTGCCCTGCAGCGACCGCAACGCAAGCGGCACGGTGAACATCTCCATGTCGCGCATCACGATCAGCGGCCCCATGAAGTTGTTCCACGACCCGATGAAGGTGACGAGGCCGAGGGTGCCGAGTGCCGGCCCCACCAGGGGCAGCACGATGCGCCCGAAGATGCCGAACTCGCCGCAGCCATCGATGCGGGCCGCGTCGATCAGGTCCTTCGGGATGGCCGACGTGATGTACTGGCGCATCATGAAAACACCGAGCGCCGAGCATGCGCCGGGCACGATGAGCGCTTTCGGTTCGTTCATCCAGCCGAGCCAGCTCATCGTGATGACCGTGGGGATCATGCCCACGAACGACGGCAGCAGCATGGTGCCCATCACGAAGAGGAACAGCTGGTTCTTGTACTTGAACTCGAACATCGCGAAGGCGTAGCCGGCCAGCGAGCACAGCAGCAGGTTGGCTGCCGTGACGGCCAGCGCCACGTACAGGCTCCAGCCGAGGTTGTGCCAGAAGTACGGCAGCTTCTCGACCAGCAGGCGCAGGTTGCTGACGAACGCGTCGCCGAACCAGAGCGGCGGCGGCAGCGAGAGGATCTCGCGGTCGGCGTGCGTGGCGAACACGAACATGAAGTAGAACGGGGCCAGCATGATCAGCGCGCCGCCGAGGACGATCGCGTAGGCCACGCCGTTGGCCGCAAGAGAGGTATGGCGGAAGGTACTCATGGGGTCAGCCCTTCGTGTCGCGTTGGCCGAGGAACCGGTTGTTGGCCCAGGTGACGCCGGCGATCAGCATGAACAGCAGCCAGGCGATGGCCGACGCGGTGCCGAAGTCACCGTCGACGAACGCGGTGGCGTACATGTGCATGGCCGCGGTCTTGCCGGCCTGGTCAATGCCGCCGGTGCCGCCGGTCAGGATGAAGGGCTCTTCGAAGAGTTGCAGGTTGCCGATGATGCTGAGCGTCACGGCGAAGAAGATCATGGGCCGCAGCAGCGGCAGGCACACATGGCGGAACTGCTGCCAGGGCTTGGCGCCGTCCATCGTGGCGGCCTCGAAGAGGTCTTTCGGAATGGTCTGCATGGCGGAGAGGTACAGCACCGCGTTCCAGCCCACGTAGCGCCACCACACGACGAACGAGATCATCCACTTGGTGTACTGGGGCTGGCCCCAGTCGATCTTCTCGGCGGGGAAGAACCATGAGAGCCCCGGTACGTCGTGCAACGCGGTCAGCGTGGCGTTGACCACCCCGAAGTCACGCGAGAACAGCGACGAGAACACGAGAGAGATGGCCACCGTGGACGTGATGAACGGCAGGAAATAGGCACCCACCACGGCGTTCCGCCACCGGCCGAAGGCCGTGTGCAGGAAAAACGCCAGTGGCAGCGCGACCAGGTGCTGCGGTAGGCCCGACACCAGGGCCAGCCACACCGTGTTGTAGAGCGACGAGTGGAACCAGTCGTCGTTCGTGATCACGAAGATGTAGTTCTCCAGCCCCACCCAGTTCATCGCCGCGAGACCCGCGGCGGGGTCCCAGCGGTGGAACGACAGGTACATCGAGAACAACAGCGGGAACAGGCCGAACACGAAAAACAGCACGAAGAACGGGCTGATGAACACGTACGGAGCCACATCCCGGAAATGCAGCGGTTTGCGCTTGCGTTGGATGGGTGTCGATGGAACGCTGGTAAGCGTTGTCGACGGCTTGGAGTCGGCCATGGCCTGCATGTTGGGCACTCGAACTGGACTGGATGGGCGGTGTCGGGCGGTGCCGGGATCAGCGGCGGACGCGGCGCTTCAGCTGGGCTTGGGCATCAGCCAGGGCGGTCTTGATGTCCTTGTTCTGCTCCAGCACCTTGTCGAGTTCGGCGTTGACGACGCTCTCGGCCACCGGGTCGAACTTGTCGATGGTGGTGGCCGGGATCTTGTCAGCGGCGGTCTTCCAGGCCTGGCGGGCCGGCTGGCCACCGAGGTACTCCATCGGCTGGGCGATGAAGGCGTCGGTCTGCGCGTCGAGCAGCACCGGGAACGAGTCCTGGCTCTTCAGGGCCGTCAGTTGCATTTCCTTGTTGTAGGTCATGAACTGCACGAAGTCCCATGCGGCGGCCTTGTTCTTGGCCTGCTTCGGGATGGCGTAGAACGAGCCTCCCCAGAAACCGAACGCGCCGTTCGGCAACTGGGCCGAGCGCCACTTGCCCTTTTGTTCCGGGGCGAGCCAGTTGTTCAGGTGACCAGCGAGCCAGCCGCCCATCATCTGCGTAGCGATCTTGTCGCGCTTGAAGCCTTCGCTCCACTCGTTGGACCAGGCCGCGATCTTGCCGTCGATGCCCGCGGCACGTGCAGCCTTGGCCAGTTCGAACGCCTTGACGAAACGCGGCGTCGTGACGAGCGAGTTGCCCTTCTTGTCGAAGTAGATGCCGTCACCGTCCTTCAGGCCCGAGCGGATGTAGATGTCCTTGATGTCGGCGGCGTTGCCGAGCATGTAGGCACCGGTGGCCGCCTTCACCTTCTTGCCAGACGCGATGTACGAGTCCCAGCTCTTGATCATGTCGGCTTCGGAGACGCCGGCCTTGTCGAGCAGGTCCTTTCGGTAGAACAGCGCGCCGGGGCCGATGTCGACCGGCAGTGCGGCCAGTGCGCCTGCGCTGCTGGTGGACTGGTTCACCGCGAACTTGGCGAGCTTGTCGCGCTGGGCCAGGCCGTTGAACGGGGCCTTGCTCAGGTCTTCGAGGCAGCCCGATTCGGCGAACTTGCCGATGAAGCCGTTGTCGACGGCCATCACGTCCGGCAGGTTGGCGCCGGTGGCGAGCGACGTGGTCATCGCGGTGTGGTGGTCGGGATACGCGAGGCTCGTGAGCTTGATCTCGACCTCGGGGTGCAGCTTCTTGTACAGCGGAATGGCAGCCTTGACGCCCCGGTCCAGGTCAGGGAACGACGAGACGTTGAGGGTGATGGTGGGTTTGGCGTCCTGGGCTTGGGCGCCAAAGGCCGCAACAACTGCGGCAGTGATCAACAGGGGTTTCAACAGACTTTTCATGGCGTCTCTTCCGTGCCTGGGGCGTTGGGTTGATGTGCTGCGGTAACAGCGTTCTTTGTCGCCTGCGCTGACGACAACCTGTGAAAACGTTTTCAGAACGACGAATTTCACTCCCGCGGTCGCCAGGAGTCAACACCTAAGTCTCAGGAAGTACCCCATCCCAGGGAAACCCCCTAGAACACATCAAAACAACATCAGTGTTTTTCAGAACCAAAAGCACTTGACACCTTGAAAACGTTATCATGATGACAAAATTCAACGCAGCACGCAGTCGTGCCGTCGGCTCCACCCCTTCTTCCGAGCAACCGTGAATCGTCCCATCACCCCAGAAGCGCCCCCTGCCGCGGTGACCCTCCTCGACGTGGCCAAGGAAGCTGGCGTTTCGCCGAGCACGGTTTCCCGCATCCTCAATGGCACCGCCCGCGTCGACGGCGCCAAACGGGCGGCGGTCGAGAAGGCCATCAAGAAGCTGTCGTTCAGGCCCAACCTCTTTGCCCGCAGCCTGAAGACCGGCACGACCATGACGGTGGGCATCCTGGCGCAGGACATCGAGAGCCCCTTCTACACACGGGCCATGCGGGGCATCGAACAGGGCCTGGCCGACAGCGGCTACGCCCCGATCATCGTCAGCGGCCACTGGAATGCCCACGAGGAGGCCGAGCGCATCCGCCTGCTGCAGGCCCGCCGCATCGACGGGCTCGTGATCCTGACGGGCCACCTGCCCGACGAGGACATCCTCAACTTCGCCAAGCAGCAGCCCATCGTCGTGACGGGGCGCCACCTCGAAGGCCCGAGCATCCGGTCCCACACCATCGACCACGCCGCCGGGGGCTACCTCGCCACCAAGCACCTGATCGGCCTCGGGCACCGGCGTGTGGCACACATCGCGGGGCCGGTGGACCACGTGGACGCGATCGCGCGCTACAAGGGCTATGTGCGGGCACACCAGGAGGCCGGCCTGGCGCTCGACCCGGACCTGGTCGTCCAGGGCGACTTCCTCGAAGGCGGTGGCCTGATGGCGATGAACCGCCTCCTCGACAGCGGCCACGCCTTCACGGCAGTGTTCGCGGCCAACGACCAGTCGGCCTTCGGCGCCCGGGTGGCGATGTACCGGCGTGGCATTCGCGTGCCCGACGACGTTTCGCTGGTCGGTTTCGACGACTTGCCGGTGGCTGCCTACCTGACCCCACCGCTCACCACCGTGCGCCAGCCCATCTACGAGGTGGGCCTGTTCGCCGCGCAGGCGCTGCTCAACATGCTTGGCCAGCCCACGCCGGAGGTGGAGCTGCCGCCCCTGTCCCTGACGGTTCGGGAAACCACACGGCGCCTGTAGTTCCAAAAACCGCCCGGCTGACTCGGGCAGCGGGAATGTGTCAAATTCCCAAGCACAGGGAGTACGCCCGGGCAGCCCCCCCGCCCGCACGACTTGCAGCTGGAGTTCGATCACCATGAAGGAACCCTCTTCCTCCGCGTGTGCGACGACGTCCGACGACATGCCGTCGGCGGCCCCCGCCTCTCGACCGGGCGCCGGGCCCGACAGCGCCCCCCTGATCGAGGCGGTCGAACGCCTGTTCCGGGCCTTCGACAGGCACCTGGCCGTCAGGCTGTGGGATGGCCGCACGCTGTTGCTCGGCCGCGGCCCGCCGCCTGCCGAGCCAGCGCCCTTCACGCTCGTGTGCCACACGCCGAACGTCGTCCGCAGCCTGCTGGGAGGCGGCGACCCGCTCCGGCTGGCTGACGCGTACTTCAGGGGCGACCTCGACATCGAAGGTGACTTTTTCGCGGCCCTGGCACTCAAGGACCACGTCCAGGTGCTGCGCCTGCCCTGGCAGGACCGGTGGCGTGTGCTGCTGACCACGTTGCGCCTGCGCTCTGCCGCGGCGTTCGACGAGGCCCGTGCGTCGCTGCTCGCGCCGCCCGTGCAAGCCCATTCGAAGGCAGAAAACCGGGACGCCATCGGATTCCACTACGACGTCTCGAACGATTTCTACCGGCTGTGGCTCGACGAACGCATGGTGTATTCGTGCGCCTACTTCGAACGACCCGACCTCACGCTCGAAGACGCCCAACGGGCCAAGCTGGAGCACATCTGCCGCAAGCTGCAGCTGGCGCCCGGCGAACGGCTGCTCGACGTGGGCTGCGGCTGGGGCGCGCTCGTGATACATGCCGCACAGCACCATGGGGTGACCGCGCACGGCATCACGCTCAGCGAAAGACAGTTGCAGGAAGCCCGCGAGCGCATCCAGGCCGCAGGCCTGTCGGATCGGGTCACCGTGGAGTTGCGCGACTACCGCGACCTGCCCCGCGAACCGGGCTACGACAAGGTGTCGAGCATCGGCATGTTCGAGCACGTGGGACTGAAGAACCTCCCGGTGTATTTCGAGACGCTGTACCGGCAGCTCAGGCCCGGCGGCCTGCTGCTGAACCACGGCATCACGCACTACGTGGAGGGGTGGGACAAGACGGTGTCCACCGAGTTCATCAACCGCTACGTGTTCCCTGACGGGCAGCTCGACACCGTGGGCAACATCCAGCGGCACATGGAACGTGCGGACTTCGAGCTCCTCGACGTGGAAGCCTGGCGGCCCCACTACGCGAAGACGCTTCGGCACTGGGTGGCCCGGCTCGAGGCCAACCACGCCCGCGCCCTCGCCCACGTCAGCGAGGCCACGTGGCGTGTGTGGCGCCTCTACATGGCCGCCTGTGCGCTCGAGTTCGAATCGGGCGACATCGGTGTGTACCAGTTGCTCGCGGCCCGCCGGGTTCCCGGGGGCACCCCCATCCCGATGACACGCGGGCACATGTACCCGGGGTGACCGGGCCGCTGCGTCAGTCCGCTTCGGGCTGGCGGTAGCGGTCGAGGGCGTCGGCCACCAGTTCGAGGCGCACGAGCGGGCTGTCCACCACCAGCAATTGCTGCCGGAGGGCGTTGGAGAGAGGCAACAGGTCGCACCAGCGGTTGGCCACCCAGCCGCAATCGTCGAAACGCCAGGGGGCCTGGAGCGGCATGTCGTCGTCGCCGAGACCCTGGTCCCGCAGGTCGCTCACCACCCGCTGCAGCGCGATGCGGATGTGCTCCAGGTCGGACGGGATGGGCACGAGCGGGTCGTCAGGCAGGGATTCGGCGTCCCCCACCCACAAGCCGTGCGGCAGGCACTCCGTGCGCTCGAGCCTGAACCGTTGCAGGCCGGTGCACTGGATGTTGAGCAGACCTGGCCGGGGGCGCTCCAGGCGATCGATGCGGGCCAGCGTGCCGAATGGGTGGAACGACTCCGCCTGGAAGCCCCCATCGACGTTCCGGCGCACCTCGTCGCCTTCCGTCAGGCACACCACGCCGAAGGGGATGCCTTCGCGATGGGCCCGGCCGATCATGTCGAGGTAACGCACCTCGAAGATCTGGAGCGGGAGGCGCCCGCCCGGAAACAGCACCGTGCGAAGCGGGAAAAGCGGGAGGCGGGTGTCGCGGTCCATGGGCAATTGTCGCCCGGTCGCAACGATTGGCAGGGCTTCACCTTACTGATCGTGACACTGTGAGACACCTGGCAATGTTGTAATACGACCACCCCGAACCAGCTGCAGTGCGCGTCAATGCCCGTCATCGCCGTCGTCAATCGCAAGGGTGGCAGCGGCAAGAGCACGCTGGCCACGAACCTCGCCGCATACTGCGCCAACCACGGCATCCTTGCCATGTTGGGCGACGTGGACCGCCAGCAATCCACCCAGACCTGGCTGCGCCTGCGCGCCGAACGCACGCTGCCCCGCAGCGCGCCCATCCTCGGCTGGGCGGTGGACCCGAAGAACGTGCTGCGCTCCCCGGCCGGCACGACCCACGTCATCCTTGACACCCCGGGTGGCCTGCGCGGCTTCGATTTGGCACGGGTGGTGGGATATGCCGACGTGATCCTGATGCCCGTCTGCAATTCAGTCTTCGACCGCGAGTCTGCCGCCGACTGCCATGCCGAACTGCTCACCCTGCCCCGGGTGGCCTCAGGGCGTTGCAAGGTGGCGGCCATCGGCATGCGCCTCGACGCGCGCACGAAGGCGGCGGAAGTCATGCACGCCTGGGCCGAGGCGAACCAGCTGCCCTACCTCGGCGCGCTTCGGGAAACCCAGGCGTACGTGAAATGTGTCGAACAGGGACTCGGGCTCTTCGACCTGCCCGCGTCCAAGGTAGCAGCCGACCTGGCCCAGTGGGATCCCATCCTCGGGTTCCTCGAACCGGTGTTCCGGCGACCCGCCGTGCTGGCCGAGGCGGAGGCGCCCCCCGCCGAACGGGAACTTGCGGTCGAACGCGAGCCGGTGGCCCCGCGCCCGGTCGCGACACCGGTGGCCCCCGCCATGTCGCGTGACACCAGCCCGGAAGCCCTGGCCCAGGCCGCGCGCGCCACGCTGCTGGTGCCCCCCAACCTCGGCGAGGTGTCGTCGCGGTCGGGGTTCAAGCACCGGCTGGGCCGATTGTTGGGGTCGCTGCAGGGGCGGCCCAACCCGGCCAACCCCTGAGCGCCGCCGCCCTGCGCGTTCAGTCCAGCGACAGCCCCAGCTTGACCGACGGCAACCAGGTGCCGTCATCGCCCTTGCCCTTCGGTGCGGCGAGGAACAGCCGCTCGGCCGGCAACCCCTTGGCCACCAGCGTGTCCCGAACCGCCACCGCGCGCTGCAGAGCCAGTTCACGCATCGCGTCGCTGTCCACCGTGATGCGGGCCTTCAGGCGGGCCTCGGTGTCGGCGTCCGGCAGGTCCCGAACCAGGCCCAGCGCGTTGCGCGGTTTGTCCGGGATGTCGGCCTGGCGGTAGAGCAACTGCAACAGGCGCGAGCGATCGCCTGCGCCCAGGTTGGCGGCCCCCTCCCCGTTGCCGCCCGTGGCGAGCATTTCCTTGCGGCGCTCCGCCACCAGCCGCGTGCCGAGCACCTGGCGCTGGAACGCATCGCGTTCGGTGTCGGCATCGGACGTGCCGGTGATCGTCAGTTTGAGCGACGGTTTCTCGGCAAGTGTGGCACCCACCCGGTCGAGCGACGCCTGACCCTCTGACGTCAGCCGCGCCGTGCCCGGCTCGAAGGCCAACTGGCTGATGTCCGTCTGCCCGCCGCCCGACAGCAGTGAAAACGGTGCCGTCACGGCCTTGGTGATCAGGTTGCCCAACACCTTCGAGATCAGCCCGCCGACACTGAACTGCGGGTCGTTCAGCGAACCGCTGATGGGCAGGTTGATGTCGATGACCCCATGGCGATCCTTCAGCAGCGAGACCGCCAGCCGCACGGGCAGCGTGGTGGCCTGGGGCGACGGCACCGCGTCACCGAAGGTCAGCTGGTTGACGATCACCTGGTTGCGCGCCTCCAGGCGGCCGTCGGGATCGATGCGGTAGGCCACGTCCATCGTCAGCTTGCCGCGCTCGATCGCGTAGCCCACGTATTTCGCGGCGTACGGTGACAGCGGCGCCAGCTCGAGGTCACTGGCGCGGGCCTTGATGTCGAGCGTCAAGGGATGCGCGAGCGGCTGCACCTGGCCCGAGATCTCGAGGTCGGCGGTGCCCGCGGCACGCCCTTTCAGCTCGAGCTCGGCCATGCGCGTGCCCCGCGTGCTGATGGCGCCCAGGCGGCCGTTCAGCTGGGTCAGGTCGGCGCTGTACTTCGGCCGCACGAAGTTGTCGCTGAACTCGATGCGGCCGTTGGTGATGCGTGTGAGGCCCACGGTGGCATCGATGGGCAACTCGTCTCGCGGCGCCACTGCGGCCGCGCCGGGGGTCGATGCCGGCGCGGACGCCGCATCGGCCGGTGGCACCGGTGCCTGGGGGCCCACCCGGCCGCCGGCAGCGTCTTGCAGGTTCAACCGGCCTTGTTCAGTGACCACCAGCCGTGCACGCAGGTCGTTGAGCGCGGCCTCGGCGATGTTCAGGCGCGGCTTGGCCTTTGGCGCCATGTCGAACTGGAGGCCCTTGAGCGCGAGCGCCTGCCATTGCAGCAGGTCGTCACCCGGGCCGGCGGATGCATCGGCGGCGCGCGACTGGAGCAACACGTCGGCAAGCAGCACGTCGCCCTTGACGCTGGCCTCCGGCCCGGTCGACGGCAGCCGCACCGTCACGCTCCCCTTGAACCCGGCCTCGGCGCGGGCCAGCGCCACCCCCGGCGCCAGCGTGACGTACGGGGCAAACGCCTGCACGGGGAAACGCGTGATGGTCAACGTGCCGGATCCCGCCTGTGGCACCAGGCCCACCTGCCCGTCGAACGCCACTTGGCCGCTGCCCACGCGGGCGCCGATCTTCAGCTTCGCCGGCGGTGCAGGCCGGTCGCCGTCCCACACGAGGTTGCGAATGTCGAGCGCGAGTGCACTGACCTCGGTGCGATGCGGCGTGCCACCCGTAGACGAACTGGCATCGGAGAGTCGCAGCCGGCCCCCGTCGACGAACGCCGACTTCAGCGTGACCTTCCACGGCGGAGCGGCCGAGGCTGCGGATTCGGCCGGCACGGCCACTGGCGTCGATGCGGTGGATGTCGGCATCCAGCGTTGCACGTTCCACGCGCCGGTGTCGGACCGGTCCAGGCTCAGCCACGGTTGTTGCACCCTCAACTCACCCAACGTGACCTGCCGCGCCGGCACGTCGACCGCGACATCGGTGAACCGCACCTGCTTCAGGGCCACGACCTCCATCGCGGCACCGTGCGGCACGCGGCCGGAAGCCTCCGTGAGGCGGACAGCGTCGAACGCGACGCTGTCCAGGGCCACCTTGAGCCGTGGCGCAGCCGGATCACCTGACCAGTCGACCTGGCCCGTCCCGGACAGTTGCCCCGCCACACGCGGCGTCAGCGCACCCGCCAGATACGGTTCCAGCGCTTCGAGGGACAAGGCATCGAGCGTGACCCGGAGGGCCGCATGTTGTGTGTTGCCCGTGCCGGTGGCTGCCAGCGTGCCCCAGTTGCGCGGCTTGTCGCCGTGAGAGCGCAGCGTGGCTGACAGCGAAACCGGCACGTCGCCGGCCGGTGGGTAGGCGAGCCGGTCCGCCTTGACCGTCACGTCCACCAGCGACACGGCCGCGTTCGGCACCACCGCCGTGTCGGACCATTCGACGCGGCCGTGGTCGAGCGACAGCGACGCGATGGCGATCCGCCATCCCGGGGGCGTGGTGGGCCCCAGCGTCGCGGTGCCACTCGCCGCAGACGCAGCCGGTGCAGGCGGTGCGGTGGATGCCATGGCCGGGCCACTGGCCGCGGGCATGCCGTCGAAGCGGCCATCGGCCTGGCGCCGCGCATGCACGGTCAGGCCATCGAGCGCGATGCTGGAAAACTCGAGCCGGCGTGCGAGGGGTTGCACGTCCGAGAGCCCCAGCGACAGCGTCTTCCAGGCGAGGAGATCGGCACCCGCGGCGGTGCCGACCGCCAAGTCCGACACCTGGAGCTTGCCCTTCAAGGACACGCTGGGGGCGCCGGTGGTGGTCACCGAGAACCGGGCCTGCAGGTTGCTGTCGATCAGCCCGCGCTGCAGCCGCACGGGCCACACCTTCGGCGTGTAGCCGAGGTACGGGGTCACATCGAAGTGGTCGATCGACAGATCCAGCGTGCCTTCGCGGGTGGTGGCGAACGGCGTGGCCTGCACCCCGGTGTCGAACGCCGCGCCATTCAAGCGAAAGGCCAGCCGCGGTTCCACCTTCACCGCCACGTGAGTGGCCAGGTTGGAGAGGAACGGCAGGGTCAGGTGCACCCCTGCCACCTCGTGCGTGCCGCCAGCGGGGCGGTCGTCGAAGTGGATCTCGCCGTCGGTGAGTTGCACGTTGTAGAGCGCGAAGCGGGCCGGCTCAGAGGGCTTGGCATCGGACGCAGGGGTGAACCGCGCGATCAGGTCGTCGACGTCGTAGTGGCCCGCCGACACGTGCACGACGCGCAGCTTGGGGTGAACCACGTCGAGGCCTTCGAGCACGGGTGCCAGACGGAACAGCGAACTCGACGACACGTTGGCGACGAGGCGCTCGATCGTCAGCAAAGGCGCGGCGCTGGCGGTTTGACCACCGATCGTCACGTCGTCGACAGTGAGCTTCAGCGCGAACGGCTGCACCGTGACGTGGCCGAACGTGACCGGCCGGCCGAGCGCCTGGCTCAGCCGTGTTTCGCCTTGCACCTTCAGCAGAGGCGGACCGCCGAACCACACGATGCCCGCCAGGCCCATCACGGCCACCGCGGCCCACGCCAACCATTTCATCCTCACTGAACGCGCTCCCAAGCCCGCAGGCTGATCCACCGAAAGGGGGCATGGTTGCACAAAACCGACGCGGTGTCCCGAGCCCTGCAAAGGGATTTCAGCACGTTGCGATGCACCCAAACGCGGGTGTTGTGCCGAAGTGGGCCCGGTTTCCGTCACAATGCGGCAGCCCGCGAGTGGCGGGCGCAACCGATAGAAACGAAAGAATGAACAAAACCGAACTGATCGAGCACCTGGCCTCCAAGCACGAACTGACCAAGGCCGAAGCCGGCCGCATCCTGGAAACGCTGCTCGACGCGGTCGTCACGAACGTCAAGAAGGGCAACGCCGTCACGCTGCCGGGCTTCGGCTCGTTCAAGCAACACGCCCGTGCCGCCCGCAACGGCGTGAACCCCAGCACCGGCGCCAAGATCAAGATCGCTGCCGCCAAGCTGCCGAAGTTCACCCCGGGCGCTGGCTTCAAGGCTGCCGTGGACCCGAAGGCTGCTGCCCGCAAGGCCGCCAAGGCCCCGGCCCCGAAGAAGGCCGCTCCGGCCAAGAAGGCCAAGAAGGGCTGATCACCCGCCCTTCCCTGTGGGCCGGCGTCTTGCCGGCTTGCAGCCGCAAGCCCTGGGCAACCGGGGTTTGCGGGCTTGTGGGGGTGACCGTCCCTCAAGCCCTGGTGCTTGCGCCGTTCGCGCCTCACCTGGTCCACCAGCGCACGCTCCCGTTGGCATTTCTCTTTTGCAGTCCTTCAGCGCCGAGCCGCGAAGTCGACGGATCGGCCCACCCACCGGCCACTTCTTCCCCGCCCGATCTGTCATGACCCAAACACCCCGCTTCGTTCGCACCGCCCTGCTCGTGGCGCCGCTGCTCGTCGTCCTCACGGCCTGCCACACGCCGCCCGGCCAGATGCGCGAAGACGGCACCATCACCCCGTGCCGCGGCCATCGCAAGGACCACCAGCTGTGTGGCAATGCCGTGTTCAATGCCACCCGCATCCACAAGGTGGCTGTGGGGCAGACCCGCGAGCAGGTGCGTGCGGCCATGGAACACGAGCCCGAGCAGCGCACCGCCAAGAACGAGGGCGGCAAGCCCTTGGAACAGTGGACCTACATGACGAACTACCAGACGCGCACCTGGTCGCAGATCACCTTCACCAACGGGGTCGTGAGCAGCGTGGTGTCGTTGAACCGCTGAGGCGCGGGAGGCCTTGGATGGGCGGGTCGCGTGTCGCGGGGACTTCGCGCGGCGAGGGCCTGCCTGCGGACCTCGCGGTTCAGCGCAAGCGAGGTGGCTTGACGAAACGAGGTGGCAGGTCGGCGAGCCGGGCCATCATCGGCAGGTCGGCCGTGTTGAAGTCCGGGTCATACGCTGGTGGCCCGAGCACCTTGGTGCCACAGCGAAGGTAGCCCTTGATCAAGGTTGGCACCGGCGCGGCCGGCCCCTCCAGGGGAGGGGCTGGATGCAGTGCCAACGGCAGTCGCGGGGTGGCGTGCCACTCGGGGGCTGCCAGGTGTGCCTCGCGAAGCTGGTGCCACACGGCGCTGGCCGTTGCGCCCTCCCCGTCCATCGGCATGCTCGCACAGCCGATCATCGTGTCGAGCCCTCGTGACACCATGTACTGGCACAGCGCCGTCCACAGCAACAGGATCGCCCCGCCACTGCGCCACGCCGGGTCGACGCACGAGCGTCCCAGCTCCACCGTGTTCGGGCGAAGCACGTCGAGCGCCCGCAAATCGAACTCCGTGTCCGAATACCAGCCGCCGGCACGCCGTGCGCCCGACGGGGTCAGCAGCCGGTAGGTGCCCACCACATCGCCCGCCTCGCCATCGGCGTTCACTGTGCGCACCAGCAGATGCTCGCAGCAAGCATCGAAACGGTCGCTGTCGTGGCCGGCCGGTGTTCCCGGCAGCGGAGTCAGTCGTGCGCCCATCTCGCCCGCAAACACACGGTAGCGCAGCCGCTGTGCCTCACGCAGGTCGGCCTCGCACTCGGCCCAGCGGACGGCGAGGCGCGGAGCGTCCCGGGCGGCGGCCTGCGGCTGGCGCCCCTCCAATGTGCCTGGACTCGGCACCGTCACGTCGATGGGGTCACGTCGCATGGTGTGGACAGGCGAGGCAGAAGAATGGGGTGAAGTCCGGCGAACGAAGTGGCGGAACGAAAGCTAGAGCGCCGGAGGGCGATCGGGCAGCGCAACGGCGCTTGCGGAATCGCCGCGAACTTCGAGCCAGGGCGTCGCGACGTTCGGGCGCAAGGGCGCCTCAACAGCAGGTGCGCCCGGAAGGCGGAGATGCTGCGCCGCGTTCAATGGGATTTCCGTTCAGCTTGGACCGGCGTGTCGATCAGCGGTGCCGGCGCTGTTTCCGGACCATCGGCCAGATGCCCTCGCGCCAGATCGAGCAGCAGCGAACTGATCCAGGCAGATTCGATGCCGGTGGCGTACATCCGGCACTCACCAGTCGAACGTCGAGTGACCTTGACGACCCCGCCGCTCAACCCGAACAGGTTGGCGAGCTCTTCGGACCGGTCTTCCTCGATGACGAAATCTTTGTCGTCGTAGCCCCAGGAGCGGAGGAGGCCTGCGAGCGTTTGAAGTTTGCTTCGGCCGAGATCCTGGGTGGCATGATCGTTCGCGGTGCGCATGCTGATTCCTCTTTCGAAGGGCTACTATTGCCTGGGATTATTCGTTTTCGCGCGGTGCGCGACCTCCCCCATAGGGGGCATCCCCCATTCGGGGTAATCTAGAATTTATTCCCGCATAAAATAAATGTAATCGAGATAGTCAACCAATTCGCAAGGATTATGTGTACCGCGCAACGGCACGCCTCGCGTTAGGTCTCGATGAGCCGAGTTATAGGAGTCCAACCTCACTGATCGATCCGACATTCTTCCGGCCTCATAGATGAATATTTCGTTGGGGAACTCGAGATAATTTGGCTCATATTGAACCAGTCGATAGCACTTCCTGTAAGCGCCGCTCGGCGCCAAAAAATCTGCTGCGGATGGAAGACCCGGATCGCTCCCTTGGTAATTGTTTGTGTTGACTGTCGCCGTAATGCTGGACACATCTTTTGCGCTGAAATGGTATTCATCCCCAGGCGCAACCTTGAACTCGATGTCGCCTTGTCTTGTCATGATCTTCTGTCCAGAAATCCAAGCACCGAACTCAGACCAGCCAGGTGTGCTCCCCGTGTGTTGCAGCACAATGGTCAATACCAAGTTGGAATCGTTCCTGAAGGGCCCGTAGCGCACATGCTCGTTCTTCGAGGAGGACGCCATTGAGACACCCTTTAGGAGATAAGACAAACCAACCTGTTGTGTGCCAATGTTTATTCCGGAATCACCACGATGGTATCCATTAACGACCGAATCCTGAGCTGACTCGCCGCAAACGGCAGTCGAATAGAGAATCATCAATCCGAGAAGAGAAAAGCTGCGCTTCATTTTTCAACGGTAGTAACAGTAAATGCTTGCAATGAGATTTCCGCCCAGCGCCGTATTCCCTGCAGACCGCTCGAGGTACACATCCCAGGTGTCGCCCAAATCTGTGGCAAACCGATTGATTCCGGAGAAGGTCGCCGGTCCTGCGAAGGCGGCGTCTTCGTTATTGGGCGACAGGATGATTAATCGCTCGGCCACAGTCGACCCGGATGTTGGGCAGACGGGTTTTTGAACTCGCAGTGGCCCACCGCTCATCTGCAGGGCCATCGTGCTCACCAGAACAAACTTCGAAAGGAGCGCGCTGGTGCGCAAATACTGGTGATCACGGCAGATTAAGGATTGCCCGTCCGATAGGTCGGTCGCAGCGCCCCCTTCTGTTGCGCATGGCCCTCCGGCGGAACCCATGCGAAAGGACGTCACCCACCGTCCGGCGACACAGACCGCCAACGAACGGTCCGCTGTGACGCTGATTTGGGTCGCGGCGGCATCGACCCCTGTGGACTCGCACGCGCTTCCCTCTGCAACCACTTCCGCAAGGGACAATCTTTGCCCCGACACGACGCCGCCAACCCGAAGGTTTCCGCCCTCGAGGGACACAAGGTTGCCAGCCGCGCCCCGAACGAAAAACTCGCCCCCGGCTACTGTGACGGCATGAGGGTCAGAAGCGCCGAACAGGACATTGCTGCCAGACCGGAAGCCATCGGCGGACTGCATGCGCCCTGTGGTTGTCATCCCGCTGGGCAAAATCTCGCTGCGGTTGCCGCTGACGTCTTCGAAGATGGCCGTTCGGGTGTTGAGTACGCCGGCACACGCTATGCTGAGCACGCCATCCGGCGCGACCGTGGCGCAGGAAGTCGCCTCCGTGTTACCGACACGAATGGCACCTTGGACCAACGCATCCCCCCCGAACTCCGCCTTACCCGTGACCACGCTGCTTCCGCGCACGCTCAGATTCCCTGCCGCGCTGAGGTCACCGCCCAAGTTGGGGTCACGCCTGTCACCGATTCGAACAAACTGACTGAACCCACCCGTATTGGTCCCTACCCGCATGGCCACCACCCCCGCCGGGTTGCCGGGCACCGGGTTGGGGTGGCTCCATGTGCCGTTGAAACCTTGGATGGTGGCCGGGGCGGTGGCGAGTGAAACGCCGCCATCGGCGCCGCTGCGGGTGAGGATGGGACCGATGAGGACGCCGTCGACGGGCGATCCGGGGCCGCCGTCGAGGACGGGTGCGCGGATGGCGACCAGTCCTTCGACGTCGCAGGTCACGGGGGCGCAACCAGCAGGGACGCGGCGAAAGGTGATGCCGTAGGCGCCGTCGTTCAATGACGAACGCGTGTTGAGCCAACCGCTCGGCAGGTAGCCCATGGTGCGAAGCTGTTCGATGGTGGGAGACCACACGAGTTCGCCATCGACCGCGACGGCATCGACAGTGACGCCGTCCTTGACGATCGATTGACCCTGCTGGATGGCCGCAAGGTGCTCGTGCACCGTGGCCTGGACGCCGTTGCGCAGGCGTTCGAGCACCGTCGCCTCAGCCGCGCCAGCATCGCGCTTCAGTTCGACCCGCTTGTTCTGCAGGGCCGTGGCCGCACCCAGGCCCGTGACGGCCAAGGCCAGCAACGCGAGGATGAGCGCGTTGCCTCGCTGGTGGCGACGCCGCGGCGGCGCCCGATGGCGGAATGGCGTCATGTGCGGCCGATGATCCACGTGATCTCCGCTGCTTCGGCGGTGGAGCAGCCGGCGTTCAAGGCAGCCAGGTTGACCTGGGCGTTCTGTGCCTTGACCACCGAGCTACCGATCAGGATCTCGCGTGCGAGGCCCTGGGTGCCGTTGATGAGGCTGGTGCAGATGGCCCTTGGCACGTTGGGATAGACGAGTTCGGCTGTGCCAGACCCGGCGGGGAGCCGCTCTCGCAGTTCGATGGTGCCGCCGAACTTGTTGCGCGCCGCGGTTTCGGAGGTCTGAAGGCTCTCGGGGATGACCCGCGATCCGACAGCGATGCCGGTGCTCATGCCTGCGTAGGAGTACTGGCCGAAGTTCTGCTTGGTGTTGCCGATGATGGCGTTGACCTCGGCAACTGTGGACTGGACCGACGCAGCACGGTCAGCGTCCTGGTATTGGCTGACGCCGACCGCCACGACGATGCCGCCGATGACCATCGACAACAGCGTGAACAGGACGGCGTTGCCGGCAATGCGGGAACGATGGAGGGGGTTCGATCGGACGGTGCGGTTCACGTGGGTCTCCTGGGCATGTGGCGCCGTTCACGGGGCCTTGTCGGAAGGGGGGGCTTGTCGTGACGCGGCCATCGCCGCTTCATGGGCTTGCTTGAGGCCCATGAGCGTCGATGGCTCCATCAACGCCGAGAATCTGCCCGGCACGGTCAGCGTTGCCAATCCCATGAACGTACTCACGGACACCAGCGCGCCCACCACGGCCACGTTGGCGACCAGGGCCGCCCGGCGGACACCCTTCAGCACACGGTCACATTCGCGTGTGCCCAACTCCACGAGCACGTCCGAGAAGGTTGCGGCGGTGCGTTGCAGGGTGGCGGCGCGGGCCAGCATGTACGGGGACAACAGGCCCCGGCTGAAGGCGTCGATGGTGCCGGTGGGGCTGTCGTCCAGCGCGCGAAGTACCCGGGTAAGGTGCCAGCGCATCCACGCGGACGAACGTTGGGCGATGTCTTCCAGTGCCCCCTTCAGCGACGCGCCATTGGAGAGCAGCATCGCCATGGAGGTGAACAGCAAACCCGATTGGAAGTCGCGGTACAGGCCGTACACGGGCCAGGCTTCGACAGCCAGGCGACCCGCGCCCTTCCAGCGGGGCAACGAGATGACGGCGGCAACCACCAGGGCTCCGAGCAGCAAGACCATGGCCAGCCCGTACTGGTCGCAGGCCAGGGCGACATGACGGGCCCATCCGTTCAGCCCCACCCACAGTTCGGCCTTGACGTAGTCGGGCGTGCTTCGGTCGATGGACAGGATCACGTTGGACAGGACCCGGATCAGCACGTAGCACAGGGGCAGCATCACGGCAGGAAAAACCGCATAAGCCGCCACGACGGACTTCATGGCTCCCTGCGCCTCGACGGCCTCGGCGAGTGACGTCAAAGCCTTGGCCTTGTCGTCGGCACGATCGACCGCGACGAGCATCATGACGTCACCCCGCGGCATCACCCCCTCCATGAGGTACCCCACCCGGCCGGCGTCGTGGCCGGTCTGGTACCTGGCGAGCATGGTGCGGAGGGCCGCGGCCCGTGCCCGCTGGCGCGTACGGACGGCATTGGCAATCTCACCTTCGAAGAACCCCATCATGGGTTCGTGACGCCGGAACATGTCGGCGAGGTCGCGATAGAACTCGGCCCGCTGGGGGCGAAACGCGACCAGCCACAGTTGGCGCGTCAACAACCGTGCGTTCATCGTGCGTCACCCGTTCGGGGCATCAGTTCGAACCGCGAGAACGAATCGAACTCTTCGCAGTTGCGCACGTCGATCTCGCCTTGCAGCGCTTTCCACAGCGTGTGCTCGAAGACGGTTTTGCCGGTCATGTCCGGGCTCAGGAAGTCATGGTCGGACGTGGACCGGAAGTGCATGACAGCACCATCGTCGTCGTTGTTGCGGACCAGTCGCAACCAGGTGCGATCCGGGCGCAGCATCTCGGCCACGATGGTCTTCCCCCGGGTACCCCGGCGTTCGCACTGGAGACATCCGCCGACATGCTCCCAGCGCAGCCGCCGCGTCGGCACGCGGTACCGGCGCTCCCGCACTTCGACCACCTCCGCGATGTCGGGATCGCCGGCCGCAGCGGTGTCGGTGTTGTCTGCACAGTGCGGACACAGCTTCGGCACCAGCGCCTGATAGACGAGCAGGTTCAGGATGTTCGGGCCGGTGAGCGCCTGGCGCGACAGGCCGATCTGGTCATTGGTGAGGCGGGGAACGATGGTGCTGATCAGGTGCGCGTGCACGGTGCCCATGGCCAGGTGACCGGTCTCGGCGATCTGGAGGGCGAACATCGCGGTCAGCTTGTCGCGGATCTCGCCCATCATCACGCCATCCGGGTCACCGCGCATCAGCGCACGCATCGTGTCGGCGTAGCGCGTGGTGGTGAGGTCTTCGTCGGCCAGGTCCCTGAGCACCTCGATCTGGTGAGCGCCCTTGATCTCATATTCGATGGGATCTTCGACGGTGTAGATCGACTTGGAGTCGAGCCCGGGCAATGTCTCGATCAGGCACTTGAGGCTGGTGGACTTGCCGGAGCTGGTCACGCCGGCGATCAAGACGATGCCCTTGCCCGATCGCCCTGCCTCGCGCAGCATGCGAAGCTGGCTGCGCGCGTAGCCAGCCTTCTCGAACGTGATGGCGTTTTCCTCACCCGAGCGCAGGATGCGCACGACCGCTTTCGGGCCCGCCCTGCCCTTGAAATTCTGGTACCGCAACTGCCCGCTGAGGCCGGGAAGGTTCAACGCGATCATGCACGACACGAACTTGTCTTCCGTGTATTGGGAGACGTTGTTGCCCTGCCGGGTGTTGTTGTAGCCCGCGGCCAGCGCATCGACCGCTTCGCCACGCGGGTAGACACCTCCGTGGCCATCGGCCAGGGGTTCGAGCCGCCCGTCCACGCGCACGCGGACATGGGCCACGTTGCCGAGCACGTCGACATGAAGATCGGTGGCGTCGGCGCGGGCAGCCATCTCGATCCACTCGTTGAACAGCCGAAGGGGCTCGCCTCGGCCCCGCGACTGGGTGCTGCGGCCCACGTTGCGCATCACGGTGCGCATCACGTCGGGGGTGGCCACCAGCTCCTGGGCGATCTGGTACCCCTTCGCCCGGAGCTCGCCCTTGAGGGCGCGCACCTGCCACTGGAACTGGCGCAGCTGCGATTCGGGCATCGCAGCGCAGATGACGTTGACCCGCTTGCCACCGATGTCCGTGGCAATGAGCTTGTCCTGCTGTTCGGGTGGCAGCCGGTAGATCGGGTCGTCGCCACCCGTGAGCAGGCGCTGGTAGGCGGGGACGTCGGCATAGCGGTCGATCACCTCGGCCTGCTGTTCCGTCGGATGAAAGTCGGTGGGGGGAACACGCTCCATGGCGAGTTGTGCGCCGCCGGTGGCGGGCGATTGGACGACGCGGTCGAACCATTTCATGTCACGGCCCCATGTTGGCGACGGGATACGTGCGCGGACCGCGCATGCCCCGGGCGCCCGACAACACCACGCGGTCGGCGGCCACGGTGGCAACGGTCATGGGCGTGCCCGGCACGGACTGGCCCGCCGAAAGCATGTACGCGACACCGTCCACGACCACTTCCGCGAGGGCCTTGTTCGGGGTCACGACCACACCGGTCACCGCCACCTGAGGTGCGCTGGATTCCTCGGGCATGTCGCGGCGCGGCGGCGCGGCCTGGGGGAGCGGCACCAAAGGGGCCGACGCGGCCGCCTGCGGCAACGCGGGAAGACCGACAGGGCCACCGGAGGAAGGGCGAAGGGCACTGCGGGCGATGGTCGACTCGATCACCGCGCGCTGGGCGCGGCTGTAGTCGCCGATGGTCTGCGCATGCGCGGAGGCCGCCGCGCACGACACGACTGCGGAAATGACCCACTGCTCAACGTGACGAGACATAGTAGTTCCCCGTGGCTTTGAATCTGAGGCGGCCTGCGGCGTCGCCATCGCCGATGTCCGCACTGACGGTTTCCCAACTGATCCATTCAGGCGCGGCGCGCAGTGCTTCCAGGATGAAGGGACCCGGGACGTCGCTGAGCGTGATGGCGCCGCTCAGGATCGCGCGGGGGTGGTCGAACTGGGCGGGCACCGCATCGACCCTCGGCCACAAGCGCGGCGGTTGCAGGTCGATGGACAGGTCGGCGGTCTTCCAGACCTGGAACAGGGACCCGCCCTCGTCGATGGCCTGCTTGAACGTGGGCAGGCGGTGGGTCGCGCCACGCAGCGGCGAACGCCTGATGGCAATGTCGGACACGGTGCGCGCCGAATCGAGGGCCGGCACGGGATTGCCGTCGTGGCCGACCCACTGCAGCGTTTCCTGGCCCCGCGCAGAAACCAGTTCGTCGTAGGTGCCTCCCTGGCGCAGCCACACCGATTCGCAACGCCTGGCGCCGGCACTGCAGACGCGAGACTTCATGCGCCAGCCAGGGACACGGACCGGATCGTCGAACATGCGTTCGACGATGGCCAGCAGGTCGGAGCGGTCTGCGGACATGGTGGCCGACTGCATCTCCAGCGCCGCGAGGTACTTCGGGACAGGGTCGGCAGCGGCCACCGCCCTTGCCTGCTCCCGAAAGGCCTCGGCGCGTCGTGACTCGCGCACCGAGAACCACGCGGCGCATCCGATGGCGGCGAGCAGGGCCATGGTCACCAACGGCCAAGGGTTCATCGGAATGGGCGCCACGCGAGCGCCCTTGCCCACCCCGTCGGCCAACCAGTCGAAGCCGACGACCTCGCAGTTCGGGTACAGGTCTGGCGCATCGGACCAGATGGGACGATCCTCGGAGCCGAGTGCGTTGCGGGCTTCCATCTCGGTGGTGAGCGAGTCGACTGCCGGGATGCCATCCTCGAGGACCACGACGTAGACCTGGCCATCGCGGCGAGCCCCGTCGGACGAAACGCTGAGGATCAGCGCCCCATTGGGCGCCTGGTTGCCGACGCGCCCGGCGAAACAGTGCGCGGCCGACAATACCCCCTTGGGCAGCCGGACGGACTCCTCCGATGCACGCGGCTGGAACAGCCCGTAGACGTCCGTGTGGCCAGCGGTGAACAGCGTGTAGTGCGTGGCGTCGACGGCCAGGTTGCGCGCTTCATGGAGCTTGCGCATGGAATGCTGGCCGCCGCTCGGCGGGCGCCAGCTCAGCCCGCCAAGCAGAGGCCCTGCGGCGGTGGATGCCAGGATGCGTTCGATGTGCATGGCAGCCGCAGTCACAGGATGGTGGGCCGCACGAAGATGACGAAGTCCTCGCGTTGGCGCAGCATCTTGCGGCTGCCACCGGCCAGCCACGGCGCATCCTCACCGAGCTTGCGGGTGTCGTCGCTGGTCACCACGCGGCTCAAGCCGGTGATGACCAGCAACTGGCCCGCCTTGAGCGCAACGGTGGCCTGGTCGATGAGGCTGCTGATCTCCGGGGTCTGCACCCGCTGCGCGGTGACCCCTGACCCGCTGTCGAAGTTGGCGAGCTGCACCAGGGACGAGAGGCCGATACCGAACTTCAGCACCACCGTGTGGTTGTCCATGATGAAGGGCTGGGCCAGGTAGCGGTCGCCCGTGGTCACCGTGGCGGTCTTCAGGCCCGGTGCCCCGGCGCCCAACGTGGACGCGGCGCCAGGCACGGTTTCGCTGACGTAGGCCTTGCTGCCCAGCGACGCCTTCCGCGCCCATTGCCGGTTCAGGGTGAGCAGGCTCACGGGCCGGTGTTGTGTGGACGAACCGTATTGGTTCAGCAGCGTCAGCAACGCTTGGCTGTCGCCGGCCAGGCGAGACAAGGCGTTGACGGGCGGATCGCCGCTCAGCACGCTGAAGCCCACGGCACCCGCCGCATTGCTCACAAGGGTGGCTGGCGACGACACCGTCATGTTCAGCGCGCGCGACACCGATGTGATGACAACGGACCAGTCGATGCCTCGTTCGTCGGATTCATCGCGCCGGACCGAATAGATGTCGAACTGGATCTGCGCCTGGCGAAGCATCGACTCGTTCTCGGCGCGGAGGAAATCGCGTACCTTGGTCATCGCCTCCTTGGTCGTGGTGACGGCAATGCGCCCGGAGCCGTCGGACCGGATCACCGCGGAACCGGGGACCGGCGAGATGATCTGGTTGACGGCAGCGATCAGCGTGGCCACCGTGGCGGCCTTGCCTTTCTCGGCCACGTCGGCGCTCGCGTTGTTGGTGCTGAGCCCCCCACCTGCGCCGGCTCCGCCCGACGTGCCCGTGCTTCCCTGCTCGCTGGAATTCAGGCCCATCGCGTACTGGGTCTCGCCCTCGAGCGTGGCGAGTTCGAAGAACTCGGTGCGGAAGCGTTCGATGACCACCACCCCGTCGCGGTACTCCCACGAGAGGTTGGTGAGGTCGGTGACGTGGTTGAGGAAACCTTCGAGCGACCCATGCCATCGCATCGCGATGGCGTTGAAGCCGGTCTCGCGGACCACCGGCGTGCGTGCAGCCGAGGGCGCGGGGCCCGGTGCCGCCGGCAATGCGGCTGCGGGCCCGGCGATTGGCGTGACGGCCCGGCCCGTGGGGGCCTCGCTGAAGACATCGGGCTTCACCCGGACCGGCACACCGGTGACGAACGTGATGCGTTCGGCCATCAGGCGAAGGCCCACCTTGCCGCCCGTGGCGGCGTCGTTGAAGTTCAGCCTGACCGGCTCCTGGAACACCGACGGGAGCTTGTCGTTGGCACCCATGGGGACGGACACGGAGGCCACCCACGGGCGGCTGGAGCGGCGCAGGACCACATGGGCCGACTGCTCGGCCGCCCGCCGATCGGCATCGGCCAGGCCTCCGGCCACATCGGCGGCGGCGTCGGACGAGATGGCCGCACCCACCACGGCCGGGGCGACGCGGCGAGATCGATCGGCATGGTCGGTAGCGACACGTTCACCCACGCTCGGGGCCGCGCAGCCTGCAACCAGAAGGACCGCAGCCAGGGTGGGGATGGTCGGGAAGAGGTTCATCGCGTGGTTCATCAAGGTGGGGTCACGGCGTGGTGGCCGTGCATTCGCGGACTTGCTCGCCCAGGCGCGTGATGCGCATGAGCGGAGGTGTGTTCGCATAGACACAGGCCTCGAGCGGGTAGTCGGAGAAACGGATGCCCGGTGACCGGAGCACGTGCTGGACGGCGCCTTCGAACGAGCCGACGTACACGTCGGGCGCGCCGATCAGGAAGTTGCGCGTGGCATCCCACTTGAGCTTGTGGCCCGCTGCGGCTGACCAGCGTTCGAAGGTGCGGGCGAGTGTCACGTCGGACGCCTTCACCTCCCAGCGTTGCGCGTCTTGCGGCGCTGAGGCCGACATGAACGGCGCCACCGGCAACGGATTGACGGCGCCCGGACCGGTCTGGGCGTGCGCCGCCCAACTGGCAACGGCCACGCACAAGGTGCCGGCGATTCTGGCGATCATGGGTTCTCCTCCCTGGTGAATGGGTGACCGCGGGTCGAGGCGCGCGGCTCAGTTCTTCCGGACGACACGGACAACGCGGTCCGATGGCAACTCCAGTTGCAACGGATAGCCCGAGGCACGCAGTCCGGCGATCACATGCCCGGCTGCCTCGGGGAAGCCTGGTGTGTCGAGCGTGAGTTCGCCGGTGATGGGTGCATCGATGCCTGCGGCCCATTCCAGGCTGTAGCCGGACTGGCGAGCCCACCGGCCCAGCGTGGCGGCCACGGTTCGGTCGGCCGCGAGGATGTCGAAGTGGTGTGGCAAGGGCTTGCCGGATGCGGGCGTGGCGATGTCACCAGCCGGTGCAGCAGGCTGCGGCGCCGGGACTGCAATGCCGGGCCCCCGCCATTGCACACCCACCGTGTCGGGTGCGGACCACCGGGAGGCCGGGTTCTCAGCGGGATGGTCCATCACGATGTGCCTCGCGGCGATACCGCTCTGGACCAAGGCGCGCCGCACCTGCTCCGCCCGCCGGAGCGGGTGCGGCCCTCCCGCCGCGGTGACACGCACCCGGGTGCCGGCCCCCATGCGCTTCGACACGGCCATGATCAGCGCCCGCCCCTGCGGGGACAATCGGGCACCGCGGCCGTCGAACGCGATGTCATGTTCCACCTGCTGGTCGGCTTCCATCCACTCGATGACGTCACCCCGGATGGGCGATGCGTAGCTGCTCAGCGTCCGGTCGGCAGCCCGGGGCGGGGCAGGCGCCACGGAACGGCCGAGGGGACGGGCGTCCCGCTGCAAAGGCAAGGTGGCGTGTTCGACCTGTGCGGTGTGCCCTGCCAGGACAAGCATGTACGAGCGGGCCCGCCCAGCCACGACGTGGTACGGACCCTCCGCCGCCGGGAGAACCATGTCGGGCCCTTGGCCCACCAGGATCAGCGGGATCGTGGCACCGGCCGGAAACTGGAAGTACGTGCGGGCCGAACCGTCGTCGAACACCTGCACGGGGCGCGCCACGCGGTCGCCGGAGATGCGGTACGCGAAATCGTACGGATGCACCGATGCCGCCGGGGTGCCGCCCGACAAGCCGGCCAGGCCCAGGGCGATCAGGCCCGCGCGCCAGACGTCCATCAACCGCTTGTGCCTCACCATGATGCTTGTTGCTCCGGATAGACCGAGGGGAAACCCATGTCGCGCACCACCTCGACGTTGATGCGTGACCCTTCTTCGATGGTCACGGTGGGCGGAATGGCCTTGTGACGCTCGAGTTCGGCGCGTGCCGTGTCCACGAACACCTGGCCGGTGGCCGACACGCCGCCCTGCCCGGCCGCGCCGCCGTTCGGCAAGGCCGTGATGCGGGTGACCCGGTCGGCCAGCACACCAAGCAGCAGCGCTGCACCGAAGCTGCGGAAGAAGTGGCGATCGACGTCGCCGGTGATACCCGCCTGCCCTGCCGCATCCGAACCGGTGGCCCCGGGCAGGTCGAACGTGGCGCCGTCGGGCATCTTCAGTTTGGTGAAGACGAACTGGAGCCGGCTCTGCCCCTGCTTGACATCGCTGTTGTAGGCGCCGACCAGCAACGCCCCTTTGGGCAGCAGCAGGCGCCGGCTGGTGCGGGAGTCGTAGACATCCATCGACACCCGGGCCGTGACCACGCCCGGCATGTCGCTGTTGATGCGGCGGGTCAGCACACACGGGATGACGGTGCCTTGGTACAGCATCAGGTCGGCATGGGGCGGCTTGGCCTGCAGCAGGTCGTCGCGGGTGGGCGCGGCCAGCTGCTGGGCCCATTGCCGGTCGCTGTCGGCGCGGGAGAGCACCGGGGCCTGGCCGTGGGTGGCCTTGATGGCGTCGATGACCGGTGCGAGCGCGTCGGGGCCGGTGGGCATGCCGCCAGCGCCTGCGCGACGGGCAAGTTCACCGGGGAGGCCTTCGAGGCGGCCATCCGCCTTGGCGGGCGGCTGTGCACCGTCGTCGAACACGGTGGCGGCCGCCGACCGCGAAGCGCGCTCGCGTTCGACGGCGGCGCTGTCGACGTCGCGGGGCAGCCCATCCCTGGCCGCCGGACCCGTGGACCGGCCCTGGGCATCGAATCCGGGCAGCATCGGGGCGGGCGGCCGAAGATCCACCGGTGGTGCGGCCGATGGCTCGGCCGGGAGGCCTGTGGCCCGGGCTTCCACCACCTTGAGCGGGCCGGCCCCACCGGCCTGCGCGTGTTCGGCGGCTTCGTCGACCCAGTGCGCGTTGCCCTTCTGCTGCGAGGTGACGGACTCGGGTTTTTTCAGTTCGGCGCGGGCCTTCTGGTCGCCGGTCATCAGAGGTTCGTCGTGGGACGTGAGCATGAACACGGCCAGCGCCGTGACCGACACGACGATGAAAACGCCCGCGAGCAGTTTGCGCGGCACGCCGCCAGGTGTGGTGTAGCCCTCGGGCGCGATGAGCAAGTCGGCCATCAACGCTCCCCGCTTCCGCCGAACCCCAGGCGTGCGAAGAACCCCGGTTTCGGTGACTGGCGGAGCACTTCGACCTTCGCCTTGCCGAGCTTGAGCACGAACTTGGCCATGGTGCGCTGCACGATGAGGTACGGGGCGTTCACGCTGTAGTTCACCAGCGCGGAGTCGTCGGCGTCGGGCGTGAGCATGAACAGCGCGGGCAGCTCCTGCAGGTCGTCGGGCAGCCGGATGAAGGTGTGCGAGCCATCGTCGAACACCTGGACGGGGCGAAACGGGGCGTCGCCTTCGATGTCGTACTTGAAGTAGAGCTTTTCCACATCCACGCCGGGCGCAGCTGATTCGCGCCCCACCGCCGCCCGCGGTCCCCCTCGGGCAGGTGAGGCGCCAGGGTCGTCGGCGGGCGGACGGGTCTGGTCGAGCAACGCGGCATCGGCGTAGGCCCACGCGACCCGCGTGTACCACTTCTTGCCTTCGGCGGTGCTCTGCAGGTCGAGGTGGTAGGAGCGCTTGTTGGTGACCACGAGCAGGTTCGTGGACACGTTCTCCCACTTCGGCTTGACCTCGACGAAGGCCTTGCTGGAGGGCACGGTGACGCTGAAGTTGGACGAGTCGCCGGCGGACACGTAGGTGACACGCTCGTCGCCACCGAGCTTGAGCTGCGTGGTGTTGCGCGGGCGTACGAGTACCTTGTAGATGCGGTCGTCGTCGTAGTCGAACGTAACCATGCGCGCTTCTCCGAGGACCGGGGTGGGCACCAGCGGCGATTGGGCCGAGGCGGGCATAGTGGCGGCGATGGCCGCCACGGCGCAGATCAAGGGAACGGGCGATGTCATGAGAGGTCCTGGGCGCGTTCGAAGTGGGTGATGTTCAGACCGGCCGGGTTGGCGAGCACGTCTTCCTCGGTGTCGGGGACGGCCAGCACGTAGTGCACCGTGAAGCGCCAGCGCCGGATGAGCGGTTCGCCGCTGCCGGCCCGTTCGGTGGTAGTGGCGAACACGAACGCAATGCCGTCCTGGGAGACGTCGACGCCACTGGCGCGTGCGGTGCGCACCAGGCCCGGCGTGGCCGTGAGGCGCTTGAACGGGGCCTCGAGGTCGACGAATTCCTTGTGTTGCGACACGGCCTTGCCGCGCAACGGCCGGATGGACTGGCGGAGGTTGTCGCGCGTGAGGTATGGGTCGATCACCATGAGGCGTTCGACCCAACGGGCGAGTTCGGACTTCAGCACGCCGGTGGTGGGTTTGTAGACGGCGGCCTCGACCACCTTGACGACCGTGCCATCGGCCGTGTGTTCGACGGCGTATGGAACGACCCGCTTGAGCGGGAGCATGCGCAGGATGGCGAAGGCCTGGGCCACGACCACGATGGCCAGCACGATGGTGGCGACGAACCAGCGCGCGGCATTGGCCTGTGGGTCACCGAACAGTTCGGCGAAGAGACGCACGTTCTCGAGGGCCACCGGCGGCGTGTTGCGCAGCGGGCGCTGGGACGCCTTGGCCTGGCGGCGGGCGTCGCGGTCGGGCCGGGTGGGCAGCAAGGGGGCGCTGGGGTGGGTGGTGTGCACGGGCGGGGCGGCTCAAAATCGGATGCGTCGATTCTCGAAGCCCGCCCGGCCCCACTCCCCTTGAAACCGCCCGGAAACACCCTGGTTCCTAGGGGGTGCCGGGCCTTCGATCTAGGGGTCCAGGCCCCTCCCGTCGGGAATCGATCCGTCCGACGAAACGGGGCTGGATCATGCGCCTGCCATCGACCGAGACTTCCGCAACCCGACGACCTGGAGTTCGGCGAACGCGATCACGGTCACCACCTGCACCACGAGGAAGGCCTGGCCGAGCATGTTCGGCGCGAACCACGAACCGAACGCGATGGCGAGGCAATCGACCGCCCACACCGCGTTGATCACCACGGCCGCCCACACGCCACCGCGGGGCACCACCGGCCGCTTGGCCAACCACAGCACGAACGCGGCGTACACGAACAGGCTCAGGCCAGCGGGCACGAGCATGGCGCCGGGCAGGTTCAGCAGCCCGTGCAACGGGCTGCCGCCGAACGCCATCAGCGCACCGGCCGCGACACTCACGGCCCCGTCGGCGAGCAGCACCTTGCGGAGGAACGACGCGTTGGTGAAGGAAGAAGAAGACGAGGAAACGTTCGACATGGTGATCTCCGGTTCGCCGACACGGGCCCGGCCCCCTTGGCCGTGCTGCCGTGTTCGGCATGGAGATCAGTGTCGGCAACGCGGTGCGTTCGATCCATGACCTGGGAGGTCATGGGCCATGCCGCGGTTCACTGCGCCTGGCGTAGAACTACTGCCGCGTCCACTGCTGGTTGAGCCCGCCGTGGCACGCCCACAGTTGCAGGCGGGTTCCATTGACGGTGCCGTTCAACGCGGCATCCACGCACAGGCCCGACTTGCGGTTGGTGATGGTGCCGTTCGCGTTCAGGTTCCACTTCTGGTTGTCCTGCCCGTTGCAAGTCCAGAGAATGAGCTGGGTGCCGTTGGCGGTGCCGCTGTTGTTGGCGTCCAGGCACTTGTTGCCGTAGACCACGAGTTCGCCGCGTGACGTGGCCGTGAAAGTCTGGTTCTGGCCGCCATGGCAGTCCCACAGCGTGGCCTGCGTGCCGTCGACGATGCCGTTGTCGGGGATGTCGGCACAGCGGCCGGAGGCTCCGCCCACGAGGGCCGTGCCATGTGTGCCCGGCAGGGTCTGCACCCGGATCGCATCGAAGTCGGGCGTCCATGCCGTGGCGTTGCCGAACGTCAGCGTGTTGCTCGTGCCCTGGCGCATGGGCACGAGCAGGGAGACGGTGCCGACGCTGGACCACGAGCCCGTTGGCGGGAACGACACCACCGTGGGCTGCTGGCCGTTGACCTGGAGCGTGGCCGTTCGTGCCGTGCTGTCGCCGTTGAGGTAGTCGATGTCCACCAGCTTGAGCCCGGCGGCCGCGGCCGCCACGCCGTTGACCACCAGCGTAGCCCCCTTTCCCACGAGGCCCAAGCGGGCGCCGCCGGAACACCCTGTGCAGGCGGCGGCCGCAGCGGTGCCGGTGCGGGTGTTGCCCACGGCCTCGGCCTCGTGCGTCGACCCCGCCGCCTCGGTCCCGCTGACCAGAACGAAGGCCGCATCGCCCGCGGACACGCGGATCGCAAGCCCCGTGCTGCTGCTGGCCAGGCTGGCGCCCGTCCAGACATCACGCACCGTGGCCGCGCCGGTGGTGAGGCCCATGTCGGCCCACCGCATGCTGATGTCGCCAGCGTTTCCGGTGCGGTTGAGCAGCAGCACGGCGCGTTGCCCGGTGCCGGACAACACCTTGGCATAGACCTGCAGGCCCGCGCTGTCTTCCGCCACCTTCACGCCCTGGAGGCCACGCGCATCCTGGTCGATGCCGAGCATCGTGCGGTTGCCGAGCATGGCCTTCACGGCCGGGGTCATCTTCGTGAGGTCATGCCCCATCAGCAGCGGCGCGCCGGCCATGGCCCACAGGGCCAGGTGCATGCGGTTCTGGACGTCGGTCAGACCAGGCATGCCCACCATCAGCATGTCGGGGTCGTTGACGTACCCGGTGTGATGGCCCGAGGCGTGCAGGCTGCGATCGAAGTTGGCCAGCATCTTGGGCGTGGTGGCCGTTTCACCGAAGAAGATCACGTCCGTGCTGGTGCGCCACATGGCGGCCATGCCGGCGCCCCAGTTCCACGGCTGGCGGATGCCCCAGTTGCAGATGGACAGCGTCATGGGGCGACCGGTCACGGCAGTGGCCGCTGCGATGGCGTCGCTGATCCGCTGGTAGGTGCTCCTGGGGTCCAGCCCTTCGACATCGCCCCCGCACCAGTCCACCTTCAGGAAGTCGAAGCCCCAGCGTTGGAACTGCAGGGCGTCCTGGGCCTCGTGGCCTTCCATGCCGGTGCGCGGTGCCGCCGGCTGCCCGGAGGTCGGGAAGTAGTATCCGCAGCCATCGCGGCCGGCATCCGAGTAGATGCCGGCCTTCAGGCCCTTGCTGTGGATGTAGTCGACGATGGCCTTCATGCCACCCGGCCATTGCGCCGTGTCCACCACCATGTCGCCGTTGGCGTCGCGCTGGCCTTGCCACCAGCCTTCGTCGATGTTGACGTGGACGTAGCCCGCCGACGGCAGGCCCGACGCGACGAGCGCGTCGACCTGCGCCTTGATGGTCTGGTGGTCGAAGGTGCTGGCGAAGGTGTTCCAGCTGGCCCAGCCCATGGCCGGGGGCGGGACCGGGACGGCGGTGGCGGCCTGCGCGAGGCTCGCGCATCCGCACAGCAGGGAGAAGGCAAGCGCCATCAGGCGGCCGGACATCGAAGGCATGGACATGGGCAAGCTCCTTGACATGACAGGCCGCGATGCTAGGAGGCGTGACATCGCCCCGTCCAATGCCGTTATTCGGGCCGGCCATACGTTTGCCGGTATCGGGGGTAATCGCGGGGGGCCGTTGGCACCTCCCGCCCATCCATGACCTGGCAGGTCATGGGGAACCCCGTCCTGCTGCGTTATCGTTTCCGCACCATGAGCCCCCATGCCCACCCTGCCCCCGCCCCGTCGTCCCGCCCCGTGGGCGTGCTGATCCGCGAATGGCGGCAACACCGCCGCCTGAGCCAGCTCGACCTGGCGATGCAGGCCGACATCTCCACGCGCCACCTCAGCTACGTGGAGACCGGCCGCGCCACACCGAGCCGCGCGATGGTGATGCACCTGGCCGAACGGCTGTCGGTGCCGCTGCGTGAACGCAACGTGCTGCTGGCCGCTGCCGGCTTTGCGCCGATGTACCGCGAGCGGCCGCTCGCCGATCCGGCGCTGGAGGCGGCCCGCCACACGGTGGAACTGGTACTGAAGGCCCACGAGCCGTGGCCGGCGCTGGCAGTGGACCGCCACTGGACGATCCTGTCGCACAACGCCACCGTGCCACTGCTGCTGCAGGATGTGGACGCCGCGCTGCTGCAGGGGCCGGTCAATGCCTTGCGCCTGAGCCTGCACCCGGGCGGGCTGGCGCCCCGCATCGCGAACCTGGCGACATGGCGCGCCCACCTGCTGCACCGCCTGGGCCAGCAGATCGAGGCCACGTCGGACCCGGTTCTGGTGGCCTTGCGCGACGAGTTGCAGGCCTACCCCGCGCGCCCCGTTGACGACGGCCCTGCCGCCTCGCACGAACTCAACGCGATCGCCGTGCCACTGCAGCTGCACACACCCGCGGGAATGCTGTCGTTCATCAGCACCACCACCGTGTTCGGGTCGCCGGTCGACATCACCCTGGCCGAGTTGGCGCTCGAAACATTCTTTCCGGCCGACACCGCTACCGCCGAAGCGTTGCGCCAGCTTGCCGCCACCTGAGTAAACTGCCTCAGCCACCCCTCCGGGAGAACCCGATGACTGTTTCGATCGCCGCCCGCGTCTGCCCCTTGTGCGAGGCCTGCTGCGGGCTCGATGTCCATGTCGATGAGCAGCGTGTCACCGCCATCCGCGGCCGCGGCACCGACGTGTTCAGCCAGGGCTACATGTGTCCGAAGGGCGTGGCCCTGAAGGACCTGCAGGACGACCCGGACCGCCTGCGTTCGCCGCTGGTCAAGCGAAACGGGCAGTTCGAGCCGGCCACCTGGGACGAGGCCTTCGACGAGATCGAGCGGCGCCTCGTGCCGCTGCGGGAGCGGCATGGGCCGCACGCGGTTGCCGTGACGGTGGGCAACCCGTCGTCGCACAAGATGGGGCTGCTGCTCTACTTCGGCCGCGTGCTCAAGGCGCTCGGCACGCGCAACGCGTATTCGGCCTCCACGCTCGACCAGATGCCCAAGCAGTTGTCGAGCGGCCTGATGTTCGGCCACTGGCTGTCCATCGCCGTGCCCGACATCGAACGCACCGACTTCCTGCTCGTGCTGGGCGCGAACCCGGCGGCCAGCAACGGCAGCCTGTGGACGCTGCCGGATTTCCGCGGCAAGGCCAAGGCGCTGCAAGCCCGTGGCGGCCGCCTCGTGGTGATCGACCCGCGCCGCAGCGAGACGGCGGCGCTCGCCGACAGTCACCTCACCATCAGGCCGGGAGGCGACGTGTTCCTGCTGCTGGGCATGGTGTTCACGCTGTTCGACGAACGCCGTGTGCGCCTCGGAGCCGTGGCCCAGCACCTGGCCGGGCTCGACGACCTGCGTGCCGCCGTGCAACCCTTTCCGCCCGAGGCGGTGGCCGATCGGTGCGGCATCGAGGCCGCCACCATCCGCGGCCTCGCACGAGACCTTGCCGACGCCCCCCGTGCGGCGGTGTACGGCCGGATGGGCACCTGTGTGCAGCCGTTCGGCACCTTGTGCAGCTGGTTGATCGACGTGCTGAACACCATCACCGGCCACCTGGACCAGCCGGGCGGCGTGATGTTCCCGAAGGCCCCTGCCTTCCAGGCGAACACGGAAGGCAGCCCGGGCCGCGGCCGTGGCGTGATCACCGGGCGGCACGTGTCGCGGGTGTCCGGGGCACCCGAGGTGTTCGGCGAATTGCCGATGGTGTGTCTTGCCGAGGAGATCGAAACCCCGGGTGACGGCCAGGTGCGTGCGCTGATCACCATCGCGAGCAACCCGGTGCTGTCGAGTCCGAACGGGCCGCGGCTCGCCAAGGCGCTCGATTCGCTCGAGTTCATGGTGAGCCTCGACATCTACGTGAACGAGACCAGCCGGCATGCGGACGTGATCCTGCCCGGGCTCGCCCCGCTCGAGGAGGCGCACTACGACGTCGCGTTCCACCAGCTGGCCTACCGCAACGCCGCGCGCTTCAGCGCCCCCGTGCTGCCCGCACCCGACGGCCATGTGCCCGAGTGGCAGGTGTTGCTCAAGCTCGTGGCCATCGCCAAGGGACTGGGCTCAGGCGCCGACGTGCTCGCACTCGACGACGAACTGCTCGCGGCCGACCTCGCCAAGGGCGCGGGCGCGCAGGCCCCGGCCCTGCTGGCCGCCGTTTCCGGCTTGACCGGCCCGGAACGGCTGCTGGAACTCTCGCTGCGCACCGGCCCCTATGGCGACGGCTTCGGCCAGAGGCCAGACGGCCTGACGCTGGCCCGGCTGAAGGCGGCGCCGGACGGCATCGACCTCGGCCCCCTGCAACCGCGCATCCCCGAAGTGCTTCGCACACCGAGTGGCAAGGTGGAACTGGCGCCGCCGATGCTGCTCGCCGACCTGCCCCGTGCGCTCGCCGACCTGGCGCGCGCCGCACCCGACCTCGTGATCGTGGGCCGGCGGCAGGTGCGCTCGAACAACAGCTGGATGCACAACCTGCCCACGCTGGCGAAGGGCCCGTTCCGCTGCACGGCGCTCGTCCATCCTGCAGACGCCGAACGCCTCGGCCTCGTCGATGGGGGGATGGCGCGCATCGCGCGCAACGGCACCTCGTCCATCGATGCGCAGGTGGAAGTGAGCGACGAGGTGATGCCCGGCGTGATCAGCCTGCCCCACGGGTGGGGACACGCGCTGCCAGGCGCACGGCTGTCGGTGGCCGCCGCGCGCCCCGGCGTCAACCTGAACGACGTGCTCGACGAATCGCTGCGCGATCCGTTGTCGGGCAACGCCGTGCTCGGCGGTGTCGAGGTGCAAGTGGCCGCGCTGCCGTCCTGATTCAGGTTCTCCGCGCCGGCGCCGCGGGATTGCCACCCCAACGCGTGTGGGCGGGCAGCGCCTCGCCCTTCATCACGAGGGTCATGGGCCCGAGCTGCACCAGGTCGCCCAGGCGGGCACCGTAGAGCACGGTGGTGCGCGGCCCCACGTTGACCTGCTTGCCGATCACGACGTGGTCCACCTTCATCACGCGGTCCTCGAAGAGGTGGGTCTGCGGGCAGGTCAACGCGTTCATCTCGGCGTGGTCGCCGATGTGCACGCAGTCGAACTCGGTGATGTCGGTGGTGTCGAGGTACACGCCCTTGCCGATGTGGCAACCGAGCAGGTTGAACGCCCAGGGCAGCCACGGCGTGCCCCGCAGGTACCGCATGAAGTTCGGCACGGCGATGCCTTCATACAGGTTCGTGGCGGCCTCCGACAGCCACACGAACGGCGTCCACATGGGTTCCGACCGCTGGCGGTAGCGGCCGATCAGCAGCCATTTGAACAGCGCGACGAACACGAAGGTGGCCACACCGAAGATCAAACCGTCGAGGGTGAGCTCCCAGGCCACGCGGCCCCAGAGACCCACGCCGGCGATGGGCATCACCGCCAGCACGATGGCGTACCCCGCCGCGATGACGATGGCGTGCGGAGCGACGATGCGGAAGGCTTCGATCAGCCCGCGCGCCAGGCGCCGCCAAGGCGACGGGCGGAATGTCAGCGATTCGGGGAATCCCGTCACCGTCTCGCGGGCCGGCAGGTGCATGGCAGGCGACCCGAGCCAGGTGTCGCCGCTGCGCAGCTTCGACGCGTCAGGCGCCCGCGACAACACGCCCACCAGCACGTTCTCGGGCAACGTGGTGCCATCGGGAATGTAGGCCCCGTTGCCCACGAAACTGCGGCGCGACACGACCGTGGGCTGCATGGTCATCCAGCCGCCGTCGACCTCTTCGTCGCCCAGCAGCACGGCGTCGGCGATGAAGGTTTCGTCGCCCAGCGTGAGCATGTCGGGCACCACGCCGAGGGCCGTGGAAATCTCGGCGTCGCGGCCCACCTTCGCACCGAGCAGGCGATACCACGATGGCGCATACACGGTGGCATAGATGCCGTGCAGCACCTGCAGGCTCGACTCCTGGATCTGGTTGACCAGCCACTTGCCGCAGTAGACGTTGCTGTGCACCGGCCAGCTGCCGGTGCGCATGCGCGGCAGCACCGACCAGCGGATGCCCGCTGACAGCAAGGCCGTCAGCACGATCATCACGGCGCTGGCGGGCAGCGCGAGCACGAAGTACTTCAGCAGTGGCAACCCGGAGAACAGCGACGACAGCCGCGGGAACAGTTCCGCGTCGTCCAGCAAGTCGATCAACATGAACGTGGGGAACACCGGCATGAAAAAGAGCGTGGCGATCAGCAGCGCACCGAACACGAAAAACGCGGCCTCGGCCATCTGGCGCCGTGCCGACACCGGCGGGCGCGGCCGCAGCGACGCCGGGTCGAACGCCCCTGCGTCGCGGGCCGGCGAACCGGTGAACAGGCGCCGCGAAGGCACCCCCTCGCCGGAACGCAGGGCCGACTGGGCGTCCAGGTGGGCCCACTCGCCGAGCGAGGTATCCCCTTCGAGCACCGCGTAGGAGCCCACATGGGCGTCGGCACCGAGTTCGATGGCGCCGAGGATGAACTGGCCCTGCACTACCCTCGCATTCTCGAAGTTCACGGCGTTGCCGACACTGACCCGGTCACCCACGGTGAGCAGGTCGGGCGAACGCAGCGTGATGGAACCGATGGTGGCGTCGTCACCCACACGGGCGCCCAGCGCGCGCAACCACCAGGCGTGCAGCGACGAACCATGGATCAGGTACGTGGGAGCCGCTTCGACCAGCCGGTCGGTCAACCACCAGCGGTAATACACGAACCCCCACAACGGGTACGTGCCGGCTTGCAACCGGCCCGCCACGAGCCACTTGCCCGCGATGGCGATCGCGAACTCGAGCACGGTGGCGAACAGGAACACCAGCACCGACATGGCCACCGCGTAGGGCACCGAGTCGCCGGGGCTACCCGTGTGGAAGTGGTAGGTGAAGAACGGCGCGAGCCACTGCCCCATGCGGATGGTGAGCAGCGGCGGCACTGCCAGCGCCTGGAAGAAGCCACAGCGCCAGCGCCGCCAGGCCGAGGGGGGTGTCCACGGTGCCACGTCGTCGGTGGGTGCGCTGGCCGCCGCCTCGAGTGCCGCGGCGATGTCACCCACGGTGCGGTGGGTGTAGATGTCGCGCACCGTGGCATGGGCGTAGCGCGGATCGGTACGCAGCGCGGACGCGAGCCGCGCGGCAAAAAGCGAATGGCCGCCCAGGTCGGAGAAGAAATCGGCGTTGCGGCGGATGGCCTGCCCCGGGAACAGCTTCTCGAGCGCCGGGAACATCACCGCTTCCAGCGGGGTCTCGGGCGGGTCGGAGCCTTCGGCGGGTGCCACGGCCGCGAGCGGCCGGGCCTTCAAGGCGTTGCGGTCGATCTTGCCCGACGTGAGCCGGGGCATCTCGCCGAGGCGTTCGAAGCGCGTGGGCACCATGTAGGGCGGCAGCCGGGTGCCGAGCGACGCGCGCAGCGCGGCGTCTTCGGGCGCCCCACCGGCCTCGGCCACCAGGAACGCCACCAGCTGGTCGACCCCGTCGTCCTTGCGCAGCAGCACGGCCGTGGTGCCGATGCCGGGCAGCGCGGCCAGGGCCGCCTCGATTTCGCCCAGTTCCACGCGAAAGCCGCGGATCTTCACCTGGTCGTCGGCCCGGCCGAGGCACTGCATCTGGCCGTGTTCGTCGATGCGGGCCAGGTCGCCGGTTCGGTACAGGCGGCCGTCCGCCGGTGTCTCGGCCCAGGGATTGTCCAGGAACTTCTGGGCCGTGAGGTCGGGCCGGCCGAGGTAACCCGCGGCCACCCCGGGACCGAAGATGCAGAGTTCGCCGGTCTCGCCCGCTGGCAGCAGCCGCAGGCCCGCTTCAACGTCGGTGGCGATCACGAGGAGGCCGTAGTTCGGCAGTGGCGTGCCGATGGTGACGGGCTCGCCCGGGCGCAGTTCCGCCAAGCTGGCCGAGACCGTGGCTTCAGTGGGCCCATAGGTGTTGAACACCTGGCGGCCCGGCCGGGCCCAACGGGTCACCAGCGACTCGGGGCACATCTCGCCGCCGAGGTTGATGAGCCGCAGGTGGGGGACGTCCACGTTGAACAGGGCCAGCAGCGTGGGCACCGCGTGCAGCACGGTGACCTGCGCATCGGCCAGCGCGAGCGGCAGCGCCTCGGGGTCGGCCGCGAGGGACTTGGTGGACAGCCACAGCGTGGCGCCCACCAGGTAGCTGATCCAGATCTCCTCGAACGACATGTCGAAGGCGACCGAAAAGCCCTGGTACACGCGATCGTCCTCGCGGATGCCGAGCACGGCGTTTTCGCTGCGCAGGAAATGGCAGATGCTGCCCTGCTGCACGACGATGCCCTTCGGCTTGCCGGTGGAGCCCGACGTGTAGATCACGTACGCGGGGTGGTCGGGGCGTGCGCCGTCGCGGCGGAGGGGGGGCGCAGGCGCGGGGTCGCGCAGCGCCTCGGCCGTCCACACCGGGCGGCCCAGCGCCGACAGGCGCCCAGCCGACGCCGCGTCGGTGACGATGCCCACGGCGTCGGCATCGTCCAGGCACACGGCGATGCGGTCCACCGGGTTGTCGGCATCCGACGGCAACCACGCGGCGCCGGTCTTGGCGATGGCCAGCTGCATCGTGAGCAGGTCGATGCCACGCGGAAGCCACAGGCCCACGATGTGCCCAGGCCGCACGCCGGCCTCGATCAGCCGGGCGCAGGCGCGGTTGGCCAGGTCGTCGAGTTCGCGGTAGGTGACGGCGCGGCCGTCGAACACCAGCGCCGCGTGATCCGGCCGGCGCAACGCCGTGGCCTCGAACACGTCGGCGAGGATCTCGTGGCGAAGCAGATCGGGCCGGGTCGGGCCGGCCAGCACCCCCGCTTGCGCGGGCAGGACGGCGGCGCTCAAATCCAACGCTCGAACGCTTGGACCCGGTTGCGGCCGGACGCCTTGGCCTGGTACAGCGCGCGGTCGGCGCGTGCCACCAGCGAGTGGGGGTCGCCACCGGCGGCCGGCCGTTCAGACGTCGCGCCCACGCTCACCGTGAGCCGATCCACCGGCCACTGGGCGTTTTCCACGGCGGCACGCACGCGCTCGGCTGCTTCCATGGCCCCGGACAGTTCGGCATCAGGCAGGATCACCACCAGTTCCTCGCCACCGAAACGTGCGAGGAAGTCGATGCTGCGCAGCGGCTGCTGCGCCACGCGCACAACCTGCGCCAGGGCCACGTCCCCGGCCTGGTGGCCGTGGCGGTCATTGAATTGCTTGAAATGGTCTACGTCAATCATCAGGAGTCCGAGGGGCGACTGGGCGCGGGTGTGGCGATTCCACTCCGCTGCCAGGCGTTGGTCGAAGGCACGGCGATTCCAGGCGCCGGTCAGCACGTCCGTGGTGCTTTGCAAGCTCAGGTCCGCCACCAGGTGCCGAAGTTCCAGCTGGGCCACAACCTGCCGGGCAAGCGAGGCGAGCGCATTGTGCTCCCGCTCGGAGAGGTGCCGCGGCACCCGGTCCATCACGCACAACGTGCCGAGGGGCAGGCCGTCCGGGGAGACCAGCGGCGCCCCGGCATAGAAACGGATGTTGGACTCGCCGAGCACCAGGGGGTTGGTGGCGAACCGCGGATCGTCGAGCGCATCGGGCACCTCCAGGATGCCGTCCGGCTGCAGGATCGCGTGGGCACAGAACGCCACACTGCGTTCAGTTTCGGCCGTACCCGCCATGCCGACGTTCGACTTGAACCACTGGCGGTCCTTGTCGATCAGCGAGATCAGCGCGATGGGCGCGTTGCACAACGCGGCGGCGATGTTGGTGATGTCGTCGAAGGCCTGCTCTGCCGGGGTGTCGAGCACCCCGTAGCGGCTCAGGGCCGCCAGGCGGGCCGGTTCGTTGGGCGGCAGCGCCGCAGGAACCGCCCCCCGCGCGGCCCCCGGGACAGCGGCGCCAGTTTCTAGCGGGACAGGTGTGACGGACGGCATGGGCGGAAGGTTCGAGGAGCCTGAACGGCTCGCTCCGCCTGAGTGGACCCTAGCGGTGTCGCGGCGTCAATGCCCCTGGTTGGCAGCAAGGTCGCCGACGGGTGCACTTTCACCGGTCTTGGCCAGCAGGCGCCGTGGCGTCGCGGGGGTGTCGACGACCGGTGCATTGAGCAACGCCACGTGGGGGCTCTGCAGGAAGCGGGCGTACTGGACCACCGAAGTGTACGCACCACCCGGCATGGGTTTCCAGGGATCGGCGCCGCGGTCCAGCAGGAATGCGATCGTGTCCTTCTGCCGCGACGGGTCAGTCATGAAGTCGGCTTGCAGGACTCGGGCGAGCGGCGACCAGGCGAGCTGGTTGCCCTGCGTCGGCGGGACGCGGTTGGCCAGTTGGGGCGCCCGGTTGAACCACCACTGGAGCGCGCCCTGGTGGCCGGCACGCAGCGCCGCTTCGAAACCGGCCGGCTGGCGTCCCTCGAACGGGCCGAGCGACGCCTGGGCGGTGTGCCCCTGGGATTCAAGCTTGCGGGCGAACGGCGACTGCAAGTAGTCGGGGTGCAAAGCGCCGAGCACGCCGAAACCGACCACATCGCGCTGGAAGGCGCCGCTGTCGAGCCACGTGTCGAGCACGCGATCGAGGCCCACCTGGCGGGCATTCGGGCAGCTCAACATGCGAACCACGTCGTGGCGGATCGAGCGGGCGTCGGCCTCGGCGAGCCACGCGATCGCCTTCAGGGATTCTGGCGACGCGGCCTTGAAGTCGGGGCACGGGTGGCTGGCCGCCAGAGCCACCAGCGGCGGCACGCCACAGGATTCGGGCTGGGCGCCCTTGTTCAGCAGCTCGGGCAGCACCGGCCACAGCACGGGGTTGCGCGCGGCGATGGTGACGGGGCAGCCCTGCAGTTCGTTCTGGCGGATGTCCTCGGCGCGAATGCTGCCCTTGGAAAACGACCCGCAGCGGGGGGTCAGCGCCTTCTCGACGCTGTTCATGCGGAAGCAATAGACGGGGTCGCCCTCGGTGTACTTCGCGTGGAGGTGCTTGGCGATCTCCCAGGAGATGCTCGTGTCGGTGGCAATGCCGACCGCGGAGAACGCAAGAGAAGCGGTGGAGCACCCGGCGACCGACAGCAGCGCCATGGCCGCCAGGGCGGTGGCGCAAATTCGGGTCAGGGCGGCAGGCAGGCGCATGGCAATTCCGGAGGACTGGACTCCACGCCGCAACTTCCGAGCCCGGTAACGTCAACTGGCCCTTCGGGCGAACCATTCGAGACTTCCGTCGCATCCACCGGGCATCTGGGCTGCCCGAAGCCCGCCAACACCTCCCGGCCCATGTGACACTTTTCGCTGCACCAGCGCGCACCTGCCACGATCCGACAGGAATGTCTCCGAGTGTGACCGGCCGTTCAGCGTGCAGCGTCGCGCACCAGGCGGATCCCGACGAGGGTGTAGCGTGTCTCCGGCGTGTTCCAGTTGCGGAACGAACACCGCGCATAGAGCGGCCAGGTGTGCCAGGACCCACCCCGGCGCACCTTCACGTTGCCGTCTGCCGGTCCGGCCGGATCGGTGGCAGGCGAGGTGCGGTAGTAGTCTTCCCCGTACCAGTCGGAGACCCATTCCCACACGTTGCCGTGCATGTCGAAGAGGCCGAACGCGTTGGGCTTGAAACGGCCCACCGGCGCGGTGAACGGGAACCCGTCGTGACCGGCCAGCGCACGGTCCTGCCAGCGAGGCCAGTTCACCGCGGCGTCCGCGTCGAAGGTGTTGCCTTCGCTGACAAGACCCGCCGGGTCGTCGCCATGCTGGTACCGCCCTCGCCCGCCGGCGCGGCAGGCGTACTCCCATTCCGCTTCGGTGGGCAGCCGGTAGTGGCGGCCTTCGGTGGCGGACAGCCAGCGTGCGAGCGCCTGGGCATCGTTCCAGGTCACGTTGACCACGGGGTGGTCATCGCCCTGCGGGAACCCGGGGTTGCGCCACGAGTAGACGGGCAGCCGCCCCTCGAACGCATCGCCGCGCGCGCTGGTGGCAGGGTCGTAGACCGGGTTGTAGCCGTAGCCACCGGTGCCATCGGCCACCGATTCGGGCACGTGACCCGAACGTTCGAGGAACGCGCGGAACTGGCCCACGGTGACCTCGTGGCGGCTCATCTCGAAGGGCTGGGAGATGCGCACCGTGTGAACCGGTGCCTCGTCGGCCAGCCCGGCCAGGCGCTGCGGTTCCAGCCCTGGGTACGCTGCCGCCAGCGCAGCGGGCGCTTCGTCGCTGCCCATCACGAACTCGCCGGCAGGCAGCCGCACGAAGTCGATGCCCAGCACGTCGCGCGACGGTGGCGCCTGGGCGCAACCCGCGACCACCGAGACGCACACCATCGCCGCCGACAGGAGTTTCATGGCGGCGAGTGTGTCACGGTTCCGGTCTGCCCCGTCAGATCGCGAACGAGAACTCCAACGGGTGCGCGCGCACCGGGCGCCGGCTGCGCTCCACACGCTGGATCATCAGTTCCACCAGTGTCTTGGCCTGCGGCAGCGGACCGAAGCCCGACTCGGTGTTGATGTGGCCCACGGCCCCGAGGTTGATGAACTGCGCGCCCCAGATGCGGGCCCAGGCCCGGGCGCTGTCGAGGCGCATCCACGGGTCGTTTTCACTCGCGAGCAATGCCGCTGGGATGGGCAGCCGCGCATGGGGAAGGAAGGGACCGGCCGCGAACTTCTCGGGGTCGGCGGGCGCCACCATCAGCGCCGCGTGGATGCCCTGCCCGCCGTGGGCCAGGTAGCGTGCGAGCGCGAGGCAGCCGAAGCTGTGGGCGGCGGCCACCCAGCGGGCGCCCGGGTGGCGGGCGATCGTCACATCGATGCGGTCCGCCCAACGCGCCAGGTCAGCGACCGCCCAGTCGTCCTGGCGCACGCGCGTGGACGTCCGGAAGTGCCCTTCGAGCCAGGTCTGCCAATGGCCGTGCCCGCTGTCGTGCAGGCCGGGCACCACCAGCACCCGCACGGGATCGCCCTTGAAGCTCATGGTGCCGCCCTCCGGGTCAGAGCGTCGCGATGGACACTTCAGTGGACTTCACCAGCGCGACCACGTCGCGCCCCGGCTTCAGCCCCAGTTCCTTGACGGAACGTGTGGTGATGACTGACGTGACCACGAGGCCCGACGGCGTCTCGACGTCGATCTCGGAGACCACCGGGCCCTCGATGATTTCCTTGACCTTGCCGCGGAACTGATTGCGAACGTTGATGGCGGTGATGCTCATGATTTCTCCGGAGGAGGCGAACGAGGGGACAGGGGGAATGGGTTTCAGGTGGACCAGCGCACGTCGCTCGACGCCCACCGGGTGGTGTCGTCGTGTGACGAGACCTGCAGCCTCGACAGCAGGGCCTCGCGCTCGCGCGCCGCGTCTTCCTGGCGCAGGAACTCATCGTTGCGCGCCACGACCGTCTGCAGCGTGCGGCCCAGGCGCTCCTGCACCTCGGGCAGCAGGCGGTAGCCCTCGGTGTCGTGTTTCGGGATCTGCGGGTCGGTGGCGAACACCGGGTCGAGGATGTCGCGGGCGCCAAGTGCCGACAGCACGGGCTTCAGCGCGTAGTCGAGGGCCAGCAGGTGGGCGATGCTGCCGCCGGTGGCCAGCGGCACGATGGTCTTGTCGCGCAGGCCGTCTTGCGGCAGCAAGTCGAGGAATGCCTTCAGGAGGCCGCTGTACGCCGCCTTGTAGATGGGGGTCGACACCAGCACCACCTGGGCCTCGTGCACCTCGTGCAGTGCCTGGCGAATGAGCGGGTGGTCGAACTGCGCATGCAGCAGCGCTTCGGCGGGCAATTCGCGCACGGAGATCGTGTGCAGGCTCGAGGCCACGTCCTGCAAAGCCGCCTGGGCGTGTTGAAGCAGGGTCCCGGACCGGGAAGAAACAGAGGGGCTGCCCAGGATGCCGACGATTTTCATGGAACGCGAGACCGGTATGGAAAGCCGTGACGATACGGACGGCCCGTTGCTCGCGGAACGAAGAAGAACGCCTTTCGTTATTGCAAATGTGCATTTCCCTCGGGTGCCCGCGCTGCTTAGCCTCGCGGCTTCATCCACTGCGGAGACTCCCCATGACCCAAGCTTCCTGGCGCTTCGAGACCTTGTCCGTGCACGCCGGCTACCAGCCCGACCCCACGACAAAAGCCGTCGCCGTGCCGCTGTACCAGACGGTGGCCTACGCGTTCGACAGCGCCCAGCATGGCGCGGACCTGTTCGACCTCAAGGTGCCGGGGAACATCTACACGCGCATCATGAATCCGACCACCGACGTGCTGGAGCAGCGCCTCGCCGCGCTCGAAGGGGGCATCGGTGCGCTGGCACTGGCATCGGGCCAGGCGGCGGTGACGTACGCGATCCTCACCATCGCCGAGGCCGGCGACAACATCGTGTCGTCCAGCGCGCTGTACGGCGGCACCTACAACCTCTTCGCCCACACGCTGCCGCAGTACGGCATCACCACGCAGTTCGCGAACCACCGCGACCCGGCGTCGTTCGAGCCGCTCATCAACGAGCGCACGAAGGCCATCTTCGTGGAATCGCTCGGCAACCCGCAGGGCAACGTGACCGACATCGCCCGCATTGCCGAGATCGCCCACCGGCACGGTGTGCCACTGATCGTCGACAACACCGTGCCCTCCCCCTACCTGAGCCGGCCCATCGAACACGGCGCCGACATCGTGGTGCATTCACTGACCAAGTACCTCGGCGGCCACGGCACCAGCGTGGGCGGCGCCATCGTCGATTCGGGCAAGTTCCCGTGGGCACAGCACAAGGCCCGCTTCAAGCGCCTGAACGAACCCGACCCCAGCTACCACGGCGTGGTCTACACCGAGGCCCTCGGCCCGGCCGCGTACATCGGCCGCGCGCGGGTCGTGCCGCTGCGCAATACCGGCGCCGCCATCTCGCCGTTCAACTCGTTCCTGATCCTGCAGGGCATCGAGACGCTGTCGCTCCGCATGGACCGCATCAGCGACAACGCGACCCGCGTGGCACAGCACCTGTCGAAACACCCGAAGGTGGCGTGGGTGAACTACGCTGGCCTCGAGGGCCACCCGGACCACGGCCTCGTGCGCAAGTACCTCTCGGGCAAGGCCTCGGGCCTGCTCACCTTCGGCGTCAAGAGTGCGCCGGGACAGGGCCGCGAAGCCGGCGCGCGATTCCTCGACGCGCTGAAACTCTTCACGCGCCTGGTCAACATCGGCGACGCCAAGTCGCTGGCAACGCACCCCGCCTCCACCACCCACCGCCAACTGAGCCCCGAGGAGCTGGACAAGGCCGGCGTGGGCGTGGACACCGTGCGGCTGTCAGTGGGCATCGAGCACATCGACGACCTGCTGGCCGACCTGGACCAGGCCCTGTCGGGCGCCTGAGCGCAGATCGTTATTCGGGAAGTTTCGTTGTCGGGGTGGGAAGGCTGGCCACGCCGGCCCGTGCCGAGGGCCAGCTCCGCATTGCCGAGCAGTTCGGCATCGTCTACCTGCTGCTCAATGTGGCGCAGGACCAGAAGCTGATCGAAAAACACGGCAAGCAGCTCGGCCAGGAGATCAAGGTCGAGTTCGTCAAGCTCTCGGGCGGCGCGGCGGCGAACGACGCGCTGCTGTCGGGTTCGATCGACGTGGCGGGCGCCGGCGTGGGCCCGTTGCTCACGCTGTGGGACCGCACCCGCGGCAAGCAGGGCTGTACGCCACCGACAAGTTCCGCACCACCAATCCGAAGACCTACCGCGCGTTCATCGATGCCCTCGACGAAGCCGCCCGGTTCGTGAAGGCCAACCCCGAGAAGGCCGCCGACACCTACATCCGCGTCAACCACGCGAAGATCGACCGCGACCTGCTGGTCAAGATCATCAAGAACCCGCAGGTCGAGTACAAGATCGCGCCGCAGAACACCCTCGCGCTCGCGCAGTTCCTGCACCGCGTGGGGGCCATGCCCAGCGACCTAAACTTCCCATCTTTCAGCTTTCGGCTCCGCCGCCAGACGTAATCGCCGGTCAGACTGGTATTGAAACAACTCGGCATTCGCCGGCTTTCCGCCGTCAACCAGCCCCTGCGTATTCCCTCAGGATGTGTCCGCTTACCTTGGCAATTGGTCTGATAATCATCTGCCGGGGAGTATCAATATGAATCTCATGAGAAAAGCGATTCACCAGTCTCTGTTGGGCGCGCTCAAAGGCCAATTTCGGCTCTCCAGGGGTCACATAGCCTTCGCTTTTGGGAAATGGCAAAAACGTATTTTTACGACAACAGTCGTAGTTGGTTTGCTGATGACGGGCACGCTGGCAGTCGCTCACCCCAGTAATCTTGGGGACAATCAAGTCTTTCAAACAAACAACGACCTCGAGCGCACTACTGCGGAGGTGAACTCGGCGTATACCTCCGCAGAAAAGCATCCAGGTAGTACTGATGCGCAGTATGCTCTAGCCGTGGCGCTAGATCGGATGGGGGACCTTAAAACGCTGAGAGCCAGGCACAAATTCCCCTACAGTGAAGGATACGGGGCAGCCCTCGAACTGGCTCGTAACAACCGGAAGTCCCACCCGCGCACCGATCTCATGGGAAAGGTGGAACGCCTCGAAGCAACTGCCGCACCAGATTCGGAAAAAACATTGTGGGAGTTTCGTGATACCGCCCGTCGTTACTACGGCAGAGCACGTGTCTTGTACCAACGCCTCATCGCATTGCAGCCCAACAACAATAAATGGCAACGTGCTCTCGCAGTGAACTATACAAAAACAAACCCGGGTCACGTGGGGATCGAAGAGGTCAGAGCTTACTATCAACCTGCACTGACTATTCTTCTTCGCCTGGTAAAGCTAGAGCCGGGCAATGATGAGTTTCAACGCGATCTCGCTATGGCATACGAGACAATTGCAGACCAAGTGAACTCCATGACAGGCTCACTGCCCGCTGAATACGATGACGCATTGGCGATACGAATGAAACTTTTCAGACGCAACGAGGAAAATCCACTCTTCGTTCGCGAGTTGGCAGTGACCTTCGGAAAGCTCGGGGAAGCCTTGGCGATACGGGGAAAATGGGAAGCCGCCCGCGACGCAGTAACCGATGAATTTGGCTTGTACCAAGATTTGGCTGCCAGGGACCCAGCCAACATGGAATGGCAACACGACCTGGCAGCGGCACATATGGATTTCGCTGCCATTAAAGACGATAACAATGGGCCAGGAAAAAAACTAGAGGGAGAAGTGTTAGCTCATTATGCCCAAGCATTAAAAATACGGATCAACCTAATTCAAATGGATCCGAGAAACACAGAGTGGCAGATGGATTTAGTCGCTAGTCACGAAACAATGGCCAGATTTTACAATAATAGAGCATTGAATGAGAAGGCATTAGACTCATACATTGACGCGCAGCGGCAGATGTCACAGTTAGCACAGCGCTACCCTAACGATCGAGGCTGGCTTTTTTACCAGCTCTATTTTTATTTCAGTATTGGTTACGAAAATCGTCAAATTCAACGCTGGGCTGCTCCCCTCTCACAAGGGGGCAAATTTCCAGAACCTGAGAAATTCAAAGCCGCTGCAGTAACCCAGGAAAAAATTTTTAAAACCATGGTTGGAATAATCGACACCTTGGTTCGAATGACCGATGCGCCCATGAAACCAAACGATCCGGCTTTTGGAAACCTATAAAGGTCGGGCTCCAGGTAGACCGTGTTCCACAGCACTATGGCGGCGGTCACCAAGTTGAGACCGCTGGCCCGGTATCGCTGCTGTTCGAAGCTCCGATCCCTGATTTCACCGAGGCGGTTGAAGAACACCGCCCTGCCAGGGAATTGCGTGCTTCGCCCTTATTGAGCCCCGCATGCACACGGCGGCGTAGCTCGATACTTTGCAGCCAGTCCAAGATATACAGCGTGCGCTCGATCCGGCCCAACTCCCGCAGGGCGACGGCCAAGCCGTTCTGACGTGGATAGCTGCCCAGCTTGCGTGGCGCACGCTGATCGCGGCGGAGCTGGTGTTCGGCACCACATCCACCGGCCAGGGTGGCCTCGGCTGGTACATCTTCCAGAACCGCAACGAGCTCTATACCGACCGCGTGTTCGCCGGCCTGGCGATGGTGATCGTGATCGGCCTGCTGGTCGAGAACCTCGTGTTTGCCACGCTGGAACGGGCAACGGTGAGGCGCTGGGGCATGCAGCGCTGAGCGCCGCCTCATTCCGGCACCGCGAGATATCGCTGTAGGGCCTTGCCCAAGCTGTTGCGGAAGTCTCGTACGCTTCAATATTGCGATGAGGCAATCAGACGCATGACAGCGCCCGCACGCGCAAGAGAAACGCGCCAGCCAACACGCTCGAGGGAGGGTGGCCCATGTTCAAGACGAAGGACGTCAGTGCCGGCCAGGACACCAAGGCGCCGAGCACACCGGCGTCCGTGCAGCCGGTCGTCGAAATCAACTTTCCAAGTTTCCTCGAGGCCGCTCCGGACGCCATGGTGGTCATGGGGCAGGACGGTCGCATCGAGCTGGTCAACGGACAGGCGGAGGTGCTGTTCGGATACCCACGCGGCGAGCTCATTGGCCAGCCCGTGGAAGTCTTGATCCCGGAACGCTACCGCAGCAGGCATCCCGGGCATCGAAGCGGATACTTCGCCCAACCAAGGGCGCGGCCCATGGGTGCAGGTGTCGATCTCTGCGCCGTGCGAAAGGACGGCACCGAGTTCCCTGTCGAGATCAGCCTCGGCCCTGTCGAAACGGCGCAGGGCGTGTTCGTGACAGCCGCGATCCGCGATGTGACCGACCGCAAGAGGAGCGAAGCGAAGTTCCGCGGCTTCCTGGAGGCGGCCCCCGACGCGGTGGTGATCGTCGATCGCACTGGCGAGATCGTGCTGGTCAATTCGCAGACAGAGAAGCTTTTCGGCTATCCACGCGCCGAGCTCGTGGGACAGCAGGTCGAGATTCTCGTGCCGCAGCGCTTTCGAGGCGGCCATCCGGCTCAGCGCGGAGGCTACTTCGCAGATCCGAAGGTCCGCTCGATGGGCTCGGGTCTCGAACTCTACGGGATGCGCAAGGACGGCACGGAGTTCCCGATCGAGATCAGCCTGAGCCCCCTCGAAACCGAGGAAGGCACCCTGGTGTCGAGCGCCATCCGCGACATCACGGAACGAAAGCGGGCCGAGGACAAGTTTCGTGGACTGCTGGAAGCGGCTCCAGATGCGATCGTGATCGTGAACCGGTACGGCAACATCGTGCTCACCAATGCCCAGACGGAGAAGCTGTTCGGCCATCCGCGCCAGGCGCTTCTCGGGCAACTGGTCGAAGTGCTCGTGCCCGAGCGGTTTCGCAGCAAGCACCCGATGCATCGAGCGGAGTTCTTCGCTTCACCCAAGGTGCGTTCGATGGGCTCGGGGCTCGAGCTCTACGGGCTGCGCCAGGACGGGACGGAATTCCCGATCGAGATCAGTTTGAGCCCCCTTGAAACCGAGGAAGGCACGCTCGTTTCTGCCGCGATCCGTGACATCACCGAGCGGAAGAAGGCCGAAGAGAAATTCCGCGGACTCCTCGAGTCCGCCCCCGACGCGATGGTGATCGTGAACAGAGGGGGACGGATCGTGCTGGTCAACGCACAGACCGAGAAGCTCTTCGGCTATGGCCGGGAAGAGTTGGTGGGCCAATGGGTGGAGCTGCTGGTACCGGAGCGCTTTCGCCAACAACACCCGACACACCGGGCCGGCTTCTTCGCGGATCCGAGAGTTCGCTCCATGGGTTCGGGGATCGAGCTGTACGGGCTGAGGAAAAATGGCTCCGAGTTCCCGATCGAGATCAGCCTGAGCCCACTGGAGACGGAGGAAGGCACCCTCGCTTCGAGCGCAATCCGCGACATCACCCAGCGCAAGAAGGCCGAGGAAAAGTTCCGAGGCCTCCTCGAGTCGGCGCCCGACGCGATGGTCATCGTGGACCGGAGCGGTCGCATCGTGCTGGTGAACTCGCAGACCGAAAAGCTCTTCGAATACCGCCGGGCGGAACTCCTTGGAAAACCGGTCGAGATCCTGATGCCGGAGCGCCTTCGCGAAGGACATCCGGGGCATCGAGCCGGCTACTTTTCCGATCCGAAAGCCCGCAACATGGGCTCGCGCCTGGAACTTCACGGGCGGAGGCGAAATGGCACCGAGTTTCCGGTCGAGATCAGCTTGAGCCCGCTCGACACCGAGGAGGGGGTGCTCGTGTCGAGCACCATTCGCGATGTGACGGACCGCAAGCGCGCCGACGAGCTGAGAGCACAGTTGGCGGCCATTGTCGATTCCTCCGACGACGCGATCATCGGGAAGACCCTGGACGGCATCATCAGGAGCTGGAACAAGGGCGCCGAACGTGTCTTTGGCTATGCGGCCGAGGAAGTGCTGGGCAAGCACATCTCGCTGCTGTTGCCTCCCGGCCGACAGGCAGAGGAACCGGCGATTGTCGAGCGGCTGAAGAACGGCGAGCGCGTGGACTCCTTCGAGACATTGCGGCGGTGCAAGGACGGGCAAGACATTCATGCCTCCGTCACCATTTCTCCAATCCACGATTCGCGAGGCAATGTCATTGGCGCGTCGAAGGTGGCCCGGGACATCAGCGGAACCAAGCGCGCAGAAGTGGCCCTGGCCCGCGCGAAGGATGCCGCCGAGGCCGCGAATCGTGAACTGGAGGCGTTCAGCTATTCGGTGGCGCACGATCTGCGCGCACCGCTGCGCGGGATCGACGGCTACAGCCACGTGCTGCTGGAGGACTATGCCGACAAGCTTGACGCCGAGGGGCGCCATTACCTTGGGCGGGTGCGCGAAGCCGCCCAGCACATGGCGCAACTCATCGAGGGCTTGCTCTCGCTGGCCCGTGTCAACCAGGGCGATGTTCGGCGCGAGCCGGTCGATTTGAGCAAACTTGCACGCGCGACCGCGGAACGGCTCAGGGCCTCCCAGCCCGACCGCGATGTCGAGTTCCTCATTGCCAAGGATTTGACGGGCTCCGGAGACAGCCGGCTACTCGGCGTGGTGCTCGAGAACCTGCTCGGCAACGCCTGGAAGTTCTCCAGGAACACGACGAAGGCGTGCATCGAGTTCGGCGCCAGCCGTGAAGGTGGGCGATCCATCTTCTTCGTCCGGGACAACGGTGCCGGATTCGACATGACCTCTGCCTCGAAACTCTTCGGCGTGTTTCAGCGGCTGCATGGGTCGACTGAGTTCGAGGGGACCGGGATAGGCCTGGCCACGGTCGAACGAATCATCCGGCGCCATGACGGACGCGTCTGGGCAGAAGCCAAGGCGGCCGAGGGAGCCACCTTCCACTTCACCCTGAATGAACGCGGCCAACGCGCATGAACGGGCCACGGTTGGCGCTTGTTGCTGCCGACTGAACTGAACCATGGTTCAGGGAACCGCAGACCCGCTCAGGAATTCCCACCCCCGGCAGCAACCCGGTCATTTGTTTGGGATGATCCGGACCCATGCACACGACCGACCGTTCCGAGCCCCTGCTGGTGGCCTGCCTCTGTGCCGCCTGGTGCGGCAGCTGCCGCGAGTACCGCGCCACGTTCGATTCGGTGGCCGCCGCCTTCCCCGACGCCCGTTTCGTGTGGATCGACATCGAGGACGAGTCCGACTTGGTCGACCCCCTCGAAGTGGAAAACTTCCCCACGGTGCTGATCGCATCCCGCGGCGATCCCCTCTTCTTCGGCCCCCTCACCCCCCACCGTGAAACCCTCGTGCGCCTGGTGCGCACGCAAGCCGACGGCGCCGGCGGCCCGGGGCTGGCCGACGAGGACGTTCGGGCGGTGGTGGCCCGGATCGTGCGCAAGCCCTAGTTACTTTCGTCGTGTCGGGAATGCGGCTGCGCCGCGTCTAATACGCGGCATCGTCCACCCTACCGGTCCGGCCTTGTCCCTCAATCTGATCGAAGGCGCCAAGCAACTGCAGGCTCTGATGAGTCGCCAGCACCACCAACTGGTGCGCCTGCATTTCCCGAAGAACGATGGGCCCGGGGCGCCCATGGTGGCGAACCGCCTCGACGCGCTGGAGCGCCTGTCGGCGGACTTCCAGTTCACGGTCGAGGTGCTGTCGAACGACCCGCGCATCCCGCTGAAGTCGGTGCTGGGCAAGCTCGTGACCATCGAGCTGACCCGCGAACAAGGCGAGCCGCGCTGGTTCAGCGGCTACGTGTTCGAGTTCCGTTTCGTCGCCATCGAGGGTGGGCTCGCGCAGTACGACATGGTGCTGCTGCCTTGGCTCGCATTCCTGCGCCTGCGCAAGGACAACTACATCTTCCACGGGGCCACCGTGGAGGAGCAGACCACCCAGATCTTCGGTGACTACGAAACCACCGACTGGCGGTCCATGGCCCTCGGCACCGACCCAGTGATGACGGACGCGGTGCAGTTCGACGAAAGCGACTACAACTACCTGCACCGCCGCTGGGAAGCCCTCGGCTGGCATTACTGGTACGAGCACCGCCGCGATGGCCACACGCTGGTGCTGAGCGGCGACTCCACGCTGTCGAACCCGCTGGACGCACCGGGCCCCGACATTCCCTTCCACGACGAGGCCACGCTGGCCGAGGACCACGGCTTCAACCAGGTCACGCCGGTGCGGCGCCTGTCGTCCACGTCGGTCGCGGCAACCAGTTTCGACTTCAAGAACCCCCGGCCGCAGTCGAGCGACACCCCCACGCAGAACCAGCAGGGCCAGGTGCCCGAGCTGGAGGTGTACGAGTACACCGGGGCCTACGGTTTCCCCACCCGCGACGCGGGCCAGGCCTTCGTGCGGTTGCGCATGGAAGAGATCGAGGCCGCGGGCAAGCACTTCTCGGCCATCGGCAATTTCCGGGGCCTGCTGCCGGGCCGCTGGTTCCGCCTCGGCGGCCACTTTGACCAGGAGGTGCTGGGCAGCAACGCCACCGACCACGAGTTCCTCGTGATCGACGTGCAACACACCGCGGCGAACAACTACAGCGCGGGCGTGGCACTCGCGGCCCACTACCACAACCGCATCACGTGCCTGCGCAAGAAGATCCCGTGGCGGCCGGCGCGCGGGTTCAACAGCATCGAGCCGCGCATCTACGGGCTGCAGACGGCCATCGTGGTGGGCCCCAAGGGGGCCGAGATCCACAGCGACGAGTTCGGCCGCGTGCGCGTGCAGTTCCACTGGGACCGCGAAGGCAAGTACGACGAGAAGTCGTCGGCCTGGGTGCGCGTGGCCAGCACGTGGGCCGGCAGCAACTTCGGGTTCATCGCGGTGCCGCGCATCGGGCAGGAAGTGCTCGTCCAGTTCCTCGACGGCAACCCCGACCGGCCGCTCATCACCGGCCGCGTCTACAACGCCGCCAACATGCCGCCGTGGGAACTGCCCGCGCACCAGACGCAGACCGGCATCCTGAGCCGCTCGAGCCAGGGCGGCGGCTACGACAACGCCAACGCGCTGCGCTTCGAGGACAAGAAGGGCAGCGAAGAGGTGTGGCTGCACGCCGAGAAGAACCAGCGCATCGAGGTCGAGAACGACGAGAGCCACTGGGTGGGCCACGATCGCAACAAGGTGATCGACCACGACGAGATGGTGCAGGTCAAGCACGACCGCTTCAACAACATCGACGTCAACCACACCGAGCAGATCGGCAGCAACCACACCGAAACCATCGGGGCCAACCACAAGCAGACGATCGGAAAGAACCAGGCCATCAAGATCGGGAAGAACCTGACCGAGACGGTGGGCATGGCCAACATCCAGAACGTCGGCCTCGCCAAGGTGGCCAACGTGGGGCTGGGCTACATGGTCAACGTGGGGGCCGGGTACAGCGTCAACGTGGGGGGGCTCGCCAATTTCGTGGTGGGCGGTGTCTACAACGAGCAAGTGGGCAAGAGCCGCGGCATCTCGGCTGGCGACAACGTCACGGTCAAGGCCGGCAAGACCATGTCGCTCACCGGCGCCGACAAGATCACCGCCAACGGCAAGGAAGTGTTCATCGAAGGCAGCACGAAACTCGTGCTGGCCGTGGGCGCGAGCACCATCACGATGACCCCGGGCGAGATCAAGATCAACGCGCCGATGGTGAAGATCAACTGCCCGGCCGCGCCCTCTTCCGCGTTGGCGGCGGGTGCGCCGGCCGCCAAGGAAACCACGGGCCTCGGCCCCGACGTGGACGACATCGCGGCCAAGTCGCCCACCCTGCAGAAGGACCTGGCCGAACTCAAGAAGGATGGCTGGGTGGTCAAGGACGGCCCGGCAGGCGGTGGCTCCCACGCCGACCGCAGCAAGAAGGTCATCACGATCGACAGCGCGCTCAAGTCCGATCCCCAGCAGGCCACGCAGGTGCTCGCGCACGAAGTGGGCCACGCGAAGTACCCGTTCGTCGACGACCGCTCCAGCAAGGCGGCCTACCTCAAGGGCACCCTGGGCGACGAAGGTGCGGCCACGATGAAGAACATCGAGGTGCAGCGCGAGATCGTGAAGAATGGCGGCCCCGACATCGGCATTGCCGGCAACCCGGCGAACCACCCGAGCTACAACGCTGCCTACGACCAGGCCTTGAAGGACGGGAACGTCGCGGGCGCCCGCGACAAGATCGGGCAGATCTTCGGCAACGGCGAACGTGTCTCGGGCCCCACGAACCCCACCTACAACGAATACTACGGAGGCTGGTATGACTCGGTCTACGGTGCGAAGCCATGACCTGGCCGATCGCACACGCCGCTGGATCGCCGCAACACTGGTTGCAATCGTGTTGCCCGGCTGTTCCACCGCAGGCCGCCTCCCCGAAGGAAAACCCATGAAGACCCTCGACCTCTGGACCGTCATCGACTACCTGCCCACGCGGCTGCCGTTCGCCACCGACAAGATCGAGTCCGCGCTGAACGTCGTGCTTGCACGCGACAGCGAAAACGAGTACTTCACGTTCTACAAGGGCACCGATCTCGCGTTGAGCCACGACGTGGTGATCGAGACCCTCGACTTGCGCATCAAGAAGGAACAACCCCACCCCGGATTCCTCGTGCTCACGCTGTCCGGCGCGTGTGTGCCGAAGAGCGCCGTGTTCGGGCGCTACGAGAACCTGCAACTCACCGACTACCCGCGCGGCCGGTCACTCGATGAAGAGGCCAGCTACACCCGCGTGGAGTCTTGGGGCAAGCTCAGCTTCGGGTTCGCCGAGCGTGCGCGTGACTGCCTGCGCACCGTCGTGTTCAACCCGGTCTGACACGAGCCCGCCATGCAACCCGCCGCCCGCGTCTCCGACATGCACACCTGCCCGATGGTCGATCCGGGCCCGAAGCCGCACGTGGGCGGCCCCATCCTGCCGCCGGGTTGCGTGACCGTGCTGATCGGTGGCATGCCGGCGGCACGCCAGGGCGACAAGGCGTTTTGCGTGGGCCCGCCCGACACCATCGCCGAAGGTGAGGCCACGGTGCTGATCGGCGGCAAGCCGGCGGCGCGCCTCGGCGACAAGACCGCGCACGGCGGCGTGATCGCGGTCGGGTTCCCCACCGTGCTGATCGGCGCCAAGGCCCAGGGCAAGTGCCTGATCGAGGCGGCCGCCGACGGCTCGCCCTTTGTCGAAAGTGTCGACGGTGCCTGAAAGGCGGCGGCGCCTGTTGCGGGCCGACCGGATCGAGGCGTTGTTGTTCTCGACCGGCTCCACCGTGTTCGCGCTGCTCGACGCGGCCCGCGACCCCGGGGTGGTGCCCCTGCTCGCGGGGGGCGACTGCCCCTACACCAGCCTGTACCGCGGCCAGTCGGCCGCTACCTATGGCAGCTATGCCCCGTACCTGGTGCAGCTGGCGCCCGAATCGCGGGTGACCGACCGCCTCCTGCAAGACGGCTGGGGCACGAGCGTGGGCCTGTTCCTCGGCACGTCGCTCACCCCCGAGGCGCTGAGCCACCACCTGCGCCACTTCCTCTTCGTCACCCTGCCGAACGGCAAGCGGGCCTACTTCCGCTTCTACGACCCGCGCGTGATGCGTGCCTTCCTGCCCACCTGCACGGGTGAGCAACTCGACGAATTCCTGCGCGACGCCATCGACTGGTTCATCGTGGAGGGCAACGACGCCGATACCGCCCAGGTGTTCAGCCGGCTGCACGGCGCACGCGGATTCGAGCCGAGGCTGGCCTTCGACACCGTCTCCGTTGCGATGACCGCCTGAGCCATGATCATTCCACCGAACCAGTTCGACCAGTTGCTGCAGCAGGACGAAGAGGCCTTCATCCAGCGCACGATGGACGCGATCCGCGAGGCCCACCCCACCTACCGCGAAACCGACGGCATGCGCCGCGCGTCCGTCCTCGCCGGCTTCAAGCGGGCACGCCGCCACGGCCTTGCCGCCGACCAGGACCTGATGGCCTACGTGCTGCTGATGTACCGCATCAACCCGAACTTCGACCAGCACCCGCAGATCGCCGCGATGTTGGGCGACCCGTCGCTCGAAGCGGCCGAGCGGTGGGACCGGATCTTCGGCGACGACTTCGATGACGCCTGGTTCGAGGCCTCGACGTGGGAGTTCCGCGATGGCAGCTACTGGCGCGATCCCGACGAACGGTCGAGCCCCCTGTCCACGGAACCGGTCACCGACGACGACTGGGCAGAACTGGTGGTGGGGCTGAAGCAGGCGCAGGGCCCTGGCCCGTACCCACCTGCCACACCCGAGCAACTGGCGCAGGCCAGGGAAGACCTCGCCCGAGCGATGGCAGAGAGCGCCCGTCGCACGCCAGCCGACTGGGAGGCTCGGGCGGACGAGGTAGCCGCCCGGCTGCGCGACCATGGAAAGCCGCCAGCCAAATGACCGACAAGCTGCAGCAACTCGACAAGGTCCCCGACAAGCAGGTCACGGCGCTCGAAGACAAGCTCAAGAGCCTCACGCAGAGCAAGGAATGGGAAATTGCCCAGGGCGCAGTCGATGCCGCCGGCATCGTCGATCCCACGCCGATCAGCGACGGCATCAGCGCGGTCATGAGCCTGGCCAAAGGCGACTGGATCGGGGCGGGCTTGTCGGCGGTATCGATGATCCCGTATCTCGGGGACGCCGTGGCAAAAACGGCCAAGGGCGCCCGCGCCATCAAGAAGCTGAAAGAACTTGCCGAGTCGATCAAGACCACGGCCAAGGCATTGGAGGACGCGCGCGCCGCCCGAAACATCGCCAACCGCAAGGCCGCAGCCAAGGCAGCCCAGGACGCACGCAAGGAAGCCGCGAACGCCTGCAAGAAATGCGATCCCGAGGTGCAGAAGTTCGGCACGCAGTTGCCCACGCGGGGTACCTGGGATCCACCGGGGTCGCGCGGCAACGGCAAGTGGACCAGCGAAGGTGGCGACTACAACGTTGAATACAAGAATGGGTATCCGGACTTCTCCACGGCGACCGGCAAGGACGGCCTTCCCATCAAGATCGACAGCGTGGAAATCCCCGCGATGAAGGGAAATACTGGTTCGGACATGACTGCGGCTCGGGACGCGATGCGGATCAAGGAGAACAAGCCGGATTGGCCGGGTCCCGGGATCAAGGGGACCGAACCGCCCGGGTATGTCTGGCATCACAAGGAGGATGGCGCCACGATGGAGTTGCTGCCGGTAGACCTTCACAACAAGTCGATGTCCAGTGGCGGCAGCGGCGCGGCGCACACAGGCGGCGCGTCGATCGTCAAGGACAAGACCTTCTAGGATTCACCATGCTCAGAAAAGACATCAAGTTCGACCGCCCGGGCCCGGCCATCGTGCAGGCCGACCTCGACCGCGTGACGGCCGCGCTGGGCGGCATCCAACTGCCCCAGGAATACGAACGCTACATGTTGCGCCTGAACGGCGCGGCGCCTGACATCGTCCTCGACGACCGCCCCTTGAGCCAGTTGCTGCGAGTGTGGTGGCCAGTCGGGTCACCGGGCGCCGACGATGGGCACGGCGTGATGCTCGGCGAGATGCACAAGATCGACGTCGACCCCAAGGTCGTCTCCGACCTGCTGACCACGCACCATGACATCGCCCACCTGCTGCCACCGTCGAGCATCGCCTTTGCAAACAGTGCCGGAGGCGGCCGATTCCTCTTCGACCTGAGGCCCGACCGCTTCGGCGAAGTGCTCCATTGGAGCTACCTGCATCTCGCCGGGGCGGAGATGCTTGCCCAGCAGCCGTACCACAATGTTGCATGGGTCGCTCGTGACTTCATCGACTTCCTGAACCGCATCGAGATCGAGCCGGCCAACTGGAACATCTGGGAAGCTGCATTGCCCCCCGACTCGGATATGGATTGGCGCCCGGAATGATCGCGCTCGACAAGGACCCGACCACGGCACGCCCTGTGGACAGCGGCGCGGCACACACCAGTGGCGCGTCGGTCGTCACCGATCCGAGATTCCAGGAAAACCGAACCATGCTGAGAAAAGACATCACGTTCGAGCACGCAGGGCCCGCCGTCACGCAGGGAGAAATCGACGCGCTCAAAGCCGCGCTCGGCGGCATCGCGCTTCCGACGGACTACGAACGCTACCTGCTGCGCTTCAATGGTGCCAATCCGACGCTGACGAGCGGCGACCCCGATCGCCCTCCCATCCTGCGCCTGTGGTGGCCCGCCGGCAGCGCCGCCGACGTGTCGGACCATGCTGGAACACTGGCCTCCTTCTACCGGATCACCGGTCAACCCGAAACCGCGTCGAATCTCCTGCAAACGCACCAGGACATCGGTCACCTTCTTCCCCCACAGACGTTTGCGTTTGTCGGCGATGGCGGGGGGGGACGCTATGTGTTCGACCTCCGCCCGGACCGCTTCGGCGAGGTGCTGTTCTGGTCCTACCAGGCCTTGGGCAGCGAAGAAGACGCCGCGTCCGACCCGTACCACAACGTCGCCTGGGTAGCCTCCGACTTCATCGATTTCATCAACCGCATGGAGCGCAGTCCTACCGACTGGAACGCCTGGGAGATGGCATTGCCGCCCGATTCGGACAAGGACTGGCACCCTCGATGACCCCACTCGACCCGCGGGCGTTTCTCGCTTACGCCCGCCCCACGTTCCTGACCGAATGGCCGGAGGCCTTGAAGGCCCTGTCGTTCAAGACTGAGCCGGTGTACCTCAACGTCGCCGAGTCCCTCGCCGTGCGGAAGGGGCCCTTGTGGAAAGGGCCGGTGTGGGGCCGCTCCGATCCCGTGGTGGCCGGCTTGCTGGGGAAGCTGCACGACGCGCTCGACAAGCTCGGCGGCCAGGCCTTCGTCCGCACCCACACCCGAAGCCCGAAGGACAGTCCGTTCTTCCGGCGCCAGGCGGGTCGGGTCGACGACCCATGGACCGCGCTCGTGATGCTCCACGAGTCACGGCGTTTTCATGAGGACGCCGCCTGGCTCGAACTCGATGGTGCCCTGCCCGTGATCACGTTGCGCGAGTGGGTCCCCATTCCAACCGGGCTGGAGTTCCGTTGCCTCGTGCGCAACGGCGAGTGCGTGGGCATCAGCCAGCGGCCCACCGACGGGGTGCGCAATCCACGGCTCGAGCAACATGCCGTCACCGTGCAGGCCCTGTTGCTGGTGTTCACCGCGGAATGCACACGGCGCTCGGGCTTGCACAACGCCGTGTTCGACCTGTGCCTGCTTCGCCAACCCGCCGCGGACATGACCGTCGGCGACCTGCGCCTGATCGAGGTCAACCCCTGGCACACCGCCACGGATTTCTATGCCTTTGATCCGGCACGGCCGAACGACCTCGATGGGTCCTTCCGCTTCGATGCCTGAACCAGGAGGCCCCGACATCCCGGCAGCTACCACGCCCGTGAACGTGTCGCCTGGCATCCCGTTGCCGCCCGCCGCCAGCCGATAGGCGCCGCACCCCCGATCTGGCAGCGATTCCGGGTGTTATTCCCCGCGCGGGCGACGGCCGATGGGCGGAACATCGTGGCTTGGCGTGTGTTCAGCGCCGTGGAGCCCCCCATGTTCTGTGCCAACCATTCCTACCCGCACGAGGACTGCCCCGATTGCCTGGCGACGGTGGCGGCCATGCGTCCCACGGTGTTCGCCGAGCTGGCGGCGGCCGAGCTGCGCTCGGGCACCATGTGCTGCCACGGGTGCGAGTTCGTCTTTATCGAGGCCGTCGACAACTGCCCGCGCTGCCTGCGGCCGAACCCGTTCCGTGTGGACGATGTGGTGGCCGAACCCGCCGGCGACCGCTGGGGCCAGCCGGTGGCAGACCTGTCGGCACTCACCATGCGCGCCTTGCAATAGCTCACGTGCGGTCGTTGAAGGCCGAGATGTGCGCCACCTGGAACACCCCTGACAGCGCCTGCAACTCGGCCCGGTGCCGTTCGGCCAACCGCCGCAGGCAGGTGTCGCCGGCGGGCGTGAGCCGAATGATCACCTGGCGCCGGTCGCTTTCACCCGGCTCGCGTGTCAAGAGTTCCGCCGCCACGCACCGGCCCACCAACGCCACCACGCCGTGCTGCAGCATCTGCAGCCGCTCGGCCAGTTCCCCCACCGTGGCCCAGTCCCGGCCGGGATAGCCCTTCACGTGCAGCAGCAGCTGGTACTGCTGCGGGGTCAGTCCTTCCCCCTGCGCCGCCTCTTCGCTGAAGCGCAGGAATCGGCGCAGCTGGTAGCGGAACTCTGACAACGACTCGAAATCGGCCTTGGACAACGGCGAAGTGCGCGGAGAAGTGCGCGAAGAGGTACGAGGGGGCATCGTGCGGCGGCGGTCAAATTAGATCATGACGTGATGTAATTCGGGGTCACGTCGCAGTCGAATCCTACGCTCCCATGGCCCTCTCGCCCCACCCCGCCCGCGACTACGCGGCTCAACCCCGCCTGTTGCTGATCGCCGCGCTGGCCGTGCCCATCGGTGCGCTGGGCACCGTGGCCGCCCTCGTGCTGCTGACGCTGATCCGCTTTTTCACGAACCTGTTCTTTTTCCAGACGGTCTCCATCGCCGACCAGTCGCCGGCCGGGCACACGCTCGGCGCCTGGGTGATTGCGCTGCCGGTGATCGGCGGTGTCATCGTCGGGCTGATGGCCCGGTTCGGAACCGAGAAGATCCGCGGCCACGGCATCCCGGAGGCCATCGAGGCGATCCTCTTCGGCAAGAGCCGCATGTCGCCGAAGGTGGCCCTCCTGAAGCCGCTGTCGTCGGGCATCGTGATCGGCTCCGGCGGGCCGTTCGGTGCGGAAGGGCCCATCATCATGACCGGCGGGGCCATCGGTTCGCTGCTGGGCCAGCGTTTCCACCTGTCCGCCTCCGAACGCAAGACGTTGCTGGTGGCCGGTGCCACCGCGGGCATGACCGGCGTGTTCGGCACACCCCTCGCCGCGGTGCTGCTGGGCGTGGAGCTGCTGCTGTTCGAGCTGCGGCCGCGCAGCCTGCTGCCCGTGGCCATCGCGTGCGCGGTGGCAGGTTTCATGCGTCCGCTGCTGCTGGAGGCCGGCCGGCTGTTCCCGCTGGAGACGGCGCCCGCGGGTTGGCCGGCGTTGGCATCGTGTGTCGTGGCGGGTGTGCTGGCCGGGTTGCTGTCGGCGGGCATGTCGCGGGCCCTCTATGCCGTCGAGGACCTGTTCCACCGCCTGCCGCTGCACTGGATGTGGTGGCCGGCGCTTGGCGGGCTGGCAGTGGGCCTGGGCGGCTGGTGGCAGCCGCGGGCCTTCGGCGTGGGCTACGACGTCATCGCGGACCTGTTGAACCACCGCCTGCTGGTCGGCGCCGCGCTGTCGCTGCTGGCCGTGAAGGCCGCGATGTGGGTGGTGGCCTTGGGGTCGGGCACCTCGGGCGGTGTGCTGGCGCCGTTGCTGATGATCGGCGCGGGGCTCGGCCTCGTGCTGTCGCCGGTGCTGCCGGGGGGCGATGCGGCACTGTGGCCGCTCGTGTGCATGGCGGCGGTGCTGGCCGGGGTGCTGGGGGCGCCGCTGACCGCCACGGCGTTCGCGTTCGGCCTCACCGGCGCAGGCAACGCCCTGCTTCCGCTGCTGCTGGCCTGTGCGGTGTCACACGGCGTCAGCGTGTTGCTGATGCGCCGCTCGATCATGACCGAGCGCATCGCCCGCCGCGGCCGGCATGTCTACCGGGAATACGGCGTGGACCCGCAGGAACGAGTTCACGTGGGCGACGTGATGACCCGCACGCCGCAGACCGTGCCCGCCTACACGGCGCTGGCCGAGGTGGCCGAACGCTGGTTCGGCGCGGGCCAGGTGCACCGCGCCTTCCCCGTGGTCACCGGCGACGGCCGCTTCGTGGGCATGCTCGACCGCGACCGGCTCGCACGCGGCGACGCGGCGGCACTCACCGCAGGAGACCTCTTCGACGGCGATGACGCCGACGTGGCCATCGCCGACGACACCTGCCGGAAGGCCGCACAGGTCATGGCAACGACGGGGCTCGAACGGTTGGCCGTGGTGGACCACCCCGGCACCCGCCGCCTCGTGGGCCTGGTGAGCCGCAGCGACCTCGTCAAGCCGGCGCAGTCCGTGCACGAAGAGGACGCTGTGCGCGAACGCTGAATCTGGTCGCCCGGAACGGCCGCAAGGCGTCACAATCGGCGCCGTCTTGACCGATTCAGAGTTCACCGCATGTCCACCACCCTCGACCCCGCCCGCACCGCCCTCCTCCCCCGCCGCGCCCCGGGCGGTGTCTTGTTCACGTTCGAAACGCCACCTGGCGTGCAACAAGTCGCGGTGGCCGGCACCTTCAACAGCTGGGTGGGCGACACCTGCCCGCTCACCCGCACGGGCCCCACCACCTGGCAGGCCACCCTGCCCATCGCCACGGGGCGCCACCTCTACAAGTACGTGGTGGACGGCACGCAGTGGATCCGCGATCCTGCCAACCCCTGGGTGTCCGAGGACGGGCAGAACAACTCGAGCTTCACCGTGGACGACCAGGGCGGCGTCTTCGTGCGCCAGGGCACCATCGATGCCACGCACCCCACCGGCGTGCACCGCCGCCATGCCGCGCTGAAGAGCCCCGGCTGGTTGCGCGACGGCGTGGTGTACCAGCTGTCGGTGCGTGCCTTCGGCGGCACCTTCGCCGGGCTCCGCCAGCGGCTCGACTACCTGGGTGAGCTGGGCGTCACGGTGATCTGGTTGATGCCGGTGTTCCCGATCGGGATCGAACGGCGCACCGGTTCCCTGGGCGACCCGTACGCCGTGCGCGACTTCACCGCCATCGACCCGGCACTCGGGGATGCCGACGGCCTGCGTGCACTGGTCGATGACCTGCATGCACGCGGCATGCGCGTGGTACTCGACTGGACCCTCAACCGCGCGAGCCGGGACAACGTGCTCACCGTCGAGCACCCCGAGTGGTTCACGCACGATGCCCGCGGCGAGTTGCACTATGCAGTGCCACTGCGCGATCACTTCGCGGGGTTCGACTTCAGCCAGCCCGCGTTGCGCCACTGGTTGATCGAGGCGATGAAGAGCTGGTTGACCCGCTTCGGCTTCGACGGCCTGCGCTTCGATGATTCGGACATCACGCCGCTCGACTTCCTCAGCGAGATCCGCGCCGCGCTGACCGCGGATCACCCGCACATCGGCATCATTTCGCAGGCCTACGACGAGTTCCATCACCTCGACAGCTGCGACCTGACCTACGAAGGGGGCACGCGCGACCTGATCCACCAGGTGGCCCGGGGCGACGCCACCTCGGACGACTTCGCCGCGTACTGGAACGCCTCCACCTACAGCTTCCCGCGCGGCGCGCTGCGCCTGCGCTGGCTCGAGGAAAAGGAACAGGGCCGCGCCACCGCGCTGTTCGGCCGCAACCTGCACCACGCCGCCGCCGCCATCGTCCTCACGCTCGACGGCGTGCCCCACCTGCTGATGGGCCAGGAATTCGACGAACCGTCGTGGCGCACGTGGACGAGCCTCTTCGAACCCTTCGAACTCGATTGGTCAGCGTTCGACGACGACACGTTCCACCACCACCAGGCCCTGATCCGTTTGCGAAACGGCTGGGCCGCCCTTCGGCAAGGCAGCACCGAGTTCATCTCAGGCCTGCCCCCTGGGGTCATCGGGTACTGGCGGCGCGCGGCCAGCCAGGCGGTGCAGGTGGTCGTCAACCTGTCGGGCAATCCCGTTGAGCTTCCGGCCGAGATGACGGGGTTGACGAGCCTGTATGCGCGCGGCCTGGGCCTGTCAGCGCAAGGGAACCCCGACCTCGCGCCGTTCGGCTGCGTGATCGCGACAGACGGTCTCCCCGCCTGAGCCCCCTGGTCTTGGAATTCACCCGCCATTCGAGCCGCCGCCCGGCCGCTACTGATACTCATTCGCATTACAATGCGGCTCGGTCAAGCGTACGCGGCCCTTCCGGCCGCGGCGCGAACCCACTCGAAGCCAGCCATCGCGAGCCTTCGGTCACCACGGGCGTCCGACTCGGGCCGCCACACGGCGCTGCAATGCCCTCGCGGGCCCACACGAATTTCCTCAAACCCGGCAAAGCTGCCATGAGCGCAACCGTTCCCCTCCCACCCACGCCAAGGCCATCAAGCCCCCTGAAGGCCGCCCTTCCCGCAGCAAGCCGAGCCTTGGCCGCCGTGCTGGGCGGCTACGTGCTGATGCTGGCCTTCGCCGCGGCGCTCGCCACGGCCCTTCAACAGGGCGCGCATTGGAGCCGCGGCGAGGCCATGGTCTGCGCCGGCATGGCCGCTTTCGTGGTCTACCTGCTGGCCGGGCTGCGCGCCTTCGTCGCTCCCAGCGCACGGCGCGCCTGGGGCGAGTTGCTGGCCGCCGCCGCGCTGCTGGCGGCACTCGCCGCAGCGTGGCGCTGAACATCGTGACGGACACCATGATCCCGCAAGACACACCGCCCCCGGACCGCCGGCCCAAAGGCTTTCGCCTCGCCATGGACGAGGTGCACACCTGGTGCGGCGTGATCTTCGGCAGCCTGCTGTTCACCATCTTCCTGATGGGCACGCTGGCGGTCTTCGACCGCGAGATCGACCGCTGGGCGCAACCCCACACGCGGCTGGCCACACCGGCCGCAGCCGGCAACCCCGGGCCGTCGCTGGACCAGGCGCTGCCGCTGCTGGAGCGGCTCGCCCCCGGCAAGGCGGCATCCTGGTTGATCTACCCGCCGGCCGAACGCACACCCACACTGCGGCTGGGCTGGTCAGGTGGGGGCGTCGAGCGGGGCGCTCGGGATCTGCACCCGGCCACCGGCGAACTGCTGCCTGAACAAGGTGCAGCGCTGGGCACGCAACTCTTCTATCCCTTCCACTACAGCCTGCACCTGAAGTGGCTGGACCTGGGGGAATGGTTGGTGGGGTTGGCCGCCATGGCCATGCTGGTGGCCATCGTCTCTGGCGTGGCCACGCACCGGCGCATCTTCAAGGACTTCTTCACCTTCCGCCCGCGCAAGGCCCTGCAACGCGCCGCACTGGATCTGCACAGCGTGACGGCAGTGTTTGCGCTGCCCTTCCACTTCGTGATCGCGTTGTCGGGGCTGATCGTCTTCGCCGCGGTCTACCTGCAGCCGGCCATCGCCTGGGTGTACGGCGGGGAAACGGCCGCCTACTCGAAGGAGGTGCTGTCGCGCTTCAGCCGCCCGGCGGCCAAACGCCCGCTCGAGCGGCGGGCCTCGATCGATGCATTGGCGACGCAGGCCCGCGCCCACTGGGCCGCCGCAGGCCAGCCGGGCGAGGTGCAACTCGTCATCGTGCGCCAGCCGCGCGACGCCCATGCGGTGGTTGAAGTGCGCCGTGCCTACGGCCGCCGCGTGGCGCTGGAGCAAGGCACGCTGTACTTCGATGCAGGCACTGGCGCGTTGCTGCATGCCGAGGCGTTGCCCGCCGCTTCGCGCGTGCAACGTTTCATCGCCGGCCTGCACCTGATCCAGTTCGAACACTGGACCCTGCGCTGGCTCTACTTCCTGATGGGCTTGAGCGGCTGCGTGATGCTGGCCACCGGCAGCATCGTGTGGGTGCAAAAACGCGCCCAACGCCATGCCCGCCTGGGCTGGCGCGGCGCAAGCTGGGTGCAGGTGTTGACGGTGGCCTCGGTGTGCGGCCTGCTGCTGGCCAGTGCCGGCGTGATGCTGCTGAACACCTTGCCCGCCGCATGGTGGACCTGGGGTGCCACGCCGCTGGCGGCCTCGATGCGCTGGTTCTTCGGTTTGTGGGCGGCCAGCCTGTGCCATGCCGCCGCGCTGCGGCACGGGCAGCGTCACTGGGTGCAGCAATGCGCGGCGCTTTGCGCCATCTCCCTGGCGGCCGTGCTGGCCAACTGGGCGGGCAGCGGCGACGGCCCCTGGGCCATGCTGAACAGCGGGCGCCGGGCGCCGCTGGGCGTCGACCTGGCGTTGTTGGCCGTCGCAGCGGCGGCGGGTTATGCCACGTGGCGGCTGCGTCACCAAACGCAAGCCGGCATCGCGCCAAGGCCTCGCCTGGTGGCGTGGCGCCCGCTCCATTGGAGAACCCAGCGATGACGGCCCTGCTGTGGTCCCTGGCCGCCTGGTGCGCCCTGGCCCTGGCCATGCCACGCCACCATGAGCAGGTCTTCGGCCGCGAGGGCTCGGCCTGGGCACACCGAGGCTGGCGCTGCAGCGGCGCCGCCGCCCTCCTGATGGTGCTGGCCCATGCGGTGCGAATCGAGGGCTGGTCACTGGGTTGCCTGACCTGGATCGGCGCCATGGCGGTGTCGGGCGCGGCCAGCGTGCTCCTGCTGGCCTGGAAGCCACGCTGGTGCCTGGCCATGGCAGGCACCGCTGCCCTGCTGGGCACCATCGCAACGCCATGACACATGCGCCACCGCAGCGCGGGGGTGCATGCCCGCGTGCGGCGTGCCCTGCCCCCTTGTCATCTGAACTCAACCACGTCTCCTTTTTTCATGCATCGTCTCCAGATCCAACGCCAGACCGGCACGCCAACTTTCTCCCATACGTCCATCGCGCTGGCTGCCCTGCTGGCAGCTGCCGGGGCCCGTGCCCAGACCGAAGCGCCGCCCGCTGCACCGGCAAGCCCGGCATCCGCCGCGCACGCACCACAAACACCTCCGGAAAGCGAACTGCCCCCCGTGCGCGTGCGGGCCGCGGCCGACAGCGGCATCGTCGCCACCAAGGCGGCAGCCAGCACCACCAAGTCCGGCGCACCGCTCTTCGAGACGCCGCAATCGGTCTCCGTGCTCACCCGTGCGCAGATGGACGAACGCGGCGTGCAGTCGCTCACCGACGCGCTGCAGGGCGTGGCCGGCGTGGTCTCGGGCAACTACGGCCGGCGCGGCTGGGACGACTTCATCATCCGCGGCGTGCGCGCCACCGAATCGGTGTACCTCGACGGGCTCAAGCAAGGCAGCGACACCTGGATCGCGCAGGAGCTCTTCGGCGCCGAAAGCGTGGAAGTGCTCAAGGGGCCGGCCTCCGTCAACTTCGGGCTGGTGCAGCCCGGCGGCATGGTCAACCTCGTCAGCAAGCGGCCCCGGGCGGAGAGCTTCAGCGAGGTCGGGTTCACGCTGGGCAACTACGGCATGAAGCAAGCCACCGTGGACCTGGGCCGACCGCTGTCCCCCGAAGGCGGCAAGGCGGCCTGGCGCCTCAATGCGCTGGTCTCCGACAGTGACGACCCGACGCAGCACGTGTACTTCAAGAAGCGCTGGCTGGCCCCCTCGCTGACGTTGGACCTCGGCCCCGACACCGACCTCACGCTGCTGACGAGCTACCAGAACCGCGAGTACATCCGCCAGCAGGGCCTGTCGCCCTACGGCACGCTGCTGGACAACCCGAACGGCAAGCTGGACCGCAGCCTGTTCGCCGGCGAGCCCGGCTTCGGCCCCTACCGCGCCTGGGCGGCGAGCGTGGGCTGGGCCCTGGAACACCGCTTCGCCTCGGGTTGGACGCTGCGCCAGAACGTGCGCGCACAGCGCTTCGATGTCGACGGCCTGGCCGTGTTCCACAACGCGCTGAGGGCCGACAACCGCACCCAGGCCCGCACCGGCCGCGTCCAGGACATCCCCGGCCATAGCCTGATGGCCGACCAGAACCTGCAACGAGACTTCACGACCGGGCCGCTGCAGCACAGCCTGATGGCCGGCCTGGACCTGCGGCGCGACATCATCCGCCTCGCCTCCTCCACTTGCACGGTGCCGGCACTCGACCTGTACAACCCGGTCTACGGCGCCCCCATCAACTGCCCGGCCACGCCGAACGCGGACGACACCAGCAACATCGTCGACGTCGGCCTGTACCTGCGCGATCGAATCCGCCTGCAGGACAAGCTGACACTGAGCCTGGCCGCGCGCCACGATCGCGTGCGCAACACCACGACCAACCACCTGACCGGTGCCGAACTCTCGCAACGGCCCAGCAAGACCACCGGCAATGCCGGGTTGATGTACCAAGTCACGCCGGGTGTCGCGCCCTATGCGAGCGTGGCCAATTCGTTCTACCCGGTCGAGGGCACCAACTTCGACGGCCAGCAGTTCACCCCGGAAACCGGCCAGCAGGTGGAAGTGGGCGTCAAGCTGCAATCCGATGGCGGCCGGGTCCAGGGCGCGCTGGCCGTGTACGACCTGAAGCGCCGCAACGTGACCACCGCCGATCCGGTGAACACAGGCTTCAGCGTGCAAACTGGCGAGCAGCGCGCCAAGGGCTTCGAGGCCGAGCTCAACGCCGAACTCGATGGCGGCTGGACGCTGAGCGCCGCCTACACCTACAGCGACACCGAGGTGACCCAGGACAACACCGCCGCCCGCGTAGGCAAGCGGCTCGACAACGTGCCGCGGCACGCCGTCAACGCCCAGGTGGGCCACCGCTTTACCGGCGGCTTGCTGCACGGCTGGTCAGCCACCGCAGGCCTGCGCCACGAGAGCGACAAGCGTGGCTACAGCTTTGACTACGTGGTGCCCGCCTACACCGTGTTCGACGCCGGCCTGGGTTACCAGGCCCGGCACTGGCGCGCCGGTCTGACGGTGAAGAACCTGTTCGACAAGGACTACTACGCCGGCGGCCTGAACAACAACGTGCTGCCGCTCGGAACGCCCCGGCAGGTTCTGGTGAACGTCGTCTTCGAACTGTGAACCCGAACTGGACGGTCTACGCCTGTTTCGCCTTCGGCCAGTGAATTGATCAGGATCGTATCAGTGGTGACCGCGCACGGTTCAGCGTTCAAGGCGATCCCTGGAAACAATGGTTGCCATGTCCGCCCTCCTCTTTCCTGGCCCGGTCCTCCTGGTAGGCGAGACCAAGGTACGCCTCCGCAAGCTCGCCGGCTTGCTGATGGATCGAGGTTTTGACGTGGTCGTCGCAGCCGATGCGGCCCCCGATCGGGTTCGCCAGTTGAGCGGCTGGTGCGTGGTTGCCGTTCTCGATGTCGGGGCGAAAACCCGGCAGGCCCTGCCGGCCATCTCACGCCTGCATGCGGCACGGCCGCTGCTGCCCATCGTGGTCCTGTCTCGGGAAGCGTCGCGGAAGCTGCCTGTAGAGGTGTTGCGCGCAGGCCGTGATGCCTGCGTCAACGCCTTGCACGACAGCCAGTATCTGGAGTTGGAGGCACGCCTGCTGGGCCTGCGCAGAAGGGGCGTACTGGGCGATTGGCGGTCGTAGCGAATATGGGCGGGTGGCGCAACTCTTCACGTACACTGATGCCATTAATTCTCATTCACTCTTCGCCGACGGTTCGTCGGCCCTCGAGTGCCGCGCCGTGCCCGTCGCTTCCTCCCCTTTCCCCGCGCCAACCCCGGACTGGGCGCCAAACCTGGCCCGGCTTTATGGTGACCATCACCTCTGGCTGCTCGGCTGGCTGCGCCGCAAGCTCGGCTGCACGCACCAGGCGGCCGACCTGGCGCAGGACACCTTCCTGCGGCTCATCCACGCCCGGCTTCGCGGCGCCGCCAATGCGGCCGAGCTGCACGAGCCACGCGCCTTCCTGGCCACCGTGGCCAACCGGCTGGTGGCGAACCACTTCCGCCGCCTGTCGCTGGAGCAGGCCTGGGCTGAAGCCTTGGCAACGCTGCCCGAGGCCAGCTGGCCATCGCCCGAGCAACAGGCCGTCGCGCGACAGGCGCTGCATCTCATCGATGCCGCGCTCGCCACCCTGTCCGAACGCGCCAGGCAGGCCTTCCTGCTGTCGCAGTTCGACGGGCTGACCTATGGGCAGATAGCCGTCGAGCTGTCGGTCACCGAGCGCAGCGTCAAGCGCTACATGGCCCAGGCCTTCGAGGCGTGCATCCTCGCGACCGAGTGAGCGCCGCGCCGCTTCTCCCCACGGACCCGAAAGCCCCGCTCGACCGCGCCGCCGTGCGCGCCGCGGCGGCGTGGCTCGCGCGCCTGCATGCCGGTGACGCGAGCGCGGACGATCTCGCCGCCTGCGAGTGCTGGCGCAAGGCCTCGCCCGAGCACGAGCGCGCCTGGCAGCGCGCCATGCAAGTGCACCAGGACATCGGCCGGTTGCCGCCCGCCGTGGCCCGCCAGGTGCTCGCCCGGCCGAAGCCCGCGCGCCGCCGAGCGCTGCGCGGACTCGGTGCACTGGCCCTGGCGGCGCCCGCCGGCTACATGGCCTGGACGGGCTGGGGCCACACCCTGGCGGCGGATCACCACACCGCCGTGGGCGAACGGCGTGACCTCGAGCTGCCCGACGGCACGAGGCTGCACCTCGACACCGACACCGCGCTCGACGTGGCCTACACGCAGGCGCAGCGCCGCGTCACGCTGCGCCACGGCGAGGTGCTGGTCGAGACCGCAGCGGATGCCGCCCGCCCCTTCCTGCTCGGCACGGCCTGGGGCGACTTGCGGGCACTCGGCACGCGCTTCCTGGTGCTGTCCGGACACGAACGCGCCCGCCTCGCCGTGTTCGAAGGCGCGGTCGCCGCTCGCCTGTCGCACGGCGCTGCGCAAACGGTGGCCGCGGGCTTGGCCGTGGACTTCGACGGCGAGACCTTCAGCCCGCTTCGACAGGCCGACCCGCACGCCGCCAGTTGGACGCGTGGCCTGTTGGTCGCTCAGGAGCAGCGCCTGGACGACTTCCTGCTCGCACTTGGCCGGTACCGGCGCGGGGTGCTGCACTGCGACCCGTCCGTGGCCCACCTGCGGGTGAGCGGGGCCTTCCAGCTCGACCGCAGCGAAGAGGTCCTCGACGCACTGCCGGCCACGCTGCCGGTGCGCGTGGTCTGGCGCACGCGCTGGTGGGCCAGCGTGCTGCCCCAGGCCTGAACATGCGCCGCAGCGTCCTGCTCGCGCTGGCGCTCTCCGCGTGCTTGCCTCTGCCCGCAATTGCCGCGGACCTGGATTTCGATCTGCCCGCCGGCCCCATGACCGACCAACTGCCGGCCCTCGCCGCGCAGGCGGGCATCACGGTGCAGGCAGACGCCGCGCTGCTGCGGGGCCTGCGAAGTGGTGGCGTCACCGGCCGCCTGTCGGCGCACCAGGCTCTCTCGCGGTGGCTGGAAGGCACAGGCCTGGCCGCCACGCAACCCAGCCCCGGGCTGTTCGTGTTGATCCGCGCGCAGGCTCTGCCGCCGAACGCTGCGCCCGCAGGCCCTGCATCCGCGGCGGAGGGCGGTCCGGCCCTGCCTGTCGTGCGCGTGGTGGCCACGCGCGACGAAACGCCTCTGGCCGCGGGCGCCGCCGCCCGCAGCGGCGCTGCCGCACTGGACACGCCGCAGGCCCTGACGACGGTCGACCGCGCGCTGATCGACTCCGTCGGCGCGCTGCGCCTCAACGACGTGCTTGAACACGTTCCCGGCGTATCCCGGCAGAACGACTTCGGCGGCACCTGGGACAACATCGCGCTGCGCGGTTTTGCCGGCCACGAGGACACAGGCATGAGCCTGCTGCGCAACGGCATGGCCGGCAACCGCGGCTATAACGCGCCGCGCGACAGCGCCAACGTCGAGCGCTTCGAATTCCTGCGCGGCCCCATGGGGGCGCTGTACGGCGCGTCTGAACCGGGGGGCACCCTCAACGTCGTGACCCGGCAGGCGCCCCTTCCGGGCGAGGCACTGCCCGCACGATCGATCGAGGCACGCGCAGGAAGCTGGGACGCCAAGCGCCTGGCGCTGGACCTCGGCGGCCGGCTCGATGACGCCACGGCGCTGCGCCTGAACGCCGCAGCGGAGGACAACGGCAGCTTCCGCGACCACGTGCGCACGCGCCGCGAGCTGCTCGCCCCGGCGCTGGCGTGGCAGCCCGTGGTGGGCACCACGCTGCGCTACGACGGCGAGTGGCTGCGCCAGCGCGCGCCACTGGACCGGGGCGTGGTGGCGGTGGGCGGCCAGCTGGGCAAGGTGCCGATCAGCCGCTTCTACGGCGAGCCCGACGACGGCGACATCACGCTCGTGAACCAGACACACCAATTGCGGTTGACGCAGCGCCTGCCCGACGGCTGGTCGATCAACGCGGGCCTGATGGCGCGCCGCGGCACGATGAACGGCGACAGCACCTATGGCCACGCCTACGGTGCCGGGCTGGAGTCGCTGGACCGCGATGGCTGGCTGTGGCGGCAACGCCGCCGGCGCGACTTCGCGTCCAGCGACCAGGCCGTGCAAGTCGACCTGCTGGGCACGCTGCGCACCGGCGGGCTCGCGCACCGGATGCTGTTCGGCGTGGAGGGGTTTCGCTTCAGCCTGGCGCAGCGCATGCAGCGCACACCCTCGGCGCAATGGGCGGACTACGGCATCGACGTGTTCCAGCCGGTCTACCACGGCAGCCCGCTGCCCGAGCCGCAGGACTTCCTGTCCACCACCGAGCGCCAGCGCGGGCTGGCTTGGTACCTGCAGGACGAACTGGCGCTGGCGCCCGAGTGGCGGCTCTTGATCGGGCTGCGCCAGGACCGCTTCGAACAGCGGGTGCATGACCGCCTGGCCGACCTGACCCACGCGCAGACCGTGCAGGCCGCCACACCTCGCCTAGGCCTGACCTGGCGGCCCGCCGCGGGCTGGGCGGCCTACGCCAGCTACGGCGCCTCGTTCCGGCCCAACGTGGGCGTGGACGTGACCGGGCAGGCCTTCGAGCCCGAACGCGGCAGCGCACGCGAAGCCGGCCTGAAGTGGCAGCCCCCTGACGGGCGCTTCGCGGCCGCACTGGCGGCGTTCGACATCGTCAAGCGCCAGGTGCTGGTCACCGACCCGCAGCACCCCGACTTCAGCATCGCCGCCGCACGCGCGCACAGCCGCGGGCTCGAGGCCGAGCTGCAGGGCGAGATCGCGCCCGGCTGGCGCAGCGTGGCCGCGGCAGCCTGGCTGCAACGCGCGCTGCCGCAGTTTCCGCGGATCAGCGGCAGCCTCCTGCTGCTGCACGACCAGCCCCTGGGCGGCGGCCAGCTGACACTCGGCGGCGGGGTCACCCACATGGGCCCGCGGACCGGCGACTCGGGGACGCCGCAACTGCCCTCCTACACCACGGCGCGGCTGACCACGCAATGGCAGCAGTCGGGGTTTCACCTGTCGTTGCAGCTCGACAACCTGTTCAACCGCACCTGGTACGCCAGCGCCTACAACAACGCCTGGGTCTCGCCTGGTGCGCCGCGGCGCTTCAGCCTGGCGGCGCGGCAGGAATTTTGAAGCGCGCTGTCACCTTTCGCAGGTCTCGCGTGTCCTCCCATCGAACAACGGCGCACCACTGCGCCGTCGATGGAGAACCCCACATGCACCCCACCCGCACCTACCCACCACGCCTTCGCCGCGCGCGCCCTGCTATCGCGAGCGCCAGCCTGGCCGCGCTGCTCGAACTCGCCGCCTCGGCCGCCTGGGCTGCCGAGGCGACGCCTGCCACGGACAAGCCCAGCGCCGAAACCACCCTGCCCGCGGTGCAGGTGGTCGGCCGCCGCCAGTCCGGCGAGTACAACGGCCGCGAATCCGACGGCGCCACCAAGACCGACACCCCCGTGATCGAAGTACCTCAGGCGGTGCGCGTAGTCACGCGACAGCTGGTGGACGACCTGGGCGCGCAGCGTGTCGACGACGTGCTGGACTACGTGGCCGGCGTCTCGCGCCAGAACAACTTCGGCGGCACCTGGGACAACATCGCGCTGCGCGGCTTCGCCGGCCACGAAGACCGCACGATGAGCCTGCTGCGCAACGGCATGCCCAGCAATCGCGGCTTCAATGCGCCGCGCGATACCGCCAACCTCGAGCGCATCGAGTTCCTCAAGGGCACGATGGGTGCGCTGTACGGCAGCAGCGAGCCCGGCGGCACGGTCAACCTGGTGACCAAGCAGCCGCGCTTCACCGCCGGCCACTCGGTGGAGGCCTACTACGGCAGCCACGACTACAAGCGCCTCGCGCTCGACAGCACCGGCCCGTTGAACGGCAGCACGGACGAACCGGCCACGCTGGCCTACCGGCTGAACGTCTCGGCCGAGGACAAGGACAGCTTCCGCGACCACGTCCACAGCCGCCGCACGCTGGTGGCACCGTCGCTCGCCTGGCGCCTGGGCGCCGACACCCGGCTGCGCTACGACGGCGAATGGCTGCGCCAGGAAGCGCCGCTCGACCGTGGCGTACCGGTGATCAACGGCCAGCTGGGCACCGTGCCGAACTCGCGCTTCTATGGCGAGCCCGGCGACGGTGACATCACGATCGACAACCAGACCCACCAGCTCTTCCTCGACCATGCGCTCAGCCCCGACTGGGAGCTGCGCGCCGGGCTGCAGCACAAACGCGGCACGCTGGCCGGCCGCGCCACCGAGACGCACCAGTACGGCCCGGGCACCCTCGGCTGCGCCACCTCGATGGACACGCGCGACTGGATGTGCCGCCGCGTGCGCGACCGCGATTTCGCGTCACAGGAAACCTCGCTCCAGCTCGAAGCCTACGGCCGGCTGCAGACCGGTCCGATCAAGCACGACCTGTTGATCGGTGCCGAGGCCGCGCGCTTCGAGCAGGACCGCACGCTGCTGGACCATGCTGGCGGCCTGCGCGACGCCGTGGGCATCTCGGTCTCGAACCCGGTGTACGGCCAGATCGCCGTGCCCGCCCTCAGCCCGCAGCTCACCGACTGGAACGGCACGCTGAAGGACCGCCAGCAGGCCCTCTACGTGCAAGACCAGCTCGCCTGGGGCGACTGGCGGCTGCTCGCCGGGCTGCGCCACGACCGTGCCGAGAGCCGCTACACCAGCCGCATCGACGGCTCCACCGCCGAGCAGGACCCCAGCGCCACCTCGCCGCGCCTGGGCCTGACCTGGCTGCTGCAGCCGCACCTGTCGGTGTACGCCAGCGTCGGCCGCTCGTTCCGCGCCCAGACCGAGCTGGACGCCAGCGGCCGCATGTTCGAGCCGCAGATCGGCACGGCGAAGGAGCTGGGCCTGAAGTGGGAGTCGGCCGACGGCCGCCTGGGCGGCACGGCGGCGCTGTTCGACATCGCCAAGCGCCATGTGCCGCAGTACGACCCGAACACCGACACCTATGCCGAGCTGGACCGCGTGCGCAACAAGGGCCTGGAGCTCGAACTGACCGGCCAGGTCGCCCCTGGCTGGCGCGTCGCACTGGCCTATGCCTACCTCGACGCCGACCCGAGCCTGACGCAGTTCGCGCGCCACACCGGCAGCGCCTTCGTCGTGCACGAACACAGCCTGGCCGACGGCGGACTGCTGGGCCTGGGCGGCGGCGTCACGCACGTCGGCGCCCGTTCCGGCGAGGATCCTTTCGCCGCGCCGCCGCAGCTGCCGGCCTACACCGTCGCCAAGCTCACTGCCTACTGGCGTGTGAACACCAAGATGCGCATCTCGCTCGACGTCGACAACCTGTTCGACAAGACCTACTACACCAGCGCCTACAACCGTGTCTGGGTCATGCCAGGCAGCCCGCGCCACGTGACGCTGGGCGCGCAGTACAAGTTCTGAAACCGCTCCAAGGAGAAGCATCCATGCGAATCGTTCCCATCGTCGTGGCCGCCGCCACGCTCGCGCTGCACGCGCTTCCAGCCCAAGCCCACGGCATCTGGTTCGCGCAGCGCGCCGACCGGCTCGCACTCATCTACGGCGACGGCGCCGAGGACCTGGACGTGGTCAAGCGGCTGCCCAAGATCAGTTCGATCGGCGGCGTCGGTGCCGACGGCCTGCCGGTGGCCGTGACGCTGGAGCCCGAAGGCAAGCTGCCCTTCGTGAACCTGGCGAACAAGCCCGCCATCGTCACCGCAACGATGAACAACGGCCTGTGGTCCAAGGCGCTGGACGGGCAGTGGCACGGCAAGGGCAAGGACGAAGTTCCCGGTGCCACCATCAGCGGCCGCTACCTGAAGTACGCCACGCACCTCGTCAGCCTGCCGGCCGGCGCGTTGCGGCCCGTACCGGGCCTCGCGTTGCAGATCGTTCCCGTCGGGGCGAAGTTCCCACACCAGAAGGGCGAGCCGCTGAGCGTTCAGGTGCTGTTCGACGGCAAGCCGCTGCCCGGCGCCAAGGTGTCGCAAGACCTGGTGACCGACCCTGACGCTGCGCCCTTGGTGGCCGACCGTGAAGGCCGCGTCACGCTGCCGGTGCGCAACCAGGGGCTCAACGTGGTGAAGGCCGAGCACGAGTCCGCGCCGTTGGACGTGGGCAAAGCGAACATGACGCATCACTTCGCCACGCTGAGCTTCATCCTCGAGCACGCGCCGGAGTAGGCCGCCACGGCCGGGAGGAGGACGCGGCCGTTGAGTAGCCCCACAGCGGTTCTCAGCGCCGCTTCGCGGGCGGAGGCGCCGAGTCCGGCTTGGTCGGTTCGCCCGGGCGGTCTGCTTGGGCGGCCGTCTGTGATGTATCGCGTTTGCCGAGCACGGTGCGCGCCTTGCGCACAGACCAGGACGACAGGGCTGGTGTCGACGTTGTTTCCTGGGGGGCCTCTTCTGCCGCCTCGGAGTCGCCGTCGGTGCTGTCCGTGTTGTAGGCGATCGTCAACTCCCCTTGGCGCGTCACGGTAGCGTAGGCGCCGATGGATGCGTTGCGATTCTCCTCGGCGATGGCAATGACGTCATACCCCTCTCCGCTCGATCGTGACATCCAGAAGGGGCCTCGGCGGGCCGTGTCCGGCAGGGAAAAATCCTTCGCGCAGATGCCGCACGGGCGCATGGTGCCCGCAATCCGGTTGCGATCTAGGCTTCCTTCACCGTATTGGCCCTCGAAGGCCCGCTTGATCCGCCGCTCCGCGTGCAACTCGATGCGGCGCCCGCTCGTGCTGCTGCGATACACCTCGATCGGTACCCGGAACCTGCCGTTGAACATCGCATCGAGCAGCTCTCGCGCCTGCGCGGGGCGGGCCGATTCGTCGTTCAGCATCTTGCGGAGGTTCGATGTGTGCCGCGCTCGCCGGCTCGCATGCGGATTGCCGGAGAACGCCTGCAAGTTGCGGGTCAGCATGCCCTGCGACAGGAACTCCTCGATGGCTGCGTTGCTGGTGGTGTCGTTCGAGGAAACCCAGATTTCGCCGCGTTTTGGGTCCCAGTAGGCCTGGACCTCCGCAGCCCGCGAGAAGGTGCCCTTCAGCACCGTCGACAGCCACCGCAAGGACTGCTTCTGCCTTTCGGCGCGATACGAGCGGGGCGCGACGACGAGATCCGCACTGTTGGCGTAGATGCGTTCAATGCGTCGGGATTTCACGGGCCTCGCGCCTTGGGCGAGCGCCGCCTCATCGGGCGGCGGCTCCCTCACGATGAAAACCTTCCCCGGCATGATGCCCTGCGCCGGCATGAGTTCCTCGACCATGGCGCCGGTGCGGACCTGCGGGTCGATGCGGTTCAGCAAGTTTTCCAGGAGCGGCTGCAAGTCGGGCGAGAATGCCTGCAGGTCACGGGCGATCGCCGCTGCCTCGCGCAGCGTGCCGCCGGGGCCGACGAGCTTGTCGAGCAAGGCTGGCATCTCGGGCCATGTGTTCACGAGCTGCGCGGCATCAGCGGCCAGCAGCGTGGGGTCGCGCCGCATCTGCGCGACGGCGATCCGCACCGGGTACAGCCGTTCTTCGAGTTCCCTCAGGAATCGCTGCGCTTCGTTGTCCGGAGCAGGAAGGCCGGCGGCCCGCTCCACATGTCCGAGCGCCTTCAGCGCGGCTTGAAGCCCAGCCCAGTGTTCGAGGTAGTCCGGAAGGGCGCGCAGCGTGTAGTTGCCGGCCTTCATGAACGTCGCGTGATCGTCAGCGAAGTGTCGCGCCACCGCTTCTGGATTGCAGTTCACCATGTGTGCCAGCCTGGTCGTGTTGGCGCCCGGATGCGCGAGGCGGGCCTGCAACACTTTCACCATCTGCTCGGCCGTGAGTTCCCCCGGCAGGGTCTTCGCGCTTTCCGGTTGACCGAGCAGGGTGAACAAGCCATAGAGATCCTCGCGTTCGTCAAAGTAGCCTCTCAAGTTGATCAGGGCGCTGGCCGCGCGCAGCAGCGAACCGTCGTAGTTGATCCAGTTCCGCAACTCCCGGTCCGGAATGCCGGTCACCTCGGCCACGCCGGCAAGCAGTTCCTTCGATTGCGCCCTGTTGAGCACCGCGAGCTCCAGCACCTGGGTGAGCTGATGGGCATCCTTCAACTTCGGGGGGCTCGTGGCCGGCTGGGGAGCGATGGGCGGCGCAGGTTCCGTGGGTGCCGCAGCGCTTGCCTTGCGCTGGCCCTTCGCGAGGTCGCTGACCATGCTCGCCTGGACCGCGGCCAGTGTCATGCCCTCACTGAGCACGCGCAGCGAGGCGAGGCCGCGTGTGTCCGTCCGGCGCAGCAGGACGATCGGCTTCCGGCTGCCATCGGGCGTGACCTCGTGCTTCCAGATGTCGTTGCCGGCATCGACGACCTCACTCTCGTCGTCGTCCATGCACAGCGCATCCAGATGCTTCACGAACGCGCCGGCGGCGGGAACGCGCTCGTGCTTCCGGCGCCGGTCTTCGCGGAAGGCTTCGAACTGCGTGTTCAGGTGTTCCTTGAGGGGATTCCAAAAGTTGGCCGGAGTCCGCGGGCCCGTTCCTTCCTCCCTGGTCCTCCTGGCGACCGACCTGACAGCCCCTCGCTCGACGTCATTGATCAACCACGGCAGGCGCTCCTTCTGCGCAGGCACCATGCGAAGTTCGGCGAGACTGCCGTCGTCCGTCAGCCGTCGCAGCACGTCGATCGTGTCCTTCATGCCGGGAACCCGAAGCACGAATCGTTGGACGCTCGGGCTTTTGATCTGCACTGAGCGAGCGTCCGGCCCATTCGTGAGCGCCTGTAGATACTCGAGGACGCGGAAATCGGGAAGGAGTTCGTTGCCCGGCTGCCCGCGCCACACGTCGAGGACGGAGCGGAATGCCTCGTCCTCCCCCAGCTTCTCCAACTTCTGCCACAGCTGGCGAACGGGCCGCCACTGGCCTCCCTCTTCCCGCCAGTTGCCACTCTCGTCCCTGGCGTTGCGGTCACTCTTGCGGAACTTCGCGCTCCTGATCATGACGCCCAACACCTGGGCCAACGCGTCGGCGCTGTCGCTCTTGGCCAACCGCACATCGCCGATGGCGCCGTCTGCTTCTTTCCATGTCAGCACATGGATGGCCGGGAGACGGGCATCGAGTTGGACGACGAAGCGCGTGACGTTGGGAACGTCCGTGGCGGACGGCTGCGAACAAGGCTTCCCGGTGGCGTCGAGCAACGCCTGAAGCAGGTCCGGTCCGTTCTTTTTCTGGCCGAACACGTTCTTGTATTCCGTGAACAACCCGGCATGCTCGTCCTTGAGTTGATTCCAGATTCTGTCCAACCGCTTGCGGAACAATTGCCGGGCCCTCTTCTCCTCGGCGCTCGATGGGGCCGTGGCGGAGGAGGTTCCCGGCAACAGGGTTGGCGCTTGCGCCGGGGCCCGCAACGGAAGCCGGCTCCTTGGGGCCAGCTGGCCGGCAACGGAGGTCAGTGGGCGCGAAGACAACTCTGACAACCCTGCGTCCGCATGGGCCTGTGGGGGGCGAGCCCGTTTCGAAGCGGTGAGGTCGGACGGGCCGGCGTCACCCGCGGCGTTCGACAGCCGGGAACGGCGATCCTTCACGTGCATGGCAGACAGGTGTTTCAGAGTACTTGTCCGCCACCATAGGCCACCGCATGCAGTGGCCTCCCACGCCTGTGCGAAGCTCGGGCCGGCCCTGCGAAATGAGGACGGCAACCAGTGAGATGCGGCACTGGAACTGGATTGCTGCCGAATTGCAGCGCACGCTGACTGAGCCGCATGTGTGTACCGCGCGCGGCAACGACTGGGCGCAGGGATTCATGCGAGCTACTTCGAGTCACACCGACGCGGGTACGAGCGACTTCTTAGCCCACCCCAAAAGTCAAAAGGGTCAGCTTCTTTTGGAAGCTGACCCTATGATTTTCTATGGTCGGGACGGCGGGATTCGAACTCGCGACCCCTTGCACCCCATGCAAGTGCGCTACCAGGCTGCGCTACGCCCCGACTGAGCCCACTAGTATATCCGGAAACTTGGTGAGTGCGACCAACTCATTGAGGATTTTGATGGGAATCAAAGCGAGAGCAACGAGCGGATCGAGAGCAGCTCGCTGCGCACCTGGTCGAGGGTGAGCTCGGTCGTTGGCAAGTCGGGCAACGGTGCTGCGTCTTCGATCGCATCGGGACCGAACGACGAGGCATCGACGTCTTCGGGTTCGTCATGCGGTTCCTCGGCCGGCGCGGCGCCGCGGGCATGGACCAGTTCGGTGAGGCGGTTGCGGGCCCCGCTGATGGTGAAACCCTGCTCATACAGCAGCTCGCGGATTCGCCGGATGAGCAGCACCTCGTGGTGCTGGTAATAACGGCGGTTGCCCCGGCGCTTCATGGGCTTGAGCTGCGTGAACTCCTGCTCCCAGTAGCGGAGCACGTACGGCTTCACGCCGCACAAATCGCTCACTTCACCAATGGTGAAGTAGCGTTTGGCAGGAATGGCGGGAAGCGCTTTCTCCATTGAAATCAATGAGATCGAGGCCGAAAGCTAAGACTTTACTCGAAGTCCTCCCCGACGGGGATGTCACCTTGCACAACGCCCTTGAGTTTGTGACTTGCGTGGAAAGTTACAACATTTCGTGCCTTGATCGGTATGGATTCCCCGGTTCGGGGGTTGCGCCCGGGTCGAGGGGCCTTGCGACGAATGTTGAAATTACCGAACCCCGACATCTTGACGTCGTCGCCCTTCACGAGCGTGCCGTGGATGATGTCGAAGAAAGCCTCGACCATGTCCTTCGACTCGCGCTTGTTCAGCCCGAGCCGCTCGAACAGCAGCTCGGCCAGTTCGGCCTTGGTCAGCGTGGGCGTCTCGAGCGTGGGCAACATCACCCGCTCAGGCGGAGGTTGATCGGGGGGCAGATCGGGAGGCATCGTGGTCATGGTTCGCTCACTCATCCGCGCAGGCGCGCGCCCAACCGGGTCTTCAAGGCATCGAGCACCGCCGCCACCACCACGTCGATGCGCTCGTCGGTGAGGGTGGTGGTGTCGTCCAGCAATTCGAGGCGCACGGCCAGGCTGCGTTCGCCTGCTGCCATGTCGGCCGATGCGGCCGTGGGCTTGTAGATGTCGAAGAGGCGCGCGGATTTCACCAACGCGCGGTCGGCCGACAGGATGGTGTCGATCAACGCGCTGTGGGTGACTTGCTCGCCTGCGATGACCGCGATGTCGCGCCACGCCGATTGTTGACGCTGCACCGGCACGGCCTGGGGCACTTCGCGTTGCGTCAGCAGGTTGGCATCGAGCTCGAACAACACCGGCGCACCGGGCAGTTCGTAGCCCTGGCGCCACCGCGGGTGCAGTTCACCCACGAAACCGGCCTCCTGGCCGTCGATGACGATGCGCGCGGACCGGCCCGGGTGCAGCGCCGGGTGCTCGGCCGCCTCGAACGTGGCGACGCGTGGCGCGAGCAGCGCCTCGATGTCGCCCTTCACGTCGAAGAAATCGACCGTGCGATCCTTGTGGGTCCACTGCGTGGTGTCGGCCGGGCCATAGGCCAGGCCCGCCACACGCAGCGGCTGCGAAATGCCGGCCACGGTGGTCAAGGTGGCCGCCACCGACGCATCACGGCGGAACACACGCCCCACCTCGAACAGCCGCACGCGCGAGGCCTTGCGCGCGAGGTTGAAGCGCAGCACCGAGACGAGGCTGCCGAACAGCGTGGACCGCATCACCGAGAGCGGGCTGGCGATGGGGTTCAGCACACGGATCGGGTCGAGGTTGCCGGCGAGTTCGTGCTCGGTGCGCTCCTCGACGAAGCTGAAGTTGATGGTCTCGAAGTAGTCGCGGCCGGCCAGTGCATGGCGCACCGCATGCACGCTGCGGCGGGTTTCCGTGAGCGCGCGCGCGGTGACGGGCGCATTCGGCGGGGTATCGGGCAGCTTGTCGAAGCCGATGACCCGCACCACTTCCTCGATGAGGTCTTCCTCGATCTGGATGTCGAAGCGCCAGGTGGGCGGCGTGACGGCCAGCACACCCGGGGCGGTCTCGATCGCCTGCAGGCCGAGCCGCGCGAACACGTCGGCGCACTGCGCCTGCGTGACGGGCATGCCGATCACCTTGGACGCGCGGGCCACCCGCAGCACCACCGGTTTGGCAGAAGGCACATTGACGGCCTGGTCGTCCACCGGACACGCTTCACCGCCGCAGATGTCGAGGATCAGTTGCGTGACACGCTCGACGCTGGCGACGGTGCGTGCCGGGTCGACGCCGCGTTCGTAGCGGTGGCTGGCGTCGGTACTGAAGTTGTACTTGCGGGCGCGGCCGGCCACGGACGCCGGCCACCAGAACGCGGCCTCGACATACACGTTGCGCGTGTCGTCGGACACCGACGTGGCGTCACCGCCCATGATGCCGGCCAGTGACTCCACCGCACGGTCGTCGGCGATCACGCCCGTCTTCGGGTCGAGTCCGACGGTGTTGCCGTTGAGCAGTTTCAACGACTCGTCCGCACGGCCCCAGCGCACCTCGAGGCCGCCATGGATCTTGTCGAGGTCGAAGATGTGCGAGGGCTGGCCCGCCTCGAACATCACGTAGTTCGAGATGTCGACAAGCGCGGTGACCGACCGTTGGCCGCAACGGGCGAGGCGGTCCACCATCCACGCGGGGGTCTTGGCCTTCGTGTCGACGTTCTTGACGATGCGGCCCGAGAACCGGCCGCACAGGTCGCCGGCGCGCACCTGCACCGGCAGGCGATCGTCCTGGGACACCGGCACCCGCGGCGTGGGCGGCACGGTGAGTGGCGCACCCGTCAGGGCCGACAGCTCGCGGGCAATGCCGAACACGCTCAGGCAGTGGCCGAGGTTCGGCGTGAGCTTGAGCGTGAACAGCGTGTCGTCCAGGCGCAGGTGGTCGCGGATGGAATTGCCCACGAGGGCGTCGTCGCCGAGGATCAGCAGGCCCGACGACTCATCGGACAGCTTGAGCTCCTTGGCCGAACAGAGCATGCCCTGGCTTTCCACACCACGCAGCTTGCCGAGCTTGATCTCGAAAGGTGCGCCGCCCTCCTCCGCCGGCGGCAGCTTCGCCCCGACCATCGCGCAAGGCACCTTGATGCCGGGGGCCACGTTCGCGGCGCCACACACGATGCTGAGCACCGTCTCCGGGCCCACCTTGACCTGGCAGACGTTCAGCCGGTCGGCGTTCGGGTGGCGCACGACCTCGAGCACCTCGCCCACCACCACGTTCGAGAACGGCGGCGCGACGGGGCGGAGTTCCTCCACCTCCATGCCAGCCATCGTGAGCGTGTCGGCCAGCGCCTGGGTGGACAGCGGGGGGTTGCAGAATTCGCGCAACCAGGATTCGGGAAATTGCATCTCTGGGGTCCTGTCTCTACCGTCTTGCTTACTTGAACTGCGACAGGAAACGCAGGTCGCCGTCGAAGAATCCGCGCAGGTCGTTGACGCCGTAGCGCAGCATGGTCAGGCGGTCGAGGCCCATGCCGAAGGCAAAGCCGATGTGGCGTTCGGGGTCCAGCCCGTAGTTGCGCACGACGTTCGGATGCACCTGACCCGACCCGCCCACCTCGAGCCAGCGGCCCTTGAGCGGCCCGCTCGCAAACGCGATGTCGACTTCGGCCGACGGTTCGGTGAACGGGAAGAACGACGGACGGAACCGCAACTGCAGGTCGTCCGTCTCGAAGAAGGTGCGGAAGAAATCGGCGAACACCGATTTCAGGTCCTTGAAGCTGACGTTCTCGCCGATCCACAGGCCTTCGCACTGGTGGAACATGGGCGAGTGGGTGGCGTCGCTGTCGACGCGGAACGTGCGGCCCGGCGCGATGACGCGGATCTCGGGCATGGGGGTGACGCCGGCATACTTCGCGGCGTGGGCGCGCGCGTGGCGCACCTGCATGGGCGACGTGTGGGGGCGCAGGTTGAGCCAGGCGCCCGACTCGTCCTTCATGTCCACGTAGAACGTGTCCTGCATGGAACGCGCCGGGTGGTTCTCGGGGTTGTTCAGTGCGGTGAAGCTGTACCAGTCGGTCTCGATCTCGGGGCCGTCGGCCACGTCGAAACCCATGGAACCGAAGATGGCCTCGATGCGCTCCATGGTGCGCGAGATGGGGTGGACGCCCCCGGTGCCACGCTGGCGGCCCGGCAGGCTCACGTCGAGCGACTCGGCCTTCAACTGGGCATCCAGCTCGGCATCGGCGAGCGCCTGGCGGCGTGCGTTGAGCGCGGCCTCGACCTGCTGCTTGGCCGCGTTGATCAGCGCGCCACGCGACTTCTTCTCTTCCGGAGAGAGGGCCCCGAGCGCCTTCAGCTGCTCGGTCAACCGCCCCGACTTGCCGAGGTATTTCGCCTTGGCGTTCTCCAGATCGGCCGGTGCCGGGCTTTGCGCAAAGTCTGCCTGCGCGTCTTGCACCAATTGATCGAGGTCGTTCATCAGTTGTTCAAGGCAGAAAATAAAAAAGGCCGAACCAGAGGGTCGGCCTTGAGGGCTTGGCACCCGCCTGGAATGGTCACCGGGCGGGGTTTGCCGCGGTGCCGGGTTGCCCCGGCACCTGTACGACATCAAGCGAGCTGGGCCTTCACCTTCTCGACGATGCTGCCAAAAGCGGCAGGATCGTTCACGGCCATGTCGGCGAGGACCTTGCGGTCGATCTCGATCGAAGCCTTCTTCAGGCCAGCCATGAACTTGCTGTAGGTGAGTCCGAGGCCACGGCTCGCCGCGTTGATACGGGCGATCCACAGTTGACGGAACACACGCTTCTTCGTGCGGCGGTCACGGTAGGCGTATTGCCCAGCGCGCATGACTGCTTGCTTGGCAATGCGGAACACGTTCTTGCGGCGGCCACGGTAACCCTTGGCGAGTGCGAGAACTTTCTTGTGACGAGCACGGGCGGTTACACCACGTTTGACGCGAGGCATGGGGTATCTCCTTCAGAAGCGATTAAAGGCCAGCGAAGGGCAGCATTTGCTTCATGTGCCCCATGTTGGTCTCATGCACGTTGACAGCGCCACGCAGGTGGCGTTTGTTCTTCGTGGTCTTCTTGGTCAGGATGTGGCGCTTGAACGCCTGGCCCCGCTTGACGGTGCCCCCCGGACGCACGCGAAACCGTTTGGCCGCGCTTTTCTTGGTCTTCATTTTGGGCATGACTGCTCCTTTTAGATTGCACCTGCAGGCGCCGGCAAAGGGACTTGCCGTCTTGTTGGCCTGCAGCCGCTTCTTGCGACACCCCAGTGACCGACCGGGGCATCGAACACACTCTGTGGTCTGACTATCGCTTCTTCGGGCCGAGCACCATGATCATCTGGCGCCCTTCGAGCTTCGGCATGTTCTCGACGACGGCGCAATCGGCCAGCTCGTCGCGAATGCGCTCCAGGAGGCGCATGCCGATGTCCTGGTGGGTGATTTCACGGCCGCGGTAGCGGAGCGTGACCTTGCCCTTGTCGCCGTCTTCCTCGATGAAGCGACGCAGGTTGCGCATCTTGATCTGGTAGTCGCCTTCGTCCGTGCCCGGGCGGAACTTGACTTCCTTGATTTCGATGACTTTCTGCTTCGACTTCGCTTCGGCAGCGCGCTTCTGCTCCTGGTACTTGAACTTGCCGTAGTCCATCAGGCGGCAGACCGGGGGGTCCGCCGTGGCGGCGATTTCAACCAGGTCGACGTCGAGGTCACCCGCCATGCGCAAAGCTTCTTGCGTGCTGACGATGCCCAGGGGTTCGTTCTCGACACCGTTGAGTCGAACCTCGGGCGCCATGATTTCACGGTTCAGGCGATGCTTGCGCTCCACGTTGGGGGCACGGCGGTCGGCAAAAGTAGCGATAGTTCTGGTCCTTCAGCGAGCCCCCAAGGCAATGGGGCCCAAAAATAGTGTTCACGCGCCCCGGGAACTCGTTCAGACCCGTTGGGCGATGTCACTGGCGATCTTCTCGGTGAAGTCGGTCAGGGGCATCACACCGAGGTCTTGGTTGCCTCGGGCGCGCACCGCAACAGCCCCGTTTGCCTTTTCCTTGTCGCCAACGACGAGGAGAAACGGGACCTTCTGCATGGAATGCTCGCGGATTTTATAGTTAATTTTCTCGTTGCGCAAATCAACCGAGACCCTAACTCCTTGTTTTTGCAGCGTTTTCGCGATCTCCCGGGCGTAGTCGGCCTGCGCGTCGGTGATGTTCATGACCACAACCTGCTTCGGGGCAAGCCACGCGGGCAGCGCGCCGGCGTGTTGTTCGATCAGGATCCCGATGAAACGCTCGAGGCTGCCCACGATGGCGCGGTGCAGCATCAGGGGCGTGCGGCGCTCGCCCGCTTCGTCCACGTATTCGGCGCCCAGGCGCTCCGGCATGTTCGGATCCACCTGGATGGTGCCGCACTGCCACTGGCGGCCCAGGGCGTCCTTCAGGGTGTATTCGATCTTCGGGCCGTAGAAGGCGCCCTCGCCCACCGCGATCTGGAACTCGCAGCCGGAGCGGCGCAGGCTCTCCATGAGCGCGAACTCGGCCTTGTCCCACGCCTCGTCGGTGCCGATGCGGGCCTCGGGGCGCGTGGCCACCTTGTAGATGATGTCGGTGAAGCCGAAGTCCTTGTAGACCTTCTGCAGCAGCGTGGTGAAGTCGGCGCATTCCTGGAGGATCTGCGCCTCGGTGCAGAAGACGTGGCCGTCGTCCTGCGTGAAACCGCGCACGCGCATGATGCCGTGCAGGCCGCCGGTGGGTTCGTTGCGGTGGCATTGGCCGAACTCGCCGAACCGCAGCGGCAGGTCGCGGTAGCTCTTGATGCCCTGCTTGTAGATCAGGATGTGGCCCGGGCAGTTCATCGGCTTCAGCGCGTAGTCGCGCTTTTCCGATTCCGTCGTGAACATGTTCTCGCGGTACTTGCCCCAGTGGCCCGTCTTCTCCCACAGCGACTGGTCGAGCAGTTGCGGACCCTTGACCTCCTGGTAGCCGTTGTCGCGGTACACGGCGCGCATGTACTGCTCCACCTGCTGCCACACGGCCCAGCCGTTCGGGTGCCAGAACACCACGCCGGGCGCGTGTTCGTCGATGTGGAACAGGTCGAGCTCGCGGCCCAGCTTGCGGTGGTCGCGCTTTTCCGCCTCTTCGAGCATCAGCAGGTACTTGGCCAGGTCGTCCTTCGTGGTCCAGGCCGTGCCGTAGATGCGCTGGAGCATCTCGTTGCGGTGGTCGCCGCGCCAGTAGGCCCCGGCCACCTTCATCAGCTTGAAGTGCTTGAGCTTGCCGGTGCTGGGCACGTGCGGGCCGCGGCACAGGTCCTCGAACTGGCCTTCGCGGTACAGCGACACGTCCTCGTTCACCGGGATGCTGGCGATGATCTCGGCCTTGTAGGCCTCGCCGAGGCCCTTGAAGTATTCGACGGCCTCGTCGCGCGGCAGCACGCGGCGCTCGACCCGCTCGTCCTTCTTGGCGAGTTCGGTCATCTTGGCTTCGATGGCCCCCAGGTCTTCGGGCGTGAACGGCCGCTTGTACGAGAAGTCGTAGTAGAAGCCGTTTTCGATGACCGGACCGATGGTGACCTGGGCCTCAGGGAACAGCGCCTTGACCGCATAGGCCAGCAAGTGGGCCGTCGAGTGGCGGATCACCTCGAGGCCTTCGGGGTCCTTCTCGGTGATGATGGCCAGCTGCGTGTCCTGCTCGATGCGGTAGCTGGTGTCCACCAGGCGGGCGGCATCGCCCTGCCCCACGCGCCCGGCCAGCGCGGCCTTGGCGAGGCCGGTGCCGATGGACGCAGCCACCTCGGCCACCGTCACGGGGTTGTCGAACTGACGCTTGGAACCGTCGGGCAATTGAACGGAAATCATGGGGAAAGCTCCGGAAAACAAAAAAGCGCGGGGGTGAGCCGCGCTTTCGAGAACAAACGAGAAAAGACGAACGAGCCGCGGCCGACTAAACGAGTACCTCGCCAGTGGGAGTTCGCGGTGTCATAACCAGGGTGCCTTTCTCGCTCTTGCTCGTTGAATGTGCGGGGATTGTAGTGCAGCAGCGCCCCGGCGTGGGGCTTTCAGGTCTTGACGGCCTGGTAACGGGCTTCCAGTTCCTGGCGCAGTTGCCGGCGCACCTGGGCGGCGTTGCTGCGCCGGATTTCCTCGGCCGTCTCGGGCACCAGGGGCTTTACCTCCACCGGCTTGCGGTCGTCGTCCACGGCCACCATCGTGAAGAAGCAGCTGTTGGCGTGGCGCACGGTCTGCGAGCGGATGTCCTCGGTGATCACCTTGATGCCCACCTCCATCGACGTGCGCCCGGTGTGGTTCACCGACGCCAGGAACGTCACCAGCTCGCCCACGTGGATGGCCTGGCGGAACGTGACCTGGTCCACCGACATGGTGACCACGTAGCGCCCGGCATAGCGGCTCGCGCAAGCGTACGCCACCTGGTCCAGCAGCTTCAGGATGGCGCCGCCGTGCACGTTCCCGGTGAAGTTCGCCATGTCGGGTGACATCAGCACCGTCATCGTCAGTTGGTGGGTCGGGAGGTCCATGGCGGTTGTGTCTCAGGGGTCAGAGGGGATCGGCAAGCACCGGGCGGCCATCGGCGAGCTCGGCGAATTCGTCGCGCAGCCGCTGGCTCTCGTGCACGGCGCGGGTCCACGCCGCCGTGCGGCCAGCAAGATCCTCGCCATAGTGCGTGAAATCGGCCCGGTCAGGCAACTTGCCGTTCGGCAAGGCGGCGATCCATTCCGGCCGGGGCGACACCACGACGACGTTGGCGAGGTGGCTGCTCGCCCGGTGGCGGTGTTTCAGCACCTTGTCGAGCCAGCCGGGGATCACGGTCTTCTGGAAGTGCGGGTAGAGCGTGAGCCCGTCGGCCATCGAGGCGTAGTTCAGGTGCAGATGGTAGTCGGTGATGCCACCGTCCCAGTAGGCGCCGCGCGGCGCGCCGGGGATGTCGTGCACGGCATCGAGCCAGAACGGGATCGAGCAGCTGGCCAGGATGCTGGGCGCCAGGTTGCCGGCATCGAGGGCCACGCTGTGGGTGCGGTAGTCGCGCAGGTGCAGCGGCAAGGGGTCGCGTGTATCGGAAAACACCACCCGCTCCAGCCACGCGCCCATGGCGCGGCGGCTCACCGCGTTGGTGGCAAACGCGCCCAGGTAACCGAGCGGCGTGGTCACCTTCGAGAACGCCCGCCCTTCGCGGCGCAGCACGTGGCGCCCGCGGCTCGTGAACACGTGCAGGCGAAAGCGCGGGTGGGACAGCACCTCGGCCTCGCGGCCACCGAAGTGTTCGGCCAGCTTGCCCGAAAACGCCTCGGACACATGCCGGGCCGTGGGCCGGCGCCCGGGCTCGTGGGGATAGTCCTGGTGGATGTAGTCGTGGCCCATGCGGGCCAAGGCTGCAGCCGGATCGGGCAGGCAGGCGCTGGCCATGCGCCACGCGCCGATGGACGCGCCCAGCAGGTGCACCGGGTGACCGGTGCCCGCCAGCCAGTCGCCGAAGAGGTACTGGTCGAGCGGGTTGAGCACGAGGCCCTTCGGGCCACCCGCAGCGCCGGGGATGGCCCGCACGTCGGACGGGCGCAGGCCACGCTCGCGCAGCTGTGCGAGCGCACGCGGCCCGGCGTGGATCTGCAGCGCCTTCATGAAGCGCAGGTGTCAGCGCTTGAGCTTCGCGAACGCCGCGGCCATCGCCGAACCGCCCGCCGGCTGGGCCGGGGCGGCATTGCGGTGGCCACCACCGCCCACCCGCTCGTTGCGCGCGGCCGGCCGGTGCGAGTTGTCGCCCGAACGTTCGCCACGCGGCGCCACCGGGGCGTCGAGCTTCATCGTCAGCGAGACGCGCTTGCGGGCGAGGTCCACCTCGAGCACACGCACCTTGACGATGTCGCCCGTCTTGACCACCTCGCGGGCGTCCTTGACGAACTTGTTGCTCAGCTGGCTCACGTGAACGAGCCCGTCCTGGTGCACGCCCAGGTCCACGAACGCGCCGAACTCGGCCACGTTGCTGACCGTGCCTTCGAGGGTCATGCCCGGCTGCAGGTCCTTCAGGTCCTCGACACCGTCGTTGAACCGGGCCACCTTGAAGTCGGGGCGCGGGTCGCGTGCGGGTTTTTCGAGTTCGCTCAGGATGTCCTTGACCGTGATGGCACCGAACTTCTCGGTGGCAAAGGCCTCGGGCTTGAGGGTGCGGATCACGTCGCTGCGGCCCATCACCTCGGCCGCGGGCTTGTTGACGGTGGTCAGGATCTTCTCGACGACGGGGTACGTCTCCGGGTGCACGCCGGACTGGTCGAGCGGGTTGTCGCCGTTGCGGATGCGCAGGAAACCGGCACTCTGCTCGAACGTCTTGGCGCCGAGGCCGCTCACGTCGAGCAGTTGCTGGCGGTTGCGGAACGCGCCGTTGGCATCGCGCCAGCGCACGATGCTGCCGGCCACCGCGTTGCTGAGGCCCGACACGCGGGACAGCAGCGGCGCGGAGGCGGTGTTGAGGTCCACGCCCACGGAGTTCACGCAGTCTTCGATCACCGCGTCGAGGCTGCGCGCCAGCTCGCTCTGGTTCACGTCGTGCTGGTACTGGCCCACACCGATGCTTTTCGGGTCGATCTTGACCAGTTCGGCCAGCGGGTCCTGCAGGCGGCGGGCGATGCTCACGGCGCCGCGCAGGCTCACGTCCAGGTCGGGCAATTCCTTGCTCGCGTACTCGCTCGCCGAGTACACCGACGCGCCGGCCTCGCTCACGACCACCTTCTCGATGTGCGTGCCCGGCGCGAGTTGCTGGATGCGCTTGATGAGGTCGGACGCGAGCTTGTCGGTCTCGCGGCTGGCGGTGCCGTTGCCGATGGCGATCAAGTTCACGCCGTGGGTGGCGCACAGGCGGCCGAGGGTGTGGATGGAACCTTCCCAGTCCTTGCGCGGCTCGTGCGGGAACACGGTATTGGTGTCGAGCACCTTGCCGGTGGCGTCGACGATGGCCACCTTCACGCCGGTGCGGATGCCGGGGTCGAGGCCCATCACCACGCGCGGGCCGGCCGGTGCGGCGAGCAGCAGGTCACGGAGGTTTTCCGCGAACACCTTGATGGCCACCTTCTCGGCCTCCTCGCGCAGGCGCGAGAAGAGGTCGCGTTCGAGGCTCAGGCTCAGCTTGACCTTCCAGGTCCAGGACACCGTCTTGCGGATCAGGTCGTCGGCCGGGCGCTTGGCGTGGCTCCAGCCGAGGTGGATCGCGATGCGGCCCTCGGCCTTCGACGGTTGCCCGGGCTGCAGTTCTTCGTCGAGAACGAGCTTGGCATCCAGGAATTCCTGCGTGCGGCCGCGGAACACGGCGAGCGCGCGGTGCGAGGGCACGCGGGCGATGGGCTCGTCGTAGTCGAAGTAGTCGCGGAACTTCGCCACGTCGGCGTTGTTCTCGTCCTTGCCGTCCATCAGCTTGGAGCGAAAGAGGCCCTCGTCCCACAGCCACTCACGCAGCTTGCGCACCAGCGCAGCATCCTCGGCCCAGCGTTCGCTGAGCAGGTCGCGCACGCCGTCGAGCACCGCGAAGGCGTCGGCAAAACCGCCTTCGGCATTGATGAAGGCCGGTGCCTCGGCGGCAGGGTCGAGCGTGGGGTCGGCGAAGAGCTTGTCGGCCAGCGGCTCGAGGCCGGCTTCGCGGGCGATCATGCCCTTCGTGCGGCGGCGCGGCTTGTACGGCAGGTAGATGTCTTCCAGTTCCTGCTTCGTGGGCGCACCCTCCACCGCGGCTCGCAGCTCGGGCGTGAGCTTGCCCTGCTCGTCGATGCTCTTGAGCACCGCGGCGCGGCGGTCTTCGAGCTCGCGCAGGTAGCCGAGGCGGGATTCCAGCTCGCGCAGCTGGATGTCGTCGAGGCCGTCGGTGGCTTCCTTGCGGTAGCGGGCGATGAATGGCACCGTTGCACCGCCGTCGAGCAGCTCCACCGCGGCGTTCACTTGGGCCGGCCGGCACTTCAGCTCGGCGGCAATCTGCAGAAGGATCTTGTCCAAAACAAAAGGCCCTTCGGACGGGCAAAGCGGGAAAGCGGGGAAGTTTGCCACACCGCGAGGTGCCCAATCCCCTGCCGGCTTCGGCCACAATCCGCGGTCGCGATGTTCCCCGATGCCATGGCCCACGAACCGCCGACCACCGCCTCCACCCGAATCCTTGCCGCGGCACTGCTCGCCGGCGTCCCCGCTGCCGCGCAGGCCCATGCCTACGAGACCGGGGTGGTGCTGCTCGCCGCGGCGTCCTTCATCGGGTTCGTCTTCGCCGTGAAAACCCTGTTCGCGCCCTGGTTCGCCACGCGCAGCGGGTGCCGTTCGGCGTCGTGGCCCCTGGGCCTGGCACTGGCGTTCGGGGCGGTGGCGCTGGCCGCTGTGCTGGTGGCCGTGGTGGGGCCCGACACGCCGGGCTGGCGTGTTTCCGCGATCGCCTGGAACGCCCTCGTGCTGGCCACGCTCGGTACCGGCGTCGCTGTGGTGTGCGGGCTCGTGCTGCATGGCCGCGACGGGGCGTTGCCCCGGGTGCAGCAGGGCCTCGCGATCGCCTGGCTCGTGCTGGTGCCGCTCACCACCCAATGGGACCGCCTCACGCGCCACCACCACGTCGAACCACCGGGCGCCGACGACGTGCGGTCCGTTCAACTGCGCGCGCTCACCGCAGCGGAGGCCGGCCCCCGGCTCACGGACCGTCGCCCGGCCACCGGCCAGTGCACGCTGCGTGTGAGCCGGCCGGGCGACGAAGCGCCCTGGCTGATGGCCCTGTACGGACGGGACACCGGCGCGCCGCAGGACCGCCTCACCGCCCCCGGGGCGTGGCGCGGCCGCGGTGCCACGCTCATCGGCCTGGCCGATGGCACGCTTGGGCTGCAGGACAACGGCGGCCTCGTGCGGCGCCATGGCCTGAACTGGCAACTGGACGTGGGCCGCCCGTGGTCGTGGCCGCAGGTGGAGGCCGCCCATGCGGCCTACCTCACCGAAGCCGCACGCCGGGCCGAGCTGGCCGGGCGCGAAGCCGCCTGGCGGGCCGCCGACAAGCAGTTGCAGCTGATCGGGCACACCGTGCCTGACCCCCACGCGGAATCCCCGCTCCGGCTGCAACCCGAAAGCGCGTTCGACCGCCTCGAGGCGCCAGTGCCCGCCCGGGCACTGGCCGATGCCGGCCTGGTCTGCACCCGGTCCATGACGGCATCGAGCGGCTGGCAGTGCACGGACACGCGGGCCGCCTGGATCTGCCCCGTGGTGCACCTGTCCTCGCTGTGTGAAGTGCCGGGCCGCCGGGTAGCAGGCACCGTGATCAACCTGCAGGCCGGTGTGCCGGCCGGTGACACCGGCAGCGACACCTCCTGGTTCCTGTTCCGTGCGAACCCGCCGGCCTGCGTGCTGCTGAGCCGGCGGCTCACCGACGCGGCGGTGCGCGCCCGAAGCGGCGATGGCCTGGTGACCTGCGACACGACTGGCACCGACCCCACGCGCCCGGTACCCACGCTCATGGCCCACCTGCCAATGCCCACCGAGAGCGACCGCAGCCACCTGGCGGACCGCGTGCGCGACCTGCGCTCCGTGCTGGACGACGCCGCACGGGCCATCCAGCCGCCCGAGGCCACACCGCTGCCCTACCGCGTCAACGCCATCACGCGCGGCGAGCTCGACTGCGACGCCACGGCAGGCCCATGCCGCCGATTCGCCGCCGAACTGGTGTCGGACGGCACCCCCATCGAGATGGCCGAACGCTGCAGCGACGGGGCCACGGCCGCCGCCCACTCCCGCTTCGCCGACCCGCTGTTCAAGCCGTGAACGGCCGGGCCCGGTGCGCCGTGTCGTGCGGTGCGTCGCGCCACCGGGCGATCAGCTCGGTGAGCTTCACCGGTTCGGCGGGCTTGATCAGGTGGGCATCGAAGCCCGCGTCGAACGCGCGCTGGCGCTCCACCTCCTGCCCGTAGCCGGTGACGGCGATCATCAGCGCCCCGGCCGTCTCCGGCAACTGGCGCAGCCGCGTGGCCAGCTCGTAGCCGTTCATGCCCGGCAAGCCGATGTCGAGCACCACCACCTCGGGTGCGTACACGGGCGCACTGGCCAGCGCCTGCAGTCCGTCGAACGCGGTCTTGACTTCGTGGCCGGCAATCTCCAGGCACATGGCGGTGGTGGACGCGGCGTCGCGGTTGTCGTCGACCACGAGCACGCGGCAACCGGTCACCGGCCGAAGCGCCACCGGCGGCTCGGACTGCACCGGGCTGTTGGGCACCTCGCTCAGGCACGGCAGCAGCACGCGGAACCGGGAGCCGTGCCCCATCCCGTCGCTGGCCACGGTCACCTCGCCCTTGTGCAGGTGCACGAGCCGCTGCACCAGCGTCAGGCCCACGCCCAACCCACCCTGGCTGCGGTCGAGTGACCGCTTGCCCTGCTCGAACAGGTCGAAGATGTTGGGCAGCAAATCGGGGTCGATGCCGACGCCGGTGTCGGTCACCGTGATGACCGCCAGCCCATCCGCCACGTCCAGCGACAGGCCCACTTCCCCTCCGTTTTCAGTGTATTTGGCCGCGTTGTGCAGCAGGTTGGACACCACCTGGGCCAGCCGGGCCGGATCGCCGCGCAGCCACACCGCACCTTCCGGCACGTGGTGGCTCACGCGGTGGGCCCGGGATTCGAGCGCCGGGCGGGCGGTTTCGAGCGCCATCGCGATGACCGAGCGCAGGTCGAGCAATTCGGTGCGGAGCGAGATCTTGCCCTGGCTGATACGGGCTACGTCGAGCAGTTCCTCGACCAGGCGGGTCAGGTGGTTGACCTGGCGGCCGGTGACGTCGGTGGCCCACGACAGCTTGGGATCGGGGGGCGCCACGCGCCGGATCACCTCCAGGGCGTTGCGGATGGGTGCGAGCGGGTTGCGCAACTCATGCGACAGCATCGCAAGGAACTCGTCCTTGCGCTGGCTCGCCTCCTGCAGCTTCGCCTCCGCCGCGCGGCGATCCTCGATCTCCACCTGCAGGCTGCGGTAGAGCCGCGCATTCTCGAACGCGATGGCGGCCCGCTCCACCAGGTCTTCCAGCGTGCCCCAGTGCAACGCGCTGGCCGCCTGGCGCACGGGGTCGATCCAGAGGGCCCCCAGCACCCGCTGGCCGATCATCAGCGGCAGTGCGGCGGCAGGCGGTCCCCAGCCACCGGGTCTGGTCGACTGGCGTGCCACCTGCACGATGCGGCGCTCGGCCATGGCCCTGGCCATCGCGTCGTGTTCGTCCGCAGCCAGCGCTGCGGTGTCGCACGCGGTCACTACCAGCGGCTGCCCCTCGCCGCGAAACACCCGGGTGTGTTCGTCGCGGTCGTCGGGCAGCACGAGCGTGGCACGGTCCGCCAGGCGTGGCACGACGAGGTCGATGAACTGCCTCGCCCCCACCTCGAGGTCGAGCGAGCCGCCCAGCACGCTGCTCGCGTGCGACAGGAAGCCGGAGCGCTGGGTGGCATCCTCGGCCGCCGCCCGCGCCGCCTCGGCCGTGGCGAGGGCCACGCGTTCGTCGGCCTGGGCCCGCAGGCGGCGCTGCATCAGGTGGAGTTCGACGAACACCTTGACCTTCGAACGCAGCACCTCGGGCACGACCGGCGACAGGATGTAGTCCACCGCACCGAGCTCGTAGCCCCGCACGGTCTGCACGTCGTCGGCGTACGAGGTGATGAAGATGATGGGCGTGTGCGCCGAGCGCTTGTAGCGCCGGATCAGGCCGGCCGTCTCGAAGCCGTCGATGTCGGGCATGTTGACGTCGAGCAGGATCACGGCAAACTCGCGCCGCAGGATCTCGCGCAGCGCTGCACTGCCCGAACGCACCGACACGATGTTCTGCCCGAGTTCCTCCAGCACCGTCTCGAAGACGAGCAGCTTCTCGGGCATGTCGTCGACGATGAGGATGTCGCTGCGCTCGCCCGGGTCGTTCGCCAGTTCGGCGAAGGTGCTGTTCAATGGCACAGCCACCCCCGCAGCACGGCCAGCAAGTGCTGCGGGTCCACCGGCTTGGCCAGGTAGTCCCACGCGCCGGCCTCGATGCACTTCTGGCGGTCGCCCTTCATCGCCTTGGCGGTCACCGCCACCATGGGCAGGTCGCGCCCGCGCGGCAGCTTGCGGATCTCGCGCATGGTCGCCATGCCGTCCATCTCCGGCATCATGATGTCCATCAGCACGATGTCGATGCTCGGGTCGGCCTCCACCAGGCGGATGGCCTCGCGGCCGTTGTCGGCCGACACGATCACCATGCCCTCGCTGTCCAGCACGGTGGCCAGCGCGAAGATGTTGCGCATGTCGTCGTCCACCAGCAGCGCCTTCTTGCCTTCGAGCGCACGGTGGGCACCGAGCACCGCGTCCACCGCACGCCGTTCGTCTTCCGACATGCGCCCCGGGTTGCGGTGCAGCACCGACGTGGTCTGCGCCAGCGTCGCGGCCCAGGAATCGGATTGCCGCAACGCGAAACGGCCGGCCACGCCACGCCATGGGCTGTCGTAGCTGCCATGGGGCGCATGCAGCACCACGGCCACCGGGCACACGCCGCCCCGCTTCTCCATCGCCTCGATCACGTCTTCCGGGCCGAAGTCCTTCAGGTCCGCATCGACCACCACCGCATCCACGGTGGCAAGCGACCGGAGCGCCGCCTCGGCGTCCTCGACGACGACGGTCTCGATGCCGTCGTCGAGCCGGGACAGGAAGTCCGAACGCTGCGGCGACACGGGCATGGCCACGAGCAGCCGGCGGCTGTCGCGGTCCGCGTAGCGGTACAACTCGCGTGCCGCGACGTCCACCGCATCCTTCGACTGCAGCGGCTTGGCCAGGAACCCGACGGCACCGAGGTGCAGCGCGCGGTCGCGAGATTCGTCGGTGGACACCACGCAGATGGGCAGGTGGCGCGTGGCCTGGTCGGTCTTGAGGCGGGCGAGCACCCGCCAGCCCTGCATGTCGGGCAGGAAGATGTCGAGCGTGATGGCCGCGGGGTGGTATTCGCGCACCATCGTCAGCGCACCCGCGCCCGTGCCGCTCACGAGGCCCTTGAAGCCGGCGAGCCGGGCCGCATCGAGCAGCACCTTGGCAAAGGCCAGGTCGTTCTCGACGATGAGCAGCACGCGGTCACCGGACGAGATGTCGTTGCGGTCGTCGTCGGCCGTGTTGGCAAACACCACCGATGCGGGGTCCTCGCCCTCCTCGTCGCGCGGCAACGGCATCGCCACTGCGCCTGGCGAGGCCTGCGCCGGTGGCCTCGGGCGATCGCCAGCGGCCGGCAGGCGGCCCTGGCGCGACGGCCGCACCACCGAGTAGTTCAGCGGCAGGTACAGCGTGAAAGTGCTGCCCGAGCCCGGTGAACTCACGAGCCGGATCTCCCCGCCGAGCAGGCGCGACAGTTCGCGGCTGATGGCCAGGCCGAGGCCGGTGCCGCCGTACTTGCGCGACGTGGAGCCATCGGCCTGCTGGAACGCCTCGAAGATGATCTGCTGCTTGTCGGCCGAGATGCCGATGCCGGTGTCGGCCACCGAGAACGCCACCACCTGGCTCGCGCGGTTGAGGCCTTCGTTGTCGGCCGCCCAACCCTCGGTGACCCCGCTGATCGAAAACGCCACGTGGCCGTGGTGCGTGAACTTGAATGCGTTGGACAGCAGGTTCTTGATGATCTGCTGCAGCCGCTTGACGTCGGTGACCAGCGCCTTCGGCGCCGCCGCCCCGGCGGTGACGATGAAGTCCACGTGCTTGGATTCGGCGAAGTGGCGGAAGCTGCGTTCGACCGAGCGGGTGAGGTCCTCGATGCGCAGTTCGCTCACGTCCACCGCGACCGTGCCCGACTCGATCTTGGACAAGTCGAGGATGTCGTTGATCAGCATCAGCAGGTCGTTGCCGGACGCGTGGATGGTCTTCGAGAACTCCACCTGCTTCGGCGAGAGGTTGCCGTCGGTGTTCTTGCACAGCTGGTCGGACAGGATCAGCAGGCTGTTGAGCGGCGTGCGCAGCTCGTGCGACATGTTCGCGAGGAACTCCGACTTGTACTTCGAGGTCAGCGCGAGCTGCTCGGCCTTTTCCTCGAGCGCCTGGCGGGCCTGCTCCACTTCCTGGTTCTTTCGCTCCACCTCCTGGTTCTGGTGGGCGAGCAGCCGGGCCTTTTCCTGCAGTTCCTCGTTGGTCTGCTGCAGTTCCTGCTGGCGGTTCTGCAGTTCCTCCGCCAGGGACTGCGATTGGGTGAGCAGGTCTTCCGTGCGGGAGTTGGCCTCGATGGTGTTGATCACGATGCCGATGGACTCGGTCAGCTGCGTGAGGAAGGCCTCGTGCACCGGGTTGAAGCGCTGCAGCGACGCCAGCTCCAGCACGCCCCGCACCGCCCCTTCGAACACCACCGGCAGCACCAGCACGTCGAGCGCGGCGTTTTCGCTCAGGCCCGACGCGATGCGGAAGGCCGCGGATGGCACATTGGTGAGCAGCACCTTCTGCTTGTCGAGGGCACACTGCCCCACGAGGCCCTCGCCGAGCGCCACCTGCTTTCCGTGCATCTGCTGGCCGCCCGACGCGTAACTCGCGAACAGCTCCAGGCGCGGCACCTCGGCCCCCATGCGCAACACGTAGAACTCGGCCTGTTGCACCCCCACCACCGGCGCCAGCTCGGACAGGATCAGTTGCCCCACGGCCACCAGGTCGCGCTGCCCCTGCAGCATGCGGGTGAACTTCGCCAGGTTGGTCTTCAGCCAGTCCTGCTCGGTGTTCTTCTGCGTGGTGTCCTTCAGGTTGCGGATCATCTCGTTGATGGTGTCCTTGAGCGACGCCACCTCCCCCTGCGTGTCCACCGTGATGGACCGCGTCAGGTCGCCCTGGGTCACCGCGGTGGCCACCTCGGCGATGGCACGCACCTGGGTGGTCAGGTTGGCGGCCAGTTCGTTCACGTTTTCGGTGAGCCCCTTCCACGTGCCCGAGGCCCCCGGCACCTTGGCCTGGCCACCGAGCTTGCCCTCCACGCCCACCTCGCGGGCCACAGTGGTCACCTGGTCGGCAAAGATGGCCAGCGTGTCGGTCATGCTGTTGATGGTGTCGGCCAGGGCGGCGATCTCGCCCTTGGCCTCCACCGTAAGCTTCTGCTTGAGGTCACCGTCGGCCACCGCGGTCACCACCTTCGCGATGCCGCGCACTTGCGACGTGAGGTTGCCGGCCATGAAGTTCACGTTGTCGGTCAGGTCCTTCCACGTGCCGGACACGCCGGTCACCTGGGCCTGCCCGCCCAGCCGCCCTTCGGTGCCCACCTCCCGTGCCACGCGGGTCACCTCGGCGGCAAACGACGACAGCTGGTCCACCATGGTGTTGATGGTGGCCTTCAGCTCCAGGATCTCGCCCTTCACGTCCACCGTGATCTTCTCGGACAGGTTGCCCGCGGCCACGGCCTTCGTCACGTCAGCGATGTTACGCACCTGGCTCGTGAGGTTCGACGCCATCAGGTTCACCGAATCGGTCAGGTCCTTCCAGGTGCCGGCCACACCCTGCACGTCGGCCTGGCCGCCGAGCTTGCCCTCGGTGCCCACCTCGCGGGCCACGCGGGTCACTTCCGCGGCGAAGGAGCGGAGCTGGTCCACCATGGTGTTGATGGTGTTCTTCAGCTCGGAGATCTCGCCCTTCACGTCCACCGTGATCTTCTTGGAGAGGTCTCCCGCAGCCACCGCGGTGGTCACCTCGGCGATGTTGCGCACCTGGGAGGTCAGGTTGCCGGCCATGAAGTTCACCGATTCGGTCAGGTCCTTCCAGGTGCCGGCCACGCCCTGCACGTCGGCCTGACCGCCCAGCTTGCCTTCGGTGCCCACCTCGCGGGCCACGCGGGTCACTTCCGCGGCGAACGACCGGAGCTGGTCCACCATCGTGTTCACGGTGTTCTTCAACTCGAGGATCTCGCCCTTCACGTCCACCGTGATCTTCTTGGAGAGGTCACCCGCGGCCACCGCCTTCGTCACGTCGGCGATGTTGCGCACCTGGGACGTGAGGTTGCCGGCCATGGAGTTCACCGAGTCGGTCAGGTCCTTCCACGTGCCCGACACCCCCTCCACCCGCGCCTGGCCGCCGAGCGAACCTTCGGTGCCCACCTCGCGAGCCACGCGGGTCACTTCCGAGGCGAACGACCGCAGTTGGTCCACCATGGTGTTGATGGTGTTCTTGAGGGTGAGGAACTCGCCCTTCACGTCCACGTCGATCTTCTTGGACAGGTCGCCCTTGGCCACGGCGGTGGTCACGTCGGCGATGTTGCGCACCTGGTCGGTCAGGTTGCCGGCCATCGAGTTCACCGAGTCGGTCAGGTCCTTCCAGGTGCCGGCCACGCCCTTGACCTTGGCCTGGCCACCGAGCTTGCCTTCGGTGCCCACTTCGCGGGCCACCCGCGTCACCTCGGCAGAGAAGTCGCCGAGCTGGGCCACCATGGTGTTGATGGTCTTGGCCGTGCGCAGGAACTCGCCTTCGAGCGGGCGCCCCTCCACCTCGAGGGCCATGCTCTTGTTCAGGTCGCCCTGGGCCACCGCACCGATCACCCGGGCCACCTCGCTCGTGGGATGGACCAGGTCGTCGATCAGTGCGTTGATGCAGTCGATGGATTCGCCCCAGAATCCGCGGGCCTCGCGCAGCGACGCCCGCTGCTTGAGCTTGCCCTCCTTGCCCACCACCTGGCGCAGCCGGGCCAGTTCCTCGGCCATGGCGGCGTTCTGCTCGACCACGTCGTTGAAGGCATCGGCGACCTTGCCGGCCACGCCAGGCCACTGCAACGGCAGCCGGACCGCCGCGTCTCCCTTGCGGAGGGCCGTCAACGCGGCCAGCACGGCCACCCATTGCGCCTCCTCGTTTCGGGTCAGGACGGTCGGGGTGTCGAGCACGTTCATCAGGGCGTCTCCAGAAGGCCGGGGCAGCGGTCCGTTGATTGTGGACACCGCCCCGGCAGCCAGCAAGGAAATTCGGATTTCGTCACATGCCCGGGACAGGCGGTGCCGGACGGCAGCGGTTGTACGGATAATGAAGAAATGCTTCGATCCGGATATTTCTTCGGCCGCCTGCTGGCGGCTGCGGTGGCGCTGCTGGCCCCGCTCGTCGCCCTGCATGGCTACACGCTCTACCAGCAGAACGAACGCGCCGAGGCGCTGGCATACCGTTCCGTCTCCGAGCGGGCGACGGAGCAGGCCAAGGGCGTCGAGGCGCTGCTGCACCGCACCAAGAAGCTGGTGGACGTGCTGGCCGCCCGGGCCGACCTGGCCACGCTCGACCCGCAGCGCTGCGCCGACGTGCTGGGTGGCATGGCCACCACCGACCCGCTCTACGCCAACCTGCTCGTGATCGCGGCCGACGGCGCCCTGGTGTGCGCCGCGGTGCCGCCCGCCCGTGACCAGCCGGCCGTCACGTTTGCCGGCCAGCCGTGGTTCATGGCCGCGGCGGCGGCGGACGGCCCGTCCCTCGGACGGCCGTTCCCCGGCCCCATCGCCAAGGCGCCGGTCAGCGCCGTCAGCGTGCCGTTGCGGGATGCGAGCGGCAAACGGGTGGGCCTCGTGGCCGCCACGATCCAGCTCGTCCGCTTCGCGGACCTGCAGCTGTCCCAGGGGCTGCCGCCCGGTGGCAGTGTCACGGTGGTGGATGAACACGACATCGTGCTGTCCCGCTTCCCGGACCCCAACCGCTGGATCGGACAACCCACCCCGCGCAGCGTGCAGGCCATCCGCAAGGAAAGCCCCCACGGGGTGGTGGTGGTGGCCGGTGCGGACGGTGTCACCCGCGTCTACGCCACGGTGCCGGTGGGCGTGCACGGGCTGCGCCTCGCCGCCGGCGTGCCCACCGACTACGTGTTCGCGAGCCCCCGCGCCGCGCGGATGCAGGGGTACGTGGTGGCCGGCCTCACGATCTTGCTGGCCACCGTGCTGACATTCCTGCTGGCCCGCGCGTTGGCCCGCCCGCTGCAAAGCCTGGGCCGCACGGCCAAGGACTGGGCGTCGGGTGCCCGCGGCACACGCGCCGATGAGCGCCTGCCGGGCGAGTTCCGCACGCTGGCCCGCGAGTTCAACGCCATGATCGATGCCCGCGAGGCCAGCGAAGCGCGGCTCGTGGAATCCGAACGTCGCTACGCCGCCATGCTCGACGGGGTGGACCTGCTGGCCATCAACGTGGCGCTGGACGGCCGGCTGCTGTATGCCAACGATGCGCTGTCGCGCCTCACGGGCTGGTCCTCCGGCGAACTGCTCAACGGCGACTGGACCCGCCTCGTGCTGCCGCCCGACTCCACCGACATCTTCGCCGGGCTTCGCACCATGGCCGCCCGCGAGTTCCCGGTGCCCCCGCGCCAGGACGGCATCATCGTCACCCGCGACGGCCGCAAGCGGCGCATCCGCTGGTCCAACGCACCGCTGCGGTCGGCGGGCGGTGACCTGATCGGCATCACCAGCATCGGCGAGGACGTGACGGAGCGGCACGAGGCGGAACTCGCCCGCCAGGCCAGCGCCCGCGCCGAGGCGGCCAACCAGGCCAAGACGGAATTCCTGGCCCACATGAGCCACGAACTGCGCACGCCACTGAACGCCGTGCTCGGCTTCTCGCAGTTGCTGCAGCTCGAAACAGGCAGCCGGCTCGACGACACCCAGCGCCACCACCTCGGGCTGATCCACCTCGCCGGTGTCCAGCTGCGGTCGCTGATCGACGACGTGCTCGACGTCTCGCAGATCGAATCCGGCCGGCTGGCCATCAACCTGGAGACCGTGGACGTCGCCGGGCTCATCGAGGACGTGCTGAAACTGAGCGCCCCGAATGCCGAGGCGGAACACATCCGCCTGGAAAGCGCCGGGCCCGCCCCGGCCATCGCGCTGCGCACCGACCCGGTCCGCCTGCGCCAGGTGCTGCTGAACCTCGTGTCGAACGGCATCAAGTACAACCGGGCCGGCGGCCACGTGCGCATCGCTGCGCGCACACAAGGTGACACGCTCGAGATCGACGTGAACGACAACGGCCTCGGCATGAGCGCCGACCAGTTGGGCCAGCTGTACGAGCCCTTCAACCGCCTCGGCCGCGAGCGCGGACCGGTGGCCGGCATGGGCATCGGCATGGCACTCTCGCGCCAGCTCGTCCGGCTGCTGGGCGGGGACATGCTGGTCGACAGCGCGCCAGGGCGTGGCACCCGGGTGACGGTGACGCTCAGGGGCGCCATCTCACGTTCGGTACCGCTCGCGGCATTCTCCTCCGGCCTCCACCCCCCGCAGCGCCACGGGGAACCGTCGGGCACCGTGCTCTACATCGAGGACAACGCCGCCAACACCCTGATTGTGCAGGAACTGCTCGCGCAGTGGCCCGGCGTGCGCCTGCTGCTGGCCGCCGACGGGCGCACCGGCATCGCGATGGCACGCCAGAGTGCGCCCGACCTCGTGCTGCTCGACATGCGCCTGCCCGACCTGCACGGCATCGAGGTACTGGCCGCACTGCGCACGGAACCGCTCACCGCCACCATCCCGGTGGTGTCGCTGTCGGCCAGCGCCATGCCCGAGGAGGTGGATGCCGCCCGGGCAGCCGGTGCCACGGCGTACTGGACCAAGCCGATCGACTTCGCCCCGTTCCTCAAGGGTGTGTCGAACCTGCTGGCCAAGCGGTCCACGCGCTTCCCGCCGGGCTGAGAGACACTGGGCCGCTGCCCGGCGGTGGGGTCACACCGAGTCGCGTTCGACGATCGAGAACCCGATGTCGACGACGCGGGTGGCCACGTCCCGGCCCTCGGCCCGGTCCACGATGAACTGCGCGGCCTGCTGCCCGATGCGCGAGCCGTCCACCCGCACGGTGGTGAGCGCCGGGTGCAGGTCGCCTGACATGGACAGGTCACCGAACCCCATCACCCCCAGGCGCCCGGGCACGTCGATGCCTTGCGACTGGGCCTCGATCAGCACCCCGAGCGCCAGCAGGTCCGAGCTGCAGAAGATGGCGTCCGTGGCGGGGTCTTGTTCGAGCAGGGTGCGCAGGCCACGGCGGCCGCTGGCCAGCGTGGTGGGCGCAGGCACCAGGTGCACGATGGGCTCGGCATGCCCGAGTTCGAGCGCGCGCTGCACGAATGCGGCGTTGCGGCGGTGCGAACGTTCGTCGTCGCCGCCGATCAGCGCGATGCGGCGCCGCCCGTGGTCATGCAGGAACTGGCACACCGCGCGGCCCACGTCCACGTGTGAGAAACCCACCAGCATGTCGAGCGGGTCCGGCGTCAGGTCCCAGGTCTCGACGATGGGAATGCCCGAGGCCAGCAGCCGCTGGCGCCCTTCGTCCGTGTGGCTGATGCCGGTGAGCACGATGCCGTCGGGGCGGCGGCCGATGATGGCGTCCAGCAGGTCGTCCTCGCGGGATTCCTTGTAGCCGCTCTGGCCCAGCATCAGCTGGTAGCCCTTCGCGGCCAGGGCCGCGGTGAGCGACTCGACCGTCTCCAGGAACACCGGGCCGGACAGCGTGGGGATCACCGCGGCAACGAGCCGGCTCTTGTTGGACCGCAGCCCGCCCGCCAGCAGGTTGGGCACGTAGCCGGTGGCCGCGATGGCCTTGCGCACCTTCTCGAGCGTGGCCGCCGGCACCTGGTCCGGCTTGTTCACCGCGCGCGAGACGGTCATTGCCGACACCCCGGCGATGCGGGCAACGTCATTCACGGTGGCGCGCCGGGGGCGGACCGGCCGCTCGGCGGGTGGGAACTTGGGGTCGGTGGGCGGGGTGCTCATAGGGCGCGGATGTTACCTGCCGGCGGCGCACCCCGATGGGGCTCCCCGAGCATTGGCCGAGATTCAGGAAGTTCCCTCCAGAAAGTGAGCCAAGTGCCTTGGCCACAAAGACTTTCTGACCTCGGTTTTCCTGCCGCTCAGGCCGCATTCGCAGCCCGCCTCTTGAAGCCGAACCTCTCCGATACCGGGGACGCTCCCCTACTCGTACCCACTCTTGGAGGCGCTGCCGGAATGTTCTACTATGAACCGGTAGGCTGGCCGGACATTCGATGGGAGACCGAGTGCCGGCCGACTGCAAGGTCGTTTGTATGTACCTGGCGCTGTACCCATGAAACCAGTCTCCCTCCTGATCGTGGAGGACGAAGCCGTGGTGGCGGCCGATCTCCAGATGCGGCTGGAGCGCAGCGGCCACGCTGTTTGCGGCATCGCCGCGTCGGGCGAACAAGCCCTCAAGCTCGCGCGCCAGCATCGGCCAGACTTGGCGCTCATGGACATCCGGCTCCAAGGCGCGATGGACGGCATCGAGACCGCGCACGTCCTCCGCACCGAACTGGACGTGGCCGTGATCTACCTGACCGCGCACTCCGACGTTTCCACGCTCAATCGCGCCAAGGTCACGGCACCCTACGGCTATTTGCTCAAACCGTTTCAGGAACGTGAGTTGCAGATCACGATCGAGGTGGCGCTGACCAGGCATGAAGCCGAACGCCAAATCGCAGCCGCCGACCTTGAGATTCGCCGCCTCAACGCAAGCCTCGAACAACGTGTCCGCGAACGCACCGCGGCGTTGGAAGACGCACTCGCCGAGATCGAAACCATCGTCCATGCCGTAGCGCACCATCTGCGCTCCCCGCTGCGCGCAATGGAGGGTTTTTCGTATCTGCTGACGACTCAGCATGCCGCGAGCCTCCCGGACTCGGCCAAGCGAATTCCACAAGTCATCAGGAGCAGTGCGTGCCGGGCCGAACGGCTCGTCGACGACTTGCTGTCCTTCCTCGAGCTCCGCCAGCAACCCGTGAATTGCCAACGCGTCGACATCGCCGCGCTCGCACGTGAAGTGTTCGCCGAGAAGATTCCTGTTGAGGCACGCGGTCCGCTGATGCAAGTCGAGGTCGAAAACCTTCCGGCGGGATGGGCTGACCCCACGCTGCTCAAGCGGCTCCTCACCGAGCTGATTTCCAACTCGATCAAGTTCGCCCAGGCCGGCCGGCCGAACGTCATCACCATCGGCGCCCTCCCCTTGAGAGAATCCCCGCCAGGGAAACAGGTCTACTTTGTTCGCGACAACGGCATTGGCTTCGACGCGCCCTACTCCGACAAGTTGTTCGGGCTGTTCAACCAGCTCAACCTGCCAGAAGCGTACGAAGGAACAGGGGCCGGCCTGGCGAAGGCACGACGCATCATCGAACGCATGAATGGACACCTCTGGGCCGAACCCTTGCCGGAAGCCGGCTGCGTCTTCTTCTTCAGCCTTCCCAGCCCTCCGCCATGAACAACGGATCACCCGACATCCTGCTGGTTGAAGACAACCCCCTGGATGTGGAACTGGTGAGGTACGCCCGCGAGTTCAACGCGGCCACATCGACTCTCCACGTCGCCCGCGACGGTGTTGAAGCCGTGGCGTATCTGCTGGGCGATGGTTCCACGGGCGACGACACGCGGGGCTTGCCCAAGCTGGTGCTGCTCGACCTGCACCTCCCGAGGTTGACGGGCTTCGAGGTGCTTGCGCGGCTACGCTCGAATGCACGCACGCAAAGCCTTCCGGTCGTCATCCTGAGCTCGTCCGACGAGGAGTCGGACGTGCGCGAAGCGCTTCGGCTGGGTGCAAACGCCTACCTGCGCAAACCCTCGTCCCTTGTCGACCTCTGCGAGCTGATGACGCAGATCGAGCGGGATTGGTTGGGTTCGTGAAGTTCCCGAGCATCAAGTAGAGGCTGAGGGCCAACCGTCCCGGCGCTCAGCGCACCAGCGTGATGGCGCCGGGCGCCCCTTGTCGCAGCAGTGACGGTTCGACGAGATCCAGCGGATTCGGTATTTTTCCCTCGGGCTTGACGTGGCCTTCGCGCACCGCCCAGCGGGCCTGGCGGCCCATCGCGCCAATGAGCGCCTGGTCGAGCCGGATCCGGAAGTCGTGTTCCCTGAACTGGGCATCGGCGGCCCCAGGTTCCATTCCCAGGCGGTTCACGAGAATCTCGCGGGCCCTCGACGGCTCGTCGGCGATGAACTGCTGGGAACGCAACAGCGCGCGCAAGAGCCTTTGCATCTCATCCGAGCGCTTGGCGATCGCGCCGCGTGTTGTCACGAGACTGAAAAACTGCGTGTAGACGCGCGGATTCGGCATGCTCAGACCGTCGGTACCCAGCGACTTGAGGGCCGTCGCAGCATGCGGTTCCCAGATGGCAATGGCATCGACCTCGCCGCGGGCGAGCGCTCCGGCCAACTGGTCGGGACCGAGCGCAACCAGGCTGATGTCACCCGCAGAGAGGCCATGAAACAAGAGCCAGCTGTCCAGGAAAAATTCGGCCGACGTTCCCAAGACGGTGCCAACGCGCTTTCCACGCAGCTGACCGGGCGCCGTGACGCCCGCGCTGCGGCGCGCGATCAGTTTGATCTGATGCGACGACGCACTGATCGTCGCGATGATTGCGAGATCTGCACGGCTGAAGCTGCCCAAGGTGACGACCAGTTCTGCGGCCGTGGCGAGGTCGGCTCCTGCGTCGAGCATCTCGACGCAGGAGCGCCCGCTTGTGCAATCGCGGACGCGAACGATCAGGCCTTCCCGCTCGAAGTAGCCATTGGTCTCGGCGACCCAGACCGTCAGCGACACCGGGCCGTGGGACACGGCAAGCGTGAGCGGCTCAGCAGCCCAGGTACTGACATGCAGCCATACCGCCAGAACCGCCACGCCTGCCAGCCGGCAGGCGCCGCGCCCGCGGTTGCCGAGCGCTGCTACGCGGTGGGCGGTGGTTGACGTCATACAGGTGTGCGAATCATCGAATGTCGCATTGACATTGTCCATGAGCGTTCCGATTCGTGATCAACTATCGGTCGTGGTACCCGGGAAACCTCCAATGACTGCTTCGACCCCTACCCGGTGGCTCTTGGGCTTGCTGCTGATGCTGCTGCCCCTGACGTTTGCATGGGCGGCTGGGCAGTTGACCTTCGCGGTGGCCCGCACGCCGATGAGCCTGCCCATCTACGTGGCCGAGGCAGAGGGCTACTTCGCGGCCGAGAAGGTTTCCGTGCGAATCGTCGACTGCGCGTTCGGAAAGGCGTGCCTGAGCGAACTGCTGAACGGCAAGGCGGCGCTCTGCACGGTAGCGGATTTGCCGATCGTCCTCGCGAGCTTCACAACGGACCGCTTTGCGATTCTTGCCACTCTCGCCGCGAACCGCAACGATGCCAAGATCATTGTGCGAAAAGGCGACAAGATTCGTTCGGCGGCAGATCTTTCCGGCCGCAGGGTAGGCACCGCGATGAGCACTTCGGCGCACTACTTCCTCGACTCGGCGGCGCTGCTGGCCGGCATCGACCCCGCCAGCATGAAAGTCTCGAACCTGCAGCCCGAAGACTGGTCTGCCAAGCTCCAGTCCAACGAAGTCGACGCGATTTCGGCTTTCGAGCCGTATGCCTTCAACGCGGTGCGCGCATTGGGCTCAGATGCTGTGGTCCTGCCTACGAAGCGCATCTACACCCTGTCGTGGAACGTCGTGGCTACCCGAGGCATTCTCGGCGACGAGGAGCACCAACTGGACGGCGTGCTGCGCGCACTGGACCGCGCCGTTCGGTCAATTCAAAGCGACCCCGCACGGGCCAAGATGCTCCTGAAGTCCAAGCTCGGCCTGGACGACGCCGCCATCGAATGGATGTGGCCGGACCTGATCTTCGGACTCTGGCTGGATCAATCGTTGATCAGCACGCTCGAAGGCGAGGCACGCTGGGCGGTGCGAGGCGGCCATGCGCACGGCCGTCTGCCGAACTACCTGCATTTCATCCACGAGGGTCCGTTGCGCGCAGTCAAGCCCGGCAACACGGCCATCGCCCGCTGACGGCGCTCCGTGAAGCTGCGTCAACTGTTCGCGGGACTGGTTGGTTTGGCGGCGGTGCTCGGCGTCGCCGCGCTGGCCGCGTTCGCCCTCACCGCGACAAAGGTCAACGCCCTCGCCAGTGAGCAGCGTCGCGCGCAATTCGTCGCACGTGAGGTCTCGGCGATCCTGGCGCTGACGCAAGAGTACGTGCTGCACGCCGAGGAACGCGCCGTTCAGCAGTGGCGCAAGCGCTTCGCGTCGCTGAATGATGCCTTGACGCATGAGGCGAGCGTGACCACCGATCAGCGTCACGCGGCGCCCGACCTCCTGGACGAAGCGAAGGCCTTGCCCGTCTTGTTCGATGCGCTGGTCGCGCTTTCGCCTGCCGATACCGCAGACGCGTTGAAGGTGAAACGGCGCGAGTTGTTCATCGACCGCCTCCTGTCGGAGACGCAGGCCATCGCGCAGGACGCCTACCAGTGGGAAGCCCAGGTCGCCGCATCGCGGGCGGCCATCGAGAGCCGGTTGATCGTCATGGCGATCACACTGCCGGCACTCCTGGCGCTGCTGTTTGCCGGCGCGGCGTGGCTGCTGGCACGCCGGATCCTCAAGCCGATCGGTGTTCTTCAGGGCGTCACGGCAATCGCAGCCACCGGTGACTTCTCGGTGCGCTGCGACAGCAGCGTGCGCGACGAGGTCGGCGACCTGGCACGCGGGTTCGACCACATGGCCAACGAGCTGCAGATCAGCACCCGCGCCATCAAGGGGGCCGAAGCCTTCTTGCGCAGCATCACCGACAACCTGCCGGTACGCATCGCCTACGTCGATCGTGAGTTGCGATATCGATTCGTCAACGAGCTCTGCTGCGAGCGACTGGGGCACAGGCGGGAAGCAATCATCGGTCGGACCCTCGCGGAACTGGCCAGCCAGGCCAACGACCCAGCCTACATGGCGCAAGTGACAGCGGTGCTCGGCGGCGAAGGGCGCAGGTTCGAGTTCTCGGAGCGGGTGGGCCGCCACGCCCTTTGCATCGAAACCAGCCTCGTTCCGGACCTCGCCCTCGACGGCACGGTCAAAGGATTCTTCTCGGTCGGGATCGACGTGACGGAGCGCAAGGAACAGCAGGCGAGGATCGAGACGGCGCTTCGAGAGAAGGAGACGCTGCTCAAGGAGATCCATCATCGCGTCAAGAACAACATGCAGGTCATCTCCAGCCTGCTGCAACTGCAAGCCAGCTATATCGAAGGGGCCGAGACCAGGGAAGTGTTCAACGAGAGCCAGGCGCGCATCAAGTCGATGGCGCTCGTTCATGAGAAGCTCTATCAGACGGTGGATCTTGCGCAAGTGGACTTCGCCGACTATGTGCACAGCCTGGTATCGATGCTGGTGGCGTCGAACACCATGCAAGCCGGCGAAGTGGCCGTTGACGTGCGGGCGCAGTCGCTGAAGCTGGACATCGAGCGCGCCATTCCGGCGGGGCTGATCCTCAACGAGTTGGTATCCAACAGCTTCAAGCACGCGTTCCCGCCCGGGCGTGCGGGGCGGCTCGAAGTCACGCTCACGGCGCATGCGGGAACGCTCGTGATGCTGGCGGTCCGCGATGACGGGGTGGGGCCCCCCGAGACGTTCGACCCGACGTCCAGCCCGACGCTAGGCTTGAGGCTGGTTCACATCCTGTCCGGCCAGCTCGGCGCCGTGCTTGCGTTTCACCACGACAAGGGCTTTGCCTGCGAGCTCACATTCGATCGGCTCGGAGACTCATCGAGAATCCGTGAACGCGAAATGCAAGATGCCGGGGCATCGGAGGGCGGAATGCGCTCTTGAGTCGGATACCCGAGCTGGGGAGCGACGGCGAACACCTGCGCCGGGCCGCACCCGGTCGACGGCACCGTCACTCGCGCGAGGAGGCCACGAAGGCCGCGGACGGCACCAGTTCCCGGGACACCAGGCGCGCCGCCACCGCATGCACCGCGTCCAGCGTGTCAGTGGGCGTGCCGGACCCGGACAGGTACACCGCCAGGATCAACGGGGCGCCGACGGTAGGCCACGCGATGGCCACGTCGTTGAACGCGCCGTTGGCACCTGACCCCGTCTTGTCGCCCACGCGCCAGGTGTCGGGCAGCCCGGCACGCAGCCGGCGCTTGCCGGTGGTGGACGCCACCATCCACGCACTGAGGTGGGCCTTCGACGCCACCGACAGCCGCCGGCCGAGCAGCAGCGTGCGCAGCGTGCGCCCCATCGCGAGCGGCGTGGTGGTGTCGCGGAGGTCGCCGGGCAGGTTCGAATTCAGTTCGGGCTCGGTGCGGTCGAGCCGGGTGGTGAGGTCGCCGGTCTCGCGCACGAAATCGGTCACGCCGGACGGGCCGCCCACCAGTGGCAGCAGCAGGTTGGCGGCCGGGTTGTCGCTGACCTCGAGGGTGGCGGCAAGCAGGTCGCGCACGCTCATGCGGCCCTCGGCCACGCGAAGGGACGTGACTGGCGCGTGGGGCACCAGGTCGCGGCGGCTGAACGCCACGGTCTGGTCGAGGCTCAGTTCGCCGTTGTCGACCCGCGCCAGCACCGCCGCGGCCAGCAGCACCTTGAAGGTGGAGCACATCGCAAACCGGCTCTCGGCGTTGAAGCTGATGAAGTCGCCACTGCCGGTGTTCTGGGCGAACACCCCGAGCTTTCCGCCCGCACGGGCCTGGAGTGCCGAGAGCGGCCCGTTCAGGTCGATTTCGGTGCCGAACGCGGTGGCGCAGCCGGGCAGAAGCCAGGGTACGGAGCAGGCCAGCACGGCCCTGCGGGTCACGTCAAACGTCACGAGGCGTCCTCCTTGTCGCAGGGCGCATCATGCCCAAGTTCCGCAGCCGACAACACAAGGCGGCTTTCGAAATGCCGGTGCTGGCCCGTCGCCGGGTCGGTGAAGGTGATCGACCGGGCCAGCAGCTGGAGCGGCCGGGAGAAATCCTGGGTGGTGCCGTCGGCCTCGTGGGGCCACAGCACCGGGTAGATCCGGTCGTTCACCAGCGGCAGCCCGAGCGCTGCCATGTGCACCCGCAACTGGTGGCGCCGGCCCGTGAGCGGACGAAGCCGGTACAGCGCCTGGCCATCGCCACACGCCCTCACCCATGCGATGGCGGTTTCCGCGTTCGGTTCACCCGGCACCTCGGCCATCTGCATGAACGACCCGGCCGACTCCACCATGCGGCTGCGGCGCACCTGCGGCATGGGCACCTCCCGCCGGTCGGCCGCCACCGCCTCGTACACCTTCTCGACCGCGCGGTGCCGGAACAGCGCGTGGTACGCCGCCCGCTCCGCGGGCACCACGGCCAGCACCACGAGCCCGGCCGTTTCACGGTCCAGCCGGTGCACCGGCGACAGCGTGTCGATCCCCAGGCGCCGCCGGGCCCGGACCAGCACCGTCTCCTGCAGGTAGCGGCCGCCCGGCGTGACGGGCAGGAAGTGCGGTTTGTCGATCACGACGATGTGGTCGTCCTGGAACAGCACCGTGTCATCGAACGGCACGCGGGGTTCGGCCGGCACGTGACGATAGTAGTAGACCTTCAGGTGCGCGCGGTAGCCGCGATCGGCATCCACGCGTTCGCCCGCCTCGTCCACCACGTCGCCACACGCCATGCGCCCGAGCCAGTCGGCCGCAGGCACCGCGGGGAAGCGATCGATCAGGAACGCGGCAATGGTGGGCCAGGGGCCCGGCGGCAGCGCGATGCAGCTTGCCCCCACGCCATCGCGGGCGGGCAGCACGCGGGAGGAATCAACCCGCGGCATCGAGGCGTCGTGCCCGCGCGAGGCGCCAGGCGTCGGCCGGGTCGCCGGCGTAGACGTCCTCGAGCGTCGTGCCCGTCTCCTGCAGGTGGGTGTCGAGGGCGATGCGGTTGTCGAACACGAAACACTCGCCGGCCCAGTCGCGGGCCGCGTCGGGCAGGCGTTCGAAGTAGTTCAGGATGCCACCGTCGAGCCGCAGCACGTCGAGCCCGAGGCCGGCCATCCAGCCGCTGGTCTTGTCGCAGCGGATGCCGCCGGTGCAGTACATCGCCACGCGCCGCCCTTCGGCTTTCCACTGCGCGGCGTGCGCCTCGACGTACTCGGGGAAGTCGCGGAAGTGGTGCACACCGGGGTCGACCGCACCCTTGAAGTGGCCCAGGCGGTATTCGAACGCGTTGCGGTTGTCGAGCACCACCACGTCGTCGCGTCCCATCAGGTCGCGCCAGGCCTCGGGGCTGACGGCGGTGCCGGCCATCGCCTCGCCACCTCCCCGCCCCACGGCCACGATCTCCGGCTTGCGGTGCACCTTCATGCGGGCAAAAGGCGGTGTGGTGCACGCGGTGCGCCGGAACACCATGCCGGCAAACCGGGCGTCCGCCGTCAGCGCCGCCTCGAACGCATCGAGCGCGGGCGCGGGTCCGGCCAGCACGCCGTTGATCCCCTCCTCGGCCACCAGCACGCTGCCGGTGAGGTCGCGGGTCAGGTGGCGGAGGTGGTCGGCGAACGCGTCGGCGTCGGTCAGTGCAACGAACCGGTAGAAGGCGATGTGGAACAGCGGCATGGCGCCATTTTCACAGGAACAGCAAGGCCGCCATGGCCACGAGCGTGGGCGGGATGGCGCCCAGCAGCAAGGCCCCCGCCCCCACCGACTCGTCCTGGAACCCCCGCTTGAGCAGTGCCACCCCGGCCGGATTGGGTGCGTTGGCGATGACGGTGAGCCCACCGCCCGCCACCGCACCGGCCATCAGCATGTACTTCGATTCCCCGGACAGGCCCGCGATGAGCGACCCCAGGTAGGTGAGTGCGGCGTTGTCGGTGATGGCGGTGAGGGCCGTGGCACCGAAAAAGAGCCCGAGTGGCGAGAGGCCGGACACCAGCGGCTGCAACCACCACGACTGCAGCCCGCCGAGCACGACGAGGCCCGCCAGGAAAAACCCGACGAGCCCGGCCTCCTTGATGATCAACGGGCTCTGGTAGCGCTCGTACGACTGGGCGAAACCGAGGAACATCGCGAACAGCCCGAGGAAAATCACCGGGTGGTGCGCGAACGCCACGACGGCGGCCAGGAACACCACGTGCACCAGAACAACCGGCCACGGCACGCGGTCGGGCGGCGCGGCATCGGTGGCGTGGGTGGGCAGGTGGTGCCGCATGGCCCAGGTCACCGCGGTGGCGTTGACCAGCACCGCAATGGCCGACTTCCAGCCGAAGTGGGTCAGCATGAACAGCGAATCCCATTGCCAGATGCCCGCCACCATCAGCACCGGGGGGGCGGCGTACGACGTGAGCGTGCCGCCGATGGAGACGTTGACGAACAACACCCCCAGCGCCGCATATTTCAGGCGCTCCGGCATGCCGTTGTGGAAGGCGAGCGGCGCCGCGGCCAGCGCGGAGAGGGTCATCGCCGCCGGCTCGGTGATCAGCGAGCCGAGCAGCGGGCCCAGCGACAGCGCGATCCACACCTGGGCCACGGCCGGCCGCACCGGCAGGCAACGCGCCAGCGCGAACATGGCCTGCATCACCGCGGCCAGCACCGGACGCGACGCCGCCACCACCATGACGACGAACACGAACAGCGGCTCGGCGTATTGGCGCGACTCCGCATAGGCCACGGCCTCGGCGCCACCGGCCAGCCATGCGAGCAGGAACACGAGCACGATGGCCCAGAAGCCGAACACCACCTCGACCTCGCCGAGCAGGTGGATCAGGCCGGCATGCCGCGGGAACCGGCGGGCCAGGCGGTCGATCTGGCGGCTGGCGAACGTGTGCACCAGCGCCACGGCAAACACGATGGCCGCGGCCCATTGGACGGTGCTGCTGTTCAACCGGGAATCTCCGAAAGCATGGCGGCTCAGGCGGCGTCAGGCAACGGCGGCCACGGCACGCGCCGGTTCGAGTCGATGCCGTCGAGCACGTAGGCGAGCACTGTGTCGTCGCGCACGGTCCAGCGCATGCGGTTGGTGGCGATGCCCCGGCCGCACAACAGCAATCGGTCGCCTTCGGCCAGGGGTTCGTCGTCCGACGGGAGCAGCACCTTCTCCTGTGCCCGCTGCAGCAGCAAGGGCACGGCGCGCAGGCGGAGCGCCCGGTTGTCGGGCGCCTTCATCACGTCACCCACGGTCACGGCATGGCCGGCCCGCAGCGAGCCGACCACCGCCGGCGCCTCGTGGGCGTCCATGGACACCGACCAGCTCTCGACCGTGTCCTCGCCGATGTGCTCGCGCATGGCCATCAACAGGCCGTGGGCCCACTCTTCCTTCTGCTGCCGCGCGAGGCGCATGAAGTACGACAGCTGCGGCGCCCGGATGATGCGCAGCACCTCGGCCGCCACCACGTAGCCGGAGAGCACGCTCAGGTCCACCGGTGCGGCCCGGAACATGGGGCTGTTGCGGCGTTCGTTCTGGCGCACGGCCATGAACACGTCGGTGCGGACCTTGCGGGCAGCAAGGCAGGCGGTGAGGTTCTCGGTGTCGTCGGGGCCGCACACCACCACGCCGCCGGCGGTCTCGATGCCCGCGGCACGCCACGTGTCCATGTGCGCGGGGGAGTCGGTCACCGCGCCGTCGGGCAGGTCGGCGTCGGGGTCCTGCTCGATCACGGTGACCTGGACGCCGATGCGCTCCAGGTGGCGCCGCACCGTGCGGCCATAGGGCCCATGGCCGCAGACGATCCACCGACCGAGCGGCAGCGCGCGCGGCGTGCCCATCGCGTTGGCGCTCTGGATGGTGAGCGACTCGTAGATGATGTGCAGGCTGGGCGCTTGCAGCGCGAGGGTCAGACGCTCGGCAAAGGTGTCGAACGGGTTGATGATGTGGTCGGCGCCCACCGCCGCCATCTCCGGCTGCTTCTGGTGCGAACGCGCCGCGCAGATGATGACGCTGCGCGGGTTCAGCAACCGCGCAGCGAGGGCCACGTCGACGTTGACGCCATCGTCCCCGGTGAGCGCCAGTACCCCCACGCAGTTCGGGTTCGCGAGCCCGGCCAGCGTCAGCGCCCGCGGGTCGCTGGCGTCTCCGTGGAGCGCGGGCACTGGCAGGCGCAGGTTGTCCACCTCCACGGCGTCCACGCGGGTGAGGTCGTGGTCCACCACCACCAGCCGCACGCCGCTCTCGGCCAGCTCGCGTGCCACCAGCGTGCCGGAGTCGTCGTAGCCGCACAGCAGGTAGAACGGCTCGGTCAGGCGCCGCACGCCGCCCGAGGCGCGGGTCTCGTGGATGATGCGGCGAAAGAGCGGGTCCTGCAGCGTGCTGAACACGGCCCCGATGGCGTAGAGCCAGGCCATCACCGTGGTGTAGATGGACAGCAGCGCCCACAACCGCTGGGCATCGGAGAACGGGTGGGGAATCTCGCCCAGGCCGATCGTGGTGCCGAGGAAACTCACGAAGTAGACGGCGTGGAAGAAGGTCATCTGCCACGGGCGGCCATCAGGCGTGGTGCCCCAGACCAGCGTGAAGCCCACGATGGCCACCGCGTACACGCAGATGAGCAGGACCAGCGGCACCCGGAGGCGCCGCAGCAGGATGAAGACACCGCGCTGGGCGCGGCCGTCGGTGCCGATCATCGCCGCAGGCTGGCCGTCTCGATGATGAGCAACACGACCGACACCACGTTGGCCGCGAGCGCCCCGATGGCCAGCGACACCACGGTCACCGTGTCGTGCACCGACATCACGGAGCCATCGAGCGAGGCATACGTCCAGAACAGCGCCGCGGCGATGAGCTGCACGTCGGCCACGAGGCTGGTGGCGAGCATGGTGGAGCCGAGCTGCGAACGGTCGCCGAACTTCATCACCGTGGCGATGAGGCTCACCACCAGGGAGGCGAACAGTTCGTAGCGGTTGTGGTGGGCGATCACCGTGATGTCGCCCACGACGAAGCCGAAGTTCAGTGTGAGGGCGAGGACGATGACAACCGCGAACAGGATCTTGTCGAAGCTCATGGGGGGATCTCAGAGCTTCGGGATGCGGATGCGGCTGACCATCAGCGAGCCCGACAACGCGAACATCAGCACCAGGGGGTGGAGCTTGAGCCCGCCGATCTCGAGCATGCCGAACCAGAGTTGATCGCCAATGGCCCCCTGCCACGCGGCGAACGCGATGACGATCACGAGGGCCAGCGACGTGGGGATGGGGGTGCCTTCGAAGTACTTGACCTTGTCACCCCCTTCGGACAGCGCCTCGGCGGTGACGTTGTAGCGTGCCAGGCGCGACACGCCCGCTGCCACGAAAAACACCAGCACGATGCGGTCGTAGAAGCCCTGCATGCCGGCGCCGTAGGCGATCACCGCGGGCGCCACGCCGAACGAGATCACGTCGGCCAGCGAGTCGAGTTCGCGGCCCATCGCGGAGCTGCGCTGGCGCCAGCGGGCGATGCGCCCGTCGAGCACATCGAACACGAGGGCGAGCGGGATGAGCGAACACGCGAAGTAGAGGTGGATGACCTCGCGCGTCTGCAGGTAGGTCATGACCGAGAACAGCGCCCCGACACCACAGAACGCGTTCGCGAGGGTGAACCAATCGGCGAGGTGGAACTCGCGGATCATGGAGAAGGGTTTGGCTTTTTGCATGCGCGAAGCATAGACCAGACTAGCCGTCAGATCCCCAGGATCGCCATCAGGCTTTTGGCGTTGCGTTGCCCCTGGTCTTCCATGTTGTTGTTGAAGACGACGTGCGTGAACACCCCGTCGAGCGACAGCTGGCGGATGTTCGCCGCGAGGCCCTCGAGTTCGTTGTCCGGGTAGTCGTAGTTGAAACGGTCGGACGATGCAGTGCCTCCCGGCAGGTTCCACGTGCCGGCGTTGCGGCCATGCAGGCGCACCAGGGCACCTGCCGGGTGGGACCGGGCCCACACGGCCGGCACGCTGTTGTCGAAACCCTGCGGCTCGTCCACGACGGTGTGCACCACCGCGAGGTCACGTTCGAACGCGAGGGTCTCGTCCGCCTGGCCACCGGCGAACCACGATGCATGCCGGAACTCGACACTGACCGTGTGGCCGGCCATGTGCTCCACGCAGTGCGCCACATGGCTGCGGCCGGCGGCGCCGCAGCGCACCCAGGGCGGGAACTGGAAATGCACGAGGCCCAGCCGCCCGGCCGCCTTCAGCGGCGCCAGCGCCTCGATGAAGCGGCGCCACAGCTCGTCGCGCAGGGCCGGCGGCACGTCTTTGTAATAGAGCTGCCGGCGTGCCGCGGCCGGGCCCAACTGGGCCTGGATGTCCTTGTGCAACACGGTGGGCGACGTCTGGTGGCCCGTGAACAGCCGGAACGACTTCACGTTCATCGTGAAGGTGTCGGGCGTGCGCTCGGCCCAGCGCTGGGCGTTCGCAGGCGTGGGCATGGCGTAGTAGCTCGAGTCGACCTCCACCAGCGGGAACACCGACGCGTAGTGCCGCAGCCGCCCCTCGGGTGTGCGCGCATGCGGCGGGTAGAACCGGCCGCAGTCGATCAGGGTCTTGTCCGTCCAGGACGCGGTGCCGACGAGAACAGGCATGCCGTTCGCTCCTTGCGTTGCGGGCCTCGCGGCCTGTTTTTTCATACAGTATAAGATCGCAGGACAGCTTCGATCCACCCCGATGAACCCCGCCCCGCCCGACCCCTTCGCCACGCTGAACGACGCCCAGCGCGACGCGGTGACGCACGGCCTCGACGGCGACCCGCGGCCCCTGCTCGTCATTGCCGGGGCCGGCTCCGGCAAGACCATGACCCTCGCCGCGCGGGTGGCCCGGCTGGTGCTGGCCGGCACCGACCCGCAGCGCATCCTGATGCTCACCTTCTCGCGCCGCGCGGCCGGCGAGATGGAACGCCGGGTGGGCCGCGTGCTTCACCAGGCGCTCGGGTTCAAGTCCACGCAGCAGCCGCCCGCGTTCCACTGGGCTGGCACCTTCCACGCCATCGGCGCCCGCCTGTTGCGGGAACACGCCGGGCAGATCGGGCTGTCCGAGTCGTTCACCATCCTGGACCGGGCCGATGCCGAGGACCAGATGGGCCTCGTGCGCCAGGAACTCGGCCTGGCGGCCACGAAAAATCGCTTCCCGCTGAAGGGCACCTGCCTGTCCATCTACTCTCGCGTGGTGAACAGCCAGGCCACGCTGGGCACCGTGCTGCAAACGGTGTTCCCGTGGTGCCGGGTGTGGGAGGACGAACTCAAGCGCCTTTTCCAGGCGTATGTGGCGGCGAAGCAGACGCAGCATGTGCTGGACTATGACGACCTGCTGCTCTACTGGGCCCAGATGATGACCGACCCCGGCATCGCGCACGCGGTGGGCGCGCGGTTCGACCACGTGCTGGTGGACGAATACCAGGACACCAACCGCCTGCAGGCCGCCATCCTGATGGCGATGAAACCCGACGGCCGCGGGCTCACCGTGGTGGGCGACGACGCGCAATCGATCTACGCCTTCCGCGCGGCCGAAGTGCGCAACATCCTCGACTTCCCGCAGCAGTTCACGCCCGCCGCGCGGGTGGTGGCCCTCGAGCAGAACTACCGGTCCACCCAACCCATCCTCGATGCCTCCAACGCGGTGATTGCCCAGGCCGCCGACCGCTTTCCCAAACGACTCTGGAGTGACCGCGCCGCGTCGTCACGGCCGGCGCTGGTCACGGTGCCTGACGAAGCGCAGCAGGCCACGTGGGTGGCCGACCAGGTGCTGCAACAACGCGAACAGGGCCTCACGCTCAAGTCACAGGCCGTGCTGTTCCGGGCCTCGCACCACAGCGCCGCACTGGAACTCGAACTCACGCGCCGCAATATCCCGTTCGTCAAGTTCGGCGGACTCAAGTTCCTCGAAGCCGCCCACGTGAAGGACGTGCTCTCGGTGTTGCGCTGGGCCCAGAACCCGCGCAGCCGGCTCGCCGGATTTCGCGTGGCACAGCGGGTCGAAGGCATCGGGCCCGCCAGCGCGCGGCGCCTGCTGGACACGATGGAGGCCGCCCCCGATCCCGCCGCCGCACTGCGCGACTTCAAGCCGCCGGCAGCCGCACGCGAGGCCTGGGCCGACTTCGCCACCACGTGGACCACGCTGCACACCGCCTCGACGTGGCCGGGTGACCTGGACGCGGTCAACCGCTGGTATGCACCGCAACTGCAGCGATTGTTCGACGACGCCGCGGTGCGCGAGGCCGACCTGGCCCAGCTGGCCCGCATCGCCGGGGGGTACACCTCACGCGAACGGTTCCTCACCGAACTGACCCTCGACCCGCCCGACGCCACCAGCGACGAAGCCGGCGCGCCACACCGCGACGAGGACTACCTGATCCTCTCCACCATCCACTCGGCCAAGGGCCAGGAGTGGCAATCGGTGCACGTGCTGAACGTGGTGGACGGTTGCCTGCCGTCGGACATGGCCACGGGCCATGCGGCCGAGATCGAGGAGGAGCGCCGCCTGCTGTACGTGGCGATGACACGGGCCAAGCGGCAACTGAGCCTGATGGTGCCGCAGCGGTTCTACGTGCACCAGCAGGCCGGGCATGGCGACCGTCACGTGTACGCGTCGCTGACCCGGTTCATTCCGCCCGGGGTGGCCGCACAGTTCGACTGGATCGGACCGGCCGCCGCGGCCGAACCCGTTGCAACGCTGGACGCCACACCCCGCATGGACGTGGCCTCGCGGATCCGGTCATTGTGGGACTGAGCGGTTGGCGCCCCGCCCTGCAAAAATTGCAAAAAAAAACGGACGGGGCCCGTTGGGCGCCCGTCCGTAGAAGAGACCGCAGTAGTTGGGGAGGGAGAGAGTCTGCGGCCCCGGGGAAAGCGAATCGTATGAGCGTGGAGAATCCGTGTGTGTAGGACATGGCCTCGAATTGGCGTACTTCCAGGGGCGCTCGCGTAACCTGCCGTTTCGGGTGCGTCATTTCGTTTATTGGCAAACAAAGGAGACACGGCATGAACAAGTTGGGGTGGTGGATGGTGGGCTGCATGGCATCGGCTGCGGCGGCGGTGCAGGCAGAACCGATCGGCGAGGTCGACACCGTGTTCAAGTGGATCGGCCCCGACCACAAGATCGTCGTCGACGCGTACGACGATCCGAAGGTGGCGGGCATCGCCTGCTACGTGTCGCGGGCGAAGACCGGCGGTGTCAAGGGGGCCGTGGGCCTGGCCGAGGACAAGGCCGAGGCGTCGATCGCTTGCCTGCAGGTGGGCCCGGTCAGTTTCGACAAGCCGCTTCCACAGCAAGAGGAAGTGTTCAGCGAACGCCTCTCCCTGGTATTCAAGAAGCTGCGCGTGGTGCGCATGGTGGACCGCCAGCGCAATGCACTGGTCTACCTCACCTACTCCGACCGCGTGATCGAAGGGTCACCCCAGAACAGCGTGGCCACGGTGTCGATCCCGCGCACCACGCCCATTCCGGTCAAGCGCTGAAGACCGACCACAGCAGGCCACCGCCGAGCGTGGCCATCACCGCGGCCACCACGGCGTCCAGCACGCGCCATGCGGCCGGCCGCTGGAACCACGGCGCCACGAGCCGTGCCCCGTAGCCGAGGGCAGCGAACCACACGCCGCTCGCGGACGCCGCACCGGCGGTGAAGTACCACTTCATCACACCGGCGTGTTGCGCGCCCACCGACCCCACCAGCACCACCGTGTCCAGGTAGGTGTGCGGGTTGAGCAGCGTGAACCCGGCGAGTTGCACCATCACGCGCGCCAGCGGCGTGGCGCCGCCCTCCCCCTGCGCCTGCAGCACCCCCGGGTGCAGCGCGCGCAAGGCCGCGCGTGCGCCGTAGCCCAGCAGGAACACCGCGCCCCCCACCGCCACCGCGGTGCCCACGGCCGGGTGGGCCGCCACCAGGCGCGCCATGCCACCCACGCCCGCGGCAATCAGCAGCAGGTCGGCCACGATGCAGAACACCACCACCGGCAACACGTGCTCGCGCCGCAGCCCCTGCCGCAACACGAAGGCGTTTTGTGCGCCGATGGCCACGATCAGGCCAAGCGTGAGCCCGAAGCCGGTGACGAACGATGACGAGTTGAGCTGTTCCATGACACGAGGATGCCCGTCCCCGATGAATTAGCCCAGTTAAACTTCCTTCAGTTCATTAAGGAAAACTGAACATGCTCGACTACGCTTCGTTGGCCGCGGTGAGCCAGGTCGTGCGCGACGGCAGTTTCGAGCGCGCCGCGCGGGCGCTGAATGTGACCTCGTCGGCGGTGTCGCAGCGTGTCAAGCTGCTGGAAGACCGCCTGGGCGTGGCGCTGATCGTGCGCGGCACACCCTGCGTGGCCACCGAGGCCGGGCGGCGCCTGTGCCGCCACGTCGAGCAGGTGGGCATGCTCGAACGCGACCTGCATCGCGCCATGCCGGCGCTCGGCCAACTGGACGACCCCGTGGCGCGGGTCACGCTGAAGGTGGCCGTGAACGCGGACAGCCTCGACGCGTGGTTCGTGGGCGCGGCGGCGCGCTTCTGCGAGCAGGAAGCCGCCCTCGTGGACGTGAGCCTCGACGACCAGGACCACACGGCCGAATGGCTTCGCACTGGCGCCGTGATCGCCGCCGTCACCGGCAGCGCCAAGCCCATCCAGGGGTGCCGCAGCATCCCGCTCGGGCACATGCCCTACGTGGCCACCGCGAGCCCGGCGTTCGTGAAGCGGTACTTCCGCGGCGGGGTCGATGCGGCCACCCTCGCGGAGGCCCCGTGCATGACCTTCAACCGGAAGGACACCCTGCAGGCCGACTGGATGAAGCGGGTGTGCGGCCGGCTGGTGCAGGTGCCGCGGCACTGGCTGCCGTCGTCACAGGCTTTCGTGACGGGGGCGCTCGCCGGGCTCGGCTGGGGCATGAACCCGCGCATGTTCGTCGAGGACCACCTGCGGCGCGGGCGCCTGGTGCAACTGGTGCCCGACACCGACCTGCCGGTGGCACTGCACTGGCAGCACGCCCGGCTGCAGGTGCCCATGCTCGACCGGTTGACCGACGCGGTGGTGGCCGCCGCGCGCGCGACGTTAAGCCCGTGACAGCAACCAGTCGGCCGCCGCGTTCCCCGCGGCCCGTCCGGTGGCAAAGCAGGCGGTGAGCAGGTAGCCGCCCGTGGGCGCCTCCCAGTCCAGCATCTCGCCGGCCGCGAACAGGCCCGGCACGGCGCGCACACCCAGGCCGGCGTCCAGCCCGTCGAAGCGCACACCCCCGGCGCTGCTGATGGCCTCGTCGAGGGGGCGCGCTGCATCCACCGTGACGGGCAGCGCCTTGATGCGGGCAGCCAGCACGGCCGGGTCGTGCATGTCCGCCTTCGACACCAGCTCGTTCAGCAGCCCCGCCTTCACGCCCTGCAGCCCAAGCCGTGACTTCAGGTGGGTGGACAACGACCGCGACCCGCGCGGATGCGCCACCTCGGCCGTCACCCACTCGGCCGTGCGGCCCGGCAGCAGGTCGAGGTGGAACGTGGCGCGGCCCTGCGTGTCGATGGCATCCCGCAAGGCGGCCGATGCCGCGTAGACCAGGCTGCCCTCGATGCCGGTCTCGGTGACGACGAATTCACCGGCCTGGCGGAACCCCTCGAACGACAGCGCGACGGTTTTCACCGGTTCACCCGCGTGCCGCTCACGGAACAGCGCCGTCCACGCAGGCGCCACGTGGAAGCCGCAGTTCGACGGGCGCAGCGGCGCCACCGGTACCCCTCGGGCTTCGAGCAGCGGCGCCCATGCGCCGTCGGAACCGAGGCGGCGCCAGCTGCCGCCGCCCAGGGCCAGCACGACGGCGTCCACCTCCCGCTCGACGGCGCCGGCCGGGGTGTCGAACGCCAGCACATGGCGGTCGGGGGCGGCCCAGCCGGTCCAGCGGTGGCGCATCGACAGCGTCACACCGGCCGCACGCAGCCGCTGGAGCCACGCGCGCAGCAACGGCGCCGCCTTCATGTCGGTCGGGAACACCCGCCCCGAACTGCCCACGAAGGTGCCGATGCCCAGCCCGGCCGACCACGCCCGCAGCGCGTCGTTGCCGAAGGCCGCCACGAACGGCGCCAGTGCCTGCGCGCCGCGGCCATAGCGGGCCAGGAACGGCGCGGCCGGTTCGCTGTGCGTGAGGTTCAACCCCCCCTTGCCGGCCAGCAGGAACTTGCGGCCCACCGACGGCATGGCATCGAAGACTTCGACCGCCAGGCCTCGGGCGGCGAGCGCCTCAGCGGCCATCAGGCCCGCGGGGCCGGCGCCGATCACAGCAACACGGGGTGTGGGGGCGGAGGACAGGGTCATGGGAAGCGGCACAGCTGGAGGGACGGGAGCATGCGACCATTGTCGCCTCCTCCCACAGGGCACTGCCATGCTCATCAACTGCGTCGTCTACCAGGAAGGCCGCAAGATCGCCGACATCGATCCCGATGACATCAGCGATTACCTCGAACGGCCCGGATGTTTCGTCTGGGTGGCGTTCCGCGACGCCACCGCCGATGAACTCGCGAAGGTGCGTAGCGAGTTTCAACTGCACGAGCTGGCCGTGGAAGATGCCAGCAGCGGCCACCAGCGCCCGAAGATCGAGGAGTACGGCGACACGGTGTTCGCGGTGATCCAGACGGTCGAGCTGCTGCCAGGCGGCGAGATCCAGGTGGGCGAGGTCGACGTGTTCGTGGGGTCGAACTTCATCGTGTCGGTGCGCAACCGGTCCGAACACGCCCTGGTCGAGGTGCGAGAGCGCGCCGAACGCGAGCCCCACCTGTTGCGGACCGGGTCAGGCTTCGTGCTGTACGCGCTGATGGACGCCATCGTGGACCGCTACTTCCCGGTCATCGAGTCGCTCGAGAACGAGCTCGACGACATCGAGGGGCGCATCTTCACACCCGGCCAGGGCCGCCTGAACGTGGAGCGGCTCTATGCGCTCAAGCGGCGCATCACCACCGTGAAGCACGCCGTCACGCCGCTGCTCGAATCGGTGGGGCACCTCACGCGCGGCCGCGTGCCGAAAGTATGCGAAGGCAGCCGCGACTACTTCCGCGACGTGGTGGATCACCTGGCGCGCATCAACGCGGCCCTCGATAGCGTGCGCGACACCATCGGCACCGCGATCCAGGTGAACCTGTCGATGGTGACCATCGAGGAGGCCGAGACGTCGAAGCGGCTGGCCGCCTGGGCCGGCATCTTCGCGCTGGCCACCGTGTTCGCGGGCGTATGGGGCATGAACTTCGAGGTCATGCCCGAGCTGAAATGGGCGTGGGGTTACCCGGCGGCGCTGCTCACCATGGTGGTGTCGTGCGCGGTGCTGTACCGCCGGTTCCGCAAGACGGGCTGGCTGTAGGGGCTCAGTCGGCCGAACGCAGCGCCTTGCGCAGGTCGGCCCCCAACTCCGGGCGTGCCGCGAACGGGTCGCTCGGGTTGCGGCCGTTCAACACGTCGTCCAGGCGCACCTGCACACCGGCCAGCGCGTGCGCGTGGCTGTAGATGTAGAACCGTTCCTCGCGGATGGCGTTGAACACCGCTTCGGCGATGGTGGCGGCCGTGACCTTGCCGCTAGACACGGCCTTCGACGCCATGGCGCGGCCGATCAGCTGGCTCTTGGTCTGCGGCGCGTTGTCGCTCAACTCGGCCGGCCGGTTGCGCGCGCTGTCCGCGATGCCGGTGGGCACGAAGTACGGGCACAGCACCGAGGCGTGCACCTGGTCGGTCACGAGGCTCAGGTCCTGGTAGAGCGTTTCACTCAGGGCGACGACGGCATGCTTGCTGACGGAGTAGACGCCCATGTTCGGCGCGGACAACAGACCGGCCATCGACGCGGTGTTCACGATGTGGCCACGGTACGCGGGGTCGTTCTTCGCGGCCTCGAGCATCATGGGCGTGAACACGCGCACACCGTGCACCACCCCCATCAGGTTCACGCCCAGCACCCACTCCCAGTCCTTGACGGTGGATTCCCAGACCAGGCCCCCACCGCCCACGCCGGCGTTGTTGAACACGAAGTTGGGCGCGCCGAAACGCTCGAACGTGGCCGCACCCAGCGCCTCGACCTCGGCCGCCTTCGAGATGTCGATGCGGTAGGGCAGCACCTGCGCGCCCAGCGCCGTGATCTCGGCCGCGGCCTTGGTGAGTGCCTCTTGCTGCACGTCGGCCATCACGACGTTCATGCCCAGGCCGGCCGCGATGCGCGACACCTCGAACCCGAAGCCCGACGCCGCACCGGTGATGACGGCGGTGCCGCCCTTGAAGTTGTCCATGGTCGTCCCCTGCTGGTTCAAGTGGAAGTCTTCGGCGCCTTGACCTGGTAGCCGAGGCGTGGGAAGTGCACGTGCACGCGCCCTGCCCGCTCGTCCACCCGCTCGATCACCACCTCGGCCGGGGTGAGACCCACCAGCGTGCCCTCGTTGGGGTCGGTGCCGTAGTCGGTGGCCGACACGACCACCGGTGCACCCGCCTCGAACCCAAGGCCCGCGTCGACCTGCACGGGCGCGAAGGTGGTGCTCTGGCGCGCGATGCCGATGGCATCGGCACTCGACAGCGGCGACGGGGTGCCGTGCCCGAACGCGGAGACCCGGGTGTACCAGGCCGACAGCCGCGGATACGGCACGAACAGGTCGGCCAGCAGCGGCGCGCGCCGCAGGTGCCACACCGATTGCGCGGCCGACACGTCGGCGATGCACGGCACGGATCCGAGCAGGAACGGCCGGCCGTCGGCCAGCATGGATTCGAGCCACGCGAGCTGGCGGTGCAGGTGCACGCCCGTGTCGGCCGGCCCGGGGCGGGCTCGGCCCGCGGTCATCGCGGCGCGGTCGGCGCCAAACGCCTCCAGGAACTCGGGGCCGGCGTCGGACAGGCGCTGCGCGAGGCCGCCCACTTGCATCGCGTAGGGGATGGCGGCCCAGAACAGCGTGGCATCGGCCCAGCTGGACACCACGTGCTGCACACCGGTAAGTGCCGCGGGGTACAGCGACGGCTGCGGGGCCCGCTGCTCGAGCACGTCGCAGATCAGGGCGCTGTCGCAGTAGATGTCGGCCCCCACCTGCATGAACGGCGTGCGGCGGTAGCCCCCGGTGAGGGCCAGCACGTCGGGCTTCGGCAGCATCATCGGCACCTCGACCGTCTGGTACGCGATCGATTTGAGGCCCATGACCAGCCGCACTTTTTCCGAGAACGGCGAAGAGTCGAATTGGTGGAGGATGAGGTCGCTCATGGGTTACACCAGCTTCACGAGTTGCTTGCCGAAATTGCGGCCCTTGAGCAGGCCGAGGAACGCTTCCGGTGCGTCGGCGAGCGACGGGGCGAACGTCTCGCGGTATTTGAGCCGGCTGCCTGCCACCATGGCGCCCAGTTCGCCGAGCGCTTCGGGCCACACATCCATGTGTTCGCTGACGATGAAGCCCTCGACCTTCAGGCGCGACTGCAGGATCAGCTGCGGGTGGGCCATCGGGATGGGTTCGCCGTTGTAGCCGGAGATCATGCCGCAGAAGGCCATGCGGCCGAACGCGTTCATGCGCATCATCACGGCGTCGAGGATGGAGCCGCCCACGTTCTCGAAGTAGCCGTCGATGCCGTTGGGTGCGGCCTCCTTCAGTGCCGCCGCCAGCGACTTGGCGCCGGCGTGGGCCTTGTAGTCGATGCACGCGTCGAAGCCCAGTTCGTCGACCACGTACGCGCATTTGTCGGGGCCGCCGGCAATGCCCACCGCGCGGCAGCCGCGGGCCTTGGCGAGCTGGCCCACGGTGCCACCCACCGCGCCGCTGGCCGCGCTGACCACCACCGTCTCACCGGCCTTCGGCGCGATGATCCTGACGAGGCCGTACCACGCCGTGACACCGGGCATGCCCACCGCCCCCAGGTAGGCCGACAGCGGCACACGCGAGGTGTCGACCTTGCGCAGCACGCCGGGCTGTTTTGCATCGGCCAGGTGGTACTGCTGCCAGCCGCCCATGCCCACCACCTTGTCGCCGGGCCGGTACGAGGGGTGTTTCGATTCGACCACCTCACCCACCGTGCCGCCGATCATCACCTGGTCGAGCGGCTGCGGCTGGGCGTAGCTCTTGCCATCGTTCATGCGGCCGCGCATGTACGGGTCGAGCGACAGGTAGTGGTTGCGCACGAGCACCTGGCCGTCGCCCACGGCAGGCAGCGGCACGTTTTCCAGGCGGAAGTTGCTGGTGGAGGCTTCGCCGTCGGGCCGCGAGGCCAGCACGATGCGTTGGTAGGTGTTGCTCATCGGGAACTCCGGAAAGGTCGGATCAATCGGATGCGTCGGGACGCTGGATGCGGCGGCCCTGCGCGGGCAAGCCGTTGAGGTACTTGAACGTGCCGGTGGCGTGGCCCACGAGCGCGCCTTGTTCGTCGGTGACGGTGCCTTCGCAGAAGGCGAGCGAGGCCGTGCCATGGAGGATGCGTGCACGCGCCACCAGGCGGCCGAGGCCCGGCCGCATGAAACTCGTCTTCATCTCGATGGTGACCACGCCCTGCCCCGTGGGCTCGGCGCCCGGTTTCGGGCTGCGCGCCGCATGGGCCATCGCCACGTCGAGCAGCGTCATCGTCAACCCGCCGTGCGCCACCATCCACGAGTTGCACAGCTCGTCGCGCACGGTGACGGCGATCTCGGCTTCGCCGCTGTCGAACTTCAGCAATTCGAACCCGAGCAAGTCGACGAACGGGATGTGGCGGGGAAACTCCATCGTCACCCCCCGTGGATGGCCGTGACGCCGCCATCCACCGCGAGGATCTGGCCGGTGATGTGCTTGCCGGCGGCCGATGCGAACAGCAGCGCGGCGCCTTTCAGGTCGTCGTCGTCGCCGATGCGGCCGAGCGGGGCGTTGCCGGCCAGCTTGTCGGCGCCCACGCGGTCGATGGTGCCCTTGGTCATCCGGCTCGGGAACATGCCCGGGGCCAGCGCGTTGACGTTGATGTTGTGCCGGCCCCACTCGCCCGCCAGCGTGCGCGTGAAGTTCACCACGGCGCCCTTGCTGGTGCCATAGGCGATGTACTGGATCTCCTTCGATGAACCCGACAGCCCGGCGATGGACGCGAGGTTGATGATGCGGCCCTGGCGGCGCGGGATCATGCTCAGCTTGCCCACCGCCTGGCACATCAGGAAGATGCTACGGATGTTGAGGTTCATCACCTTGTCCCACGCCTCGAGCGGGTAGTCTTCCGCCGGGGCGCCCCAGGTGGCGCCAGCGTTGTTCACGAGGATGTCGATCTCGCCGAGCGCGGCCTTGGCCTGCATGGCCACGCGCTGCACTTCGTCGGGCACGCTGGCATCGGCGGCGATCCACTGCGCCTCGATGCCCAGGCCCGACAGGTGCGCCGCCGCCTCTTCGAGGTCGGAGGCCTTGCGGGAGGTCAGCAGCACGCGGGCACCAGCTTCGCCGAGCGCTTCGGCGATCTGCAGGCCGAGGCCGCGGGAACCACCGGTGATCAGGGCTGTCTTGCCGGTCAGGTCGAACAGGGTCTTGAGGGGGGTGCTCATGGGAATTCTCCGTGGTCTTCGATGATCGGCGATTTGCGCCGAACGCACGTCACGGGCGCGACAGTGCCTTGAAAAAGGCCTCGTTGGTGGGCGGGCGCCCGAGAAAGCGGCGCAACAGTTCGCCGGCATCGGCCTGGCCGCCTTGCGACAGCACCGTGTCGCGGTAGCGGCGTCCCGTCTCGGCCGACAAGCGGTCGCCGGCAAACGCGGTGCGCAGATCCTCTGCCAACACGAGGCTCCACAGGTAGCCGTAGTAACCCGCCCCGTAGCCGCCGGCGATGTGGGCGAAACCGGCCGGGAACATGCTGCCCGGCACGTGGCCGAGGGGCGTGGCGGATTCCATCTCGCGCCAAAGCGCCAGCGGCACGGCCGGCCGCCGGCCATACAACGCGAGGTCGTATGACGCGAACAGCCGCTGGCGCGCGAACTGCACGCCCTTGCCGAACTCGCGGGCGGCAAAGGCACGGGCCAGCAGCCCGTCGGGCACCGGCGGGCACGTGGCACACACTGCCTGGAACAGCGCCATGACCTTCGGGTCGTACACCCAGTCCTCGAGCATCTGGGACGGCGCCTCGACGAAGTCGAGTTGCACGTTCGTGCCCCCCTGCGAGGCATACCGCGTGGCCGACAGCAGGCCGTGAAGCGCGTGGCCGAACTCGTGCAGCAACGTCTCCAGCTCGTCGAGGTTCAGGCCGTTCCGGTTGAAGTTCACCACCAGCGCGGCCGCGGGCGTGCGGCCGGTGCGCGTGGACACGTTGCGCAGCCCCCAGACTGCCGCATGGTTGTACTTGCCGGGCCGCGGGTACAGGTCGACGAACAGCGTGCCCAGGTAGGCGCCACCCGGGCCATCGTGCACGGAAAACGCGTGGGCATCAGGGTGCCACAGCGGCTGCGGCTGCGGCTGCGGCTCGAACGTCACGCCGAACAGGCGCCCGGCGAGGCGGAAGACGAAGTCGAGGCTGGCGTCGGGCGGGAAGTGCGGCCGGAACTGCTCCTGGTCCACGCCGTGGCGTGCGCGCCGCAAGCGCTCGACCTGGTACGGCACATCCCAGCGCTGCAGTGGCACACCGGGTTGCGCGGCCTGCAGTTGCGACAGGTCGGCCAACTCCCGTTCACCCACCGCGGCCTGCACGCTGGCGAGGAACGCCGTCACGGTGGTTTCGTCGTGGGCCATGCGCCGGCGCAGCGTGAAATCGGCGTACGACGGGAACCCCTGCAGCGCCGCCTCCTCGCGCCTCAACCGGGCGATGTCGTCAAGCGTGCGAAGGTTGGCCTCGCCACCCTGCGTGAGGCCCGCACGCCACATGCGTTCGCGCGTGGCCCGCTGCGTGGCGTACTCGACCACAGGCTGGTACGTGGGCGCATCGAGGCCCAGGCGGTAGCGGCCCTGCCCGTCCTTCGGCGTGGAAGCCCACACTGCACGCGGAACCCCTTCGAGCTCGGCCTCGGTGAACGCGACAACGCGCTTGTCCTCGAGGATGCGGCGCTCGAAATCCTGGATCCGCCGGGCAAGCTGCCGGGCGATCTGCCGGGCACGCAGGCGCCGGCTCGGCGACAGGGCCACGCCGGCATCCTCGAACGCGTCGAGCTGGTCCTGGCGGAAGCGGCGGTCGATGTCATCCACCGGTTCCAGCCGGCGCAACAAGCGGTAGATGCGCGCGTTCTGCAGGAAGGCCGACACGAAGGCCTGCTGCCGGCGTTCGCACGCCGACGCCGCACCGCGCACCGCCGCATCCGGGTGAACGGCGGCCAGCAGACCGACCGGGCCCATGGTGTCTTCGAGTTGCTGCGCCAGGCCGTCCAATGCACCCAGCAATGTGGCATCGGCCGGCCGCACCGCCAGATGCCGCTCGGCGGCACGGGCCCGGGTCATGGCCACCGAACAAGCGCGGTCGATGCGGGCGGCGCTGTCGAGCACCGGGAACGTGTACGGTGCCGCCACCGCCGAGGCGGCCAGCCAGGCGCCGGCCACCGCGATGGGCACGGACCGCCACCATGGCATCGGTCAGTCGTCCTTGCGGCGCGAGCGCACGTAGATCAGCGCGAACCCGGCCGCGGCCACCACGCCGCCCCCCGCCATCAGCACGGTACCGAGCGATTCGGCCGTGCGGCGCACCGCGATGCCCAGGCACACCACCAGCAGCCCACCATAGACCAGCACCCAGGTCAGCGTTTCGATCGTGCTCGTTTTCATTCAGGAGATCCTTTGCGGTCGACAGCGCCGATCATCTCCTATCTCGAGGGGTCTGCGCGGCACAGGGAAGGGCCCGCGCCTCTGCTGCGCAGACCCCTAGAACCACCCCTCCTGCATCGTGCGGCAGGTGTCATCGCGGGTCTCGACGACCCGCAACCAGGCCGGCACCTTGGGCAATTCGTAGTGGAAGAAGTAGCGTGCGGCCTGCAACGCGCCCCGGGTGGTGTCGGACGGGGTGGTGGCGTGCGCCTGCAGCGCCACGTCGAGCCAGATCCACGCGAGCACCGTGTGGCCGAACGCCTGCAGGTACGGCGTGGCGTTCGCCAGCGCTTCGTCGGGCACGCCGGTGGACCAGGCCGCCTGCGTGGCACGCTCCAGGTGGGCCATCGTGGCGGCCAGCGCGTTCGCGTGGCCGGCGAGCGGCGCCACGGCATCCGCCCGTGCCACCGTGGCCGCCACGCGCGACGCCAGGAGCGCCAGGCCACGCCCGCCGTCCATCGTCACCTTGCGGCCCAGCAGGTCGAGGCCCTGGATGCCGTGGGTGCCCTCGTGGATCATGTTCAGGCGGTTGTCGCGCCAGTACTGCTCGACGGGATAGTCGCGCGTGTAGCCGTAGCCGCCCAGCACCTGGATCGCGAGGCTGTTGGCCTCGAGGCACCATTCGCTGGGCCAGCTCTTGGCGATGGGTGTCAGCATGTCGAGCAGCAGGCCGGCCTCGGCCGCCTCGGCCGTGCCGCCGGTGTGCAGTTCGTCGACGAGCCGCGCGCAGTACAGCGTGAGCGCCAGCGCACCTTCGCAGTACGACTTCTGGGCCAGCAGCATGCGGCGCACGTCGGCGTGCTGGATGATGGGCACCTGCGGGCGGCTGGCATCCTTGCCCCCCACCGCCACGGGCCGGCCTTGCGGACGCTGGCGCGCGTAGTCGAGGCTCGCCTCGTAGCCTGCATAACCGAGCATCGCGGCACCAAGGCCCACGCTGATGCGCGCCTCGTTCATCATGTGGAACATGCACTTGAGGCCGTCACCCGGCCGGCCCACCAGGTAGCCGATGGCCCCCGCCCCACCGCGCACCGGGTACTTGCCCTCGCCGAAGTTGAGCAAGGTGTTCGGCATGCCCCGGTAGCCGAGCTTGTGGTTCAGGCCGGCGAGCGCCACGTCGTTGCGTTCGCCGGTGAGCGCCCCGGTGTCGTCCACGAGCCTCTTCGGCACGATGAAGAGCGAGATGCCGCGGGTGCCGGGCACCAGTTGGCCGTCGGGCCCCGGGATCTTGGCGAGCACCAGGTGCACGATGTTCTCGGCGAGCTCGTGTTCGCCGTTGGAGATCCACATCTTGTTGCCACGCAGGCGAAAGCGCGGGCCCAGCGCATCATCACCATCGGGCGTGGCCCGTGTGACGATGTCGGACAGGCTCGATCCGGCCTGGGGTTCGGACAGGCACATCGTGCCGAAGAACCGCCCGGCGAACTCGTTTTTCGCGAACACCGCCTGCTGCAGGCCGGTGCCGTGCGCCATCAGCAGGTTGGCGCTGCCGCTGGTCAGCATGGCCCCGCCGCCGAGGCCGATGCTCGCCTTCGAGAAGAAGCTGTTCGCGGCCATCTCGATCACGCACGGCAGCTGCATGCCACCCACCTCGTAGTCCTGCGCAGCAGCGAGCATGCCCGACTCGACGTAGGCGCGTGCCGCGTCGTGTGCGGCCGGCGGCAGGATCACCCGCTCGCCGTCGAAGTGGGGTTCCTCGGTGTCGCTCAGCCGGTTGAAGGGCGCGAACTTCTCGCGGGCGATGCGCTCGCAAGTGTCGAACACCGAGGCGAAGGTTTCGGACGAATGGTCGCTGAAACGGTTGCGGGCCGACAGTGCTGGCACGTCCAGCCAGTCGTTCAACAGGAAGTCGAGGGTGGCGCGGTAGGTCATGGGAACGGTCCGTGTCAACCGGGTTAACCGGGTCAAGGGAGTGAGAGGAATGCGCCCTGCGTGGTGCCGTGGCGGGTCTCGGCGTCGTAGAGGCGGTCGCGGGCGTGGTGATCGGCGATCAGGGCTTCGGCGGTGCGGTCGACATGCGCCTTCAGCTGGTTGCACGTGGGCGCGGCCAGCGTGCCCAGGTCCGACTGCAACGCGCGGGTGAGCGCCTGGCCCGTGGCCATGTGGCCTTCCTCGTGGCGCATCAGCGCCGCGACGTAACGCTGCCAGGCCTCGCGCATGGGCGCGGGCGCCCTCGCCTCGTCCACCCACCGCGGCATCAGGATGCGGCCGGTCACCGACGTGGACACCGCGGACACCCGGCATCCGCCCTGCGGCGCCGGCTCGTACCGGTAGCGGTAGTCATAGCGCCAGTTCGTCATGCCGTGAAAGCCCTTCGGGCCGCGGCGGGCGAGGTCGGCGAGCAAGGCCGGTCCGTCGCTGCCACGCACGTCGTAGTGTTCGACGACGATGCCCGACAGCCGGCGGCTCACCGCGTCGTCGCGGGTCATGCCGGCCGCGTCGCACGGGACGTCCGAGTACCGCACCCGGCCCCCGGCGTCGGTGCACCGGTTGACTTGGGCCTGGACACCGGATGCGAAGGACAACACCAGCACGCCAACGGTCCGCGGGTCACAGCACTTCGAAAACACCCGCCGCACCCATGCCGCCGCCGATGCACATGGTCACCACCACACGCTTGGCGCCGCGGCGCTTGCCTTCGATCAAGGCGTGGCCCGTGAGGCGCTGGCCGCTCACACCGTACGGGTGGCCCACCGCGATGGCCCCACCGTTGACGTTGAGCCGGTCCATCGGAATGCCCAGCGTGTCGGCGCAATACAGCACTTGCACGGCAAAGGCTTCGTTCAGCTCCCAAAGGTCGATGTCGGCCACCGTCAGGCCGAGCTTCTTCAACACCTTGGGCACCGCGAACACCGGGCCGATGCCCATCTCGTCGGGCTCGCAGCCGGCCACGGCAAAACCGAGGAAGCGGCCGAGCGGCTTGAGGTTGCGCTGCTGCGCATAGGTGTCGCTGACCACCACGCAGGCGCCGGCGCCATCGCTGAACTGGCTGGCGTTGCCGGCCGAGATCACCCCGCCCGGCATGGCCGGGCGGATGCCCGCGATGCCTTCGGCGGTGGTGCCTTCGCGCAGGCCTTCGTCGGCGGTGATGGTGACCTGCTTCGTGCGCAGGCCCAGCACCTTGTCGACCACACCCGCGGTGACGGTGACGGACACCATCTCGTCGTTGAACTTGCCGGCGGCCTGGGCCGCGCACGCCCGCTGCTGGCTCTGGGCGCCGTAGGCGTCCATGCGGTCGCGGCCGATGTCGTAGCGCTTGGCGACCTGCTCGGCCGTCTGCAGCATGCTCCAGTACACCTCGGGCTTGTGCTCGCGCAGCCAGCTGTCGGCCATCATGTGGCGGTTGGCCTCGTTCTGCACGCACGAGATGCTCTCGACACCGCCGGCCACGTACACGTCGCCCTCGCCCGCGATGATGCGCTGGGCAGCAGTGGCGATGGTCTGCAGGCCGCTCGAGCAGAAGCGGTTGATGGTCATGCCGCTGGTGGTGACCGGGAGGCCGGCACGCAGCGCGATCTGGCGGGCGATGTTGTTGCCGGTGGCCCCTTCGGGCGTGGCGCAGCCCATGATGACATCGTCGACTACAGCGGCCTCGATGCCGGCGCGTTCGACGGCCGCCTTGACGGCGTGGCCACCCAGCGTGGCGCCGTGGGTCATGTTGAAGGCGCCTTTCCAGCTCTTGGCGAGCGGGGTGCGGGCGGTGGAAACGATGACGGCTTGGGTCATGGGAACTCCTCGGGGATCAGGGTCGACCGGGGCGCGGCGGGCGCGGCCTGGCAAATGGCGAGCAACGGGTCAGCTGAAGGTCTTGCCCTCGTCGGCCAGCTTGGCCAGCAGCGGCGCGGGCACCCAGAACGACGCATCGTCGTTCGGGTTTTTCGCGAAGCGCTTCATCGCGGCCACCACGTTGAAGAGGCCCTGCGTGTCGGCATAGCACATCGGGCCGCCGCGGTGCAGCGGGAAGCCGTAGCCGGCAAGGTACACCATGTCAATGTCGGAGGCCTTCGAGGCGATGCCCTCCTCCACGATCTTGGCCCCTTCGTTGACGAGCGCGTAGACCAGGCGTTGCACGATCTCTTCGTCGCTGATGCGGCGCGGCGCGATGCCGAGGGCCGCGCGGTGTTTCTCGAGCATCTCGGCCACCACCGGCGACGGGATGGCGTCGCGCTTGCCCGGCACGTAGTCGTACCAGCCGGCGCTGGTCTTCTGGCCGTAGCGGCCCAGTTCGCACAGCAGGTCGGCACTCTTGCTGTAGCGCATGTCCGGCTGCTCGATGTAGCGGCGCTTGCGGATGTACCAGCCGATGTCGTTGCCGGCCAGGTCGCCCATGCGGAACGGTCCCATGGCAAAGCCGAACTTCTCGACGGCCTTGTCCACCTGCTGCGGCGACGCGCCTTCGTCCAGCAGGAAGCCGGCCTGGCGGCTGTACTGCTCGATCATGCGGTTGCCGATGAAGCCGTCGCACACGCCCGAGACCACGCAGGTCTTGCGGATCTTCTTGCCGAGCTGCATCACGGTGGCCAGCACGTCCTTGGCGGTCTTGGCGCCACGCACCACTTCCAGCAGCTTCATCACGTTCGCCGGGCTGAAGAAGTGCATGCCGACCACATCCTGCGGGCGCTTCGTGAACGCGGCGATCTTGTCGACGTCGAGCGTGGACGTGTTGCTGGCGAGGATGGCGCCGGGTTTGCACACCTCGTCGAGGGCCTTGAACACCTGCGCCTTGACGTTGATGTCCTCGAACACGGCCTCGATGACGAGGTCCACGTCCTTCAGGTCGTCGTACGCGAGCGTGCTGGACAGCAGCGCAAGGCGCTGGTCGAGCTTTTCCTGCGTGAGCTTGCCCTTCTTCACCTGCGCCTCGTAGTTCTTGCGCACGGTGGCGAGGCCGCGGTCGAGTGCGTCCTGCTTCGTCTCCAGGATGGTGACCGGGATGCCCGCGTTCAGGAAGTTCATCGCGATGCCACCGCCCATGGTGCCCGCGCCGATCACCCCCACCTTCGCGATGGTGCGCACCGGCGTGTCGGCCGGCACGTCGGGAATCTTGGACGCGGCACGTTCGGCGAAGAACATGTGGCGTTGCGCGCGGCTCTCGGGCGTGAGCATCAGCGCCGAGAAGATCTCGCGCTCGACCTGCATGCCGGCGTCGAACGGCTTGTTGATCGACGCGGCCACCGCTTCCACGCACTGCAGCGGCGCGGGGAAGTTTTTCGACATGGCGCCCACGGTGTTGCGGGCGAATTGCAGGTAGGCCTCGGCGTCGGTATGCACCACCTTCAGGTCGCGCACCCGCGGCAGCGGCCGGCGGTCGGCCACGTTGGTGGCGAACGCGATGGCCGCGGCCACCACGTCACCGTCGGCCACCTGGTCGAAGAGCTTCTGCCCCGGCAGCGCGGCGAGTTGCTCGCTCTTGGCGGTATCCCCGCTGGCGATGAGGTTCAGGGCGGTCTCGAGGCCCAGCACGCGCGGCAGGCGCTGCGTGCCCCCGGCGCCCGGCAGCAGGCCCAGCTTCACCTCGGGCAGCGCCACCTGGGTGCCCGGGGCCACCACGCGGTAGTGGCAGCCGAGCGCCAGTTCCAGGCCCCCGCCCATCACGACGGACTGGATGGCAGCCACCACGGGCTTGCTGCTGGCCTCGACGGCGGCGATCACGCTCAGCAGGTCGGGCGAGGCATACGCGAGCGGCGAGCCGAATTCGCGGATGTCGGCGCCGCCCGAAAACGCCTTGCCAGCGCCAGTGATCACGACGGCCTTCACCGCCGCATCGTTCTGGGCACGCTCGATGCCGTCGGTGATGCCCTTGCGGGTGGACAGACCGAGGCCGTTGACCGGCGGGTTGGTCAGCGTGATGACGGCGACGGGGCCGCGGATCTCGTAGGTAGCGCTCATGGGGTTCCTCGCAAGCAGACGGATGGGTCAGGAATCGAACGATCGTGCGATTCTAGGAAGGAAACAGCCGGCACCTGTCTCGCCAGCGACAACGCGGCGCACCAGGGCCGGCTCGGCGTCCGGTCAGCCGGCATGTTAGACCTCCAGCCACGCCTTGCGGAATGGCCGCTTCCAGGAGCCCCTGAAAACGCTCAGCCATCCCCTCATGCCGTGGGCAGTCGGTGGTCCTTGAACTGGTCCCTCAACTTGAGCTTCAGCACTTTTCCGGTGGCGGTATGGGGAAGCTCGGCCACGAAGGCCACATCGTCGGGAACCTGCCACTTCGCGATGCGGCCCTCGAAGAACTTCAGCAGGTCCTCCCGCGTGGCGGTGGCGCCGGGCTTGAGCACCACCACGAGCAGCGGGCGCTCGTCCCACTTCGGGTGCCGGCAGGCGATGGCCGCCGCCTCGTGCACCGCCGGGTGCGACATCGCGATGTTCTCGATGTCGATGGAGCTGATCCACTCGCCCCCGGATTTGATCACGTCCTTGCTGCGGTCGGTGATCTGCATGAACCCGTCGGCGTCGATGGCGGCCACGTCCCCGGTGGGGAACCACGATCGCCCATCGACCTGGACCAGCGGCGACGTGGGCTGCCGGTAGTAGCTGTCGATCACCCACGGGCCGCGCACGACCAGGTTGCCCGACGTGGTGCCATCCCATGGCACCGGCTTGAGATCGTCGTCGATCACCATCATGTCCACCCCGTAGACCGAACGGCCCTGCGTGAGCAGCAGCTTGCGGCGCGTGGCCGCATCGGCGCCGCGATGGTGCGAATTGAGCTTGGCAACCGTGCCGATGGGCGACATCTCGGTCATGCCCCAGGCGTGGATGACCTCCACGCCGAAGTCGTTCTCCAGCGCGTCGAACATGGCCGGCGGGCACGCCGATCCGCCGATCACCGTGCGCGTGAACGTCGAGAACTTCAGCCCGTTCTTCTGCACGTGTGTCAACAGGCCGAGCCACACGGTGGGCACCCCGGCGCTGAACGTGACCCCTTCGCTCTCGAACAGCTCGTACAGCGACTTGCCGTCGAGGTGCGGGCCGGGGAACACGAGCTTGGCGCCGACGAGCGGGCACGAGTACGGCAACCCCCACGCGTTGACGTGGAACATGGGCACCACCGGAAGGATGGTGTCGCGCGCCGAACACCCGAGCGAGTCGGGCAACGCGCACGCGTACGCGTGCAGCACGGTGGACCGGTGCGAGTAGACCGCCCCCTTCGGGTTGCCGGTGGTGCCAGACGTGTAGCAAATGCTCGATGCCGTGTTTTCGTCGAACTCGGGCCAGGCGTACCGGCCGTCCTCGGCCTCGACCAGTTCCTCGAAGCACAGCAGGCCGGGGATGGCGGATTGCGCCGGCATGTGCGCGCGGTCGGTCATCAGCACGTAGTGCCGGATGGACGGCAGCGCGGCCGCCAGCTTCTCCACGAGCGGCAGGAACGTCAGGTCGAAGAAGAGCACCTGATCCTGGGCGTCGTTCACGATCCAGGCGATCTGCTCGGGGAACAGCCGCGGGTTGATCGTGTGGCACACCAGCGCCGACCCGGACGTGCCGTAGTAGATCTCCAGGTGACGGTAGCCGTTCCAGGCGAGCGTGCCCACGCGGTCGCCGGGCTGGCACCCGAGACGGGCCAGCGCCTGGGCCACCTGGCGCGAGCGCAGTTCGGCGTCGCGGTACGTGTAGCGGTGGAGGTCACCCTCGGTGCGCTTCGACACGATCTCGGTGTCACCTGCGTGACGCGCGGCGTGCACGATCAGCGACGAGATCGTCAAAGGGTTCTGCATCATCTGGCCCATCAGGCGCGGCATGGCGGTTCTCCGGGATATGCAGGGGTCTGCGATCGCCTCATCATAAAAAGCACACAGCGCTCGGGCCGCCTCGGTTTACCCCTAGTGGGAAACGGCCGCGGGCGGCTGGCTACACTTGGCGGATGAATGCTGTCGTCGACGCCACGGGCTCCTTTGCGAGCGCGCAGTGGCCCAACCGGTTCCAGTCCCTCGGACCCGCGTTTTTCACGCCACTCCCTCCGCAAGGCATGCCCGACCCGCACTGGGTCGCCTGGAGCCCCGAGTGCGCGCGCCTGCTCGGTTTGCCCGCAGAACGGCCCGGCGATGCCGACACCCTCGCGGCCCTGAGCGGCAACACGCTGGCCACCGGCATGAACCCGCTCGCCTCGGTGTACAGCGGCCACCAGTTCGGCGTGTGGGCCGGGCAGCTGGGCGACGGCCGTGCGCTGTGGCTCGGCGAGATGGCCACGCCAGCCGGCCCGATGGAGCTGCAGCTCAAGGGCGCCGGACTCACCCCCTACTCCCGCATGGGGGACGGCCGCGCGGTGCTGCGCTCATCCATCCGTGAATTCCTCTGCTCCGAGGCCATGGCCGGGCTGGGCGTGCCCACCACCCGTGCGCTGTGCATCACCGGCTCGCGGCTGCCCGTGCGGCGCGAGGAGGTCGAGACCGCGGCGGTGGTCACCCGCGTGGCCCCGAGCTTCATCCGCTTCGGCCACTTCGAGCACTTCGCCCACACCGCCGAAGACCCGGCTGCCCTGCAGCAGCTGGCCGACTTCACCATCGACACGCTGTACCCCGCCTGCCGCGAGGCCGCGCAGCCGGTGGTGGCGCTGCTGGAGGCGGTCACCGAGCGCACCGCGTCGCTGATGGCCGACTGGCAGGCCGTGGGGTTCTGCCACGGCGTGATGAACACCGACAACATGTCGATCCTGGGCCTCACGATCGACTACGGTCCGTTCGGCTTCCTCGATGCGTTCGACCCGGGCCACATCTGCAACCACTCCGACCACCAGGGCCGGTACGCCTACGCGCGCCAGCCCCACGTGGCGTTCTGGAACCTGCACGCCCTGGCCCAGGGCCTGATGCCCCTCATCGGTGACAGCGACGCTGCGCTGGGTGCCCTCGAACGCTACAAGACGGCGTTCCCCGACGCGCTGATGGCCCGGATGCGCGCGAAACTGGGTCTTGCCACGCGCCAGGAAGGCGACCACCAGCTGGTCGAAGGCCTGCTGGAACGCATGGCGGCCGACCGCACCGACTACACCATCGCGTTCCGCCGCCTGGCCGGGTTCGGCACCACCGCCGGCGCCGACAACGCGGCCATCCGGGACCTGTTCATCGACCGCGAGGCCTTCGACGCGTGGGCCACCCGCTACCGCGGCCGCCTGGCCGAGGAAGGCAGCGACGACACCGAGCGGGCCTTGCGAATGAACCGGGCCAACCCCAAGTACGTGCTGCGGAACCATCTGGCCGAAGTGGCGATCCGAGACGCCCGGCAGGGCAATTTTTCCGAGGTCGAGCGCCTTTGTCAGATCCTTGCCCGGCCGTACGACGAACAACCTGAATGGTCGGCGTATGCCGATTTCCCGCCCGCATGGGCGAACCAGATCGAGGTGTCCTGTTCATCATGAGTACCCCTGACAACAAGCCCCGCAAGGTGCAGAAGACCGACGCCGAGTGGCGCGCGCAGCTCGACCCCATCCAATACGAGGTGGCCCGTCACGCCGCCACCGAACGCGCCTTCACCGGCAAGTACTGGGACCACTTCCAGGCCGGCCACTACAACTGCGTCGGCTGCGGCACGCCGCTGTTCGAGTCCGCCACCAAGTTCGACGCGGGCTGCGGCTGGCCCAGCTACTGGGAACCGGTCAACAGCGAGGTTGTCGAACGCATCGTGGACCACGGCCACGGCATGGTGAGGGTCGAGGTGCGCTGCAACAATTGCGGCTCGCACCTGGGCCACGTCTTCCCCGATGGCCCCGAACCCACCGGCGAGCGCTTTTGCATCAACTCGGCCGCGATAGACTTCGAACCGAAATGACCTTCCGGCCCACCTGATGAAACTGCTACTCGATTTCCTGCCCATCCTGATGTTCTTCGCCGTGTTCAAGTACGGCGAGGGGCACAAGGAATGGGCCGCCGCGTTCGCCAGCGAACACCTCGGCTTCATGGTGTCGGGCGGCGTGGTGGGCCCCAACGAAGCGCCCGTGCTGCTGGCCACCGTGGTCGTGGTGGTGGCCACCCTCGCGCAGGTCGCCTGGCTGCTGGTGCGCCGCCAGAAGGTGCACGCGATGCTGTGGGTGAGCCTGGCGCTCGTCACCGTGCTGGGCGCCGCCACCGTCTGGTTCCACAGCGACACGTTCATCAAGTGGAAACCCACGGGCCTCTACTGGGTGATGGGCCTGGCGTTCTGGGTGAGCCAGACCTTCTTCCGCAAGAACCTCGTGCAGGCCCTGATGGGCGCGCAGTTCGAGCTGCCGCCCGGTGTGTGGCAGCGGCTGAACTTCGCCTGGGTGGCCTTCTTCGGCCTGATGGGCCTGCTGAATCTCTACGTGGCCTACAGCTTCGAAACCGCCACGTGGGTCAACTTCAAGCTCTTCGGCATCACCGGGCTGATGCTGGTCTTCATGGTGGCGCAGGGGCTGTACCTCGGCAAGCACCTGAAGGACGACTCGGCCGAGGCCGGCAGCGCACCGAAGGACGCGGCCTGACCATGCCTGTGTCCAGTGCCGACATCGAAGCCGCGTTGCGCGAGGCGCTGGCGCCGCAAACCCTCGAGGTGCGCGACGACAGCCACCTGCACGCGGGCCATGCCGGTGCCCGGGAAGGCCGGCATTTCCACGTGCTGGTGGTCAGCGACCGGTTCAACCAATTGTCACGGCTGAAGCGCCATCGGCTCGTTTATGATGCGCTTTACCTCTTGATTCCGCGCGGTATCCACGCGCTTGCCATCGACGCCCGCGCCCCTGGCGACTAGCCAATCACCGCGCCCTGTTGTGCGGCGCCGCAACGGCAGTCCCCACCCCCGATCCCCCTTGAAAGGCCACTTGCCCATGAAGAAGCTGTCCGTTGTCGCCCGCGCCTCGTTGCTGGGGACATGTGTGTTGCTGGCCACTGCCTGCCAGCACAGCACCGCCCCGTCCGCGACCGATGCGCAGAACGTCACGACCGTGAACGGCAAGCCCGTGCCGCAGTCCCGGGTCGACGCCCTCCTTCAGCAGGCCACGCGCCAAGGGCAGCAGCCGCGCACCCCTGAACTCGAAACCCAGGTCCGCGACGAGGTGGTGCTGCGCGAGATGTTCGTCCAGGAAGCCGTGCGCCGTGGCCTGTCTTCCCGCAAGGAATACCTCGACCAGATCGAACTGGCTCGCCAGGGCATCCTGATCCGCGAACTCTTCGTCGACTACCAGAAGAGCAACCCGGTCACCGACGAAGACATCAAGGCCGAGTACGAGAAGTTCGTGGCGCAAGCCGGTGGCAGCGAATTCCGTGCGCGCCACATCCTCGTCGACAAGGAAGACGAGGCGAAGGACCTGATCGCCAAGATCAAGGCCGGCGCCAAGTTCGAGGACCTCGCGAAGAAACACTCGAAGGACCCGGGGTCCGGCAAGGAAGGCGGCGACCTGGACTGGGCCAACCCCAACTCCTACGTGCCCGAGTTCTCGCAGGCCCTCGTGAAGCTGAAGAAGGGTGAGATGACCCAGGAGCCGGTCAAGTCCCAGTTCGGCTTCCACATCATCAAGCTCGACGACACCCGCGACGCCAAACCGCCGTCGCTCGACGAGGTGCGCCCCCAGATCCAGCAAAGCCTGAACCAGAAGCGCCTCACCGACTTCCGTGACGAGATCAAGGCCAAGTCGAAGACGACGTACAAGTTCCAGCCCGCGGGCTGATACACCAACGGCTCGACAACCAAAGGGCGCCTTCGGGCGCCCTTTGGTATTTCCAGGGCGCCGTCAGAGCGCCGGCACGGGCACGGGCAATTCGAGCCGGCCGGCCTCGATGCGGAGTTGCCGGTCGCAACGTGCCGCGATGGCACGGTCGTGGGTGACGAGCACGAGCGTGGTGCCGGCTTCGCGGTTGAGGTCGAACATCAGCTGCATCACCCGCTCGCCCGTGGCGAAGTCGAGGCTGCCCGTGGGTTCGTCGGCCAGCAACACGGCCGGCCGCACCACGAAGGCCCGGGCCAACGCCACGCGCTGCTGCTCGCCACCGGACAGCACCCGTGGGTAGTGGCTGAGCCGTTCGCCGAGGCCCACGCGCTTGAGCATCTCGGTGGCCTGCGCCCGCGCGTCGGCGCGGCCCTGCAGCTCGAGCGGCAGCATCACGTTCTCGAGTGCGTTCAGGTTGGCCAGCAGCTGGAAGCTCTGGAACACGAAACCGAGGCGGGCCGCCCGCACCGCGGCACGTTCGTCTTCGTCGATGGCGAACAAATCGGTGCCGCCGAGGCGAACTGTTCCCGCGGAGGGGGTGTCCAAGCCCGCGATGATCGACAGCAGCGTGCTCTTGCCCGAGCCCGACGCGCCCACGATGGCCGCGGATTCGCGGGCCTCGAGGCTGAAGTCGATGTCGTGGAGTATCGTCAGCAAACCGCTGGTGTCGTGCACCTGCTTGGTCACGTGCTGGACAGCGATGATGGGGTCGGCCATGGAAGGTAGGAGTCAGGGATGGAAAACAGGACACGCAGGCAACTGCTGAAGCAATGTACCTTGCTATCGCTCGCCGTTGCTGGGGGCATGGCATTCGCGGCCACGCCGGATGGCACGGCACCGGTGATTCTCGTGGTGGGCGACAGCTTGTCGGCCGAGTACGGCCTCACCCGGGGCAAGGGCTGGGTAGCGCTGCTGGAGCAGCAACTGGCTCAGCAGAAGATCGGCGCGAAGGTGGTCAACGCGAGCATCAGCGGTGACACCACGTCCGGTGGGCGATCACGCCTGCCGGCGCTGCTGAAGCGCCACACCCCGAACATCGTGATCCTCGAACTGGGCGCCAACGACGCGTTGCGAGGGCTGCCGCTGGCCATGACCCGAGAGAACCTCGTGTTCATGGCGCGCAGCGCACGCGAGGCGGGTGCCCAGGTGGTCGTGGTGGGCATGCAGATGCCCCCGAACTATGGGCGCAAGTACGCGGCCGATTTCGGTGCGGTGTTCTCCGAGGTGGCCCGCGACGAGCAGGCCGCCCTGGTGCCATTCCTGCTGCGCGGGGTGGCCGACGTGCCGAACGCCGAGGCAAACTTCCAGTCCGATCGCATCCACCCGCGCGAGGAAGCCCACCCCACGATGCTCGCCAACGTGTGGCCGGCCCTCAAACCGCTGCTGCGCTGAGCAGCGGCCGTCAGTCCATGCGGCGGTGGCGCGGGCCTTCGTCGCGGCGCTGATCGCCGCCACGCTGCTGCCCTTCCCCGCCGCCCGGCCCGCGCTGCGGCGCGGGTTGTGCCTGCGGCTGCGGCTGGGGTTGTGGGCGCGGCTGCACCTGGGGTGCAGGCATGGGCTGCGGTTGCGGTTGCGGCCGTGGCTGCACCTGGGGTGCCGGCATGGGTTGCGGTTGCGGCCGTGGCTGCTGGGCCTGCGGTTGCTGGGCCTGCGGCTGCTGCACCTGCGGATGGGGCCGCATGTGGTTGAACCCACCCGGGCGGTGCGCATCGGGATCCTGTGCCGGCCGCGTGGTCTCGATGCGCGGCGCGGGCTGCTGGGGCTCCGGTTGGGGCGCCGCCGGGCGCAGCTGGCGCCAGCGATCGTCTCGCGGCGACGGCGTGGGCGTGGGCCGGCCCGGGTCGGTGGGGAACCCCGGGCGCATGCCCGGCCGCACCCGGTCGGCGTCGTCGCGCCCCCCGCCGAAGGCGGGTTGGGGTGCGGGGTTGCTGTTCACCGGCGGGTTGTTGTCACGCCAGCGGCGATCGTTGTCGCGCGGCTCCTGGCGGTCGCCCCGCCCGAAACGCGGCGCACCGAAACGGTCCCCGCCGCCACCGGGCGCGGCCGGAATGGCCACCTGCGGCGCGGGACGCTGCCCGATGCCGGGCCGGCCACCGGGCATCACCGGCGCGTCGGGTCGCGGCCGGTCGCGGTCCGCACCAGGCAACGCGCGGCCGTTCATGCCGATGATGGCGGGGCCCACGGGCTGGCGCCGTTCGATGACCTGGCGTGGCACGATCGTCACGGCCTGCGGCATGCCGCGGTGGCGGTAGTGGCCGCGTTCGACGGCGGCACGGGGGTCGCGGATGAACGGGTTGAAGTTGAAGCCGTTCGGCACCTGGTTGTCGTTCACGTGCCGCATGTAATGCGGCGTGAACCGATGGCCCGGCACGTAGACTTCGCGGGGGCCCAGCGGGAACCACCCCACGGTGGGCGGCGCTCGGCGGCCCACGTTGATGGACACGCTGGCGCCGCCGCCACCGATCCAGGCCACCAGTGCCGGCGCATACACCGGCCGGGCCACGTAGCGGCCGGGCGACCAGCACCAGATGTTGCCGCGCGACACCCAGCGGCCGTAGTGGAACGGGGCAAAGCCCCAGGGGGCGTCATCCACCCAGGTCCAGCCCCACGGGCTGATCCACACCCAATGGCCCACGCGGTACGGCGCCCAGCCTGGCCCCACGTCGCGCGGGATCCACAGCGCGCCGTACTCGGCGTCCTGCTCCCAGCGGCCGTAGCGGTCCAGGTCCTCGACGCCGGTCATCTCGGGCGAAACGTACCTGGCGGAGACGCTGCGGTCCTCGCGGTCGTCGCGGGATGCCACCCAGTCGTCGAACGCATCCCGGCGCAGCTCGGCCAGTTCGAACTGGGTGCCGTTGTCTTGCCAGAAGCGGTACCGCTGGCCGGCCTTGACCGTGACCCCGGCGTCGCGTGCACGCAGCTGCAACTGGCCGCTGAACGCGCTGGCTTCCGTGGTGTCGTCGTCGCGGGTGAAGCGGTAGCTGCCTGCGCGGTCGGGGCGGAAGGTGCCCTCGGGGGTCACCAGCTCGAATTCCTGCGCGGCCTCGCGGGTGCGCAGGCGCGCGGCGACGTCGCCGCTGTGCAGTTGCAGCGTGATGCGGTCGTCGTCGAGTGCCGACACCTCCACTTCGGTGTTGCCATCGACGCGGAGCGTGGTGGAGCCGATGCGCACCTCGGCGCGGCCGGTGCGGGACGACGACAGGCGGTCACCCACCGTCACCGGGCGGTTGCGGACCGCCTCGATCCATTCGTTTTCCTCGTTGTCGAAGACCCACACCTCGCCCTGGACCTCGGCCAGCCGTCCCACGCGGCCCGGCGGGTCGGCGGCATCGCCGGCATCCTGGGCATGGGCCGGCCAGGCCAGCACGGCCGCGAGCAGCAGGCCGAACAGCCACGCAGCGCGGTGGAAGGAGGTCAATCTCAGGGTTTTCATGGACGTTTATCCTCCGGTTGGAGCCCGCGGCACCGGGTGGGTTCCCACCACAACGCGGCAGCGGGCCCCTCGGCTGACAGGCCCGCGAACCGCTCAGTCGTCGTCGGACGGGTCCAGCCCCGGGAACAGCACGCTCGTGAACCCGAACTTGGAGAAATCGCGCACCCGCATGGGGTACAGCTTGCCGATCAGGTGATCGCATTCGTGCTGCACGACCCGCGCATGGAAGCCCTCGGCCTCGCGGTCGATGCGCTCGCCGGCCGGGTCGAACCCGGTGTAGCGGATGCGCGACCACCGCGGCACGATGCCACGGAGGCCCGGCACGGACAGGCACCCTTCCCAACCGTCTTCCTCGGCGTCGGACAGCGGCGTGATGACCGGGTTGATGAGCACGGTCTCCGGCACCGGCGGCGCGTCAGGGTAGCGGTCGGTCTTCTTGAACCCGAAGATCACCAGCTGCAGGTCGATGCCGATCTGCGGCGCGGCCAGGCCGGCACCCTGGGCCTCGTGCATGGTGTCGAACATGTCGGCCACCAGCGCGTGCAGTTCGGGGGTGTCGAACGCCGTCACCGGCTGGGCCACCCGCAACAGCCGCGGGTCGCCCATCTTCAGGATCTCTCGGATGGTCACGTGGCAGGTCCTCTTGTGAGTGTGTGAGGCGGCCGGTCAGCGGCCGCCGGCCTTCAGCAGGTCGCGCAAGCCGGCTTCGTCGAGCACCGGGATGCCGAGGTCGGTGGCCTTCTGCAGCTTGCTGCCCGCCTCTTCGCCCGCCACCACATAGTGGGTCTTCTTCGACACCGACCCACTCACCTTGCCGCCGGCCGCCTCGATCTCGGCCTGGGCTTCGTCGCGGGTCCAGGTGGGCAACGTGCCGGTCAGCACGAAGGTCTTGCCGGCGAAGGGTTTGGGCGACGTGTCGGCGGTGCCTTCGTTTTCAACCCAGTGGATGCCGGCCGCGCGCAGCTGCTCCACCACCTCGCGGTTGTGCGGCTGGTCGAAGAACGTGCGGATGCTCTCGGCCACGATGGGCCCCACGTCGGGCACCTCGAGCAGTTGCTCGACGGTGGCATCCAGCAGGCGGTCGAGCGCGCCGAAATGCCGGGCCAGGTCCTTGGCGGTGGTTTCGCCCACGTTGCGGATGCCCAGCGCGAACAGGAACCGCGCCAGCGTGGTCTGCTTGCTGCGTGCCAGGCCGTCGATCAGGTTCTGCGCGCTCTTCTCGCCCATGCGCTCGAGCGCCGTCAGTTTGGCAATGCCGAGTTTGTAGAGTTCCGGCAGCGTGCGGATCAGGCCGCTGTCGATCAGTTGCTCCACCAGCTTGTCGCCCAGGCCTTCCACGTCCATGGCCCGGCGGCTCGCGAAGTGCAGGATGGCGTGCTTGCGCTGGGCCGCGCAGAACAACCCGCCGCTGCAGCGCCAGTTGGCCTCGCCCTCGTCTCGCTGGATAGCGCTGCCACACACCGGGCACTTGCCGTCGAGCTTCTTGTACAGGTCGAACGGTTCGCCCACGTGGGCCGGGCGGCGGTCGAGAACGACCCCCACCACCTCCGGGATCACATCGCCGGCGCGCCGCACGACCACGGTGTCGCCCACGCGCACGTCCTTGCGCCGGGTCTCGTCCTCGTTGTGCAACGTGGCGTTGCTGACGGTGGTGCCGCCCACGAACACCGGCACGAGCTTGGCCACGGGCGTGAGCTTGCCGGTGCGGCCCACCTGGATGTCGATGGCGCGCAGCTCGGTCATCTGCTCCTGCGCGGGGTACTTGTGGGCCACGGCCCACCGCGGCTCGCGCGACACGAAGCCGAGGCGCTTCTGCAGCGCCCGGTCGTCGACCTTGTAGACGACCCCGTCGATGTCGAACGGCAGCGCGTCGCGTTGCTCGCCGATGCGGCGGTGGAATGCCACGAGGCCCTCCGCGCCTTCCACCACGGCCCGCTCCTGGCTCACCGGCAGCCCCAGGCGAGCCAGCGCATCGAGCAGTTCGCCATGCGTGGGCGGGATGTCCCAGCCCGACACGTCACCCAGGCCGTAGGCGAAGAAGCTCAACGGCCGCTTGCGCGCAATGGCCGGGTCGTGCTGGCGCACCGCACCGGCCGCGGCATTGCGCGGGTTGACGAACGTCTTCTCGTTCCTGGCCCCGTGGGCGATCAGGTCGCGCTGGCGTTCGTTGAGCGCCTCGAAGGCGTCGCGCCGCATGTACACCTCGCCGCGCACTTCCAGCACCGCGGCGTCGCTTTGTGCCAGGCGCAGCGGCACCTGGCCGATGGTGCGGATGTTCTGGGTCACGTCCTCACCCGTTTCGCCATTGCCGCGGGTGGCCGCCTGCACCAGCACCCCGTGTTCGTAGCGGAGGTTGATGGCCAGCCCGTCGAACTTCAGTTCGGCGGCGTAGCGCACCGGCGGATCGGTCTCGGCCAGCGCGAGTTCCTTGCGCACTCGGGCATCGAACGCGAGCGCGCCCGTGGGTTCGGTGTCGGTCTCGGTGCGGATGCTGAGCATGGGCACCGTGTGGTGCACCTCGGCGAAGCCGTCCAGCACCTGGCCGATCACACGCTGCGTGGGCGAGTCGGCCGTGAGCAGGTCGGGGTGGGCCGCTTCGAGGGCCTGCAGTTCCTGGAACAGCCGGTCGTATTCGGCGTCCGGAACCTGCGGTTCGTCGAGGACGTAGTAGCGGTGCGCGTGCTCGCGGAGTTGTTCGCGCAGCGTGGCTGCACGTCGGGCGGGGGCGGAGGAGTCGGATCGCGTGCTCATGGATCCTGGCACTCTAACGCCAAACGCACATAAAAAAGGGTGCCCGAAGGCACCCTTTGCACGCAGGTCGAGCTGGGTCTCAGCGCACGACGGCGATCTGCTCGCGCTTGTCGCCGTTGAACGTGAACAGCGTCAGCGCGCCGTTCTTGATGTCACCCTTCTCGTCGAACGCGATGGTGCCGGTCACGCCCTTGTAGCCTTCGGTCTTGGCCAGCACCGGGAGGTACTTGGCCGGATCAGCCGAGTCGGCCTTGACCATGGCGGCCACGAGCACGTTCACGGCGTCGTAGACGTACGGGGCGTACAGCTTCACGTCGACGTTGAACTTCTCCTTGAAGCGCTTCTTGAACTCTTCCATGCCGGCCTTCTCTTCACCTTCGACACCACCGGCCTCGGCGCAGACGATCTGGCCCTGGACCAGCCCGCCACCGGCGAGGTTGGGCAGTTCACCCGTGCAGATGCCATCGCCGCCCATGAACTTGGAGTCGATGCCGAGCTGCTTCATCTGGCGCAGCATGGGGCCGGCCACGGCGTCCATGCCGCCGAAGAAGACGACGTCAGGCTTCGTGGCCTTGATGGCCGTCAGGATGGAGCTGAAGTCCTTTTCCTTGTTGTTGGTGAACTGGCGCGAGGCCACGGTGCCGCCCGCGGCCGTCACGGCCTTGACGAATTCCTCGGCCACGCCCTGGCCATAGGCCGTGCGGTCGTCGATCACCGAGATCGACTTGCCCTTGATCTGGTTCATCGCGTAGCGGCCGAGCGTGCCACCCAGGTGCACGTCGTCGGCGACGACGCGGAACGTGGTCTTGAAGCCCTGGCGGGTGTAGGTCGGGTTGGTGGCCGACGGGGAGATCTGCGGGATGCCGGCATCGCTGTAGATCTTCGAGGCCGGGATGCTGGTGCCGGAGTTCAGGTGGCCCACCACGCCGTTGACCTTGGCGTCGACCAGCTTCTGGGCGGCGGCGGTGCCCTGCTTCGGATCGCCGGCGTCGTCTTCGGCCAGCAACTCGATCTTCACTTTCTTGCCACCGATCATCACGCCCTTGGCGTTGAGTTCGTCGATCGCGAGGCGAGCCCCGTACTCGTTGTCCTTGCCCAGGTGGGCGATTTCGCCGCTGGTGGGGCCCACGTGGCCGATCTTGATGACCTGTTCTTCGTCCGCCTTCTTGCCACAGGCGGCCAGGGCGACGGCAACGACAACGGCCGACAGTGCAAACAGTGAACGCTTCATACACGAACTCCTCATGGATTGAAAAGAAAGGAGGCTAGGCACGGATCGGGCCAGCCTTGGGCACTACCACTCGCACACACGAAAGAAACGTCAGATCGTACCGCCGCCGCCACGGCCGTGGCGCGCCATTTCGATGGCGACGGCGTGCGCCACCATCTCGTGGAGCGTGGCGGCCAGCTGGCCGCGCAGGTCGGCCATCAGCACGTCGGCGGCCCGCGCCAGCGCCGGCACGATGGCGTCGCGCAGCTGGTCGTCGAACATCAGGTCGAGTTGGCCGTCGATGCCGGCAAGCACGCGCCGCACCAGTTCGTCTTCGGACACGGGCGTCACCGCCGGCGCATGGGCCACCAGGGGAGCCGGGATGGGCATGGGCACCGGGGTGGGCGACGGCAGCACCGCCGGCCCTTCGTCGCGGCTCCACCAGCTGCCCGAGAAGTCGGACGGCAGCGGGGTCTGCGGCGCCATGGCCGGCAGCGGCAGGTCCACCTTGGCATCGGTGGGGCGGCGCTTCAGCCACTCTGGCGGAGACGGTGCGTCGTGGGAAAACGGGAACGGCGCCGGCTGCTCCACGAGCGGCACGGGTTCTGGCTGAGGTTCGGGTTCCGGCATGGACCGAGGGGTCAGCCGGGCACCGGCCGCAACGTCCAGCAGGCGGACCGTGTCATCGACCACGGCGGCCGGCAGCATCTCGGGCGGATCGGCGAGCTGCACCACTTCCGTCAACACCGGAAGCCGGTGTGCTGGCGGGCTGCTCGGGGCGTTCATCTTCATGCGGACGGGTCCTGCGCCACGTCGTGCTTCTGCAGCACGTAGCCGCGGTCGGCATAGTGTTTCCAGCGCGCACGCCCGGCCATCCGCGCCGGCCCGTCGACCGGCACGAGTTCGATGACCCGCGAGAAGCTTTCGAAGCCGTTGACCAACTCGTCTCCCAAGTTCAAGAGGACGTCCTGATGTGGTGCATCCTGCACCTGTTCGGCCAGCCAGACGGGAGTGTGACGCAAACGTGGTGCCAGCGGTTGGCCCGATCGTGCATGAACGTGGGGGATGAAGTCCAGCGCTTCGAACGTCCAGAGCTGCCGATCGAGCTGGGACAGCAGGGTCTGTGGTCCCGTCACCACGACGCGGGCATTTCGCCGCACCGCCTTGCGCAGCAGGCGGCACGCGTACCCCATGCGGTCGGGCACGTTGAAATGGAAGCTGACCTCGGTCATCGGATGGGGACGGGCCGGGATCAGGACGCCTGGGACAGCACGAAGTGGGTCAGGAGCGGCACGGGCCGCCCGGTGCCGCCCTTGGCCGCGCCCGATTTCCAGGCCGTGCCAGCGATGTCGAGGTGGGCCCAGCGGTACTTGGCCGTGAAACGGCGCAGGAACATCGCGGCGGTGATGGCCCCGCCGGCGCGCGGCCCCACGTTGGCCATGTCGGCGAAGTTGCTCTTGAGCCCTTCGTCGTACTCCTCGTCGAGCGGCATGCGCCAGCACGGGTCGAGGCCGGCCTGGCCTGCGTCCTGGAGTTCGCTGGCGAGGGTTTCGTCGGCCGTGAACAGGCCGCTGCGATGGTTGCCGAGGGCGATGACGCAGGCGCCGGTCAGCGTGGCGATGTCCACCACGGCGGCCGGCTTGAAACGCTCGGCGTAGGTGAGCGCGTCGCACAGCAGCAAACGGCCTTCGGCGTCGGTGTTGAGCACCTCGATGGTCTGGCCCGACAGGCTGGTGACCACGTCGCCCGGCTTCAGCGACCGGCCATCGGGCATGTTCTCGCAGGCGGGGATCAGCCCCACGAGGTTGACCTTCGGCTTCAGCTCGGCCACCGCGAGGAACGTGCCGAGCACACTTGCCGCACCGCCCATGTCGAACTTCATCTCGTCCATCTCGGCCGCGGGCTTGATGGAGATGCCCCCGGTGTCGAACGTGACCCCCTTGCCCACCAGCACGATGGGCGCCTTCGTCTTGGCCGCACCCTGGTAGCGCAGCACGATGAAACGCGGCGCCTCCTCGGAACCCTGCGACACCGCGAGGAACGAGCCCATGCCGACCTTCTCGATCGCCTTGCGGTCCAGCACCTCGACCTTCACGTCCTGGTGGCTCTTGGCGAGCTTTTTGGCCTGTTCGGCGAGCAGCGTGGGGGTGCAGTGGTTGGCCGGGCGGTTGGCCCATTCGCGGGCCAGCGTGACGCCGGCACCGATGGCCAGGCCGCGCGTGATGCCCAGTTGCGCCATCTTCGCGTGGACCTTGTCGGTGACGAGGGTGACCGTGGCCAGCGCCGCTGCGGGCGGCGCGCTGGGCTTGGTGTGGCGGTACACGTAGGTGGCATCGAGTGCCGCGGCCACCAGCGCCTCGGCATGGCTCGCGTCGAGCTCGATGCCGGCGGCGGCGACACCGACGTGCTTCGCACCAGTGTGCTTCAATGCCGCCAGGCCCGACGCGACGGCCGACTTGAAGGCCTTCGGCGACGTGCCCGATGCCGCGGCCAGCACCACGCGGCCGGCACGGACGCCGGGCTGTCGATGGAGGTACAAGGTGCGGCTGGCCTTGAGCACGAAGTCGCCCTGTGCGATGGCGTCGTCGATGGGTGCTGCGAGCTTCGGGTCGAGCTTGGTATCCAGGCTGTCGCCGGCTACCACGAGCAGCAGTGCATCGGCATTCAGCGAGGACAAGGCAGTCAGCGAAAGAATCTGGTGGCGAACGTCCATAATGCGGCCCAAACAATAATCCAACGATGTTATTCGATTCCACCCTGCGCCGAGACGTTGCCCGCACATTCGGTGCGACGCTGGTCGTCATTCTCACCATCGTGCTCACGATGTTCCTGATCCGCACGCTGGGCCAGGCCGCGGTGGGCAACGTGTCGCCGCAGGACGTGGTCCTGCTGCTCGGGTTCACGTCGCTCGCCAACCTGCCCACGATGCTCAGCCTGTCGCTGTTCATCGCCGTCGTGGTCACGCTCGGGCGCATGTACCGCGAAAGCGAGATGTCGATCTGGTTCGCAAGCGGCATCGGGCTCAACCGCTTCGTGCGCCCGGTGCTGCGGGTCAGCTGGCCGGTGCTGGTGGTGGTGGGCCTCATGGCGTTGGTGGTGTGGCCGTGGGTCAACCAGCAGAGCGCCGAACTGAAGGAACGCTTCGAACGGCGATCCGACCTCTCCCGCGTGGCCCCCGGCCAGTTCCAGTCCTCGCGCGACGGCTCCCGCGTGTTTTTCATCGACCGCGACCAGGCGGATGGTGCCACCGGCCGCAACGTGTTCATCCTGATCCGCAAGGGCTCCAACGAGTCGGTGACCACCGCCCGCACCGGGCGCATCGACCACACGCCGGAAGCCGACTTCCTGGTGCTCGACAGCGGCCAGCGCAACGAACAGGACCTCAAGACGAACGAGAACACCGTCTCGCGCTTCCAGAGCTACCGCATCCAGGTGGGCGAGCGGGCGAGCCAGCAGGCCACCGCCCTGCCCTTCAAGGCGCGGCCCACGCTCGACCTGCTGATGAACCCGGAACCGAAGGCGCTGGGTGAACTCACCTGGCGCGTGGGCCTGACGCTCGGTTCGGCGAACCTGCTGCTGCTCGCGCTCAGCCTCTCGGCCACGCAGCCGCGGCGCGCCAGCAACTGGAACCTGCTGTTCGCGCTGCTGGCCTTCGTCGTCTACTACAACCTCATCAACCTCTCGCAGGCCTGGGTGTCGTCCAGCCGCATCGGCATGGGTGCCGCGCTTGCGGTGATCCACGGCGGCGCCTTCGTCCTCGCGCTCGTGATGCTCTGGTGGCGCGACAACGGCACCCACCTGAGCTGGCGCAAGCCCGCCCCCATCCGCACCAGGGCCCGCGCATGAAAACAGTCCGCCGCCTGCTGTACGTCGACGTGGTGAGCGCCGTGGTGTTCGTGGCCATCGCGTTTCTCTCGCTGTTCTTCTTCATCGACTTCGTGGACGAACTCGGCGACGTCAACAAGGACTACTCGGCCATGCAGGCCGCGTTGTACTCGCTGCTCGAACTGCCCGGCCACCTCTACGAGCTCGCGCCCATCGCGGTGCTGATCGGCACCATCTACGCGCTGTCGCGGCTCGCGCAGTCGTCGGAGTTCACCATCTTGCGCACCGGCGGGCTGGGCCCGGGCCGGGCGCTGTCGCTGCTGATGGGCCTCGGCATCGCGTTCGGCGTGCTCACGTTCCTCGTGGGCGACTACCTCGCGCCGCTGAGCGAACGGGCGGCTGCCGAACTGCACGCGAGGGTCAAGGGCGGGCTGAGCCTCGGCCGGGCGGGCGCGTGGATGAAGGACCGCGTCAACACCCCCGACGGCGAACGCACCTACTCGATCAACGTGGCCACCGCCGCGGCCAACGGCGAACTGCTCTACGTGCGCATCTATGCATTCGACGCAGAGGGCCGCCTGGTGCAACGCATCGCGGCCGACAGCGGCCGCGTGGGTGCCGATGCCACCTGGACGCTGAACAAGGTGGTGCTGACCGACTGGAGCGGCGCCTCTGGCGCCGCGTCCGCCGACACCGGCAGCCTCAAGGTGGACGTGAAGAACCTCGACACGTACCGGTGGCAGAGCACGCTGGCGGCCAACGTCGTGGCCTCGGCCGTGCTGCCGGTCAACTCGATGTCCACGTTCGAGCTCTTCCGCTACATCGCTCACCTCTCCGACAACGAGCAGACGGCCCAGCGCTACGAGCTGCGCTTCTGGAAGCGCGCGCTGTACCCGCTCGCCTGCCTCGTGATGGTGGGCCTCGCGTTGCCGTTCGCGTACCTGCATGCTCGCGCGGGTGGCGTGAGCCTGAAGGTGTTCGGGGGCATCATGCTGGGCATCAGCTTCGTGCTGATGAACAACGTGGCGGCGCACATCGGGCTGCTGAAGAACTGGACACCGTGGATCGTGGCGGCCACGCCGAGCCTGATCTACCTCCTGTTGTCGCTCGCCGCGTTCAGCTGGCTCGTGAGGTACCGATGAACGCCCAACCCGGACTGCTGCTGTTTGCCCACGGTGCGCGCGACCCGAACTGGGCGGTGCCGTTCGAGGACGTGGCCCGCCGCGTGCGCGTGCAACGCCCCGGCATGCCGGTGGCGCTCGCCTTCCTCGAGTTCATGGCCCCCGACATCGTCACCGCGGGCAACACGCTGGCGGCGGCGGGCTGCACGTCGGTCACCGTGGTGCCATTGTTCCTGGGCGCCGGTGGCCACGTGCGCAAGGACCTGCCGGTGCTGCTGGACGGGCTGCGTGCGGCCCACCCCGCGGTCTCCTGGACGCTGACCCCCGCGGTGGGTGAACTGGCCCCGGTGATCTCGGCCATGGCCAACACCGCCATCGACCTGCTCGACACCACGCCTTGATACACCGGCGGCCACCGGGCCGACGGCGGGACTCCCCCACCCCGCGACTTCGCGAAGGAGCGTGACGCTTCGCGTACAGCCCCACGCCGTGCAATGCCGATGGTTATGGTGACCGGGAACGGACATCGGAGAACACGCTGCATGTGGAATTGGCTTCACAAACGCCCGGTCAACACGACCTTTCTCGTGCCAGGCAACGACCGCACGCGCGAGCATCCATCGCGCCCCGTCCCCTCGCCGTCGACGGGTGCAGATACGCCACTGCGCTCGCGCCGCCAGAGCGAGGCTGACCCAGCGCAAGTGCTGAAAGTGTCAGGCCGGGCAACGGCCGATTCGCCGTCGAACATGGAGCGTCCGGGCACCTCCCAGCTGCGGCGCCGCGTCGCTGCCCTGTCGCCTGCCGGCTTGGTCCCCTCTGCGTTCCACGCACCGATGTCCAGCTTCCTTACCGGCGAGAGGAACGGAGCGGTGGTCCCCCTGGGCGCCGGGCAACCGCGCGGCGGCCGGCCCCCGATCAACCCCGACCGCGCAGCCGAGGTGCTGCAGGAGTCGGTGGACCTGGACTTCACCCTCCGGATGGATGCCGCCGAGAACGCCCTCCGCGACGCCACCCGCCGGCACGACACCGAGCCCGGCGAACAGACGCATGCCGCCCTGCGGGCCGCTGCCGCCGACCTCGACGCGGCCCTGTCGACGTCGCAGCTGCGCAACCTGGCAGCGTCGGCCCGCATGCACACCGCCACGCGTGTGCGCCAGGACTTCTCCATCGGCGAACTCGACCGGCTCGCCCCCACCGGCGAGCCGGAGGATGCCGACGTGTCTGTGTCGCAGCAGCGCCAGGCCACGCTGGATGAAGTGGCCCGCCAGAGACCCGTGGTCCAGGCCTCAGCCGAGGGCGCACGGCAGATCCAGGCGCAGCACGATGCCGCGCTGGACGCAGCCGAGCAGCGCCTGCTGGACCTGATGGTCCTGCACCCACCGGGCTTCGCCCTGATCGAGCCCATGCCGGATCTCGGCGACCGGCTCCAGGCGCTGGTCGACCGGCTGCCCGAGCAATCGCTGAAGGAGGCGATGCCGCGCTCGGCGATGGTGGAGGCGATCTCGCGCTCGCTGGCGCATCTCACCGGAGGGGATCCCGCGCGCGCGGCCAACACGCTGCAGGCACTGATGGACTCGCCCACCTCGCGCTGGATGTCGTCCGTGGAGCCCGCGGCGGACATCGCGTCCGACGCCGCCGAGCACGTGAAAGACGACGTGCAGGCGCTGTTCCGCCTGATGAGCGGCGTGCATCGCGGCACGGAGGTGCTGATGCTCGCCTCGCGCGACAAGGCAACGATCGCGCAGGTAACCGCCGATTCACTCGACGTTCGCGCCTATTGGCGTGCCGACGAGGCACAGCGTCATGAATCGCCTGCCGTCCGAGAATGGCTAGAAGGCGCGAAGCGGGTGGCCGTCACCGCCATTGACAAGAACCCCGACGCCGCCCCACCCACCCACCGCGATCTGGCAGCGCAGCGCGCCGTGCGCATGGGCTTCCTGTCCAACGAACCGGATTCGCACTTCGGGCGCATCAACAAGCGCGTGACCAAGATGATCACGCAGTGGGTCGACCGCGCCATGGCAGCAGAGGTCGGCATCGCGGACCGCCTTTGGCAGATGGTGAGTCCCGGCGAAACGCAGGACACGGACATCGAGCAAGGCGACTCGCCGGCAGCCCAGGCGAGCCGGCGGCAGCAACTCGATCCGCCCTCGCGCAACCCCCTGGGCAAGAAAACGCCCCTTCGCTCCGGCATCCTGCAAACGCTGGACACCGTGGGCGCGTCCGTGGGCCTGCGCACGCCCTCGGTACAAGCGCGAGAAGCCACGCACGCCGCCTCGCGGGCGCTGGAGGAGGCGGCGGACCTGCACTTCGCCCATGCGCTCGCGGAGGAGCCGGCACCGACGGTCGCCATCGCGAAGGCGCTAGGGGTGTTCATGCGCGAACACCCCGACCTCGGGCCGGAGCACACGCCCTCCGACGAAGAGATGTCGACCCTTCAAGCGCATGTTCGCGAGGCACTGACCGGCCACGACGTGCGGATGCCGCCCGCCGAGACACTGCTGTCGATGGTCCGGCAAGCCGGCGAGGCACTGCAGGCGCTGCCGGGCGGCGCGGAAGCAGACGTGGCCGCGGCGCTTGAATCGTCCCTCGCGCAGGCGGAGGCCGCGGAGAAGTTGCTGTCGCCATCCTCGGACGGCAGGCAGCGATTCGTCGACGACATCTGCGCCAAGCTCGATGCCTGGGACCTGCGCACCCGGATGCGCGCCTCCGACGGTGCCGTCGCCGGGCTGGGGCTGCCGCCGATGTCGATCTTGCCGGCGGCAGCAGGCACGCCGCTTGTCACGCCGGTGCTCAGCGGGCAGGTGCGGCGCGAGGCGTTCATCGACATCTTCCACCCGATGCAGGGCCTGCAGATCACCGCCGGCTCGATCCGCCAGGTCGGGGGCGAACTCGGGCTGAGCGCGGGGCCGAGCTTCAAGCTCGCCGAGGACGTGCTCGGACTGCGCCTGTCCGGGGGCATCAAAGGCTCGCTCAGCAGCACCCATGCGGAAGGCGCCATCCTGCGCATCCGCCGCGAGCCGGGCCGGCTGCCCGAGATGATCGAGAACCTGAAGAACGTGGTGCGCGACCTCGCCCGGTGGGAAACGTTGCTCGACGACCGCGGCGAACACTACAGCGATGCACTGACGGCCCTGCTGGCGCGCCATGACAAGCTGATCGTGTCCGACATGGCGCAGGACGTTGCCAGCAGCACGCTCGAGATGTCGGCCTCGGCCGGCCTGAGCGTGGGCGACCCGCGCAAGGGCCAGCGCAACACCACGTTCGGTCCCAACGCGTCGATGATGCTGTCGACCGAGCGGCAGCAGCAGTCGTACGCCGACAACTCGGGCCATGTGAGGGTGCTGAACGAGCAGGGCTCGGTCGCCCAGCACAAGTTCCGAGCCTCCGCCAGCCTCACGGCCAACATCGGCGACCCCAACAACTACCCGCGCGCGCCGCACAGCGCCTCTGCACCGGCCCCGCACAGCGCCCCTGCGCCAGCGCCGTCCGCGGGTGTTCCGGCAAAGCAGTCCACCGAGGTCACCGGCCTGAGAGGGCCGCTGATCGCATCGGGCACCCGGGAGTTCGGCCAGAGCTACGAGAAGGCCTCGGTCACGCTGCTGGACTTCGCCGGCACGATCGACGCGGACCACGACCGCTACTACAACACGCCCGAGCCGCTGCTGGCCGAGGTGGAGCTCAATCGCGAGCAGTGGGTACAACGCTATCTCGAAACGCTGGCCGACTGGAGCGAGCAGCAAAAGCAGACGCAGGGCCGCGAACTCGCGCACCAGCACCTGGATCGGTTCCTCGAGGACGCGCAGGCGCTGGCACCGAGCAACTTCGCGAACTTCAACATCCACGACACGATGATGCCGCAGGCCGCGGGTCACTTCGAGACGCTGCAAATGCTCACCGACGTGGCCCAGGCCACCGACAACGAAGCGGTGGTCCTGGCACGAAAGGCTGATCGCGACCAACTCCTGAACGAGCCTTCCACGTGGCGCCGCTCCACGATGAACCTCTTCGAACGCGGCAAGGCATCCTCCACCACGGGCGTCAACGTCGTGCTGCGGGCCGGTCGCACACAAGGCGCGGACGCCCAGATCCAGCTCACCGAGTATCCGCCTCGCAATCCGGCACCGCCGCCGCAAGCTTGAGCGCGATGGCGCAGGCCGCTGCGACTGCCTTCGGAACCTGATCGCGCCGACAGCACCGACAAGTGCATCTCCACCAACATGGGGATGGACTTCGAGACGCCCCCCGGCAAGATCGCGGTGAGCGGCTGCGCGGCACCGCGCCTGCAACTCCGGGAGATTCTCATGTCGATCGAACCGAACCGGCGCTCCGCGGCCTTGGCGCTGATCGCTTTCATGTCCATCTCCGCCACGGCCGCGGCCGCGGCCGAGCCATTGCCGCACAACATCGTGGACCGCACCCAGGTGTCGGTGTCAGGCCTGTCATCCGGCGGCTTCATGGCGGTGCAGATGCACGTGGCGTACTCGGCCACCTTTGCCAAGGGTGCGGGCGTGGTGGCCGGCGGCCCCTACGACTGTGCCGAAGGCGCGCTCTCCAACGCGCTAGGGCGCTGCATGACCAGCAGCGGCAGCATCCCGGTGGGCCACCTGACCGCCCTCACGCGAACCCGTGCGACAGGCGGCCAGATCGATGCGGTGTCCAACCTGGCCACGTCGAAGGCCTACCTGTTCGCCGGCACCGTCGACACAACGGTGAACCCGCGCGCAACGCACGAACTGATGACCTACTACGCCGAATTCATGCCGGCCACGAGCATCCTGCTGAAAACCGACATCGTGGCAGAACACGCGATGGTCACCGACGACTTCGGCAGCGCTTGCGCCGCCAAGGGCCCGCCCTTCATCAACGACTGCGACTTCGACCTCGCCGGGGGGCTGTTGGCCCATTTGCACGGGCCGCTCGCGCCGCGCAACAACGGCCCGCTCGGCGGGCGCTTCATCGAGTTCGAGCAGGGCCGCTATGGCAGTGGCCACGGCCTGGGCGCGAAGGGCTGGGCCTACGTGCCGGCGGCCTGCGATGGCAGCGCGCCCTGCGCGTTGCACGTGGCGTTGCACGGCTGCAGGCAGAACAACGGCGACATCGGCGATCAGTTCGTGCGCCGCACGGGCTACAACCGCTGGGCCGACAGCAACCGCATTGTGGTGCTCTACCCGCAGACCGGCCCCGGGGCCACCAACAGCTGCTGGGATTGGTGGGGCTATGACAGCGCCGACTACGCGCTCAAGGCCGGCCCGCAGATGAAGGCCATCAAAGCCATGGTGGACGACCTGGCCGGCGTCGGTTCGCCTGAGGCCGAACCCTGCATCACCGCGACCAACTCCGACCATTACACCGCCGACCGCGCCACGATGTTCTTCGGCGCCACCTACGCCAAGGGCTCAGGCGAGTCGATGGGCTGGTGGTTCCAGACCAGCAGCCTGCAACAGACCGCACCCGGCCAGTACCGCGTTGGGGGCTGCAGCTAGGCGCCGCTGAAGATCGACATGATTTACGGACGAACTCTTAGACGCAAAGTGGAATAATCAGGGCATCGCCGCACCTCGCCCTGGAATATGAACCTGCACCAGTTCCGGTTTGTCCAAGAAGCCGTCCGGCGCAACCTGAACCTGACCGAAACCGCCCGCGCGCTGTTCACCTCGCAGCCGGGGGTGTCCAAGGCCATCCTCGAGCTGGAGGGTGAGCTCGGCGTGGACATCTTCGCGCGGCACGGCAAGCGCCTGCGGCGCATCACCGAGCCAGGCGCCGAGGTGCTCAAGTCCATCGAGATCATCATGCGCGAGGTGGGCAACCTCAAGCGCATCGGCGAGGAATTCTCGAAGCAGGACGCCGGCACGCTGTCCATCGCCACCACCCACAGCCAGGCCCGCTATTTCCTGCCCGGCCCCGTGGCCCAGTTGCGCCGCAAGTTCCCGAAGGTCAACATCAGCCTGCACCAGGGGTCGCCCGCGCAGGTGGCCCAGATGGTGATCGACGAGGTGGCCGACATCGGCATCGCCACCGAGGCCATCAACGACTTCGACGGCCTGGTCACGCTGCCCTGCTACGAATGGCAGCACGCGATCGTGATGCCGGCCGGCCACCCGCTGTCGCAGGCCGAGACCCTGACCCTCGAAGACCTGGCCCTGCAGCCCCTCGTGTCGTACCACCCGTCGTTCAGCGGGCGCACGCGGGTGGACCAGGCGTTTGCCGCCGGCAACCTCAAGCCCACCATCGTGCTGGAAGCCATCGACGCCGACGTCATCAAGACCTACGTGCGGCTCGGCCTCGGCATCGGCATCCTGGCCGAGACCGCCGTAAGGGACGACCCGCCTGGCGGCGACCTGGTCTGGCGGCCAGTGGGCCACCTGTTCGGCCAGAACGTCACGCGCGTGGCCTTCAAGCGCGGCGCCTACCTGCGAAACTTCGTGTTCGCCTTTGCCGAAATGCTGGCCGACCGCCTCACCCGCACCACCATCCTCCAAGCCATGGGCGGTGAACCGCCCGCGAGCGCCCCCGCCTGACACCATGACACCCTCGATCGACAGCCGCCTGCCGCAGGTGGGCACCACCATCTTCACCGTGATGTCGGCGCTGGCCGCCCAGCATGGCGCAGTCAACCTCGGCCAGGGCTTCCCCGACTTCGACTGCGACCCCGCGCTGGTGGACGCCGTGACGGCCGCGATGCGTGCCGGCCACAACCAGTACCCGCCGATGGCGGGCGTGCCGGCGCTGCGCGAGGCGGTCGCGGCGAAGATCGAGCGCCTGTACGGGCACCGCTACGACCCCGGCACGGAGGTCACCATCACCGCCGGCGCCACCCAGGCCATCCTGACCACGATCCTCGCGCTGGTGCACCCCGGCGACGACGTGATCGTGCTCGACCCCTGCTACGACAGCTACGAGCCCAACATCGTGCTCGCCGGTGCGCGGGCCGTGCACGTGCCGCTCACCGCACGCACCTTCCGCCCCGACTTCGACGCGATCCGCCGCGCCATGACCCCGCGCACGCGCGCGATCCTCGTCAACACGCCGCACAACCCGAGCGCCAGCGTGTGGACGGCCGGCGACATGGCCGAACTCGCCGCCGTGGTGCGCAACACCGGCGTGCTGGTGATCGCCGACGAGGTGTACGAACACATGGTGTTCGATGGCCAGCAGCACGAGAGCGTCTCGCGCCATCCCGAACTGGCGGCCCGCAGCGTGGTGGTGTCGAGCTTTGGCAAGACCTTCCACGTGACCGGCTGGAAGGTGGGTTACGTGGCAGCACCCGCGGCGCTGTCGGCGGAATTCCGCAAGGTGCACCAGTTCAATGTGTTCACGGTGAACACCCCCATGCAGCACGCCTTGGCGCAGTACCTCGCCGACCCCGCCCCCTACCTGGGCCTCCCGGCCTTCTACCAGCGCAAGCGCGACCTGTTCCGCGCCGGGCTGGCGCGCACGCGGCTCACGCTGCTGCCCAGCCAGGGCAGCTATTTCCAATGTGTCGACTATTCGGCCGCGAGCGACCTGCCGGAAGAGGCCTTCTGCCGCTGGCTCACCACCGAGGTGGGGGTGGCCGCCATCCCGCTGGCCGCGTTCTACGCCGATGGCCGGGACCAGCGGCTCGCCCGCTTCTGCTTCGCCAAACGCGACGAGACGCTGCAGCTGGCCCTGGACCGCCTGGCCGCGCTCTGACCGGCCTCAGCGGCGCGGCGGGAGGTCGTTCTCGTCGATGTGGAAGTCGAGCACGCGGCCGTCGTCATCCGGGACCGGCGCGGGTTCGAGATCCGGTTCCGGCCGGATCTCGACGGTGAGGTTCGGGGGCTGGTCGGTGGACACGTCGAGGTCGAGCGTGATCCGGTCCACCTCGAGATCGTTCGCCTCGTCGTCTGCCAGACGGGACACCACCGCGCTGATGCTGGGCGACACCTCGTCGTCGCCGAACGGCAGCAGCAGGTCCACGCCGGCCGACGGCAGGTCGCGCTCAGCCAGGTCGCGGGCGATGCCGTAGAGGAACAGCAGTTCGCGGTAGGCCGGCACGTCGAACGTGGGGCCGGCGTCACGGCGGAACAGCTGCGTGTCGAGCAACTCCATCGCCATGGACGGCATCTCCCAGATGCCCTGTACGCGCTGCAGCACCTCGGGGTAGCCGGCCAGGTCAAGGCCCGTCTCGGGGTCCACACCCCATTCGGGCGCGTAGGCATTGAAGCGGCGGTTGAACCGCTCGCGGATGCGTTCGTAGGGTTCGCGTTCCTCGCGGCGCCGGTAGATCTCGAGGAGCTTCAGGTACGGCAGCGGGCTGACGCCGCTCGTGCTGCGCACATGCCCCATCAGCAGGTCGATGGCGGCGTCGTCCTGGCCGAGCACCACGAAAAACTCGACCTGCTGTTCGAGGTCGATCAGTTCCTCGGCCGACATGGGGCGGCGGGGTTCGTTGGCCACCACGTCCGTGCTGGCATCGTTGCGCGCCACGTGGGCCTCGACCGGTCGGGCCGGCGCACGCAACGGCGGAGGCGGCGCCGGAGGCAGGACCGCCGGGGGCATGGGGGCCGACACCTTGGCGGTGTCCGCCTCGGGTGCGGCGGGCACCACCGCCGGTTTCTCGGCACCGCTTTCGGCGGCGGCGGCCGCCGCCCACCATTCGGCCTGCTGGCGATCGCGGCGGCGCAGCCAGAGGACCGCCGCCAGGCCCAGCGCGAGCGCGGCGCACAGGCCGGCGAGCGTGTAGGTGACCGGGTTCGCATAACGCTCGCGTTCGGCCGCCTGCATCTGTGCCTGCATGGCGTTCAGGGCGCGCTCCTTCGCGAGCTCGTTGTCGCGCAACTGCTGCACCGAGGCCTCGAGCGACTTCAGCCGTGCCAGGCCGGACACCGGTTGACCCGCTTCGGGGTCCACGGGCGCGGTGCCCACACCGCTCGCCTCGCGGGGGACACTCAATTCGGAACTCATGCGCAGCGCTGGCTGGCTCAGTTCCTCGTCCTCGAGCGGATCGAGCTGCAGCACGGACCGCGGTGTGCGTGCCACCGGCGGGGGCGGCGGCGCTGCCCGGGCGCGGCGGGAGGCCGTGGGTGTCGCGGCGGCAGCCGGCGCGGCGGCTGCATCCCGGCGCTCGGCGGGCGCTGGCCGCCCCGGGCGTGAGGCGGCTCGGGCCGGCGCCTCGGGCACGGCCGAGGCCAGCGGCGAGGTGGCGCGCACGTCGACGTCGACGTCGACGTCGTCGGCGGCAGCGTCGGTTTCGGGGTCGCCAGCGCGGGCAAGCGTGTGGGGCGGGTCCGCAAAAACCACGAAGCTGCGGGTGATCTGCGCCGGGCAGCCGGCCCGGACAGTGACCGACAGGGTGGGCTCGTCGATGGCGACCGTGGTGGTGACCCGGATGCGGCGTTCGCCGCTCGACCCCACGCGGACCAACCGCGCTCGCACCTGGTCGCCATGCAACGGCCGGTCACCGACCATCACGTCGGCGGCCACGCAACCGGGTTCGAGGGCGTCCGCGGCGTCCAGTCGGAGGCTCACCGAGAAGCTGAGCGGATAGCCCAGCGCGGTGGTGCCGGAGACCTTGCCGAACCCCAGCGCCATCGCGTGGCCCGCATGAAGCGAGAGCGCGAGAACGAGGGGCGACAGGATCAGGGGTCTCTGCATTCGTGCGCGTGCTGGTAGGAAAATTGACTCTAGCACGAAGTGAACGGAACAATGCCCTTCGCCGGTATGCCTGCATGCCCCTGCATGCCGCGTGACACAATCCGCACACCCCATTCCCTGCTGTCCGAGCGCCCATGTCCTCTGAACTGCACACCGAACGCCGCGGCAGCACGCTGGTCCTCACCATCAGCGACCCGGCCTCGCGCAACAGCCTGTCGGATCAGGTCTACGCGGCGGGCATCGAGGCGCTCGGGGTCGCCGAATCCGACCCCGGCGTGCGGGCCATCGTGCTTCGAGGTGACGGCGGCCACTTCAGCGCTGGCGGCAACGTCTCGCGCCTCAGGCACAACCGCGACGCGGCTCCCGACGCCCAAGGCCAGACACTGCAGGCCTTCCACGACTTCGTGGAGGCACTGCGTGTGTGCCCGAAGCCGGTCATCGCCGCCGTCGAGGGAGCCGCAGCCGGGGGCGGGTTCTCGCTGGCGCTCGCGTGCGACCTGGTGGTGGCGGCCGCCGACGCCCGCCTGGTGTTGTCTTACGGCCGCATCGGGCTGTCCCCCGACGGCGGGATCACCTGGCAGCTGATGCAGCGCCTGCCACGCGGCCGGGTGCTGCAGTGGATCTGGCTCGGTGAACCGGTGCCCGTCGCCGAGCTGCAGGCCCTGGGCCTCGTCAACTGGGTCACCGACAGCGGCCAGGCATTCGCGAAGGCCCTCGAGGTGGCGGACCGCCTGGCGGCCTGCGCCCCCAATGCCATCGCCAGTGCGAAGGACCTCGTCAACCAGTGGCCGCAGCGCACGCTCGCCCAACAGGCCGCGCTCGAGCGCACCCAGTTCCTGGAGAACCTCGCCCACCCCAACACCGCCGAAGGGCTGGCGGCCTTCGCGGCCAAGCGCCCGCCCGCGTTCGAGTAACCCTGCGCCAGAGACCCGTCCCATGCACACCCCCGTTCTCACACCCGACGAGCGACACAACATCGACTCGGGCGGCTGGTTCTCCAGGTTGTCGCAACCCCTGCGCGATGCCATCCTGTCGCGCTCGATCGTCCGCCGGCTGGCCGACGGCGCCCTGCTCTCCACGCGCGGTGAATCCGCCGACTGGTGGTGCGGTGTCGCCAAGGGCGCGGTGCGGGTCAGTTCGGTGTCCCTGTCGGGCAAGCAGATCACGCTGACCTACGTGGAACCGGGGGTCTGGTTCGGCGACATGGCCCTGTTCGACGGCCTGCCCCGAACGCACGATTCCAACGCCCATGGCGAGACCACGCTGCTCGTGGTGCGCAAGGCCGATTTCAAGGACCTGCTGTCGCAACACGTGGAGCTGTACGACGCCCTGTTGCACCTCAACTGCCGCCGGCTGCGCCTGATGTACGACCTCGTCCAGGACCTCAACACCATGCCGCTCGCCGCGCGCCTGGCCAAGCAGCTGCTGATCCTCGCGCGCAGCTATGGCATCAACGAGGGCGAGGAGATCCGCATCGGCCTGCAACTCGCCCAGGAAGACCTCGCGCAACTGCTGGGCGCGTCGCGCCAGCGCGTGAACCAGGAACTCAAGAACTTCGAGCGGGAAGGCGCCCTGCGCATCGAACCCACCCGCCTCGTCGTGCTGTCAAAGGAAAAGCTGCTCGCGTTTTCCGAACCCCACCTCTGAAAAACCGGGGCCCGCCATGCACACCTTGTCGGCCGAACACGTGGCCGCCCTCGCGGCCTACCTGGCGCCCCGCCTGCCCGGCCTCGAAGGCCCGCTCACGGTCGAGGGGTTCAAGGGCGGCCAATCGAATCCCACCTACCGCCTGCGCACGCCCACCGGGTCGTGGGTGATGCGCAGCAAGCCGGGTCCGGTGGCGCGCCTGCTGCCGTCGGCCCATGCCATCGAGCGGGAGTTCCGAGTGATGTCCGCGCTGTCAGGCAGCGCAGTGCCCGTGCCGCGGATGCACCTGCTGTGCGACGACGAGTCGGTCATCGGCCGTGCGTTCTACGTGATGGAGTTCCTCGACGGCCGCGTGCTGTGGGACCCCGCCCTGCCCGGCTTCGAGCCGGCCGGCCGCGCCAGCCTCTATGACGACATGAACCGCGTGATCGCGGCGTTGCATGCGGTGGACGTGCAGGCCGTGGGCCTGGCCGACTACGGGCGCCCCGGCAACTACTTCGAGCGGCAGATCGCCCGCTGGCACAAGCAGTACCTGGCCTCGATCACGACACCCATCCCGGCGATGGACCACCTGGCGGCCTGGTTGCCAGGCCACCTGCCGGCGAGCGCACGCGACGACGGCCAGGTGGCCATCGTCCATGGCGACTACCGCCTCGACAACCTGATGTTCCACCCCACCGAACCGCGCGCCATCGCCCTGCTCGACTGGGAGCTGTCCACGCTCGGGCACCCGCTGGCCGACTTCAGCTACCACTGCATGGCCTGGCGCATCGAACCGGCGCTCTTTCGCGGCCTCGGTGGCGTGGACCTGGAAGGCCTGGGCATCCCGCCGGAAGAAGCCTACCTGCGCCAATACTGCGCCCGCAGCGGCCGTGCCGACGTGGACGGCCTGCTCGCTGAGTGGAACTTCTACCTCGCCTACAACCTGTTCCGCATGGCCGGCATCCTGCAGGGCATCGCGAAACGGGTCGAGGATGGCACGGCGGCCCACCCGGAGGCGCGCCACGCGGCGGCGGCGGCGCGGCCGCTGGCCGAGATGGGCTGGCACATCGCGCAAAGTGCGCAAGGCGCCTGAGCGACTGACGTCAGGGCTGCTTGGGCTCGTCGGGCCCGAGCGTCTGCCACGCGGTGGACCCGCTGTTGCTCCAGTCGGGCGCCGCCGGCTCGTCTTCCGTCACCGTGGCCGCCACGCGCACCGCCTGCGTCACGGCACACCGGAACAGTGCCACGACGCCCGCGAGGGCCTGGGGATCGGGGTCGGCCAGCTGCATGCGCAGGTACACCCGACCGCGCAGGGTCATCAGCACGAACGGCGGTTGTGAGGCGAGGAAGCCGAGGTCGGCCTTTTCGAGCTGTTCGGCAAGCGGCCCTTCCACCCAGCGTTCGGCATCGGCGGCCGTGCCACCCGTGAAATGAAAGCGTGAGCGCACCGTCTTGCATGCCTTCACGGAGGCCTTCGGGAACATCACGAGCCAGCGCATTTCCTCGGGCGTATTGCCGTCGATCACGGTCTGCGTGCTTTCGGTGAAGCTCTCGAACGCGCTGCGCTCGAGGGCCTCGAAGAGCGACTGGGTCAGCACCAGCATCTGCAGGTTGGGCGACAGGCCCAGTTCCATGCGGACGCGAAGTTCGTGGCCTTCGATGTACTGGCGCTGCGGGGGGCCCCATTCGAGGCGCCACGGCTTGCCGTCGGTGGTGCCGTCGAGCACGAAACCGCCACCTTCGTCGCGCACACGCTTGAATCCGAGCTGCTGACGTTGGGCCCAAGCCGCCACCTCGGGCCACTCGGGCTCGGCAGGCTTGCGGGTGATCAGACGTTTGAATGCGTCAAGCATGAAATGTCGGCTTCATCTAGAGTGGTGCAGGTGGCACACGGCGTGTCCGAGGAGACCCAAGAATGATCGAAGTGTATTCGTGGCCCACCCCCAACGGGCACAAGGTTCACATCATGCTGGAGGAGTGTGGGCTGCCCTATCGGGCCCACCCGGTCAACATCGGCACCGGCGATCAGTTCAAACCTGAATTCCTCTCCATCAGCCCCAACAACAAGATACCTGCCATCGTAGACCCCGAGGGACCGGAAGGCGAGCCCATTTCGCTGTTCGAATCCGGCGCCATCCTCCTGTACCTGTCGGGCAAGACGGGCAAGCTCCTCCCTGACGGCGTGACCGCCCGGTACGAGGTGCTGCAGTGGCTGATGTTCCAGATGGGCGGCGTGGGCCCCATGCTCGGCCAGGCCCATCATTTCCGCATCTATGCCCCCGAGAAGATCGGGTACGCGATCGACCGCTACACGAACGAAGCCAAGCGCCTGTACGGCGTGATGGACAAGCGCCTGTCGAAGTCGAAGTACATCGGCGGCGGCGCATTTTCCATCGCCGACATCGCCGTCTTCCCGTGGCTGCGTTCGTGGAAGAACCAGGGCATCGACTGGTCCGACTTCCCGCACCTCAAGGGCTGGTTCGACGAGATCGCCGCCCGCCCCGCCGTGAAGCGTGCGGTGGAAGTGCTGTCCACCCAGTCGAACGCCCGCCCGCTGACAGACGATCGCGCCCGCGAGGCGTTGTTCGGCAGCCAGCAATACGCCCGCCGCTGACTGCCGCTGGCCCTCACGGCCGGTGCCGCACGAGGGCAAGCCCGCGCGCCGTCAGCGCTGGCGCGCCACTGGCCGTGCACGTGACGAACCCCAGGGCCACCAGCCGGTGGGACGGTTCGGCCTGCAAGCCGGTGTCGATCTGCGCCACGTCCTGCTCGAGGCGCTTCAGTGCTTCGAGCTCGTCCGAGGTGAGGTCGAAGGTGTCGTGATCATTGGACATGATGGACTCCAGCAAGCGACTGACTGACTTGCCGAAGATCCTGAACGGACCGCCCCGCAAGCGCCATCGGCAGACATGCATAGCCGATGTCAGCCAACACCGACAACGACAACGACAACGACAACGACAAGAAGGATGGAGGGGGGCAAGCAAGCGAAGCGAGCAAAGCCCCGAAGCGCGAACGCCAGGCAGAAGGCGAGCGAAGCGAAGCCGCAGATCAAGCTACCGCCGAGCCCGGGTTCCCCGGGCGACCGCGGGCGCCCCCCTCGGGGGGGCAGGAGCGAAGCGACGTGGGGGGCAAGCACCATGCGCGGCGGACAGGAATCGAACCCGTAACCCCCAGCTTAGAAGGCTGGTGCTCTATCCGGTTGAGCTACCGCCGCATCGAAATCGGAGCGCACGCGGCGGCAGGGGCTGCGTCGCGCCAGCGGCGCGAGGCCACTCGACTGTCGAGGAGGGAGAAATTGGTCGGGGCGGTGGGATTCGAACTCACGACCACCTGGTCCCAAACCAGGTGCGCTACCAGGCTGCGCTACGCCCCGAAAAGCTGACATTCTAACCCGGGATTTCAGAGTTCACGCCACGAAGTTGTTCTGACACCGCAATGCACTGTCGAATGTGCTGCTCGCACACGTAGCGCAAGGCCGTGAACGTGAGCGCTGCCGACACCGCCTGCCCCGCGATGGGCACGAACTTGGCCACCTGCTGCGCGGTGAGCCGCACGCCCACGAGCCGCATCACATGCACCACGAGCGCACGTGTCACGATGCGCCCTACCAGCAGGCTCCCGCCCGCGGAGAGCGCCTTGTAGACCACCACCCGACGGTCGGGCGAAAGCCGCGCCACCTGGTCCGGCGACAAGCCGAAGGCGCGGTTGATCTCGGGGATCAGCTTCATCAGCACGCTGACGTCGGCCAGCCAGTCGAGGCCCGGCACAGGCACGATGGCCACGCCCGCCGCCAGCAGCGCGCGCTGGTTCACGCGCCGACGGCAGTCGCGCGCGATGTCATCGATGCGTCGCGGGCCCAGGTCGGTGAAGGCGTTCATGGCTCGATGCTAAATCCGACGCCATGACCCTGCCCGTCACGCGCTCAACTGGGCCCAGGTCTTCTCCAGGCGCTTCACGCTGACAGGCTGCGGCGTGCGCAGTTCCTGGGCGAAGAGGCTCACGCGCAGTTCCTCGAGCAGCCAGCGGAACTCGTCGAGCCGGGCGTCGTGCACCCCCTTGCGATCGGCCACGAGCCGCAGGTAGCGCTGCTCGAGGGGCCGCAGTTCCGCGAGGCGCGCCGTGTCGCGTGCAGGGTCGGCCCGCCACTTGTCGAGGCGCATCGTGATCCCCTTCAGGTACCGCGGCAGGTGCGCCAACTGCGCCCACGGCGTGGTGGTGACGAACCGCTTCGACACGAGCCGCCCCAACTGCGCCGTGACGTCGTCGTTCACCTCCTTCGGGGCACGCGCATCCTTGAGCTTGCGCGTGGCCGCGGCGTACTCGGCGAGCACCGTGCCCACGCTGCGCGCGATCTCGTTGGCGATCAGGGTGAGGCGCCCTCGCCCCTCGTCGATGCGTTTCCTGAAGGCGGCCGCGTCGGCGGGCAGCGGGTCGGCCAGGAACGCACGGTCGAGCGCGAGTTCGACGATCTGCTCGCGCAGTTCATCGACCGTGCCCACGTTCATGAACAGCGCCGCCATCTTCTGCAGGTCGGGGATGTTCTTTTCGAGGTACTTCAGCGCGTCGCGGATCTGCAGCGCCACCAGCCGGCGCAGGCCGGCACGGTGGCGCGTGGCCGCCACGTCGGGCTCGTCGAACACCTCCACCACCACGTGCGTGCCGCGGTCGATCAGCGCGGGGAACCCGACCAGCGTCTGGTTGCCGCGGCGCACCTCCATCAGCTCCGGCAGTTCGCCGAAGGTCCAGTCGGTGTGCTGCACCTCGGCCACGGGCGCGGCGGGTGCCGGGTCGGCCACCGGCGGCGCGGCCTTCGCGGGAACCCGGCTCGGGCCGGCCGTCACGGTCACCGTGGGGCCGGGCACCACGGCCGGACGCAGCGCTGCCAGCGCCTGGAACGCCGAACGCGCCTGCCCGCCCAGCTCGGCCTTCAGCGCGGCGACGTTGCGGCCCGTGCCCATCTGCCGGGCGTTGTCGTCGACCACGCGGAAGTTCATGAACAGGTGGGGCGGCAGCTGGTCGAGCTTGAAGTCGGCGCGTTTCACGTCGAGCTGGGTCTTGTCGCGCACCGCCTTGAGCAATGCATCGACCAGCGCGCCCTGCCCGTACGTGTTGGCCGCGTGCACCGCGGCCACGAACGATTCGGCGAACTCCGGCAACGGCACCAGCCGCGAGCGCGGGCGCTGGTGAAGGCTCTTGAGCAGGGCCAGCACCTTGTCCTTCAGCATGCCCGGCACAAGCCACTCGCAGCGTTCGTCGTTGACCTGGTTCAGCGCGTACAGCGGCACCGTGACGGTGACACCGTCCTTCGCGTCGCCGGGTTCGTGCAGGTAGGCCGCGGCGCAGTCCACCCCGCCCAGGCGCAACGACTTCGGAAACGCCGATGCCGTGACGCCAGCGGCCTCGTGGCGCATCAGTTCCTCGCGCGTGAGGTGCAGCGCCTTCGGATTGCGCCGGCTTTCCTCGCGGTACCAGCGTTCGAGCGTGGCGCCGCTGCACACGTCGGCGGGCAGGTGCTGGTCGTAGAACGCGAAGATCAGTTCGTCGTCCACCAGCACATCCTGGCGGCGCGACTTGTGTTCCAGCTCCTCCACCTGGGCGATCAGCTTGCGGTTGGCTGCGATGAACGGCAAGCGCGTCTCCCACTCGCCTTCCACCAGCGCCTCGCGGATGAAGATCTCGCGCGCGGCCGCGGGGTCCACGTTGCCGAAGTTCACGCGGCGGTTGGCGTAGATCACGATGCCGTACAACGTGGCCCGCTCCAGCGCGATCACCTCGGCCGCCTTTTTCTCCCAGTGCGGTTCGAGCAGCTGTGTCTTGATCAGGTGGCCTGCGATGCCCGGCAGCCACTGCGGCTCGATGCCGGCGACGCCCCGGCCGAAGAGCCGCGTGGTCTCGACGAGTTCGGCGGCCACGATCCAGCGTCCGGGCTTCTTGCTGAGGTTGGCGCCGGGGTGCTTGTAGAACTTGATGCCGCGCGCACCCAGGTACCAGTCGTCGTCATCGCTCTTGAGGCCGATGTTGCCCAGCAGGCCGGCGAGCATCGCCAGGTGCAGCTGTTCGTACGTGGCCGGCTGGGTGTTGAGCCGCCATTTGTGCTCGGCCACCACCGTGTGCAGCTGCGAGTGGATGTCGCGCCACTCGCGCACGCGCCGCGGCGAGATGAAACTCTCGCGCAACTGCTGCTCCTGCTTGCGGTGCGACAGCTTGTGCTCGCCCTGGCCACCGCGGGTGTCCTCGAGCCACTTCCACAGCTTGAGCGTGCCCACGAATTCGGACCGTTCGTCGTCGAACTTCTTGTGCGCCGTGTCGGCCGCCTGCTGGTGCTCGAGCGGGCGGTCACGCACGTCCTGCACGCTCAGCGCGGAGGCGATCACGAGCACCTCGGCCAACGCCTCGCGGTTGCGCGCCTCGAGGATCATGCGGCCCACGCGGGGGTCGAGCGGCAGCTTCGCCAACTCGCGGCCCACCGGCGTGAGTTCGTTCTGGTCGTCGACGGCGCCCAGTTCGTTCAGCAGCTGGTAGCCGTCGGCCACCGCACGCCGCGGCGGGGGCTCCAGGAACGGGAAGTCCTCGACGAGCCCGAGGCCCAGCGACTTCATGCGCAGGATCACGCCGGCCAGCGACGAGCGCAGGATCTCGGGGTCGGTGAACCGGGGGCGGCCGGTGTAGTCCTTTTCGTCGTACAGGCGGACGCAGATGCCGTTGCTGACGCGGCCGCAGCGGCCCGCGCGCTGGTTGGCCGCGGCCTGGCTCACGGGCTCGATCTGCAGCTGCTCGACCTTGTTGCGGTAGCTGTAGCGCTTGACCCGCGCGGTGCCCGCATCGATCACGTACTGGATGCCGGGCACCGTCAGCGAGGTCTCCGCCACGTTGGTGGCCAGCACGATGCGGCGGGCGCTGTGGGGCTCGAAGACGGCGTCCTGCTCCTCCTGGCTCAGCCGGGCAAAGAGCGGCACCACCTCCACGCCGGGCGGGTGGTGGCGGCGCAGGTGCTCGGCCGCCTCGCGAATCTCGCGTTCGCCGGGCAGGAACACCAGCACGTCACCGGCGCCCTCGCGCCAGAGTTCGGTCACCGCGTCGCCGATGGCGTCGTTCAAGCCGTACTCGCGGCTTTCCTCGAACGGGCGCCAGCGTTGCTCCACCGGGAACAGGCGCCCCGACACCTGGATCACCGGCGCCGGTCCGTGGCGCGACGCGAAATGCTGCGCGAAACGGTCGGCGTCGATGGTGGCCGACGTCACGATCACCTTCAGGTCGGGCCGGCGCGGCAGGACCTGCCGCAGGTACCCGAGCAGGAAGTCGATGTTGAGGCTGCGTTCGTGCGCCTCGTCGATGATCAGCGTGTCGTAAGCCCTGAGCAGCGGGTCGGTCTGGGTTTCCGCCAGCAGGATGCCGTCGGTCATCAGCTTCACGCTGGCGCCGGGCGACAGGCGGTCCTGGAACCGCACCTTGTAGCCCACGTGTTCGCCGAGCGGCGTGTTGAGTTCCTGCGCGATGCGCTTGGCCACGCTCGACGCGGCAATGCGCCGCGGCTGCGTGTGGCCGATCAGCCCGCGGCCGCCAGCCCCCCGCCCGCGCCCGAGGGCGAGCGCGATCTTGGGCAGCTGGGTGGTCTTGCCCGACCCGGTTTCACCGCAGACGATGACGACCTGGTGGGCCTCGATGGCCCGCGCGATTTCATCGCGCCGGCCGGAAACGGGCAACGCATCGGGGAAGGTGATCGGCGGGATCGGATTGGCTACAGGCGGGGCACCGCGGCGGGGAGAAACTGACATCGGCCCTTCGTGCAAAAATCGGTGATTATTTCAAAGCGTCTCGAGCGGCCATGAGTCTTGTCTTTCCCCATACCTTCGTTCCGTGGTTCCGTTCGGTCGCGCCGTACATCCACGCGCACCGGGGAAAGACCTTCGTGGTGGCCATCGCGGGCGAACTGGTGGCAGCCGGCAAGCTGCCCACGTTCGCACAAGACCTCGCCATTCTCCACGCGATGGGCATCAAGCTCGTGCTCGTGCACGGATTTCGCCCGCAGGTGGAAGAGCAGCTCGCGCTGAAGGGGCACACGTCCCGCTTCAGCCACGGCATGCGCATCACCGACCCGCTGGCGCTCGACTGTGCCCAGGAAGCGGCCGGCCAGATGCGCTACGAGATCGAGGCCGCATTCTCGCAGGGCCTGCCCAACACCCCGATGGCACACAGCCAGATCCGGGTGATCTCGGGCAACTTCATCACCGCGCGCCCGGTCGGCATACTCGACGGCGTGGATTTCCAGCACACCGGCCTCGTGCGGAAGATCGACGCCGCCGGCATTCGCCGCGCGGTCGACTTCGGCGCGCTCGTGATGGTGTCGCCATTCGGGTTCTCGCCCACCGGCGAGGCATTCAACCTCAGCATGGAAGACGTGGCCGCCAGCGCCGCCATTGCCCTGCAGGCCGACAAACTCATCTATGTGACCGAGGTCAAGGGCATTCCGCTGGACCCGTCCGACCCCGAAAGCGAAATCGACACCGAACTCGCGCTGGCCGACGCGCAGAAACTGCTGTCGAACCTCCCCAATCCCATTCAACCCACCGACACGGCGTTTTATTTGCAGCACGCCGTGAAGGCGAGCGTGGCCGGCGTGGAACGCGTGCACATCGTGCCGTATTCCGTGGATGGTTCGGTGCTGATCGAATCGTTTACCCACGATGGCGTGGGCACCATGATCGTCGACGAGAAACTCGAGAGCCTGCGCGAAGCCACCGCCGACGACATTGGCGGCGTGCTGCAACTGATCGAACCCTTCGAGCGCGACGGCACGCTCGTCAAACGCGACCGCACGGAAATCGAGCGCGACATCGGTCTCTATACCGTGATCGAACACGACGGCGTCATCTTCGGTTGTGCGGCGCTGTACCCATACCCCGAGGCCCGCACGGGCGAAATGTCGGCATTGACGGTATCTCCGGCCGTGCAGAGCCAGGGCGACGGCGAGCGCATCCTCAAACGCGTGGAGCAACGCGCGAAGATGGCCGGGTTGGAGAGCATATTCGTGCTCACCACCCAAACCATGCACTGGTTTCTCAAACGCGGCTTTGCCCAGGTGGACCCCAACTGGCTGCCGGACGCGCGCAAGCGCAAATACAACTGGGACCGCCGCTCGCAGGTGCTCGTCAAGAAATTGACCTGACCCGGCGGCATCCCCTCCCCATTCAACCCCACTTTTCGAGGAAGTTCACCATGGCCCGCACCGTTCAATGCGTCTACCTGAAGAAGGAGGCCGAAGGCCTCGATTTCTCCCCGTACCCCGGCGACCTGGGCAAGCGCATTTACAACGAAGTGAGCAAGGAAGCCTGGGCCGCCTGGATGAAGCACCAGACCATGCTCGTCAATGAAAACCGCTTGAACCTTGCCGACCAGCGCGCGCGACAGTACCTCGCGCGCCAGATGGAACGCTTTTTCTTCGGCGAAGGTGTTGAACAGCCGGCCGGGTATGTCCCGCCGTCGGCCTGAACGAACCCCCGGCCTCATATTCCTTCACAAGGAATCCGGCATTTCATCGAACTGGTAATTACCCAGCCCGATGTACCCCGGATTCCCGTAGAATCCCGGCAGCGCAGCGCAGGTGCTGCACTCATTGACTGAAGGAATAATCCATGAGCACGCTTCAAGACTTGCTGGCCCGTAAAGCGGCCCTCGAACAGGAAATCGAAAGCACCCAGAAACGGGAGCGCAGCGACGCGATTGCCAAGGTCAAGGCGCTGATGACCGAATACGGTTTGAGCGCGGCCGACCTGACAGCCAAGAGCGGCACCCGTGCCGGCGCAACCAAAGGCGGCAAAGTCGCCGCCAAATACCGCAACGCCGCAACCGGCGACAGCTGGAGCGGCCGCGGCCTGCAACCCAAGTGGCTGAAGGCCGCATTGGCGTCGGGCAAGAAACTCAGCGATTTCGCCGTCTGACCCATACCCCTGCCGGGTTTTCCCACAAGAATTCGCCGCCCTCCGGGGCGGCGTTTTTCTTGGGTGGTGCCCGCATCCGGCCCGGCATTCGCACCGACCCCGTTTCGGGCCACCCGCTAGACTGACACCGTGATCCCTCCCAGCTTTGTCCAGGACCTGCTCTCCCGCGTCGACGTCGTCGAGGTGGTGGGCCGTTACGTGCAGCTGAAGAAGGCGGGCATCAACCACAAGGGCCTGTGCCCCTTCCATGGCGAGAAGACGCCCAGCTTCACCGTCAGCGCCACGCGCCAGACCTACCACTGCTTCGGGTGCGGGGTGCACGGCAACGCCCTCGGGTTCCTGATGGCCTACTCGGGCATGGGTTTCCTCGACGCGGTGCGCGACCTCGCCCAGCAGGTGGGCATGGCCGTGCCCGAGGACAACCGCACGCCCCAGGAGCGTGAGAAGGCGGCGGCCCTGAAGGAGCGCCAGGCCACCCTGACCGACGTGTTGCACAAGGCCAGCGACCACTACCGCAAGCAACTCAAGGGCAACAAGCGCGCCGTCGACTACCTGCGCGGGCGCGGCCTCACCGGCGAGATCGCCCTCGCCTTCGGGCTCGGATACGCGGCCGATGGCTGGCGTGGGCTCGCGAGCGTGTTCCCCCGCTACGACGACCCATTGCTCGAAGAAAGCGGCCTCGTGATCGCCACCGGCGACACCGAGGCCGACCGCAAGCGCTACGACCGCTTCCGCGACCGGATCATGTTCCCGATCCGCAACGTGCAAGGCGAGGTGATCGGGTTCGGCGGGCGCGTGCTCGACAAGGGGGAGCCCAAGTACCTGAACTCGCCCGAAACCGCCGTGTTCCACAAGGGCAAGGAACTCTACGGGCTGCACGAGGCCCGGGCCGGGCTGCGCAAGCGCGGGTACGCGCTGGTGGTCGAGGGGTACATGGACGTCGTTGCCCTGGCCCAGCTGGGGTTCCCGAACGCGGTGGCCACCCTCGGCACGGCATGTTCGGCCGAACATGTGCAGAAGCTGTTCCGCTTCACCGAGACCATCGTGTTCAGCTTCGACGGCGACAGCGCCGGCCGCCGCGCCGCGGGCCGTGCGCTCGAGGCGTCGCTGCCGTTCGCCACCGACACCCGTTCGGTGCGATTCCTGTTCCTGCCCCCCGAGCACGACCCGGATTCGTACGTGCGCGAACATGGCGCCGAAGCGTTCGAGGCCTGCGTGGCCGACGCAGTGCCGCTGTCGCGCCAGCTCATCGAGGCCGCCCGCGAGGGCTGCGACACCGCCAGCGCCGAAGGCCGCGCGCGCCTGCTCGCCCAGGCCAAGCCGATGTGGCTCGCGCTCCCCGAGGGCGCCCTCAAGATGCAGCTGCTTGGCGACCTGGCGCAGGCCGCGGCACTGTCCACCGACGACCTGAACCGCTTGTGGCAAGCCCAGGCCCAGGCCACCGGCGGCCGCTCGCGGCCGCCTCGCGACCGCACCCACGAGCCCGACGACTACCCGCCTCCCGACGACAGCTGGTCTGCCGAGTCCCAGGACATCGACTACAGCAGCTTCGAACCGTCCGAAACCGGCGCCCAGCGCGCGCCGCGGCAAGGTGGATTCCAGGGCGGCGCGGGCGGGCAGCGGCGCCCCTGGGTCGACAAACCGTTCTTTGGCAAGCGCAAGCCACCCGAGGAAGGCGTGGGCCTGCCCCGTGCCCGGACCACGAGCACCGAAGACCTGGCCGTGAAGTTCCTGCTGCTGCACAGCGAGTGGTGGGAACAGCTCGATGCCGGCGACCTGGAGCTGCTGCATGAACTCCCCGCGCCCCACGGGGCACTGTGTGCGTGGATGGAGCGCCACGTGCAGGACAACGGCCCCACCGCCTGGGCGGTGTGGGAGGTGGCGCTCCGCGAAACGGAGTGGGCCCGCCTGGTGGGGCGCCTCGTAACCGAGGATGCGCTGCAGGAGGAATCCCAGTTTACCGAGCTCCGCCGGGTGCTCGACCGGATGTGGGTGCGGCAGCTCGAACGCCAGCAGAACGAACTGAGCCAGCGCGCCGCCACCGACCCGGCCGCCCTCGCCCAGTACCGGGAAGTGCTGCAGCACAAACAAAAGCGGCTCCAGGCCCTCTCCCTGACGCCGGGCCCTTTGACGTAACGGACTGCATCGACCATAATCAAGGGTTTGTTACGGCGCAAGAGTGACAGCAGTACCTCCGGGCCCCGGCCACCCTTCGAACCAGGGTCCCCATACAGGCCAACCTTCCCCGCAAGGACTGCGTTTCTTTGGATGATCACGCGAGTCTTGCCCGTTTCATGCCTGCCCCTGGCCGGCCCGAACTGCTGTTCGGCCGGCGCGGCTGGCTTGCCCGTTTCCGATTCCTTTTTGACACATGCCGTGCTGCACCTGCTTGTTTTTTGGGCAACAGGACACACCTGTGTCGTCCGTGGATCGTCAGCGAGGCAATCGGCATGAAGCCGTGATGCCCACCACCATTCGAGGAATTGCATGACCGCGAAGAAGAGCGCCCCCGCCAAAGCGACAAAGGCCACCTCGGCCGAAACCACCGAGGAAAAGAAGAAGCCTGGCCGTCCCGCCGCCAAGACCGCGACGGAAGCCAAGGGCAAGCCGGGCCGCAAGCCGAAGGCTGCCGCCGCCAAGGAAGAAGTGCCCGAGGAAGACTTTTCCGACATCGAGGCCGACCTGGCCGGCGAACCGGAAGCCGAGGTCGCTGACGCTGGCGACGGGGAAAAGGTCGTCAAGGCCAAGCCATTGCGCATGAAAGTGTCGCGGGCCAAGGAACGCGCGCTGATGCGCGAGTTCGGCCTCGACGAAACCGCCCTCACCGAAGAGGAAGTCGCCAAGCGCCGCCAGGAGCTGAAGACCCTCATCAAGATGGGCAAGACGCGCGGTTTCCTGACGCACCAGGAAATCAACGACCACTTGCCTGAAAAGCTGGTCGACGCCGAAATCCTCGAAGCCATCGTGTCGATGCTGAACGACATGGGCATCGCGGTGTACGAGCAGGCGCCCGACGCCGCCACGCTGCTGATCGCCGGCGGCGGCACCACCACCGCCACGGAAGAGGAAGCCGAGGAAGCCGCGGAAGCCGCGCTGTCCACGGTCGACTCCGAATTCGGCCGCACCACCGACCCCGTCCGCATGTACATGCGCGAGATGGGCACGGTCGAGCTGCTGACCCGTGAAGGCGAGATCGAGATCGCCAAGCGCATCGAAGGCGGCCTGCAGGCCATGATGCTCGCCATCAGCGCCTCGCCCACCACCATCGCCGAGATCCTGACCTACGCCGACAAGATCGCCTCGGGCGAGATGAAGATCTCCGAAGTGGTCGACGGGTTCGTCTCGGAAGACGAGGCCGACGACTACGTGGCCGAGGAAGACGTCGACTTCTTCGACGAGGAAGACGACGACGACGGCCAGGGCGGCAGCAAGGCGCTCACCAAGAAGCTCGAGGAACTGAAGAACGCAGCCCTGTCGAAGTTTGCCGAACTGCGCATCAACTTCGACAAGATGCGCAAGGCCTTCGAGAAGGACGGCTACCAGTCGCCGTCGTACAACAAGGCCCAGCAAGCCATCAGCGACGAGCTGATGACCATCCGCTTCACCGTCAAGACGATCGAGAAGCTCTGCGGCATCCTGCGCTCGCAGGTGGACGACGTGCGCCGCTACGAACGCGAACTGCGCAAGATCCTGGTGGACAAGTGCGGCATGCCGCAGGAGTACTTCATCAAGAACTTCCCGCCCAACCTCCTGAACCTCAAGTGGGCTGAAAAGGAAGTGGCCTCGGGCAAGCCGTACGCCGGCATCCTGCAGCGCAACCTGCCGCCGGTGCAGGAACTGCAGAAGAAGCTGACCGACCAGCAGGCCCGCGCCGTGGTGCCCCTGGAAGACCTGAAGGGCATCAACAAGCGCATGAACGAGGGCGAGAAGTCCTCGCGCGACGCGAAGAAGGAAATGATCGAGGCCAACCTGCGCCTCGTGATCTCCATCGCCAAGAAATACACCAACCGCGGCCTGCAGTTCCTCGACCTGATCCAGGAAGGCAACATCGGCCTCATGAAGGCGGTGGACAAGTTCGAGTACCGCCGCGGCTACAAGTTCTCGACGTACGCCACGTGGTGGATCCGCCAGGCCATCACCCGCTCGATCGCCGACCAGGCGCGCACCATCCGCATCCCGGTGCACATGATCGAGACGATCAACAAGATGAACCGCCTGTCGCGCCAGCACTTGCAGGAATTCGGCTTCGAGCCGGACGCCCCCACGCTGGCCGAGAAGATGGAGATCCCCGAGGACAAGATTCGCAAGATCATGAAGATCGCGAAGGAGCCGATCTCGATGGAAACCCCCATCGGCGACGACGACGATTCGCACCTGGGCGACTTCATCGAGGACACCAACAACACGGCGCCCATCGAAGCGGCCATGCAGGCCGGCCTGCGTGACGTGGTCAAGGACATCCTCGACAGCCTGACGCCGCGCGAAGCCAAGGTGCTGCGCATGCGCTTCGGCATCGAGATGAGCACCGACCACACCCTCGAGGAAGTGGGCAAGCAGTTCGACGTGACCCGCGAGCGCATCCGCCAGATCGAGGCGAAGGCGATCCGCAAGCTGAAGCACCCGAGCCGCTCCGACAAGCTGCGCACGTACCTCGACAACCTCTGACCGTTCGATCCGTCGAACAACACGGAAAGCCCCGGGCATCTGCCCGGGGCTTTCTGCATTTATTGCCATAAACTTCACGACATGACGCAGATTCTTCAGCGCACCGTCCTGTTCGCGGACCTGCGCGGCAGCACTTCGCTGTACGAGACCCTCGGCAACGCCGAAGCCACCACCGTGGTCACGCAGAGCGTGGCCCTGGTCGGTCGCATCGTGGGAAATGCCGGCGGGGTGGTCGTGAAGACCCTCGGCGATGGCCTGATGGCCGTGTTCGAGAGCCCGGTCGCCGCCGTCATGGCGGCCGACGAAATGCACGACTCGATGGACCGCATCACCCCGCTGTCCACCAGCACACGGGCCGCGGACACCCGCGCGCCGGTGCTCAGGCTGCAGGTGGGCATTGCCCAGGGTGAGGTCATCGAGATGTCCGGCGATTGTTTCGGCGATGCGGTCAACGTGGCCGCCCGCCTGCTCGACCACGCCGGCGACAACGAGATCCTGGCCACCGTCAGCGTCGTCAGCGGCCAGCCCGACGGCGTGCGGGCGCGCTTTCGCAGCCTCGACCGGGTGCAATTGCGGGGCCGTGTGGAGCCGGTGCATGTGTTCCTGCTGGAGGGGCGCCGCTTCAGCGACACCGCCGCCACGGCCTACGGCGAACTGCAGTCCTCGCCCGTCGAGCCCGAAGGCATCCGCCTGATCTGCCTCGACCAGAACCGCGTGTTTGCCGGCCCGTCGCTGCCGGTGGTGCTCGGGCGCAGCCCGCAGGTCACCTACTGCATCGACGACTCCCGCGTGTCACGCTCCCACGCCCGCATCGACTGGCACGGCGGGGCGTTCCAACTCACCGACCTCAGCTTCAACGGCACCTACGTGCGGTTCTCGGGCGGCTCCGAGATCGTGTCGCTGCGCCGCGGCACCTGCACGCTGCACGGCAGCGGCACGCTCGGGCTCGGGGCTTCGCTCAGCGACCCCACCGCCCCGCACGTGCGGTTCGAGGTCATGCGGTTCTCCGACACCATGCCGCAGGCGCCGGAAGACCTCTCGTTCCGCTGATTCCCCTTCAGCAACCCAGGGCGTCGGCGAGCCGGGTCAGGTTGTCGAACACCCGGTAAGGCGCTTTCAAGGCCGGAGCGGGTTCGTCCACCCCCACCTCGCGCCGCAACCACACCGCCTGCAGCCCGGCCTCGAGCGCGCCGTTCACGTCGAGCATCAGGTCGTCACCGATGTGCAGCACCCGGCCGGGCGCCACCCCCAGGCGCTCGCACGCGGCCAGGAAGATGCGCGGGTCGGGTTTTCCCACGCCGAAGCGGATGGCACTCAGGCTTGCCTGGAACAGCGTGTCCAGCCCCACGCGGGCCAATTCGGAGTTGCCGTTGGTGACGGCGACCAGCGGGAAGCGGGCCGCCAGGCGGCCGAGCGCCTCGCGCGCATCTGCATACAACGTGACCTGCTGGCGGGCTTCAAAAAACACCGCGAAGGCGGCCTCGGCCAGCGACGGGTCATCGCCCGCGAGCACCAGCGCTTCGCGAAGGCTTTCAAGCCGCATGCGGCTCAGGTCGTGCCCCCATTCGGGATGGCGTTCACCCACTGCGTTGCGCAGGGCCCGCAGGCCGGCCGCATCGAAACGCCCTGCCGTGGCCGGCGCATGCTCGCCCAACCACCCGTGCAACACCTGCTCCGCCCGTTCGATGGTGGGCCAGATGGGCCACAGCGTGTCGTCGAGGTCGAAGCTCAGCGCGAGTGGTGGAGAATTTGTCGGAAGTCCCGACTCAGTGAGGTTGCCAGACGTCATGCCCGGCATTCTCCGCTACAGTAAAACGACCATGCCTTCCGCCCCTCTCCCCGCCGATGAGTCCGGACGGTTGCAGACGTTGCGCGCGCTGCGCATCCTCGACTCCGACCATGAACCGGCGTTCGACGCCATCGTCCGGCTGCTGCGCCAACAGCTCGGCCACGCCATGGCGGCCATCACCCTCGTGGACGAGCACCGCGTCTGGTTCAAGGCCGAGGCCGGGCCCCCTCTGGGGAACCTCCCGCGCGACGAGGCGTTCTGCGCCCACACCGTGCTCACGCCCGACCTGCTGGAGGTGGGCGACGCGTCCCGCGACCACCGCTTTTCCGATCAGCCGTCCGTCACCGGCACCCCGAACATCCGCGCCTACGCTGGCGCGCCGCTCACCGTGGAGGGATATCGGGTCGGGGCGGTGTGCGTGTTCGACCCGGCGGCGCGCGCACTCACGCCGGCCCACCGCGACGCGCTGCACGACGCGGCCGAAGTGTGCAACGCGCTGCTCCGATCGCGCCTGAGCGAGCGGCACTTGCGGCGCCAGGCCGCCCGTGTGCGCACTGCCAGCCTGTCGAGCAGCGACTGGCTCTGGGAAACCGACGACAACGGCCGGCTCACCTGGGTGTCCGACAGCATCGAGTCCCACACCGGCCGTTCGCCCACCGACAACCTCGGCCTGACGATGCAGGACATCAACCGCCGGTGCGAGGCCGACACCACCAACTCGTGGGACCGGTTTCTCTCCGCGCGGGCAGAGCGGCTGCCGTTCAAGGACATCATCACCGACCGCCCCACGCCGAAGGGCGTGGTCACCACCAGCATCAGCGGCATGCCGGTGTTCGACAGCAAAGGGATGTTCCGCGGCTACCGGGGCGCCACCAGCAACATCACCGCGCGCCTGCAGGCCCAGAAGGCCGCCCGCCAAGCCGAGCAGTTGCTGAGCGATGCCCTCGAATCCCTCGTCGCCTGCGTGATGATCAGCGACCCGGACGGCAGGGTGATCCGGTCCAACGCGGCCTGGCGAAAGGAGATCCACCGGCGCCAGCTGAGGGCCCAGGCAAACTGGCCGGAGATGGTGCGCGAGATGGCCTACGCGGGCGACTATCCCGACGCCGTCGGCAACGAGGAGGCCTTCATCGAGTGGCGCCTGTCCATCGCGTCGCACCAGGCCGAGCAGCACGAGATCCGGTGGCGGGACACGTGGCTGATCGTCAGCGGGCGCCGGTTGCCGGACGGCAACGTGGTGCACATGTCCATCGACATCACCGACCGCAAGCGCGCCGAACTGGCCCTGGCATCCCGGGAGGCCGAGCTCCGCGATTCACAGGGGCGCCTCACCGCGGTGCTCGAGGCCGTGCCCGACCTGTGGTTCGTGCTCGACGGCGAGGGCCGCTTCCTCGAGTGCAGCTCGCCCGAGCACCCGATGCTGATCCACGACTGGTCCAAGGTGCGCGGCGAGAAGTTCGGCGTCGAGCTGTCCAGCGACCTGGCGCAGAAGGCGATGAACGCGATCCGCCTCGCGCTGCACACGGGGCAGGTGCAGCGCCACGAGTACGCGCTGCGCACCCGCGACGGTGTCACCCGCTGGTTCGAGGCCCGCGTGTCGCCCATGCCCGGAAACCGGGTGCTGTATGTTACCCGCGACCTCACCGAGCTGCGCGCGCTGGAACGCGGCCTGATGGTGATGAAAGGCGCCGTCGAGGCCGCGGCCGCGCTGCCCATGTGCGTGTGCGACGCCAACCAGCCGGACATGCCGATGGTGTACGTCAACCCGGCCTTCGAGACGCTGACCGGGTTCTCGCAGGACGAACTGCTGGGCCGCAACTGCCGCCTGCTGCAGGGCCACATGACCGACCAGGCGCCGCTCGTCCGGCTGCGCGAGGCCATCGCCGAGCGCCGCGAATGCAGCGTGGTGGTCAACAACGTGCGCAAGGACGGCACCTCGTTCATGAACGCCCTGCACGTGGCGCCGGTGTTCGACGGCAATGGCGAGCTGACCCACTACATCGGCGTGCAGCACGACGTGACCGACCAGACCCGCGCCGCCGACAAGCTGCGGCTGAGCGAGGAGTTGTACCGGTCGGTGGCCTCGGCCATCAGCGACGGCCTGGTGGTGGTCACCCCCACGCTCACCATCATCGCCATCAACCCCGCGGGCTGCGACGTGCTCGGGGTGGACCCCGTGGCGGTCGTGGGCAACACGGACGGCTGGCCGTTCGAGTTCATGTCCGCCGCCGCGCGCCCCCTGGCGCACGAGGACCACCCGGTGCGCCGCGTGGTGCGCAGCGGCGAGCCGCTCTCGCGCAGCGTGCATGCGCTGCGCCGCCCCGACGGGCAGTTGCGCTGGCTCGAACTCAACGGCCACCCGCTGCAGCTGCGCCCGGAAGGCAGCACGTTTTCAGTGGTGCTGACCTTCCGCGACATCACGCAGCACCGGGCCTCCGAGCTGGCGCTGATCGCCGCCGAAGAACGCTGGAAGTTCGCGCTCGAGGGGTCCGGGGATGGCGTGTGGGACTGGGATGCCCAGACGAACAAGGTGTACTACTCGCCCCGCTGGAAGAAGATGCTGGGGTACGCCGAACACGAGATCGGCGACTCGCTGGAGGAATGGACATCCCGCATCCATGTCGACGACCTGCCGCGGGTGATGTCGGGCCTGCGCCGCCACTTGCGCTGCGAGACGCAGGTGTACCAATCCGAGCACCGCATCCGGCACCGGGACGGCCACGACCTCTGGATCCTCGACCGCGGCAAGGTGGTGGGGCACAACGCCGAAGGCCGCCCGCTGCGCGTGGTGGGCACCCATTCCGACATCACCAGCGCCAAGCAGGCGGAGCAGGCCCTGCGCGAGAAGCAGGCGGCGGAACTGGCGAGCCATGCCAAATCGCAGTTCCTCTCGCGCATGAGCCACGAGATGCGCACGCCACTGAATGCGGTCATCGGTTTCGCGCAACTCATGCGCATGACCCCGGGCGGCGGTGACGGCACCGAGATCGGCGGCTACGCCGACCACGTGCTCAACGCCGGCCAGCACCTGCTGGCGCTGATCAACGACGTGCTCGATCTGCAGAAGGTCGAGGAAGGGGCGATGACCCTGGCCATCGGCCCCGTGGCACTCGACGACACCGTGGAGCGCACCCTCGAACTGCTGCAACCGGCCGCCTCGGCGCGCCGGGTGCGGCTCGACAACCAGGTTCCCGCGCACACGTGGGTGCGCGCCGACATGCAGCGCCTGCGCCAGGTGGTGCTCAACATCGCATCGAACGCCATCAAGTACAACCACGCGGGCGGTGCCGTGCGGCTGTCGGTGGACACCGGCCGGCGCGGGTTCGTCACGCTGGTCATCGAGGACACCGGGCCGGGCATGACCGAGATGCAGATGGCGCGGCTCTTCCAGCCCTTCGAGCGGCTGGGCAAGGAGACGTCCAACATCGAGGGCACCGGCCTCGGCCTGATCATCGCGCGCAGCCTGACCCAGGCCATCGGAGGCAAACTCGACGTGAGCAGCCTGGCGGGACGCGGCACGCACGTGTCGATCGAACTCCAGCGCGACGACGCACCCGATACGGTGTACGACAATCTCGCCACGATGCCCGAGTGCGAAGCCCCCCCTGCCCCGTCTCGCCCCCCCCTGCGCATGCTGTACGTGGAAGACAACCGCATCAATGCGATCCTGTTCGAGGGCGCACTCCGCATGCACAACAGCCAGGTCGAGCTCCGCGTGGCCGAAGACGGCGAAGAAGCCCTCGCGGTGGCCAGCGAATGGCAGCCCGAGGTGCTGGTGCTCGACGCTCACCTCCCCGGCATGTCGGGTTTCGACGTGTTGCGGGAACTGCGCAGGCTGCCGGGCCTTGGCACCGCGCCGGCCTACATGTGCTCGGCCGACGCCATGCCTGATGACGTCCAGCGTGCCTACGAGGCCGGCTTCATCGGCTACTGGACCAAACCCATCGACATCGCCGCCGTGCTCGCCGACATCGACGACATCTCCCGGCGCATCCGCGGGGCCGCGCCGACGGCCTGAGAGGCTGATAATCATGAACTGACCGCCCGCCCGGAGACCCACCGTTCCATGAGTTTTGCCCCCGAACCCGCACGCCCCCACGACCAGGCGGAACTCACCGCCGTCCTGCTGTGCAACCTCGGGACACCCGACGCGCCCACGCCCTCGGCGGTTCGCCGCTTCCTCGCCGAATTCCTGGGCGATCCGCGCGTGGTCGAAATCCCGCGCCCGCTGTGGTGGCTGATCCTGCACGGCGTGATCCTCCGCGTCCGCCCGAGGCAGTCCGCGGCACGGTACGCGAGCATCTGGACCCCGGAGGGGTCGCCCCTCACCACCTGGACCCAGGTACTCACCAAGCGGCTGGCCGGCAACCTGGGCGAGCGCGGGCACCGTGTGACCGTCCGGTCGGCCATGCGCTACGGCGCGCCGTCCATTCCACAGGTGCTCGACGAACTCAAGGCGGCGGGCGCCACCCGCGTACTGGTGCTGCCGCTCTACCCGCAATACGCGGCGTCCACCACCGCCAGCGTTGTCGACGCGGTGCTGGGCTGGTCGCGGCGCATCCGGGCGCTGCCCGAATTCCGATTCGTGAACCGATTCCACGACGACCCCGGCTACATCGCCGCCGTGGCCCGCCGCATCGCCGATCACTGGGCCGCGAACGGCCGCGCCGACAAGCTCGTGATGAGCTTCCACGGCATCCCGAAGCGCAGCCTGACACTCGGTGACCCGTACCACTGCGAATGCCTGAAGACAGCCCGCCTCGTGTCCGAGCAGCTCGGCATCTCGGCCAACGACTACCTCGTCACCTTCCAGAGCCGGCTGGGCCGCGCCGAATGGTTGCAGCCGTACACCGAGCCCACGCTGGTGACCCTGGCCCACCAGGGCGTGCACCGCGTGGACGTGGTGTGCCCGGGGTTCACGAGCGACAACCTCGAGACCCTCGAGGAGATCGACCAGGAGGCCCGCACCGCCTTCCTGAAGGCTGGCGGCACCGAGTTCAGGTACATCCCGTGCCTGAACGACCAGACCGACTGGGTGCGCGCGCTGACCGCCCTCGCCGAACGGCACCTGCAGGGCTGGGACACACGCGGCGGACCCGACGCCCGCGAGCTGGCGCTGCGGCGCCAGCGGGCGGTCGACGGCGGCGCCAAGGCCTGATCCGGAGCTTTTCCCATGAACACCCCGAACGACGACGTCCGCCTCGACAAGTGGCTTTGGGCTGCCCGCTTTTTCAAGACCCGCAGCCTGGCCACCCAGGAAATCGGCAAGGGGCGCATCCAGGTCAACGACCAGGATGCCAAACCCTCGCGCGATGTGCGCGTGGGCGACCGCATCGAGGTGCGCCAGGGCGTGGTGGTGCGCACGGTGCTCGTGCTGGGGGTGAGCGCCGTGCGCGGCCCGGCGCCGGTGGCGCAGGCCCTGTACGAGGAAACGCCCGAGAGCATCGCCCGGCGGGACGAGGCAGCCCGCCAGCACCGCGAGGCGCCGGAACCCTCGCTCGCCATCGAGCAGGGCCGGCCCACCAAACGCGACCGCCGCCAGTTGGCGGAATGGAACCGCTGGAGTGCGAGCAAGGAGTAGCGCCAAAAAGCGCCGAATCACGCCGGAGGACGCGCGCGAATACGCCGTTCCCGGCCGGCCTGCAATGGCCCGGTAAAATTCCCCGCTTTTCCCTCTTGAAACCGATGGGCATGCACCCATGTGCGGTGCAGTCGAAGAGGTCCACCACATGCAGAACCCCCAAAATCCCATGGAAAATCAAGACGTTGGCGAAACCACTGAAGTGAACACCGCGCCGCCGGCCCCTGACGTCGACGCCCGCCTCGCCGAGATGTCCGACGCCTACCTGCGCGCCAAGGCCGAGGGCGAAAACATCCGCCGCCGCGCTGAAGAGGAAGTGTCGAAGGCCCGCAAGTTCGCCCTCGAAGGCTTTGCCGACAGCCTGCTGCCCGTCAAGGACAGCCTCGAAGCCGCCATCGCCATCCCCGCCGCCACCCCGGAACAGCTGCTGGAAGGCGTGCACGCCACGCTGCGCCAGCTGTCGGCGGCGCTGGAGCGCAACAAGGTGCTCGAGATCAACCCGGCGGCCGGCACCAGGTTCGACCCGCACCAGCACCAGGCCATCAGCGTCGTGCCGGCCGAACAGGATCCCAACACCGTCGTCACCGTGCTGCAAAAGGGCTACCTGATCGCCGAGCGTGTGTTGCGCCCCGCGCTCGTCACCGTGTCGGCACCCAAATAAGACAACAACGTAGGGAGAGGTGGCCGTCCACAAGCGCGGCCCCTTGAAAAAGTCGAGGTTATCCACACCTCGGACTCATCTGGATTCAAAGCAAGCAGGAGCAGAAAAATGGGAAAAATCATCGGCATCGACCTCGGCACCACGAACTCGTGTGTCGCGATCATGGAAGGCAACACCACGCGCGTGATCGAGAACAGTGAAGGTGCCCGCACCACGCCGTCGATCATCGCGTACCAGGAAGATGGCGAGATCCTCGTCGGCGCCTCGGCCAAGCGCCAGGCCGTCACGAACCCGCGCAACACGCTGTACGCGGTGAAACGCCTGATCGGCCGCAAGTTCACCGAAAAGGAAGTGCAGAAGGACATCGACCTGATGCCCTACAAGATCGCGCAGGCCGACAACGGCGACGCGTGGGTCGAGGTGCGCGGCCAGAAGCTGGCCCCGCCGCAGGTCAGCGCCGAAGTGCTGCGCAAGATGAAAAAGACCGCCGAGGACTACCTCGGTGAAGCCGTCACCGAAGCCGTGATCACGGTGCCCGCGTACTTCAACGACGCACAGCGCCAGGCCACGAAGGACGCTGGCCGCATCGCCGGCCTCGACGTCAAGCGCATCATCAACGAACCCACCGCCGCGGCGCTGGCGTTCGGCCTCGACAAGAACGAAAAGGGCGACCGCAAGATCGCCGTGTACGACCTGGGTGGCGGCACGTTCGACGTGTCCATCATCGAGATCGCTGACGTCGACGGTGAAAAGCAGTTCGAGGTGCTCTCCACGAACGGCGACACGTTCCTGGGCGGCGAAGACTTCGACCAGCGCATCATCGACTACATCATTGCCGAGTTCAAGAAGGAACAAGGCGTCGACCTCAGCAAGGACGTGCTGGCCCTGCAGCGTCTGAAGGAAGCCGCCGAGAAGGCCAAGATCGAACTGTCCAACGGCGCGCAGACCGACATCAACCTGCCGTACGTGACGGCCGATGCCTCGGGCCCGAAGCACCTGAACATCAAGCTGTCGCGCGCCAAGCTCGAGTCGCTGGTGGAAGAGCTCATCGAGCGCACCATCGCCCCGTGCCGCACCGCCATCAAGGACGCCGGCATCTCGGCCGCCGACATCGACGACGTGATCCTGGTCGGCGGCATGACCCGCATGCCCAAGGTGCAGGAGAAGGTCAAGGAGTTCTTCGGCAAGGAACCGCGCAAGGACGTCAACCCGGACGAAGCCGTCGCCGTGGGCGCGGCCATCCAGGGCCAGGTGCTCGGCGGTGAACGCACCGACGTGCTGCTCCTCGACGTCACCCCGCTGTCGCTCGGCATCGAGACGATGGGTGGCGTGATGACGAAGATGATCAAGAAGAACACCACCATCCCGACCAAGTTCGCGCAGGTGTTCTCCACCGCGGAAGACAGCCAGCCGGCCGTGACCATCAAGGTGTACCAGGGCGAACGCGAGATGGCGTCGGGCAACAAGAGCCTCGGCGAATTCAACCTCGAAGGCATCCCGCCGGCACCGCGTGGCACGCCGCAGATCGAGGTGAGCTTCGACATCGACGCCAACGGCATCCTGCACGTCGGCGCGAAAGACAAGGGCACCGGCAAGGAAAACAAGATCACGATCAAGGCCAACTCCGGCTTGAGCGAGAGCGAGATCGAGCAGATGGTCAAGGACGCGGAAATGAACGCGGCCGAAGACAAGAAGAAGCTCGAACTCGTGCAGGCCCGCAACTCGGCCGACTCGCTCGTGCACAGCGTGCGCAAGAGCCTCGCCGAACACGGTGACAAGCTCGACGCCGGCGAGAAGGAAAAGATCGAAACGGCCTTGAAGGACACCGAGGAAGCGCTCAAGGGCGACGACAAGGCGGCCATCGAAGCCAAGACCGAAGCGCTGATGACCGCGAGCCAGAAGCTCGGCGAGAAGGTCTACGCCGATGCCCAGGCGGCGGCCGGTGGTGCAGCGGGTGGTCCGGAGGCTGCGCCGCAAGGTGCGCAGTCGGCCCCGGCCGACGACAACGTGGTCGACGCCGAGTTCAAGGAAGTCAAGGACTCGAAGTAAGCCGGCACGGCAACGCACCGGGGGCCTTCGGGTTCCCCGCCTCCCCCGTGCGCCTTTTCGGGCCGCGGGGGTTTCGTTATTCAGAAGACGCAAGACACCATGGCAAAGCGTGACTACTACGACGTCCTCGGATTGGCAAAGAATGCCACCGACGACGACATCAAGAAGGCCTATCGCAAGCTGGCCATGAAGTACCACCCGGACCGCAACCAGGGTGACGGCGCGAAGAAGGCCGAAGAGAACTTCAAGGAAATCAAGGAAGCCTACGAGATGTTGTCGGACGGCGAAAAGCGCGCCGCCTACGACCAGTACGGTCACGCCGGGGTCGACCCCAACGCGGGCGGCTTCCGCCCGGGCGGCCCGGGTGCGGAAGGGTTCGGCGGTTTCGCCGAAGCCTTCGGCGACATCTTCGGCGATGTGTTCGGCGGCGGCGGCGGTGGACGCCGCGGTGGCGGCGGCCAGCAGGTGTACCGCGGGGCCGACCTCAGCTACGCGATGGAGATCTCGCTCGAAGAGGCGGCACATGGCAAGGACAGCCAGATCCGCATCCCGAGCTGGGAAGAATGCGAGACCTGCCACGGGTCGGGCGCCAAGCCGGGCACCAGCGCCAAGACCTGCACCAGTTGCAACGGCAGCGGTACGGTCCACATGCGCCAGGGCTTCTTCAGCGTGCAACAGACCTGCCCGCATTGCCGGGGCACCGGCAAGATCATTCCCGAGCCCTGCATCACCTGCCACGGTGCCGGCAAGGTCAAGAAGAACAAGACGCTCGAGGTCAAGATTCCGGCCGGCATCAACGAAGGCATGCGCATCCGTTCGGCCGGGAACGGCGAACCGGGCACCAACGGCGGCCCGGCGGGTGACCTGTACATCGAGATCCGCATCAAGCAGCACGAGATCTTCGAGCGTGACGGCGACGACCTGCATTGCACGGTGCCGGTGGGCCTCACCACGGCTTGCCTCGGCGGCAGCCTGGAGGTGCCCACGCTGGGCGGCAAGGCCGAGATCGAGTTGCCTGAAGGCACGCAACACGGCAAGACCTTCCGCCTGCGTGGCAAGGGCATCAAGGGCATCCGCTCCAGCTATCCCGGCGACCTGTACTGCCACATCGCGGTCGAGACACCCGTCAAGCTCACCGAACACCAGCGCAAGCTGCTCAAGGAGCTCGACGAATCGCTGAGCAAGTCGGACAAGCACTCGCCCAACGCCAAGTCCTGGACGCACCGCGTCAAGGACTTGTTCAAGTGACCTGCGCTTCCTGAGTTCCCCCTGCCAACGGCGCCTTCGGGCGCCGTTGTGCTTCCTGGCGCGAAGGGTCACACTGCGTGGATTGCACTCAAGTCGGGGCCGGATGGTGCCGATATGCGCGCAGGAGCCGTACCGTGTTCCACGTCCCCGGAGCCTGGCATGCAGATGATTGACCGAGACATCGCGACGTCGTCCGCGCTCGTGATCGACCCCAACCTCACGTCGCGCGGCATGCTGGTGTCGCAGCTGCGCGATTTCGGCGTGGGCAACGTGTCGCAGTCGAGCCGCATCCACGATGCGCGGCGCATGCTCGAGTCACGCACGTTCGACATCGTGCTGTGCGAACAGGAATTCGAGGCCGAAGGGTACTCGGGCCAGAACCTGCTCGACGACCTGCGCCGCCTGCAGTTGTTGCCGCTGTCCACCGTGTTCATCATCGTGACCGGCAGCGCGTCGTATACCACCGTGGCCGATGCGGCCGAATCGGCGGTCGACAGCTTCCTGCTCAAGCCCTATACCGCGGCCGCCCTGGGCGAGCGCCTGACCCAGGTGCGCAAGCGCAAGAAATCGCTCGCGGACATTTTCGCGCCCGTGGCCGCCGGCGACCTGGCCTCAGCCGCCAGGCTGTGCCTCAAGCGCTTCAAGGAACAGGGGCCCTTCTCCGCCTATGCGGCCCGGCTAGGGTGCGAATTGCTGCTGCGCATCGGCGAACCGGAGGCGGCCAAGCGCCTCAACGAGCTGGTGCTGGAGACTGACCCCACCGTGCCCTGGGCTCGCCTGGGCGTGGCCCGCGCACAGATCGACGCGAACCAACCCGCGGCCGCCGCACGCAGCCTCGAGGCGCTGGCGGCCGAACAGCCGAACTACACCGACGCCCTCGACGTGCTGGGGCGCCTGCAAATGGAACAAGGCGACATTGACGGTGCCGTCGCCACGTACCGCCGCGCGGCCGAGTTCACGCGCGGTTCCATCGTGCGCCTGCAGCGCCACGGCCTCACCGCGTACTACGCGGGCTTGCGCGACGAGGCACAGAAACCGCTGGAACGTGCGGCGGTGCTGGGCCTCGGGTCGCGCATGTTCGACATGCAGGTGCTGGTGCTACTGACCGCGCTGCGCTACGAACAGCGTGACGGCCGGGCGCTGCAGCGGGCCCTCGACAGTCTGCAGGAAGCCGCCGCGAAGGACCCCGACAACACCCGCCTCGTGGCGCTGGGCGGCGTCGCCTGGGTGTTCGGCCTGGCATTCCACAAGCAGTTCGACCAGGTGGGCACCGAGCTGGCCAGCTGGTCCACGCGCCTGCTGGACCCGGCGCTGGACACAGAAACGGCCTGCAACCTGCTCACGTTGTGGTCCACGTTGGCCGCGTCGGGGGTGCAGATGCCCGATGACACCGGGGCGTGGGTCGACACGCTGGCCACCCGCTTCGCGTCGTCGCGCGCCACCACCGAGCTGCTGGCTGGCGCCGCCCGCATCCACCCGCCCTTTGCACAACGGATGTGGCAGGCCCAGCAGACGGTGGCTGCCCTGGCTGAACGCGCCGTGGCCCACACCCTCGAGGGCCGGCACCAGGAGGCCATCTCGACGCTGATCGACGAAGGGCAGCGCACCTTGAACATGAAGCTCGTGGACCTGGCCCGCATGACTTTGCAACGCCACCGCGAGAAGGTGCAAGAGGCCGCTGCGTTGGCTGCGGCCATCGACCGCATTCGAATCGCCGTCGCAGGCGCCTCTCAGCTGCCTTCGTTGGGACAGACGAGTCGGGAAAGAGTGGCGCTCACGGCACGCCCGGCTGCTCACCGGGACTGATCAGCGGCCTGAATCCATCCGGAACGCGAGGCCTCGTGTCCATCGTCTCCGACACCCTTGCTGCGACAGGCCGTCATTTCGGCACCTTGACGTGCATGTGTGCGTAGTCGTCTTCGTTCAATTCCCGCATTGCCTTTCCTACGGACTGCATGAGCCTGATGAGTTCCATGTCGGACGTCGCGTTGTTCAACTTGCCTAGTGCGCGTTGGAAGCCTTCGAAGTTCAGGTCAACGAGCAGCTTCGCCAGCTCCCGCTTCGTGCCACGGTCCAGATTGCTGTTCATGAGCCGGTCCAGCCGCGCGTTGAACTTCACGGCCGGAGAATCGTGCTGCTCACGTCGCTTCAGTTCAGCGGCCGATATTTCCGCGCGCTGTTGCGGGGCGGCTTGCACGGGTCTGTCCTCGGTCTTCTTGGGGCCCTTGTTGAACAACCGGCCCAGGAGCCCATGGGCATGCTCCTTGGGCGCGGCCGGCTGCGGCTGCGGCCGCTGCTGAGGCGCGGCGATCGGCTGACGCAGCGGGCTTGCTCCGGCACTCGAAGGCTTCGCCGCTCGCCGCGGGGGACTTTTCGAACCGAATATGACTGTATTCGAGTTCTCGCTCTCGAAGACTTGAGCCCGGTCATTGAACATGACCCGCCGTTCATTGGGAGGTTGGGCACTGTTCCTTGGGGGGAGCAAATCCTCCGAGCGGCCACGTGGCGCCATGGGCGTTGCATGGGTCGATCGACCGAGCGATTCGCGCGCCTGCAAACCGTCCATGGCCAGGGACCGGGTGAGCTTCGGCTGAGTCGGTTTGCCTGATCCGCTGGAAACGGACTCCGGGCTGGAACTTGAGCTCGAGCTCGAGCTCGGTTTCAATCTGGCGTATCCGGTCGTATTGAACATAGATGCGAATGAAGACTTTCGTTGCCGGTCGGCGCGATCGGGCGGCAACACCTGCAACCGCCCGAGTTCATCATAGGAACGGCGGAAAATGCACTCGCATCCGATGCGAAGCCGCGCTCACCCAGGCGAACGGCGTGCGTCGACCAAGCGCGCAGCCCGTGATCGATCTGCTGCACGACGAACGGCTGGAGCCCCTCTGACCTTCGGCGACAAGACCCAAGCCCCCTCCCGCATCAGAAGAGTTCCGACTGTGCAGGGGCCTTCGGGCCCGCAGGCCGCCGGAATTGCGTCACATCGAGCGCGTGGCGGGCCTGATCGTCGTTCAGCCCGAGCCGGGCCGCGGCCTTGCGCAGGCGCTGGCGCAGGAGGTCGGCCCACACGCCCTGCCCGCTCATGCGGGCGCCGAACGCCGCATCGTAGTCCTTCCCGCCGCGCATCTCCCGCACCCGAGCCATGACCCGGGCGGCGCGCTCGGGAAAGTGCTGGTCAAGCCATTGCTGGAACAGCGGATTCACTTCCCACGGCAGCCGCAACACCACCGAAAACGCGCTGGTGGCGCCGGCAGATGCGGCCGCCTCGAGCACCCGCTCCAGCTCGGGTTCGTTGATGAAGGGGATCAGTGGCGACATGCTCACCCCCACCGGCACGCCGGCGCGGGCCAGCGCCTCGATGGTTTTCAGGCGCCGTTGCGGCGAGGCAGCCCGGGGTTCCAGGATGCGCGACAGCGCCGGGTCGAGCGACGTGATGGACACATAGGCCACCGCGAGGTTGGCCGCCGCCATGGGGGCGATCAGGTCCAGGTCGCGCTCGATGCCTGCCGACTTGGTGATCACCGAAAACGGGTGCTGGTGCGCCACCAGCACCTCGATCACCGACCGGGTGATGCGCAACCGGCGTTCGACGGGCTGGTAGGCATCGGTGGCCGAACCGATGTTGATGGTCTTGGGCACGTAGCGCGGCCGGGCCAGCGTTTCCCGCAGGCGTTCGGCGGCGTTGACCTTGGCGATGATGCGGGTCTCGAAGTCGAGGCCCGGCGACAGGTTCAGGTAGCTGTGGGTGGGCCGCGCGAAACAGTAGATGCAGCCGTGCTCGCACCCGCGGTACGGGTTGATGGAGAGGTCGAACGAGATGTCAGGCGAATCGTTGGCCGCGATGATGGACTTGACGTGTTCCTCGGTCACCTCCGTGCCCACCGGAACGGGTGCCTCGGCCGCCGTCTGCTCGAGCGTGCCCCAGCCGTCGTCGAACGTGTCGTGGGTGTCGCGCGTGAAACGGTGAGGCACCGACCACCCGGTGCCCCGCCCCTTCAGCGGGCCGGCCACGGGCTGCCAGCCTGCCGGCGCGTCAGCCCCCGGATCGCGCTCGCGCACGATGGGTGGCGGTTCGACAGGTGGTGTCGGGCGGTGTGCGGTCATACTGTTATTTTATACAGTATTCCGGTTCGCGGGGTCGAACCCTTTTCGCCAGTGGGCGCTATGGTGCCCGGGCGGTCCTCGCTCGCTACGATGCCCGCTCCCACGTCAACCCACCCAGGAGTGCACCCATGGAAACACAGGAACTGCATCGCGGCCGACTGATCGACCACATCCAGCTCGTCGTTCGCGACCTGCCAGCCAGCCAACGCTTCTACGAAGCCGTTCTCAAGGTGCTGCAGGTGCCCCTGGGGGGCACCGGCGAAGGCTATTTCTGGGCCGACGAACTGTTCGTGTCCTCCGCCGACAGCTTGGCAGCACAAGGGCGGCTCACCGGCCGCCACCACCTCGCGTTCCAGGCCCGTGACCCGGCGATGGTCAACGCCTTCCACGAAGCCGCCCTCGCCCACGGCGGCGAGGACAACGGCGGGCCGGGCGAACGTCCCTACCACCCCGGCTACTACGCCGCGTTCGTGCTCGACCCCGACGGCAACAACATCGAGGCCGTGTTCCATGGCGCGGCCGAGCGCAGCGCGCCGTCCGTCAAGGTGACGTTCTGACGAAGGACGTCAAGTTACAAGGGCGGCGACACCAAGAAGCAGGACTGCAACCGCTACCGGTGCAGCGCCGCCCCGCGCGACGGCAGCTCGATCAGGAATTCCGCCCCGCCCCCTTCGGCCTGGGACGCCGCGATGCGCCCGCCGAGTGCCGTCACGATCTTGCGGCAGATGGCCAGCCCGAGGCCGGTGCCCCCTGTGCCCCCGGTGCGATTGCGCGTGGCGGTCGACTGCACGAACGCCTCGAAGATCGATTCAAGTTCCCCGTCCGGAATGCCCGGCCCGTGGTCGCGCACCCGCACGTGAACGTCGCCCGACCGTGTCATGCCGCCGCTCACGTCGATGCGGCCGCCCACCGGCGAGAACTTGATGGCATTGGCGAGCACGTTGCGGATCACCTGCTGGAACCGCGAGGGGTCCACCCAGGCCACGAGTGGCATGTCGGCCCAGACGGTCTCGATGTCGAGCTGCCGCTGCGTGGCCTGCGGCGTGAGCTCGGTCACCACGTTACGGATCAACCCTTTCAGGTCGGCCCGCTCGACACGGAAGGCACCCACGGTGCTTTCCAGCTTCGCAATGTCGAGCAGATCGTTGACGAGCAGGAGCATGCGCTCGCCGGACAGGTGGATGTCCTCGAACATCGGCACCGCGCGGTCGTTGGGCCCGGCCCGGGCGATGCCCAGTTCTGAGAACCCCAGGATCGATTGCAGCGGCGTGCGCAGCTCGTGGCTGATGTTGGCGATGAACTCGGACTTCGCCCGCGACGCCTGCTCGGCCGCATCTCGCGCCTCCCGGGTGGCGCGTTCGGCCTCCCGGAACTCGCTCACGTCGAGCGTGGTGCACAGGATGCCGAGCCGCTGGCCGTCCTCGCCCGGCACCAGCACCTTCGTCACCACCACGTCGCGCCGGGGCCGGTCGCGCGGGGTCACCTCGGTTTCATAGCGGATGGGACCGCCGAGCCCCAGCAGGCGGGCATCCTGTTCGGCACCGGCCTCGAGCTGATCGGTCGGGAACACCTCGCTGGCCAATCGGCCGATGGCCTCCGCCCGCGGGCAGCCGGTGAAATTCTCCCAGGCCTGGTTCACGACCATGTAGCGGCCCTCGGCGTCGGTCATCGACACCGGCACCGGGCTGATCTCGAGCAGCAGGCCCGAGAACGCCAGCTGCTGCTGCAGCTTCTGCTGCGCATTCCAGCGGTCGGTCACGTCCATCGCGCTGCCCACGAAACCCAGCGCGCTGGCGGCGTCGCGCAGCAGCGACACGGTGACCTCGAACCGGCGCACGACGCCCCCGCGCCCCTTGGCCGACACCTGGGCCGTGCGTGGCCCCGGCGGGCCACCGGGCATCAGCAGGCGGTCGATGGCGGTGCTGAACTCCGGGTCCACCAGGTCGCGTAACGGGCGCCCCAGCACCGGTCCGAACGATTGCGGCACCAGGGCCGTCCAGCGCTCGTTGACAAACGTGACCACACCTTCCCGGTCGGTGCGGAAAATCAGATCCTGCACGCTCTCGACCACCTCGCTCAATTCCCGTTCGCTGCGCACGATGCGGTCCTGGGCCGCGTCCAGCGCATCGCGGGCGGCCTCGCGGCCACGCAGGCCACGCCAGGCGATCCACGTCATGCCGGATGTGAGCATCACCGCGAGCAGGCCGGCCAGCACGAACCCGCGCATGGTGGCCGCCCATTCCGCCAGAAGCACTGCGTTCGACCGCTCCACGATCACGACAAGCGGCCGTGTGTGCGACGCGCGGAACGCCACGAGGTGTTGCTCCCGGCCGAACCCCGGACCGATGAAGCTGCCGTGCTCCCGGCCCGCCAGCAAGGCGCCGAACACCGGGTGCAGCGACACGTCGGTGCCGATGGCCTGCGTCCCGCCCGCGCTCGACATGACCCAGCCGTCATACGAGGCCAGCACCACCTGGGCATCGGGTTCGTCCAAAGCGAGCCTGTGGTACGTCTCGAAGGTGCCCGGGTTGATGAGCCCCACCAGCAGCAGGTCGTCGCGCCCACCCGCCCGCACCCGGCGCAGGATGGGAATGAAACTGACCACCGCGGGCGGCCGCTCGCCATGGGCCACGCTGAGGTCCGCCAACTGGCGGCCAGGCACCGCTTTCCCGAGCGACTCCTGCCCTACCGGCGGCAGGTGGCCCAGGGCCCGCAGGTGGATGGTGCGGCCGGTGTCACCACGCGCCGTACTGGCGAGCACCTGCCCGCCCAGGTCCACGAGGGCCAGGCTCCGCATGAACGGCAGGCCCACCAGGGCCTGCGACAGCGTGGCATCCGCCAGGACCGGATCGAGCGCGCGCTCTCGTGTCTCGAACGTCTCGGCAATGCCCCCCATCGCCACCGAAGCCGTGTCGATGGTGCGCGTGGCGTGGTCGTCGAACACCCGGGCCAGCAACTCGGCCTGCGCCACCCGCACCTCGACGAACTCCCGCCGTTCGTACCAGCCGGCGGCAGCCAGCACCAAGGCAACGGCCAACGTCACGATCACCCCGGCCACGAGCGCCACGCGGCTCACGGGCCATGCGCCGGGTTTCGGAAGATCGGAGGGGGTCGCCGGTGGTGCTGCGGACATCGGGCGGTCACTTCGTGATGGCGATGGCGCTCAGGCCATGGGCCCGGGCGGCGCGGGCCAGCCGGCCGTCCACCTTGATGCGGGCCACGAAGGTGTCCAGCAACTCGAGCCACGCGTCGTCGCCGGGCTTCACGGCATACGCGTAGGGCAACACGTGGAACGGCTTGGGTGGCGAGATGAGCACGGCCCAGTCGGCGTTGTCGAGCAGCCGGCGGCTGTACGGGTAGTCGGTCATGAAGACGTCGATGCGGCCCGCCTCGAGCTCCCGTTCGCGCACCGCCGGCGGTTTGACAATGACGAGTTGGGCCCGCTTGAGCGACTCGGCGAGCACCGGCTCCATGAACGTGCCCGCCTGCACCCCCACCATCACACCGGGCTTGTCGATGTCCTGCCACTCGCGGACGACCCGGTTGCCTTTGGTGGTGACGCCGTAGATGTCGCTCTGCATGTAGGGCTGGGTGAACTTCAGGTGCGCCATGCGCTGCGGCAACCGGCCCACGGCGAACATGGCCACATCGCACCGGTCGCCGGTGAGGTCCGCAACGAGGGTGCCGAACGACGATTCCACGTACTCCACCCGCACCCCGATGTCGGCGCCGAACTCGGCCGACAGGTCGATGTCGATGCCCGTCAGCGCGAGCGTGCGCGGGTTGCGGAAGGAGACGCCGTAGTAGTCCGGCCAGAAGCACACCCGCACACGCCCGGACGATCGCACGCGGTCGAGCACCGGCCCGGCGAGCGCGGTGGCGGCCAGGGCGGAGGCGACAACGAAGAGGCAGAGGCTTCTGAAGTGGGTGGCATTCATGGGGCACTCCGTTGCCAGCGGGTCGGCCGGGTTCGGGCGGTTACCATGGCATGTCGGCATCTTAGGCCGTACATTTATCAAATTCGTCCCGAATTTGCGCCGGAAACCCCCATCAAATCAGCAAATTTGGCAGAATGCGGATGAAATGACCTCCGACACCCACGCCCCCTGCACCACCGTCGAGGCAGCCCGCCTGCTGGGGTTGGCCGTGCGTTCCGTGCAATCCATGGTTGACCGGGGCGAACTCGACGCATGGAAGACCCCGGGTGGCCACCGCCGCATCTCACGTGCATCGATCGACCGCTGGCTGACGGCACGGTCCGCTCCGGCGGCCCCGCCCACCCCGGGTGCCCAGGTGCTGCTGATCGATGACTCGGTGCACTACCAGAACCTGGTGTCGCTGCTGGTGCGTGAACGGTTCCCGGACCTGCAACTGCGCACCGCCACCGACGGCATCACCGGCCTCGCGATGTACGGGGCCCTCCGGCCCGACCTGCTGATCGTCGACATCCTGCTTCCGGGCATCGACGGTGCCGCACTCATCACCGCGTTGCGGTCGCAGCCCCAGTTCGCCCAGAGCCGCCTCGTGGTGTTGACGGGCCTGGACGAGGCGCAGCGCAAGCCCTACGAGTTCGCGCTGCAAGGCGTGCCGGTGGTGCACAAGCCTCGCCTGGTGCTCGACCTCCCGCCCCTGCTGCAAGCCCTGCTGCCCGCGCCGGCCGCAGCCATCGTGTCATGACCGGCGCCCGCGTCATCCTCGTCGAAGACGACCCGTCACTGCGGCGTTTCGTGGCGATGGCGCTGTCCGACCTTGGCGTGGACCTCGTGCCCTGTGGCGACGTGCCCGACGCCATCGCGGCCCTCTCGGCCGGCCCGGCGCGGCTCGTCATCACCGACCTGATGCTGCCGGGTGAACCGGGCAGCACCCTGGTCGCCCGCCTCCACCAGGATGCGGCGCTGCGTGGCAATGCCCGGGTGGTGGTGTTCAGCGCCGGCCTCACACCGCAACTCAACACGGAACTCACGCGGCTGGGGGTGTGGCGGCAGCTGCACAAGCCCGTGCCGCTGGCCGAGCTGCGCGCGTGTGTGTCCGAGGCGCTGGCCGAGGCTCCCACGGCGTTGGCCGAGGCCCCCGCGGCGCCGCCGGCCGGGGGTGCTTTCGGTGCCAACCAGGCCCTGTTCGAGAAGTTCCGGGCCGCCTGCCTGCTGCAGTTTGCGGACGACGTGCGGCGGGGCGATGCCGCCTGCCAGGCGGAAGACGCGCCCGCGTTGCGGCGGCTCGCGCACAGCCTCGTCTCGGTGCTGTCCATCCTGGGCCACACCGAGGCCGCAGCCGTCGCCGCGCGCATCGAGACCCTCGAGGCAGCGGGTGGCACCACGCCGCTGTGGGACGAATGGGCGCTGTTGCGCCAGGCGCTGCGCGCGCTGGCGCCGCCCGATCAGTACTCGTCGCCCGCCGACACGTAACCCGGGGCCAGGTTGTCGAACTTGGTCAACGGCTTCAGGAACGCGAGCTTGCAGGTGCCCACCGGGCCGTTCCGCTGTTTGGCGATGATGATCTCGGCCACGCCCGGTTCCTTGCTGGTTTCCCGGTTGTAGTAGTCGTCACGGTAGATGAACATGATCACGTCCGCATCCTGCTCGATGGCGCCGGACTCGCGCAAGTCGCTCATCATGGGGCGCTTGTCGGTTCGCGTTTCCACGCTTCGGTTCAGCTGCGACAGTGCGATCACCGGGCACTTCAGCTCCTTCGCGAGCGACTTCAGGCCCCGCGAGATTTCGCCGATCACGGTGGCGCGGTTTTCCTCGTTGCCCCCGCTGCCGCTCATCAGCTGCAGGTAGTCGATGATGATCAGGCCCAGCTGACCGCATTGGCGGGCCTGGCGCCGCGCGCGGGCGCGCAGCTCGTTGGGGCTCAGCGCCGAGCCCTCGTCGATGAACATGCTGACCTTGCCGAGCTTCTCGACCGCCTCGGACAGCCGCCCCCATTCGTCGTCGCGCAACTGGCCGGTGCGCAGGTGGCCCTGATCGATGCGGCCGAGCGACCCCACCATCCGCAACGCGAGCTGCGCGGCGCCCATTTCCATCGAGAACACGACGACAGGGAGGCCTTCGTTGACCGCCACGAACTCGCCGATGTTCAGCGCGAACGCCGTCTTGCCCATCGACGGGCGCGCGGCCAGGATGATCAGGTCGCCCGGCTGCAGCCCGGAGGTCATCTTGTCGAGGTCGAAGAAGCCCGTGCGCACGCCCGTGACGTCCTCGGCGCCGTTTTCGTGCAGCTCGTTGACGCGGTCGATCAAGTCGACCACCAGCTGGTCCATGCTGAGGAACCCCTCGCGCGAGCGCGAGCTGTCCTCGCCGATCTTCATGATCTTGGTCTCGGCCTCGTCGAGGATGTCCGAGACGTTGCGCCCCGCCGGGTTGAACGCAGCGGTGGCGATCTCGTCGCTCGTGGCGACCAGCTTGCGCAGCACCGAGCGCTCGCGCACGATCTCGGCGTAGCGCCGCAGGTTCGCCGCGCTCGCCACGCTTTGCGCCAGCGCATTCAGGTACACGAGGCCGCCCGACTCCTCGGCCTTGCCGAGCATCGTCAGGTGTTCGAACACGGTGATCACGTCGGCCGGTTTGCCGGCGTTCATCAGCGAGCCCAGGGCCGCATAGATGAGGCGGTGCTCGGCGCGGTAGAAGTCGCTGTCCTTGAGCAGTTCGCCCGCACGGTCCCAGGCGCTGTTGTCGAGCAGCAGCCCGGCCAGCACGGCCTGTTCGGCCTGGACGGAGTGGGGCGGGATGCGCAGCTTCGCCACTTCGTCATCGGGCATCGAGGAACCGGACGGAACGAACGTGGTGGTGGTGAGTACGGCAGACATCGTGGAATCATACGGGCGCTGGGGGACGCGCCTGTGGGTAAGCCTGTGGACTTCCGTGGGGCAACCGGTGGAAATGCACTGCCGGCGCGCAAAAAGAAAAAGGGCCGGCTAAGCCGGCCCCTTCGGATCGAACGCGGAACGCGATCAGTCGGTTTCGCCGACGACCACGACCTTCACGTCGACCACGACGTCGGTGTGCGGTGCAACCGACACGACGTGTTCGCCAACCGTCTTCAGCGGGCCGTTGGGCAGGCGAACCTGAGCCTTCGAGACCTTGAAGTCGATGCGCGTGAGCGCTTCGGCGATGTCGTTGTTGGTCACCGAACCGAACAGACGGCCGTCAACGCCAGCCTTCTGCGTGATGTGAACGGTGCGGCCGCTCATCTTGTCGCCGAGGGCTTGGGCGGTGGCGAGCTTGTCGGCAGCAGCCTTCTCGAGCTCGACACGGCGGACTTCGAATTCCTTGATCGCGGTTTCCGTGGCACGGCGTGCCTGGCGGGTCGGGATCAGGAAGTTGCGGGCGTAGCCGTCCTTGACCTTGACGACATCGCCGAGGTTGCCGAGGTTCGCGACTTTTTCAAGCAGGATGATTTGCATGGTTGCTCCTTCAGACCTTGTGCTGGTCGCTGTACGGCAGCAGGGCCAGGAAACGAGCACGCTTGATGCAGGTGGTCAGCTGGCGTTGGAAGAACGCGCGCGTGCCCGTCAGGCGAGCCGGCGTGATCTTGCCGTTTTCGCCGATGAAGTCGCGCAGCGTGTCGATGTCCTTGTAGTCGATCTGTTCGACGCCGGTCACCGTGAAGCGGCAGAAGCGCTTGCGGCGGAAGAGCAGGGACTGTTGGTTGCGCTTGGGCTTGCGGTCCTTCGAGAACCGACCTTTACCACGTGGGGGGGCCATATTTCACCTCTTAAATATCAGATCCGGAACAAACTTCGACTTCGGTCACATGGAACACGATGCCTCGGCCATTGCGCTGGTTGGTCAGGAAGCCGGCGAACGAGCCGCGGGTTCCGATGTCCATGCGCTGGAGCAGCTTCGCGATGTCCCCGATGCCCACCGCCCGGATCTCCATGGAGACCTTGCGGGGCTGGCTGGCTTCCGTGACCTGCGATTCATGCTTGAGGCTGAATTCGCAGACCGGCAAACCGGCCGGGGTGTATCGCGCTGCGCCCCGTTCGACCATCTCGGCCAGCAGAACCAGGCGGTTCATGCGGCCAGGACGGACGGCGTCGCAGGCAATGTGTTCTTCAGGCCGCTGCCTCTTGCGGCGCCTTGCGGGCGTCTTCGCGCTCGACCGACTTCATCATGACGGACGGGCCGGTGGCGGCCTTGTCCATCACGACCGTCAGGTGGCGCAGCACGGCGTCGTTGAAACGGAAGCCGGTCTCGAGTTCGGCAAGGGCTTCCTTGCTGACTTCGATGTTGATGCACAGGTAGTGCGCCTTGGCGAGCTTCTGGATCAGGTACGCCATTTGACGGCGGCCCCAGTCCTCCACGCGGTGCACCTTGCCGCCAGCGGCGGTGACGATGCCCTTGTAGCGCTCCAGCATGGCCGGAACCTGTTCGCTCTGATCCGGATGGATGAGCAGGATGATTTCATAGTGACGCATTGGAACTCCTTCTGATTTCCGTAGCAGGAAGCCACCCCGAAGCGTCAAAGAACCGGGTGTGGCAAGGTAAGCCCGCGATTGTACTCCGAAAAGCGGGGCTGCCGGAAGATCATTGCCCAGCCGGGGCCGGTGCAGCGCCCTCGCCTCTCGCCCGCAGGCGATCCACCAGGGCCAACGCCCGGGCGTCGGGCGGGCCGGTGAGCAGGCTCACCACCACCATCACCACGAACCCGAGCGGTACACCGAACACCCCGGCCGAGATGGGCTGGATGCCGAACCACAGCAGCGGCTCGGCGGACACCCCGAACACCCCGCGCAGCCAGGATTCGTTGCGGATCATGTAGTAGAGCGCCATCAGCAGGCCGGACGACATGCCGAACACCGCGCCCCAGTGGTTCGCACGCCGCCAGAACACCGCCAGCACGAGCGCCGGGAAAAACGCCGATGCCGCCACCGAAAACGCCGCCGAGACCAGGAACACGATGTCGGTGGGCCGCTGCGCGGCGACCGCCGCCGCGGCCAGCGCCACGAGCAGCAGCAGCATCTTCGACAGCATCACCCGCCGCCGCGCTGGCGCCCCGGGGTCGATCATGCGATGGTACAGGTCGTGTGACAGCGCGTTGGCGATGGTGAGCAGCAGCCCGTCGGCGGTGGACAGTGCGGCGGCCAGCCCGCCCGCGGCCACCATGCCCGACACCACGTAGGGCAAGCCGCCGATCTCGGGTGTGGCGAGCATGACGATGTCGGCCCCGATGCGGATCTCACCCAGCTGCAGCAGGCCGTCGAGGTTGATGTCCACCACCGACAGCAGCGTCGAGTCCACCTTCGTCCAGTGGGCGATCCAGGCGGGCAACCGGTCGAACGGCGTGCCCACGAGCGACGTGAACACCTCGTGCTTGACCATCACCGCAAGCGCCGGCGCGGAGAGATACAGCAGCAGGATGAACACGAGCGACCACGTGATGGACTGGCGTGTCTGGCGCACCGACGGCGTGGTGTAGCAGCGGATCAGCACGTGCGGCAAGGCCGCGGTACCCAACATCAGGCAGAACACCAGCGCGAGGAAATTGTTGCGGGAGTCGTTGAAGGCGGCCTGTTCGGCCGCACTGCCCGCGGGGTCCCCTGCAAACGGCAGCGCGTGCGGCGCCATGCCCCCGAGCGGCCGGGACCGGAGCTCGTCGTTCACCTGCGCCTGCGTCCATGCCGCCCGCGCCACGGCCTCGTCGGCCGGCAGCGCGGCCAGGCTGCGGTCGGCGGCCTGCCGGTCCGCGAGAGGGGCCTGCGCGGTCCGCAGCGCCTCGATGCGTTCCCGCGCACGGCCATGGTCGCGGGCCAGCGCAGACGGCACATCGGCGAGTTTCGCCCGGTACTCGTCGGCCCGCGCCTTGAAGAGCGCCCTCACCTCCAGCTCCTTCGGATCGGTGGCGAGCTGGCGCTCCCGCTCGGTCAGCTGCTGCAACTGCGCACCGTACATGGCCTGCGGCACCGGCTCCCCCGTCTGCTTGACCGACAGCCAGACCACCGGCACGAGGTACGCCATGATCAGCACGATGTACTGGGCGACCTGGGTCCAGGTGACGGCACGCATGCCCCCGAGGAACGAACACACCAGCACACCGCCAAGCCCGAGGAAGATGCCGATCTCGAAGGTCACGCCGGTGAGCCGCGTGGTGATGAGCCCCACGCCGTAGATCTGCGCCACCACGTACAGGAACGAACACATCACGGTGGCCACCACCGCGACGCCGCGCGCGAGGTGGCCGCCGTAGCGTTCGCCCAGGAAATCAGGGATGGTGTAGCCCCCGAAGGTGCGCAGGTACGGCGCCAGCAGCAGCGCCACGAGGCAGTACCCACCCGTCCAGCCCAGGATGAAGGCCAACCCGGCGTAACCCTGCAGGTACACGGTGCCCGCCAGGCTGATGAACGACGCGGCAGACATCCAGTCGGCCGCCGTGGCCATGCCGTTGTAGGCCGCCGGCACGCGGCGCCCGGCCACGAAGTACTCGTCGGCATCGGTGGTGCGGCACAGCATGCCGATGCCCGCATACAGCACCACGGTGGCCAGCAGGAAAATGAGGCCGATCCACCGCTTGCCCAGCCCCATTTCCTCGAACCCGGCCAGCGCCCCGATGAACACGAGCAGCCCGAGCGTGTACCAGGCGTACACCCGGTTGAGCTGCTGCGTGAAGGAGCGTGGGCCGGGAACCGGGAAAAAGCGGAACACGTTAGCCGGCCCCGCGCGCGAGGGCGGCGTCGAGGCGGCCCATCACCCAGGCGTACGCGCCGATCAGCACCAGGTAAACCAGCAGCGCACCCTGTGCCGCCACCCAGTAGCCGAACGGCCAGCCGAACCAGATGAAATCGAGCTGGCGCGCGAAGAAGGTGGCCACGAACGTGACAGCGAACCAGATGGCCAGCAGCACCAGCGTGATGGCGCGCACGAGTCGCCAGCGGGTCGGATCAGACGCAGGAGGGGAATGCACGGGGAAGGACTCCGGACCGGACGCGGCATTCTCGGAGCACCCGGCGCCCCTGTCGACCCCTGGGAACCCGTGAGGCATCAGCGGCACACGGCGCCGCCCACGCACAGCGTGACCTTCCACGCGAGGGCTGCGGCCCACACCAGGGCCAGCAACACGGCGGCCAGCACACGGCGGCGGCGCAACGGCCAGGCGGCCGGCAACCGGTGGACGAACCACCGCACCGGCCACAGGATGGCGGTGAAAAGGCCATACACGACGTTGCGGTCACGTGCGGCGCCCAACAGCGCCCCCAAAAGCAACTGGCCGAGCCACGCGAACAGCGCGATCTCGGCCAGCAGTTTCAGCGACCGTGCGATCAGCAGCGAGGCGTCAGGCACGGCCGGTGAAGGTTCAGCGTTTTGCCAGGCGCTGCCAGGTCTCGACCACCGTGTCGGGGTTCAGCGAGATGGACACGATGCCTTCGCTGGCGAGCCAGTCGGCGAAGTCGGGGTGGTCGCTGGGGCCCTGACCGCAGATGCCCACGTACTTGCCCACCGCGCGGCACGCCGCGATGGCGCGCGAGATGAGCGCCTTCACGGCCGGGTCGCGTTCGTCGAAGTCGCGCGAGAGCACCTCGAGGCCCGAGTCGCGGTCCACGCCGAGCGTCAGCTGGGTCAGGTCGTTCGAGCCGATGGACATGCCGTCGAAGTACTCGAGGAACTGCTCGGCCAGCACCGCGTTGCTCGGCACCTCGCACATCATGATGAGGCGCAGGTCGTCCTGGCCGCGCTTGAGGCCCTGCTCGGCGAGCATCTCGGTCACGCGCTTGGCCTGGCCCACCGTGCGCACGAACGGCACCATGATCTCGACGTTGGTGAGGCCCATCTCGCCGCGCACGCGCCTGAGCGCTTCGCACTCCATCGCAAACGCTTCGCCGAAGGCTTCGCTCACGTATCGCGCCGCGCCACGGAAGCCGATCATCGGGTTCTCTTCTTCCGGCTCGTAGCGCGAGCCGCCGATCAGCTTGCGGTACTCGTTGCTCTTGAAGTCGGACAGGCGAACGATCACCGGCTTCGGCCAGAAGGCCGCCCCGATGGTGGCGATGCCCTCGACGAGCTTGTCGACGTAGAACGCACGGGGCGACGCGTGGCCGCGGGCCACCGATTCGACGGCCTTTTTCAGGTCGGGATCGACGTTCGGGTAGTCGAGGATGGCTTTCGGGTGCACGCCGATGTTGTTGTTGATGATGAACTCGAGGCGGGCAAGGCCCACGCCGCTGTTCGGCATCTGTGCGAAGTCGAACGCGAGCTGCGGGTTGCCGACGTTCATCATGATCTTGATGGGGCAGTACGGCAGTTCGCCGCGCTGCACATCGCTGATCTCGGTTTCCAGCAGGCCGTCGTAGATGTAGCCGGTGTCACCCTCGGAACACGCCACGGTGACCAGCGCACCATCCTTCAGCACGTCGGTGGCTGTTTCGCAGCCCACCACGGCGGGGATGCCCAGCTCGCGCGCGATGATGGCCGCGTGGCAGGTGCGCCCGCCGCGGTTCGTCACGATGGCCGCGGCCCGCTTCATGACGGGCTCCCAGTTGGGGTCGGTCATGTCGGTGACGAGCACGTCACCGGCCTGCACCGTGTCCATGTCGGCCAGGCTGTGCACGATGCGCACGGGGCCGGTGCCGATCTTCTGGCCGATGGCGCGGCCTTCCACGAGCACGGTGCCCGTGCCCTTGAGCTTGTAGCGCTGCTCGACCTTGCCGGCCTGCTGGCTCTTCACCGTTTCCGGACGCGCCTGCAGGATGTACATCTGGCCGTCGCCGCCGTCCTTGCCCCACTCGATGTCCATCGCGCGGCCATAGTGCTGCTCGATGATCAGCGCGAACTTGGCGAGGTCGGTGACGTCGGCGTCGCTCAGCGAGTAGCGGTTGCGCAGTTCGGTGGCCGTGTCGACCGTCTTGACGAGCTTGCCGGACTTGGCCTTTTCCTCGGGCGTGGCGAACTCCATCTTGATGAGCTTCGAGCCGAGGTTGCGGCGGATGACCGCGGCCTTGCCGTTCTTGAGCGATTGCTTGTGGACGTAGAACTCGTCGGGGTTGACGGCGCCCTGCACCACGGTTTCACCGAGGCCGTAGCTGGACGTGATGAACACCACGTCCTTGAAGCCGCTTTCGGTGTCCATCGTGAACATCACGCCGGCGGCGCCCAGGTCGGAGCGCACCATGCGCTGCACGCCCGCCGAAAGCGCCACGTCGCCGTGGGCGAAGCCCTTGTGCACGCGGTAGCTGATGGCGCGGTCGTTGTAGAGGCTGGCGAACACCTCCTTCATCTTGTGCAGCACGTCGTCGATGCCGACGACGTTCAGGAAGGTTTCCTGCTGGCCCGCGAAGCTGGCATCGGGCAGGTCTTCGGCCGTGGCGGACGAACGCACGGCAAAGGACACACCAGGGTTCGATGCCGTCAGCTTGGTGAATTCGGCGCGGATGGCGGCTTCCAGGTCGGCCGGGAACGGGGTGTCCTCGATCCAGCGGCGGATCTCGGCACCGGCCTCGGCGAGCGCACGGACGTCGTCGGTGTTGAGCGTGGTCAGGCGCTTGGCGATGCGATCGGCCAGGCCATTGTGGGCGAGGAACTGCCGGAACGCGTGGGCGGTGGTCGCGAAACCGCCGGGGACACGCACCCCGGAGGCTGCCAGTTGGCTGATCATTTCGCCGAGTGAGGCGTTTTTGCCGCCAACCGACTCGACGTCGGTCATTCTCAGGTGTTCAAACGGTACGACCAGGGCGGTCGCCAGGTTGAGGTTGGACATGGGAGAGCTCCGTGATGATGAAAAACCGGTGTGTTCCCAGGGCGGCCCAGCGAACCCGAGCAAAGCTCAAAGGGCTCCAGCAGATGGCGGCGGCGCACGGTCAGGCGCGAGGCGGGGGTGGGCGTGAGCACGGACCGTTGCATATTGGGGGGAAGACTTGAGCGTCATTCTACGGGCTTTTGCCTATGATGTCGGATTCCCGCTCCGGCCCGCGCTCCGGCCCGTTTCCCATGCTCAATCGCACCGTTTACTTCATCTCGGACGGCACCGGCATCACCGCCGAAACCTTCGGCAACTCGATCCTGGCCCAGTTCGCGATCAAGCCGCGCCACGTGCGCCGGCCGTTCATCGACACGGTCGACAAGGTGCACCAGGTGGTCCGCGAGATCAACCACACCACCGAGCTCGAGGGCCGCCGGTCCATCGTGTTCGTCACGCTGGTCGACTCGGAGATCCTCACCATCCTGAAGACCCAGTGCAAGGGCATGGTGCTGGACATGTTCAACACCTTCATCGAGCCGCTGGAAACCGAGTTCGGCATCACGTCCAACCACCGCGTGGGGCGCTTCTCCGACATCTCGAAGAGCCAGGAGTACACGGACCGCATCGAGGCCATCAACTTCTCGCTGGCCCACGACGACGGCCAGTCGGCCAAGAACCTGGAGCAGGCCGACGTGATCCTGGTGGGCGTGAGCCGCAGCGGCAAGACCCCCACCTCGCTGTACCTCGCCATGCAGCACGGCATCAAGGCGGCCAACTACCCGCTGATCCCCGAAGACTTCGATCGCCGGGCCATCCCCGCCAGCCTCGCCCCGCACAAAAGCAAGTGTTTCGGACTCACCATCGCGCCTGAACGGCTCTGCGAGATCCGCAACGAGCGCCGGCCCAACAGCAAGTACGCCAGCATCGAGAACTGCCGCCACGAAGTGTCCGAGGCCGAGGCCATGATGCGCCGCGAAGGCATCTCGTGGCTCTCGTCCACGCACAAGTCCATCGAGGAAATCGCCACCACGATCCTCCGGGACATCCGCCCCGACCGCCTCATGTACTGAAGGCCCGAGGGTCGGCCTTTCCTCGAGATCGGGAAGGCCTCCCGGCCTTCCCCCACCGTCACTTGAGCAACGTGCCGTAGTTGACCGGGATCCAGCGGTAGCCCTTGCCTGCCGCCTGCAGGTACCCGAGCCCCGGGAACTGCAGGTGGGACGCACCCATCAGGGTACCGTCCTTCGCGGCCTGGGCAAACACCTTGGCCCGCGCCTTGGCTGCCCGAGGCTCGTCGGTGTCGAAGGCGATCGTCACCCCGGGGTGGTCGAACTGCACCGCGCCCACGTGGATCAGGTCACCCATCAGCAGGAGCTTCTGGCCCTTGCTCTCCACCGCGTACAAGGTGTGGCCTTCGGTGTGCCCGTGGGCGGCTACCGAACGCACACCCGGCACGATGTCGCCATCGGCCTCGAACGGCTTGTACTTGCCCGCGGCGATGTACGGATTCAGCGACGCCATCGCCCCCTGGAAGAAGCCCTGGGACGCCTTGGGTGCCGCGTCCATGCGCGACTGCGACAACCAGTAGTCGGACTCGCGCTTGTCGGCATGGACCGTGGCGTTCGGGAACACCAGGCTGCCCTGGGCGGCCACTCCGCCGATGTGGTCCGGGTGCAGGTGGGTGATCACGATGTCGTCCACCTGCTCCGGCGTGAAGCCGGCGGCGCGGATGTTGTCGACCAGCTTGCCCAGCGTGGGCCCGAACAGGGCGCCCGCGCCGGCGTCGACCAGCACGAGCTTCGAGCCCGTGTTGACGAGGTAGGCATTGACCGACGTTTCGGTGGGAAGGGTGAGGTGGGCCTTGGTGATGGCCGCCTTCGTCTTGGCGGCCGGCTGGTGCAGCAACTGGTCCATGGGCAGCAGCACGGTGCCATCGCTGACCGCGGTGACCTCGAAATCGCCCACCATCAATCGGAAGTAACCGGGGGCCTGGGTCTTGACCATCGGCGCATCGGCAAGCACCGGCGTGGACACCGAGGCGCCCAACACGCCCAGGATCACCGCGGAGGACAGGAACGCGGCGCGGACGGCGCGCGTCATGGAGGAGAGGATGTGCATGGACGAGCCTTCGGGTTGGAGGGGTGGTGGAATGGCCAGGCGGTCAAACCGCGACGTCGAGCGCGGACGAGGCCTGGACCGCGATGCGGGGTCCCGTCCGAAGAATAGCCGTCCAGTCGCGTGTTGACACGCCAAAGGGTGTTGCCGTCCAGGCTTTGTCGACCACGATGCCTGACGGCACCACTCAGCTGCGCTGGCGGGCGGACTCGTACAGGCACACGGCGGCCGCTGCCGCGACGTTGAGCGATTCCTCGCCGCCCGGCTGCGGGATGCGCACCGACAGCGCACACTGGGCCAACAGCGCATCGGACACGCCCTGCCCCTCGTGCCCCATCACCCACGCACACGGCCATGGCAACACCACCTCGTGCAACGCGTGGGTGGCATGCGAGCTGGTGGCCACGAGCGGCACCCCCAGCGCCTGCAGCGACGCCACGTCGCCGCCTTCGGCGAGGTGCAGCGCGAAATGCGCGCCCATGCCCGCACGCAGCACCTTCGGGGACCACAGCGCCGCACTGCCCTTCAGGGCCACGACCTGCTTGAACCCGAACGCGGAGGCGCTGCGCAAAACGGCACCCACGTTGCCGGCATCCTGGAGCCGGTCGAGCACGACGGTGGGCAGGCCCGGCCGAGGCGGCAACGCGCCCGACCAGGGCACGGCAAACGCGATGGGGGCCGGTGATTCGAGTGTGCTGAGGCCTGCCATCAGCGTGTCGGACACGATGGCGATGCTGTCGGCACGGTTCGCGAGGTCACGCAGGCGGTGGTCTTCCCACCCCCGCTCGGTGATCACCGCCTGTGGCGCGTGACCGCCCCGCTGCAGGAACGCCGACACCAGGTGGTCACCTTCGATCCACACTTCACCATGCTTGCGGTAGGCCCCGGCGTCCCCCGCGAGCTTGCGCAGCCGCACCAGCAGCGGGTTGTCGCGCGACGTGATGGCCTTGACGCTCATGCAGACGACACCACGGTCACCGAGATGACCTCGCGCACCGGGGCGAACGAACGGCGGTGGTGCACGCAGGCGCCATGGCGGCGAAGGGCCTCGAGGTGTTCGGCGGTGGGGTAACCCTTGTGGCCGTCGAACCCGTACTCGGGATGGGCTTCGTGCAGCGTCTGGAGAAGCCGGTCGCGGTGCACCTTCGCCAGGATGGACGCTGCGGAGATGGCCTGCACCTTCGCGTCCCCCTGCACGATGGCCTCGGCGGCCATCTTCAGCACCGGCAGGCGATTGCCGTCCACGAGCACTTTGGCGGGTTTCAGGCGCAGGCCTTCGACAGCCCGCTTCATGGCCAGCATGGTGGCGTGGAGGATGTTGAGGCGGTCGATCTCCTCGACGGTGGCCTCGGCGATGCAGGCGCACAGGGCCTTCGCACGGATCTCGTCGAACAGGCGCTCGCGGGTGCGCGCGGTGAGCTTCTTCGAGTCGTCGAGCCCTGCGATGGGGTTCAGGTCATCGAGGATGACCGCCGCGGCCACCACCGGCCCGGCGAGCGGCCCGCGCCCGGCCTCGTCCACCCCGGCCAGCAAACCGACCACATCGAAGTGCAGCCCGAGTTGCTCAGGCCCGGAGGACTTTTTCGATCGCATCGGTGGCCGCCTGGGCGGTGTTGCAGCGAAGCTGCCGGTGGAGCGCGTCGAACCGTGCCACGACCTGGGCACAGCGGGCCGGGTCGTCGAGCCAGTCGAACGCAGCGTTCGCCAGCGCCTCGGGGTGGCCGGCGTCCTGGAGCAGTTCCGGCACCACGAAGTCGTTCGACAGGATGTTGGGCAACCCCACCCAAGGCTGGTACTGCAGGCGCCGCAGGCGGTGCCATTCGAGCCAGTTCATGTTGTAGGTGATGACCATGGGCCGCTTGAACAGCGCCGCTTCGAGCGTGGCGGTGCCGCTGCCGATCAGCGTGACGTCACACGCCGCCAGCGCTTCGTGTGATTGGCCATCGAGCAGCATGACACCGGTGTCCGCGGCCTCGCTGCGCACCAAGGGCTCCACCATGTCGCGCAACCCCGGCACCACCGGGAACACGAACTTGAGACCGGGCCGCCGGCGCTTCATCAGCGTGGCCGCGGCAAGCAGCCGCGGCGCGATGTACTTGACCTCGCTGCGCCGGCTGCCCGGCAGCAGCGCCACCACGGTGTCGTCCGGTGCCAGGCCGAGGGCCGCGCGCGCCGGTGCACGCGGCACCTCGAGCGGGATGGCATCAGCCAGCGGATGGCCCACGTACGTGGCCGCGATGCCATGTTTCGCGTACATGGCCGGCTCGAAGGGGAACAGGCACAGCATGTGGTCCACCGCCGCACCGATCTTCAGGATGCGCTCGCCCCGCCAGGCCCACACCGACGGGCTGACGAAATGGATGGACTTGATGCCCTGGGCCTTCAGCCGGGTCTCCAGGCCCAGGTTGAAGTCGGGCGCGTCGATGCCGATGAAGGCGTCGGGCCGTTCGCGCAACAAGCGGTCACCGAGGGACTTGCGGATGCCCAGCAGCTCGCGCAGGCGCAGCAGCACCTCGAGGTAACCCCGGACGGCGAGCTTGCTGTGAGGCCACCAGGCCTCGAAGCCCTGGGCCGCCATGCGCGGGCCACCGATGCCGTGCGACTGCAGGCCCGGCCAGCGGGTTTTCAGCCCGCCCAGCAGCAACCCGGCGAGCAGGTCGCCGGACGCCTCGCCCGCGACCATCGCGAAACGCGGAGAGTCGGTCGACATGCCGCGCGGTCAGCGAACGATGCCACGGGTGGAGTCGGCGAGGAAACGGGCCATCAGGGCCACGTCTCCGTCGGCTTCCGGCACGGTGCCGGCCAGCGCGTCGATGCCTTCCCGGGCCGCGTCGAACGTCAGGCCCTGGCGGTACAGCACCTTGTGCATCTGCTTGATGACGGCCACCCGCTCGGGCGAGAAGCCGCGGCGGCGCAACCCTTCGGCGTTGAGGCCACGGATCTCGGCCGGCGCGCCGGTGGTGATCATGAACGGCGGCACGTCCTGCGCGATGGCCGAGCCCATGCCGGTCATCACGTGGTCGCCCACCTTGCAGAACTGGTGGATGTGCGTGAGGCCGCCCAGCGTGACCCAGTTGCCGATCTGGACGTGCCCGGCCAACTGCGTGCTGTTGGAGATGGTCACGTGGTTGCCGAGCTGGCAGTCGTGCGCGAGGTGCACGTACGCCATGATCCAGTTGTCATCGCCCAGGCGCGTGACGCCACCGTCCTGGACGGTGCCCAGGTTGAACGTGACGAACTCGCGGATCAGGTTGCGGTCGCCGATGACCAGCTGCGTGGGTTCACCGCCGTACTTCTTGTCCTGCGGCTCGGCCCCGAGGGAGGCGAACTGGAAGATGCGGTTGTCGCGGCCGATCGTGGTGTGGCCCTGGATGACCACGTGCGGACCGATCTGGCTGCCCTCGCCGATGCGCACGTTCGCACCGATCACGCTGTAGGGGCCGACCGAGACGTTGGCGCCCAGCTGGGCGCCCGGTTCGATGACGGCGGTAGGGTGGATCGTTGCCATCGCGGTTCTCCCGGTCAAGGCACCACGCGGCGCATCGTGCACATCAGGCCGGCTTCGACGGCCAGTTCGCCGTCGACGGACGCCCGGCCCGTGAACTTGAAGATGCCGGCCTTCGCGCGGTCAAGGGTGACGTCGAGGATCAGTTGGTCGCCCGGCTGCACGGGGCGCTTGAACCGCGCACCGTCGATGCCGGCGAAGTAGAACACCGAATTCTCGTCCTGCTGGACGCCGAAGGTGGCGAACGACAGCAGGCCGGCGGCTTGGGCGAGCGCTTCGACCATCAGCACACCCGGCATCACCGGGCGCGAGGGGAAGTGGCCGGTGAAGTAAGGCTCGTTCGCGCTGACGTTTTTCAGCGCCTTGATGTCCTTGCCGGGTTCGATGTGCAGCACGCGGTCCACCATCAGGATGGGGTAGCGGTGCGGCAGCTTCTTGAGAATTTCGTAGATGTCCATCATGGTGAGCTAGTTCTTCTTTTCCAGGGCACGCACGCGATCGCGCAAGGCATGCAGGTTGCGCAGGGTCGCGGCGTTCTTTTCCCAGGTTGCATTGTCGTCCATGGGGAACAGGCCGGTGTACACGCCCGGCTTCGAAATGGAGCGGGTCACGGCAGTGCAACCCGAGATGTTGACGTGGTCGGCGATCTTCAGGTGGCCCACGATCATCGCGGCACCGCCGATGGTGCAGTGCTTGCCGATGACCGTGCTGCCGGCCACGCCGGCACACCCGGCCATGGCGGTGAATGCACCCACCTTCACGTTGTGGGCGATCTGGATCAGGTTGTCGAGCTTGACGCCCTCTTCCAGCACCGTGTCGTCGAGCGCCCCGCGGTCCACGCAGGTGTTGGAGCCGATCTCGACGTCGTCGCCGATGCGCACGCCACCCAGTTGCTCGATTTTTTCCCACCGCCCCTGGTTGGGCGCGAAGCCGAAGCCGTCGCCACCCACCACCACCCCCGGGTGCAGCATGCCACGGGCGCCGATGTGGCAGCCGTGGTTGAACGTCACACGCGGGGCAAAACGGGTGTCGGCGCCGATGGTGGACCCGCGGCCCACGAAACCGTGCGCGCCGATCTGCGCGCCCTCGCCGATCACGGCGTCGGCCTCGATGACCACGAACGGGCCGACGCTGGCACTGGCCGCCACGCGGGCCGACGGGTCGACCACGGCGGTGGGGTGCACCCCGGGCGTGACGGGCGGGCGGTGCTGGGCCACCCACCACTGGGTGAGCCGGGCGAACGCGAGGTACGGATCGGGCAGCACGAGCGCGGCCCCGCGGGCGAGCGCCGCATCTCGCAACGCCGGACCCACGATCACGCAGCCGGCAGACGACGACGCCAGCTGGGCCTGGTAACGCGGATTGGAGATGAAGGAGATCGTGTGGGGCGTGGCGCTCTCGAGCGGGCCGACACGGTCGATCGTCAGGAGGGGGTCGCCGGTGAGCTCGCCGCCGAGATGGGCAGCGATGTCACCCAGGGTGATCGTGGCCACCGCGTTCACTTGCCCGATTGGGCGTCGAGGGCCTTGATCACCTTGTCGGTGATGTCGATGCGCTTGCTGCTGAACAGCACCTCCTGGATGACGAGGTCGTACTTCTCGTCTTCCGCGATCTTCTTGATCGCCTTCTGGGCACGCTCGACCACCGAGGCCAGCTCTTCGTTGCGGCGCTGGCTCAGGTCTTCCTGGTATTCACGGCGCTTGCGCTGGAACTCGCGGTCTTGCTCGATCAACTCGCGCTGGCGGCGGACCTTGTCGGACTCCAGCATGGTGGGCTGGTCGCGGTCGAAGCGGTCACCAGCGGCCTTGAGGCGCGCGCCCATGTCGGTGAGTTCCTTTTCCCGCTTGGTGAACTCGACCTGGAGCTTGTTGAGCGCGGCTTTCGCCGGCACCGCATCACGAAGCACGGCGTCGCTGTTGACGTAGCCGATCTTCAACTCCTGCGCTTGCGCCGCCGATGCCGTCCAAGCCAGGCTTGCGGCGGCCAGAACGCACTTCACCAGAGGGCTTTTCATTAGAACGCGGTCCCGATTTGGAATTGGAAACGGCTGATTCTATCGCTTGGCTTGGAGCGGATGGGCGAGCCGTAGCTGAGCTTCAGCGGCCCGATGGGCGACACCCAGCTCAACCCCAGGCCAGCGGACGCCCGCAGGCCGTCGACGTCGACCTTCTCGCGCTCGCCCCAGACGTTGCCCACGTCGGTGTACGCGAAGATGCGCAGCGTGCGGTCGTTGCCGGTGCCCGGCACCGGCAGGTACAACTCGCCGTTCAGGTTGATGCGCTTCGAACCACCCAGGTAGGCGCCGGCAAAGTCCACCTCGCCGAGCGAGCTCTGGTCGAAGGCACGCACCGTGCCCAGGCCGCCGCCGTAGAAGTTCTTGAAGATCGGGTACGGCCGGCCTTGCAGGCCCTTGCCGTAGCCGCCCTCGGCGTTGAACGCGAAGGTGTACTGCTTCGTGATGGGCCAGTAGTGCTGGAACTGCGCGTTCGTGCGCACGTAACGGGTGTCACCGGCGACGCCCCAGTCGATGTTGATGCGCTTGTACTGGCCTTCGTTGGGCACCAGCACGCTGTCGCGGCCGTCACGGGTCCAGCCGAGGGTCAGTGGCACCGATGTGCTTTTCTCGCCGAACTCGCTGCGGTAGCGGCGGTACTGCAACGGCATGCCGAAGTCGCCGCGGATGTCGGTCTGCTCGATGCCGAGACCGAAAAACACCGTGTCGTACTCCGTGAACGGCACGCCGAACCGCACCGACGCGCCAGGGGTCACGAGCTTGTAGTCCTCACCCTGGCTGTTGACCGGGCGGCTGGTGCGATAGAACAGGTCGTACGAACGCGAGATGCCGTCGATGGTGAAGTACGGGTCGGACGCGCTCAGCACCAGGTTGCGGTTCGACTTGCTGGTGTTGACCTCGATGCCGAGGTACGTGCCCGAGCCGAACACGTTGTCCTGCTTGATGGAGCCGCTCAGCGAGAAGCGGTCGGCGCTCGAGAAGCCGGCACCCAGCATCAGGTTGCCGGTGGGTTTCTCGACCACGTTCATGTTCAGGTCGACCTGGTCGGCCGTGCCCGGCACCTCGTTGGTCTCGACGTTGACTTCCTTGAAGTAACCGAGGCGGTCAACGCGGTCGCGCGAGAGCTTGATGCGGCGGCCGTCGTACCACGACGATTCGAACTGGCGGAATTCGCGGCGCACCACCTCGTCGCGCGTGCGGCTGTTGCCCGACACGTTGAAGCGGCGCACGTACACGCGGCGCGCCGGCTCGGCAAAGAGCGTGATGGCCACCTGGCCGCTCGCGCGGTCGATTTCCGGGCGCGAATCGATGCGGGCAAACGCGTAGCCGAAGTTGCCGAACTTCTCGGTGAAGGCCTTGGTGGTCTCGGCCACGGATTCCGCGCGGTAGGGTTCACCCGGGCGAATCTTCACGAGGGCCTTGAATTCCTCTTCCTTGCCCAGGTACTCGCCCTCGAGCTTGACGGCGGTGACGGTGTACTTCTGGCCTTCGACCACGTTGACCGTGATCGTGATGTCCTGCTTGTCCGGCGAAATGGCCACCTGGGTGGATTCGACGGCGAACTCGAGGTAGCCGCGGTTCAGGTAGTAGGACCGGAGGGTTTCCAGGTCGGCCGTGAGCTTGGAGCGCGAGTAGCGGTCGGCCTTGGTGTACCAGTTGAGCCATCCGCCGTCGTTGAGGTCCAGCTGGCCCTTCAGCGTGCTTTCCGAGAACACCTTGTTCCCGGTGATGCGGATTTCCTTGATCTTGGCGGCGGCGCCTTCGGTGACGGTGAACGTCACGTTGACCCGGTTGCGCTCCTGCGGGGTGACGGTGGTGACCACCTCGGCGCCGTAGAGGCTGCGCGTCAGGTACTGGCGCTTGAGTTCCTGCTCGGCGCGGTCGGCCAGCGCCTTGTCGAACGGCATGCCTTCCGAGATGCCGAAGTCTTTCAGGGATTTGCTGAGGGCGTCCTTGTCGAACTCCTTCAGGCCCACGAAGTCGATGTTCGCGATGACCGAACGTTCCTCGACGATCACGACGATCACGTCGCCATCGACCTCGATGCGCACGTCCTTGAAAAGGCCGGTGGCGAACAGCGCGCGCAGCGCGGCGGCGCCCTTGGAGTCGTTGTAGGTGTCGCCCACGCGGAACGGCAGCGCAGCGAACACCGTGCCGGCGTCGGAACGCTGCAGGCCTTCGACACGGATGTCCTTCAGCACGAACGGCTCGACGGCAAACGCCGGAGCGCTAGCCAAGGCGGCGGCCACCGCCATCGCAACGATGGTGGGGCGGGCAAGGTTCGGACAGGACACAGTGAAGGCGGGGGGAGTTCGCATGCGGTGGTCAGTGCTGGCCCAGGTAGCGGGCCACGTCGTTGTAGAAGGCGAGCGACATCATCATGATCATGATGGCGAGGCCGCCGCGTGTGAGCCGGTCGAGCCACACGTCTGAAGGGGGGCGTCCAGTCACTGCCTCGAAAAGATAATACATCAGGTGTCCGCCATCGAGCATCGGCAACGGCAGCAGGTTGAGCACGCCGAGGCTCACGCTCACCACGGCGAGGAAGCCGAGGTAGTACGACAGGCCCATCCGGGCAGACTGGCCAGCGTAGTCGGCGATGGTCAGCATGCCACTCAATTGTTTCCAGGATGCGTCGAAGGTGACCATGCGCCAGAGCATCTTCAGCGTGAGCACCGACATGCCCCAGGTGTGTGAGGCCGCGCGGGTGAGCCCCTCGGCAAAGCCGTAGCTGACCTTCTCCATCTGGGGCGGCTGCCCCAGCACCGCGTGGATGCGGCCGATGCGCTGGTTGCGGTCGAGCACGCTGTCGGGCTTGATGGTGAACGACAGCACCTGGCCGCCCCGTTCCACGCGCCACGCCATGGGCGTGCCGTTGGCATCGCCCCGGATCGTGGCGAACAGCTCGTTGGCGTCGCCCATGGCAACACCGTCGACCGACAGCACGCGGTCACCGGCCTTCAGGCCGGCGTCGAGGGCCGGGCCGGGACGCACTTCCCCCACCACGGGGTCACCCATCCACAGCGAGACCCCCACGCGGCGCATCACCGCTGCATCGACTTCCTTGGTGCCGAGGGTGTCCAGGTCGAGCACGACCGAACGGGCGCCCTGCCCGCGCGCATTGGCCACGTTCAGGTGCAGCGGTTCGGCGTTCAGCACGCCCTGGGTCAGCGCCCAGCGCAGGTCGGCCATCGAGCGCACGTCCTGCCAGGTCAGCCCGTCGGACGACGTGGCCTTGACCCAGTCGCCGGCGCGGAGCCCCGCCCGGTCGGCCAGCGTGGCCGCGACCGGCGTGCCCAAGCGGGCCTGGGGTTCATCGACCCCCATCCAGTTGGACGCGGCATAGAGCACGACGGCCAGCAGGAAGTTCGCGGCCGGGCCGGCCGCGACGATGGCGGTGCGCTGCCAGAGCGGCTTGAACTTGAACGCGACCGCGTGCTGCGCCGCCGGCACCGGCTCCGGGCCGTGCCCCAGCATGCGCACGTAACCGCCGAGCGGCAGCGCCGACAGCGTGAACTCGGTGCTGTCCGGCGTGCGCTGGTAGCGCCAGATGACGGGACCGAAACCGAGTGAGAACCGCTCCACCTTCACCCCACAGGCCCGGGCGACCCGGTAATGCCCGTACTCGTGGAACACCACGAGGACACTGATGGTGACGATGAAGGCGAGCAGCGTGATCATGGCGTCAGCGCCGCGACGATGGCGTCGGCCTGCCGGCGCGCCGTGGCGTCGAGGTCGAGCAGGCCGCCCACGCTGCGGGTGGCGGCGGGGTCGGGCGAAACGGCGTCGAGGCAGCGTGCATTGACACTGTGAATCTGGTCGAAGCGGATGGTTCCCGCCAGGAAGGCCGCCACGGCCACTTCGTTCGCCGCGTTCAGCACTGTGGTGCTGCCCTCGGGCGCGCGCAGCGTCTGCCAGGCCAGGTGCAGGCCCGGGTAGCGGTCGGCACCCGCGGGCCGGAACGTCAGCGCGGACAGCGACGTGAAGTCGAGCAGCGAGGCGCCCGATTCGATGCGCTCCGGGAACGACAGGCCATACGCGATGGGCACCCGCATGTCGGGCGTGCCCAGCTGGGCGAGCACCGAGCGGTCACGGCACACCACCATCGAATGGATGATGCTCTGCGGATGCACCACCACGCGGATCTGCTCAGGTTGCAGGTCGAAGAGCCAGCGGGCCTCGATCACCTCGAGCGCCTTGTTCATCATCGTGGCCGAGTCGACCGAGATCTTGCGGCCCATGACCCAGTTCGGGTGCGCGCAGGCTTCGTCGGGCGTGACGTTGGCCAGCGTGGCCGGATCACGGTCTCGGAACGGGCCGCCGGAGGCGGTGAGCACGATGTGGTCGATGCGCTGGGCCCAGGTGCTGCGGTCTTCGGGCAGGCACTGGAAGATGGCGGAGTGTTCGCTGTCGATGGGCAGCAGCGTGGCGCCACCGTCGCGCACGGCCTGCATGAACAGTGCCCCGCCCACCACGATGGCTTCCTTGTTGGCCAGTAGCAGGCGCTTGCCGGCGCGGGCCGCGGCGATGCACGGCTCGAGGCCGGCCGCCCCCACGATGGCGGCCATCACGACGTCCACGTCGGCATGGGCCGCCACGTCGGACAGCGCCCCGCTGCCGTGCAGCACCTCGGTGCGCAGGCCGGCGCTGCGCAGTTCGCGCTGCAGCGCCTGTGCCGGGCCGGCCTCGGCCACCACGGCAAACCGCGGTTTCCATTGCAGGCACTGGTCACGCAGCTCGGCCACACGGCCGTGGGCGGTGAGGGCCACCACCTCGTAGCGGTCCGGATGGCGCGCCAGCACGTCGAGCGTGTTGGTGCCGATGCTGCCAGTGGCACCGAGGACACAAACCCGCTGGCGGGCCGAGGACAACTTGGACATGGGGAACACCAGGGAAATGACGGCGCCGCGGCGGCTCTCGGGTCAGAGCGAACTGAGCGCCATCGCGATGGGGAAGACGGGCAGCAGCGCGTCGACCCGGTCGAGCACCCCGCCATGCCCCGGCAGCAGCTGGCTGCTGTCCTTGGCACCGGCCGAACGCTTGACGAGCGATTCGACCAGGTCGCCGAGCACACTCATCGCACAGAGGAACACAAGGGCGAGCATAAGCCCGAGCACGTCGAACCGCTGCCAGAGCAGGGTGAACACGCTGGCCGATCCGAGCGGCCAGGTCTTGTCGATCAGGATCCAGGCCGCGGCCAGCAGCATCACACCCACCATGCCGCTCCAGACCCCCTCCCAGCTCTTGCCGGGGCTGATCGTGGGTGCGAGCTTGCGCCGGCCGAAGGTGCGCCCGCCGAAGTAGGCGGAGATGTCGGCCACCCACACGAGGCAGAACACCGACAGCAGGTAGTTGAGGCCCACGACCTTGGCGCTGGCAAGCGCGAGCCAGGCGGTGAACAGCATCGCCACACCCAGCACCCAGCGGGCCGCCCTGGGCAGGCCCGGCCAAGCCGTGGGCCCGACCTTGATGGCGAGCGCGCCACCCAGCACCCAGACACCACAGGCCAGCCACCACGCCGGGCTGGCACCCACGCCGACCCAGCCGAGCTGCAGCGCGGCGGCGCACAGCCCCCCCACGAGCGCGCCCATGACCAGCGACCCCGTGGCACCCGCGCCGTTCAGGCGCCCCCACTCCCAACCGGCCGCGGTGATCATCACCAGCGTGAGCACCGCGAACGGCCACGACACGGGTGCAAACACCGCGGGCAGCAGGACGAGCAACAGGACCACCGCGGTGATGACGCGTTGCTTGAGCATGGATCAGGCCTTTTCGGCGAGGTTGTCGGTGGCCTTCACGCCGCCGAAACGGCGGTCGCGGTCGGCGTAGTCGGCCAGCGCGGCGTCGAGTTGGGCGTCGCCGAACTCGGGCCAGAGGCAGTCGCTGAAGACCAGTTCAGCATACGCCACCTGCCAGAGCAGGAAATTGCTGATGCGCACTTCCCCGCCGGTGCGGATGAACAGGTCGGGATCCGGGGCGAAGTTCATCGCCATGTAGCGCGAGAGCCGGGCCTCGTCGAGTTCGTGGGCCGGCACGCCGTCGCGGATGGCCTGCTGGCAGGCCTGCACGATGTCCCAGCGGCCGCCGTAGTTGAACGCGACCGACAGCGTGATGCGCCGGTTTTGTTCGGTGACACGCTCCGCCTGGTCCCAGGCGTTGCGCACCTTGTCGGATACCTGGGAGCGGTCGCCGACGATGCGGATGCGCACGCCTTCGCTCGCAAGCTTGGCCAGGTACTTGGACACGGCAACCAGCACCAGGTCCATCAGGCCCGACACCTCTTCGGTGGGGCGCTTCCAGTTTTCACTGGAAAACGCGAACACGGTGAGGTATTCGATGCCGCGGTCGGCGCACGCCGCCACGGTGCGCACCAGCGCATCGACGCCCTGCTTGTGGCCGAAGAACCGCGGCATGAACCGCTTCTTGGCCCACCGGCCGTTGCCGTCCATGACGATGGCCAGGTGGCGGGGAATACGAGACTGCGATTCCAAGGGTGGTTTCGAGAAAAACAAGCGGTCGACCCGGACGATGGCCGTCAGACGGCCATGATTTCGGCTTCCTTGGCGGCGATCAGCCGATCGACTTCGGCGATGTACCGGTCGGTCAGCTTCTGCACGTCGTCGAGCGAACGGCGCTCGTCGTCCTCGGAGATTTCCTTGTCCTTGGTGAGCTTCTTGGCCTGCTCGTTGGCGTCGCGGCGCAGGTTGCGGATGGCGACCTTGCTGTCTTCGCCGGCGTTGCGCACGACCTTCGTCAGTTCGCGGCGGCGCTCTTCCGTCAGCGCGGGCATCGGCACGCGCAGCAGGTCACCCTGGGACGACGGGTTCAGCCCCAGGTCGGATTCGCGGATGGCCTTCTCGATCTTCGGGCCCATGCCTTTTTCCCACGGCTGCACGGTGATGGTGCGGGCGTCGAGCAACGACACGTTGGCGACCTGGCTGATCGGCACCATCGAGCCGTAGTACTCGATCTGCACCTGGTCGAGGATGCCCGGGTGGGCGCGGCCGGTGCGGATCTTCTGGAGTTCGCCCTTGAAGGATTCGATCGAACGAATCATCTTCGCTTCGGCATTCTTGTGGATGTCTGCGGTGCTCATGGCTTTTTCCTCAACTCAAACGTGGACGAGGGTGCCCTCGTCTTCGCCCATCACCACACGCTTCAGCGCACCTTCCTTGAAGATGCTGAACACCTTGATCGGCAGCTTCTGGTCGCGGCAAAGGGCGAACGCCGTGGCGTCGAGCACCTGCAGGTTGCGGCTGATGGCTTCGTCGAAGCTGATCTTGCTGTAACGCGTGGCGGACGGGTCTTTTTTCGGGTCGGCGGTGTAGACGCCGTCGACTTTCGTGGCCTTCAGTACCACCTCGGCGCCGATCTCGGCACCTCGCAGCGCGGCCGCGGTGTCGGTGGTGAAGAACGGGTTGCCGGTGCCGGCGGCGAACACCACGATCTTGCCCTCTTCGAGGTACTGCAGCGCCTTGGGGCGCACGTACGGCTCGACGACCTGGTCGATCGCGATGGCGGACATCACGCGGGCGGTCATGCCTTCCTGGCGCATGGTGTCGGCCAGGGCCAGTGCGTTCATCACGGTGGCCAGCATGCCCATGTAGTCGGCGGTGGCGCGGTCCATGCCCACGGAACCACCGGCAACGCCGCGGAAAATGTTGCCGCCACCGATCACGACGGCGACTTCACACCCGAGCCGGGTCACTTCCTGGACTTCACGCACCATGCGCACGATGGTGGCGCGGTTGATGCCATAGGCGTCGTCGCCCATCAGGGCCTCGCCCGAAAGTTTCAGAAGGATGCGTTTGTACGCCGGCATGCGGGGATCTCCCTGTGGTCGATGAACATGGCACGTGGGTGGTGCCGCGTCGAAGTCTATCCGTCTGGATCGGACAAGGGGCATGCAAGCCCCCTGCCCGCGTGGGTCACCGGGAGGTCAGGCGCCCTTGGCGGCCGCCACTTGCGCAGCCACTTCGGCCGCGAAGTCGTCGACCTTCTTCTCGATGCCTTCGCCCACGACGTACAGCGTGAACGCCTTGACTTCGGTCTTGACGCCCTTCAGGTGCTGCTCGACCGTGGCCTTGCCGTCGGCGGCCTTCACGAAGACCTGGTTGTACAGGCTGACTTCCTTCAGGTACTTCTGGACCGAACCTTCGACCATCTTCGAGGCGATGTCGGCCGGCTTGCCGGATTCCACGGCCTTTGCCGTGGCAACCGAACGTTCCTTCTCGATCAGGTCGGCCGGCACGTCGGCGGACGTCAGCGAGACGGGCTTCATGGCGGCGATGTGCATCGCGACGTCCTTGGCGGCCGTGGCGTCACCGTTGAACTCGACGAGCACGCCGATGCGGGTGCCGTGCAGGTAGCTGGCCAGCTGGCCGCCATCCGCGTAGCGCTTGAAGCGGCGGATCGACATGTTTTCGCCGATCTTGCCGATGAGGCCCTTGCGCACGTCTTCGACGGTGGGGCCGAAGGTGGCTTGCGACAGCGGCAGCGCGCCCACGGCGGCCACGTCGGCCGGGTTGTTCTTGGCGATCAGTTCGGCGACGGCCTTCGAGAACGCCAGGAAGTCGTCGTTCTTGGACACGAAGTCGGTTTCGCAGTTCACTTCGACGAGGGCGCCCACGGTGCCGTCCACCGACGCGGCAACAACGCCTTCGGCCGTGACGCGGGAAGCGGCCTTGCCGGCCTTCGTGCCGAGCTTGACGCGCAGCAGTTCCTCGGCTTTTTCCATGTCGCCAGCGGCTTCGGTCAGTGCCTTCTTGCACTCCATCATCGGCGCATCGGTCTTGGCGCGCAGCTCGGCGACCATGCTTGCAGTGATTGCGGTCATCGTGAATCTCCGTGAGGTTTGGCACACACACCCGGGGGCGCGTGCCAGTGAATCATGTGTGAGGTTGAAAAAAAGGGGCTGAAGAGCCCCTTTTCATGCCCGCCCTTTCAGGCGAACCGGGGCCGGAGGCCTCAGGCCGTTTCGTTGACTTCCACGAACTCGTCGCCACCGGCGGACACGGCTTGCACGACCTCGTTCGTCGCGTTGGCCTTGCCTTCGAGCACGGCGTCGGCAACAGCCTTCGCGTACAGGGCCACGGCCTTCGACGAGTCGTCGTTGCCCGGGATCACGTAGTCGATGCCGTCCGGCGAGTGGTTGGAGTCGACCACGCCGATCACGGGGATGCCCAGCTTCTTGGCTTCGAGCACGGCGATCTTGTGGTAGCCGACGTCGATCACGAACATGGCATCAGGCAGCGCATTCATGTGCTGGATGCCGCCGATGTCTTTCTCGAGCTTGGCCAGGTCGCGCTGGAACAGCAGGGCTTCCTTCTTGATGCGGATTTCCGTGCCGGCTTCGATCTGGGCCTGCATGTCCTTCAGCTTCTTCAGCGAGCCCTTGACCGTCTTGAAGTTGGTCAGCATGCCGCCGAGCCAGCGCTGGTCGACGTAGGGCATGCCGGCGCGCTGGGCTTCGGCCGCGATCACTTCGCGGGCCTGGCGCTTCGTGCCGATCATGAGGATGGTGCCGCGGCGAGCTGCCAGCTGGCGGATGAACTTCATCGCGTCGTTGAAGAGCGGCTGCGTCTTCTCGAGGTTGATGATGTGGATCTTGTTGCGATGGCCGTAGATGTACGGGGCCATCTTCGGGTTCCAGAAGCGGGTTTGGTGGCCGAAATGGACGCCGGCTTCCAGCATTTCACGCATGGTGACAGACATGTGAACTCCAAAGGTTGGTTCTAGAATCCGGCTTGAATTGAAAGCCTCTGTTTCAGCAGCGTTTCGTTTGAAACAACCGCCTGGCAGGGTGCATTCAACACCTTTCAACAACCGGATTCGCGATTTCGCAGGATTGCGGTTTCACCGGGACCCCCGACATGGGCGCCCTCAGATAAACCCGTAGAGTGTAGCACGGCCTTCGACCCTTTCTCCATGACCCATGACCTGAGCGCTGCGCGCGAAGCCATCCTCCTCGGCCGCGAAAGCGCCACGGGTGCCCTGGCCCGCAGCACCCTGGCGGCCGATGCCGCCCCCAACACCCACACCTACCTCCAGCGCTTCACCGGTCACGCCGAAGCCACCGCCGCCGCCATCGACCTGCAACACCGCGCCGGCATCCCGCTGCCGCCGCTCGCCGGGCTCGCCGTCAGCATCAAGGCCCTGTTCGACGTGGCGGGTTTCGCCACCACGGCGGCCTCGCTCGCATTGCGCGGCCGCGCCCCCGCCACGGCCGACTGCCCCGCCGTGGCCCGCCTGCGCCGCGCCGGCGCGGCCCTGACCGGCCACACCCACATGACCGAGTTCGCGTTTTCGGGCGTGGGCATGAACCCGCACCACGGCACGCCGGCCAACCCGGCCACGGCACGCCTCGACGCCGAACCGCGCATCCCGGGTGGCTCCACGTCGGGCGGGGCCGTATCGGTAGCCACCGGCGCGGCCTGGGCGGCCCTCGGCTCCGACACCGGCGGGTCCATCCGCATCCCCGCCGCGCTGCAGGGCCTCGTGGGATTCAAGAACACCGCCCGGCTCACCCCCACCGATGGCACGGTGCCGCTGTCCCCTACCCTTGACACGGCCTGCGCCATCACCCGCTCCGTGCGCGACGCCGTGCTGCTGCACGAGGTGCTGGCGGGCCGCACCGTGCGCCTGGCCGGCCGCCCGGTGGCGTCGTTGCGCCTGGCGGTGCCGGCCACCACGATGCTCGACGGGCTCGACACCACCGTGGCCGCTGCGTTCACGCGCACGCTCGAGCGGCTTCGCGCGGCCGGGGCGCGCGTCGACGAGATCGCGCTGGCCGAACTCGCGGAACTGCGCGCGCTCAACGCAATGGGCGGCTTCCCGGCCGCCGAGGCATGGGCCTGGCACCGTCCGCTGCTGGCCCGGGCCGAAAACCAGTACGACCCGCGGGTGGTCTCCCGCATCCGCCGCGGCGAGACCATCTCCGCGGCCGACCACCTCGACCTGATCGCCGCCCGCCGCGACTGGATCAGCCGCGTGGGCACAAAACTCCAGGCGTTCGACGCGATGCTGTCGCCCACGGTGCCCGTCGTGGCACCGGCCATCGCGGCGCTGTCCACCGACGAGGCCTTTTTTGCCGCCAACGCGCTGCTGCTGCGCAACCCGTCGGTCGTGAACTTCCTCGACGGCTGCGCGCTGTCGCTGCCCTGCCATGCCCCGGACGAACTGCCCGTGGGCCTGATGGTGTGGGCGCCGGCGCTCGCCGACGACACCGTGCTCGACGTCTCGCGTGCCATCGCCGACACCCTGTCTGCCGGAGGGGCCGCCTGATGCGGGTCGCCGTGATCGGCGCGGGGGTGATCGGGGTCACCACCGCCTATGAACTGGCGGCCGACGGCCACGAGGTCGTCGTGTTCGAGCGCCGCGGCAGCGTGGCCGTGGAGGCCAGCTTCGCCCAGGCGGGGCTCGCGTCGCCGGGCGCCGTGGGCCCCTGGGCGGGGCCGGGGGCCGCCGGCCAACTGCTGCGCAGCCTGTTCGACCGCCACAACCCATGGCGCATGCCACCCAGCGCCTGGGGCTGGATGTGGCGCTGGTGGCGTGCCGGGCAGCCCGCGGCGCACCGCACGAACCAGCTGCGCATGCAGCGGCTGGCGGCGTACAGCCGGGAACGCCTGCACGGCCTGGCGGCCAACCTGCAACTCGACTACGAACGCAGCGACGGCCACCTCGTGCTGCTGCGCACCCGCAAGGAGCAGGAGCAGGTGCAGCCCGCCCTTGCCCTGCTGGCCGAACAGGGCATCCGCTTCGACACGCTCGACACCGCGCAGTGCCATGCCGTCGAGCCGGGCCTGAACACCGAAACACCCCTGCACGGCGGCATCCACCTGCCCGGTGACGAGGTGGGCAACTGCCGGCAGTTCGCGCTGCTGCTGCGCGCCGAGGCCGAGCGGCTGGGCGCGGAGTTCCGCTTCCACGCCACGGTGCAGGCCATCGAGCCCGGCAAACGCCCGCGCCTGACGGTCGTGCACTCGTCCCACGAGGAAACCACGAGCAGGCTGACCTCCCATGGCGACACCCCGGCCGTGCCGGCATTCCAGCCCACGGTGCCCATGAACGAACCCATCGACGAGACCTTCGACGCCGTGATCGTCTGCGCGGCGCTCGGCTCGAACGCCCTGCTGGCCCCGCACGGCCTGAAGCTGCCGATGGCCGCGGTATTCGGCCAGTCCGTCACCACCCCCATCCGCCACCACGAGGCCCACCCCGACATCGGCCCCCGCTCGGCCGTGACCGACCACCGCCACCGGGTCGTGATCAACCGGCTGGGCTCGCGGTTGCGGGTGTCCGGCGGCACCCGGATGGGTCATGCCGCGAAAGGCCGCCAGCAGGACGAACTCGCTCGCCTCTACAAGGTGCTCGACGACTGGTTCCCCGGCGCGGCGCGCCTGAGCCAGGCGCAACGCTGGAGCGGGGCCCGGCCCATGCTGCCCGACGGCCCGCCGGTGATCGGCACGAGCGGCATCGCCGGGGTGTGGCTGAACCTCGGCCACGGCGGGGCCGGCTGGGCCATGGCGTGCGGTTCCGCGCGCCTGGTCGCCGACACCCTCGGGGGCCGCCCGCCCGCGGTCGACACCGACGGGCTGGGCCTGGAGAGGCTGGCACGATGACCGGCCCGGCGCGCCTGCAGCCTCCGGTGCAGTGCGTGCCGCTGTTCGGGCGCGAGGCCACGCGGCGCATCGAACAGGCCGCCCAGGCCTCCCACCCGCCGTTTGCGCTCATGGCGAGGGCCGGCGAGTCGGTTGCCCGGCTGGCCCGGGCCATCGCGCCCCATGCCCATCGGGCCTGGATCGCCTGCGGGCCGGGCAACAACGGTGGCGACGGCCTGGAGGCCGCGGTACACCTCCATGCCCAAGGCCTCGACGTGAGCGTCACGCTGGCCGCAGACCCCGCCAACCTGCCCGCCGACGCCCGCATCGCACACCAGCGGGCCCTCGCCGCCGGCGTGCGGGTGTCGGTCTCGCTGCCCGCCCATCCCCTGGCCCCCGGCGACCTGGCCATCGACGCCGTGCTGGGCGTCGGCAGCACCCGCGCACCCGGCGGCGCACTCGCCGCGTTGATCGCCCGGCTGAACGCCGCCCCGTGCCCGGTGCTGGCCATCGACCTGCCGTCCGGCCTCGACGCCGACACCGGCCAGCCGTTCGGCCCGGCGTGCGTCGAGGCCACGCACACACTGAGCCTGCTGACGCTCAAGCCGGGTCTTTTCACCGGCGCAGGCCGCGATCACGCGGGTGACGTGTGGTTCGACGACCTGGAGGTGCCAGCCGGCGCCGAACCACCCACGGCCTGGCGCCCCGCACCACCCCAAGGGCGGCTCCGCCGGCATGCCCAGCACAAAGGCAGCTTCGGCGACGTGCTGGTGGTGGGGGGCGGGCCCGGCATGACCGGTGCCGCGGTGCTGGCGGCCCGAGCGGCCCACGCTGCCGGCGCCGGGCGGGTCCACGTGGACTTGCTCGACCCGTCAGCCCTCACCCACGACCTGGTGCGCCCGGAACTGATGTTCCGGCCGGCCGCCCGCCAGCACGACCTGCCGGCCCACGCCACGGTGGTGGCCGGCTGCGGCGGCGGCAGTGCCATCCTGCGGGCGCTGCCCCGCCTGCTCAGCCAGGCTGAACGGCTGGTGCTCGACGCCGACGCCCTCAACACCATCGCCGCCGACACCGCATTGCAGGCCCTCCTCGCGGCCCGTGGCCCGCGCGGGCACGGCACGGTGCTCACGCCCCACCCGCTCGAGGCCGCCCGGCTGCTCGGCACGGACACGGCCACCGTGCAGCACGACCGCCTGGCAGCCGCCCGGCTGCTGGCCCGGCGGTTCCAGGCCGTGGTGGTGCTGAAAGGATCCGGCAGCGTGGTGGCCGCCCCGGGCGAGGCGCCGTTCATCAACCCCACCGGCAACGCCGCGCTCGCCACGGCCGGCACCGGCGACGTGCTGGCCGGCTGGATCGGTGGCCTCTGGGCCCTGGCCGGCGGAGAACCCCTGGCACCCGCGTGCCACGGCACGTGGCAGCACGGCGAGGCGGCCGACCGGTGCCTCACGACACCGTTGCGGGCGGCGGACCTCGTCGAGGCCCTGCACGCCCTGTCGCGCCGTTGAGGCTCAGCGCCGGCGTGGCGCCTTGCTGGGTGCCCCCTTGCGGGCGGCCGACTTCGCCGCCTTCACCGGGTGGCCCGCCACGGACGCCTTGCGGGCCCGCGTGGCGGCCTTCACGGCACGATCGGTCTCCTTGACGTTCGCCAGCTCTTCAGCCGCGCTGGCGGCCTTCTCCACCCCTTTCTCGCGGCCGCGCGCACGCGGGGCCGGTGTCGTGTCCTCACCCTCCTTGACCATGCGGAAGTCGATCTTGCGTCCATCGAGGTCGACGCGGATCACCTGCACCCGCACGCGTGCGCCCACGGTGTAGCGCACGCCGGAGCGATCGCCGCGCAGCTCCTGGCGCACTTCGTCGAACCGGTAGTACTCACCGCCGAGTTCGGTGATGTGGATCAGCCCCTCGACGTACAGCGCGTCGAGTGTCACGAAGAGCCCGAAGCTGGTCACCGCCGTGACCGTGCCCCCGTACTCCTCGCCGAGGTGCTCGCGCATGAAACGGCACTTGAGCCACGCCTCGACGTCACGCGAGGCCTCGTCGGCGCGGCGTTCGTTGGCGCTGCAGTGCGCGCCCGTCACTTCCCATTGTTCGGCCTCGGCGCCGGCGCCCTTCCTGGCCTTGGCCGGCGTCTCGATCGCGCCGGTCAGCAGGCTGTACCGCTTGCTGTGGAGCAGCGCCTTGATCACGCGGTGCACCAGCAGGTCGGGGTAGCGCCGGATGGGGCTCGTGAAGTGCGTGTAGGCCTCGTACGCGAGGCCGAAGTGGCCGCTGTTGGTGCCGGTGTAGATGGCCTGCTGCATGGACCGCAGCAGCATGGTGTGGATCTGCTGCGCGTCGACCCGGTCCTTCGTGGCCGCGGCAATGGCCTGGTACTCGCCGGGTTTCGGGTCGTCGCCGATGGACAGCCCCAGGCCGAGTGCCTTCAGGTAGTTCTGCAGCAGCGTCTTTTTCTCGGGCGTGGGACCCTCGTGCACCCGGTACAGCGACGGGTGCTTGCTGGTGGCGATGAAGTCGGCCGAGCAGACGTTCGCCGCCAGCATCGCTTCCTCGATCAGCTTGTGGGCCTCGGTGCGGGTGCGCGGCACGATCTTCTCGATGCGGCCGTTTTCGTCGCAGACGATCTGGGTCTCGGTGGTCTCGAAGTCGACCGCGCCGCGGCGCGCCCGCTCTTTCAGCAGGGCCCGGTACACCTCGTGCAGGTTCAGCAGGTCGGGCACCAGGTCCTTGCGGCGCGCGGCCTCGGGGCCCCGCGTGTTGCCCAGGATGGCCGCCACCTCGGTGTACGTGAACCGCGCGTGCGAGCAGATCACGGCCGGGAAGAACTGGTAGGCCTGGATCTCACCCGCCTGCGTGATGAGCATGTCGCACACCATCGCCAGCCGGTCCTCGTTCGGGTTGAGCGAACACAGGCCGTTGGAGAGCTTCTCGGGCAGCATCGGGATCACGCGGCGCGGGAAGTACACCGAGGTGGCCCGCTCGTACGCGTCCTCGTCGATGGGCTCACCCGATTTCACGTAGTGGCTCACGTCGGCGATGGCCACCACGAGGCGCCAGCCTTCGAACGCCGACTTGCCGCGCCCAGTCTTGATGGGTTCGCAGTACACCGCGTCGTCGAAGTCGCGTGCGTCTTCGCCGTCGATGGTGACCAGCGGCACGTCGGTGAGGTCGATGCGGTCCTTGCGGTCGGCCGGGCGGATCTTGTCGGGCAGGCCGGCGGCCTGCGACAGCGTCTCGGCCGAGAACTGGTGCGGCACCTCGTACTTGCGCACGGCGATCTCGATCTCCATGCCCGGGTCGTCGATCTCACCCAGCACCTCGGTCACGCGGCCCATGGGCTGCGAGTACAGCGACGGCGGTTCGGTGAGCTCGATGGCCACCACCTGCCCTGCCGTCGCGTTCGCGATGGCGTTCTTCGGCACCATGATGTCCTGGCCGTAGCGCTTGTCTTCGGGTGCCACGAGCCAGATGCCGCTTTCGTGCAGCAGCCGGCCGATGATGGGCGACTTGCGGCGCTCGATGATCTCGACCACCCGCCCCTCCGGCCTGCCCTTGCGGTCGTAGCGGACGATGCGCGCCTTCACGCGGTCGCGGTGAAGCACCGCGCGCATCTCCTGCGGCGAAAGATAGAGGTCGGGCTGGCGGTCGTCGCGGACCAGGAACCCATGTCCGTCGCGGTGACCTTGCACCGTGCCTTCGACTTCATTCATCAGCTCCGTGCCGATTGTTGAAGAAGATTGTTGCGTGGTAGATTTTTTGATGATAGAATCCAAGACTTCCTGAAATGCCCAGGTGGCGGAATTGGTAGACGCACTAGTTTCAGGTACTAGCGGGTAACACCGTGGAGGTTCGAGTCCTCTCCTGGGCACCAAAGCATTGCAAGCCCTGCGCGAAAGCGCAGGGCTTTTTGCTTTGTGCGGCGGCCTTGTCACACAAGAGCGGCAACAAAGGCGCACACAAGAGCGCACGACGCAGCAATGCCGCAGGCGTGTTCGTGTGAAGACCAGGGAGAAGCACCGAACCCGATGCGCGCGCACCGAGGGCGAAGCGGCGCGCGAACGCGCGCCGGGCGAAACAAGGCCGCGACGAGGCGCCTTGCAGAACGGGTGAAACGAAACACAAGCGGGCCGGCAGGCTGCCGGACCGCGGACGAAGCAGCCCGTCTCGGGGCTGCCCAACGAGGCGATCAGCGCGAAACGTGACCGGTCCCTCTTCGTTGTTCATCGTGAAGGCCTGCAGAGTGCGGGCCTTCATTATTTCTGCGTTTGCTCAAATCGCAAACTTCTTGGCCAGGCCGTCGGGCCGGAGTTCGTCGTATTCCTCGAACGGCTGGTGGATCCACGGGCTGGTGGGCAGCAGTTCGACGTAGTAGTCCGGCGTGTACGTGGACACTCCCTTGGTCCAGATCACCGCCGAGCGCAGCTCGGAGATGGCGGGCATGCCCCGCAGGCGATCCACCACGGCCCGCAGCGTCACGCCCGAGTCGGCCAGGTCGTCGACCAGCAGCACGCGGCCGGCCAGCTCGCCCTTGGGCAGGGTGATGTACTTGGCCATGTCGAGCCGGCCCTGGATGGTGCCCGCCTCGGCGCGGTACGAGCTGGTGGACATGATGCCCAGCGGCTTGTCGAACACCCGGGAAAGCACATCGCCCGGGCGCAGGCCACCGCGGGCCAGGCACAGGATCTGGTCGAACTGCCAGCCGGACGCGTCGACCTTGAGGGCCAGGCGTTCGATCAGCATGTGGTATTCGTCCCAGGAGACGTAGAGGTGTTTGCCGTCGTCGGTGAGCATACTGCGGGGTCCTTGGGGTTCAGCTCTGGTACGGATGGCGCAACAGGATGGTGTGGTCGCGGTCGGGGCCGGTGCTCACCATGTCGATCGGCGCGCCGATCAGCTCCTGCACACGCTCGAGGTAGCGGCGCGCGTTGAGCGGCAGCGCATCCCACGACGTGATGCCGAACGTCTTTTCCGTCCAGCCCGCGTACACCTCGTAGATGGGCTTGCAGGCCTCGATGTCGTCGGCATCGAGCGGCAGGATGTCGAGGCGCTTGCCGTTGAGCTCATAGCCCACGCACACGTTGATCTCGTCCAGGCCGTCCAGCACGTCGAGCTTGGTGATGCACAGGCCCGAGATGCCGTTGATGATGACCGAGCGCTTGAGCAGCGCGGCATCGAGCCAGCCGCAGCGGCGCGGGCGGCCGGTCACGGTGCCCCGTTCCTGGCCCACGGTGGACAGGTGGTAACCCACGGTGCCCGGCGTGTTCCAGTCGAGTTCCGTGGGAAACGGGCCGCTGCCCACGCGCGTGGTGTACGCCTTCGTGATGCCCAGGATGTAGTGCAGCAGGTCCGGGCCCACGCCGGCACCGGCGGCGGCGTTGCCGGCCACGCAATTGCTGGACGTGACGTACGGGTATGTGCCGTGGTCGATGTCGAGCAACGTGCCCTGTGCACCCTCGAACAGGATGTTGGCGCCCTGCTTGTGCGCGTTGTGCAGCGCGTAGCCCACGTCGGCCAGCATGGGCTTGATCTGCTCGGCCACCTTCATGGCGTGGTCGAAGATGGGCTGGAACTCGAGCGCCTCGGACTTCAGGTAGCCAGTCAGCGCGAAATTGTGCAGCTCGAGCAACTCGCGCAGCTTCCTGGCGAAACGCTCGGGGTGCTTCAGGTCCTGCACGCGCAGGGCGCGGCGGGCCACCTTGTCTTCGTAGGCGGGGCCGATGCCCTTGCCCGTGGTGCCGATCTTGCCGGCGCCGCTGTCTTCGCGGAGCGCCTCACGGGCCTTGTCGACGGCCACGTGGAACGGCAGGATCAGCGGGCAAGATTCGCTGACGAACAGGCGCGAGCGCACTTCGAGGCCGATGGCCTCCAGGCGTTCGATTTCGCCGAGCAGGTGGGTGGGATCGACCACCACGCCGTTGCCGATGTAGCAGTTGACACCGTCGCGCATGATGCCCGAGGGGATCAGCTGCAGCGCGGTCTTCACGCCCTTGATGACCAGCGTATGGCCGGCGTTGTGACCGCCCTGGAAGCGCACGACGGCCTGCGCGTGGTCGGTCAGCCAGTCGACGACCTTGCCCTTGCCTTCGTCACCCCACTGGGTGCCGACCACGACCACGTTGTGGCCGCTGCGTTTTTGATGCATGACTTTGATTCCGGTTCGAGAAATGGAATGCGAGGACCCGTGGCGCGCTCAGAGGGTGACTCAGAGCGCGCGCACGAGCCATTGACCGTTCGAGGCGACCAGTTCGCGGTCGCAATCGAATTCCTGGCCTTCGTGTTCGTGGCCCGGCAGCACGCAGACGACGGACTCGCCCTGCTCCCTGAGCTGGCGGATCGCCTGGCGCAGCGCGGCGTCTTCGCCCCACGGCGCGCGGATGGCCGGGCGCAGCGGGTGCACCGACGCCAGCACCACCAGTTGCTTGAGGTCGGTGCTGAATCCGACCGCCGGCCGGTTGCGGCCGAAGATGGCGCCAACCTCGTCGTAGCGGCCGCCACGCACCAGCGCATCGCTGGAGCCGGCCGCGAAGATCGCGAAGCGGGCGCCGCTGTAGTACGCGTAGCCGCTCAGGTCGGCCAGGTCGAAGCCGATGCGCACGTCGGGGTAGGCGGCGCGCAGGTGCTGGGTGAGCCATTGCAGGTCGTCCAGCGCGGCCTGGATGAGCGGGCGGGCCGGCAATTCGCGGCGGGCGGCGGCCAGCACGTCGTCGCCACCGTACAGGCGCAGCAGGGCCAGCACCGCGGCGCGCGACTCGGCCGGGAAACCCGTGGTCAGTGCGTCGAGTGCGGGTTGATCCTTGGCGGCCAGCGCGGCGTAGACGGCGTCGCGCGTGGTGGCGTCGAGTGTCACGTCGGCCAGGGCGCCACGCACGATGCGGGCGTCACCCAGGTCGAGCGTGAGCTTCTTGACGCCAGCGCGCTGCAGCGCATCCAGCGCGATTTCCTGGACTTCCAGGTCGGCCTCGAGGCCGGCATGGCCGTAGATCTCGGCGCCGAACTGCAGCGGCTCACGGGTGCCGTGCAGGCCTTCAGGCCGCGTGTGGAGCACCGGGCCGCAGTAGCACAGGCGCGTCACGCCCTGGCGGTTCAGCAGGTGGGCGTCGATGCGCGCCACCTGGGGCGTGGTGTCGGCGCGGACACCGAGGGTGCGGCCGCTGAGCTGATCGACCAGCTTGAAGGTCTTCAGGTCGAGCGCACTGCCCGTGCCCGACAACAATGAATCCAGATGCTCCAGCAGCGGGGGCATCACGAGTTCGAAACCATAAGCCCGCGCCCCGTCCAGCAGATCGCGGCGGAGTTCTTCGATGCGCCGCGCCTGGGAAGGCAGGACGTCAGCGATGTGCTCGGGCAGCAGCCAAGCAGACGACATGTGAAATGACCGGGGGATTAAAAAACAGATTGTACAGGGTGGATGCCGGCCCCCCAGTCGCTTTCGCTCCTGCCCCCGAGGGGCGACCCCGGGTCGGCCGGCGGAGCCGGTCCTCGCGGGTGGCTGGATCTGGCGCTTCGCTTCGCTTGCTTCGGGGTTAGCGCCAAAGGGCCAGCAGGAGGATGCCGGCGACCATGCTGCCCAGGCCGAGGAAGCGGATCTGGCCGTCGGACAGGCGGGTCGCCATCTCGAAGATGCGGCGCCACAGCTTCGGGTTGACGAAGGGCATGAGCCCTTCGAACACGAGCATCAGCGCGAAGGCGCCGATGAGCAGGTCGCTCAGCGAACCGTCCATCGGGCCTGCGGCTTTACTTGCGGCTGCCGGAGGCGCCTCGCAGGGCGCTGAAGAAGTCGGTGTCGGGGTCGATCACCATCACATCCGACTTGCTGCGGAACGTGGCCTTGTAGGCATCGAGGCGGCGGTAGAACTGGGCAAACTGCGGGTCGCGGCCGAACGAGTCGGCGTACAGCGCCGAGGCCTTGGCATCGCCATCGCCCATCACCTTCTGGGCGTCGCGGAAGGCTTCGGCCAGGATCACGTCGCGCTGGCGTTCGGCGTCGGCCTTGATGCGTTCACCCTCGGCCTGGCCGGTAGCGCGCACCTCGGCCGCCACACGCTTGCGTTCCGAGTCCATGCGCTGGTACACGGCCGTCGTGATGTTGGCGGAGAAGTCGACACGCTTGATGCGCACGTCGACGATCTCGATGCCGAACGACTTGGCTTCGTCGGACAACCGGCTCTTCACGCCCTGCATCACCAGCTCGCGATCGGTGGCCAGCATGGCTTGCACCGTGCGCTTGGTCACCTCTTCGTTGAACGCAGCCTGCACGATGGGGCTCAGGCGGCTCTCGAAGTTGCGCATGTCGGCCGCGCCATTGCTCAGGATGAATTCCTTCGGGTTGATCAGGCGCCACTTGATCAGCCAATCCACCACCAGGCTCTTCTTCTCGGCGGTGAAGATGGGCCGGGTCTCGGGGCTGTCGAGCGTCTGCACGCGGCGGTCGAGGAACACCACGTTCTGCACGGGCGGCGGCAGCTTGAACTTCAGGCCCGGCTCGCTGATGACTTCCTTGAACTCACCCAGCGCGTAGATCACGGCGAACTGCCGCTGGTCCACGATGAACAGGCACGACGATGCCACCATCAGCGCCACCAGGGCGCTGGCCACATAAAAACCGATGCGATTCATGAGTCTTGTTCTCCCGTCCGCTCAGCGGCTTTCCCGGTCACGGCTGCGCTGGTTGTCACGCGAGCGGCTGTCGATGTTGTTGCCGAGCACGCTCGGTGCCGGATCAGGCACCGGCGCGGCCGGTGCGGCACCAGCGGCTGCCGGGACGGCGGCCGTCTGGGCAATCAGCTTGTCCAGCGGGAGGTACAGCAGGTTCGAGTTGCTCTTGGTGTCGATCATCACCTTGGTGACGTTCGAGTACACGGAACGCATGGCGTCCACGTACAGGCGGTCACGCGTGACGGCCGGCGCCTTCTGGTACTCGGTCAGCACCTGGTTGAAACGTTCGACCTCACCCTCGGCCTCCGCGATCACGCGCGACCGGTAGCCTTCGGCCTGCTCCTTCAGGCGCGCGGCATTGCCCTTGGCGCCCGGGATCACGTTGTTGGCGTACGCCTCGGCATCGTTCTTGGAACGTTCACGGTCGGCGTTGGCCTTGGTGACGTCTTCGAATGCGCCTTGCACCTGTTCCGGCGGCTGCACGCTGCCCACGTTGACGTTGACGATCAGGATGCCGGTGTTGAGGCGGTCGAGCTGGGCCTGCAGGGACTTCATCAGGTCGGTGGCGATGGCGTCGCGCTTCTCGTAGAGCACGTCGTTCATCAGGCTGCGGCCCACGATCTCGCGCACGGCCGACTCGGCGGCCTGCACGACAGCCGGTTCCGGATCGCGGTTCTCGTAGAGGAACGCGCGGGCATCCTTCAGCCGGTATTGCACCGTGAAGCGGATGTCGATGATGTTTTCATCCTGCGTGAGCATCGACGATTCGCGCAGCCCCGTGCTTTGAGCCACGCTGTTGCGGCCGATCTCGACGGTGCGCACCTGCGTGAACGCGACGATCTCGTGCGCCTGGAACGGGTACGGGAAACGCCACGTGAAGCCGGCGTTGGCCGTGTGGTCGTACTTGCCGAATGACGTGACGACGGCCTGCTGGCCTTCCTGCACGATGAAGAAGCCGCTGCCGGCCCAGATCAGCACCACGACACCGGCGATCAGGCCGATGCCGACCCCCGCGTTGCGCATGTCGGGCTGGAAGTTGTTGCCGCCGTTGCCCGGGCCCGTGGGCCGCGGGCCGCCGCCCTTGCCGCCAAAGAGGCCGCTCAGGCGACGGTTGAAGTCGCGCCACATTTCTTCCATGTCGGGCGGGCCGTCGCCGCGGTTGCCGTTGTTCAGGATCGGCTCGGCGCGCCCGCTCAGGCGCCAGCGTGCTTGGGTCGCCAGGCCGGCAATCAGCGCCTTCAGCGCCGTTGCCACACCGGTGGCCCGGGCCGTGAGGCGGTCAGGCGATGAGGAAGATCGGCTCATGGTCATTGTGGTTGTGATGGGTGATGTTCCCCGGACGGCTCGATGAGCTCATCCGAAGGCGCCGAAGACGGTGCAGTTTGCACCGCCGCTTGTTCCGCCGCTTGCGCCGCAGGGTCCCAGATGGAGGACGTATGCATCGAGTTCAAGTGGGCCGGCAAGGTTCCCGCCGCCGCTGAAGCAAGCAGCCCGCGCAGTTCCGCCATGCCCCGCCCCTGCAGCGCGCTGACGAACACACGCGGCACGCGCACACCCCCCTCGAGCTCGAGGACGTCGGTGAGCTCGTGGGGCTGGCGGGACGGATCGAGGTTGTCGAGCTTGTTGTAGACGAGCACCTGCGGGATGTCACCCGCACCGATGTCGCGCAACACACGCTCGACCTCGGCGATCTGTTCGCCGATCACCGGGCTCGACGCATCGATCACGTGCAGCAGCAGGTCGGCGTCGGCCGCTTCCTGCAACGTGGCCTCGAACGCGTCGACGAGCTTGTGCGGCAGGTCGCGGATGAAACCCACGGTGTCGGACAGCGAGACCGACCGTGCCGCCTCTTCGATGTAGAGCTGGCGCGTGGTGGTGTCGAGCGTGGCGAAGAGCTGGTCGGCCGCGTACGCGCGGGCCTTCACCAACACATTGAACAGGGTGGACTTGCCCGCGTTGGTGTACCCGACGAGCGAGATGCGGAACGTGCCGCTGCGCTCGCGCGCGCGCCGCTGCGTGCCACGCTGCTTCTTGACGCGGACCAGCCGCTCCTTGACCGACTTGATGCGCTCGCCGATCATGCGGCGGTCGAGTTCGATCTGGGCTTCACCCGGGCCACCACGGTTGCCGATGCCGCCGCGCTGGCGCTCCAGGTGGCTCCAGCGGCGCACGAGGCGGGTGGACAGGTACTGGAGCCGGGCCAGCTCGACCTGCAGCTTGCCCTCGTGGCTCTGCGCCCGCGCCGCGAAGATCTCGAGGATCAGCATGGTGCGGTCGGCCACGGCCACGCCGAGGTGCCGTTCCAGATTGCGCTGCTGGGCAGGCGACAGCGCCTGGTCGAACAGCACCGCTTCGGCGCGGTGCCCCTCGACGAGGGCCTTGATTTCATCGGCCTTGCCCGAGCCCACGAAAAACGCGGGGTCGGGTGCCTTGCGGCGGGCGGTGATGCGCGCCACGGGCAGGTCGCCGGCCGATTCGGCCAGCAGGGCCAACTCGTCGAGGCTGGCGTCGAACGGCGAATCGCCGCCGAAGTCGACCCCGACCAGGATTGCCCGAGGAAGGTCAGCCGCAGCAGTCAAGGTGCGATGGTTCCCGGCGGAGGCGGCCTGGGCGTCAGGCCTGTTCAGGGGCGTCCGCCGTGCTGAAGTTGACCGCACGGCCCGGCACGACCGTGGAGATGGCGTGCTTGTAGACCATCTGGGTCACGGTGTTGCGCAGGAGAACGACGTACTGGTCGAAGGATTCGATGTGGCCCTGCAACTTGATGCCATTGACGAGGTAGATCGAGACCGGTACGTGTTCCTTGCGGAGAAGGTTCAGGAACGGGTCTTGGAGGAGTTGGCCTTTGTTGCTCACGATATGCTCCGTGTTTGAGAGAACGAGCGATGAGAGAGGGAGGAGACTGCACGTTAACACAGTGATGCGCTGCACCAACCCGGTTTGCGCAATGGACCTCAGTCTTTGTCGGTGAACGGGTTCTGCGACGACTTCATTTCGATGCGCAACGGGGTACCGCTGAGCTTGAAGTGTTCGCGGAAGCGCCCTTCCAGGTACCGCTTGTACACCGCCGTGACGTGTTCCAGCGAGTTGCCGTGGATCACGATCACCGGCGGGTTCATGCCCCCCTGGTGCGCGTAACGCAGCTTCGGACGGAACGCGCCGGCCCGCTTGGGCGTCTGGGCCTCCACCGCCTCGTGCAGCAGGCGGGTGAGCACCGGGGTGGTCATCTTGCGGAACGCCGAGGCATGGGCGTCGGCGATGGATTGCCACACGGGACCCAGGCCCTGGCGGCGAATGGCTGAGATGCGCAGCACCGGGGCGAACTTCAGGAACGCCAGCCGCTGGGCGATGGAGCGCTCGAGCACTTCGCGCTGGTAGTCGTCGATGGCATCCCACTTGTTGACGGCCAGCACCACGGCGCGGCCGCTTTCCAGGATGTACCCGGCGATGTGGGCGTCCTGCTCCGACACACCCTGCGTGGCGTCGAGCAACAGCAGCACCACGTTGGCGTCGGCAATGGCCTGCAGCGTCTTGACCACCGAGAACTTCTCGATGGCCTCGAACACCTTGCCCTTGCGGCGCAGCCCGGCGGTGTCGATCAGCTCGAATTTCTGGCCGTTGCGCTCGAACGGCACCGTGATGGCGTCGCGCGTGGTGCCCGGCATGTCGAAGGCCACCAGCCGTTCTTCACCGAGCCAGGTGTTGATCAGCGTGGACTTGCCCACGTTCGGGCGGCCGGCCACGGCCAGGCGGATGGGCTTGTCTTCTTGCGGGGCGGGTTCCTCGCCCTCATCCTCGTCTTCGTCGAAGAAGAAGTCGGCCAGCACCACGTCCAGCAGGCTTCGGATGCCCTGCCCGTGCGCCGCGGAGATGGGGTGCGGCTCGCCCATGCCGAGCTCGTAGAACTCACCGAGCAGCGGCGATTCGGCCATGCCCTCGGCCTTGTTCACGGCCAGGAACACCCGCTTGTTCACCGAGCGCAGGTAGCGCGAGATGTCGTGGTCCTGGGCGGACAGCCCACTGCGCACATCGACGACAAACACCACCGCATCGGCCTCGGCCACGGCCTGGCGCGTCTGCTTGGCCATTTCCTTGACGATGCCGGTGGAGCTGTCTGGCTCGAAACCGCCGGTGTCGACCACGATGAATTCGCGGTCCCCCAGGCGGCCGTCGCCATAGTGGCGATCGCGGGTGAGGCCGGAAAAGTCCGCGACGATGGCGTCGCGGCTCTTGGTCATCCGGTTGAACAGCGTGGACTTGCCGACGTTGGGTCGACCGACCACGGCAATGACGGGTTTCATCAGATCAGGCTCCGGTTCATTCGGACCGGAAAGCGTACAAACCGCCGCCGCTGGTCACCACGAGCGTGACATTGCCCGCCCGTGTGGGGGCCACGACGATGGCGCTGCCATCGGTGGCCTGGCGTGCCACGGCCGTGCCGCTGTCGCGGCCGAACCAGTGCACGTACCCTTCGCTGTCGCCGAAGACAACGGACAGGCCCGCCATCACCGGGGACGACAGCCCACGGTACAGCAGGCTGTCACCTGACCACGCGACGGAACCGTCGACGGTGCGCCAGGCAGTGATGCGGTCGATGTTGTCGGCGCCCACCACCATGCGGTCGTCGCCGGCCACGCCATCGCTGCCGGAGGCATTGCGGCTCCACATCGAGGTGCCACGTTCAGCGTTCACGCAACCCACGGCCACCTGGAACGCGCGCACGCAGACCTGTTCGCCGAAGCGTGCGCCCGGCCCAACGAGGTCGGCAAGGCGCTCCACTTCGTTCGTGCCCCGCGGCGACGCCACGGTGGACTCCCAGCGGACCTGTCCGTTCAGCGGATCGAGCCCGGCGAGCTTGCCGCCCTGCCCCACGAGCAAGGTGTCCCGGAACGGCTGCAGCACACTGGCTTGCGACAGCGTCAGCGCGTCGCCCGGCTTCTGGTACGTCCACAGCTTGCGGCCGTCGAAGGCATCGAACGCGTTCACGGTGCGGTCCACCGACACGACAAAGACACGCTCGCCGGCCACGAGCGGCGACGTCACCACACGCGACGGCAGGGTCTTGCGCCAGGTGACCACGCCCTTGTCGAGCACGACAAGCTCGTTGTCGCGCGTGACCACGGCCGCGATGCGGCCGTCGCTGCCAACACCGGCGGACAGCTTGGCGTCCACGTCGGCGCGCCACACCTGCGCGCCATTGGCGGCGTTCAGCGCGAGGACGGTGCCGTCATCACTGGCCACCGTGTAGGTGCCATCGTTCACGGCCACGGCCAGCGGGAAGCTCACCGAACCGATGCTCTGGTTCCAGGCCTGGGCCACCACCAGCTTGGCCTCGAGCGGCGCGAGCGGCGTGGGATCGGGTTTCGTGGGGCCACCCCAGCAGCCAGCCAGCGCCATGGCCACCAGACCGGCCAGGCTCCATGCGCCCGCCTGGCGGCCCGTGCGGGAAACAGCCGCCATCATGTGGCCGCCTTCGCAGGGGCTTCCGGCGCCGCACCCAGGGCGGTCAGCTTGGCCTCGACGAGGCGGCGGTACTCGAGGCGGGAGTCCATGCCCTTCCAGGCCTGCTGGTACGCAGCCTTGGCTTCCTCGGTCTTGCCTTGAGCGGCGAGGATGTCGCCACGGCGATCGGCCACCAGGGCCACGAACGACGGGGCGTCGGCGCTGGCGAGCTGCTTCAGCGCCTCATCGGGCTTCTTCTGGTCGAGCAGCACGCCGGCCAGGCGCAGGCGGGCGATGGTCTTGTACTCGGCCTCGGTGGCGTGTTCGGCGGCCCAGGTCAGCGTGGCGACGGCCGCGTCGGGCTGGGCCTTCTCCACCTGCACCTTCGCGGCCAGCAGCGCGCCCTGCTGGGCGAAACCCGTGGCCGGGAAGTGCTCCTTCAGGTCGCTGAAGACACGGCTGGTTTTCTCGACGTCACCGGCGTTGGCGGCACGGTCCAGTTCGTCGTACAGCAGGCCGGCCTTGCCGGCTTGCTCACGCTGGCGGTTCTCCCAGAGCTGGTAGGCGGCAAACGCGCCCAGCACCGCGATCAGCACCCAGGTGATGAGGTTGCCGTACTTCTTCCAGAATGATTTGAGCTGGTCGAGCTGTTCTTGTTCTTCGAGGTCGAGTTGCGTGGCCATGGTGGGAGCTTTCAGACGAAGGCGAGATTATGCGTCGAGCCGCGAGGGCCGCTGCAGGTGTTGGGCGGGCAGCCGGTGCAAGACCGGCCTGCCAGCAGGTCAGGCCGGTTGACCCTCGGATCGGGTCGCCGTTCCGTAGCGTTTTTCGATGTAGTTTTCGACGAGGGCCTGGAACTCCTCGGCGATGCGCTCGCCGCGCAGCGTCAGGGCCTTCTCGCCGTCGATGAACACCGGCGCGGCCGGGGCCTCGCCGTTGCCGGGCAGGCTGATGCCGATGTCGGCGTGTTTGCTTTCGCCCGGCCCGTTGACGATGCAGCCCATCACGGCGACCTTCATCTTCTCGACGCCGGGGTAACGCGCGCGCCACACAGGCATCTGCGCGCGCAGGTAGTCGTCGATGGACTTGGCCATCTCCTGGAACGTGGTGCTGGTGGTGCGGCCGCATCCGGGGCAGGCCGTGACACTCGGGTTGAACGAGCGCAGGCCGAGCGACTGGAGGATCTCCAGCGCCACGACCACCTCCTGCGTGCGGGCCTCGCCCGGCTGGGGCGTGAGCGACACGCGGATGGTGTCGCCGATGCCATCCTGGAGCAGCAGCGCGAGGGCCGTGGCCGACGCCACGGTGCCCTTGGTGCCCATGCCGGCCTCGGTGAGCCCGAGGTGCAGCGCATGGTCGCAGCGGCGCGCCAGCGCGCGGTACACGGTGACCAGGTCCTGCACTGCCGACATCTTGCACGACAGGATGATGTTGTCGGGGTTCAAGCCGAGCTCGACCGCACGCCGGGCCGACTCGATGGCCGACGTGACGATGGCGCGGTACATGATCTGCTGCGGCTCGAACGGCTCGGCACGCCGGCCGTTCTCGTCCATCATGCGCGCGAGCAGTTCCTGGTCGAGGCTGCCCCAGTTCACGCCGATGCGCACGGCCTTGTCGTGCCTGGCCGCGATCTCGATCATCTGCGCGAACTGGCGGTCGCCCTTGTCGCCCTTGCCCACGTTGCCCGGGTTGATGCGGTACTTCGACAGCGCTTCGGCACAGGCCGGGAAGTCGGTGAGCAGCCGGTGGCCGTTGTAGTGGAAATCGCCCACGAGCGGCACGTCGACGCCCATGCGGTCGAGCTGCTCGCGGATGTGCGGCACGGCGGCGGCGGCCTCGGGCGTGTTGACCGTGATGCGCACCATCTCCGAGCCGGCCACAGCCAGCTCCTTGACCTGGATGGCGGTCTCGATGGCATCGACCGTGTCGGTGTTGGTCATGGACTGCACGCGGACCGGGGCACCACCCCCGAGCGTGACGATGCGGGAGCCCCAGCGCACAGTGGCCTGGCGCGAGGCGCGCTGGGCCGGGCGGGCGGGTTCGATGAAATCGTCGAGGGCGGATGCTGCGTCTGACATGGTGCGTGCTGCCGTGAAGGGGCGCGAGGCCGGCTTACTTGAGTTCCAGTTTGGCCACGTTGTCACGCGAGGTGACCGGGGCGAGATCAACCCCTTCGCCCTTGTACGTGACCCGCGTGGCGCTGGCGTTGCCGATTTTGAGCCGGAGCGGTGAAGTCCCGTCGAGGCCGACGGTTTCTCCGGGTTGGAGCATGCGCGAGAACAGCACCACGCCGCGACGGTCGATCACTTCCACCCAAGATTCCGAGGTGGTGCGCAGCTGCAGCGCGCCGGCCACCGGTGCCGTGGCCGCGCCCGACGGCGCGGACGCGGCGGGTTCGGCGCCCGCTTCGGCCGGCGCGGAATGCACCGTCACGACGGCGGCGGAGGCGCTCGCGTCGGGGCTGACCACGGGCACGGTGGCATCGCCCACGGTTTCGGTGACGGTAGTGGACGCCGGTTCGCTGGCGGCAGGGGCTGACGCCGACGGCGCAAACCGCAGCCGCTCGCCGATCCAGCTGCCCGGCAGCACGTACACCACCACCGCGAGCACGACGAGCGCGATCGCGCCCAGGCGCACCGGGTTCTTCAGGAACGAAAAATCGGCGGGGAGCTGGCGGCCGGGACGGTCACGGAACGGCTCATTGAGGCCGCGGCTCATGCGCTCGAGGCCCTTGTCGACCGACGCCGGCAGCAGCGCGAGCACCGGCGCCGGGTCGATCTTCAGCGTGCGGCACACCGTCTGGGCCAGCGCCCGGGTGAACGTGGCGCCGGGCAGTTCGTCGAACCGGTCGGCCTCCAGCAGTTCGAGCTTGCGAGGCGTGACCTTGATGGACGTGGCGAGTGCCGCGATATGCAGGCCGCGGGCCTGGCGCGCCTGGCGCAGCAGGCCGCCGGCCGTGGCGGGCGCTGTGCCCGGGGCCGGTTCCGGCGAGATGTCCGGTTGGGACAGCGGCTCACTCATCGAAGGCGCCCCTGTCGAAAGCCAGCGATTCGCGGGACTTGGGGAAACGGTTGCGCAAGCGCAGGCCGAACTCGTTGACGCCCTGGTCGTTGCCGAGCTTGCGCTCGATGCGCGCAGCGAGCCACAGGGTCTGCGCGTTGGAGGTGTCGTCGGTCTGGTTCACGCGGCGGATGTAGAAGCGGGCACGCTCGAAGTCGCCCCGGCGAAGCAGCACTTCGGCCAGGTTCACGGCAACCACCGGGTTGCTCGGGTCGAAGTCGTAGGTACGCTTCAGCGTGGCCTCGGCCTCGGCCAGATTGCCCGAACGGGCCTCGCACACGCCCTGGGCGAGCATGGTGCGCAACGAGCCGAGGTACTGCGGCAAGGCGAGCGCCTGGCCGAACTGCGTGGCCGCTTCTGGGAATCGGCCGCGCTGGCACAGGTGCCAGCCGTAGTTGTGCATCGCATCGCCATCGCGCGGGTTGATGGCGAGGGCCCGGCGGAAACTTTCTTCCGCCAGGTCGTTGTCGTTCATGCGGGCGTAGATCAGGCCACGCAGGTTGTAGGCCTCGGCGAAGTTCGGGTCGATCACCAGCACCTGCTTGACCTCGTCGAGGGCCGTGGGCAACTGGCCGCGGGAGAAGTACGCGGTGGCGAGTTCCATGCGCACGCGAGCGCGGCGCGAGGTGCTCGTTTCGTCGGACGCCGTGGCGCGGTCCTTGGACGGTTCACCGAGCGGCGGCGGGGTGCCCGGAGCGGGAGGCACCTGCACGCATCCGGCGGCAAGGGCCGCCAGGAACACCCAGCAGGCTGCGAGAGAGAAGGACCTCGGGCGCTCACACGTCATGGGCGATTTTCCTTGGGGGGAACGAACGGGGCGGGATCGGCATCGCTCGGCGAGCGGTGCACGCGGATCGGCGCACGGGTCATGCGCTTGCTGGCATTGGTACGATCCTGCACCTCGCCGGCGAGCTGCCCGCACGCAGCATCGATGTCGTCGCCGCGCGTCTTGCGCACGGTGGTGACCACGCCAGCGTCGAGCAGTACCTGGGCGAACGCCGTCACCCGCTCGCGCGGCGAACGGGTGAGACCGGATTCGGGGAACGGGTTGAACGGGATCAGGTTGAACTTGCAGGACACCTGCTGGCTGATCTTCACGAGCGCGCGGGCGTGTTCGGGCAGGTCATTGACGCCGTCGAGCATGCAGTACTCGAACGTGATGAAGTCGCGCGGCGCGGCGTCGAGGTAACGCTCGCAGGCCTCGAGCAGTTCGGCGATGGGGTACTTGCGGTTGAGCGGCACCAGGTCGTCGCGCAGCGCGTCGGTGGGTGCGTGCAACGACACCGCGAGGGCCACGGGGCAATCGTCGCGCAACCGGTCGATCATGGGCACGACACCCGAGGTGGACACCGTGACGCGGCGGCGCGACAGGCCGTAGCCGTGGTCGTCGAGCATGGTGCGCAGCGCCGGCACGAGTGCCGAGTAGTTCTGGAGCGGCTCGCCCATGCCCATCATCACCACGTTGTCGATGGCGCGCTCGCCGGGGGCGAGCTTCAGGCGCTGGCGCAGGTGGTGTTCGGCGAACCACAGCTGGGCGATGATCTCGCCGGTGGTGAGGTTGCGGCTGAACCCCTGGTGACCGGTGGAGCAGAAGCGGCAGCCCACGGCACAGCCGGCCTGGGACGACACGCACAGGGTGCCGCGGTCGGTCTCGGGGATGAACACGGTTTCCACCGCGTTGCCGCCGCCCACGTCGAACAGCCACTTGATGGTGCCGTCGGTGGAGGCCTGTTCACTCAAGATGTCGAGGGGCTTGACCTGGGCCACGCCCGCGAGCTTGTCGCGCAGCGATTTGGCGAGGTCGGACATGGCGGCAAAGTCGGCCGCGCCCTTCTGGTGGATCCAGCGGAAAAGCTGGGTGGCGCGGAAGCGCTTTTCCCCGAGCTTTTCGCAATACGCGGCCAAGCCGTCGAGGTCGTAATCGAGGAGGTTGGCCGGGGTCATGATCATGGGGTCCTCGCGCAAGACATCAGCAACGCCGGAGCCCGGCGCGAGGTCAACCGCATCAGCGGCTGTAGACGTTGGCGCCCGGGAAGAAGAAGGCGATTTCGGCAGCGGCCGTTTCCGGGGCATCCGAACCGTGCACGGCGTTGGCGTCGATGCTGTCGGCGAAGTCGGCGCGGATGGTGCCCTTCTCGGCCTTCTTCGGGTCGGTGGCGCCCATCAGGTCGCGGTTCTTCAGGATGGCGCCTTCGCCTTCGAGGGCGGAGATCACCACGGGGCCGGAGATCATGAAGTCGACCAGGTCCTTGAAGAACGGACGTGCCTTGTGCACAGCGTAGAAGGCTTCGGCTTCGTTGCGCGACAGGTGGGCCATGCGGGCCGCGACGATCTTCAGGCCAGCGCCTTCGAAGCGCGACAGGATCTGACCGACCACGTTCTTCGCAACGGCGTCGGGTTTGATGATGGAAAGGGTACGTTCGATCGCCATGATTTTTTCTCCTGAATCAAGCACTTGGCAAAGCCTTGGATTCTAACGCTTGAAGCTGGGTTCCCTGATGAAGGAACCCGCAACGATTTTCAAAAGAGGCCCCCGAAAGGGCCTCGATGCACCGGGTCAGCGGCCGCCGCGGCGACCACCGCCGCCACCACCACCACCGCGGTTGCCTCCGCCGCCCCCGCCACCACCACCGCCGCCGTAGCCGCCCCCCCCACCACCGCCGCCGCCGCGGTTGCCACCACGCCCACCACCGCCCTTGCGGCCGTGGTACGCATCGGCACCCAGGTAGCCCATCGAGGTCTGGAGCGGATCGGGTTCGCGGGGAGCACCCTTCTTGGGCTGCGGCGAGCGCGGCGGCGCACTGCCACCGGCGCCAAAACCACCACCGCCCCGGCCGAAGCCGGCGCCGCCGACCTGGCCGCGCGGCTTGTTCACGAACCGCTTGTCGAACGTCTGTTCAAGCGGGTTCGGGATCTTGCTCGGGTCGAAGTCGAGGTCGTCGTCGTCGCGGTCGCGATCGAAGTCGGGTTCGGCGCGCTCGCGGGCCTGGGCCTGTGCCGGCGCCACGTTCTGCTGCGGGCCATTGCCGCGGTTGTTGCCACGCGGGCCTCGATCGTTGCGGTCATTCCGGTCGTTGCGATTCTGCGGGCCATTTCGGCCACCTTGCCCACCGCCCTGCCCGCCTTGGCGGTCGTTGCGATTCTGCGGAGCGTTGCCCCCTCGGTCATTGCCACGCTGCTGCGGCTGCTGCTGGTCGTTGCCACGGCCTTCGCGGCGCGGCTGCTGGTTGTCACCGCCACCGGCCAGCCGGCGGATGGTCTTGACGTCGTTGTCGCTCAGGTCGACCCACACGCCACGCTTCAGGCCACGTGGCAGCACCACGGTGCCATAGCGGATGCGGATCAGGCGGCTGACCGTGAGGCCCACGGTGTCGAACAGCTTGCGCACTTCGCGGTTGCGGCCTTCGGTGATGACCACGCGGTACCAGTGGTTCGCACCCTCGCCGCCACCATCCTCGATGGACTTGAAGCTGGCCGTCTGCCCTTCGACCGGCACACCTTCGAGCAGCTTGGCCTTGGCATGCGGCTCGAGCGTGCCGAGCACGCGCACGGCGTACTCGCGCTCCACGCCGAAGCGCGGGTGCATCAACTGGTTGGCCAGTTCGCCGGAGTTCGTGAACAGCAGCAGGCCTTCGGTGTTCAGGTCGAGGCGCCCCACCGACTGCCACTTGCCCTGTTGCAGGCGCGGCAGGCGGCGGAACACGGTGGGACGGTGTTCGGGGTCATCGTGCGTGACGACCTCACCCACCGGCTTGTGGTACGCGATGATGCGCGGCGGCGGCGGCACGATGCGCACGCGCACCGGCTTGCCCTTGACCTGGATGCGGTCACCGAACGAGATGCGTTGACCGATGTGGGCCGGTTCGCCGTTCACGGTGATCTGGCCATCCAGGATCAGCTCCTCCATGTCGCGGCGCGAACCGATGCCAGCCTGGGCCAGCACCTTGTGCAGCTTGGGCGCATCGGCGTCCGGCTGAAGCACGCGCTTCGGCGCGCCTGGCGCTTCGGATTCGCCCTCGCCCTCGCCCTCCTCGTCAGCGGTCGCCTCGTCGTCGCCGGCGCCCTCTTCGAGCACGGTCTCGTCGGCGGACCCCTCGACGTCGAAGTCACCCGACAACACCTGGGCGAACAGCTCACCGGCCTCCGCCGCGGCGGGCGCCACCAGGGCGGCCACCTCGGCACGCGGCTCGTCGCCTTCGCGGCCCTCACCCCGTGCGCGGTCCTTGCGGTTGCGGCGGCGGTTGCGCGACGGACGGCCTTCGCCCTCGGCACGACCGGATTCGCCGTCACCGTCACCCTCGGCCGACTCGCCACCGTCACCGGACACTTCCGCAGCGGCAGGAACCGGCTCGGCCACGACGGGCGCCGGCTCACGCACGACAGGCGCCTCGGCGGGCGCAGCCGCTTCGGCCTCCGGGGCCTCTTCGGCCTTGGCCGCCTTGGCGGGCGCGCGGCGCTTGCGCACCGGCTTGGCCTCGGCGTCTGCCGGTGCGTCCGGGGCCGCGACGGCCTCAGGCGCCGGCTCGGCCGCCACCGTCACCGCGGGTGCATCACCCTCGGCCGCGGCCGCGGCGGCCTTCGTGGTGCGGCGCTTGCGCACGGGCTTCGCATCGGCGGCCGGCGCTTCGGCGTGGGCTTCCGGCGCGTTTGCCGTGGTGTCTTCGGGTTGTTTCATGCTTCGGGATCCATCGGGGCGGCATTGGCCGCAGGCTCGGGGAAATCGGGCGCCGGGGCGTCGCGCCGGTCGTCGGGTTCGGGGGTGTCCGGCGGCGTGTCCGCGGGGACGGGGGTGTCGGCGGGGACTGCTTCGGCAGCCGGTTCGGCCGCAGCGTCGACGGACTGCGGTTCGGTGTGGATGTTTTCGGCCTGCGGTTCCGGGGCCATCTCGGCGGGCTGGCCCGCCACCATGGCCTCGAGGCCCAATGCCGCCTGGTCAGGCTCCAGCAGCGAAACCTGGTCAGCCTGGTCTGCGGCCGCCGCCGCTTCGGCCAGCGCGGCAGCTGCACCGAACGACGTGCTTTCGAGCGCCGGCAGTTGTTCGAGGCTCGCCAGGCCCAGGTCGTCCAGGAACTGGCGCGTGGTGGCATACAGCGCCGGTCGGCCGGGGGCCTCCCGGTAGCCGATGGCCTCGATCCAGCCGCGGTCCTCGAGCTGCTTGATGATCTGCGAACTGACCGTCACGCCGCGAATATCTTCGATGTCACCCCGGGTCACGGGCTGGCGGTAGGCCATGATGGCCAGCGTCTCCATGACCGCGCGGGAGTACTTGGGCGGCTTCTCGGGGTTCAGCCGGTCCAGGTAATCGCGCATCTCCGGGCGGCTCTGGAACCGCCAGCCGGTGGACAACGCGACGAGTTCCACACCTCGGTCTTCCCAGTCGCGCGTGAGTTCATCGAGCAGGGACCGAAGGGTATCGGCACCGAGCTCGTCGGCGAACAGCGTGCGCATGTCCCTCAACGGCAGGGGCTGCTGCGCGCAGATGAGCGCGGTTTCAAGGACGCGCTTTGCATCCTGTGTGTTCATGGGCGTTCGTACAAATTCTCGGCCGGGGCTGCCGGCAAGCTGGAACGGGGGCGGTTTCTTTCAAACCAGCGGGTTCTTTCAAACCAGCGTCGCAGGCCGGGCCCGGTTTCGTGGGCCCGAAGAACGGCAGGAAGTGGTGCCGCGACACGGGCTCCAGGCACTCGGGTCGCAGCCGGCGGACGAAGCCTCATCCACCGATCTTCTACTTCCGTTCTTTCATGGGGGCTCGCACCCGGATGCCATCCTCGTCGGTGCGAACGTTTCCCTGGGCAGTGGCGCTGTCACACACAGGACATCGTGTGCAGCCAAGGGAAAATCGTGGCCTATTGTATAGCCAATGGCAACGACGTGCTCGGGGCGGCCATCCGGGCTTTCACGCAGCCGCGTCGTCGCCCGTCATCACGGTGTCCCACGCCCCGGCGAGATCGGGCGGCGGCGGCGCGTCGAACCAAAGCCATTCTCCGGTATCGGGGTGCGTGAGGCCCAGGCGTGCAGCATGCAGCGCCTGGCGCGCGAGGCCCAGCGCGGGCCGGCCACCGTAGAGCGGATCGGACACCAGCGGGTGCCCGCGCGAGGCCATGTGCACGCGGATCTGGTGCGTGCGGCCGGTGTGCAGCTTGCAGCGCACGGCGGTGAGCCCGGCGCCCTCGTCGGGGTGGTAGATGGTGAGCGGTGTGACGTCGGTGCGCGCCGGACGCCCCTGCGACAGCACCGCCATCTTGATACGCGACTGCGGGTCGCGGCCAAGCGGTGCGTCGACCGTGAACGGTTCGCCGTACAGGGTGCCGTTGACGATGGCGATGTACTCCCGGTGCACCTCGCGTGCGGAGATGGACCGCACGAGCGCAGTCACGGCCGGCAGCGTCTTGCCCACCACCATCAGGCCCGAGGTGTCCTTGTCGAGGCGGTGCACGATGCCGGCCCGCGGCAACGTGGCCGCCGCCGGGTGCCGGTGCAGCACGGCGTTGAGCAGCGTGCCCGACCAGTTGCCCGCGGCCGGATGGACCACCATGCCGGGCGCCTTGTTCACCACGAGGAGGTGCTCGTCCTCGAACACGACGTTCAGGGCGATGTCCTCGGGGCGGAAGGCGCGGCTCTCGGGCGTGGGCACGATCTCGACGACGAGTTGCTGGCCCGCGTGCACCTTGGCCGACGGCTTGTCGACGGCACGGCCCTCGACGTGGACATGCCCCTGCTCGATCAGTGTCTGCAGGTAGTTGCGCGAAAACTCGGGCGCCATGGACACGACGGCCTTGTCGAGCCGCTGGCCATGGAACGTGCGATCGAGGATGACGGTGCGACGCTCGTTGGCATCGCCGGCGGGCGCGTCGACCCCTTCGTCATCGGGGTCGGCAAGCGCATCCACGGCGGCCTGCGTCATTGGGTGAACCATATAATCGTTGCTCTTCTCTTCTGACGGACGCGCCATCGCGGCGCCACATGCTGATGATCCGGATTTTCTCGCTTCGCCGCCCCGGCCGTCCCTGGCGCGCAGTCGCCATCGCGATGACGGCTTCTGTTCTGGTGGCGTGCGGCTCGACCCCGAAGGACGACACCGCGGGCATGAGCCCCGAGAAATTGTATTCAGAGGCCCGGGACGAAGTCGAAGCTGGCTCTTTCGAACGGGCCATCAAACTTTACGAACGGCTGGAAGGCCGTGCGTCGGGCACGTTGCTGGGTCAACAGGCCCAGCTTGAACGCGCCCATCTGCTGTACCGCACCGGCGAAAAGGCGCAAGCCCTGTCGGCGGTGGAGCGCTTCATGAAGCTGCACCCCACCAGCCCGGCATTCGACTACGCACTGTACCTGCAGGGTGTCATCAACTTCAACGACAACCTCGGCATTTTCGGCCGCATCTCGCAGCAGGACCTGTCCGAACGCGACCAGCAGGCCTCGCGTGACTCGTACCAGTCGTTCAAGCAGCTCGTCGAGCAGTTCCCGCAATCGAAGTACGCGGACGACGCCGTGGTGCGCATGCGCTACATCGTGAACGCGCTCGCCGCGTACGAAGTGCACGTGGCGCGCTACTACTTCCGCCGCTCCGCCTTCGTGGCCTCGGCCAACCGCGCACAGCAGGCCATCCAGGAATTCCAGACCTCGCCGTCCACGGAAGAGGCCCTGTCGATCATGGCCCAGAGCTACGACCGCCTGGGCCTGGTGCAGCTGCGCGACGACGCCGCACGCGTGCTGCGCCAGAACTTCCCGCAAAGCCGCTACCTGGCCCAGCTGCCGAAACAGGCCGCCACGGCGCAGTAAGTCATCTCTCAAGGAAACGCCGGGCCGCCCCAAGTTCATTGACCCCCGCGGGGGGACGGGCTGGGCGCAGCCCTGCCCTGGCGGCCTCAGAACGGCATCGCCTCGGCAGACAGCCCTGCCAGCCACTCGAGCGCCTCGGCCTCGGTGGCGAGGCGGGTCATGGGTGGCAGCGCCTCGCGCAACCGCCGGCCGTAGTTCATGCCCGCCATGCGCGGGTCACACACCACCAGCAGGCCGCGGTCCGTCTCGCTGCGGATCAACCGGCCGGCGCCCTGCTTCAACGACACCGCGGCCTCGGCCACGAAGTAGTCGGCAAACGGGTTGCGCCCTTCGTTCTCCAGCCGCTTGACCCGCGCCTCGACCAAGGGGTCGTTGGGCGGAGGGAACGGCAACTTGTCGATCAGCACGCACTGCAGGGCATCGCCCGGCACGTCGATGCCTTCCCAGAAACTCTGCGAGCCCACCAGCACCGACCGCGGCTGCGCCATGAACTGCTGCAGCAGCTGGCGCTTCGGCGCACTGCCCTGCAGCAGCACCTGGATCGAATCGCCTTCAGCATCGAACGCGGCACTGAGCGCCTCGCCGATGGCCTGCAGCGCGCGCAGCGTGGTGGTGAGCACGAAGGTTCGGCCACCGAGCGCCCGCGCGCAACGCGCGGCCAGTTGGGCCACGGCGGCCGGGTGGCCGGGTTCGTTGGGCTTGGGGAAGCCCGCAGGAATGTAGAGCCGCGCGTGCGCCGGGTAGTCGAACGGGCTGCCCACGCGCAAGGTATCGGCGTCGTCCAGGCCCGCCGATTCGGTGAACCAGCTCAGCCGGTCGTCGTCGCCGAGCGTGGCGGACGTGAAGATCCACGCCTTGTTGGCCAGCTCCATCTGCTCGCGCAGCGCCTCGCGCACGTCGAGCGGCGACTCGATGAGGCGCGCCTGGTGCGGCGTGAGGTCGATGAACCGCACGCGGCCGGGCGTGACCGGCGCCGCGAACAGTTCGGCCTGCTGCACGAAGTGCATCGCACGTTCGGCCAGCTTCGGAAAGTCGACGGCCGCCTCGGCCACCTTGTCAATGCCGTGGCGTGCCGCCGTGCAGGCTTCTCCCACCGCATTGAGCGCCGCCAGGAAATCGGCGTTGGCGGCACGTTCGTCCCAGCGCAGCTTGAGCGACCCTCGCACCTCGCGCAGACGCCCCGCGGCGGCCAGGCGCAGGTCACGCGCGGCGTGGTCGCAGGCCGCAGCCAGCTCCTGCCACGGCACGAGGCCGCGCGCGTGCTGCAATCCGGCACCCAGCATGTCACGGGCGAAGTCGATCACCTGCGCGGTGCCGAGCAGCGTGCCCAGGAACTGGACGCCTGCCTCCGACAACTGGTGGGCTTCGTCGAACACCGCCACCTCGACGCTCGGCAGCAGTTCGGCGACACCGCTGTCGCGCAATGCCATGTCGGCGAAAAACAGGTGATGGTTGACGACCACGATGTCAGCCGCCATGGCCTCGCGGCGCGCCTTCATCACGTAGCACTGCCGGTAGTCGGGGCATTCGCTGCCGAGGCAGTTGTCGCGTGACGATGTGACCAGCGGGATCACGCTGGATCGTTCGTCGAGGCCGTCGAGTTCGGCCAGGTCGCCCGCGCGGGTGCTCTGCGCCCATTTCTCGATCTTGGCGAGCGTGCGCACGGCCCAGCGGTCGGGCAGCTGAGCCGATTCGCGCGCCAGGCGCATGCGGTGCAGGCACAGGTAGCTGGCGCGCCCCTTCAGCAATGCGAGCGACGTGGGCAGGTTGAGCGATTCCACCAGGCGCGGCAGGTCGCGCAGGAACAGCTGGTCCTGCAGGCTTTTCGTGGCGGTGCTGACCAGCGCCCGCTTGCCCGACAGCAGCGTGGGCACCAGGTAGGCGAAGGTCTTGCCCACGCCGGTGCCGGCCTCGGCCACCAGCGCCCGCTGTTCGTCGATGGCGAGGGCCACGTGGTCGGCCATGCGCTGCTGCACTTCGCGCTCGATGTAGCGCGGATCGGCCTCGGACAGGGCTCCGCCGGCCATGAACGCCTGGCTCACCGCCTCGCGCAATGGGCTGGTCATGCGGGCTCGGGGGGCTCGAGTTCGGCGTGGAGCCGGGCGATCTCGTCGCGCAGCACCAGGCGACGCTTCTTGAGGCGGCGCAGCGTCAGGTCGTCGAGCGGACGCGACAGGACGGCCTGGTCGATCAGGCTGTCGAGGTCGGCGTGTTCGATCCGGAGTTCGATCAGGCGCCGCTCGGGGGAGTGGAGGTTGTCATCCATCACGGCGGCAGTGTGTTTCCATCGGTACAAAGCGATTATAGTTTTCGACCATGAGCACCTCACCCGGTTATCGTTTGTCCGCAGCCACCGGTATCCACCGTGGCGACCGAGCCTACCAGCAGGACCAGGTCGAGATCCTCCCCCACCATCGCGTGCCCGGGTGTGCGTTGGCGGTGCTGGCCGACGGCATGGGTGGCAAGAGCGGCGGCCGCAAGGCGGCCGACCAGGTGATCCTCACGGCACGCCAGTTGTTCGAACGCCACGGCGCCCTGCAGGACGATCCCGGCGAACTGCTCAAGCAGCTGGTGCTGGAAGCGCACCTGATGATCAAGCTCACGGCCATCACCGCCGAGGAAGAACCCCACAGCACCGTCACGGCCTATTTGATCAGCCCGTCCCGCGCGTGCGACATCATCCACGCCGGAGATTCGCGCGTGTACCACTTCCGGGGCCCCGATCTCGTCAAGCGCACGGTGGACCACTCGTTCGTGCAGCGCCTCGTGGATGAAGGCCAGATCGCAGAGGAAGAAGCCAATAACCACCCGCAGTCGAACCTGCTGACCGGTTGCCTCGGCACCTTCCAGGACCCGCCCCTCACGCTGCACCACATCGACCGCCTCGAGATCGGCGATTCGCTGTTGGCCTGCAGTGACGGCCTGTGGCACTACTTCACGCCGAAGGAACTGGGCGCCATCGTGCACACCCTGCCCCCGCGCGAAGCCAGCGAGATGCTGGTGAGCAAGGCGCGCCAACGCGCCCGGGGCGCCGGCGACAACCTGTCGCTGGCCCTCGTGCGCATCGAGGCGCTGACCTGACGCGTCAGGTCAAAGACGTATCGACATCCCGGCGCGCCAGCGCCAGGAATTCCGCCGACCGCATCTCGTTCAGGCGCGACACGGTGCGCGGAAACTCATGCGCCAGCGGCCCCTCGGTGTACAGCTGCTCGGCCGGCACCTCGGCCGACATCACGAGCTTGACGCGGCGGTCGTAGAGCACGTCCACGAGCCACGTGAAACGCCGGGCCTGCGACGCCAGGCGCACCGGCATGTACGGCACGCCGGACAGCAACACCGTGTGGAACTGCGAGGCGATCTCGAGGTAGTCGTTCTGTGAACGCGGCCCGCCGCACAGTTCCGCGAAATCGAACCACACCACCCCACCGGCCTTGCGGCGTGCGCGGATCTGGCGGTGTTCGATGTTCAGCACCGGCTCCTCGTCGCGTGCCTCCGCCAGGCTGTCGAAGGCAGCCGTCATGGCCGCGTCCGCGTGGTCATCGAGAGGCGTGTGATACAGGTCGAGCTGCTCGAGGGACCGCTGGCGGTAGTCGGTGCCGTTGTCGACACTCAGCACCTCCATCTTGTCCTTCAAGAGCGCGATGGCCGGCAGGATGCGGTCGCGGTGCAGCCCGTTCGGGTACAGGTCGTCGGGCTTGAAGTTGGACGTGGTGACGATGCTCACGCGGTGCTCGAACAAGGAGTCGAGCAACCGGTGCAGGATCATCGCGTCGGTGACGTCGGCGACGTGGAATTCATCGAAGCAGATGAGCCGGTAGCGGCGCGCCATGCGCCGCCCCAGTTCGTGCAGTGGGTTGACCGTGCCTTGCAGCTCGCCCAGTTCCCGGTGCACTTCGCGCATGAACTCGTGGAAGTGCAGGCGTGTCTTGCGCGTGAGCGGCACGGACGTGAAAAAGCAATCCATCAGGAAGCTTTTCCCCCGCCCGACCCCGCCGTGCATGTAGACCCCGCGCGGAATGGGCGGGTGGCGCAACATCTTGGTCAGCGCATTGCTGCGCCGGGCCTTGTAGTCGAGCCACTCGTTCTCGCAGCGCTCCAGGGCGTCCACCGCGCGCATTTGCGCGGGGTCCGCCTTGAAGCCGCGTTCCACGAGGGTCTGGGCGTAGAGCTCGCGGACTCCCACCGGACGCTCAGAAGTTCAGCGTGCGCTTGTCGACCGCCAGGGCGGCTTCCTTCGTCGCTTCGCTCAGGGACGGATGCGCGTGGCAGATGCGGGCGATGTCCTCGGCCGAGGCCTTGAACTCCATCGCCACCACCGCCTCGGCGATCAGCTCCGACGCGTACGGGCCCACGATGTGGACGCCGAGGATTTCGTCGGTCTTCGCGTCGGCGAGCATCTTGACCATGCCCGTGGTGTCACCCAGTGCACGTGCACGGCCGTTGGCCATGAACGGGAAGCTGCCGGCCTTGTAGGCACGGCCTTCGGCCTTGAGCTGCTGCTCGGTCTGGCCCACCCAGGCGATTTCCGGCGAGGTGTAGATGACCCACGGCACCGTGTTGAAGTTGACGTGCCCGTGCTGGCCGGCAATGCGCTCGGCCACGGCAACACCCTCTTCCTCGGCCTTGTGCGCGAGCATCGGGCCACGCACCACGTCACCCACCGCCCACACGTTCGGCAGGTTGGTCTTGCAGTCGTCGTCCACCGTGATGGCGCCACGTTCGTCGAGCTTCAGGCCCACCGCTTCGGCGTTCAGGCCGATGGTGTTGGGCACACGGCCGATGGAGACGATCAGCTTGTCCACCGCCAGGGTCTGGGCCTCGCCCTTCGCGTTCGCGTAGGAGACGGTGACGCCCTTCTTGTCGGTCTTGACGTCGGAGATCTTGACGCCCACCTCGATGTTGAGGCCCTGCTTCTTCAGCGCCTTCTGGGCTTCCTTGGCGATGGTTTCATCCACCACGCCGAGGAACACCGGCAGCGCTTCCAGCACGGTCACTTCCGCGCCGAGGCGGCGCCACACGGAGCCCATCTCGAGGCCGATCACGCCGGCACCGATCACGCCCAGTTTCTTCGGCACCGCGGGGATGCGCAGCGCGCCGTCGTTCGACAGCACGTTGACCTCGTCGAAGGCCGCGCCCGGCAACGCGCGCGGGTTCGAGCCCGTGGCGATCACCACGTGCTTGGCCGAGATGGTTTCCTCGGTGGCACCCGCCACCTTGATCTCGTAGCCGGCGTCACCGCCCTTCACGAACGAACCGCGGCCGTGGAAGAACGTGACCTTGTTCTTCTTGAACAGGTACAGGATGCCGTCGTTGTTCTGCTTCACGACGGAGTCCTTGCGGCCCAGCATCTTCGCGACGTCGATGCTCAGGTTGGACAGCCCGATGCCGTGGTCGGCAAAGTGGTGGCCGGCCTGCTCGAAGTGCTCGCTGGATTGCAGCAACGCCTTCGAGGGAATGCAGCCCACGTTCGTGCAGGTACCGCCCGGGGCGGGGCCGCCCTTCTCGTTTTTCCACTCGTCGATGCAGGCGGTGTTGAAACCGAGTTGCGCCGCGCGGATGGCCGCGATGTAACCACCGGGGCCGCCACCGATGACGACCACGTCGAATTGCTTGCTCATGGGATTCCTCAGATGTCGAACAGCAGGCGGGCCGGATCTTCCAGCGCTTCCTTCATGGCCACGAGCGCCAGGACGGCTTCACGGCCGTCAATGATGCGGTGGTCATAGCTCATCGCGAGGTAGTTCATCGGACGCACGACCACTTGCCCGTTCTCGACCACTGCACGGTCCTTCGTGGCGTGAACGCCGAGGATGGCCGACTGGGGCGGGTTGATGATGGGCGTGGACAGCATGGAGCCGAACGTGCCGCCGTTGGAGATCGAGAACGTGCCGCCGGTCAGGTCGTCGAGCGACAGCTTGCCGTCACGGGCCTTGGCGCCGAATTCGGCGATCTTCTTCTCGATGTCGGCGAACGTCATCTGGTCGACGTTGCGCAGCACCGGCACCACGAGGCCGCGCGGCGAACCCACGGCAATGCCGATGTCGAAGTAGCCGTGGTACACGATGTCGTTGCCGTCGACCGAGGCATTGACGATCGGGTACTTCTTCAGCGCATGCACCGCGGCCTTCACGAAGAAGCTCATGAAGCCCAGCTTGACGCCGTGTTCCTTCTCGAACTTTTCCTGGAACTTCTTGCGCATGTCCATCACCGGGGCCATGTTCACTTCGTTGAACGTGGTCAGGATGGCGTTGGTGGCTTGCGACTGCAGCAGGCGCTCGGCGATGCGGGCGCGCAGGCGGCTCATCGGCACACGCTGCTCCGGGCGGTCGCCCAGTTGCTGGATGGTGGGGGCGGCCACGGCGGGCAGCGGCTTGGCCACGGCAGGTGCTGCCGGCGCCGACACGGCCTTGGGAGCCGCCGGTGCGGCAGCCGCCTTGGCGCCACCTTCCAGCGCGCCGAGCACATCACCCTTGGTCACGCGGCCATCCTTGCCGGTGCCCGGCACGCTGCTGGCCGACAGGTTGTTCTCGGCGAGCAGCTTGGCGGCAGCGGGCATGGCCACGTCACCTTTGCCAGCCGCGGCGGGGGCCGCTGCGGGCGACGGCGCCGGCACCGGCTTGATCTCGAGCGGGCTCACCTGGGCCGACGCTTCGGTGTCGATCTTCGCGATGACTTCGTCGCTGGTGCAGCTGTCGCCGTCGTTCTTGACGAGCTGGGCCATCACGCCGGCGGCCGGTGCCGGCACTTCCAGCACGACCTTGTCGGTTTCGATTTCGACGAGGATTTCATCGAGGGCGACGGCTTCGCCCGGCTTTTTCTTCCACTGCAGCAGGGTGGCTTCGGCCACGGATTCAGACAGCTGCGGGACCTTGACTTCTACGATTGCCATGTTGTTCTTCCAGAGAATGAGGGGATCGAAGCGAGACGGCGCGGCAGGTGGGGGCCACCCGGCCCCACACCCTGCCAACGCGATGCGTCACATCACTTCGTGAGCACGAAGCCCTTGAGCTTGCCGAACGCCTGGTCGAGGAGCGCCTTTTGCTGCTCCTGGTGCAGGTCGGCATAACCCACGGCCGGCGACGCCGAGGCCGGGCGGCCTGCGTAACCGAGCTTCTGGCCTTCGACCATGTTTTCGTGGATGTAGTGCTGCACGAAGAACCAGGCACCCTGGTTCTGCGGCTCGTCCTGCGCCCAGATCACATCGGTCGCGTTGGGGAAACGCTTCATCTCGGCGGCGAACGCCTTGTGCGGGAACGGGTACAGCTGTTCCACGCGGACGATCACCGTGTCCCACGCCTTCTTCTCGTCGCGGCGCTTGATGAGGTCGTACGCGACCTTGCCCGAGCAGGCAATGATGCGCTTGACCTTTTCGGGTTCGATCTCCGCACGGCCCGGACCGATGACGGTGCGGAACTCGCCCTTCGTGAACTCGGACAGCGGCGAACCGGCATCCTTGGCACGCAGCAGCGACTTCGGCGACATCACGACGAGCGGCTTGCGGAACATGCGCACCATCTGGCGGCGCAACACGTGGAAGATCTGGCTGGCCGTGGTGGGCTGCACGATCTGCATGTTGTTGTCCGCGGCCAGCTGCATGAAGCGCTCGAGGCGGGCCGACGAGTGCTCCGGACCCTGGCCTTCGTAGCCGTGCGGCAGCAGCATGGTCAGGCCGTTCGCACGGCCCCACTTCACTTCGCCGGACGCGATGAACTGGTCGATCACGACCTGGGCGCCGTTGGCGAAGTCACCGAACTGGGCTTCCCAGATCACGAGCGTGTTCGGGTCGGCGCTGGCGTAGCCGTATTCGAAGCCGAGCACGGCCTCTTCGGACAGCAGCGAGTCGATCACGACGAACGGGGCCTGGTTGTCGGCGATGTGCTGCAGCGGCGTCCAGGTGCCTTCGTCCCACTTCTCGCGGTTCTGGTCGTGCAGCACCGAGTGGCGGTGCGTGAACGTGCCGCGGCCGCAGTCTTCACCGGACAGGCGCACCGGGTAGCCACTGGCCACCAGCGACGCGTAGGCCATGGATTCGGCCATGCCCCAGTCGACGTTGATCTCGCCCCGGCCCATGGCGGCGCGGTCGGCCAGCACCTTCTCGACGAGTGCGTGCGGCTTGAAGCCGGTCGGCACGTGCGTGAGGCGTTCGGCCAGGCGCTTGATTTCCGAGGAAGGCAGCGCGGTGTCGGCGGAGTCGGTCCACTTCTTGTTCAGGAACGGCGACCAGTCGACGGCGTACTTGCTCTTGTAGTTGGTCAGCACCGGGTCGACCGTGTGCTTGCCGGCGTCGAGCGCGGCACGGCATGCCTTGACCAGTTCGTCCGGACCTTCGGCCTTGAGCGTGCCGTTGGCGACGAGCTTCTCACCGTACAGCTTGCGCGTGCCCGGGTGCTTGGCGATCGTCTTGTACATCAGCGGCTGCGTGAGCGCCGGGGTGTCCTGCTCGTTGTGGCCGAGCTTGCGGAAGCAGACGATGTCGACGACGACGTCCTTGTTGAATTCCTGGCGGTAGTCGAGCGCCATGCGCGTGCACAGCACCACGGCTTCCGGGTCATCGCCGTTCACGTGCAGCACCGGGGCCTCGATCATCTTGACGACGTCGGTGCAGTACAGCGTGGAGCGCGTGTCGCGCGGGTCGCTGGTGGTGAAGCCGATCTGGTTGTTGATGACCAGGTGGACCGTGCCACCGGTGTAGTAACCGCGGGTCTGGGCCAGCGCCAGCGTTTCCATCACGACACCCTGGCCGGCGAAGGCCGCGTCGCCGTGCACGAGCACCGGCAACACCGTGTCGCCTTCCTCGTCACCGCGGCGGTCCAGGCGGGCCTTCACGGAACCCTCGACCACCGGGTTCACGATCTCCAGGTGGGACGGGTTGAACGACAGGCTCAGGTGGACCGGGCCACCGCGCGTGGACACGTCGCTCGAGAAGCCCTGGTGGTACTTCACGTCGCCGGACGGGAGGTTTTCGGGGGCGGTGTGGTCGAACTCGGAGAACAGGTCCTTCGGCGCCTTGCCGAGCGTGTTCACGAGCACGTTCAGGCGGCCGCGGTGGGCCATGCCGATCACGATTTCCTGCACGCCCACTTCACCGGAGCGCTGCACCACTTCGTCGAGCGAGGCGATGAAGCTTTCGCCGCCTTCGAGCGAGAAGCGCTTCTGGCCGACGTACTTCGTGTGGAGGTAGCGTTCGAGGCCTTCGGCAGCCGTCAGGCGCTCGAGGATGTTGACCTTCTCTTCCGGCTTGAATGAGGGCTTCGAGCGGATCGATTCGAGCCGCTGCTGCCACCAGCGCTTCTCGGCCGGATCGGTGATGTGCATGTACTCGGCACCGATGGAGCCGCAGTAGGTTTCGCGCAGCGCCTGCACGATCTCGCGGAGCGTCATCTGCTCGGCGGTCGTGAAGTAGGTGTTCGTGGCGCTGAACGGGAGGTCCATGTCGGCCTCGGTCAGGTCGTAGAACGCCGGCTCGAGTTCGGGGATCTTCGGACGTTCCTGGCGCTTGAGCGGGTCGAGGTCGGCCCAGCGCGAACCGAGGAACCGGTAGGCGGCGATCAGGGACTGGACGTGGACTTGCTTGCGGGCGACCGCGAGGTCGGCGCCGCTGGCCTTGTTGCCGAAGGCGTTGGCCTTGGCACGCTGGGCGAAGGATTCGACGACCGGGGCGTGGGCGACGTCGCGCGAAGCGGTGCCGTCGGCGGCCGGAACGTTCTGGAGGGCGTCGAAGTAGGCGCGCCAGTTGTCGGGCACGGAGCCCGGGTTGTCGAGGTAGGCCTCGTACATCTCTTCGACGTAGGGCGCGTTACCACCGAACAGGTACGAATTCGACCTGTATTCTTGCATCATTTTCGCTCACCTTTCACACCGGTTTCCGGCGTTGTAGTGGGTTGATAAACCTTCCGCGTTACGGCTGCACCGGTTTGCGGATTGCGACCCGCCTCGCTTTTGAAGGCAAGGGGACGGGAAGGACCTGTAGAGTCTGGCCGATTACTGTAACACCGTTGCGGAATCAACAGCTGATTCGTCGACCGCAAGCGTCGCACATCTGCACAATGGGCGGGCTTTTGCCGCTCCGATGTCCGCCCGAACCATCCACATCCACCCCGACGCGCCGGCCAAACCGGCGGTGGGATCTGCCTGCAATGGCTGCGGGGTGTGCTGCCTGGCCGAGCCCTGCCCGGCCGGCGTGCTGGTGAGCCGGCGGCGCCAGGGGGCGTGTGCGGCGCTGGTGTGGGACGAGCGCCTGGCGCTCTACCGCTGCGGCGTCGTCACCGATCCGGCGCGGTTCATCGGGCCGGCGTGGCTGGCCCGGGTGGCGGCGATGTTCGCGCCGCGCTGGATTGCCGCCGGCCAGGGGTGCGATTGCGACCTGGAGCCGCAACCCGCCACCTGACCTGACGGGTCATCACTGGGTCACTTCAAGGCCAGGCGCTCGCGCGCCGCCCGGTACTCCCTGGCCAGGCGCTCGACGAGCTCACGCGCCGGCACCACCTCCTTGATGTGGCCGATGCCCTGGCCGCAACCCCAGATGTCCTTCCAGGCCTTCTTCGATTCACCGCCCGAGAAGTTCATCTTGCTGGCGTCGCTGACGGCCAGGTTCTCCGGGTCGAGCCCGGCGGCCACGATGGACCCCTTCAGGTAGTTGCCGTGCACGCCGGTGAAGAGGTTGCTGTAGATGATGTCGTCGCTGGAACTCTCGACGATCATCTGCTTGTACCCCTCGACCGCACGCGCCTCCTCGGTGGCGATGAAGGCCGAGCCGATGTAGGCGAAGTCGGCACCCATGGCCTGGGCCGCCAGCACCGCCCCGCCGCTGGCGATGGAACCGCTCAGCGCGATGGGGCCGTCGAACCACTCGCGGATTTCCTGGATCAGCGCGAACGGGCTCTTCACCCCCGCGTGGCCGCCGGCACCGGCCGCCACCGCGATCAGGCCATCGGCGCCCTTCTCGATCGCCTTCTTGGCGAACGTGTTGTTGATGATGTCGTGCAGCACCACCCCACCCCACGCGTGCACCGCATCGTTCACGTCGGTGCGGGCACCGAGCGACGTGATGATGATGGGCACCTTGTACTTCGCGCACACCGCCAGGTCGTGTTCGAGCCGGTCGTTGCTCTTGTGGACGATCTGGTTGATGGCAAACGGCGCGGCCGGCCTGTCCGGGTGGGCACGGTTGTGGGCCGCCAGGGCCTCGGTGATCTCGGCGAGCCACTCTTCCAGCAACTCGGCCGGGCGGGCGTTCAGCGAGGGCATGGCCCCCACGACACCCGCCTTGCACTGGGCAATCACGAGTTTCGGGTTGCTGATGATGAACAGCGGCGAACCGATGATGGGCAGCGGCAGGTTTTGAAGAACGGGAGGCAGGGACACGGGGAAGCTCCAGGTCAGAACGAGTCGAGTGCGAGTGCGGTGACGCTGTCGGCGCCGTCGAGGATCGCGGCGCGCAGGCCGCCGGCGCGGGTCAGGATGTGCTCGGCGTAGAAACGCGCCGTGGTCACCTTGGCCGTCAGGAACGGGGCATCGCCCTCGCCCTTGCCGAGCTGGTCTTCGGCCACCAGCAGTGCACGGGCCAGTTGCCAGCCCGCCACCACGTTGCCGGCCAGCATGAGGTACGGCACGGAGCCGGCAAACACCGCGTTCGGCTTCGTCTTGCCGTTGGCCACGACGAAATCGACCACGTCGACGAACGCGGCGCGCCCTTCGGAAAGCGCCTTGAGAACGGCCCGCGCGGCCACGCTGCCCCGCTTCGCGAGTTCGGCCTCGGTGGCTTCGATCTGCTTCGCGATGGCCCTGGCCGTCTGGCCGCCATCACGCGCGGTCTTGCGGCCCACGAGGTCGTTCGCCTGGATGGCGGTGGTGCCCTCGTAGATCGTCAGGATCTTGGCATCGCGGTAATACTGCGCCGCGCCAGTCTCTTCAATGAACCCCATGCCGCCGTGCACCTGCACGCCGAGGTCGGTGACCTCGAGGCTCATCTCGGTGCTGTAGCCCTTGACCAGCGGCACCATGAATTCGTAGAACGCCTGGTTCTGCTTGCGCGCATCGGCGTCCGGGTGGGCGTGTTGCGCGTCGTACGCTGCGGCGGCGGTGATGGCCATCGCGCGGCACCCTTCGGTGAGGGCACGCATCGTCATCAGCATGCGGCGCACGTCGGGGTGGTGGATGATGGGCGCGCTGCCCGGCATCGACCCGTCCACGGGGCGCGACTGCACGCGGTCGCGGGCGTACTGCACGGCCTTCTGGTAGGCGCGCTCGGCCACCGCGATGCCTTGCATGCCCACCGCGTAGCGGGCCGCGTTCATCATGATGAACATGTACTCGAGGCCCCGATTTTCCTGGCCGATGAGTTCACCGATGGCGCCGCCATGGTCGCCGAACTGCAGCACGGCGGTGGGGCTCGCCTTGATGCCCATCTTGTGCTCGATGCTCACGCAGTGCGCGTCGTTGCGCTCGCCCGGCGTGCCGTCGGCGTTCAGGCGGAACTTCGGCACGAGGAACAGGCTGATGCCCTTCACCCCTTCCGGCGCACCGGCCACACGGGCCAGCACCAGGTGCAGGATGTTCGGCGCCATGTCGTGTTCGCCGTACGTGATGAAGATCTTCGTGCCGAAGATCTTGTACGTGCCGTCACCCTGGGGCTCGGCGCGGGTGCGCACGAGGGCCAGGTCCGAACCGGCCTGCGGCTCGGTCAGGTTCATCGTGCCGGTCCACTCGCCGGAGATCATCTTCGGCAGGTACTTGGCCTGCTGCTCCGGCGTACCGGCCGTCAGCAGCGCCTCGATGGCGCCGTCGGTCAGCAGCGGGCACAGCGCGAAGCTCATGTTGGCGCTGTTGAGCATCTCGATGCACGCCGCGCCGATGGTCTTCGGCAGGCCCTGGCCGCCGAAGTCTGCCGGATGTTGCAGGCCCTGCCAGCCGCCTTCGCCGAACTGCCGGAAGGCTTCCTTGAAACCCGGCGTGGTGGTGACGGTGCCGTCCTTCCAGAACGACGGGTTCTTGTCGCCCTCGAAGTTCAGCGGCGCGAGCACGCCTTCGTTGAACTTGGCGCACTCCTCGAGCACGGCCTGGGCCGTCTCGAGGCCCGCATCCTCGAACCCCGGGAGTTGGGCAACGGCCTCCAGGCCGGCGAGTTCCTGCATGCAGAACAGCATGTCCTTGACGGGGGCGACGTAGCTCATGGCAACTCCTGGGATCGTGATTCGGGCATAAAAAAGCCCGTCGGCCTTCGTGATCGGCGAACGGGCTGGGTGCGGAACGGGCTTACAGGGCCTTGACCAGTTCGGGCACCGCGGTGAAGAGGTCGGCTTCGAGACCGTAGTCGGCCACGCTGAAGATGGGCGCCTCGGGGTCCTTGTTGATGGCCACGATGACCTTGGAGTCCTTCATGCCGGCCAGGTGCTGGAGACCGTAGTCGGCCACGCTGAAGATGGGCGCCTCGGGGTCCTTGTTGATGGCCACGATGACCTTGGAGTCCTTCATGCCGGCCAGGTGCTGGATGGCSCCCGAGATGCCCGCGGCGATGTACAGCTGCGGGGCCACGATCTTGCCGGTCTGGCCCACTTGCCAGTCGTTSGGYGCGTAGCCTGCGTCCACCGCCGCGCGGCTGGCGCCCAGGGCCGCRCCGAGCTTGTCGGCCAGCGGCGTGAGCACCTCGTTGAACTTGTCGCTGCTGCCCAGCGCCCGGCCGCCCGAGACGATGATCTTCGCGGCGGTGAGTTCCNCCGAGCTTGTCGGCCAGCGGCGTGAGCACCTCGTTGAACTTGTCGCTGCTGCCCAGCGCCCGGCCGCCCGAGACGATGATCTTCGCGGCGGTGAGTTCCGGGCGGTCGTTCCGGGCGATCTCGCTGCCCGCGAACTTGCTGCTGCCGTTGTCGGCCGTGGCCTGGGCGGTTTCAACCGCGGCGCTGCCGCCGGTGGCCGCGGCGCCGTCGAAGCCCGTGGCGCGCACGGTGAGGACCTTCACCTTGTCGCTCGACTGCACCGTGGCGATGGCGTTGCCGGCGTAGATGGGGCGCTCGAACGTGTCGNAGCGTTTCAGGAAGGTGCGCAGCGTGTTGCGGGTGCGACTGCACCGTGGCGATGGCGTTGCCGGCGTAGATGGGGCGCTCGAACGTGTCGGGGCTCAGCACCTTCGTGATGTCGCTGACCTGGCCCACGTCGAGGAGCGCTGCCACCCGCGGGGCCACGTTCTTGCCCGCGGCCGTGGCCGGGAACACGAGGTGGCTGTAGGCACCTGCGAGAGCGATCACYTGCGCGGCGACGTTTTCGGCGAGGCCGTGTTCGAAGCCGGCGGCGTCGGCGTGGATCACCTTCGTGAYACCCGCGATCTGWGCRGCGGCCTTGGCCGCTTCGGCGGCGTTGAAGCCTGCGACCAGCACGTGCACGTCACCACCCAGTTGGGCRGCGGCGGTGACGGTGTTGAGCGTGGCGCCCTTGATGGACTTGTTGTCGTGTTCTGCGATGACGAGAGCGGTCATGGATGTTTCCTWGTTCGCACCAGCCTGTCATCCCGGCGCAAGCCGGGACCCACAGGAGGCGAGATGTGTGGCGGTGGAGGCGTCTGGCGTGCAGTGGGTCCCGGCGTTCGCCGGGATGACACATGGGGTCAGATGACCTTCGCGTCGTTCTTGAGCTTGCTCACSAGCGTGGCCACGTCCGGCACCTTGATGCCCGCGCTGCGCTTSGGSGGCTCGCTGACCTTCAGCGTCTTGATGCGCGGGGCCACGTCCACACCCAGGTCGGCGGGCTTSACCACYTCCAGCGTCTTCTTCTTCGCCTTCATGATGTTGGGCAGCGTCACGTARCGCGGCTCGTTCAGGCGCAGGTCGGTGGTGATCACCGCCGGCAGCGTGAGCTTCAAGGTCTCCAGGCCGCCGTCGACCTCGCGCGTGACCGACGCGCCNCGCGGCTCGTTCAGGCGCAGGTCGGTGGTGATCACCGCCGGCAGCGTGAGCTTCAAGGTCTCCAGGCCGCCGTCGACCTCGCGCGTGACCGACGCGCCGTCGGCCGAGAGTTCCACCTTGCTGGCAAACGTCGCCTGCGGCAGGCCGGCGAGTGCGGCCAGCATCTGGCCCGTCTGGTTGTTGTCGTCGTCGATGGCCTGCTTGCCCAGGATCACCAGCGACGGTTGTTCCTTGTCCACCAGCGCCTTGAGCAGCTTGGCCACCGCCAGCGGCTGCAGTTCGTCGGTGYTCTCCACCAGGATGGCCCGGTCGGCGCCGATGGCCATCGCGGTGCGCAGCGTTTCCTGGCACTGCGTGGGGCCGCACGACACCGCGATCACTTCCGTGACCAAGCCCTTTTCCTTCAACCGCACCGCCTCTTCCACCGCGATCTCGTCGAACGGGTTCATGCTCATCTTCACGTTCGCGATGTCCACCCCCGTGCCGTCGCTCTTCACGCGAACCTTCACGTTGTAGTCCACCACCCGTTTGACTGCCACCAAGACTTTCATGTCGACGGTTGTTCCTTGTCCACCAGCGCCTTGAGCAGCTTGGCCACCGCCAGCGGCTGCAGTTCGTCGGTGTTCTCCACCAGGATGGCCCGGTCGGCGCCGATGGCCATCGCGGTGCGCAGCGTTTCCTGGCACTGCGTGGGGCCGCACGACACCGCGATCACTTCCGTGACCAAGCCCTTCTCCTTCAACCGCACCGCCTCTTCCACCGCGATCTCGTCGAACGGGTTCATGCTCATCTTCACGTTCGCGATGTCCACCCCCGTGCCGTCGCTCTTCACGCGAACCTTCACGTTGTAGTCCACCACCCGTTTGACTGCCACCAAGACTTTCATGCCGAAGCTCCTCAGATGTCGCTGTTGAAGTTGCACGGATTCTAGGATTGCCCAACGCCCACACCGCAGCAGGGGCGGAAGAAGGAAACGAACGATCGTGCTATTTTTTGATTGTGCCACGAACCGGATCTGAAGTGCGCATTTTTTTGCTCCGGTAGACTGCGCGCCGCATGCATCCCCTCGCCTCGCCCCCGTCACCCGCTGACCCCGCCCTGGTGGGCGTGTTCGACTCCGGGCTCGGTGGCCTCTCGGTGCTGAGTGTGCTGCACCGCACGCTGCCCGGCCACCCGATGTTGTACGTGGCCGACTCCGGGAACGCCCCCTACGGCGAACGCGCCGACGAGTTCGTCACCGAGCGCACGCTGGCCGTGGGCCGGCACCTGGTTGATTCGGGAGCGAAGTTGCTGGTGGTGGCTTGCAACACCGCCACCGCCGTGGCCGTGGCCGCCCTGCGCGAACGCTGGCCCGGCACCCCTGTGGTGGGCGTGGAGCCCGCCATCAAGCCGGCCGTGAAGGCCTCGGCCTCGGGGCGCATCGGCGTCATGGCCACGCCCGCCACGTTGCGCAGCGCGAAGTTCCAGCGCCTGCTGCACGCCCACGGCGCGGGCGCCTCCATCGTGCTCCAGCCCTGCCCGGGCCTCGCCGGCCAGATCGAACGCGGCGACCTCGATTCACCCGAGGTGATCGCGATGATCGAGTCGTTCTGTGCCCCGCTGCGCGCGGCCGATGTCGACACCGTGGTGCTCGGCTGCACGCACTACCCGTTCGTGCGCCGCCACATCCAGGCGGCCATGGGTCCTGCGGTGGAACTGATCGACACGGCTTGGCCCGTGTCGCGGCAGGCGGCGCGGTTGCTGGGGGCAGTAGACAGCGACTCGGTGCCGGCCGGCCGGGTGCAATTGGAGACCACCGGAGACGTCGCGCATCTGCGAAGCGTGGCCGCGCACTGGCTCGACTTCGAGATCAACTCGGTCGCAGCGGCGCCTTTTTGAGGCGCGGCGAGGTTTCAGTGTGGTACTGCACCGGGCGATTCGCTGATTTTCCAGCGTCTCCCGTCTGTACCCGCAACACGGCAATGTCTCGCTTGGGCGGAAACCCGAACAAGCGGCTGTACTCGCGACTGAACTGGGAAGGGCTTTCATAGCCGACCTTGAAGCCAGCCGTGGAAACATCCATGTACTCGCTCAGCATCAGACGCTTCGCTTCGGTCAGGCGCAGCCACTTCTGATACTGCAGCGGACTCATCCCGGTGAGTTGTCGAAAGTGCTGGTGGAATGTCGGTGCGCTCATCTGCACACGCGTGGCGAGTTCATCGACTCGCACCGGCGAGGCGTAGTTCACCTTCAGCCAGTCGATGGCTTTTGAAATGCGATGCCCGTGCCCGTCAACAGAGGCGATCTGACGTAGCCTGGCCGCCTGGTCGCTCAACAGCAGACGGTAGTGGACCTCTCGCTGGATCATTGGCGCGAGTACAGGTATCGCTTCAGGTTCGTCCAGCAGCTCCAACAGCCGGCGGAACGGCGACAGGATGGCGTCGGACGCCACGCCTATTCCCACACCCGTGCCGACAGCGCGGTCCCGCCGCGGTGGGAGGCTGCCTTGTGCAATCAACTCGGCCAGGATGCGTTGATCCAACTTCAGCGTCAGGCCCAGGCAAGGGTGGTGTGGACTCGCCTGCGTCACTTCCGAGTTCGCCGGCAGTTCCAGCGACGTGACCAGGAATCGAGAGGAATCATAGGGATAGGCCTCGCCTGCGACCCACATCGTCTTGGCGCCCTGCGCCACCAGGACGATGCTGGGCGGAACCAGGCAGCTCACCGGCGGCGCCGGGTTGTTGCGTCGAAACAGACCCACGCCGGCAATCGGCGTCGAGAAGTCGCCCGTGCCGCTCGCGTGGGACTGGATGATGCGAGCCAGAGCGGCTTGATGCGAGTCAACTGCGATGTCTTGTCGGCGAGTCATGTGGGCTCCATCCCTCAGACTTTCACTGTACCTCTCGGTGGACAGGAATTCCTGCAAAACGCCGGCAGGTCCATCGGATCAGGCAAGTAATCCAGAGGAACGACCTAACAGCAAGCAGGTGGGCAACTCAACAATGAATTCCCAACGGCGACGTCGACTCTCGCTTCGCTTCGACAACGCCATGTTGCTGACCTGACCAGGACAAGATCATGAAAAAACTCGCTGTAGCGGTGGCCCTTGCCGCCAGTTCCCTATCCTTTACTGCCATAGGTCAAGACATGTCCAACGGTGCAAACAACTTCTACCGGAGTGCCGAGGTTTCTCTTCAGAAGGTGTCGTTCAAGAACCAGTTCCAGATGAAGATCGTCGGCAATCTCTTCACGCCGAAGAACTTCGATCCGAAACGCCGGTATCCCGCGATCGTGGTTGGGCATCCCATGGGCGCAGTGAAGGAGCAGAGCTCCAACCTCTACGCACAGAAGCTGGCCGAACAGGGTTTCGTCACCTTGGCAATTGACCAGTCGTTCTGGGGTGAGAGCGAGGGCCAGCCCCGCAACGCGGTAGCACCGGACATCTATGCCGAGGCCTTCAGCGCCGCGGTGGACTTCCTGGGCACCCGGGCATTCATCGATCGTGAGCGCATCGGCGCGCTGGGCATCTGCGGCAGCGGCAGCTTCGTCATCAGCGCAGCCAAGATCGACCCTCGCATCAAATCCATTGCCACCGTGAGCATGTATGACATGGGCGCGGCCAATCGCGACGCCCTGAACCACTCGCTGACGCTCGAGCAACGCAAGCAGATCATCGCCCAGGCCGCGCAGCAGCGTTACGCGGAATTCGAGGGAGGCGACATCGCGGTCGCGGGTGGTACGGACCTGAAACTGACCGCAGACACCCACCCGATCCAGCGCGAGTTCTTCGACTTCTACCGCACCCGGCGCGGTGAGTTCACGCCCGCAGGCGCGTCCGATCAACGGACGACGAAGCCAACGGTCACGAGCAACGTGAAGTTCATGAATTTCTACCCCTTCTCGGACATCGAAACCATCTCGCGTCCCATGCTTTTCATCGCCGGTGACCAGGCGCACTCCAAGGAGTTCAGCCAGGAAGCCTACCGGCTTGCGGCGCAGCCCAAGGAGCTGTACTGGGTGAAGAATGCCGGTCACGTCGACCTGTACGATCGTACCGATTTGATCCCGTTCGAAAAGCTCACCAGCTTCTTCCGGGCAAATCTGAAGTAAGCCGGCCTCAAACCCCAGACCGGTCAGAACTCATGAGATCCGATGTGCGAGGCGCCTCTTCGATGGCCAGTGCCCTGGCACTTGTATTTTCAGCAGGAACTGCAATGGCTCAGGAGCGGATCTCGATTTCCTCGGAATGGGGCAAGGTGACGGCCACTTTGGCAGACAACGACGCAACACGGCGCTTGTGAAGCAGTTGCCGGTCTCGATCGAGATGCATGACCACCTGCGGCAAGAGAAGACGGGTGGTCTTCCGGCTGGCTTGCCGCAGGCTCCTCGCCAACAGGATTTCTCGGCAGGCACCTTGGGACTCTGGGGGCCAGATCACTTCGTCATCTACTACCGCAGAGGCCGGGTTCCCCCGCCGGGGATCGTGATTCTCGGAAAGGTCGACGGCGATGCGGCGATCTTCGACAGGCCCGGCCCGGTGAAGGTGCTCGTGGCGCGAGCCTCCCGACCGGAATGATCCGACGCGTCAACAGGGAACCGGACATCCTAAGGCGCGGACGCGGACGCGGGCGAGAAAGGCCGCGTCCGCTGCGGCAACGCGTGGATCAGCATGTCGAGCGGATGGTTGGACTTGTCGGCGCCGGCTGCGATGCGCACGCAGGGGTTGTCGGTCGCTTCGAACTTGCGCCACAGGTCATCTGCCAGCAGCGACAGGCCCATCGTGGCCCATGCGGCGGTGCCGGCAACCAGCGCGCCACTCGGGTTGAGTTGCGCGGTCGGGTGCGAAATCGTGCCACCGATCTGCGCGAGCCCGCTGGTCAGGCCGAGCAGGCTGAAGCTGAACAGTTGGCGCCGCACGGCCCGGTAGCCAAACAGTATTTGCCCCGTTTCCAGATTGATCGCACCGCTTCCCAGGATGTCCATGGGCTTGAGGCGGAAGGCGATGCCGTCGGTGGAAGTGGCAACGCCGGAGGCGATCTTGAAATGGCCGGCCGCGCATTCGAGTTCGCGCAAATCGTTGTCCCTGCGGCCGGGCACCAGCACTTCGAGGATGTTGCCCGCCATTTTTGCCAGGCCTTGTCCCGATGCGTCGGGCAGGATGCCGGGCCCGGCGGTGATCAGCACATCGCCTTGGCTGGTGGCAAGGATCTCGCGCAGCCGGCCGCCCGCGCCGGCGACCTGCGCGGTGATCGACAGGTGCGGCGCCTTGCCGCTGGGCTGGCCGGTCGTTTCGGTGTAGAGCGCCTGCGTGTCCATGTCCTTGAGCGACAGGCGCAGTGCACCGGCGGGAATGTCACGGGCCGCATCGAGGCGCAGATCGGCCCGCAGGTTGCCGTCGGCTGCCGTGCCTTTGAAAACGACCAGCCCCGACTCGAGCGTGCCGTCGGCTTCCAGCTTGCCGAGCGTGTACCGGGGCAACACGAAACGGTCCGCGCGCAGATGCAAGCGCAGGTCTTGCGCTTGCAACGGCCTCGCGTCGAGGGGCCGGTCGAGCAGCGGGGTGCCGCCGGCCTCACTGCCCAGCCACTCGGTGGTGTCGATCAGCTTCGCGCTCAGTTCGGCGCTGATGCGCGGGCGGCCCTGCCACTGGACTTGCACGCGCCCGGTCGCGTCCGACCGGCCCACCTTCGCGGAAAGGCCGTCGACGGCCAACGTGCCATGGTCGATGGTCACACGGCCTCTGGCATCGACGGGTAGCGGGGGCAGGCCCTGCTGCCCGAACAGCGCCGCCGTCTGCGCCAGGTCGGCGATCTCCACGTGGGCGTCGAGCCCGGTCGCCGCAGACGCCGTCAACTGGGTCACGACGCCATCGAGGCTGGCCTGTGCACCGGGCATCGTCGCCTGCAGCGAGAGCGGCACGTCGCGCATGGCGACCAGGCGGTGCAGCGGACCGCTGCGTGCAGCGATCTGCAGCGACTGGCCTTGCAGCGCGGTGCTCAGCTGAGCCGTGATCGTGGGCCAGGCGCTGTCGGGGGCAAGCAACTCGGCCAGCGGGCCACCGGCGATCGCCAGTTCGATGGGTGAGTCGAACGCGTGGCCGCTGGCGCGGGCCAGCACCGGGCCGCCCGGTGCTGCGTCGATGCTGGCCCGATCCACCGTCAGAGGCTTGCGCTCGCCACCCCAGGCCAGAGAGAACGGCGCGCTGCGAACGGACAGCCGGGTCTGTGCGAGCAGCGCGCGCAGGGTCTGGCCTTGCGCATCCGCCGTGATTTGCAAATCGGGGATCACGCCATCCACCACGGGGCCTTGCTTCAGCGAACGCTGCACGGCCCCCAGGTCGACGCGCTCGGACTTCGCATCGACGGCAATACCCCATGCACTGCCGCTCGCGTCGAGCGTCAGGCGGCCTTGCACCGGCATGTCGGCGGCCTTCGCGGCGCCGAGCACGAGATCGAGCTTGCCGCCCTGCAGGCGGGCTTCTGCCGCGACGTCGCTCAGCGGCAGCGCCGCGCCGGTCACACGTGCGATGGCGATGCCGACGTTCGCGTCCAGCATGCGCAGCGGTTCCAACGGCAACGGTGCGTCGAGCACGCTGCCGCTCCCCGTCGTCGGCGTGCAACTGCGGCACGGCTTGGCGAGATCGATCAGCGCGACCTTCAGGTGGCCGTCGACCTGCGGCCGGCCCTGTGTCCAGCGCATGCTGGCGTCGCCGGTGATGTCTGTGTCGGCGACGCTGGCCGCCAGAGGCTCGAACTGCAGCACGCTGTTGCGCCACTGCAGGTCGGTGACGACGTTCTTCAGCGGCAACGGCAGACCGCCGGCGTCGGCGATGCGCAGCGACAGGGCCACCTCCAGCGGATGCTCGGAAGGCGCCGCCTTGGGTTCGACGGCGAACGCGGCCTTCAGCCCGGGGTGGTAGGGGTCCAGGCGGGCCACCGTCAGCGCGCCGCTGAGTGCGGGCCGCTGCCCGAGCACCAGGGCCAGATCGCCGGAAACTGCAGATCCGAGGGCGTGGCCGTGCAGGTTCTTCGCGGCGTAGCCACGGTTGTCTTTCGTCAGGCGTGCGGTCAGGTCGACCGGCAGCGCGGGGCCGGGACGAACGCCCGCCCACACCCGCGCCGGGGCCAGCGCGTCGCCAAGGGCATGCGCCGCCAGGTCGAAGGTCGCCCCCTCCCTCGTGAGCGCGAACTTGCCCTCGGCATTGAGCGTCAGCTGCGCCAAGGTGGCCTGCAGCGCAAGAGGTTCGCCGCCCGCGGACTTGAGCAACTGCGGCAACGTCGTGCTGCGCGCCTGCAGCGAGAACGGCGTGTCGCCCAGCTGGCCTGCGGCGCTGAACTGGGTGTCGGTCTGCTCGCCGATCACGGCCTTGCCGCTGCGAACCTCGAGCCGCGAGGGTTGCATCGGCAGCCCGGCCAGCGCGAGCTGCCAGTCGTCGACCTGCAGGGTGGCATCGGCATGGCGAACGCGGGCTGCCAGCCTGTAGGGCCCCCAGGCGGGCAAGGCATGTCCCACCAGGTCGGACCACACCTCGAGGTGTTCGCCTTTCAGCTCGAAGCTCAGGTCGGCGCCCGCCAGCGAGGTCAGCGACGGCAGCTTCGCCTCGACTGACAGCAACGCACCCTTGGGTTCGACCATGAGCAACAGATGCGGTGGCTTGCCGTTGAGTGCACTGGCCAGCGAGTCGTCGGCCTTGAGGGCGACGCGCAGCGCCGTGTCGCGGTAGGTCAGCTGTCCCCGTGCCGCGAAGGGTGCGCCCTCACGCACCGTGGCCTCGGCTCGGGCGACCTGAATCGCATCAATGCGCCCGTCGGCACGCCGCCATGCGATGCGCGAGCCGGTCACCGAGATGGCATCGAAGTCGGGCAGGTGCGACGGGGCTTTCTCGCCCGGAGGCGCACCGAACGCCCAGTTGTCCTTGCCTTGCGCGTCACGTTCCAACAGCAGGTCGACCCCCTGCAGGTGCACGGCCTGCACGACCACCAGGCCATGCAGCAGCGCGATCAGATCGATGCGCACGTCACCGCTCGCAGCAGTGGCGAAATCGGGGCGCGAAGTTCCCGGCGGGTTGGCGATGCGCAGGCCCTGCACGCTCAGCGTCGGCGCGAGGGAGAGCTTGACCGACATGCGCTCGATCGACACCGCACGCTGCAGCGCGAACGTGAACTGCCGCTCCAGCGCGCGCCGGTAGACGTCGGCATCGAGCGTGCTCAGGAACAGTGCGACAGCGGCCACGGCGGCCAGCAAGAGACCTGCGCACCACAGCCAGAACGAGGCCCAACGTCGGATTCGTGGCACAGGGAGAGAGGTGGGCACTGGGCGTTGCGGTAGTCGGTCGCGAGTTTCGCTCGCGGGTGGCGCAGCCGCAAGAGGCCGTCAGCGATGGTCGATGTGGCGGAGGCGCGCAACTGGCGTTGGCCCAGCCCGATGCCCTGGGCTGACGCTCGGTCAGCCAGTCGCCGAGCACGTCACGCGCGACGTCGCAGCGACCGGGAAACCCCATTCCCTGGGCATGCAAGTTCAGCGTCGCATCCTCCGATTGGAGTATTCAGTCTTTTGCCTGACGCGATAACCTTCGCATATTCCTTTTCCAGAAGCGCGGATGACACGAAGCTTATCGCCGGGATTGCCTTCAAGTTGACGGCTGCGCTTCCAGGCAAACACTGGAGAACAAGAATTTCCGCGATTGACACTTCGTCAGTCGCGGCAATGCAGGGGCGAAAGCCGACTATTTTTTTACCACACAGGAGAAATGCAATGAACCAGTCAACACCACGTCCGACCGAAACCGGATTGCAGACCCGCTTTGCCACGGCCGAGCAAACCGAAGAACTGACGCAACTCATCGAGCTTGCGCTGGAGGATGTGGAACAGGTGTCGGGCGGTCTTGCCATTGCGCAAGTCCCGACCTGCCAGTGCGTCAACTGCTGCAGCAATCATTGACGCGCCTTGAAAAGATAGTGCCTGCCTCCTGGAAAACGAGGAGGCACGAACACCACTCCCCTCCGTGAGACACGCGCCGGCGGCATTACACCCATGCCGGCGCGCCCCTTCCACTCTTGCCGATTCAGCCCACCATGATCACGAATGAGCAATTGCGCGAAGCATTCCTGACGCCGCAGATGAAATACTACTTCGACAAGAAGCTGTCGCCATTGCCAAGCGTCGAGGTGGATGCGCGGATCGAAGAGTTGTTGAAGTATCTCAACATGTCGGTTCACAGCCCCGGAGATATTCCTTTCAGCACGGAAATCGACGACGTCTGGCACTACTGGATCCTGCAGACCGAACAATATTCACAGCTGTGCGATCGCCTGTATGGGCGCACATTCCTGCACCACACATCGAACGACTATGTCGAATACGAAGATCCCGATGCCAAGCACCGAAGAATAGAACTGCGCAGAGGCGTCGCCATCCTTGCGTCTTATGTATTCAACTACGGCCCCTTCAGCATCGACAAGGTCCGCTACTGGCCATTGGCCGGCCGACTCATGGAACTCCTCCACTGGGACCTCGACCGCTTGAACCACTGGTTGCAGGCGCCGTTCGCAACGGCTGCAGACCCTGTCCAGGGAGCGCATCCATGAATTTCGCTCAACTGATCGCGCCGTTCGACGTGCAGCAGTTCTTCCAGGATCACTGGGAGCAGCGTCCGCTGTACTTGGCGCGTGACAACGGAGCGCACCGTTTTGACGATCTGCTCGGCATTCAAGACATGGACCGCCTGCTGGCCGAGCAGGTCTTTCGCGCCGACGAATGCAAAGTGGCTCTCGACGGCCAGATCGTCGGCGCTCACACCTACATGGCGCCCCCCGGCATGCGGGTGATGGGACGGGTCGCGACCGACCATGTGGATGCCGGAAAGCTCGTCCAGTGGTTCGCAAAGGGTGCAACCCTGGTGTTCTCGCAGTTGAATCACAAATGGCCATCGCTGCAGCGGCTGAAGCAGACGCTGGAACAGGAGCTGGTCGCCACCGTGATCACCAACGTGTTCCTGTCCAACCGGCAAGCCCAGGGCTTCTCCGCTCACTACGACAGCCACGACGTCTTCGTGCTCCAACTGCACGGCAGCAAGACGTGGTCGCTCCGTGGCAGCCCAATACGCCTGCCGCTGAAATCGCAGGCCTTCGGCAAAAGCGCGGTCGACCCAGGCCCTTTGACCGCCGAGTTCACGCTGCACGCGGGCGACGTGCTGTACGTGCCGCGCGGCGTCTTTCACGAAGCGCGCACCAGCGACAGCCTGTCCCTGCACCTGACACTTGGCGTGCACCCGCATCTTTGGGTGGACTACCTGGCAGACCTGCTCCAATCGGCCGCGCAGCGCTCGGTCGACCTGCGCCAATCGGTGCCCCCCGATTGGCTCCATCGGGACGCGGCCTACCGCATGGGGCATTTGCGCCGCATCCTGGCCGAAGTGGTGGAAGGGCCGCGCCTGGATGAACTGGCAACGCGCGCGTATGCGCAGGCCGTGCAACACAAGCGCGAATCAACGCTGTCTCCCGCGGCGGGTTGGTTGCTTTCGATGGAGCACCACCATGTGCCATGAATTCGATTCATTCGTGCAGTCGATCAATGCCACGCTGGACCAGGCTCCGGATGCGCGATCCCGCACGCTCGCCGTACGTGATCTGGTGGTCCGCGCGCTGCACAGCCGCGAGTTTCACCTGGCCTGCATCGAACGGCTGCTGGACAAGATTGCGCTGGGCGATGGCGTGCGCCTCTTCACGAGCCTGCATTTCGACAGGGACCGCCTGTACTCGGTGAGGATGGTGTTCTGGCGCGGCGGCCTGGTCGCCAACCCGCATCGCCACGATCACTGGACGGTCACCGGCGTCATGCACAACACGCTGCGCTTTTGCGTCTTCGAGCTCGACGCATGCGGCACGCTGATGCCGCGGCCCATCAAACAGTTCGACGCGGCGGCGGGCGAAGTCGGCTACATCTGCACGCCCTGCATCCACAACGTCGCCAACCTGGCCGAAGCAACGGCCGTCTCGCTGCACGTGTTCAGTCACCCACGCGCGGGCGAAGCCGCGGACACGGTGGTGTTCGCGCTGCCAGGCGGGGCACCGATCGCCGCGGCGGAGGATCTCGTCGCGTCCGCTGCCGCCAGAGACCGGGCACTGTGCGATTGCGCCCCCTTGCTGGAGGCGCTCGGTGGCGATCGGGCCCGCGTTGCGCTGGCACGCATCTTCCAGGCGGGTTCGCATCGCACCAAGTTGCATGCGGTCAGGGCACTGTTGGCTTTGGATCCCGCCACGGGCGCCGCGAAGGCGCGCGAGCTTGCCGACAGCCTGCCCGAGCCACAAGCTGTCCGTTTGCGCTCGCTCTGTCATGCGATGCAGTCCACCTTGTCGGTGTGAACGCGATGCGTCGCCCTGACCTCTTTCGCCGAGCCGCTCTCGACGCCCTGAACGATGCCGCCTTGGGTGGCCTGTTGTCGGCTCAAGGGAAGTTGCGCAACGTGTGGTGCGTGCTGGCCCTCGTGCTCGCGGCTGCCGCCGTGCTCTTCGTGTGGTACGGCCAATTCACGCGCAAGGCGCACGTCAGCGGGTACCTGGTGCCTACCCAGGGGATGGTCAGGATCGTCAGTCCGCAGGCCGGCACAGTGCTCGAGCGCCGCGCAGTCGATAACCGCACCGTGCGGCAAGGCGATGTGCTGCTCGTCATCAGCAGCGAGCACGCCAACGCGCTCAGCCCGGCGCCGCAGGCAGCAGCCATCGACACCCTGCGCAGCCGCCGCGCAAGCCTGCAGCGCGAACAAGACAAGCTCGCGCAGATCGATCACCTGGCCCAGCGCGCGATCGGCGAGCGTCTGCAGGGACTGAAGGCGGAACTGGCCGAAGCACAAGCGCAGCAACAATGGCAGCGCGAGCGCGTCGCCATTGCTGCGCAGTCTTTGCAGCGCCAGGCCGACTTGGTCGCGGCGGGCTTCGTGGCCGACGCCGCGCTGGAAGCCAAGCGCAACGACGTGCTCGAGGCCCGGCGCCAGCTTGCCGGCTTGCAGCGTGACATCACGGTCTTGCAGCGCGATATCGCCGCGGCGCCCATCGAAGTCGCCGCGGGCGCGCTCAAGCAGGCCAACCACAGCGCCGCGATCGATCGCCAGATCTCCGAAGTGGACGAGCAGCTGTCGCAGACGGATTCACGGCGCATGGTCGTCCTGCGTGCCCCGGTGGACGGCACGGTGACCACGGTCTTGGCCGACGTCGGGCAAGCCGTCACGCCCGGCACCACGCTGCTGTCCATCCTGCCGCAAGGCGCGCAGCTGCAGGCACGCCTGCTGGTGCCCACTCGAGCGGCCGGCTTTCTGCGGCCGCACCAGGAGGTCGCGTTGCGCTATCCCGCATTTGCGTACCAGCGCTTTGGTCATCACATCGGCGATGTGGTGGAAATCAGCCGAAGCGTCGTGCGCCCCCAGGAAGCGAACCTGCCCGTCGCCATGGATGAGCCGGTGTACGTCGTGACGGTGAGCCTGCGGCAGCAAGCCGTTCGGGCATATGGCCGGGAATTTCCCTTGCAGCCGGACATGACCGTCGATGCCGACGTGCATCTTGAGCGACGGCGCCTGCTGGATTGGGTCCTGGACCCGGTGCAGTCCGTCACCGGTCGACTTTGAACATGCTTCAGGACCGCCCATGAACATCGAGTTCTCCTGGCGCCGCCGCGTCCCCGTGGTGCTGCAATCCGAGGCCGCCGAATGCGGCTTGGCCTGCCTGGTCATGGTGGCGGGGTATCACCAGCTTCGCACGGACCTGCCGAGCTTGCGCGCGCTTTACTCGATTTCGCTCAAAGGCACCACGCTCGCCGACTTGGCACGATGCGCCGCCAAGCTCGAGCTCGTGCCACGCGCCGTGCGCCTGGAGCTGCCCCAGTTGGCACAACTGCGCCTGCCGTGCGTGCTGCATTGGGACTTCAATCACTTCGTGGTCCTCGAACGGGTGCGGGCCCGAACGGTGACGATCGTCGACCCTGCGCGCGGCAGGCGCGAGCTCGCCATGGACGAGCTGTCGAAACACTTCACTGGAATCGCCCAGGAACTCGTGCCGGCCCATGATTTCAGGCCCGGCACGCGGCAGCATCGGATCAGCCTGAGCCGGCTCATCGGCCCGCTACCCGGCGCAGCCGCCGCGTTGGCGCGGGTGTTGCTGCTGGCGCTGGCGCTGCAGGTGTTCACCGTGCTGGCGCCCTTTCACCTGCAATGGGTGGTCGACCAGGCGCTGGTCTCGCAGGACCGCGAGCTGGTCATCGTCCTGGCGATCGGATTTGCATTGCTGGCAGTCGTCCATACCAGCATCAATGCACTGCGAGGGTGGTTCCTCGTGGTGATCGGGACCACGCTCAACCTGCAGCTGCAGTCCAACTTGTTCCGCCATCTGCTGAGGTTGCCCCTGAGCTGGTTCGATCGGCGCCACACGGGTGACGTGGTATCGCGCTTCGATGCGCTGCAGACGATTCAGCGCACGCTGACCGGCGGGTTGGTCGAGTCGCTCGTCGATGGCGTGATGGTGCTGATCACACTGGCAATGATGCTGCTTTATTCCGTGCAGCTCACCCTGGTGGCCATGCTGGCTGCCGGCCTGTACGCGCTGCTGCGCCTGGCGTTGTACCGGCCGCTGCGTGAGGCGACCGAAGAGCAGATCGTGCGGGCTGCCCGGCAGCAGACGCACTTCATCGAAACGGTGCGCGGCATGCAATGCCTCAAGCTGTTCGGACAGGAAGACCAGCGCTTGTCCCAATGGAAGAACCTCGCGATCGAGCGCTTCAATGCCGGCATCAGGGTGCAGCGCTTCGGCGTGCTCCACCAGGCGTTGAACGGATTGTTGTTCGGCATTGAGAATATCGTGACGGTGTCGCTGGCTTCCGGCGCAGTGCTCGATCGCTCCGCGCACTTTTCGGTGGGCATGCTGTTGGCCTTCGTGGCCTACAAGACGCAGTTCGTGCAGCGCATCAGTGGCCTTGTGGAAAAGGGGCTGGAGCTGCGCATGATGGGCCTGCACACCGAGCGCGTGGCCGACGTGGCGATGTGCCCACCGGAAGCGGTCCACGAGGCAGGTGCGTCCGCCGCGGCGCCTGCGCATTGGTCGATCACATTGACCAACGTGAGCTTTCGCTATGCTGAGGCAGACGCGCTGGTGATCGATGACTTGAGCCTTCGCATCGAAGAGGGCGAATCGGTGGCGTTCGTCGGCCCGTCGGGTTGCGGCAAGACCACGCTGGTCAGGTTGATGCTGGGTCTATTGACACCGACGTCGGGCAGCGTGGAGATCGGCGGCGTACCGCTGCAGCGGCTTGGCCTGGCGCGCTACCGCGGCGCGGTGGCCAGCGTGATGCAAGACGACCAATTGTTCGCCGGCTCCATCGCGGACAACATCTGCTTTTTCGACGCACGTTCCGATCAACAGCTGATCGAGGCCAGCGCGCGCGCTGCAGCGGTGTTCGACGACATCGCCGCCATGCCGATGCAATTCAACACGCTGGTGGGCGACATGGGCACGGTGCTGTCAGGGGGGCAAAGGCAACGCATATTGCTGGCGCGCGCCCTGTACCGCAAGCCCAGGATCCTGATCCTCGACGAGGCCACGAGCCACTTGGACATCCAGCGCGAACGAGCCGTCAACGAGGCGGTCAAGGCGCTGCGGCTGACCCGCATCATCGTCGCGCATCGGCAGGAAACGATTGCGAGCGCCGAGCGCGTCATCGTGTTGTCGAAGGGGCGTGTGGTCAACAGCCTGACGGTGGTCGAGGGCGCTGCCTGACTTCTTGCTGGCGGTGTTCGACGTGCGGGTCGGCGCACCGGTGGCGATGGTCAGCGTGGTGCTGCGGTTCAGCGAGCTGCGCAAGATGTCGGATCGAGCCCAACACCGACGCGTCAAACGGCCGCGTATGTCTGCTGGCGCACATACACAAGGCTGACGGGCGCGCACGATGATCGGCAATGTCCGCTTGCTGGGATCCATCATGAGTGAAGCTGCGCTGCCTCTGACCGACGACGACGACGGCCCCTTGTCGCCATGGTGGGTCCGCGCCGTGTTGATCGTGATGGCGCTCGGCTTTGCCGGCCTCATCGCGGTCACGTTGCTCGCCTACCGCAATGCACCGCCCATTCCCACGCAGGCGACGGACCCTGCGGGTTCGTTGCAATTCAGCGGCGACGACATCGCAGAAGGCCAGGCCGTGTTCCTGAAATATGGGCTGATGGCCAACGGAAGCATCTGGGGCCACGGCGCCTACCTTGGGCCGGACTACGCGGCCGAGGCCTTGCACCGGATGGGCGAAGTCACGGCGCAGTCCATCGCGCAGGCGCGTCACCAGCAGCCCTTCTCGGACCTGACGCCGTCTCACCAGGCCGCGGTGCGCGCCGAGGCGGCGGTCGAGCTGAAGACCAACCGCTACGACCCCGACACCGGGGTGTTGCGGCTGACCGCCTCGCAAGCCGCGACCCATCGAGCGCTGATCGAGCACTGGACCCGCTACTTTCACGACCCGGCGCTCAATGGGGGGCTCTCGGCCGACCTGATCACAGACCGCACGGAGCTGAGGCAGTTCACTGCCTTCGTCAGCTGGGCCGCATGGGCTTCCGTCGCCGCGCGGCCAGGCGAGGACTATTCCTATACCAACAACTTCCCCTACGACCCGAGCGTCGGCAACCGGCCGATCGCCGGGGCTCTCTTGTGGAGCGCCCTCAGCCTCACCGTGCTGCTGGCCGGCATCGCTGCGGTCCTCTTGGCCTTTGGCAAGTTCGACTATCTCGGCTGGATCACCCGCGGCCACAAGGTCAGGCCGCAACTACTGCCGGGCCAGTCCAGCGCCGGGCAGAAGGCGTTGGTCAAGTTCTTCGTCCTGGTCGCCGTGCTCTTGCTGGGGCAAACGCTGGTCGGTGGTGGTGTCGCGCACTACCGCGCCGATCCGGGCGGCTTCTACGGCTTCGACCTCGAACGCATCTTCCCCAGCAATCTGCTGCGAACCTGGCACCTGCAACTGGCGATCTTCTGGATCGCGACGGCCTACGTCGCCGCGGCGCTGTTTCTCGGGCGGTCCTTGCGCAAGGACGAACCCCGCTGGCTCGCGCCGCTGACGCACTGGCTCTTCGCTGCTTTTGCCCTGGTGATCGGCGGCAGCCTGATCGGAGAATGGCTCGGCATCTCGCAGGTGCTCGGCGATTGGTGGTTCTGGTTCGGCAACCAGGGCTGGGAATACCTGGAACTCGGCCGCGTTTGGCAATACCTGCTGGTGGCCGGTCTCCTCGCGTGGTTTGCGCTGTTGTGGACCCTGGTGCGGCCCCACGCGCTCGCGAACCCCGCCGCGCGGCCGATCGTCAGGATGTTCCTGGTCGCCGCCATCGCGATTCCGGTGTTCTACATCCCGGCGCTGTTCATCGGCGCCAAGGCCAACTACACGGTGGTTGACACCTGGCGCTTCTGGATCATCCATCTGTGGGTCGAAGGCTTCTTCGAATTCTTCGCCACGACCGTGGTGGCGCTCACGTTTTTCCAGCTCGGCCTGGCTCGCCGCAACGTGGCCTTGCGCGTGATCTATCTCGACGCGATCCTGTATTTCCTCGGTGGCCTGATGGGCACCGGCCATCACTGGTACTTCAACGGCCAGAGCACGTTCAACATGGCCTTGTCGGCCTTGTTCTCGGCCCTTGAGGTGGTTCCGTTGACCTTGCTGACGCTCGACGCATGGGACTTCGTGCGCACAACGCGCGGCCAGCGAGACACCACGGGCAAAGCCATCGAGATCCCGCACAAATGGGCCTTCTACTTCCTGATGGCGGTCGGCTTCTGGAACTTCGTCGGCGCGGGAATGCTTGGCTTCCTGATCAACCTGCCGATCGTCAGCTACTACGAAGTCGGCACGCTGCTGACGCCCGCCCATGGGCACGCGGCCATGATGGGTGTGTTTGGCATGCTGGGGATCGCGCTGTTGGTCTTCGTGCTGCGCCAAACCAGTGACGACACACGGTGGCCCGCGATCGACAGGTATGTCCGGGTCGCGTTCTGGGGCACCAACGGCGGCTTGGCACTGATGGTGGGCCTGAGCCTGTTCCCCTCCGGGCTCCTGCAACTGTGGGACGTCCTGAACCACGGCTACTGGCATGCCCGCAGCCTGGACTACATCGGCAGCGACCGTTCGCACCTGCTCGAATGGATGCGCATGCCGGGCGACGTGGTGTTCATCGTGTTCGGGGCCGTTCCGCTGGTGATCGCATCGATCAAGGGGTACCTCGGCGTGCGGGAGGACGCCAAGTCGCCACGCCCGATACTCGTCCCGGCGAAGCTGCCGGTGTAGTGCTTGCGCTTGCGATCGCACTTGCCCTGCCCGCAGTAGCAGCAGGCGCCGCTGGGGCGCTTGGGATAGGTGCCCGTCGCTGGCACGCCACGATAGACGGGATGCACTTGTACCCGGGACGGGAACACCGGAGTGAGTATCGGCGAGGGTTTTCGTGGCGTGAGCGGGATTCACGCGGGCTGCATGACCGCGTCGAAGAAGCCCGCGACATCCGCGTCGAGAATCCAGTTCACTTTCCTGCGCCCGATCCCTACCGCGAGCGCATCCAGCGCATCGTGCTGGCCGCGCCCCGGTCGGAAGTCATAGGAGAATCCCAGGAAGTCTTCTTCGTAGACTGCGTTGAGAACTTCAACCAATGCGCGCTGGACGATTTTATCCTCCAGTGCAGCGATGCCCAGCGGGCGTTGCCGCCCATCAGGCTTGGCGATGACTCCATACCGCGAAGGGCCAAGCCGGAGATCTCCCGGTTCCCGTCCCTGGTTGCGGGTCGGCCAGGAAGCGCTGGTAGACGAGCAGATCCTCATGGGTAAGCGAAGACAGTGGTTTGCCGGCCTCGACGAGCGACCACAACAGCAAGCGCTCCAGCTCTCGGCTGCAGTTGGCCAGCGTGTTCGGGCTGTCGGCGCTGCGCGCCAGCCAAGCCAGCAAAGCCTCGCGGTCGGTGTCTGCGCCGATCTGGGCGGCCTGGTGAGCGGTTGGTGCCCCCGCGGCCGGACAGTTCCTCCGCGACCACGAGGCTTTCGATCGGCTCGGGCCGGATCAGCCGGACGGCTGTGGTTGAACGCTTGGCGGGCATGGATGATGGCGGTTTTGCGGTGTGGCGCATCAAGAAATCGAGAGGCGACCACTATTTTGAGTGGGCCGGGAGACCGGCATGGAGTAAGTGGTGCAAGTCCACCGCAATGAAGGAGTAGCGATCCACATTGGCCCCGAGCCGTGCTCAGGAATCCGCGATGGGTGTCGGCGAAGCGTCGGTAGGGGGACGAAAGAATCAGCGCTGCAGCTTGTGATACATCAATAGTTCCAATATCATCGTATGATGGAAATTAAGGACGTCACCCGATCGCTTGCCGCGCTGGCCCACGACCTGCGCCTGCAGATCTTTCGCGCCCTTGTGGTCGTTGGCCAGCAAGGCATCACACCCGGCACGATGGCCGAGCACCTGGAAGTACCGGCTGCCACGTTGTCGTTCCACCTGAAGGAACTGACGAACGCAGGCCTCGTTACTCAGGAGCGTCATGGCCGTAACTTGATCTACCGCGCGTCGTTCGCACACATGAACGCGCTCCTCGGCTACCTCACCGCCAACTGCTGCCAGGGTGAGGCCTGCCTTCCGGCCGCCACCACTTCCACTGCCTGTCAATGCTGACAAAGGACCCACGATGAAGCGCTTTCACGTTCATGTTCACGTCGACGACCTTGCCGAGAGCGTCGCCTTCTACTCCAAGCTGTTCGCCGCTGAACCCGCCCGCATCGAAGGCGACTATGCCAAGTGGATGCTGGAAGACCCGCGCATCAATTTCGCGATTTCCACGCGCGGCGCCAAGGCTGGCGTCGATCACCTGGGATTCCAGACTGACGACGCTACGGAACTGGCTGAGCTGAAGGAACGGGCCGAGGCGGCAGAAATGGCATTGTTCGACGAAGGCGCGACCAGTTGCTGCTACGCGCAGAGCGAGAAGCACTGGGTCACCGATCCGCAGGGCATCGCCTGGGAGCACTTCCACACGCTGGCCAACATCCCGGTATTCAGCGAGAAGGCGGCTGAACCGTCGCAAGCGTCCGCCTGCTGTGCGCCCACTCCGCGCGGCAAGCCGATTGGTATCTCTGTGACGGCAGCCAAGCCGTCTTCCTCCTGCTGCTGAGGTGTTTGTGGAAGACAACACCTACAACGTGCTATTCATTTGCACGGGCAACTCCGCTCGCTCGATCCTTGCGGAGGCCCTGATGAACCACTATGGCCGCGGGCAGTTCAAGGCGTATTCGGCCGGCAGCCATCCAACCGGTGTCGTGAATCCGTTGGCATTGCAGGAACTGGCGAACCTGCAGCTCCCGACCGATGGCTACCGCAGCAAGAGTTGGGAAGAGTTCGCTCGCTCGGACTCCCCGCAGCTGGATTTCGTCTTCACCGTCTGCGAGAACGCCGCTGGCGAAGTCTGCCCCACTTGGCCTGGCCAGCCGATGACCGCGCATTGGGGCCTGCCGGACCCGGCGGCCGTCGACGGCGACGAGGATCAAAAGCGCGAGGCCTTTAAGCACGCGGCGGTGCTGCTCGGCCGGCGCATCCAGCTGATGCTGTCGCTGCCAATGCAGTCGCTGGACGCGATGTCGCTGCAGCGTCAACTGCGCGAGATCGGCAACCAATGAATCGGAAAGACCCGTCATGACCACAAACCTCCTCATCCTCTGCACCCACAACTCCGCGCGCAGCGTGCTCAGCGAGGGCATGCTCAACCACTGGGCCAAGAAGCTCGACAAAGACGCGCGTGCCTTCAGCGCCGGCAGCGCGCCCAGCGGTCGCCTCAATCCCTTCGCGCTGGAAGCCCTCCAGAACGCCGGCGTGGACACCACCGGCTATCACAGCAAGAGCTGGGACGAGTTCAGAAACGACGGAGCTCCCCCGCTGTCCATCGTGATCACAGTCTGCGATAGCGCCGCGGCCGAGCAGTGCCCGGTGTTCTTCGGCGGCACAGGTGGCCAGCCGGTCAAGGTGCACTGGGGCTACCCCGACCCGTCGAACGCCGAGGGCGGCGACGAAGGCAAGCGGCGCGCGTTTGAACTGACCCGCCAGGCCATCGGCTACCGCATGTTGCAGCTGTTGCAACTGCCGCTCGAAACCATGAGCAAGGCCGAGCTGCAGCAGGCCCTGGGCGAGATTTCGAGAAGCTGACCATGGACCTGCCTCGCAAGCTCGCCGGCGAAGCACTCGGCACCGCGCTGCTGCTCGCTGTCGTGATTGGCTCGGGCATCATGGCGGAGCGTCTGGCCGGCGGGAACGTGGCCTTGGCGCTCCTCGCGAACACGCTGGCCACCGTTGGCGGGCTGTACATCCTCATCGAGGTGTTCGGTCCGATCAGCGGCGCGCACTTCAATCCCGCGGTCAGTGCCGTGATGGCTTGGCGCGGCGAACTGCCGAAGGCCGCCTTGCTGCCGTACGTTGTTGCGCAGTTGGTGGGCGCGATGCTCGGCGCCTGGTTGGCCCACGCGATGTTCGACCTTCCGATTCTGCAGTTCTCGGCCAAGGTGAGGACAGGAACCGGCCAATGGATCGCCGAGGCCGTCGCCACGGCCGGGCTGCTGCTCGTGATCTTGCGGGCGCCGGCGGGACGCGCAGCACCGATGGTCGCCTCATTCATCGGCGCTGCCTACTGGTTTACGGCATCGACGTCGTTCGCCAATCCCGCTGCGGCCTTCGGTCGCATGTTCAGCGACAGTTTCGCCGGGATCGCACCAGCCAGCGCACCCGGCTTTGTCCTCTCACAGCTGGTCGGCGCCGCTGTCGGCCTTGCGATTCACAATGCCTTGGAGCCGCGCCTGCATCCGGTCGGCCACCCCAACATCATTGGGGCGTCGGGGGACGGCGAACCTGCCACCAAGTGAGCCTGCCCAAGCCGAGCGTCACGAGCTGCCACAACCCAGCCAGCGGCCCCCACGCAAAACGCTGCCTGCCCGCATCTGAACGGAAGGATCCATCATGTCGCTGAAATCCGTTTCTCTTCGCAAGGCCGACCGTGCCGACTGGCCTGCCATTAAATCGCTGCTGCTGGCCAATCAACTCCCGTTGGATGGCGCGCAGGCCCATCTGTCGACCTTTGTGGTGGCCGAGAGCGGCACGGAGGTGGTGGGTGTCGCGGGTGCCGAGGTCTACACCAGATCGTGCTGATGCGCTCCGTGGCCGTCGCGCCCGGCCTGCACCGTCAGGGCATTGGCGAGGCGATGGTCGGCCTGCTGCTGCACGAAGCCCGGCGCAGCGGCATCGCCCATGTATTCCTGCTCACCACGACGGCCACCGACTATTTCCCGCGCTTCGGGTTCACCCGTCTGCCGCGCGAGCAGGCGCCTCAGGCGCTGCAGGCCTCTGCAGAGTTCAATGGCGCGTGCCCGGCCGGCGCGGTTTTCATGGGCGTGCCCCTCATCGAAATCGTTGCAGCGAACGGTTGCTGCGGCGGGCCTGCCACATCAGGCGCCTCCGCGTGCTGCGCGCTCGACGAGGAGAAGAAGGCTCAAGGCGAATCGGGCTGCGGCTGTGCCTCCGTCGCGTCGGCAGAGGCAACGCCGGTTCCGGCCGCCGCACCTGCGTCTTGCACGACAGAATGTGGCCTCCCTGGAGCGCGGCCCAAAGCGAAGGTCGGCTGCTGTGCTTGAAGCGGCCGTGTCTTCCGACGACAACGCCAGGTAGACCGCCCGATCAGTCCCTTGGTGCGAGATCGCGAAGGATCTCCAGCGGACGAACCCAGCGCTGGAGCATCGCGATCTCCGCCAATAGCAAGCGCTCGACGCCGAGCAGCCGGGTCACCTCGAGAAGCCGGCCAACGTCCGAACTTGTGCTTTCGCTGCGCAGCCGCAGCACCGAAGGCAGATCCAACGCATGCAGCAGGTCCCCGAGGTCAGTGCGCCGCGGCGGCCAAGCCGCTAGCGACAATTGCTGCACCACCAGGCTGTTGAGTGACCGGCGCTCGACGCTGGCCAGCTTCTGGAGCTGGTCGCGCAGGCCCACAGGCAATCGAAAGCCGACGTTGACGTTGTCGATTCGTCGAAGAGAACGCTCCTAGTCGATCTGGAACCGGGGTTGCGCGGAGCCAGCCTCCGCACCGCGCCAGATGACGTACAGAGACGACACCGTCCCGCCGCCGCCCACCGCATAGCCGTGGAAGGTCGCTTCGACCCGCACCGCACGATCAAGCACCCCTCCTTGCTCCACCGGAAGTGGCCCGAGTCCAAAACGGCTCTGCGCCGACTTCACGTAGCGCTTACGGATGTCGTTCTCGATTTCGGACACATTGGACAGCAGGTGCATGCCGCCGTCGCCTGGAAACGCCACCGCCGCAAGGTTGTTTTCGGCGGCGATCGTCATCGCCGTGGCAAAGAAGGCCTCGACGATGGAGGTGCTGTCGTGCCCCGCCGCATATCGGGCCACGGGGTTCAACGCCCGGATGACCAGCGTCGGCTGGATGGAATCGATCGCGGGGATGACTTCGACGTACAGCATGGCCATGCCTGCGAGGCATCTTTGCGTGGGATCAAAGACGAGGAGGTGAGCGTGCCGGGCTTCCTTCCACATGTGGACGTCATGGCGCGTGCACAGCCCGACCGCTTCCTTGGCGAAGAAGGCAGCGGGCGTCTTCGAGACCACGGCGTGCAGCACCGTCTCGGCATGCTGCTGGCCCACCTTGGGGAACTTGCCACGCTCACGGGCGTTCCACTTGAGATAGACCGGCAGCACGCGGCTGCGCGTGGCGGCCATCGCCTGCACCAGGCGGTCGCGGTCGAGCTTGATGTCAGGCTGAATCTTCACCCCCAGGCGCTGAATCAGTCGTGCAGCCGGCTCGCCGGCAAGCCGGCGCAAGCGCACCGGTGCCTGTGAATCGAGCGCATCGGGGAGGATCGTCTCGAAGAACGTTCGCAAGTGCTCCAACTCGCCGTAGGGCACGCTGCCGCCGAGCAATCCGTCTCGGCTATCCTGCCAACGGCACAGAGACGCCGCCACCTGATCATCGCCGGACGCAATGGCGCACAGGACCGCGAGGTGATGCAGAAGCCCGTCGACGTCGGCGGCGTCATCGTCGATGCGGCTCGGCCGCAGGCCCTTGCAGGCATCGAACATGTCCGACTTCCACCGGGCGTTGAACGCATTGACCAGGCTCGGAAGGCGCGCTATGGCGCCAAGCCCCTTCTCGTCGAGTCGTGCACCGTCGCGCAGGCGGCGATGTGCCTGGCGCCAGCGCATCGGGTAGTGGTCCGCCAGGGCTAGCGCGGAGAGGTCCTGCTCATGCCCGACAAGCTCCGGCCAAAGCTGTTCGACGCCGGCGGGCGAGATGCCATACACGAGCGCCACGGCCTCGGCCTCCAGTGGGCTCAGCTGCGGAACTGCGGGACCGCGTCCTGCGACCAGATCGGCCAGCAGCGGCTTGAAAGCCTCGAGTCTCGTCCGGGCTTCTTCGGCGCTCCCGGCGTCCAGCAAGCTGGTCAGCAGCACGCCGCCAGTCAGCAACAGCACCTCTCGCATCTGCTGCACCAGCGCCGCCCGCTGCTCGTTGATCAGCCGGTCCAATGTGCGGTTGTAGGCGTCGCAGGCAGCCCGGTCAGAGTACGCCGGCCGCGGTCGCAGCTGGGCGGCAGCCCGATGTCGCCCGGCGGCATAAGCGCAGCCGACGTTGTGATTCACAACGTTGAAGCGCCGGCGTTCGAAGGCATCATCCAGCATCACGCGTTCGATATCACCCAGAGGCCCCCACAGCTTGACCTCAAGCACTCCCGGTGCGTCGTGGTAGAACCAGCGCAGGAGCTTGTCGAGCGGCTTCACCCGCTTTTCGACGATCAGGTATCGCAGGACCGAGGCTCCCAGCGGCGCGACCGCCAACATCCGATCCAGATCGAGCAGCGTGCCCAGCCGCAAGAGATCTGCGGCCACCTCGCAAGCATCCACCTTGTCAATTCGAGCGGCGCGGTTTACCCAGTCGGCCAACTCAACCACGGGCGCACCTCCGCGGCACGCAACGCCGATGTCCAGCAGGCGTGCGAAGTTGTCGAGCGACATGCGGCGGTGGTAGCACCGCTCGAAGGCCAGCACCTCCTGCGGCGCAACGACCCCATGGCGTGCCAAGCAGTCCAAGAAGGCTTCAAGGGGACCATCGTCATGCGCAAAGTCGCGCACGCGTCCGAACTCACTGGGGGTGAACGAGAACGGTGGCAGGGATAGGCGTTCGAGCGCACGCACGGGCGCAGCCGGGTCCTCGGCACCAAGAAGCAGCACCTGCTGACAATCCGCCATGCCCCGCGGCGTAGCCTGCAGGCTCAGCAGTGCCTCCGCAAGGTCGGTATTCATCTCTGAATCGCGCCGGAGCAGTTCGACAAACAGCACCAAGTCCTCGGCGGCGCGCAACCGCAACACGTCAACCAGAAAGCGCCAGCGTTGCGGTGACGCGGCCCACAGGAACTTGCCAACCCCGGCGGCGACGGTCGGTACGCAGATATCGTGCTCTTCGAGGATCACCAGGTTCTCCAGCAGGCGAACGTGTCGAAAGTTGGGATGGTCGTCCTGGCAAGCCTTGGCGATAGCCGCGCGCGGAACGCCCAGTTGCATCAGACACTGGACCACCGCCCGAGCGGAGCCCATCTGGTCCGGTGCCACCCGACGAACATGCCCCGCGTAGTGCGGCCTCGCGGGCCAGGCTGCCAACTCCGCTGGCGCCTGGATCACCTTCTCGTCGACGAGCAGTTCGATCAAGGGACCGTCGTCGGAATCGCGACGCTGGCGGAAGCACTCGAGCAACGCCGGCGCCGTGCGAACGCCGAGCTTGTAGAACGCACGCACCCAATGGACGCTGCGCGGCTCGATCTCGCGCAGCTGTCCATGGGTCACCTTGCCCTCCAGACGGAGCAGGGCGAAGTCCAGCGCATCGGTGAGGCGCAGCGACTCGCCAGACACGAAGAAGCGATGCAGGACCGCCGAGAACAGCAGCCTCCGACCGTGATAGGTCCGAACGTTCTGGAGTTCACGGCGCGCGATGCGCATCATGAGGTGCGGCGGCGCGAACGCCCCGGCCGTACTCTGCAGCAACCGACGCGACAGGGGATAAGACAAACGCAATCCGCTTGGAATGCCAAGCGCGCGTCGCACATCCGCGCTGGGCTCTTCGCTCAAGCCGCGGTCGTTGCCATGGCGCCAGTACAGCTGCTCGCGCATCGCCACGACACGGCGTCGCAGACCCTGCAGCGGGTGGCATTGATCCGTCTCTTCATCGTCCTGCCGCCAAGCTAGCCAGGCTGGCTGCGGCTCCTGCGCAACGCTCTCCAGCAGTCGGCGGCGGAATGCCCGGTAGCGTTCTTTGCCGGACGGTTGAGCCATGACCTCGTTTGCGTAGCTGTCCATTGCTTTTCCTCCCGGCCAGTACGATGCCAATCAGTTTGGCGGCAAACAGCGGCACGGCGCAAGTCTGTGTATGAGGCCGACGTTGCTGGCCAGCGGCGTGCCGCTCGGGCCGCCCGGTTGCACGACAAGCAGTTGCCGCTGCTGTTCGAACTGCTGGCGCCGTTCCCGCCCCTCCTCGCCCTCCCCCCGTCGGGCGCACGGTTTCGCTGCTCGCGCCAGCCAGCTGCCCGGCGGGTCCGGCAGGTTCGGGTCTGGGCCCGCTGGCCAGCACGGCGGCGCCGCGGCTCCCCAGCGAACTACGGGCCGAACACCAGCGCGCGCACAGTGCACGCCTCCGAGGCGGTCAAGGACGAGCTTCGCGCACGCCTACAAGAAAGATGTAGTCCTCGTGGGGCTGTTTCGTTGCTGGTCGGCCAGGCGCAGCATCAGCGTCATCGGATGCAACGGTGACACCTGGAAGCCGTAGTGCTCGTAGAACTGCTTGGCCCTGTCGTGCAAGGCATGGACCAGCACAGCGCGAACGCCGGCCTGCTGCGACACGGCCAGACTTCGGCTCACGGCGTCTTGGAGCAAGGCAGCGCCGAGCTTAATGCCCTGCGCCCGATGGTCGACCGCGAGCCTGGCCAGCACCATGACCGGCACCGGATCGGGCATGTTGCGTTTGACCGAGCCCGTCGCGTCGTGATGGGACACCGCGCCGGCGGCCAGCGCGTAGTAGCCGAAAACACGCCCCTCCGGATCCGCCACGACGAAGGTGCGACTGGCGCCGCTCAAGTGATTGGACAGCGCGCGGCGCTTGAGCCAATCGTCCAGTGCGGGCTCTCCACACTCGAACTCGGCCAATTGGTGCGTGGCGGCCAGCGGCTGGGGAACCGACAACTGCAGGCTCATGCTTGGCCGGAGTGCCAAGGCGCCTTCACCGCCATCAGTCGCTCGAGCCCCGGATTGGCGGCAGGCGCGGCATCGAGCAAGGCCGTGAATTGCTGGAACTTGTCGTCGTCCAGAGCGAAGAAGACTTGGTCGAGCACCACGGCCTGCGCGCGTTCGCAAGCAACCTCCAGCATGAAGTCCGAACGGTTCTTGCCCAGCAAGCTCGCGGCGTGGTCGATCAGGTCGCGCTGCTCGGGGAGTGCGCGCAGGTTGATGGCGGCGTCACGCATGAGCTTCTCCTTGGTGGGTGTACAACAGCTACACATCATAACCGACGTATAGCTGTTGTCAATACATTGGCTTGACTGCTCTGCGGGGGCGTGCATCGTACGCACAAGCCATGGCATCAGGCATCAGTGAGCCGACCTTCACACGATTGATGCGTACGCCAGCCTGGGCAGCAGAGGCCTTGAAGTTAGGGGCGCCTCGGGGGCCACCCAGCGTGCAACTGCCGCGCGCCATCATGCGTCGGCACGGCGCCGGGGGCCCCGCCACCGGCCGCGGCATCGACGTCGGCGACTGGAGCGGCCAGTGACTCGTCGCGCTTGACCAGGTCGCTCGGGATCTCCCTGTCGACCTTGATGGGGCGCCGCAACCACCGCGGGTGAACGGATCACGGCTCGACGTTCATCTCACGATCAGCTGGTCAATGCTCGTGTCGATGATGGGCATCCGGCACGTGCGGATGCGCATGTCGCTGCGGCTCGTGCACATGGAGATGGCTGTGCTCTCGGTCCGGCATCACATCGTGTGTGTGGTCGTGGTGCCCATCATCATGCCGATGGGCATGCTCGTGCTCCAGCCGTCCGTGAGCATGCGGATGCTCGTGCGACTCCGCGAGGTGCAGCAGCACGCCCGTGGCCATCAAGGCGCCACCGGCCAGCAGCAAGCCTGAGCCGCCGCGGTCTCCGAAAGCGAACGCCACGGCCGCGCCGATGAACGGTGCGAAGGCAAAGACCGACCCCGTGCGTGCGGCGCCGAACGCCCGCTGAGCCAGAAGGTAGAACCGCAAGCTGAGGCCGTAGCCTGTGCCCCCCACCAACAGCAGTGCGACAACCGAAGTCGCGGCCGGAAGTGGCTCGGCCAACACCAGAGCGATGGCGGTGGACGCCACCGTGCCAACGGCGGCCTTGCCGAGCACGACTTGGCTCGGGTCGCGCTCGGCGAGCGCACGGGACAACGTATTATCGGTACCCCACGCGGCTGTGGCGAGCAGGACGGCAACCAATCCCATGGTCTGCGCAGATCCGGCCCGCCCTTGATCCAATACCAGAGCAACGCCGCCAAACAGCAGCAGCACCATCGCAAGCCAGACGCGGCGGTCCATCGTCTCCCGGTAGAGCCACCGAGCCAGGAGCGCCGTGAAAAAAGCTTCCAACGTGAGCATCAACGATGCGCCGGTGCCGCTGGTGTGCTGCAGACCCCACGCCATCAGCGCCGGGCCGAGCACCGCCCCGAAGCCGGCCATCGCCAGCAGGCGAGGCCAGTCGGCGGGCAGCAGACGGGCTTCCAGTTCCGATGGCCGGCGCGAGAACGCACCGACCGTCGCGGCCCCTGCGTACAGCAATGCCGCGGTGGTGAACGGTCCGAGCCCCGCACCGAACCGCTGCACCAGCGGCGTGCTGACCCCGAACAGCGCCGCGGCCAGCAGCGCGAGCAGGCCGCCCCGGTACGCGGGCCAGCGGTGCGAAGCCTCGGCGCTCACAGCGTCACTTCACCGTGAAACGAACCGTGATCGTCTTGCGGCCCGCCGTCTTGAGCGATGCGACGACCTTGGCGCCCTTGTTGAGCTTGAGCCCCTTCGCCTCGAGCTTGTTGCCGCCCGTGGCTTCCAGGTTGGCTTCGCTCTTGGCTTCCCCATCGAGCACCGTCAGCTTGCCGGAGAGCTTGCTGGCGTCGAACGGTTCGTCGTGGTCCGTCACGTAGACCACCGCGCCGGTCGCTGCGGTCACCAGTTCGAACGACAGGTCGGCTGCCGTTTGCACGATGCCCCCGTGCTGAGGCTCGGCCGCACCATGGGCCCATGCGGCTTGGCCGGACAAGAGTGCGGCGCTGGTGAGGAACGATGCGGCAATGAGAGAGAGCTTGTTTTGCTTCATGGTCGAACTTTCATGAAATGCGGCGCGCTTGGAGAGGCGGCGCCCGAAGGCCTTGAAACCAGGCGAGATCAGAACGCTTCTTGGAGCCCTTCCGTCGACGGAGCCCCGCCACCGTCTCTGGTGTCTGCGGACAACAGGCGCTCGGTCGACCTCCTGCCCACCCACGCGTAGAGGAGCGGGGTCAGCAGCGTGTCGAGCACGGTTGAACTGACGAGGCCGCCGAAGATGACGACCGCGACGGGATGCAGGATCTCCTTGCCCGGGGCATCGGCCGCAAACAACAGCGGTGTCAGTGCGAATGCCGCGACGAGCGCCGTCATCAGCACGGGGGTGAGCCGTTCCAGGGAGCCCCGGACGATCATCGCCTGACCAAAGCCCTCCCCCTCGAACTTGCACAGGTTGATGTAGTGGCTGATCTTCAGGATGCCGTTGCGCGTGGCAATGCCGGCGAGCGTGATGAAGCCCACCATCGACGCCACCGACAGACTGACGCCGGCAAGCCACATCGCCCCCACGCTGCCAATGAGCGCGAGCGGAATGTTCGCCATGATGACGCTTGCCAGCACAGCCGACCGGTAGCGCGCGTACAGCACCACGAAGATCAAGCACAACGAGACCAGCGACAAGCCGATGATGAGTCGCGTGGCCTGCTCCTGCGCCTGGAACTGTCCTTCCAGACTGATGAAGCTTCCCGGGGGCAGTTTAGTCTCCGCAATGGCCGCTCGAATGTCCCGAACGACACGCCCCATGTCGCTGCCATCGGTGTTGGCATACACCACGATTCGGCGGCGTCCGTTTTCACGGCCAATCTGGTTCGGCCCGTCGTTCTCTTCGACAGTGGCGAATGTCGAGACCGGCAGCCGACCGGCCGGCGTGTCGATCAGCGTGCGGGCCAGGTCCTGTGGACTGCGGGCCGCGTCCGGCAGCCGCAGCACCAGTTCGTAGCGCCGCGCACCATCGACGATCTCGGCACCGTGGGCGCCGTCGGTCAACGCGCGCAGCAGGCGCACCGCCTCGCCCGGAGCAAGGCCCGTCTGCGCAAGCTTGCGCTGATCGATCCTCACGGTGATCTGAGGGATCAGCACCTGCTTTTCGACCGTGAGGTCTACCAGCCCCGGTATCGTCGCAAGGCGCTGGCGCGTCTGCTCGCCCAGGCCCCGCAGCGTGTCGGTGTCGTCCGCGAAGATCTTCAGTGCGATCTGGGCCCGCACGCCTGACAGCAGGTGGTCCAGGCGGTGCGAGATCGGTTGACCGATGGCTACTTGCGCGGGCAGCACTGACAGACGCGCACGGATGTCGGCCATGATGGCTTCGCGGCCGCGCTCGGACCGCTTCAAGTCGACGTCGATCTCGGCCGCGTGAACGCCTTCGGCGTGTTCGTCGAGTTCGGCGCGCCCCGTTCGGCGCCCCACCTGCGTGACCTCGGGCACCTCGGCGATCAGCGTCTCGGCCAACGATCCCATGCGGTTGGCCTCGGCCAGCGCCGTCCCCGGGTTGAAGACCATGCCGAGCACCAACGATCCCTCATTGAAGGCGGGCAGGAACGCCCGGGGGAAGAACGGAACGCTGGCCGCGGCGAGCACCACGGCCGCGGCTGCGCCACCAATCAACCATCGGGCCCGCGGGAACGACCAGTTCAGCACACACTCGTCCAAGCGCTTGAGACGAGCCACGAGGGGGCTGTCGCCGTGCCCGATGCGCTTCATGCGCGGCAGCAAGTAAAAGCACAGAACCGGTGTAACGGTCATCGAAACCAGCATGGACCCGAGGATCGACACGATGTACGCGATGCCGAGCGGCGAGAAGAGCCGACCCTCGATGCCCGGCAGCGCAAAAAGGGGCACGAATACCAGCACGACGATCACCGTGGCATAGACGATCCCGGAGCGCACCTCGACGCTGGCTCGCCTCACCACTTCCAGGATTGGCAGTGGGTCGGCAGCGGTGCGATTCTGCTTGAGCCGCCTCAGGATGTTCTCGACGTCGACCACCGCGTCGTCCACCAGTTCGCCCACCGCGATGGCTAGACCACCCAAGGTCATCACGTTGATCGACTGCCCGAGAAGTTTGAACGCGATAGCCGCAACAGCCAGGGACAGGGGGATCGCGATCAATGAGATGAATGTTGTGCGTGCAGACAGCAGGAACGCGAACAGCACGATGGCCACCATGATCGCCCCGTCACGCAGCGCTTCCGCCACGTTGCCGGTGGACGCTTCGATAAAGTCGGCTTGACGGAAGAGCACCCGCGGTTCGGCCAATCCGGCCGGCACCCCCTGCCGGAGTTCCTTGAGTGCCGCTTCGATGGCCCCGGTGATCTGCACCGTGTCCGCCGCAGGTTGCTTCTGGACGCTCACGATCACGGCCGGCAGGCCGTTGTAGCCTGCGTCGCCTCGCTTCATCGCCGCGGCGAAGTTCACCTGGGCCACCTGCTCGAGCAGGATCGGTCGACCGTCCTTCCATGACACCGCGATGCCCCGCAGGTCCTCAACCCGGCTGGTGCGGCCCACGTGCCGGATCAGGAACTCACGGCTGTTGAGGTCGATGAATCCGCCGCCCGCATTGCTGGAGAAGCCACGAAGGGCCTGCTCGACCTCGGTCAGGGAGACGCCGAACTGCGCAAGGCGCGCCGTGTCCGGCTCCACACGCAATTGGCGCACCTCACCCCCGATCGGGATGACCTGCGACACACCCGGGATAGACAGCAATCGAGGGCGCAACGTGAAGTCAGCGTACTCCCGCGCCTGCATCGGCGTGGCCGCGGCGCCCTTGCCTTCTGCGCTGGACAACGGCAACGCGATCAGCATCACCTCACCCATGATCGACGACACCGGCCCCATCACCGGGGTGATCTCGGCTGGCATCTGCTCGCGCACCACCGCCAGGCGTTCGGCCACGAGCTGGCGGTTGCGGTAGGTGTCGGTGCCCCAGTCGAATTCGGCGTAGACGATGGACAAGCCCACGCCAGAGGTCGAGCGTACACGGGTGACCCCAGGCATGCCGTTCAGCGCCCTTTCCAACGGAAAGGTCACCAACTGCTCCACTTCTTCAGGCGCCATGCCGCCCGCTTCCGTGAGCACGGTCACCAGCGGCTTGTTGAGGTCGGGGAAGACGTCGACCGGCGTGCGCCACGCCGTGATGCCGCCGTAGACCAGCAGCAGCGCCGCGATCGCCAGCACAAAGATGCGGTTGTGCAGGCTGGTTCGGACAATCCAGTTGAACATGTGGTCGTTCCCTGTTCAGCGGATCTGGGCGATCAGCGCGGCGCCTTCGACCACGACTCGATTGTCCGCGCCGAGACCAGTGGTCACCACCACCGTGCCTGCATCGAGCGCGCGATACCGGATCGGCTGCGGGATGTAGCGCTCGGCGCCCGATTTGATCCAGACGACCGATTCGTTTGCACTGTTGCGCACCACGGCCTGCGCTGGCAGCACGAAACCCTTGGTGCGGGACTTCTGCATCGCCACCACCGTGACCGGTTGGCCGATGGCGAGCACCGGCGCCTCGGGTTTGGCCGCCGCCTGCGCACGGAACGTCAATGGCAGCACGCCGTCGCGAAGACTGCGAGCGGCACCCAACAGCTGCAGCTGCACGCCGGGTACGTCGCGGAGCGTTGCCGTGCCGAGCGTGGCGGCCAATGATGGGTCGGATGTTGTGGCCTCGATGAGGACACGGGCCGGATCCACCACCTCGAACAACACCTCGCGAGCATCGACGATCTGGCCCAGCGTTGCATCCACCCTGGACACGACCCCTGACACCGGGGCCACGAGGGGCTCCCGCGCGCCAAGGCTTCCCCCAACCGCCTTCTCCTGCGCAAACAGGCCCTGCAGCTCCAGACGCGCGGTATCGATCTCCTTGCGCGGAACCGTTCCCTCCAGTGATTCCAGGCGCTGCACCCGGGCTTCGGCGATCCGCCGATTGCTCTTGAGTTGCGCCAGTTGGCCGCGCTGCGCTGCTTCGGCATACGGCTCGGCGTGGTGACGGACGTACGCAAGTACCTCACCTTGCTTCACCGGTTGGCCCGCGACGGGCAAACCGCGGGCGCCGGGCTCCAGTCGTCCCCCGTGCACCGACTGCACGCGCCCGCCGGCGTTGGGGTCGACGACCACGCGTCCGGCCAGTTCCACCGTGGCGGCAGCGTCACCTTCGGGGATCAGCTTGGTGCGGATGCCCAGGCGACGTTGCGCCAGCATCGGGATGTTCACGCTGCCGTCGGGCAATCGGGCCAGACCCGACATGGCAGGTGCCACAGCGCCGTCGAGGTGCTCGCCGTTCGGACCATGGGCACCTGGCGAAGCCCTGGCGCCCGCATAGACCGCGAGTCCCACGAAGAACGCCACTGCGGCTGCTCGGCAGCGGATCGAGGTCGTGTTCATTGCACACCTCCGGCGTGGCGAGTCGCGCGGGCGCTGAAGCGGCCCGCCATGAAAGCGATGGCCAGCGCGGCGACCCCGCCGAGCGCGAACCACCAGCGGCGATCGTGTTCGTGGCCATGGGCGCCGTGGTCGGCCTGGGCACCATGGTCGTCCCCGGCGGCCTCCGCCCCCCGAACCAACAGCGTTCCGTCGAGCAGGTCCGTGTCCTTGCCCGCGATCACCGTGACGACGATCGGGTGCTCGCCCGCTTCGCCCAGTCGCTTCAGCATGGCCGCGTCATCGACGGCATAGTCGCCCATGTCGGCGTGGAACTTGGCGGGGGCCTTGAGGTCGCCGGACTCGATCTCAACCTTTGCCTCCAGCACCGGCTCGTTGGTTTCGAAGCGGTTGATCAGCATCGACAGTTCGCCGCCCTGCAGGCGACCGACGAGCTCGAACGTCTCGGATTTCGTTTCGAAGCGGGGCACGTTGCCTCCTGCTACTTGCGCCTGGCCAGGCGCATCTAGGTGTTCGCCATTGGGGCCATGAGCGCCCGGCGAAGCCAAGGCGGCGTGCATGGCCGCTGCAAGGAACACGAGCCACGCCTGGCGAGGACGCAACTTGAGAGAGAAGAGATTCATGGGAGGATTCCGAGAGCAATATGATGCTTGGCCAGGGCTTGGCCAAGGGCTGACGTCAGTCGCGCCAGCTGCGCGTCCGCCAGCGCGGCGGACTGGGCGGCACGCAGCACGTCCGGCAGCGACGCCTCGCCCGCCTTGAACGCTTTGTCGAGCAGTCGCGAGCGTTCGCGAGAGGCTTGGGCTCGGGCCCGTGCGTGATCGAGTTGCACGGAAGCGCCTTCGAGGGTGGAACGCGCCATGCGCTCGTCGGCGACGAGTCGCTCCCTCACGCGTTCGAGCGCGAGCTCTGCTTGGTTCAAGTCGCCCAGCGCAGCCGCCTCGACTGGCTTGCTCCGAGCGTCGGTGCCGAACGGGACGCGCAGGCCGATGCCGATCCCGCGTTGCGTGGCCTCGCTGGAGCCCGAGGACTCCTGACGGTATCGCACGCTGACTTCGGGCGGGTCGCGCCGCGAGGCTTGCACGACCTCCAGCCGGCGGCGGGCGGCCTCGAGCGCGACTTGCGCGCGGACCGCTTCCGGGTGCGACGACACGTCGAAGGCGCCTACAGTCCCGGGCGGCGGAGAAGACTCCGGGCCGATTGGGCACGTCGGCACGCCCGTCAGAAGCGTCCAGGTGGACTCGGATGCCTGGGTCCGGCGTGCCGCTTCATCGGCGAGCGAACGCGCCTCCAAGGCGTCGGCGCGCGCCGCCAATGCGTCGGCCGGCGCCAGGTCTCCGGCTTTCACCCGGCGTTCGACGTCGTTTCCAAGCTCCGCGAGAAAGCGGTGCCGCGAGTCGGCCACCTGTTGGTCCGCCACCGCGGCCGAACATGACCAGCCTGCGTCGATGACCTGGGCGGCCAGACGCAGGCGGGCAGCGTGGGTGGAAGCCTCGGCGAGTTGCAGTTCGGCCTCGGCCACCGCGGCCCGCGCGCTTCGTTGACCGGGCCACCACACGGGCACGACGACGCCGATCTCGGCTTCCTTTCGGCCCGTGTTGTTGTGCCACCGGTCATCGAGGGTGTTCACCTCGAGCGCGGCGGCTTCCGGTGTCCAACTCGACGCGCCTTGTTGTTCGGCCCGTGCGCGGCCGGACAACGCGGCGGATTCGCGGCGCTGCAGGGAGCGCTGCCAGGCGCTTTCGAACGCGGCACGGTAGGGATTGGCGGCCGGCGCGCCATCGGCTGGCGGCACAGATTGGGCATGGGCGGCAACTGCCGCCGCGGCCCAGCAGGCCGCAGCAATGCGGCCGAAGGTCCATCTGAACGGGTTCACGGAACTCCTGACTGAACGTGGGTCGACCAGCTGCGGCCCTCACGGGCACGTGACGGCAGTGGCAGTCGACACGAGAGCGGCTCACGGGCAAGCGCGCCCGCAAGAACGACGTGTTCAGTCGAGTTGTCTAGGAGGTCGTCTGGGTCCGTCGAGGACGGGGGCTTCGACCGGCTTGTGGTCGGTTCCGACCAGGGTGGTGACCAGAGGAAGCACCGCAACCGACGGCGGTTCCGTCCAGAGCACGTAGGTGCTGAGCGACGCGTCGGCCATCAGGTGCTGGATCGACTCATCCGAGTCGTCCTGGGACAGCGAGCCATCGTCGTGGTGGTGGTGCGCTTCGCCATGCCAGTGCATCAAGGCGTGTTCGGCGTCGTCCTGGCTCTCGAACGCAGGGAGTTCACCGGCCATGGCAACGCTCTGCCAGAAGGCAGACAGCATCAGCATGACGATGATCCAGGTGCGGTGCATGGGCCCGAAGTCTAGCCTAGTGCGCAAGAAGCTTGACCGAACGGGACGTCGTGGTCCGGCTCGGCGCCGAGCGGGCGGCTCGCATCATCGAGTGGTTGATGCCGTTGGCCAACCTCCTCGGGCGGCTGCTGCAAGAAGTTTCCACCGCGCCTGCAGGCCCTCCAATCGCTCAATCTGCTTGACCGCGGTCACCACGCCCCCTCAAGCCGGTGATTCTTTGTCGTGCAAGCCTCAGTACACTCGCATGATGGCTCGCATGTTCGTCATCGTCACTGTGATATGTCTCTTCTGGCAAGCCATGGCTTTCGCCGGCACCCGCGTCGTCGTCGCCACAGATGCTGCGGAGATGCATGAGTTCATGCATTTCGCGAAGGCGAGCCATCACCACGACGCACACAGCGACGATGTCCACCAAGACGAGTCAGTGGCGTCAATGCAGCATGCGTTGGCTGATTGCAGCGCATTTCCGAGCGCGCTGACCGCTCTGCCCGAGCCCGTCGGCAAGCCCGAATCGTCTCCTCCGTTGGTGCCCGTGGTCCCATCGCTCGTTGGGACCGTTCGCGTGGGCGGGCTGGACCGCCCTCCCCGAAGCCTCACGTGAACCGGCGAGGTCGTGGACCTCGCCGGTCTGTCCACGTCGAGTTGCACGGAGTTCCCGTGGCAGTGGAGCGCTGAGCCCGCTGCCGCGGCCCCCATTTTCGTGATCTTGTCATCGGCTGTTTCCTCACGGACTCACGGCCGTGCCGGTCACGTGACCATGAGGCAATCCGCATCCTCGACGACGGACACAACGCAGTCTGAACGGACCTCCGCTCAACAGAGGTCCTGACGAAGGCGCGGCTCGTTGTGAACGGATGAATCGCCGTCGATGCTATGGCCTCCCGGCTGGCTGACCTCACGACGATTCGCCCGCGATTTAGGAACAGTGGCAAATGAAGAATCCAAAGAGGAATGTGGTGCCTTCGCGCGATGGAGTCGAAGGCACGGACGCAGTTGCATGGCCGGAGGTGTTCCGGCGCGTGATGGAGGAGCAGAGGCACAACGGCTGCCTGTGTGTCGTCTCTCGTGTCTCCCAGGACGTCGAAGGTGTCGTGACACACGTTGAGTGGGGCGTCATCGACAAGTGGCTGTGCGACTGGCTCGCCGGTCCGCAGGTCGCCGAAGTTGGCGAGGTCCTGCAGGCCGTGGAAGACGGCGGCCGGGTGTCGACGTTGTTCGCCACGGCGACAGGATTCGCCCGGGGACCGAACGTTGCCGTCGACCACACGCGCCAGTTCGCGCTGGAGCGTGACGCCCCGGCGGAGTGGAACGTCCACATGCTTGCAAGGCTGCAGCTGGCGCGTCGCCTTCATTGATGCGGCGCCCGTCCCGGACACGTACAGCCAACAAATAGCCCACAGATTGCCGTAGCGCGATGGGAGCACCGGCTCCATGTCGTGTGGACAGGCACGCCCAAAGACCGGCGCCCGACCGAGGCCCGAACTGCCAGAGGAGCTTTTATGAGTCTTGTTCAGCGCATTCATACGGCGATCGAAGTGGGTGCACGGGCACCCGTCGTGCGTCGATTCGTCGAATCATCTTTCGAACGAGAGTTCGTTGCCAATAGGGATCGCAACATGTTCTGGGGCGTCTTCGATTCCTTCGAATCGGCCGCCCGCAAGGCCGAGTGCTACGGAGTGTCTGGGTATGACAACGAGGCATCCGCCGATATGTACCTCACCCACATGAGACCGGATGCATTCGACTATCCCGCGATGTTCTGGCTTCGGAAGTCTTTTGACGCAGGCCTACGTCGCGTGTCCGATGTCGGCGGAAGCGTGGGCATCAAGTTCTATGCGTACCGCAAGTCCATTCCGCTGCCGCCTGACGTCGATTGGACTGTCGTCGACGTTCCGGCCGTGGTGTCCAGAGGCAAAGCATTGGCTGCCCAGAAGGGTGTCGACCCGGCACTGCACTTCACCGACGACCTGACACATCAACTCGACTCCGACATCCTGTTCGCCTCTGGGTCGTTGCAGTACCTTCCCAGGACTCTCGGCAGCTACTTGCGCAGCTGGAATCGACGACCCAACCGCGTGGTGATCAACATCACGCCGATTCACCCCGACAGCGCGTACTTCACGGTCAACAGCATTGGTACGGCGTTCTGCCCCTACCGAGTTCAGACCCATGCAGGGTTGATCGCGGAGCTGACCCAGCTGGGCTACTCGCTCAAGGACACATGGGCCAACCGGGGCAAGGCTCTTGAGTTGCCGCTTCGCCCCGACCTTTCGCTCGATCACTACAGAGGGTTCTGCTTCGATCTTGCTGGCTAGATCTGTGACCACAGGAAGATGCAGATCACGGCGATCAGTGCCGCCACCTACAAGACCATCGTTCGGGGTCATCGAACGCGGCGAGACCCAGCCGGCGCCGTACGTGGTCCTCAAGGTGGCCGGAGTGCTCTGGATGGGAGGCTATCAGCTCGTCCGGCGCCCCCGAGCAGGCCCTCGCTGAGGGAACGGCCTCCGACCAAGGGGAACGTTCCTGAGCCGCCTGGTCTGCAACCTTCCCCCATAGCAACGTTGGCGAAACGGCCATGCGGGCCTTACGCAAACCTCGTCGAATACACTTTTCGTATGTCATCCTGGTTTCGCACCGCCCTGATGTGGTTGCTGGTCGCTGCTCTGCCCGTGCAGAGTTGGGCGGCCGCGACCATGGTCAACTGCGGTCCGAGCCACCACCAGATGGCCAGCGAATCAGCGACTCATGGTGCGGTGCCCGGCCCCCCCGCATCGGGCCACGATTCGATGAAATCGCACTCCGGCCATTCACACGAACACCATGCGGAGGCAGGTGTGTCCGCTGCCGATGTGGATGGCAGTCGAACGGCCGACACTGATTACTCCCTGCAGAAACTGGGCAAGTTCAAGTGCAGCGCCTGTGCCTCTTGCTGCCTTGGCGTGGCTTTGCCGAGCCCCGTGCTCTCCTTTGATGCCAGGGTGTCCTCCGACACCATTGTTGCTGGCATGCCGCAAGCCGTCTCGGTCTTCCTCACCGACGGCCAGGAACGACCTCCCCGAACCATCCTCGCCTGACGCGTCCCCGACGCAGCCTTGGGCGCCCGAGCGCCTGAGCGTCGCTGCTTGCGGGGAATTCCGTTTCCGGAAGCGCTGACCCATTTGGTCGCGCGGCCTAGCGAGGATTTCCATGACGATCCATTCCCGCAGCGTCATCGCCGCGGCCCTGATATCGACCGCATCCTGGTCGGTACTAGCGCAGGCTCCTGCGCCAACCCGGCCGGCGTCCGACCCTGCCCCGAGCGCTTCTGCTCCCCAGCCCGCCGGCGGTTCAGGTTACCGCTCCGCCTTCGACGGCTATCGCCGCTTCGAAGAGCAGAAGGTCGTGCCCTGGCGCGAATCCAATGACTTGGTCGGCCGCATCGGTGGCTGGCAAGCCTACGCCCGCGAAGCCGCGGGTGGTGAGGCCATGCCGGCCGGTCACGACATGCACAAGCCGGCAACGCCTGGTGGCGTCGTTCCCGCGGCTCCCGTGCCCGCTCCGGCGGCTTCCAACCCCACGCCACCCCCCCACCACGGTGGCCACACCCCGCCCAAGACACCATGAACCCCTTCCGACATCCTTCCCGTGGTCGGCTGGGCCCCATGCACCGCCTGGCGGTGCTCGCCATCGCGGCGGGCCTCGCCGGCTGCGCCAGCACCGCGGTCAACGACAACTACGCCCAGGTTCAGGCCATGACCCGGCAGAGCGTCGGCTCCGAAGTCAAGTGGCTGACCAACGACGACGTCCGGCGCGAGGCGCAGGCGGACACCGATCGTCTGCTCTCCAAACCGCTTTCCGCCGATGATGCCGTGCGCATCGCGCTCGCCTACAGCCCGTCCCTGCAGGCCATGCTCTACGAGAGTGCGGCAGAAGCGGCCGAAACGAGCCAATCCACTCGTTTGCCCAACCCGGTGTTTGCGTTCGAACGTCTGGTGCGCAACGAAGCGGGCATGAGGGAGATCGAGATCGGCCGCGTGCTGAGCTTCTCGGTGCTGGACCTGCTGTTGCTGCCTTCGCGTCTGCGCGTGGCCGACTACCGTTACCAGGCCACCCGCCTTACCCTGGCGAGCAACGTCGTGCAGTCGGCCACGGACGCGCGGCAGGCGTGGGTAAATGCGGTCGCATCGCAGCAAGTGCTGCAGTACGCCGAGCAGGTCAAGGCCACGGCAGACGCCGGGGCGGAACTGGCTCGTCGGATGCAAGCGGTAGGAAATTTCAGCAAGCTGCAGCGGGCGCGGGAGCAGGCCTTCTCTGCCGATGCGGTGGCGCAACTCGCACGCGCACGCCAGGCTGCCCGAGCGAGCCGCGAGACCCTGGTGCGCGCGCTTGGGCTCAATGACACCCAGGCCAGCGCGTTGACGCTGCCGGAACGCCTGCCGGACTTGCCGGCGGCGCCCAAGGACGAAGCTGTCGTGGCGCAGGCTTCCCTGGACGAGCGCCTGGACGTCCGCATGGCTCGCGCCAGCCTGGAGTTCACGGCGCGCGAACAGGGTTTGACGCGCGTCACGAGCTTCGTGAACGGGCTCGAACTCGGCATCGTGCACAACAGCGAGACCGGCCGGCCACCGCAAAAGGGGTACAACTTGGAGTTGCCCTTGCCGATCTTCGATTTCGGAGACGCCGGCCGAAGCCGCTCGCAGGCCACCTACATGGTGGCATTGAACCGCACCGCCCAGCTGGCCGTGGTAGCGCGTTCCCAGGTGCGCGAAGGCTACGCCGCCTACCGCACGGCATACGACCTGTCGCGCCACTACCGCGACGAAATCGTGCCGCTGCGCAAGACCATCGCCGAGGAGAACGTGCTTCGCTACAACGGCATGCTGATCGGCGTGTTCGAACTGCTCGCCGATTCGCGCGAGCAGATATCCAGCGTCATGCAGGCCATCGAAGCCCAGCGCGACTTCTGGCTGGCTGACGCCGCCTTGCAAGCCACCCTCATCGGCAAGCCGGTCGGCGGTCCTGCCTTGGAAGCATCCTCATCCAGCAGCGCGGCTCCCGCCCACTGACCCCCCCACAGAACATGACAACCAATCGACGCAATTTCCTGATGGGCAGTGCCGCCGGCGCGGTCGTCGCTGCCAGTGTGAGCAAGGTGGCCATGGCGGCCTTGCCCGAGCCGGTGCTGCAGACCACGCCCAACACCATGCCCCCGCTCGTGCCCAACACCGGCCGGCCCTACAACCCCGTCGTCACACTCAACGGGTGGACGCTGCCTTGGCGCATGAATCAAGGCGTGAAAGAGTTCCACCTGGTGGCTGAACCGGTGGTGCGCGAGATGGCACCGGGATTCAAGGCGCACCTCTGGGGCTACAACGGCCAGTCGCCGGGTCCGACCATCGAAGTGGTCGAAGGCGACCGGGTGCGCATTTTTGTCACCAACAAGCTGCCCGAGCACACCTCGATCCACTGGCATGGCCAGCGCCTTCCCAACGGCATGGACGGTGTCACCGGGCTCACCCAGCCTGGCATCCAACCCGGCAAGACCTTCGTCTACGAGTTCGTCGCGCGCCGGCCTGGCACTTTCATGTACCACCCGCACGCCGATGAGATGACGCAGATGGCGATGGGCATGATGGGTTTCTGGATCACGCACCCGAAGGCCAAGCATCCACTGATCGACGAGGTCGACCGCGACTTCGTGTTCCTGCTCAATGCCTACGACATCGAGCCGGGGGCGTACACGCCCAAGATCATGACGATGCTGGACTTCAACCTGTGGTCCTGGAACAGCCGCGTGTTCCCCGGCATCGACTCACTCAACGTCCGCAAGAACGACAAGGTGCGCATTCGGTTCGGCAACCTGACCATGACCAACCACCCGATGCACCTGCACGGGCATGAGTTCCTGGTCACGGGCACGGACGGAGGACCCACGCCGAAGTCCACCCGCTGGTACGAGGTGACCACCGATGTGGCGGTCGGTCAGATGCGGCAGATCGAGTTCCTCGCCGATGAGGAAGGCGACTGGGCGTTCCACTGCCACAAGAGCCACCACACGATGAACGCAATGGGGCACGACGTGCCGACCATGATTGGTGTCGAGCACCGCGGCGTGGTCAAGGAGGTCAACAAGCTGATCCCCGACTACATGGTGATGGGCGAGCGCGGCATGGCCGACATGTCGGAGATGGACATGCCCATCCCCGACAACACGGCCAAGATGATGGGCGGCGAAGGCCCCTTCGGCTCGGTCGAGATGGGCGGCATGTTCAGCGTGCTCAAGGTGCGCCGCGACCAGAAGCGCGGCGACTACACCGATCCCGGCTGGTTCAAACCCCCGGCCGGCACCAACGCCTTCGAATGGACGGGCGCGTTGCCCGAGCCCTCGCGTTTTGCTTCCGAAGGCGGCCAGTCCATGCCCTCGCGAGCCAAGCCGAAGCAAGACATCGAGGTTCAGATCCGCAAGCCCGACGGCCACAGCGGTCACCACTGAAAGGTCTATTCATGAAACCCCACTATCCAGGCCTTCTGGTTGCCGCCGTTGCTGTTCTGTCAGCCGTGGGTGCCCAGGCCGATCCCGCCGCCGCCAGCTATGCCGGCGAGCATCAGCGCGCGATCAAATCCCTCTCGGACACTGATGTCGCCGGCCTGCTCGCAGGGCGCGGCGCCGGCTTCGCCAAGGCCGCCGAACTGAACGGCTATCCCGGCCCGGCGCATGTGCTTGAACTGGCAAAGGATCTCCACCTCAGCGATACCCAGGCGAACGCCACCCGTGCCCTGATGGACCAGCACAAGCGCGAGGCAGCACGGCTGGGTGCAGCCCTGTTGGACGCAGAGCGCCAACTCGACGGCCTGTTTGCGCAACGGGCGGCCACGCCTAGTGCGGTAGACCAAGCCACCGCCCGGGTCGGTGAGTTGCAGGCACAGCTGCGTGCTGAGCACCTCAAGACCCACATCACTCAGACCGCGTTGCTCGATTCCCACCAGATCGCGCGCTACGCCATCCTGCGCGGCTATGCCCCCGCTGCTGGCGCTTCCACTCCGCGTCATTCAACCCATTCGCACTGAGCCACCATGAAGACACTTCGCACCGCATTCACCCTCGCCGTTTTGGCGATGACCCACACGGTCTACGCCGGCGGCAATGCCGCCGACGGGCATTCACACGGACACGCAGACGCCATCGGCGCGCCGGGCAAAGCCGGCACGATCAGCCGCACGGTACAGGTCGACATGACCGATGCCATGCGCTTCAACCCGGCCAGCGTGGCTGTCAAACGTGGCGAGACCATACGCTTTGTGGTCAAGAACTCCGGGCAACTCAAACACGAGTTCGTGCTGGGCACCGAGAAGGAGTTGGAGGAGCACTACGAGGTGATGAAGAAGTTTCCGGAGATGGAGCACGCCGACCCCAACATGGTGACCGTGGCTCCCGGCAAGACCGGCGAGGTGATCTGGCAGTTCACCAAATCCGGCACCGTGGACTTCGCGTGCCTGCAGCCAGGCCACTACGACGCCGGCATGAAAGGCGCCATCAAAGTCTCCGGAGGCAAGGTCGCCTCCAAACCCAAGTCGACTGATGGTCACGCTGACCACAAGCACTGAGCCGCCTCACCCCTCCAATCCGCCACCCTCATTTTTTTACGACAGGAGTTCCTCATGAACAAGATCCTCATAGCTCTCTCGACTTCTTTCCTCCTCGCCGCCGGCGCTGCAGTGGCCGCCAACGATCAACCGGCAGCCACGCCAGCCGCCAGCTCCGCCGAAATGACCGACGGTGAAGTGCGCAAGGTCGACATGGAGGCAAAGAAGCTCACCTTGAAGCACGGCGAGATCAAGAACCTCGGCATGCCGGGCATGACCATGGTGTTCCAGGTCAAGGACGCGTCCATGCTGGCGAAGGTCACGAGCGGCGACAAGATTCGCTTCACGGCCGAGAAGATCAACGGCGCCTTCACTGTCACGACGCTGGAAACAGCGCAGTGAAGCACTTTGCGTTGCGGACCGCGGCCGCGATCTCGCTTGCAGTCTTGTCCTCCACGGCGAGCGCCGGGGTAATCGACATCACTTGGAACGCACAACAAGAATTCAGCCGCAAGTTGGAAGTTGCGCCCGCAAAATTCGTCGAGGTGTGCGGCAAGATGGCCGCGCCAACGACTGTGGCGTGGCAGTTCGAAACCAGCGCGGCGCTCAACTTCAGCGTGCACTACCACGAGGGCAAGGACGTGCGCTTCCCCGCGAAGCAGGATGGCACGGCCAAGCTGCAGGGCGAACTCAAGATCGAACGCGATCAGGACTACTGCTGGATGTGGACCAACAAGGGCAAAACGCCGGCGAGCTTGTCCTTCGCGTTCAAGCAGCAGTCCTAGCCGTTGCGGCCGCGCCCCGCGGCAAGGTGGCTGAATCGATGTCCCGACCCGAAGCATTGCCACTACCTGTCCGAGGGATTCTTTGCGATACCGCTTGACATTGCCACGGTGGGAACCTTCACAGTTCCAATCACCCCATTTCTTCCTGATGGAGCTTTGAAGATGAAGACGTTCCAAGTGAATGACATGACCTGCGGCCACTGCGTTGACGCTGTCACGAAGGCAGTCAAGGGCATCGATCCTGCTGCCCATGTATCGGTGAACCTCGCGACCAAGCGGTTGGAGGTCGACTTCGCAGCGGCGGATGCTCGCTCAATTCAGAGCGCCATCGCAGTGGCGGGATACACCGCAGTGGAAGAGACTGGCAGCGCTGAGCCGGTTCAGGGGGCGCGCAGTTCGAGTTGCTGCGGCAGCTGCCCCTGAGTTCAGCGTGCTTGTGGCGAGTTGCATTGGTTCAACTTCGTCCGGGAAGGCTTTGAGTCATTGAACAAGGTCGAAGAAAGCGAAGAGGATCTGCTCGACCGCGCATGGGGGCTGGAAGCGCAGTCCCGGTTGTGCTGCCAAGCGATCCTCGCCAAAGAAGACGTGACCATCGAGATCCCGAGGTCCACCGTCAACCACGACCGGTAATGAAGGCATGAAGGAGCGTTTCCAATAGCGCCGATCGCGCTGCGGCACGCGGATTGCCCAAGTACAGACCTCCACCCTAAAGGACTGCCATGATCCGCAACCCCAACCTGAAGATCACCCCTGTCCTGCTTGCGGCGGCGCTTGCTGCTGCATCGGCTTTTGCTCAATCGTCTGGCCACGGCTCTGAGCAAATGAAGAAGTCCATGGACTCCGGCATGCAAGGCATGCACAAGATGCAGATGAGCGGCGACACCGACAAGGACTTCGCGATGATGATGAAGATGCATCACCAGCAGGCGCTCGACATGGCCAAGGTGGAAGTCGAACACGGCAAGTCGCCTGAACTCAAGGCCATGGCGTCAAAGATGATCAAGGACCAGTCCAAGGAAATCGAGCAACTGAACAAATGGCTGCAGCAGAACAAGTGACGGCCATCAAGACGGTGACGCTAGGCGCTGTCGGTTGCTCAAACAAGCGAGTTCAGTCCTAGGCCGCGCACAACCTTGCTCGCGCCTTGATGTAGCGCAAGTGGTCAGAACTGCGAGCGCATAGCCTGAGGCAAACCTGCACGCGACTCTGCCGCGCTCAATTCCCAAGCTCGCGCTCGAACTGCAGATCCCGCTTGACCCTCCCACGATGGGAAGACCCATTCTCAATCGTGGGTGCCCGCGGGCGATCACCGACAACCGAACCAAGGAAGGAACGCTGACATGTCTACTGACCACGTTCACACATCCCAACCGGAGTCCAGCGGTCTGCCTCGACGTGCCGTGCGTGGCGCCATCGTCATGGCCGCGCTGATCGGTCTGTTCTTCCTTCTGCGTGAGCACTGGGCGCACCTTGCAGGCTCCTGGGCGTACCTGTTGCTGTTGGCTTGCCCTCTGATGCACCTGTTCCATCACGGGCACGGCGGACATGGCGGTCGCCACGACCACGGAACCAGCCCCCCGGACGCGAAGGATCGCTGATCATGGACATGCACATCCACGATGGCCACCAGGGCCATGCGCACAAGCCTGCAGCCCTACCCCAGGGCGCTGACACGCTGAAGGATCCCGTCTGCGGCATGACGGTGACCGAACAATCGCCGCACCGACTTGAGCACGAGGGTCGGCCGTACTACTTCTGCAGTGCCAAGTGCCAAGCCAAGTTCATGGCCGAACCAGCCAAGTTCGTGTCGCTTGTCATACCCGCACCGGCGGCGCCATCCCCACCGGCCGAGGCAGGCACGATCTACACCTGCCCGATGCACCCGGAGATTCGCCAGGATCACCCGGGCATCTGCCCCAAATGCGGCATGACGTTGGAGCCGGTTCTGCCCTCGCTTGACGACGAAGCGAACCCCGAGTTGGAGGACTTCAAGCGTCGCTTCTGGTGGACCTTGCCGCTCACGGTGGTCGTGACCTTGCTCGCCATGTTCGGTCACAGCCTTGGCTGGTTCGACATGGCGAAGCAGAGCTGGATCGAACTTGTACTGACGCTGCCGATCGCTTTGTGGGCGGGTGCACCGTTCTTCGTCCGCGGCGCTCAATCGGTGATGAACCGCAGCCCCAACATGTGGACATTGATCGGGCTGGGCACAGGAGCTGCCTTTGTCTACAGCGTGGTGGCCACTGTCGCTCCCCAAGTGTTCCCCGCTTCCTTCGTGTCCATGGGGCGAGTGGCGGTGTACTTCGAAGCAGCCGCAGTGATCATCTCGCTGACTTTGCTTGGACAGATCCTTGAGTTGAAGGCGAGATCGCAGACTTCGGCGGCCATCAAATCGCTCCTCGGCCTCGCACCGAAGACGGCACGCCGCATCGCTGCCGATGGCAGCGAGGCCGATATCCCGCTGTCGAATGTTCACGTAGGCGACCTCCTGCGCGTGCGCCCGGGCGAAAAAGTGCCGGTGGATGGCGTCGTGGTCGAGGGAAGCAGCGCGCTCGATGAATCGATGCTGACCGGCGAGCCCTTGCCCGTCACCAAGCGGCCAGGTGACAAGCTCATCGGCGCCACGATGAACACCAGCGGCGCTCTGGTGATGCGCTCCGAGCACGTCGGCTCGGCCACAGTGCTCGCGCAGATCGTCCAGATGGTCGCGATGGCGCAGCGCTCGCGTGCACCCATGCAGCGCATGGCTGACCAGGTGGCCGGCTATTTCGTACTTGGCGTAGTCAGCGTGGCCATCCTGACCTTCCTCGGTTGGGGCTTCTTCGGGCCAGAGCCCAGCTGGGTCTATGGCCTCATCTGCGCGGTGGCGGTGCTGATCATCGCTTGCCCCTGTGCATTGGGGCTGGCCACGCCGATGTCCATCATGGTGGCCACCGGCCGCGGCGCGACCAGCGGTGTGCTGTTCCGCGATGCTGCGGCGATCGAGAACCTGCGCAAGATCGATACCCTCATTGTCGACAAGACCGGCACGCTGACCGAGGGGCGGCCGACATTCGAGCGTGCCGCCGCGGTGCCGGGCATCGCCGAAGACGAGGTCCTCCGCCTAGCGGGAAGCCTGGATCAGGGCAGCGAGCATCCCCTGGCGGCGGCCATCGTCGCGGCAGCCAAGGATCGCGGTCTGGCACTCGAGAAGCCCGAGCAATTCGACTCAGAGTCCGGCATCGGCGTGCGCGGCACGGTGGGCGGCAAGGCGCTCGCGCTGGGCAACACCGCGCTGATGGAGCAATTGGGCGTCGACGTGTCGGCCCTGGCGCGCCAGGCCGAGGCGCTGCGCGCCCAGGGTGCCAGCGTGATGCACCTGTCGGTCGACGAGAAGCTGGTCGGCTTGCTTGCCGTCTCCGACCCCATCAAGGGGACCACGGCCGAGGCACTCGCCTCGCTGCGCAAAGCCGGGCTGCGCGTCATCATGGCCACCGGCGATGGCGTGACTACGGCGCGCGCCGTGGGCCAACGCCTGGGCATCGAAGAAGTACACGGCGAGGTCAAGCCTGCCGACAAGCTCAAGCTGGTAGAGAAGCTGCAGTCCGAGGGACGAACCGTGGCCATGGCCGGCGACGGCATCAACGACGCTCCCGCGTTGGCCCGCGCCGACGTGGGCATCGCCATGGGCACCGGCACCGACGTCGCGATGAACAGCGCACAGCTCACGCTGGTCAGGGGCGACTTGCGCGGCATCGCCACGGCGCGCGGCCTGTCGGTCGCGACCGTGGCCAACATGAAGCAGAACCTGGGGTTCGCCTTCGTCTACAACGCGTTGGGTGTGCCGCTGGCGGCCGGATTGCTGTACCCGTTCACCGGCTGGCTGCTGTCGCCCATGATCGCGGCACTGGCCATGAGCTTGAGCTCGGCGTCGGTGATTACCAATGCGCTGCGCCTGCGCAAGGCCGACATCGGTCCGGACTGAGACAGAGACTTCGTGCTGCACTCGGGGGGCTGCTCGTGCCCGCCTTAGACCAGCGCAACGAAATCGATGAGATGGATACAGAAGCAAACGTGACCGCAGCGCCAGTCGAACGCAGAGTTGATCCATTCTTGACGACGGTCAACGCCCCTGGCCTCTTAGAGGCCGACCCTTGTAGACTGTCCGCATGAGTTTGAACAAGGTGTACCGGCGCTGGATCGCGAGCATGCTCGCGACGGTGATGGTGTGCCTGCAGCTCGCCACTGCTGCCTACGCCTGTGTCCAGCCAACCCAGCCGATGGTGATGGCGATGGCAGAAATGCCCGACTGCGCCAACATGTCCGAGATGGACAAGCAGCAGCCGCAACTGTGCAAAGCCCATTGCGACCGCGACAAGCAGTCGGTCAACACCGCGCCAGGTGTCGTCCTCGTGGCGGCACCGGTGGTCGACTGGCTCGCCAGCCGCATGATCGCGTGGGTTCCCGTTACGCCAGCCGACGCTTTGCCGGCTGTATTCGCGGCGCACACCGATCCGCCGGTGGGATCTGCGCCGGTCTATTTGACCTTTCTCGTTCTCCGCAATTAAGTCCCGACGCGTCGCGCGCACCTGCCTGTGAGCAGTTGCGCGTGCACCTGTGACGTCCCTTGGTCTTGTGGAGAACTGTGATGCCTTCAATCCCTGATGCCGGGCCAGTCCGGCGCGTCCGTGGCGCTCGCTTGGTCGTCATGCTGGCCGCGGCCGTGGCGGTGCCAGTGGCGGTGGCCGCGAACTCGAACCCAGCGCCAACCAAACTGAGCTTGCCACAGGCCCTGTTGCTCGCCGAGCAGCGTGCGCCGAGCCTGGTGGCCCGCCAATCGGCCTTCGATAGTGCCCAGGTTGCGCGACCGGCTGCTGGCCACTTGCCAGATCCAAAGCTCACCATTGGGGTGGACAACTACCCCGTGAGCGGCCCGGACCGCTTCAGCTGGAACCGCGACTCGATGACGATGCGCCGCGTCGGACTGATGCAAGACGTGCCCAACGCGGCCAAGCGCGCAGCGCAACGCGATGGTGCCGAGGCGAAGGCGGCACGGGAACAGGCACTGTGGCAGGCCGAGCGCCTGGCGGTGAGGCGAGAGGCGGCCGCTGCCTGGATCAACCGGCACTACGCGGAGCGCAAGCTCGCCGAGTTTGCAGTCCTGGAGCGGGAGAACCAGGTTCTCCAGCAAACCTTGGCGGTCCGCATCGCCACCGGCAAGTCCATGCCGGCCGATGCGACGATGGCCCGACAAGAACTATTAATGCTGGCCGAACGGCGCGAGGAGTTGGCCTCTGCCGTCGAACAAACTGGCGTCGCACTGCGGCGATGGATCGGTGAGGCCGTGGAGCACACCACGGGGGAAATGCCGGTGATCGAGCTCGACACCGCGTCGCTGCTGGGCCGTCTAGATCGCCACGGAGAATTGATTGTCTTTGCACCCGCGCTCGCAATGGCGAGAGCCGAGGTCGACGAGGCCAGTGCCGGCACACATGGGGACTGGGGCTGGGAGGTCGGCTATGGCAACCGATCGCGCGCCTATGGCGGCATGGTGTCGTTCCAGCTCACCTTCGAGCTTCCGCTGTCATCGGCAACCCGCCAGGACCCGCAGATCGCCGCACGGCGCAAAGACATCGAGCGACTGGAGGCCGAGCGCGAGGACGTGCTGCGCCGCATCGACGCCGAGGTGCGCTCGCAAATGAGCGAACTGCAGCGTCTGGAGAGTGCGGCGCTCCGGCAACGGACGGCGGCTATGCCCCTGGCAGCCGAGCGGGTCAAGCTCACCCTGACCAGCTATGAAGCCGGCCGCGCCGACCTTGGCGCCGTTTTGGCAGCTCGCAAGGACGCAGCCGAGGTGCAACTGCGAGCCCTCGACCTCGAAGCCCAGCTGATGGCCCAGCGCGCACGCTTGGCCTACCTCGTTTCGGAGTGAACCCATGAAAACCCTCCATAAGAATCTCGTTCTGGGTGCCCTGCTCCTCGTGATCGGCCTCGGCCTCGGTATCGGTCTGAGCCGTTGGCGCGCGGGGTCTGCGTCGTCAGCCGCTCCGATATCGCCGAGCACAGCCCCCGCCGGCGAGCGCCAGGTGCTGTACTGGTACGACCCCATGGTTCCGCAGCAGAAGTTCGACAAGCCCGGCAAGTCGCCCTTCATGGACATGCAGCTGGTACCCAAGTACGCCGGCGAAGCGCCAGCGGGGGGTGTCGCCGTTGACCCGCGCGTCGCCCAGACCCTCGGCTGGCGAACTGCCGCCGTCGAGAAGATCACCACCGGCGCCGCCGTGGAGGTCGCGGCCACGGTCCAACTCAATGAGCGGGAGGTCGCTGTCGTGCAGGCCCGCAGCAGCGGCTTCGTGGAGCGCGTCGCCTCGCTGGCACCGGGCGACGTGGTGAGCGCCGGCGCGTCGATCGCTGAGCTGCTGGTACCGGAATGGAGCGGCGCACTGCAGGAGTTCCTGGCGGTGCGTGGAACCGGTGACGCGGCGCTCACCGCAGCGGCCCGGCAACGCCTGGTGCTGTTGGGCATACCGGCTTCGACCATTGATCGGGTCGAACGCACCGGCCAGGTTCAGGCTCGAGCGAGTGTGCATGCGCCGATCAGCGGCTTGCTGCAGGAACTGATGGTGCGCCCTGGCATGACGGTCTCGCCAGGGATGACGCTGGCGAAGATCACCGGGCTGTCCAGTGTCTGGCTGGAAGCCTCGCTGCCGGAGACTCAGACGGCGTTCGCGCGCCTGGGCATGCCAGCCGAAGCGCGCATGGCGGCCTTCCCGGGGGAGTTGCTCAAGGGCAAGGTCACCACCATCCTGCCCGAGGCCAACGCACAGACGCGAACGCTGAGGGTGCGCATCGAACTGCCAAACCCCCAAGGCCGGCTGCGCGCCGGCATGTTCGCACAAGTGCGCCTGGCGGGTGTGCAGTCTGAAGCGTTGGTCGTGCCCGCCGAGGCCGTGGTCCGCACCGGGCTTCGCGCGCTCGTCTATTTGGTTGATGGTCCCGGGCGCTACCGGCCGGTGGAGGTGCAGGTGGGCCGCGAGTTGGGAGACAAGCTCGAAGTGCTCAATGGCCTGCAGGCGGGGCAACAGGTCGTTGCCTCCGGGCAGTTCCTTCTCGATTCGGAAGCCAGCATGCAAGGGGTAATGCAGCGCCAAGCGTCGACGGCCACTGCCGCAGCAGCTGTGCCGACGTCGCCTTCGTCATCGATCCACCAGGGAACCGGCAAGATTCTGGAGTTGACGGCACAAGAAGTGACCCTCGATCACGGCCCGATCCCCAGCATGCAATGGGGTGCCATGCAGATGCCGTTCAAACTGCCGAGTCCCGAGGCCGCCAAGGGCCTCAAAGTGGGCGATGCGGTGCGCTTCAGCTTCTCGCAAACCAATGACGGCTTCGTGATCCAGACCCTGGAACGCAACGGAGCCACCAAGTGATTGCCGCCTTGATCCGCTGGTCGGTGAGCAACCGGTTCCTGGTGTTGCTCGCCACGCTGTTCCTGGCTGCGGCCGGGGTGATGTCGCTGCGCTCAACGCCGATTGATGCGCTGCCGGATCTGTCAGATGTCCAAGTCATCATCCGCACCAGCTACCCCGGGCAGGCACCGCAGATCGTCGAGAACCAGGTGACTTACCCACTGGCGACGACCATGCTGTCGGTGCCCGGCGCCAAGACGGTGCGGGCCTATTCATTCTTCGGTGATTCGTTCGTCTACGTGCTCTTCGACGACCGGACCGACCTTTACTGGGCGCGCTCGCGCGTGCTGGAGTACCTGAGCCAAGTGCAGAGTCGCTTGCCTGCGACGGCCAAGACGTCGTTGGGACCAGATGCGACCGGGGTGGGCTGGGTGTTCCAGTACGCGCTGGTCGACCGCAGTGGCCAGCACGACATCTCGCAGTTGCGGGCGTTGCAGGACTGGTTCCTCAAGTTCGAACTGAAGTCGGTGGCCGACGTGGCCGAGGTGGCCACCGTGGGCGGGATGGTCAAGCAGTACCAAGTGGTGCTGGACCCGGCCAAGCTGATTGCCTATGGCATCACCCACGGCCAAGTGCGCGACGCCCTGATGAATGCCAATCAGGAAACCGGTGGTTCGGTGCTCGAGATGGCCGAGGCCGAGTACATGGTGCGCGCCAGTGGCTTCTTGAAAACGCTCAGCGATTTCAAGGTAGTGCCGCTGGCGGTGCGCGGTGGCGTGCCGGTGCTGCTGGGCGATGTGGCCACGGTGCAGCTGGGACCGGAGATGCGGCGCGGCATCAGCGAGCTGGATGGTGTAGGTGAAGCCGTCGGTGGCGTCGTGATCCTGCGCAGCGGCAAGAACGCGCAGTCCACCATCGCCGCGGTGAAGGACAAGCTGGCGCAGTTGCAGGCCAGCCTGCCTAAGGGCGTCGAGATCGTCACCACCTACGACCGCAGCGCGCTGATCGAGCGGGCGATCGACAACTTGTCGACGAAACTGCTGGAGGAGTTTGCGGTTGTGGCGTTGGTCTGTGCGATCTTCCTTTGGCACTTGCGCTCAGCGCTGGTGGCCATCATCTCGTTGCCGCTGGGCGTTATGGCAGCCTTCATCGTGATGCAACAGCAAGGCCTGAACGCCAACATCATGTCCCTGGGGGGGATCGCCATCGCCATTGGCGCGATGGTCGACGCCGCGGTCGTGATTATCGAAAACGCCCACAAGAAAATCGAGGCGTGGCAGCACGCTCATCCCTCTGATGAACTCAAAGGCGAGCAGCGCTGGGAGGTGATCACCCAGGCGGCCATCGAGGTTGGACCGGCGCTGTTCTTCTCACTATTGATCATCACGCTGTCCTTCGTCCCGGTGTTCACGCTCGAAGCCCAGGAAGGCCGACTGTTCGGACCGCTTGCGTTCACCAAGACCTACGCCATGGCGGCGGCGGCCGGTCTGTCCGTCACCCTGATCCCGGTGCTGATGGGCTACTGGATCCGTGGGCGCATCCCCGACGAGCAGCGCAACCCGCTGACCCGCGGCCTGATTGCGTTGTACATGCCATCCTTGGACTGGGTGCTGCGTTGGCCCAAGCTGACGCTCGCGATCTCCGGCCTGGTGCTCGCCACCACCCTGTGGCCGCTGTCGCAGCTGGGCGGCGAGTTCCTGCCGCCGCTGGACGAAGGTGACCTGCTGTACATGCCGACCGCGTTGCCGGGGTTGTCGGCACAAAAGGCTGCCGAGTTGTTGCAGCTCAGCGATCGCATGATCAAGACGGTGCCGGAGGTTGAACGCGTGTTCGGAAAGGCCGGTCGGGCAGAGACAGCCACCGACCCGGCGCCGCTGGAAATGTTCGAGACCACGGTCCAGCTCAAGCCCCGCAGCCAGTGGCGTGCGGGCATGACGCCGGAGATGCTGGTCGAAGAACTCGACCGCACGGTCAAGATCCCGGGGCTCACCAACATCTGGATTCCACCGATCCGCAACCGCATCGACATGCTGGCCACCGGCATCAAGAGTCCGATCGGCGTCAAGGTCGCCGGCACCGACCTCAAGGCCATCGACCGGGTCACGGCCGAGGTGGAGCGCATCGCCAGGGACGTCCCGGGGGTCAGCTCGGCATTGGCCGAGCGCCTGACTGGCGGGCGCTACATCGACGTGCAGATCGATCGTGGGGCCGCAGCGCGAGTCGGGCTCAACGTGAGCGACGTGCAGGCGGTGGTGTCCGGCGCGATCGGCGGCGAGAATATCGGCGAGACCGTCGAAGGCTTGGCGCGCTTCCCGATCAACCTGCGCTACCCGCGGGAGTTGCGCGACAGCCCGGAGAAGCTGCGTAACCTCCCAGTGTTGACGCCCGGTGGCCAGCAGATCACCCTCGGCAGCGTGGCGCGCATTGAGGTGACCGACGGTCCACCCATGCTCAAGAGCGAGAACGCGCGACCCTCGGGGTGGGTCTATGTCGACACACGCGACCGTGACCTCGCCTCAGTGGTCGGCGACTTGCGCAAAGCCGTGGCGGAGCAGGTGCGCCTGGAGCCGGGCATGAGCCTGGCCTACTCCGGGCAGTTCGAGTTCATGGAGCGTGCCAATGCCCGGCTCAAGGTCGCGGTGCCAGCGACCTTGCTCATCATCTTCGTGCTGCTGTACCTCACCTTCCGTCGCCTCGAGGAGGCGGCGCTGATCATGGCCACGCTGCCACTGGCATTGACCGGCGGAGTATGGTTCCTCTACGCCCTCGGCTACCACCTGTCGGTGGCTACTGGCGTGGGCTTCATCGCGCTCGCCGGAGTGGCGGCTGAGTTCGGGGTGGTGATGCTGCTGTACTTGAAGCAGGCCCTCGAGCACCGCTTGCGTGCCGGCCTGCCTTCGGACGAGTCGGTGGTACTCGACGCGATCCGCGAAGGCGCGGTATTGCGCGTGCGTCCCAAAGCCATGACCGTGGCCGTCATCCTCGCCGGCTTGCTGCCCATCGTTTGGGGCAGTGGTACCGGCTCGGAAGTCATGAGCCGCATCGCCGCCCCCATGCTCGGTGGCATGGTGACCGCGCCACTCTTATCCTTGTTCGTGGTGCCGGCGGTTTTTTTGCTCATGCGACGACGCAAGGGAATGACGATTGAGCAGGCCACGGGGGGAAGGATCAGGACGCAACCCTTGACCTGACAGACCCCCGCCATGCATCCCACGCCGTTCCGTCTCGACGCGCAGGCACTGGCATCGCAACTCGCTGGCTTTGACGCCCGGGATGAGATTGTCTGGTTCGGAATCAAGAGTTGGTTCGAGCAGCCCGGAGCAGCCATCATCCGAGCGACCAAGCCTTGCTTCGGTGCGCCGGGAGGCGGTGGGACTTCGGCAGTCATGGCTGGAAGCTCCGTCTGCAAAGCAAGGGGGTTTTCGGCACAGCCGCTGGATCGCGAGCGCAGGGCCTTCGATTGCACGCTCGCTCGCAACGCGCATGATCCCGTCGCGTGCGGTCAGCCGCAATCAATTCGAGCCAGCGAGCGCGTCGATTGCGAGCCAGGACAGTTTGGATTGCAAGCCAAAACACGTGGCCAGAGGGGTCCGACGAAGCGCCATACCTGATCTGGCAGGACTCAACATGACGACCACGAGGAGACACCATACCCAGCTCGACGAACTGAACCCCACTCCCAGTACCCGGACGGCTCGGACGAGCTGTGGTCGGCCGACATCAAGGCCTGCCGCCACGGCGTGCAGTGGTCCACGCGGTCGGGCCACGGTACGGGCCACATCTTCGGCATCGAGTTCAAGGACGGCTACACCAAGGGCCGCAATCCTGCACTTGCAGTCAAGCAGCAGGCCTTCATCGAGTTCCTGCGCGGCGAGAACGCCAAGGATGACGAGGTGTTGTGCTGGACGCGCAAGCTCTTCACCGTCCATGAGTACGCCGCCGAAGGCAAGGCCACGGCCGCCTACCTGGCCGTGCGCGAGTCGAAGCTGCACATCGGCGTCGGCTATCGCAACGACGCTGGTGAGTAAGAGTTGGTGCCCGTCGAGTCTGAGAGCTGGCTGCATGTGCCCTCAGTCGAACGAGCGCGTGGCGTTCTTGGCAAGACCTCGGTAGCGCACCTTTGAGAAGCCCCATAGCCGTTTGACCACAGCGAATACGTGTTCGACGCGCGCGCGGACCTTGGACTTGTTTCGGTTCTTCGAGCGCTCGACTTCGTCAACCTCGCCGCCCTTGCGCACGCGCTGGTTGGTGAAGTCTTTGGCGTTGGGGGCTTTGGCCTGCATCAGAGCCCGCTGGCTGGCGTAGGCGCTGTCACCGTACACGCGCTGTTCGTTGCCGTGCAGCAAGTCAGGCAGCGGATGTTTGTCATGCACGTTGGCCGACGTCGCCACGGCGCTGTGAACCGGCCCCGTGCGGCTGTCCACGCCGATGTGCATCTTCATGCCGAAGTACCACTGCTGACCCTTGCGCGTCTGACGCATCTCCGAGTCACGTTGCTTGTCGGCGTTCTTGGTGGAGCTGGGCGCGCCGATGATCGTGGCATCCACGATGGTGCCCGTCCCCAACTTCAACCCTCGCACTTGCAGCACCTCCCCCACCTTGGCAAACAGCGCCTCGCCCAGCTTGTGTTTCTCCAGCAGGCGGCGAAACTTCAGCAGCGTGGTGCTGTCGGGGACGCGTTCGCTCCCGAGGTCTATGCCGACGAAGCGCCGCAGCGCCGTGCTGTCCAGCAGCGCCTCCTCGCAAGCCTCGTCCGCCAGGTTGAACCATGCTGCACGAAGTACATCCTCAGCATTCGCTCCAGTCCAATTGGCGGGCGGCCGTTGCCAGCCTTGGGGTAGTGCGGCTCGATCACCTCGCACAGCGCCGCCCATGGCACGATTTCTTCCATCGTCGCCAGGAACGTATCGCGCCTTGTCGGCTTGCGGTACTGCTCATATCCGTGAGCTTGATCGGCCGCCATCGCCAGGGTCTGCTGCTTCATGTTCATCTGCCTGTATCTGCTGCTGCGGCACATGCAAACCCCGTGCCACATCTGAAATTGTTCAGCGTTGCCCTAATGAACGCCGGCGACCAAGCCCGGTCCACGCTCCGCCAAGCCGGCCTGTAAGGTCTGACAGCTAGCGGCCGATGCCCGGCCGCAACATCATCCAGCTACTAGACCCGCTCAGGGACGTGGTTGGTCATGTCGGAGCGCTGCGCCATTGCGCCATGTGCTCTGGCTGACGAAGTGATGTCTGGCGGCGCCGCCAAGGACGTATGAAACGGCGCCGTCCTCACTCACCGACAAGGCCGTTGCACTGCGAGTTCGCGACGGGCACCTTTCCAAAGTCTCGCGCGGGCCTGGGTGCATTGAGGTGAGAAAAAAATGATCGACCAGATTCAAGGCCGGATCGCTCCCTCTGCGCGTGATCCACGCGCATTGTCGGCGGCGCGGACGCAAGGTCATTCACGTGAATGAGCCCAAGGCAGACCTGTCGCTGATCTGCCGAGTACACACGCGGCTTTGCGCCTTGCCGCTCGCGCATGTGGTCGAAACCATGCGGCCACTGCCGGTCGAAGCCGTCGCGGGTGCGCCGCACTTCGTACGCGGGCTCGCCGTGATCCGGGGCATGCCGGTGCCGGTTGTCGACGCGGCGCACCTGCTCGGTGAGCTGGCCGCCCCGGCCAATCGTTTCGTCACCGTCATCGCTGGTGAACGCCGGGTCGCCCTGGCGGTGGATTCCGTACTCGGCGTGCGCGAGGTCCCGACCGACTCGCTGCACCAGTTGCCCCCGCTGCTGCAAGAGGCCGGCGGGGACGTCGTCGCGGCGATCGGACTGCTCGACGCCGAGCTGTTGCTTGTGCTGAGCAGCACCCGCCTGTTACCCGACGACTCCTGGGCCGGGAACGCGGCGCTCGGAGCTATCGCATGAAAACCGCTGTGAGTGCCACTCAGGTCGAGCGTTTCAGGGCACTCGTCGCCCGCTACCTCGGGCTGAAATTCGAGGATTCAAAGACGGGCTTGCTCGCCGAAGTGCTGCAGCGTCGCATGGAGTGGAACGCCCTTCCGGCCGAGCCGTATCTGGCGCGGCTGGAGGCCAGGCAACTGCGCGGCGAGTTCGGCGCGCTCGCCCAAGAGCTGACGGTCGGGGAAACCTATTTCTTCCGCAACATCGACCAGCTTCACGCGGTGCGCGATGGCGTCCTGCCCGAGCGCGCGCGCGCGCAGGCGACGCGCCGTTGCCTGCGCATCCTGTCGGCCGGCTGCGCCTCCGGCGAAGAAGCGTATTCGATCGCGATGACGCTGCGCGACGTGCTGCCCGACCCGTCGTGGCAGCTGTGGATTCGTGCGGTGGACCTGAACCCGGCGATGATCGCGAAGGCACTGCAGGCGCGCTACGCGGGCTGGGCCCTGCGCGAGACATCGCCCGCGATGCAGCAGCGCTGGTTTCGACAGAAAGGACGCGACCTGGTTTTGGACGACGCCATCCGCGCGGCCGTGACGTTCGAGGAGCGCAACCTCAACGAGGACGACCCTGAACTGTGGCAAGCCGATGCTTATGACATCGTCTTCTGCCGCAATGTCTTGATGTACTTCACCGCGCAGAGCGCAGCGGCGGTAGTGGCACGCATCACGCGCTCACTGGCACCGGGTGGCTACCTGTTTCTTGGTCATGCCGAGACCCTGCATGGCCTGTCGCAGGCGTTCCACCTGCGGCACACGCACGGAACCTTCTACTACCAGCGCAAGGATGGGGTTGCGCAGCCTGAGCGTGCGTGCCTGCAACAGGACGACGTGGCGGTGGGCCCTGCGCTGACCGCGGTCGTGGAAGGTGCCGGCACCTGGATCGATGCGATCGGAGAATCCTCCAAACGCATCCGCGAGCTGACTCAGGTGACGATGTCGACAGGCGCCGCCGCAGGGGTTCTCGAGCCCTGGCATCTCGGACCGGCGCTCGAACTGTTTCAGCAGGAACGCTTTGCCGAAGCACTGGGCATGATGCAGGCAGTTCCGCCCGAGTCGGCGCGCGACCCGGACGTGCTGCTGCTACGCGCGGTGCTGCTGGCGCACAGCGGCCAACTCGCGCAAGCCGAAGACGTGTGCCACCGGCTGCTCGCGCTCGACGAGTTGAACGCGGGTGCGCACTACGTGCTGGCGCTTTGCCGCGAAGGCGCCGGTGACCGGCGCGGTGCCGCCGATCAGGACCAGGCCGCCATCTACCTGGACCCGACGTTCGCGATGCCGCGCATGCACCTCGGTTTGCTCGCCCGACGCGCCGGCGAGCGCGAGACGGTCAGGAACGAAATGACTCATGCGCTGGCCCTGTTGGAGCGTGAGGACGCGTCGCGTCTGCTGCTGTTCGGCGGCGGCTTTAACCGCGAAACGCTGCTCGCGCTGTGCCGCGCCGAACTGCAAGTTTGCGGGGAATCCGTATGAACGGCCACACATTGCCACTCGCGCAGCGCGCGGCCGAACTGCGGCACGATTTCGATCGCAGCTTCGCTGAGCCGCCGCGCAGCGTGCAGGCAGCGTCGCTGGACCTGCTGGCGATCCGGCTGGGCGGTGAACCCTATGCGTTGCATCTGACCACCGTCAGCGGGTTGTTCGCCGGAAAGAAGTTCACGCGCCTGCCGCGAGACGCGCCCGAATTCCTCGGCATCGCCGGCTTTCGCGGCAGCGTCCTCCCCGTGTACGACCTGCGCGTGCTGCTCGGCTGCACCGCCGACGCCGCGCCGCGTTGGCTGGTCGTCACAGCATCCGTTGCCGTCGGGCTTGCCTTCGATGGCTTCGACGGCCACTTGCGCCTGCCGCAAGAGGGTATTGCGCAGCAAGATCGCAGCTGCTCCGAGCGACCGCATGTGCGAGAGCTAGCGCGGGTGGCGTGCGCCGGCACGCCGTCGCAGGGCGGCCCGCTGCGGCCAATCGTGGATGTGGCCTCGATTCTCATGACGATCCGGCATTTCGCGCGGCAGAACGTCACGGCACAACAACAGGAGTGATGACGATGATCCAGCACTGGACTTTTGGTCAGAAAATCGGCGCGGGCGTTGCGGTGCAGGTCTTGCTCACAGTCGTGATCGGCGCGGTAGCGGTCTACGCCTTGCGAAGCGTCGTTCAATCCAAGGACGACGTGATCAGCGTTAACGGCGAGAACATCGTCGATGCCGAGAAGCTCCAGGTGGCGGCCGCGCGCCGCGTCGTCGGCGTCCGCGGCTTCCTGCTCGAACGGACCGAGCCGCACCTCGAGGAGATTCGCGCTCACGGCGACGAATTCCGAACCATTCTCGGCCACCTCCGCGCGCGCGCCGCCGCTGCCGAGGAGCGGGAACTGCTGGATCGTGTTGACCGTATTGAGACCGAGCACCGGGAGGCCATCGAGCGCTTGGTTGCACTGCGCAAGAGCGAAGCGCCCATGGCCGCCGTGATCGGCGCCTTCGACGAGTACGGCAAACCAAAATTTCAGGCATTGCTGCAGTCGCTCGATCAATTCGCCAAGCTCGAACAGCGACGTCGCGACGACGCGAAGCAGGCCGCGACCGATACGGCAGCCTCGGCCACTATGCTCGTCACTCTCATCGCAGCACTTCTGGTGGCGCTCGCCGCGCTGATCGGATGGCTGTTGACACGAGCGCTGGGCCGTCAGATCGGCACCGCCGTCGGCCACGTGCAGAGCTCGTCGTCGGAACTGCAGTCCGCCGCCAACCAGCAGGCGACCGGCGCCCGCGAGCAGGCGACGGCAATGAACGAGATCAGTACCACCATCAGCGAGCTACTCGCCACCTCGCGGCAGATCGCCGAGAGCGCGCAGCGCGTCGCGCACATCGCCAGCCAGACGGTGAACTCCGCGCGCAGCGGAGAAAACACCGTCGAACAGGCGCACGAGTCGATCGGCAGCATCCGCCGCCAGGTCGACCTGGTAGTGAACCACATGCTTGAGCTGGGAAAGAAGTCGCAGCAGATCGGTGCCGTCCTCGACATCGTGTCGGAGCTCGCGGAGCAGACCAACATCCTGGCCATCAATGCGACCATCGAGGCCGCCGGTGCCGGCGAGGCAGGCAAGCGCTTTGCCGTCGTGGCCGACGAGATCCGCGAGCTAGCCGACCGCGTGGCCAGCTCGACCAAGGAGATCCGCACCCTGATCGACGACGTGCGTAGCGCCGTCAACACCACGGTGATGGCCACCGAAACCGGTTCGAAAGCGGTGGACAGCGGGTCCCGGCAGTTCGGCGACGTGGCCGTCGCGTTCAAGCAGATCGCCGGCTTGGTAACGGCCACCACCGAAGCGGCGCGCGAAATCGAACTGTCGACCAAGCAGCAGACGAGTGCGGTCGAGCAGGTCAACGTCGCCATCGCCAACCTGGCACAGACGACGAAGGAGACCGAGGTCAGTTCGGGACAAACGCTGGAAACCGTGTCGCAGCTGGCAAGCCTGTCGAGAGACCTGCTGCGCCTGGTGCGGCCGCAGACCGCGGGCGCCTGAAGCATGGCCAAGGACGCCTACAAGTACTTTCGCGTCGAAGCGCGTGAGTTGCTGGAGCAACTCGGCCAAGCTGTGCTGGGTCTGGAGAAGCAGGGTAGCGCGACGCAGACCATCGTGCCGCGCTTGCTGCGCCTGGCGCACACGCTGAAGGGTGCGGCGCGTGTCGTCAAGCAGCCTGAGATTGCGGACTGGGCCCATGCCGTCGAGGACACCTTGGCGCCGTGGCGTGAAGCGACCGTGAACGTGCCGCGCGAGTGCGTCGATCGATTGCTGAATCTGCTCGACCGCATGAGCGCCCAGGTCGCCACGCTGCTGCCCGTGTCCGAGGCCGCATCCGCGGGGCCCGCCCAGTCAATGCCCGGGGAAGCGGTGCGCACGCTGCGCACCGATGTCGCCGAGATGGACGCGCTGCTCGATGGCATCGCACAAACGCACGCCCAAATCGCTTCACTGCGGCGCAGTGGCGAGCGCGTCGCCGGCGCGGGCGTGCTCGCGCGGCGGCTGCTGGGCCAACTGGCGCCGCAACGCAGCCTCGACAACGCCCGGCCGGGCAGCACTGCGCACAAGTCGCAGGTCTTGGCCGCGGAACTGCAAGCGCTCGTCGGCGGACTCGGACAAGGCCTGGTCTCGTCGATCGACCAGGTCGACCGCGAGCTGCGGCAACTGCGCGACGCCGCCGAACAATTGCGGCTGATCCCGGCCGGGGCGCTGTTCGCCACGCTCGAACGCAGCGCGCGCGATGCGGCGCAGACGCTGGGCAAGCGCGTGCGGTTCGAGGGGCGCGGAGGCGAGGTGCGGCTGGACGCGCAAGTGATAGGTGCGGTGCAGGGCGCGCTGCTGCAGGCAGTGCGCAATGCGGTGGCGCATGGCATCGAAGCTCCGGGGGTGCGGCAGGCGGCAGGCAAGGCGTCGGAAGGCCGGATCACGCTCGCGGTCACCCGACGTGGGCGGCATGTCGCGTTCAGCTGCGGCGATGACGGCGCTGGTGTCGATCTCGACGCAGTGCGGCGCAGCGCGCAGCGCAAGGGCCTGCTCGCTGCGGCGACGGACTCGCTCGGTGTCGACGCGCTGCTGCAACTGCTACTGCGCGGCGGGCTCAGCACCGCAGGCACGGTGACCGAGGTCGCCGGGCGCGGCATTGGCCTCGACGTCGTACGCGAAACGGCCGAGAGCCTTGGCGGCGAGGTGTCGGTACGGACCGCGGCGGGGCATGGCACGACACTGGAGCTGAAGGTGCCGCTGTCGCTCGCCGCGATCGAAGCCCTGGTGGTCGAAGTGGCCGGCACGGCGGTCGCGATACCGCTCGATGCAGTACAGCGCACGCTGCGCCTCGCCCCGCAGGACATTGCCCGGAGCGCACAGGGCGACACCATGGTCTACGACGGTAGGGTCATCCCCTGTATCGCCTTGTCCCGGTTGCTCGATGAAACCGCGCCACCGAGCCTCCGGGTCCACTGGACGGTGGTGATTGTCGAAGGCGCCGACGCGCTCGCGGCCGTCGGCGTCGACCGCTTGTTGGCACCTGCCAAGCTCGTGCTTCGGCCGCTGCCCGAGCTGGCCCCGCCGAGCCCGCTGGTGGCCGGGGCCTCGCTGGACGTGGAAGGCAACCCGCAACTCGTGCTGGATGCCGAGGCCCTGGTGCTCGCGGCGGGGCGCGCCGGCGCACCGCCGCGCCCCGCCGAGGCCGCGCGCGTCCCGGTGCTGGTGGTCGACGACTCGCTGACCACCCGCATGCTCGAGCAGAGCATCCTCGAGTCGGCCGGCTATGCGGTGCATGCGGCGGTGTCGGGCGAAGAGGCGCTCGAGCAGGCGCGCCGCCAGCCCTACGCGCTGTTCCTGGTCGACGTCGAAATGCCGGGCATGGACGGCTTCACCTTCATCGAGCGCACCCGCGCCGACCCGGCGCTGCGCGATGTGCCGGCGATGCTCGTCACCTCGCGTTCGTCGGTGGAGGACCGGCAGCGTGGACGAGATGTCGGCGCACAGGCCTATGTCGTGAAGAGCGAGTTCGCGCAGAGCGAGTTTCTCGAGCAGGTGCGCCAGCTGGTGCAGACAACATGATCAGGCTGCGCGTGCTCGTCGTCGAAGATTCCGTCACCGTGAGGAGACGCCTGTGCGAGGTCCTGGCAGCCGACGCCGAGATCGAGATCGTCGGCGAGGCCGAGGACGGCAAGCAAGCCATCGAGCGCTGCCTCGCACTGCGGCCCGACGTGGTCACGATGGACATGATGCTGCCGCTGATGACCGGCCTGGCCGCCACCGAGTACATCATGGCGCACTGCCCGACACCGATCCTGGTGGTCTCGTCGTCGATCAACCGGGGCGAGTTGTTCAAGACGTACGATGCCTTGGCTGCCGGGGCGGTGGACGTGCTAGAAAAGCCCACCGGCGACGAGCCCGAAGGCGACTGGGAGCGGCGCTTCCTCTCCACTCTCAAGCTGGTGGCGCGCATCCGTGTCATCACGCATCTGCGGGCCCGGCAGGGGGCACTCGCCCAGCCCCGTGTGACGCGCGCGGCCGCGTTTGCCGAGCCGGCGACGCTGCGACATCGGTGTCGACTGATCGCCATCGGCGCGTCGACTGGCGGCCCCTCGGCCATTGTCGAGGTGCTGCGCGCCTTGCCGCCGCAGATCCCGTCGCCGGTGCTGCTGGTCCTGCACATCAACGAGCCGTTCGGTAGTGCGTTCGCCGATTGGCTGGACGCGCAAACCCCGCGCCGTGTGAGATATGCGCGGGACGGTGAGCCCGTGGCGGCGGCGGCGGGCTGCGTGGTGATGGCTCCGCCGGACCGCCATCTGGTGCTGCGGGAGAGCAGACTGCTGCTGACGCAGGAACCCGAGCGGCATTACTGCCGGCCGTCGGTGGACATGCTGTTCGAGTCGGTCGCGCACGACTGTGGCGCCAACGCGGCCGGCTGCCTGCTCACCGGCATGGGGCGTGACGGCGCCGCGGGCCTGCTCGCGCTGCGCCGCGCCGGCGGCCTGACCATCGCCCAGGACGAGGCGACATCGGTGGTGTACGGCATGCCGCGCGAGGCAGCCCTGCTCGGCGCCGCGGCGCACATCTTGCCACTGGGCGACATCGGACCCGCGCTGGCCGCGGTGGCGAACACCCAACGCGAGGTGCCCTCATGAACGACACGGTACTGATCGTCGACGACAGCCTGACCGTCCGGATGGATCTGCAGGAGGCCTTCGAGACCTCGGGCTTCCACTCGCGCTCCTGCGCGACCGTGGCGGCGGCGCGCGATGCGTTTGCGCGCGCGCCGGTCGACGTGCTCGTGCTGGACGTGCTGCTGCCCGACGGCGACGGCGTCGAGCTGTTGAAGGAAGTGCGCGCGGGCGCTGCGGGGGCGAACGCCATCATCCTGATGCTGTCGAGCGAGGCCGAGGTGAAGGACCGCATTCGCGGTCTGCGCACTGGCGCCGACGAGTATGTCGGCAAGCCCTATGACGCCAACTACATGGTCGCCAAGGCGCGCGAGCTGTTGCGGCAGCGCCGCGGCGGCGGGGGCGCAAACGCGCGGCCGACCATCCTCATCATCGACGATAGCCCCACTTTCCGGGACGCATTGCGGCGAGCCCTGGAAGACGAGGGCTACGACGTGACGACGGCCGACAGTGGCGAGGCGGGGCTGCGCCTGGCCGCGGCGTCGCGCCCCGGTGCCGTCATCGTCGACGGCGTGCTGCCTGGAGTCGACGGCGCCACGGTGATACGTCGCATGCGGTTCGACGCCGCCTTGCGCGGCGTTCCTTGCCTGCTGTTGACCGGGTCCGAGGATCGCGGCGCCGAGCTTCACGCCCTCGATGCTGGCGCCGATGCGTTCGTGCGCAAGGACGAAGCGATCGAGGTGATCCTGGCGCGGCTGGCAGCCGCGTTGCGCAGCGCCGCCAGTGGCACCACCGACGGACCGGCCAGTCTGCTCGGCCCAAAGAAGATCCTCGCGGTAGACGACAGCCCGACCTACCTGAACGAGCTGGCATCGACGCTGCGCGACGAGGGCTACGACGTGGTGCCCGCGCGCACGGGCGAAGAAGCGCTGGAGTTGCTGGCCGTGCAGCCCGTGGATTGCATCTTGATGGACCTGATGATGCCCGGGCTGGGCGGTCAAGAGACCTGCCGGCGCATCAAGGACGCGCCGCTCGTACGCGACATCCCGCTGATCATGCTGACTGCATCCGAAGACCGCGGCGCGATGCTCGAGGGGCTCGGAGCGGGGGCCGATGACTACATCCAGAAGTCCGGCGAGTTCATGGTGCTGAAGGCCCGCGTGCGGGCGCAGATCCGGCGCAAGCAGTTCGAGGACGAGAACCGCCGCATCCGCGAGGAGCTTTTGTACGAACGGCATGCAGCGTCGCAAGCCCGCGCCGCCCGGGAACTGGCCGAGACGCGTGCTGCGCTGGTCGACGAGCTGCAACGCAAGACCCACGAGCTGGAGCTGGCCACGTTGGCCAAAAGCCAGTTCTTGGCCACGATGAGCCACGAAATACGCACACCACTGAACGCCATCATCGGCATGGCCGGATTGCTCAACGACACGCCGCTGAACGACGAGCAGCGCGAGTTCGCCGCCGTCATTCGCCACAGTGGCGACCATCTGCTGACCGTCATCAACGACATCCTGGACTTCTCGAGCCTGGAGTCGGGCAAGCTGCCATTGGAGAGCTTGCCGTTCGAGGTGAACGGCGTCGTCGAGGACGCCCTGGACCTGGTGGCCGGTCGAGCCCGGGAGAAGGATATCGAGCTCGTCTACGAGCTCGCGCCCGATGTGCCGCACGCGCTGGTGGGCGACGCGGGGCGCGTGCGCCAGATCCTGGTCAACTACCTGTCCAACGCCGTGAAGTTCGTCACTCGGGGCGAGGTGGCCGTGGCGGTGTCGACCACTGCCACCGCGGACGGGCGGCATGAATTGCATTTTGCGGTGCGCGACACCGGCGTCGGCATTCCAAAGGAACGCTTCGACCGGCTGTTCCGCTCCTTCAGCCAAGTGGACGCGTCGACTCAGCGCGAGTTCGGCGGCTCTGGCCTCGGCCTCGCAATCTGCAAGCGGCTGGCCGAGTTGATGGGTGGGCGCGTGTGGGTCGAGAGCGAGTTCGGCCGGGGATCGACCTTCCATTTCAGCTTCGCCGCCGCCTTGCCGGTACAGAACTCCAAGGTGAAGTGGCAGTCCAGCGAAGCCACCCCGCTGGCGGGAGTGCGGGCCTGGATCGTCGACGATAACGACACCAATCGTCGCATTCTCGGCCGCCAGTTGGAGGACTGGGGAATGCAGGTCCGCGGAACTGGCTCGCCGCAGGAAGCGCTGGAATGGGCGCGACGCGGCGATGCCTGCGACCTGGCCATCCTAGATTTCCACATGCCCCAGATGGACGGCCTGCAGCTGGCGCGCGCCCTTCATGCACTGCGCGGTGCTGCTCTCAAACAAGCACTGCTGACCTCGGGGTTCCCTTTGCCGGAAGCCGATGCCCGCGAGGCTGGGCTACTGGCGCAGTTGTCCAAGCCGGTCAAGCACGCGGCGCTGTTCAACACGATCCTCAAGCTGCTCGAACGCCGCGGCTTGGCAACAGCGGCCGCCGCGGCGACGGTGCCGCTGAACGATCTGGCCCGCCGGAATCCACTGCGCATCCTGATTGCGGAGGACAACGCGGTGAACGCCCTGATCCTCACCCTGCTGCTCGAGCACATGGGCTATCGCGCCGACGTGGCCGGCAACGGTGCCGAAGCCATCGCTGCGTTGAAACGCCAGCCCTACGACGTCATCCTGATGGATGTACAGATGCCGGTGATGGACGGCCTTGAAGCGACGCGGCGCATCCGGAATGAGTGGGCGCCGAGCAACTGCCCTCGCATCATCGCGCTCACCGCGGGCGTGATGGCCGAGGAACAGGCAGCCTGCCGAGCTGCCAGCATGGATGATTTCGTGGTCAAACCGCTGGATCGCGCTCACCTTGCAGCTGCGTTGACTCGCTGCAAGCGGCTGTGAGCGGTCCGGTCAACAGCGAGACCGTTCTGCCTCGCACATCTGGACGCCATGTCAGGTGCGGGTGCCGCCCCTCGTGCATGGCAAGTGACTTCGCCGGTTCCTATAGGTGCAAGCGCGCCTCCCGGTTCCTTGGTCGCCAAACGTGCGAAGCACCGCGGGGCGGACCACATCCTCCAGAACCAGCCACGCCGCGCGCAGCGCCACGTGATGGACGAACATGCTGCGGTCGCCGGACTCAGGGAGCTGGCGAGTACTTCAATGTCGTGCTCGTCTGACAGCACGTTGCGCAACATCGTTCCGATCCGCTGGTCGTCATCGACGACCGGCACGCGGCCCGCGCCGCACCGCAGAAGGTGGCACCGCGACGGGCGCTTCCTCCATATGATCACCCCGCGCAGCGGGCAGGATCACCTTGAAGGTGGTTCCACTCCCGGGTTGACTCTCCACGGCGATCTCGCCGCCCAGCCCGTTGACGATGCGCTGACACATGGTCAGCCCCAAGCCCGTGCCCACCCCGGTGGGTTTGGTGGAGAAAAAGGGCGTGAAGAGCATCTTCAGAGTCTCCGTTGTCATGCCCGGCCCGGTGTCGCGAACCTCCACGACCGCGCGACCGATCGCGTCGGTCCCGGTGACCACACGGATCTCGTTGGCGTTCGCATGCCCTTCGGGAATGGCCTGCGCCGCGTTGACGATGAGGTTCAGGAACACCTGGCCCAGGCGCGACTCGTTGGCGTCGACGCAAGGGACCTTGCCATAGGTCTTCACCAGCCGCGCCCGGTGCCGGATCTCGGTCCAGGCCATTCGCAGCGTCGATTCGAGCACTTGATGCACGTCCACCGCCGTGAGGCGGTCCTCTTCGGCGCGGGAGAATATCTTCAAATCCTTGACGATCTCCCGCACACGCAGCGCCGCGTCCCGGGCATCGTGCAGCGATTCCTGCAGCTCCACCAGTCGCGGCGAGACGTTCGCCTCGATGCTCATCTCATCCGCATCCTTCACCGCGAGTTCCAGGTTACCGAGGACGACGGCCAGCGGGTTGTTGATCCCGTGCGCCACCCCGGCTGCCAAGGTGCCCACTGAGGCCATGCGGTCCGAGATCATCAACTGCGCCTGGGCGCGCATCTGCTCGGTCACGTCGCGGCCAATGCTGAACACCAGCCGCTCGCCGCCGACTTGGACCGCCGAGTTGGAGAACTCCATCAGTACGATGCTGCCATCCGCCTTGCGAATCTCGACGGGGGCCGTTCGACCCGAGCCGGTCGCCACGGTTTGCCCGTAGCTCTGCATGTTCTTCTCTTCCCGGCCCAACGCCGCGAAGTCGCGGATGTGCCGTCCGACCATTTGATCGGCGGAATAGCCGAAGGTGTCGGTGAACTGGCGGTTGACCTCGCGAATGACACCGTCGGGTGTGAGTACTGAAATCGCGTCATGCGCGTTTTCTGTGAGCGTCCGATAACGCTGCTCGCTGTCCGCGAGGCTGGAGAACGAGCGCGCGAGCCCGATCTTGCCTTTGGGGCTGATCGTGACCAGTGGGTCCAGCGACGCTTCGATGAGGCTTTGTGCGTGCTGCGAGGTCGCGCGGGCCTGCTCCTCGACACGCCGCCGCTCGGTGATGTCGCGAGCGATGGACGAGAGGCCGATGATCTTGCCATCGGCGTCGCAGATGGGCGACTCGGACAGCGAGACCGGCAGCGGCCCGCCGCCCTTCCTGACCCGGACGGTCTCGAAGTGCCTGATGTGCTCGCCGCTGCGGATCCTCTGGAGGATGGTCGACATATCCTCGGGGTGAGCCGGGTGGATCAGCACCGAGAATCGCCTGCCGATCATCTCCTCCGCCGAGTAGCCGTAGATCTTCTCCGCGCCCCGATTCCAGCTCGTGATGGTTCCGTCTAGGTCCTTGCTGATGATCGCGTCATCGGACGAGTCGACGATGGCCGCGAGCAGCGCGAGCTTTTCCTCCTTGTGGAACTGGGCGCCATGCGGGTGCGTGCTGGCGCCTCTTGCGAGTCGATCCATGTTCTTGCTCCCTGTGCTTGCTTCACGTTCGGACGGGGGCGTCCGAGTCCCACTTCACGCTGGGGAAATGCCGGCCTGGCGGATCAAGATCTCGCTCGCGCACGGCACGCAGCGGCTGCTCGCCGTCCGTGCCTTGCATCGTGATGTCGGTGACGACCGCATTCAAGCGGTTCTCGCGCGGGAGAGGAGGCTCGCTATCGACGACCAGCACTCGCCGGGTGCCAAATGCCCTGGAAGGCGCACGCCGTCATCTTCGCCCTTGCTCGTTCTGATTGTTTCTCTTTCGAACTTGCGGACGTGATCAGTGTAGGCCTGCGCTTCCCCGATGAGACCCGAAAGACTGTAAGAACGGAACGGACATTCGACCGCCTGGACGTTGGACACTTCGCGGTTTGGCACGGACGCCAAAATGTCGAGGCACGCAGCGTGCGTGGCGTCGTACGAGAACGTTACCACGCCGCAGCCGAGGCATGAACGGCCGCCATGTCGCGGCACAAGCACAACAGGCGCTCGTGGTCAAAGCGAACCCGGACCTCGTTGGTACGCAGCGCAGTCTGGATCGCATGCGCCGGGTCGGCGGCGTCGCGCAAGGCGGGCGCGTCCAGCGCATGCCCGGCGCGGCTCGCAATGGCAGCCACCAGCGGCTGGTTCGCCCGGCGGCCGTGGCGCATCACAACGGCGGCTTCACCACTGACCAGGCGCACATAGGTGCCCGGTGGGTAGATGCCCAGCACCTTGACCACGACGGCACCGACCTCGTCGGGCTGGCCGTCCGCCCCGAGACATGCATCGCGCGCCGCCAGTGGGGCAGTGAGCCCCGAGCGGCCCTCGCGCGGGCTGATCTTCGACGTGTACACGTCGATGCGACGCAGCACGCGTGCCAGTCGGTCCTCGGGGGCCAGCTCCGCGAGCGGAAGCTGAGCGCCCGGAACTTGATGGTGCAGCTCCACGACAAACAGCCACAAATCGTCGCACACGCCGGCCGCGCGCAGGAGCTCGGCACTGAGGCCGGCGTGCTGATCGACGCGCCGCTTCTGCTCGGAGGTGAGCGGAAACTCTTGCAGCGCGAGGTGGTTCTGCAGCGTCGTCATGCTGAGGTTCATGGTCAGCGCGGCAAGCCTCAGCGAGGCTCTCTCCTTGTCGCTCCACTGCAGCTGCATGGCGCAATGGTCGGCGACCGCTGCGCACAGCAAGGCATGTTTGCTGCTGTAGTGCTCGAAGGAGGAGGTCGCCGCCTGCACCAGCAAGTACAGCAGCGCGTCGGCGTCGTGTTCGATGACGCTGTGCAAACGCTGCGCGCAGCGGTCGATGCGTTCACTCCAACCCTGCTCGCGGTGCGCGTCGAGCAGCAGCAGCTCCAGGTCCTGATGCAGGGTCGCCACTTCGCCAGGCAGAGGGTGCTGCCATCGATGGTCTCGGGGCGGAATGACGTTCGGCCTCATGGCGCCGACTCTGCCGAGAGCTGCTTTGCTGCCCCTGGCAACTCGATCGTGGCAGCGTCAGCCTCCTCCCGTGCAGGGCGATCGTTTTCTGAACTCATCTCATGGCGGCGAAACGCCTCTGCGATTTTCTCGCGGAGCAGTGCGTCATCCCAAGGCTTGGTGATGAACTTGTACACGGCACCATCGTTGATCGCATCGGTCACCGAATCCACTGTGCTGTGGCCCGTAAGCATGATGCGCACAATGTCAGGATAGAGCCCCTTGACGCGGCGCAGCAGTTCCATCCCGGGCATTTCCGGCATACGTGCGTCACAGACGATCACCCCAACCGGGTGGATCGCCAGTAGCTCAAGTGCCTGGCGGGGACTGGTCGTGCTCAGGATGTGGAAGCCGTCACGCCGCAGCAACCGGTCGAGGGTTGAAAGGATGCTTTCATCGTCGTCCACCAACAGCAGAGTACGTCGGACGGGTTCACTGCGAGAGTACTCGACCGGTAGATGCTTGCCTGCGCCAAGCAGCGCTACCAAGTCGTTTGCTGGCAGCGGACGGCTGAAGTAGTAGCCCTGGATCGCGTCGCATCGGTGGGTGTTCAGGAAGCTCAACTGACCCTCGGTTTCCACACCCTCGGCAACCGTCGTCAAGTTCAGGGACCGGGCCATCGCAATGATGGCCTTCGTGAGCGATGCGCCCTCCACACTGTTGGTCACATCACGGACGAAGGATCGATCGATCTTGACGACGTCAATAGGAAAGTCCTTGAGGTACGACAGACTCGAATAGCCGGTGCCGAAGTCATCCAGCGACAGCGTCACGCCGATCTGTTTGAGCTGCCGCAGCGCCCGCACGACAGCGTCCTTGTCTTGCATGAGCACACTTTCGGTCAGCTCTAGCTCCAAATATCGAGCGGCGAGGCCGGTCTCAGCGAGGACAGCGCGAACAAGTTCCGGCATGTTCTGCTGGCGAAACTGACATGCCGACACATTGACCGCCATCGACAGATCAGGATATCCGGCCGCATGCCACGCCTTGACCTGCGCGCACGCGGTCTTGAGCACCCATTCGCCGATGGGGAGGATCAACCCTGTCTCCTCGGCCAGCGGGATGAAGCGGTCTGGCGGAACCATTCCGACTTCGGGACGGTGCCAGCGGACCAGGGCCTCGACGCCGCGGACTTTACCGCTCTTCATATCGACCTGAGGTTGGTAGTGCAGTTCGAATTCCTGCCGCTCCAGCGCAAGGCACAATGCGTTCTGCAGTGCGATGCGCTCCTCGACCCGAACCCCCATTTCTCGGGTATAGAACTGCACAGCGTGCCTGCCCTGCTCCTTGGCGGCGTACATGGCCACATCTGCGTGCTTCAAGAGCGTTTCGCTGTTGTCTCCATCCTCAGGATAGACGCTCACGCCAATACTGGCGGTCAAAAAAAACTGATGATCTCCCACCGCAAAAGGCTCGGCGAACGCTGCGAGCACCTTTTGCGCCACGTTGTCCGCGTCTTTGAACTGTGCCAGTGACGCCAGAATGATCACGAACTCGTCGCCCCCCAATCGAGCCACTGTGTCGCTGTCGCGGACTGTCACCTGAAGCCTGAGTGCGACTGCCTTGAGCAGAGCGTCACCAACCCCGTGGCCCCAGCTGTCGTTGATGATCTTGAACTGGTCCAGATCGAGGAACAACATTGCAAGCCGCAGCCCCGATCCCTTCATCTGCGCAATGAATTGCGCGGCGCGATCGGCTAGCAGGAGGCGATTGGGCAATCCGGTCAAGGCGTCGTGCGTGGCCTGATGGTGCAAGTTCTCCTCATAGGCCTTACCTTCATCCAACGCTTGCTGCAGCCGCTGCGTCCGCTCCGCGACCCGCCGCTCCAGGTCATCGAGTCGCGCCTGCCGCTCGCGATGCAGCGACCATTTCTCTGACAAGGTGCAAGCGAGCTGCAGCACCTCGATCGTCTCGAACGGCTTGCGCAGAACGAGCAACCGGTCCGAGCGACCCAGTCGAGCGGTGATGTCATCCCAGGAGTATTCGCTGTAGGCGGTGCAGATCACCACCTGGATGCACGGGTCTGTGCGCCACAACGCCTCGATTGTCTGCAGCCCGTCCCAGCCGCCGGGCATGCGCAAATCGACGAAGGCCACGGCGTAGGGACGTCCGACGCTCACCGCCTCGACAGCGCGGCGCCAACCTTGCGCACCCTCCGCGACCAGATCGACTTCAAAGTCGGGGCGTTCGGCGCGCGCGGGCGTCTCGGGTTTGGCGTCCTTGCCGAACAACGAGTGTCCCAAGGCATCGAGCGCCGCAGTGGATGACGCGACTTCGTTCGCCAAGGTCTTTCGGAAACCCTCCAGAACGATTGCGTTGTCGTCGATGACCAGTACCCGCAGCGCACCGGGCCCATCCCCTTGGCCGCGTCGCGCCGCACCATTCTGCGACGCGAATCCGTCGCTCTGTGCCGCCGCTGCGGTGACGAGCCGCGACTGCGGTGACAGCGCGATGGGCGCGTGGTTCGCGCGCCTCGGCATGACATGGCGCAATAAAGAAAGTTGCTTCTTTCGCGCGAACTGTATGGTGCTGGAAGTACGACCCATGGTGAATTGCTCCTCTACTGGCTCAACTTGATGCCGTTTCCGCGATCCTGACGACCGTGTCAGGCGCACTTTCCAATGGCAAAGGCAATGCCAGCGTGAAGCTGGCGCCATGGCCAAGCCCGTCGCTCGAACAGGTCAATGCGCCGCCCAACTCCTGAGCCCAATTGGCGCTTAGATGCAGGCCGAAGCCGTGCCCGTCCGGTTTTGTCGTGAAGCCGTGGTTGAACAACCGCGGCAGATGTTGCGAGTCGATGCCATCGCCATTGTCCCTGACCGTCAGGTGCACGCGCCCCTCTACGAGGGTTGTGCTGAGCCAGATCTGCTTGTCGACGTGGCGCGAAGCGCGAAGCGCGTACTCGGCGTTGTTCAGCAGGTTCGACAGAATCTGCAGCGTCTTATGCCGGTCCACGCGCACGGATCCCATGAACGCGTAGGCCTGATGCAGCGCGATGCCGCGCACCGCGAAGGCGGTCCGGCTGAACGTGAGTGCGGATTCGATCAGGCCGCGAGCGGACACGAGCTCGCGCAACTGAGCGTCAGGTCGGGCCAGCCCCTGCTGGGTGGCGATCACCTCGCTCGCGTGCTTCACGCAAGCCCTGAGAGCCTCCGCTTCTTTCACCAGTGTCTGTTGCCCCGCCTCCAGGTGCTCGCTTAAGCTTGAGACGAACGCTGGCAGCGCCCGCACCCGGTCCTCGCTGACACCGGAAGATGGGCCCTGCGCATGCTCTTGCATGAGTTGGGCAACCTGGCGCAGCTTGCTCAACGGGAACTGGCGCAGCTGGTCGTGGATGAGAGTCGAGGAAACGGTGATCCCCGAGAGAATATTGCCGACGTTGTGAAGGATGCCCGTGGCGATCATTGCCATGCCCGATTCGTACGACTGTGCGCGCAACTGAGCCTGCGTCCGACTCATGCGCAACGCGGCGCGTACGCGCGCACGCAGTTCCGCCGGCGAGAAGGGCTTGGCGATGTAGTCGTCGGCACCCGCCTCCAGCCCTGCAACGCTCGCCTCGTTGCCGCCGCGGGCGGTCGCCAGGATCACGGACACATGACTGAGGCTGGCGCTCGCCTTGATGCGGGTGGTGAGGGCCAGGCCGTCCAACGCCGGCATCATCACGTCCGAGATGACGACATCCACCGAGTGCTGTTGCAGCAACGCCCAGGCTTGCTCGCCATCGGCGGCAGTCAGCACATCGCACTCCGGCTCGAGCAACTCCGCCAGATAGTTGCGCATGTCCAGGTTGTCATCGGCTACCAGTACTTTAGGCAAAAGCGCGCGTGGTGCGGAGGGCGCACCGGTGCTGGCGGTTGGCGGGCATAGATTTGGACTGTCGCTGCGCCAACGAGCGTGCTGCAGCATGGCATCGGTGGCGCAGCGCGCCTGCCCGGCGATCACGCTGGTGTCGGCGCCAAGGTTCGCGAGCCGGTCCACGCCGCGCGGCAAACGTACCCAGAAACGTGCGCCGCGTCCGGACTCGCTGTACACGCCCACACTGCCCCCCATTGACTCCGCCAGCCCCTTCACCAGGGCGAGGCCGATGCCGGTACCGCCGTACTGCCGCGTGGCGGAGTTGTCGATTTGCTGGAAGCGTCCAAACAGCAGCGGCTGTTTGTCGGCCGGGATGCCATGGCCCGAATCCGTGACGGCGAATTCGAAACAATCGTCGCTGACGGGCACCGCCTCGACACGGATCCAGCCGCCGACGGGGGTGAACTTGAGCGCGTTGCTCACGAAATTGAGGACGATCTTCTCGAAGTGCCGTCGGTCCAGACAGATCCTCTCCAGAGCGGGGTCCACGTGCCACGTCAGCGAGCAGGACGTGCCTCCGGCGACGACGGCCGCATCCCCGGCCAATTCGGAGACCAGCGCAGCCAAGTCGACGACCTCCCAATGCAACTCGAACTTGCCCGCTTCGGACTTGGAAAAGTCGAGGATGTCGTTGACGCGGTTGAGCAGCAGCAGGGCGTTGCGGTGTGCGCGCTCGAGTTGAACCCTCCCGCCCGCGACCCATTGCTCCGAGCCGAGCAACTGCCCCAGGGGCGCCAGGATGAGCGTGAGGGGCGTGCGCAATTCGTGGCTCACGTTGGTGAGGAAGTCGCTCTTCGCCCGGTTTGCCGCTTCGGCGGCGTTCTTCGCCTGATTGAGCAGCGCTTCGAGCTTGGTGCGCTCGGCGATCTCCGCCTGCAGGCCATGGTTGGCGTCGGCCAGCGCGCGTGCGCGGCGACGGTTCAGCGACAGCGACCACACCACTGCAGCCATCAGCACGCTCACCAGGAGCCCGCTGGCCAGGATCAGGCGGGGCTTCTGTATGTCAATGGTCGCGTCGAACGCCGGCAGTGTGTTGAAGCGCAGGGTCCATACGCGCCCATTGAACTCGAATGCCTGGTCTGTCGCGAAGGCCCCTGACTCGGGCGACGGTGCCGACGCCCTCTGCTGGCTGTCGTACATCAGCCCGTCGGCGGTAAGTTCAGTGCCGTCGAAAACTTGCAGTTGGATGTTGGGCAGCTTCTCCGACCCGAGAATGCCCCCCATGAGGTCATTCATGCGGAACACCGAGCAGGCCTGGCCGTAGAGCGCGGCACGCCGGCCCTCGGTGGTCGGGGGCACAATCCCACCTGGAAAGACGGGCATGCAGATGAGAAACCCGCTCTGCGCTCCTTCGTTCGTTTCTTGCGCCAGTTTGATCTTGCCTGTCGCGGACGGCAAAGCCATGTCTCGGGAGCGAAGCAGCGCTTCGCGCCGTGTCGGCTCCGAGAACAGATCGAAGCCCAAAGCTCGGCGGTTGCGCCAATCCAAGGGCTCGATGTAGGTTACGGGCACGTACTCCGCGCGCTCACCGGGCGGCTGAATGGCGTACTCCGGGAGTCCCTCGGAACGCGTGCGCTGAATGAATCCATTCAGATCGACCGGAAGCAACCGCCGAGAGAACGCCATCGCCTGAATGCCAGGATAGTTCTTCTCGAGATTGAGCTGGCGCACATAGGCCCGCCATTCGTCACGCGTGACCACGCTGCTGGCTGCGAACAACGCAATCCCGCCTCGTTGGACCTGCTCGTATGCCAACAGGCGTTGCTCGATGGCGAAACGGGCTTCGGCGACCTTGAAGTTGAATCGATCGCGGGCAATTTGACGGACGTCCGACGCCGCGATGCGCCACATCCATGCCGTGGCAGCGAGCAGCAGCCCAAGGGTCAGCAATGGCCATCCGATGGTGTGGAGCATTGCCGCCGGCAGCACACGCTTGCGGGTAGAGCGCCCCGGCAGCCTCAGACTCCAGGTCACAAGCCGGCCTTGGAAGGCGTGGAGCAATGTGCGAACGTCATGTGGCATTTTCTGCCTCGATTGAATCCAGAATGAATCGGCTCAGCCTCAGGCTGAGCGCCGGTGGGAGTGCTGGAATGACGGCCCGGCGGTTCGAAGCGAAGTCGCGCGCAAGTTCGACTTCCATTGGCCCGGCAGTCATTTCAACGCTCCATTTTTGTCAATTCGTCCGCATCTCGGACCCTCGCCCGAGATCTGTGCGACTGCGTCCAGCAGCTCTTCGCTGGCGAAGGTTTCGGGCGCCTGCACTGCCCACCAAGATCTCGTGTAGTGAACTTCATGTGATGGATCTTTCAAAAAGGGGATGCGTGGCTGAAATCGGAGCACGGCGTCAGCCGATCGCCACTGTCAACTTGGCGCTGTACTACGCGCGTAGCTGTTATTGCTTGCCTTGAATGCAGGTCTTATCCGGAACTCGCTCGCGGGCGCGTTGCGCCCGTCGGCGCCTTGGCTTCACCCAGCAGTTCGCGCGCTGCGGCCAGCAACTCTTCGTTGTCGAAAGGCTTGCAAAGGGCACCGTGGGCCCCAAGCGCCAACGCCTGCTTGACGTGCTCTTCGCTATCACCAGAGACGACAAGAACCTTCAAGGGAGTGGGAAGAGGTGTCTCGCGCAGGAATCGCAACACACCGAGGCCATCAATGCCCGGCATGCGAAGGTCCAGCGTCATCAGGTGCGGCTTGAACGTATGCAGGAGCGAGCCCGCGAGGAGACCGTCGCCGGCAATCGCCGTCTCGAACCCCGCGCGGGCGAGCACGCGCTTGATCGTCCGTGCCACCGCCGGCTCATCGTCGACCACCAGAACTCTCTTCGGGCTGCCCGGCATCTCATCGGGTTCCGGTATGCCGTGTTCTCGCATGAACCTGCGAAGTTCCTCTACGGGCACCCGGTAGTCACCGCGACCCGGCAGCCGATAGGCCTGCAGTTCACCTCGCTCTGCCCAGCGAATGACGGTGCGAAAGTTGACCCCGCACCTTCGTGCGGCTTCGCGGGTTGTGAAGGTCTCGGTCATTGGGTTGCATTTCAGGTTTTTCAGTTGACATCATAGGCACGTATGTCACATTAGGCACAATCAATGATCGTGCCTGAATTCACGAGAGACTGAGCGCTTTCAGTGTGGGGCGGACTTCGCACATCGAGCGCGAGCGCAGTGGCGCAAGGAACGGGTGCCGGTGCGGGTGAGGCGGACCATCTGCTCACGGAGGTACAGGCCAGTGCGGTGATCCGTTCAGTTGCCGTCGTAGATGTCGGCTGCGAGGGGTCACCAGGGCGACGCGCTGAACGACGGCCAAGTCAATCAACGCCGAGAGCGCCTGGTCAATGCGCACTCATGGGCGTCGAGGCTACGCGAGGGGATATCGACGTTTCGATCACGTGCGCCTCCCATGATCCGCTGTCTGCGTCGTGCCTGATGCCCTACGGAGCCCACGCTGCGTCCGGACGCACCCGACTCGCCCAAGAGGAGGTGGGAGGTTGAGACTCCCGGATGACCCGGCGTGGTCGGAGAACCTGGCACGTGCACAAGCTTCGCAGATCCGCTCCTTCGCCGGCTTGGACGACGACTCCGAGCGCCACCGCTCCAGCGTGTCCACGCCGACTCCAATCTCACGCGACGCCACCTCCGGTGATGCTCATGTCCTCGAGCTTGATCGGCCGCCATCGCGAGGGTCTGCTGCTTCATGTTCATCTGCCTGCATCTGCTGCTGCGGCGCAGGCAAACCCCGCGCCACATCTGAACTTGTTCGGCGTTGCCCTAAATCGATCCGTTCGCGTAGAGGCTGAGTTCGACTGCTACGAGCGTGGTGCCGGCGGCACCACCCCCGCGTCACAATACTTGTCGCCCCGATAGAACCATGAACCCGGGGGGCAGAGACAACGAGTTGGCTCGATACAGACAGGCATTCAAGGGCCGGGCGGTAGCGCGAATGCTGCCGCCGGAGAGCAGTACCGCGAGCAAGCCGAAAAGGCGCGATACGTTCCTGGCGCCGATGGAAGAAGTCGTGCCATGGGCGGCGCTGTGCGAGGTGAGCCGCTGAGCGGGGAGCCCATTGAGTTCCTGCCGGGCGGGCGGAGGACAAGCGCGAACCGAATGCCAACGGCCGTGCTTCTGCTGACGGACAGCAATCCGTTGAAATTCATCGGCTGGGATCGGTCTCAGTGAGAACAAGTTGCACTGGTACTCACGAACGGTCGCGGCGAGGGCGAACAGCCCGCCGGGATGCCGCCAACGTGCGGGTCAGGCGGCCGCGGGGAGGGCCACTGCCCGTTGGTGCTTGCGCGCAGTGAAGCCTATGGTGCCCGCACCGGCGAGTAGCAACAGCCACGTCTCCGGTTCCGGTATCGGTGCGGACACCGCGACGTAGCTGCTCGCAGAGAGGCCGCCGTACAGCACCGAGTCGCTGTTGTTGGTCATCGTCAGGGCCAGCAGGCCCCCGGGGCCCACGCTGTAGCTGAAGATGTTGCTCAGGCCCCCGATGTTCCAGATTTCGGCGGCAATCGTGGTACTTACGCGGCCGAACAGATTGCTCAGATCGCCCAGCGTCAGCGATGCGAACGAAAAATCATCGCTGTTGAAGGTAGTGGCCAAGGCCGGGGGATTCGAATCACCGTTGATGGCCACCGTGGCCAGGCCGCTGAACGTGAAGGACGAATGGGCGTCAAGTGAGAAGCTTCGCGACCAGGTGGCACGCGCTTCCGCTTCTGCGTACCGGTCGGTCAGCGTGACCCCGGCGTTCAGTGCCGTCTGGCCGACCGACGCGTTGGCGGAGGTGTGCGACCGTTCATTCGTGGTGCCCCCGGCGATGTGTGCTTCGTTGTCACCCATCGTGAGCGCTGGGCCGCCAGCGTGGTGCATGAATGCATGATTCGGCAGCCCCCAAGCTTTTTCCAGTTCCCCAGTGGTCTGGTTGATTGTGGTCGACAGCAGGTCGCGAGCGTTGACGGTGGCATAGCCCTGGCCGCCGTCCCGCCATTCCCCTGGCAGCGAGTGAGGTCCGTCCCATTCAGGGCTGCCCGTCCGCAGCGCCGGTAGCCAACCTTGCAACGCGAAGCTCGCCGAGTAGGTCGTGTCGGCCTGGGCCAGGCTCGTGAAGCAGCAGACCACCGAGGCCAGCGCAATTTGCGTAAGCTTGTTCAAGATGACTCTCCCTTGGGGCCGTGCTTTGCGGCCCTTGTGCCTAAGATCCAGCGAAATAGTAGGCATGGGGTATCGTTTTGTCGCACCCCATTCGCGGGGTCACCCTTCAGGCGCAGCGCATGCGGCCGAATCTCATTGAAGTTGACGATGACAGCGGCACGCGCGGCCTGCGCGCGCGGCAGCGACCGGTGCTCGCATGCGTGACTGTGATGGCGATGCAGACCGCCAGCGTCGAGCGGCTGGCGGTCGAGCCATCGGTGAGTTGGCGGGTGCGCTACGGGTCCTCGCAAGATGACCTGCGTGCAGGTGCATCTCGGAGGGCACACGCGATTCACGAACGGCCGAATGCCGGTTGCTGCCGCTTGCGCGCGGTGAAGCCCACGATGCCCGCACCGGCCAGCAACAAGAGCCACGTCTCCGGCTCCGGGACCGGCGCGGACACCGCAACGTAGCTGCCTGCGTTGAAAGTACCGCGCAGCGCCTGAGCGTGAGCGTGAGCAGGCAATTCGATGGGCCGAGGTCCGCCTTGGGCGTCAAATTTGTTGTGCAGGGACGCAGGGACCCTCGCAGACCACACACCAGGCCGCGCGGCTCTACGCAGACCTGGTGGCCGCAGCGCACGGTGTGGGCCCAAGGAGATCCCGACACCACAACGCGGAGCTCCAACGATCCTTCGCCAGCGGCTCACCACAAGCAGCTCCGTTGAGGACGCGCTGCTGCGGGCCTACACCGAGAGCCGGCTCGGCATGAGCCAGTAGGCCTTGGAGACCAACCTTTCCGTCTCTCGCGTGAGCCGCTTGATTGCCAAGGCTGAGCGCATTCGAGAGGATGGTGTCAAAGGCAGCGCCTGACCCGAAGCGATCTCTCGCTCCGTGAACGCAAGTCGCGGCTCGACCAACGCCCTCCCCCGCGAGTCTGGGCCGTTCCCACCTGATCGCTCCTTGCACGGGAATCGGGAGATCTCCAACTTGACCGTCGGCGGCGGTATCAGCCGACGGCTCGCATCGGGAAGACGAGGAGTCGAAGCCGATGATGAATGGGCTGGAGAAATCAAACTCGGCCATACGAGCAAAAGAACCTGCGATGGATGCGGAGTACGAAACGGCGGCGCTAAGGGGAATTGCTTATCGGTCGGATGGGAAATGTGCTCAGCGCTCAGCGGGCACGTTCGGTCTCTCCCAGTCGCCGATCAAATCGAAGTCGACGCCGTTGACGAAGTCTCCTTCCGGCGACACCGTGACAATGCGAATGCCGGTATCGATCAGGCCCTGCGCCTGAAGTTGCGGCCGCGGAATGCGCAGACGATAGGTGCCCGGTGGAACGGCCTCGACGATGTAGAACCCGTCCGACGCAGTGGTCGCACGGGCGACGACGCTGCGCTGCGCATCCAGGAGTTCCAGCTCGATGCCGCCGGTGCCGCGCTTGTGCCGGCCGTCGACCCGGAAGACCGTGCCGTCGATCTCGCCGGTGATGATGACCGCGAAGTCGAGCGTGTGGCCCTTCCCGGGGCGTGGCACCAGACGCACGCCCTTCGGCCGGGCCGCCCACTGGGTGTCCTCCAGCGACGTGGTGTCGACCGCGACGTCGACATGCTGCCGTGTCGGCAGGCGGTACAGGTAGGCAGTGCCCTGTGCATTGGTGCGCGCCGGGTGCCTAGCACCGTCCACGAGGAAGCCGACACCCGGCAGCGGCTGATCGCCCTCGTCTTCGACGCCGTTGAGGTTGCGGTCGAGGAAGACGCGGGCCGACACACCGCCCGTGTCGGCCATCGGCAGCGCGTCGAAGCGCCAGACGCCCTCGCGCGGCTCGCGCGCCATCGCGACTAGAAGCTGCACCCCGAGGCTGGTATTGCCCCGGCTGGACCCGCCGGCCTCGACGCGCAGTCCGTAAGCGGCCAGTCCTTTCGTGAATCCGACGCTGTAGCGGGTCTCGTCCAAGTCCATGCTGCGGGCGACCGACGCGGTCAGCAGCGCGCCTTCCGCCACGCGCTGTTCGATCGCCGCCGACCCCTCGCTGATCGAACTGCCTCCAGTGAGCGCGTAGCTGATCCCGCCGCGCAGCCCGAGCGAGCCGATGCGGCTGCTGAGCTGCGTCGCGCCGGTGCTCGTGTCGATCCCGTCCTGACGTTGCCAGCGCATCTGCTGCGTCACGAAAACGCGGTGCCAGGCGCCCGAGACGCGCAGCGCGGCCTGCACATTCGGTGCACCCGAGCGAAGCTGCTCGCGCGTCGCTTCGAGCGTGACCGGCAGCCTCAGCGCGGGGTGGACCGGAACCACCCAGTCGAGCCGCGCACTGTCGCGCCACCTGATTCCGTTGGCGGCCGGCAGGTACTCCTCGCTGGCGAAACCCTTCGTCAAGCCGGCACGGCTCAAGCCGAGCCGCAGGCCGGCGAGCTGGGTTTGCAGCGCCACCTCCCCCAGCGAGCCGGACTCCGAGCGGACCACGTCGCCGGTGACGAAGAACGGTTGCCACTGCGCCCGCAGGCCCGCATTGACATAGCGTCGCTGCACGCCGTCCAGGGGCAGGCTGATTAGCCCCGCGGTCATCGACATCCGGCGTGTCAGCCCCCAGTCGAACTGCGCCATGGCGCGGTGCTCGTCACGCCGGTCCTCGTGTGCCGCCAGGCGGTAGTGGAACTGGCCGGGTGCCGGCAGCGACTGTTCGCGCAGCAAGGTCTGTCGCTCGACGCGTGTCTGGCCCTGGGGACCGTGGAACACCAGCCGAAAATCGTTCGGCCCGTAGATCAGCGGCACGTCATCGAAGGCATAGCGGCCGTCCGAACGGGACCGCTGGTAGCCGACCAGGGCCTCGTTGACGTACAGCTCGACATCCCAGCCTGGCGGAAGGTCGCCGCGCAAGGCATGCCGCCCGAAGCTGAGCGACTGCGTCAACGGTGCGTTGCTGACGCTGATCCCGTTGCCCAGCGGACTCGTGTGGGCGACGTGGGCCAGCGCCGGAATGGTGACGCTACCGAGGGCGAACGAACGCGCGCGCAGCGGCCCGAGCAGGCCGGCGTCCGGATCGTCGCGCCCCAGCGTGATGCGGAAGTTCGAGGCGATGTCCTGCGCCGTCGGCCGCTGCGTCGTTCCGGCCACGTAGGCCGTCGATTGCAATCCCAGCAAGTCGCCGGTCAGGAAGGCCGCGAAATGGCCGTTCGTGCTGGTGTCGCCGTGGCTGTGCAGCGCGTCGGCACCGAGCGTCAGGTCGACCACCGGCGTGTCCCACAGCCGGTACGGCACCTCTGTGCGCGGGTAGCCGCGCTCGATTTCGGGCTGCGCCGGTCCGGCTCGCTCGCCGCGGCGTTCTCGCTCGAGCCGGCGCTGCAGCGGCAGCGGCTCACGCGGTCGCACGTTGAGCGCCAGCGCAGAGAAGTCGACCTCGATGTCGATCGGCAACCAGCGGGCCAGCAGCTCGCTTGCCACATAGATGTCGTCGTCGCGCACCTGGACCAGATGCGGCGCGAACCAGCTCTGCCCGCCGTCGAACGTGACCACCGCGTTGGCGGCATCCAGATGGAAACTGCGTTGCTCCTCCAGCACGAAGCCGCTGGCCTGGGCACGCTCAGGATCGGTGCGGATTGCGAGGGTCAACAGCCGCGAGAGTTCGCCGAGCGGCAACAACACGTGTCGGCCGGACTGGTAAGCGCCGAGGCCGCCGCTGAGCACGTGCCGGTCGAGGCGCACCTCCAGCAGCAGAAGATCGGCCTCGCCGGCCGGCAACGGCGCCGACTGCGCCCACCCCGTATTCAGCGGCGCGGCGAGGCACAGCGCGCAAGCCTGCAGGCACGCCAGGATTCGTTTGCCTATGCGGCCCGTCAGGGCATGGCGGACGCCGTTGCGCACTCCGAACATGCGTGCTTGGCGCGGATCCGCGTTCGAGGGCCTTCAGCGCAGCGGCAGCCGCGCTTCGGCGAGCGGCTTGCCGCCGTCGTCGGGGCGCTCCTGGAAGACGACCCGCAGCGTCCCGCCAGCCCCAGCCGCCGAAGGCGGCAGCGCCATGCGCACGCGCCGCAGCGGATTCGGCACGTACACGGCCACACCGTTGACGCGAACCAGCGGCTGTTCGCTGCCGCCGGGCGGCGTCAGCGTCACCACCAGATCGCCGTAAAGCGACCGGTTGCCTTCGCGGCGCAGGTCGAAGGCAAGGACCGGCGGCCGATCCGCTGCAGCCGCCTCGACACTCAGTTCGGACAACGCGGCGGTCGCCGCGGTCTGGCCATGCCGCACGATGACGGGGATCGATGCGCCCAGCAGCGGCGTCAGCTTGATCTCCAAGCCTTCGCCGGCGCCGCTCGGCGCAGCGGCGTTTCCCGCTGCCGGAGCAGTCTCGGCGACCTCGGCGAACAGCAAGTGGGACCGGTACTCGCCCGGCTCGAGGTCGGCCGGCTTGCGCACCTGAATGCGCACGGTCTGCGAATCTCCCGGTGCGAGCACCACCTGGCGCGGCGAATAGCGCAGCATCTTGACGGCGAACTGCTCGCCGGGCAGCGGCGGAGCGGCGTCGGAGAAGTCACCGGTTTCGTTCATCCGGCGGTTGACGAGCGAGATTCGGTAGGTCAGCGTGCGGCTGCCGCTGTTCACGAGCTCCACCTGCGCAGCGCGTTGGTTCTTGTCGAACACGATGCGCGTCGGATGCAGCATCAGATCAGCGGCGGCCGCATGGAACGGCAGCAATGCCATCAACCAGCCCAGGACCGGCAGGGCGCAGCGCCACGGAATCGAGTGATCGGTCATGGGTATTTCGGGGTTATGGCGCGAGCGTATCAGTTGTAGTCGACATAGACGATGAAACTGCCGCTGTAGCTGCCGCTGGGCTGCCCGGCACCGACGTTCAGGCGTGCTCCCACCGACAGGGCCTGCTGGCCCAGCGCGCCGAGCAGCCCGGCCGATGCCGGGTTGCTGGTGAAGTCGCTGAGCGACATGCTTTGCCCGCTGCCGTTGGACAGGCTCGCCGTGCCGTTGGCCGGCAAAGTGAGCGCGTAGGTCAGGTTGGCGTCGCCCGACACATTGAAACGTGCCGCCGCGCCGGAGCCGGAGGACAGCAGAACGACGCCGCCGGTCGCGCTGCGAGCGCCGGTGGTGCCGACGAGCACCGAGCCGCCGGTACCGGCGGCGAACTTGCCGAAGACAAGCGGTTCGGTGTTGCTGATCGTGATGGGCGCTGCCGCGGCCAGCGGGACGCACACCGACAACAGCAGGGCCGGCCACCGCCAAGTCCATGATGACTGCTTCATGATCGCCTCATGCATGCGACAACGCCATGATAGTACTCAGTGCTGCGCTTTCCCACAGGGCCCGAAACGGCCCCGCCGGCGTCGACGGGGCCGCCCGATCAGTTGTACTCGACGCTGACCGAGTAGGTGCCGGAATAGCTGCCTGCAAGCTGGGCATTGGCGACCGTCAATGTGGCTCCGACGTTGACGGTTTGCGCTCCACCGCCCGACAGCGTGCCGGTTGCCGACGGGTTGCTGACGAAGGTGCCGAGGCTCATTGTCGTCAACGTGTCGGTATGCGTCACGGTAGCGGAGCCGGGCAGCGTGATCGCGTAGGTCGCGGCCGCGTCGCCGGTCACGTCGAAGGCAGCTGCGCTGCCGGCGGTCCCGGTCAGGAGGACGACGCCGCCCGACTTGGATCGCACGCTGGCGGTGCTCATCACGACCGTTCCGCCCGAGCCGGCGGAGAACTTGCCGAAGACCAGGCCCGCAGTGTTGGAGATGGCGATCGGTGCGACCACCGTGGCACTTGCATTGGAGTTAGCGCTCGCCGCCTGGGCAACGCCGGTATGGACGCTCGCACCGATAGCGAGTGCGCAAGCGGTGGCGACGCCCAGCGAGCGGGCACGGGATTGAAAGAATTGATTGATGTTCATGGGAAGTCCTATTTGCGATTGATGTTGGCACTGCAGCCATGGTGGCCCGTTGCCGCGTCTTCGCCAGCGCCTGGATCTCCCGTTCTGAATTCGGGAAGGCGTGCCCTGGCAATCCCGTTGTCATAGAGCCGATGCCCCTTAGACCGGTGACTTTGCACCCCCGCCTTTCGGTCGGGTTCGCCCTTTTCAGTGCAGAGCCTTGCTCCGCTATTAACCTCCGTGATTTGCCGTGACGTGCCGCGTGCCGTGATGTTCGGTGGGCACGTGGAAGAGCATATGTCGGCCGTTCGATCGCCGCTTGGAGAATAGGAGGTTCAACCCCCCCTTTCTCTTCGCCCAAGCTCCCCGTGCAAGGCTCACCCGACACCAACTGATTCGGTCCTTGGGGTCGACTACGACTCGTTGAGTGTCGACGGCACCTCTGAAGGCTATGCGGTCGGCCGGGTTCTGGCCCAGTCGTTGTGCGTGTGCCAAAGGCCCAGGTACACCATCGCGCTGTCCCGTTCGCACCATCGAGTTCGGGCCACGACGCCATGCTGCTTCGAGCGAAAGAAGCTGAACCGACTTCGACGGTCCTGCTTCTGCGGCGTGGGTACTTCGTCGACCACCAAGTCCTCGGTGTCGAGCAGATTCCGGCCAAGCAGCGCGCCACCGGCTTCGGCCTGCCACCACGACCTCTGCGCGTGCGCCTACATGGCAATGGTGACAAATGGCGGGGCTACCCCATCTGGCCTGAGACGGTGGCGGCGCACAGGCGGCACTCTTCGTCTCGGGCCGGCGCCAGCCACTGACGCGCTTTGGCATCTACAAGCTCGTCAGGCGACATACGAAAAATCTCGTTCGAAGCGACGTGCATTAACAGGGCAAGACGATCTCACCGCATGTGTTTCGGCAAACGATCGCGGTCCGACTACTGGAGGCCGGAGTCGAGGCCAACGTGATCCGCGGCTGGCTTTGCCATGTCGGTCTGGAGAGACCAATCATTACGCTGAGATCACCATGCGAACCAAGCAGGCGGCGCTCGCGGCATGCATGCCTCCGACGACTTCGGCGGTATCCCCGACTCGCGTCGGATGGCGCGAGACCAAGACCTGATGTGGCTGCGATCGCTCTGAGAATTTTGAGCCCGGTGGCCGGTGACTCACCATCGCCAGCGCACTGCTCAGGCCGCTTGGGCGCATGACGCGCCTGGGCACAAAACATCGACAACGCCAAGTGCGCCAGCGTCAAGGCCTACTCGCACGACCCGCTCCTGCAGCGCACCTACGCCGAATGCGTCGAGGGCAATTGCTCTGCCATTCCGCCCTCCTCCCGGCAACCTTGCCGAGGGACCGCCGAGTCACTCGCCCCCGAACGCGGACGCTTGATCCTCCGTTGCCGCAGGCACAAGGCTCAAGGCATCGTGCGACACCGTGTCATTGACACCGCTGGATTCATTGGCCGCCGGATCGGCGACTGGAGCCAGCGCGGCAGTTGCAGTCGCGGCCTCCTTTCGTGATTCGCCGCCCACCTTCTTCGCATCGAGCTCGTTCATTCGCCGGCGGATGCCTGCAGCGAGATTCCTGGCGGTCGAGGCCATCGCCAGGACCACTCGCTTGCTCTTCGACCTCTGGTGCTCGACCTGTCTTTCGGTGATGACCTCTTCGATCTCGAGGGTCTGCAGCAGCGGCATCAGCTGGTCCATCTTGTGGATCAGCTCGAAGTACCGGCGGCCGAGCGCCGAGGTGATCCCGATCTCGGCCTCCAGCGGCACCGTGTCGTAGGTCGCGGCGGTGTCGATGCCGTGCTGCTTGAACAGCAGTTCGGCACCGTCGATCGCCTGGTTCAGGTCCTTGGTCGCCGCTTCCAATCGCTCGCGAATGGCCTGCTCGATCTTCTCCACGCTCTCATGGGGAAGCTTGGTCCGGCCCAGGGTCGAGGTGAAGTACACGCTGGCCTGGAACGAATAGAAGCACCTGGCGAAGATGCGTTTTCCTTCGGCGCTCTTCAACATCGTCCTGCGCTTGAGGGAGGCGGCCTCGACGCGACGGAAGTCGGCCCGATATTCGTCCTTCGAGAGGATCCGCCGGTTGGCCTCCCCTTTGTCCATCAGCGCAAGGGCGTTGGCGGTCATTCGGTTCTCCAGTGGGTTGCACCGTCCTGACCATGCTCATCGCGCGGCGCGTCGCGATCCAACGGAAATTCCGCCTCCATAAGGGGTCGCAGCCCACCTGCGCCGCGACCGTTGACACCCGACTTGGCTCACGCTACCTTTGCGGCAAGTGCAGCAGCTGGCCCTGCACCAAATCTCTCGGCAAGCACAGGAATCGAGCGCGTTCGCGCCGCCCACTTCGGGCACATCCTCCTTGACTCCCTCCGGTCGACCTTTCGAAGCGCTCTCAGCATCGGTGCGCGCCGAAAGGTTTTCTGACTGGTAGCTGGTAGGCCAGTCCGTTCGCGGTCACGCGGCCGCGTCACAAACCAGCCCAAGAGGTCGGGCCCACCCGACAACATCGAAACCCTGCGCGGGGCAATGCCCCACCGGGGCATGGCTTTGCCCGCGCCTTCCTGAAGGAGGCTGCAATGCCCACGATCCACCAAGCAACCCGGCCCGCGCCGGACCCGCTATCGAAGGCCTTCTTCGCGGCCGACTTCGAGAGGGTCGAACAGGCGCACCGGACGGTGCAGCTGAACGACCTCCCCCCGCACACGCAGCAAGCGGTCCGCAAGTTCATCGACGGCAGCTCGGCCACAGCCGATCCCGACGATGCGATCGACTGGACCGAGGAGGACATCGTCCTGCTCCACTGGGGTCTGCTGCGCGAACTGCGGCGGCTCGCTGATCCCGAAACGCCCCTTGAAGAGAAGCTCGACACGCTGGCCTGGGCCCTGACGGACCCGGTGCTCGACGGCCGGCCGTTCTCCTTCGCGAGTTGTCTTCGCGTTGTCGGCACCAGCCCGCTCTCACCAACGCCCTACCTCGGCGCGGTGAAGGTCGAAGAGGTTCGCGAATGGCTGCGGACGAACGCACGCAAGTGGCTTCGCGCCACCCTTGCCAAGTATCCCGACTGGGTCCAGGCACTGGTGCGGCAACAGCCCGATTGGGTTGCAAAGCAGCTCTCGAAGAACCCGCAATGGATCAACGAGCAAATCAAGGCGCGCGAGGAAGCTCATCAGGCCGACCTCTTCGGTGATCCCTCAGCGCTCTTGGCGTGCTGAAGGGCAACCATGGACCAATCACCGATCAGCCCAGCACGGGCACTGACCGCGATCGTCCGGCGATGTTCCCCGTGGCATGGATCACGTCGCGTCCCCAGTGTTCCGTTGCCACGTGCTCAACTGAAGAGGAGAACTTTCATGGCCCAGACCCATGGCATCCGCGCCACCGAGTTGACGAAGCTCGCGCCGGTGCGCACCCTCACCGACCTCGACTGGCTCGTGAAGGAACGCGAGATCCTGACCGGTGAACCTGGTCGCGAGTTCGTCGTCCTCGGTGCCGATCGTCCCGCCTACCACGTGACGCTCGATACCGCCGGCTACCAGATCCAGCGAGTCGACGATGACTCGTGCGCAGCAACGCCGATGCATTCGACCGCGCCCGACCTGGTTCGCCACACCCTGGGCAACGCACTCGCGTGCGGCCTGCTCTACACCGCGGCGCTCCACCAAAGCGCCTGAATCAACTTCGAGGGGCCGCAACGCTTGCGTTCACGGCCGCTCATCCGAATCACGGAAGGCTCAACATGAGCACACTCAATCAACCCATCGGCCAGGTCAACACCCCGTTCTGGCCCGCTCGCATCCTCGTTGGCCGCTACCTGTCCGGTGGCGCCATTTCCATCGAACTGGTCAGCGAAGAAGATCCCCTGGACGCGCTGGTGTTCTCGACCAACCTGGTGCCGTCTGGCGCTCGGCTTGCTCCCGACGAGTTCAACGTCAAGAGCTGGTCCGAGAACGAGCCCTTTGTGACTCCGCTCCTCGCCACGGGGCTCTTCGAAGACACCGGTCGGCGCGTCCGATGCGGCTTTGTCGAATCGCCCATCTGGCGCGTGAAGGCTCCGGCGCACGTGCCGTCGGCGACGACGGCGCGCGCGAAGGCTCATGCAACCAAACTCGCCGTCCTCATTGCAGACGCCGAGACCGAGGCGGCACGCGGGTGCGGGCAGTCCGACGTACTCTACGAAACACGCGTTCAGGCCGCTTACGCCTCCATCCTCGATCGAGCACCAGAAGCTGAGCGCGCGGAAACAGAAGCGGCTCTCAGGAAACGTGGCTTCGATCCTGACTTCGTCCCCTACGAAGCCGGAGAAGGCGAGTGCAGCCTGACCGGCATCTACATGGACTGCTGCCCCTGCGGTCGCCACCTCTAACAATGAAGTTGATTTGCCGACTTCAGGAGCAGGAGCGTGATGAATCCAAGAACCACCGCTCCGGGTGGTTCTTTCCAGAGCGTGCCACGTGCATGTTCCGGAAAGAACGGTTTCCCTCAGGTAGCTGACAAACCTGTCGCCTTCGGCGAAAAGTAAGCCCACGAATCCGAGTGCTGCAGCCCCTGCAGCACGAAGTCACCCGAGCCAGCTGCCGTCACGGTCGCTGCCCTGGGTGGTCTGCCGCTGGGCGGATCCCTCGGCGCAATCCTGCGCCGCATCCCCCTTCCCGCCCACCCCGAGCAGTCGAGCAAGTCCGCCCCGTTCATCGCCATGCGCGATGGGCGTCGGACAAGCCTTGCCGCGTGGGTTCACCTTTCATGGAGTTCCTCATGAACCTCAACGACAAGACCTCCGTTTTCTCACCCGCACGCCCGGCCAAGCCTGACCCTCTCCTGTCCCCGATGAATTTCGAGGACGAGGAGGCGCCGGCCTGCCACCGTGTGCGCATCGAAGACAAGGCCGTCATCAACGGCCGATCTGACGTCAACCAACTGGTACCACTGAAATACACGTGGGCGTGGGACAAGTACGTCGCCGCCTGCGCGAACCACTGGATGCCGCAGGAAATCAACATGGGTCGCGACGTCGCCCTGTGGAAGGATCCGCGCGGGCTGACCGAAGACGAACGTCTTCTGGTCAAACGCAACCTCGGATTCTTCGTGACCGCGGACAGCCTGGCGGCCAACAACATCGTGCTCGGGACCTACCGGCACATCACCGCCCCCGAATGCCGGCAGTACCTGCTGCGCCAGGCCTTCGAGGAAGCGATTCACACGCACGCGTACCAGTACATCGTGGAATCGCTCGGGCTGGACGAAGCCGAGATCTTCAACGCGTATCGCGAGGTGCCGAGCATTCGGGCGAAGGACGACTTCCTGATCCCGTTCATCGAGGCATTGACCGATCCGACGTTCAAGACCGGCACGCCGGAGAACGACCGTCGGCTGCTCAAGAGCCTGGTGGTCTTCGCGTGCTTGATGGAGGGCCTCTTCTTCTACGTCGGCTTTGTGCAGATCCTCGCACTGGGCCGGCAGAACAAGATGATCGGCGCCGCCGAGCAGTACCAGTACATCCTGCGCGACGAGTCGATGCACTGCAACTTCGGCATCGACCTCGTCAACACGATCAAGCACGAGAACCCGCACCTTTGGACCGCGGCGTTTCAGTGCGAGCTTGTCGAGCTGTTCCATCGCGCCGTCGCGCTCGAGTCCCGCTACGCCGAGGACACGATGCCGCGTGGCGTGCTGGGGCTGAACGCAAGGATGTTCAAGCAGTACCTGTGCTTCATCGCCAACCGGCGGGCAGCGCAGATCGGATTGCCGCAGTTGTACGACGCGGCAGAAAACCCCTTCCCCTGGATGAGCGAAATGCTCGACCTGAAGAAGGAAGTCGCTTTCTTCGAGCGCAGGCCCTTTGAGTACCAAACGGGCGGCGCTTTGCAGTGGAACGACTGAACACAGCCTGCGAGTCCCTCCGCGGGACTCGCGCCCCCAACGTCCGCCCGGGCCTCAGAGCACCTCGGGGTGCCGCCCAAACGGATTCAGCCATGGAGTCAATCATGCAAATGAAAACTTCCGAGTTGTCCGCCTTGTCTGTCATTCGGCGCGAAGGGAATGTCGTACCGTTTGATGCGGCCAAGATCCGCACGGCAATCGCCAACGCCTTCCTCAAAGACGGCGCTGGCCTGCCGCGTCGCCATGGCGGCGCCGCTCTCTCGGCGTCCGAGCGCGCCAAGGTCGACCGCTTCACCGACGAGGTAGTCAGCGCGGTCACGCGCCGGCGCGATGCCACAGTCCCCGTGCGCATCGAAGACATCCAGGACTACGTTGAACTGGCCCTGATGCGAGCGGGCGAACACGAGGTCGCCCGCGGCTATGTGCTCTTCCGCCATCGTCGTGCCGAACTGCGCGAAACCGCGAAATCCGAAGCCAGTAGCGCCGATCGCACCGTGGTGCTGGTCGACGGCGACAATCGTCGCCGGATCGGTCGCGACGACATCGCCGAACTGGTGGCCGACAGCTGCCGGGGCATCGACGGCGCCGACGCGAACGCCATCGTGCTGCAAGCGCTGCGCGATCTGCCGGCAGAAGTCACTTCGGAACGAGTCGTCGACGAAGCCTTGCTGCTCGCTGCCAGTTCGCTCATTGAGCGCGATCCGGCCTACGATCGGGTCACCGCGCAGTTGTTCCTGCGGATGATCCGGCGCGAGGTGCTGGGCGAGGGCGTCACCGACGAGGTGATGGCCATGGTGTATGCCCACCAGTTGGCCGAGATGATCAGCGTGGGCATTGACACCGAACGGCTGGACAAGCGACTCGCCGAGTTTGATCTCAAGCGCCTGGGCGCCGCGATCCAGCCCGAGCGGGATCGCGAGTTCCGGTACATGGGGCTGCAGGTGCTGTACGACCGCTACTTCATGCAGGTGGACGAGCGTTGCATCGAACTGCCTCAATCGTTTTTCATGCGCATCGCGATGGGCATCGCCCTGAACGAAGCGGACAGGAACGGTCGCGCGATTGAGTTCTACGATACCCTGTCGACGTTCCGGTTCATGAACTCGACCCCGACGCTGTTCAACGCCGGCACCGTGGTGCCTCAGTTGTCGAGCTGCTACCTGACGACTGTCGCGGACGATCTGGATGGGATCTACGAATCCATCAAGGACAACGCGCTGCTTCAGAAGTTCGCAGGGGGCATGGGCAACGACTGGACGCGCGTACGCGCGCTCGGCTCTCGCATCAAAGGCACCAACGGAAAGAGTCAAGGCACGATCCCGTTCCTGAAAGTTGTCAACGACACCGCCGTCGCGGTCAACCAAGGCGGCAAGAGGAAAGGCGCGGTCTGCGCGTACCTGGAGACCTGGCACCTCGACATCGAGGAGTTCGTGGAGCTTCGCAAGAATGCCGGCGATGATCGCCGTCGCACCCACGACATGAACACCGCGCACTGGGTGCCTGACCTGTTCATGAAGCGTGTCATAGCCAACGGCGAGTGGACCCTGTTCTCTCCCGTAGACGTCCCCGACCTGCACGACAAGTATGGACGGGCGTTCGAGAAGGCCTACGTTGCCTATGAGGCGATGGCGGCCGACGGTCGCATCAAGCACACGAAGACCGTGCAGGCCGTTGCTCTGTGGCGCAAGATGCTCTCGATGCTCTTCGAGACCGGGCATCCGTGGATCTGCTTCAAGGACGCATGCAATGTGCGCTCCCCTCAGCAGCATGTCGGCGTGGTGCACAGTTCCAACCTGTGCACGGAGATCACCCTCAACACGTCGGACGATGAGATTGCCGTGTGCAACCTGGGCTCGGTGAACCTGGCGGCGCACATGGTCGGCGGAGCACTGGACCGCGAGTTGCTTCGGCACACGGTTCGCTCGGGCATGCGCATGCTCGACAACGTGATTGACCTGAACCACTACGCAGTGGAAAAGGCACGGCGCTCGAACATGCTTCATCGGCCGGTGGGCCTGGGCATGATGGGTCTGCAGGACGCGCTCTACGCGCTGCAGGTCTCCTTCGCAAGCGAAGAAGCCGTGCACTTCGGGTCCGCGGCGACCGAGGCACTGTGCTACTACGCCTACGAGGCGTCGAGCGACCTGGCGGCCGAGCGCGGCCGGTATGAGACCTACGATCGGTCGCTGTGGAACCTCGGCATCCTCCCACCAGACACGGTGGAGATGCTTCACACGGAGCGCGGTGGCAATGTCGATCAAGGCGGCGAAACCACGCTGGATTGGGAGTCACTGCGCAAGCGGATCTGCCTGCAGGGCATGCGCAACTCGAACTGCGTGGCCATCGCGCCGACGGCAACGATCGCGAGCATCGTGGGGATCAACGCCACCATCGAGCCCGCCTACCAGAACCTGTACGTCAAGTCGAACCTCTCGGGCGAGTTCACGGTGGTGAACGAGTCCCTGGTGCGCGACCTGAAGGCGCTGGGACTGTGGGACGAGGTGATGGTCGCCGACCTGAAGTACTTCGACGGCAGCGTACAGTCGATCGATCGCGTCCCTGCCGAGTTGAAAGCCCTGTACGCCACGGCGTTCGAGATCGATGCGAGATGGCTGATCGAAGCCGCCTCGGCACGCCAGCGCTGGATCGACCAGTCGCAAAGCGTGAATCTGTTCTTCCGCGCACCGTCCGGCGCTACGCTGGACGCGGCCTACAAGCTCGCGTGGACGAAGGGGCTGAAGACGACGTACTACCTGCGTGCGTTGGCAGCCACGTCGGCCGAGAAGTCGACGGGCCGGGTCGGATCATTGAACGCGGTCAGCGTGGGAACGCCTGCCGCATCGACCGAAGAAGCGTTCGCGACGACGGCGCGTCCGATGGCCTTGTGCGCATTGGACAACCCCGAGTGCGAATCCTGCCAATGAAAGGAGGTGCGGTCATGGACAGCATCGACTTTCAGAAGCGAATCGAGGAGGTGAAGCGCCGGGCCCATGGGCGCTGGACGTCGATCCTCAAAGCAGTGGGGGTCAGCGAAGGCATCCTGAACGGGAGGAACCAACCGTGCCCAATCCAAGGCTGCGGTGGAACTGACCGCTTCCAGTACACCGACAAATACGGTGAAGGCAACTACCACTGCCGCAGTTGCGGCGCCGGCGGCGGCCTCAAGCTCGCGCAAGCGGTGCTCGGAGACCGGTTCGGTGACCTGCTCGACAAGATCGAACGCGAAGTCGGCGCCGCGAAGGTGGCGCCGGCGGCGGCCAACGCTGGGCCGTCGCCGGAACGAATGAAGCGGCTGTGCCAGCGAATCTGGCAAGAGGCCAAGCCCATCTCGTTGGGCGATGAAGTGGATCGCTACCTGCGCAACCGCGGGCTCGCGCTCCAGTCGTATCCCCGCTCGCTGCGCTACCACCCTGCCCTCGGCTACTACGAGAAGCAAGATGGCCAGCAGCGTTCGAAGATGATCGCCGAGTACCCCGCCATGATCGGGTGCGTGCAGGGCAGTGATGGCCATGCCGTCACGCTCCACCGCACGTACTTGAAGGACGCCCGCAAGGCCCTCGGCGACCAGAGCAAGAAGGTTCTGTCTTCAGGGATCAACGGTGCCGCGGTCAGGCTCGACGAAGCCACCGAGGAACTGGCGATCACAGAGGGCATCGAGACCGGGCTGGCCGTCCGGCTGAGCACGTCAAAGCCACTCTGGGCCGCGCTGAACAGCGGGAACATGGAGAAGCTCTGGATCCCGCACTCGGTCAAGCGCGTCTGCATCTACGCAGACAACGATGCCGACGCCGAGTTCACGGGCCAGGTCTCCGCTTACACGTTGGCGCAGCGGCTGGTCAAGGAAGCGAGAAGGAGTGGGTTGGATCGGTCGGTCCAGGTCTTCGTGCCCAAGCACGGGGGGCATGACTGGGCAGACATCTGGCTTGCTCGACTTGCGAGCGAGAAGAAGGCCGCGTAGTCTTGAGGGGTGGCAGCAATGCCACCCCCGTTTTCAGTGGGCCCTCAGCAGGGTCCAGCGAACACGGTTCCCTCTGGTAGCTACCACACCAGGCCGCATCGCGGCAGAAGGCAGCCCTCTCATCCAAGCCGTGGCGCCCGCCACGCTCATCCAGGCTCGCAAGAGCCTCAAACCCTCGCGGGGACGCACCCCCGCAGGGGTTGTGCCGTCCCCGTTTCATTTGGAGCATCTTCCATGAAACAAGGACGTACCCTCGTAGGCCTCGTCGAAGAACTCGAGCGCCAGTTGAGCACCAAGGTCGACATGATCGTGCCGACGCCTCTGATGCACCACGTCACGGGCCAGGACGGCCACACGTCGCTCCTGATCGAAGCGCCGGATGGCTCGAAGCGCTTCACCGCCACGGAAAGCTGCCGCCGGCAACTCGCCGACCGCCTCAAGATCCCGTTCGCCTACTTCGAACGGATGCGGAGCGACCAGCCGGAACTGCTGGACCGGAACGTGAACACATGGCTGCACAAGGAGCCCGAGCAGCGGCTGGTCCGCACGCTCGACGGCCGGGCGCGCGCGTTCCTTTCGGACCGCTACCGCCGCCTGGACAACTACGATCTGCTCGAGCACGTGCTGCCGATCCTGCGCGAGTTGCCTGGCGCCCGCTTCGAGTCGATGGAGCTCACGGAGACACGCATGTACGTGAAGGTCGTGACGCCTCGCATCGAGTTCGAGATCCAGCCTGGCGACCTCGTGCAGGCCGGCGTGGTGATCAGCAACTCCGAGATCGGCCACGGCTCACTGTCGGTGCAACCCCTGGTGTACCGGCTCGTCTGCCGCAATGGTCTGATCGCACCGGATCGCGCGATGCGCAAGTCCCATGTCGGCCGGCTGCAGGAAGCATCGACCGAGGAGATCACCGTCTTCCGGGACGACACGCTCGCAGCGGAGGACAAGGCGTTCTACCTGAAGGTCCGGGACGTGGTGCAAGCCGCCGTGTCCCAGGCGACGTTCGAGCAGACGGCAGCCAAGATGCGGTCGACGCTGGGCATCAAGCTGACCGGCGATCCGGTGAAGACCGTCGAAGTCCTCGCCACCCGGTACCTGCTGAACGAGCAGGAGCGATCCGGCGTTCTGCGCTCGCTCATTGCCGAGGCGAACCTGTCGGGGTACGGCTTGGTGAATGCCATCACGGGCTATGCCCAGGAAGTGGACAGCTACGACCGCTCCACCGAGCTCGAACAACTCGGCGGGCGGTTGCTTGAGCAATCCAAGGCCGAGTGGGAGGCACTCACGGCGGCTTGAGTCTTGCGAGAAGGGGCGGGAGCACTGTTCGCCAGCCGGTTACGGCGGCGGGCGGTGCCCCGCCCCTTTTTTCGTTCATGCGTGCACCGCACCACGCATCAGCAAGTATTGCCCCCGACACGATCCAAACTGATCATGCAAGATTCGCGCAAGCTGGATCTTTATACTCTCGCTCAGCAATAACAAGGTCGCACCGATCTGTCAACATGGAACAAGAAACGGGAGGAGACAAGCGCAAGGCCGAGCCGGTCATCTCCCGGGCCATTCAGGCGTTGCTAGACCGGCACGGCGTCCCGGAGCGGCGGCGGAACACCACGCTGGAGGCGGCCGCCGGCATGAAGTACCAGCAGGTGCGCCGGCGCATGACCGGTGAGACCTCCTGGAACGTCGACGAGATCAAGCGCCTGGCGTCGCACTTTGGCGAGCCGGTCTTCAAGCTGTTGGGCGCGCTGGTCGACGACGCCGGGCAGCCTGCGGTTCTCAAGGTGGCCGGCCTGCAGCTCGCCTGCTCGGTTTGGCCAGGCGAGGCCATTGCGGGCGACAAGGCCGTCGGTCCGCTGGTCGCGGCACAAGACGGTGAATCCGGTGAATGGGAGGTGTTTCTGCCCGCCGTTGCCGCCGGCCGCGCCGTCCATGAGGTCCGCCGGGTCGTCTTCGAAGCGGAGGAGCCGCGGCGGGTCGCCGTCATTGACGACGACGAAGCGGCGGCCGAAACCATCGTCCAGGTCTTGAGGCAGAAGGGGCTTGAGGCCATCTCCTACAGCAATGCCGAGCACATCCGCTCGGCGCTGGAAACCACCACCTTCGACGGCTACATCGTCGACTGGCAGCTCGGGGAACAGGACGCCCGCGACGTCCTGCAGCTGATCAGAGGCCGGACCGCCGCGGCCCCCCTCATCGTGCTGGCCGACATCCTGACGGACAGCCAGGAGGCGCAATTCGAGGAGATCACGGCCACCTTCCGGGCTCAGCTGTTCGTGAAACCCGCACGCACGTTGATGCTGCTCAACGCGCTGACCCTTGGGTTCGCGGCCCTTCGCCGCACCCCGGGCTGAACACATCAAGACTTGAGCACCGGGGCAGGAAAATCTGAGCCTCGGTTACGCTATTGGCGGCCGTTGTACGCCCGGCGTTGCCCCTGACCCTGGAGCGGCCGCAGTCTCTTGTTCACAAATCAAGTTTTTAGCCGCAACCCAGGCCCGCTCTGCACGATCACTTTTGGGACTGATAGCTGATTAGTTTTTGATCCATCTTGCTAGTGCGCGTTTGACAGTTCGTGAATTTCTTGGGTACTCTGCCCTCCACTCGCACCCGCTAAGGCAGCGAGCGGACGCCCCTCCAGGAGGTCGGCGTCGGACCGCCGTGAAGGCTGACCGGGAGAGAACCATATGACTTCAGTCAATTGGAGCGAAGTTCAAACGCTCAACTTCACCGCGATAGCGCTAGTGCGCGATGCGGCACGCGAGGACCTTGCCGCGGCATGCTGCCGCTTCGGGCTCAGCAAGGAGCTTCTGGAGCGGATCAGCATGCTGACACACACCGAGGTGCTGTCGCTCGTCGCCCACGTCGGCGAAGAGCCCCTGTTCGTTCCGCGAGGCGACCTGACCAACCTCCTGTCCGCGCACCCCACGGTGCTGCCCGTGCTGGCCACCCTGCCCAAGCGCCATGCCGGCCACACGGCAGCCGCGAACTAGCCGGCGCAACGCCGGCCCGTATGCGGGCAAGGGCCTCGGCGCCCTGCAAACGGCGCGCGAGTGCGTTGACCTCGGTGCTTGCGCCCGGACCATCGAGCTGATGACGGGCCTGCCTGCGACATTCATCTTGCGGTTCGTCTTCGACAAGGATGGCGGCGCGAGACGCGGCCGGCCTCCGTACTCGGACGAGTTCCTTGCTCGGGCGCCCTTGCGCGTGCAGGCAGCTGCGAGCGCGTTCGCGGCCCACTATGAACGCTTGCGCGACAGCCGTTTTCCACCTGCGCAGTCGCTCATCACCGCCTTCAAGCACTATCGGTCGTTCCCCAACGCGCCTACCCTCCTCTTTGACGAAGCGTTCTACCTTTGCTGCAACCTGGACGGAATCTGGGCCTGCCAAGCAAAGGCTCTGCAGCTCGCCGAGTGCCGCCGTTGCGGCAGCCGCCATCTCCAAGCCTACGGCTCGGGCGCAACGTCCTCGTGCGCGTTCTGCAACAGCCGGCGATGCGACGACGCCGCAGATGCGCGCCACGGCGCGGGCCACGAAACGCCGCGCTCCGCGACCGGGCTGGACACGCGCCTGGCCGCGCTGAAGCTGCGGCAGTCGCTCAAGCACCTCGGCGCAAGCGATCGCATCATCGATGTGCTGATGTCCGGAATGGAATGCGTCGATCCGGCGCTGCGCCCGTCGCCGCCTACCCAGCTCGTCCACTGGGGCCTTCCTCTCCCGCTGCAGCGCTGGGGCTCCTACCTGAACACCGTCCGGCGAATCCAATACTCATTGGTGGTCAACCAGTACATCGCCCTTCGCGACGCCGGCTTCTCGCCGGAAGAGTCCGTCGTTGCCGCATTCCGGCATCTCGAAACCAAATTCCGCAACGACTCGCCGCTGACGCTCGACCGCTGCGTCGAGGTGATCTCGTTGGCCGACGCCCGCTGGGGGGTGCATGTCGCCGAACTCGAGCGAAGGGGCTGCGAAGCCTGCGCGGCCGACTACCTCTTCAGCAGGCGCGACACCAGCCCGCAGCCGTGTCCCTTCTGCCTGTTGATGCGGTATCCGTCGCAGTACCGCGGGCACCACGTCGCCGCCTCGGACGTGGCGACGCAATCAAAGGCGGGATTTCCGGTGGATCGGGTCGCATGACCCTCCCACGATGGCAGCACCCACAGTGCTGCCATCGTCATGTCGTTCCTCTCCCTGTTCGGTCTCAGTCACGGTTCAGCGCCTGCCGCCGAGGCCCCGCGGATAGAACCGCGTATTGAGCCCTCGCCTGCACCGGCTCAGATTGCTCCGTCCGTCGATCCGGGCATCGCCGCGGTCACCGTCGAAGCCCTCCTTGCCTCGCACCAGGACCTGCTGTCGCGGATCAAGCTCTGCTATGGCGCCGACAAGGCCACGTTCGAGAAGGACCTGCTCGATCCGATTCGTCGCCTGGCGTCCTATGTGAACGTTATGCCTGCCACGGCGGACAACTACTTCTGCGAGCTTGGGGGACTCTTCAGGCTCGGCCTCGAAGTGGGTTTCTATGCGCTGCAAGGAACGGACGGCCACATCGTCTCCGGCAGGGCCACCATCTCGACCCGCCGGCAACTCGAACCGCGCTGGCGGCTCGCGACGTTCTTCGCCGGCCTCTGCAGCGAACTGCATCGCACGCTGAGCCTGCTCGTCGTCACGGACGAGCGCGGAGAGGCGTGGCCGGCCTATCTCGGGCCGCTCACCCTCTGGCTGGTCCAGCGCAAGTCGACTCGCTTCTTCATCCGATGGATGCCCAAGGCCGCAGAGACGCGAGCGCTGGGCCTGTTCGCTCTTCCCCACGTCGTGTCCGCCACCACCATGCAGCACCTCGCAACAGGGAACGGGATCGTGGTGCCGCAGCTGCTCGCGTCCGTCGCCGGCATCCCGCTGTACCGCGACCAGAACGTCCTGGTCGACCTCGTCAAGCGCGCGACGGCGCTGGTGATCGACCGCAACCTCATTGCCAACGCGAACCGCTACGGGCGGCCGATCCTGGGCGCCCACATCGAGCGCTACCTCATCGACGCCATGCGGCGGCTCATCGTCTCTCACTCGGCGTGGTTGCCAAACCAAGAGCGTTCGCGGGTCTGGCACGGCCGGGAAGGCTTGTTCATCGTGTGGCCCAACGCGGTCACCGAAATCCGGAAGCTGCTCGAAGAGGACGAACTGCCCGGCATCCCCCAGTCGCCTCAAACCATCCTCGAGATCCTGGCCGGCGCCGGCGTCGTTGTGCCCGCGGGCGACCAGAAACCTTTGTGGACGATCACCCCGCCGCCAGGAAAGGCCGCGGTAGAGGCTGTGAAGCTCGCGTCGCCGGACATCTTGTTGCCCGACCACGGCGGCCATAAGCCGCTGCAGGAGCCACTGATCGTCCCCTCAAGCGCCCAAAAGCCCGGGGCCAAGCCCCAGGGAGGCGCCGGCGAGAAGCCAGGCCCCGACCAGGGTGATCTTGCGCTGAGCGAGCCCGACCAGGCGGCATCTCCCCACGGTCCGAATGTCGTGATCACGTCAGACGGAGAGGTCGTCGACACCACGGCCGACCAGGCCGACATCACCGCAACGAATGCAGTGACCGGGCCGGCCGAACCGCCTCCATCAGGGGATCCGGTCTTCCGACTCGCAGCGCCAATGCGGCTGCACCCGCAGGTGCGGGATGCATTGGCCGCGGCCATCGACTCGATGAACGGCGACGCGAAGCATGCGCTGGCCGTCACGGTGCCCACCGGCATTTTCGTTCCACTCGACCATTTCAAGAAGGCCAACGTCGACCTCACCGTGGTCCTGCGCGCTCTCGGCGAACTCGACATGGCCATCTGCGGCAAGGCCGGCCGGCCGAACACCGTGCAACACGAACTGGCCGGCCAAGAGGTCATGGGCTTCGTGTTGCGGCCGCAGTTTGTCGAGGGACTGGATCCGGCGCTCTTCGCCCCTCAATCCTAGGAACACCGCCATGCTGATCCGCCGATACGAGATGCCCTGGCGAAGTGCGTACGAGGTGTGGGCCGCCATGGCCTGGCTATCGTTCTTGTTCCTCATCGTCTACTTCGCCGGCCTCGGAACGGTGACCGCGCCGGCGGCGCTCGCCATCGCCATGCTCGCAGTCTTCATGGCGGGCCACAGGTTGCGCCAGGGCTTCGAGGTGCTCCAGGTGCGCGCCTCGCTGTCCGGCAGAGCGATGCAGGTGATCACCACCAAGCGACTCGAGACGCTCACCCGCGACCCACAGGAGATCTTCCTCGGCTTCGGCTTCGAATGGCTGCCCGTGCACTCGCAGCGGCTCTACGAACTGGCGAAGATCAACTACAAAGACCACGCCCTGTCGCCGCAGCTGCTGCGTCTGCTCGGTTTCATCGAGAACCCGCAGCCGGACGGAGAAATCGGCCTCCCGTACATCCACGGCGTCGAACCCACCGAGCACCCACTGTACCGGCCACTGCAAAACTTCGAGGGCGGGACGCTTCTCGTGGGCACGACCCAAGCCGGCAAGGGCGTGGCCCTCGGGACTTTGCTCACCCAGGCGATCCGAAGAGGCGACGTGGTCATCTTCATCGACCCGAAGAACAGCAAGCGTCTCAAGCGCGTGGTCCAGCGTGCATGCCGGGACTACCGCGAGGCGGACACCTACATGGAGTTCCACCCGGCGTTCCCGGAGACCGGCGTTCGGCTGGACTTCACCTTCAACTGGCAGAAGCCCACGGAGATCGCATCCCGTATCCAATCGATCATGCCAACCGACACGGCCGGCGCGTTCACGGCCTTCGGCTGGGATGCAGTGAACGTGGTCGTGCAAGGGCTCGTGAGCCTCGAGGACCGCCCGAACCTGATGAAGCTGACGAAGTACATCGAAGGCGGAATCGAGCCGGTGCTTGAAGCATCACTGCAGCGCTTTTTCGAGGCGAGGCTGGGCGCCGGTTGGCGCGAAGGCGACGACATGCGGCGTCTGTTGGGCCAGGCCGCCAAGGGGCAGATCAAGCGCCCCTCGGACGTGGCAACGCCGCAGCTCATGGCCTTCGTCACCTACTATGAGCAGCACCTGCCGCAGAACCAACGGGACAAGGTGATCGACTCGCAGATCCGTGTGTTCAGGCACAACCGCGAGCACTACCAGAAGATCACGGCCAACCTGCTACCGATCCTTGCGATGTTGACGTCCGGCGACCTGGGCAAGAGCCTGTCCCCTGACCCGTTCGACATGGACGACGTCCGGCCCATCATGAACCTCGAGAAGGTTGAGCGAGGCGGGCACGTGCTGTACATGTGCACGGACTCGATGCCGGACCCATCGGTGGCCTCGGCCATCAGCGCACTTGCGATCGCCGACCTGGCCGCGCGTGCCGGCATGCGCTACAACCTCGGAAGCAGCCGGCGGATCAGCCTGTTCGTCGACGAGATGGCGAACGTGATCAACCTGCCCTTGATCGAGATCCTGAACAAGGGGGCAGAAGGCGGCGTGACGACGGTGTGTGCAATGCAGACGCTCGCTGACCTCGCGAAGCGCCTCGGCTCAGAGGATGCCGCGCGCATGGCGCTGGGCAACCTCAACAATCTCATCGCATTGCGCTCCAAGGACCGGCCGACGCAGGACTTCATTGTGGAGACCTTCGGCAAGACCGGCATCCACACGATGCGCGTCGGGATCAACCAGGGGGCCGATACGCATCTCGGCGACTGGAGCACCGGCCACAGCGTCCAAGTGTCCGAACAGATGGACGAGCGCGTGCCGGTCGACGTGCTTGGCAAACTACCCAACCTCCAATACTTTGGCTCCGTGGCCGGCCGGCTGATCAAGGGTCGGTTCCCCATCCTGAACCCGGACTTCGACCAGCCCTCGACCGAGAAGGCCGCCGCATGATCCGCTACATCTTCATCGGCGCCATGAGCGCCATCCTCTGCATCGTCCTCTACATCCCGTCGAAGGTCGCTCCGGGCGATTTCATGCAGGTTCTGCGCGAAGAGCACGCGCTGGCTGAAGAGCTCTGGGGTGAGGCGGTGGCGGACAGGATCCTTTCGCGCATGCTCGACCTTCAACAGGCATCCGCTGCGGTCACGCCAGCTGCCGCCCCGCCTGCGGGCTCAGGGGCCTCCGGGCCCGCCAATCAGGTCGACGCGGCGATGGCGGCGCAGGTCGGTCAGGTCGGCGTGCGCCTCTTCGGCAACCCCTACTTCCGATCGATCGACTCACTCTTCGCGCTGGTGAGCTTCCGGCTTTGCGCGGCGCTCGAGCTGCTACCGGTCCTGGCCGCGTTCTTCCTCGCAGTGGTAGTCGATGGGTCCGTCGTCCGGATCGTGCGGTCGAAGGAATTTGTCGCGCACAGCGCAGAGCGATTCAGCGCCTGCCTCGCGGCGGGCATCCTGCTTGGCGCTGGGGTGGTCGTTGCCTGGTTCCTTCCGTTCAAGCTTCATCCGATGGCGGTGATGGCGGCACTGCTCGCCATGCTGTTTGTGATGAGCCGTGCCTTGGCCAACTATCACGTGCTGCGCTGACCCTGCCCCCAACCTTGAACCCGTTCCAAGTCGGCATTTCCGCGTGTTCGCGAACGGGTGCGCTCCTAACCTTTGCTTCACGACGACGACGCTTCGTCGCCGAGACAAAGGCAACCGATGCACTGCGCACTCTCTCCCACGCGAGGTCTGTCGATGGAACACCCGATCGCCCGTGATGAGCGATCTTCGACGGTTCGCACCAGCGTTTGGACCGAGGAGCACGACTGGCTGCACCAGCTCTACAAGTCCCCGAACAACACCTCGCCGAAGTTCCGCATTCCCGACTTGCTGAGCGCTTGCGTTGCGCTCGTCCTCTCGCAGCCGGAAAACCAGCGCCTGCTGGTGGCGTACCTGACGACGCGCCATGCACTGCGGGATCCGCGCTGCCACGGCCGCAGCTGCGAGATCTTTCCGGCGCAGTTCGAACAGGTGCTCGACGCGCACCGCGCGGCGTGGAATCGCTTTCCGAATCCGATGTTCGAGATCGAGCACATCCTGACCGGCTGCGTCGCAGTGACGATGTCGCTGTCGAGTGGCGGCGAGCTCGTCTTGCGCCAGGCGCGTGACAACCTGATCGCACGGTCGAAGGCGACCGGCGCATCGGTGACCTGAGGGTGCACGATGCTGCGGCTCCTCGCCCTCCCCTGCATGCTCGCAGCCGCTCAAGGGACCGTCCAAGGGGCCGCTGCGGCGGCCGAGTGCTGGTCGCAGGCGGCACAGCAGTACGGCGTATCGGCTGAGCTGCTGTACGCCGTTGCCAGCGCCGAATCGGACCTCAATCCGACCGCGGTCAACCTGTCCCACAAGACCCGCACCGGCACCTACGACATCGGGCTGATGCAGATCAACAGCAGCCACCTGCGCCGGTTGGCCGCGGCCGGCATCAGCGAGCAAGACCTCTATGACCCGTGCACCAACATCCGAGTCGGCGCATGGCTGATGGCCCACGCCTTCGCGCGCCATGGCGTCTCCTGGAACGCGGTCGGAGCCTACAACGCCGCGTGCTCGCAGCTCAAAGGCGAGGCCTGCACTCAGGCTCGGGCCAAGTACGCATGGCGGGTGTACCACCGACTGCCGTCGGAGACCGCCGCGGCGTCGCGCACCGCGCCGACGCGCGCGGCCGGCAGCCCACATCCCCTCTTCATCCTCTCCGCAAGGGTGTCCCCATGATGCGTCGCCTGACCGACGTCGCCGTGGCCGCGCTGTTCGGCGGTGGCCTGATATTCACCTGCTCCTCCTGTTCGATGCTGCCTGGCCGTGAGCCCGCCGTAGCTGCCAAGCCGACGACGCCGCAGGTCACAAGATGGGAGCCGGTGTCCTTCGGCAAGGATGCGCGTTTCGCGGTTTGCGTCGAGCCCGCGTGCACGCGGGTCACACCAAAGACATTGGCGCAGGTGACCATGTCAGTCGCTGCCACAGCGACCGGCACCGCACCCGTGCCGCTGCACCCCGTTGACCTGCGAACCGGGGATGCCGCAGCCCAGCGCGCACCGAGCGAGACGCCAGCGGTCTTGCAGCCGCCGGTCAAGGCCCGCAACCTCATCATCAACTTCCCGCTAGGGTCAGCGGAGCTGACCAGCGAGGGACGGGCGCGCATTCGCGAGTCAATCGACTCAGCCAAGCACGCCGATCGCATCGTCATCTCAGGGCGCACCGACGCGCTGGGGGGCGACAAGGTGAACGAGTCGCTGGCGTTGGCGCGCGCGATCGCCGTACGCAACCACTTTCGCGATCTCGCGCCTGATCTTCCGGCCACGTTCTCCATCGACGCGAAGGGGCGTTGCTGCTTCGTCGCGAGCAACGATGACGAGCCCGGCCGTTCGAGGAACCGCCGCGTCGAAGTCCACTTCTCCTCTCGGGGAGGCGCCTGATGAATCAACCGATTCTCCGGCCCGCCCTGGCAGTCGCCGAGGGGCCCGCAGCCACACCGGCTGAGGGCTCCTCCGCATACCCGCAGAAGGCACGAAAGCGGCGTCCCGGCTGGAAACCCACCCTGGTCCGGGCCAACTCGTTCAAGCAACTGCAGGCCATCCAGAAATCCACGACGGATCCCGCCATCGACTTGAGCTACCTGACCGACGCGTGCGTGCAGATGGCTCTGGAACAGGGCAGCGAGGCGATCGTGCAGCGCGTGTTCGACGGCTTTCGTTCGCCACGCAAACCCCTTTGACCTCACCTTTCTGGAGCTTTGCAATGAACGCTGTTCTTCCTTCCGTCTCGCTGCCCGTGCCGTCGCGCAAGGTGGGCATTGCCCTGGGCCTGCTGGTCGTGATGATCGTCGGCCTGATGGCCACCTTCCCCAGCCATGCGCTGGACCTGGTGGCTTTCACCGGCATCACCGGCCCGCTGGTGTCGGCCCTGACCCAGCTGGCCGCCCTCGGTCCCAGCGTCAAGGCGCTGGTCGCCTTCGTGGGCTTCGTGGTGGCCTTCATCAGCCTCGCCGCGCTGCGCAACTTCGGCCCGGTGCTGTTCTACCTGGGCATGGCGATCTTCGGCGCGGTCGGCCTGGTCGTCTCCGGCGCCATCCTGGGCGCGGTGATCTGAAGCGCGGGGCTGGGCCTCAGAGACAAGGGGAACGCGATGCAAACCGACACCTACATCCCGCGCCGACTCGACGACCAGTGGAAGATTGGCTTCTGGGACGTCGACGTCGCGTTCCCCTTCACTTTCTCCGTGTTCATCGGGTACCTCTCGAGCACCAAGCTCGGGTTCGCCCTGTGCGTGGCTGCCGGCCTCTTCCTCAGCCGCTGGGTCTCGCGCACGAAAGCCGACAAGCACCCGGCCTTCGCAATGCACTGGGCCTATTGGGCCCTCCCCTCCAACCCCATCACGGCGATGCGTGCGACCCCGCCGTCGCACATCCGCCGCATGGTCGGTTGACCTTCACATCCCATTCGGAGCGGCAATGAACTTCGATCGGCACCAAGAGGACATGCGCACGCTGCGCAGGGACAACCGCATCAAGAGCCTCGCCATCCTGGCGCTGGCCGGCGGCCTCACCCTGTCGCTGTGCGTGATCCTCAGCATCGTCGGCACCGAGCGCATCGTCTTCGTGCCTCCCAACATCACGAAGAGCTTCTGGGTGACGAAAGACCAAGTCAGCAAGGACTATCTCGAGGAGATGGGGGCCTTCGTGGCCTGGCTGCAGCTTGACGTTTCGCCCAAGACGGTCGCGTGGAAGCGCGACGTGCTGCTCAAGTGGGTCGCTCCCGATGACTACGAGGGCGTCAAGAAGCACATGGATGTAGAGGCAGACCGCCTCGTCCGGAACAACGCGGCCACCTTCTTCGAGCCACAGCAGCTTACCGCCGACGAGAAGGAGCAATCGGTGCTCATCACCGGACGCCTGCGCCGCCAGATCAACGGTATCGATGTCGGCGAGCCCGAGGTCCGCGCGTACACAGCCAAATTCAAGTACGCGGGCGGCCGCGTCCATGTCAACGTGTTCAAGGAGATCGTCAATGCGCAACCCGGCCGGGTACAAGTGGGCGCTGCTTCTGCCGACGCTGTGGCTCGCTGAGTCACCCATCGTCCACGCTCTCCAGCTGGTCGAGGCCGCGGACGGTGTCACCGTCGAGGCGATCCTGTCGGTCAAGGAGTCGACCCGGATCCGCATCGACGGCGCGGCCATCACCAACGTCTTCGGGAACATCTACTCCAGCAACTGCGGCGGCGCGGCCCCTCAACAGCAGCCCGGCGCGGTGGGACCGAGCGCGCCGCAGATCAACCCGGCCGGAGAGATCGTGCTGGAGTGCGATGCCGAGAAGGGCGAGGTGTACGTCCGTCCCGTCGGTGCTGCCGGCAAGCCGGTCAACCTCTTCATCTCGTCGCAGCACGCGACGTACACGCTGCTCCTGCGCCGGTCCGACACGCCGGCCGACACCATCGTCATCCGCGACAAGACGCCGCGCCAGGCCAAGGCCGACAACACGACGTCGGCCGGACGGCAGCCGCAGCACGTCCGCGTGCTCAAGGCCATGCTGGTGGCAATGGCCTCCGACCGCGTGCCGACGGATGTGCGCGTCGAGGAGGTAAGTCGACCGATCCAACTGTGGGCCGAAGCGAAGTTCTCGCTGATCCGCCTGTACGAGGGCCGCGGCCTGATCGGCGAACGCTACATCCTGACCAACGTCAGCAGCCAGGACATGGTGCTGGCGGAACAGGAGTTCGATCGCGAGACCGGCGGCGTGCTGGCTGTCTCCATCGAGAACCACAACCTGCGGCCCGGCGAGAGCACGACCGTCTACGTGATCCGTCAGGGGGTTTGAGCCATGGCAAACGCCCTCAAACAACGCCTGATGGACAACTGGGAGCGCCTGTCGCCGCGAGCCCGTCAATGGGGCACCGTCGCTGCGATATCCGGCACGATCGTCGTCATCCTCTGGGCTGCCTTCTCGCTCGGAAGCGATGGCAAGAAACCAACCGCCTCGACCACGCCACGCTCCGAGCTCAGGCCGACGAACATCGACCTGATGGCGCCCGGCTCCCAGGTGAAGGACGTGGAAACCTGGGTAGGCAAGGCCGGCCGGGAGCTCGAGCTCTACAAGCAGGACCGCGACGAGCAGCGCCGCGTCAACCGTGAGCAGCAGGAGTCGAAGGCCGAGATGATGCGCCGGCTCACGGAACTGGAGACGCGTCTGAAGGCTGCGCAGGCCGAACCGCCGAAGGCGGGCGCATCGGCGCCAGTAGCACCTGCGACGCCGACGCCCCCACCTTCGCCAGCCCGCTTCCCGCCCGACAACGCGCTGGCCGGACGCGGCCTTCCGCCACCCCCGCCGGATCCAACCGGGCGGGGCGCAATGCCACCCGGCACGCCTGCCTTCGGCGAGTTGTCTCCCGCCCAGCCCCAGCCTCAACCCCAGTTGCTTCGCGTCGCGGTCGGTGCACCGAGCAAGACGGCCGCAGAAGGCGGCGATGCCAAGTCGCAAGCCAAGGCCGTCGACACCTTCCTCCCGGTCAGCTTCACGCGAGGCGTTCTGCTTGGTGGGGTGGACGCCCCCACCGGCGGGCAGTCGCAATCCAACCCGCACCCCATCGTCATCATGCTCAAGGACAACTCGGTCCTGCCGAACCGCTTCAGGGGCGAGTACCGCGAGTGCTTCGTCATCGCGGCCGCGTACGGCGACATCAGCTCGGAACGCGCCTACGGCCGCACCGAGTCGTTGTCATGCGTGAGCAAGGATGGCCGCGCCCTCGAGGTGAAGATCCAAGGGAGCATCTTCGGCGAGGACGGAAAGGTCGGCATGCGAGGCCGGCTCGTGACCAAGCAAGGCCAGATGTTGGCGAACGCGCTGATGGCCGGCGCCGTGAGCGGCATCGGCCAGGGCATCTCGACGGCCAACACCACGTACAGCACGTCCGCGCTCGGCACCATGGCCACGAGCACCGGCTCGGACGCGATGAAGGCTGGCGTCGGCGGCGGCGTCGGCAAGGCGCTCGATCGCCTCGCGCAGTACTACATCAAGCTCGCCGAGCAGACGTTTCCAATCATCGAGATCGACGCGGGCCGGGAGGTCGACGTTGTTCTCACCAAGGGCGTGCGCATCGAGTACTCCGGTGAAACCGCGAAGGCCTCGCCGACTTCCGACACGCGTACCGCCACCAACGACCGCTTCCAGAAGGTGAACGACGATGAAGAGTAAACATGCCCCCATTGCCTTGGCGATCGCCCTGACCTGCGTCGCCTCCATGGCGGAACCCGCCGACGAAGCGGCGCTGATGGCGACGTTGCAGAAGGCCTATCCGAGCACGAGGTTCACGTCGGTCACCGCGAGCCCGGTGCCCGGCGTCTACGAAGTCTGGATGGGCCCCAACGTCGCGTTCGTGTCGGCCGAAAACCCGCGCTTCTTCATTTTCGGGCGGGTGGTCGACGCCCAAACGATGACCGACCTGACGGGCCCGAAGCTGCAGCAAGCGGAGCGCGAGCTCGGTGCCATCGAAGTCGAGCCCAAGGTCGACATGGCGAAGCTTCCGCTCAACGACGCGATCAAGACTGTGCTGGGCAACGGTGCCCGGAAGCTCTACGTGTTCAGCGACCCGGGTTGCGGCTACTGCAGGCGGCTCGAACCGGAGCTGGCCAGGCTGAAGGACACCACGATCTACACGTTCGTCGTCCCTTTCCAGGGCCGGCAGCTGCCGCAGATGGTGATGTGCTCACAGGACCCGGCGAAGGCGTGGCACGCGGTGATGGTGAAGGGCGAATCGGGTGGCCTGTCAGGTCAGCCCGACTGCGCGTCGCCGCTGGACCGGAACCTCCAACTGGCACGGCAGCTGTCCGTGTCTGGAACGCCGACGATCTTCTACGCCGATGGGTCCCGCACGTCGGGCTACGTCGACGTCGCCGAAGTCGAACGACGGATCTCCGCGGTCACGCCGGCGAACGGCCAGAAGGTCAGCCAGCGCGCGGGGGCCCAACAGGGGAAGCTGCAATGAGCACCATCAACTGCATCCGCCCTCTCGCGATCGCTGCGGTCTGTGCCACCCTCACGGCCTGCGGCAGCATCACCGGCCTCGACGGCACATCAAGCTATGCCTGCAAGGCGCTAGTTGGTGTCAAGTGCGACTCGGTGTCCGGGACTTACTACAACGCGCTGCACAACAACCTGCCCTCGCAACGCAAGTCTTCGATGCAGGCACCCGACGGTATCCCGGCGCCGGAGATGTCATCTCGGCAGGATGCGCTGTCGGTCACGTCTGCGAGCGGCACAGCGCCGTCGCGGACAGCCGCCGCCCATCAGCCCTCCCCTCTGCGCGCGGCACCTCGCGTCATGCGCCTGTGGATCAAGCCGTGGGAGGACGCCGACCGTGACCTCAATGGCGAAAGCGTGGTCTACGTGCAGGTGGACGACGGCCGGTGGCTCGTGGACCACGTCCAGCGGCAAGCCCGCGAGCCCTTTGCACCGATCCGTCCCGCCAAGCTCGCCGCCACGGCCGCGAAAGGCGTCGCCAACGAACCCGCCCGTCCGCCGGGCGCCCTGGCTATCGGCTCGGACGACGGCGCGGCTGTGACGCAGGCGCTCAAGGCGCTGCAGCAGCGCGGCGGCGCAACGACGCCCCTGGGCGACAACTGAGGGAGACAAGCATGCTTTCCACCTTGCGCGCCAGCCTCTTCGGCGACCCCGACACCGGCCCAACGACGCCGGGCCGCCTCTTCGGGTTCGGCCGTGAGGACGAGTCACCCGCCGACCAGTTCGCGAGCTGGCTGCCCTACCAGTCCTACCTCGAGGATGAGCGACTGTTCGTCAACCGCGACGGGATCGGCTTCATGCTGGAGGTGATGCCGCAGTCGGGGGCGGACGATCGCATGGTCGAGGTGCTGATCTCCCTCTATGCGAACTGCCCTGCCAACACGGGCATCCAGTTCCATCTTTTCGGCTCTCCGCACCTGCGCCGGCAGTTGCGGGCCTACGCCAATCTCCGCACCGAGGATCCCGACCAGGCGGACAAGGCCCAGGAATGGGGCCGCCCTGCGCGCAACGACAACCTCTTCCGAAAGCTCGCACGCCGCCGCTTCGAGCACCTCACCCGCGGTGCGCAGCAATCGCTGACCCAAGGCTTCCACTACACGATCCGCGACTTCCGCTTGATGATGAGCGTCACCGTCCAGGGCGACGCCAGCAACCTGTCCGACCTTGAGCAGATCGTCTCCCTGCGCGAAGGCATGGCAACGACGCTGCGCTCGGCCTCACTGCCGAATCGCGTCTGCGATGCAGCCGACCTGTTGAACTGGGTTTCGCTGTTCGTCAATCCCGACCGGCTCACGAGCACGCACTCGCTCGAACTTCACTACGACGATGGCCGCGAGGTGCGTGACCAGGTCGTCGACCGCGACACCGTGCAGGACCCGACGCCGCACCGCATTCACCTCGCCAAGGAGGCTGGAGATCGTCACGGCGAGTCAGACGAGCGCACGGCCCACGAGATGGAGTTGCGCTTCTTCTCCATCAAGTCCTTCCCGGAGCGGTTCGGCCTTTGGCAGATGGGCGCACTCATCGGCGACCTGATGCAGCCGGCGCTTCAGTACAACACGCCGTTCCTGCTGACCATGGGCGTCCACGTCCTCGATCCCAATGCAACGCGCAACGTCGTGACGGCGAACCACGTACGTGCGACGCAGAACGCGGGCAGCAAAATGGCGTCGGTGATGCCCGACGTCGGGAAGAAGGCCCGTGACTGGACCGCAGCCGCCGACGTGCTCGACGCGGGCGGCACCTTGATCAGCATGTACCACGAGCTGGGCCTGTTCTGCCAACCTGGCAAGGGCGTGCAAGCCCAGGAGGCAGCGAAATCCATCTGGCGTGCCCGCGGATTCGAGCTGAATGCGGACGTCTTCATGCAACGCCAGGCGTTGATCGCGAGCCTGCCAATGACGCTGTCTCCAGTGCTTCATGGCGACTTGAAGAAGATGAAGCGCGTGACCCGCAAGACCGTCGGAAACGCGATTCACCTCGCGCCGATCGTCGCCGAGTGGCGTGGTACCAAGACGCCCACCATGCTATTTGCTGGTCGGCGCGGCCAGTTGATGACGCTGGATCTGTACGACAACGACCTCGGCAACCCGACGGCCGCCATCATTGGGGCACCTGGCTCCGGGAAGTCCGTGCTGATGAACGAGATGGCCTGGTCCTACTTGTCCATCGGCGCCAAGGTCTGGATGCAGGACCTGGGCCGATCGTTCGAGAAGCTTTGCCGGAAGGCGGGCGGCACGTACATCGAGTTCCGCCCCGATGTGCATCTGTCGCTGAATCCCTTCCCGCTGGTCGACAACATCAACGAGGACATCGACATCCTTCAGGCAGCCATCGCGAAGATGGCCTCGATGAGCCGGCCGCTCGAGGAAGTGCAGCTCAAGGGCATTTCAGCGATGGTCCTCAAGCTGTGGGCCAAGTACGGCTGCGACATGGACATGACACTGCTTCGCGACTCCTTTGTCGCCGGCACGCTTGAGGAACTGGGGCTGAAGAACGATCAGCGGATCAAGGACCTCGCGGTAATGCTCAATCCCTACGCTCGGGGCGGGCATTATGAGCGATTCTTCAGCGGACCGAACACCTGCGACTTCTCGAACGACTTCGTCGTCATCGAGAACGAAGAGCTCAAGCGCAAGCCGGATCTCCACAGCGTCACGAACATCCTCATCTTCTACCAGATCACCCGCGAGATGTACCTCACGCGGGACCGCAAGAAGGTCTGGTTCATAGACGAGTTGAAGCAGCAACTCGGGGACGCCAGCAACAACGACAGCATCATGGCCGCCTCTGTCGAGGAGGCTGCACGGCGGGCACGCAAGTACGGTGGATCGTTGGTCACAGCCACGCAGAGCGGCGACGACTACTACAGCTCCACGCAGATGGAAGCGGCTCTCAACTGCACCGACTGGATGTTCCTGCTCCGTCAGAAGCCGGAGTCCATTGAGTTGCTGATTCGCAACGGGAAGCTGACGGCGGACGAGTCGAAGAAGCGGATGCTTCAGTCGCTGCGCAAGGAGGAAGGCGTGTTCTCCGAATGCTATGTGTCCTCGCCCGTCGGCGAGGGCGTTGCCCGCATCGTGCTCGATCCGTTCAGCCACCTGCTGTTCAGCAACAAGCTGGACGACAACGCGCCGCTCGATCAGCTGCGGCGCGCCGGCTACTCGATCGACGATGCCATCACGGAGCTGCTGCGCCGCAGGGGTCACGACGTATGAAGACCATCGCACTGAGCGTTGCGCTCTCTACGCTGGTGGCCACCTGCGGCCTGGTCGTCTACGACCGGCTGGTTGTGCGGCCCGGCCGTCTCATCGGCGTCGTTGACGTCTCCGAGGTCTACCGGACGAAGGAGACCGAGTTTGCGGCGCTGCTCACGGCCAGCAATAGTGACGAGGAGCGGCAGCATGCCCTCGATCTCGCGAGCGCCTTCGCGAAGCGGCTTCCGGCCGCTCTGGACGAGCTACCCGCAGACTGCCAGTGCCTCGTGGTGCTCAAGAGCGCGGTCGCCGGCACCACGGCCAACACACTGGACCTGACGCCGCTGCTGAAGGCCAAGCTCGAACGGGAGCGCAAGTCATGAGCGCCGCGATCGCAGCGCGACCTGCCGGCGTGCTCAGCTGGTGGGCTGGTGGCGCGAGGTCGCTGGGCCAAGACTTTCGGCGGCGCTGGTGGCTTTACGGCCTGATCGCCGCCATCTGGGGTCTCGCACTGCTCCGGCTCTTCGTCCCCCACGTCCCCGTCCTCCCGGTGATGTTCAACTGGACGCCCAGCTTGCCGTACAGCATCGTCTACGTCGACTACTGGCACGGCCCGCTGCAGCGCGGGGACCTCGTGGTCTACCTCTTCACCGGCGAGGCCGCGCAACTGGACTACCCGGGCCTCGGGGACCAGGCCTTCTTCAAGCGCGTCGCAGGCGTGCCTGGGGACAGCGTCGCCGTCGTCGGGCGCGACGTGTTCGTCAACGGCGTGGCGGTCGGCCGCGCCAAGACGCACGCCTTCGATCGGCGGCCGCTGCAGCCGATCGCCCCGATCGTCATTCCGCCTGGCTTCCTCTACGTCCAAGGGACCAGCCCGGACAGCTTCGACTCGCGCTATCGCAGCAGCGGCTTGGTGGCCGTGCGGAATGTCCGAGCGACGGTCAACCCGATCTTTTGAGAGGTCAGTCCATGCGCCCGCTCACTCTCATCGCCGTCGCTACGTCCATCTTCACGAGCGTGTCGGCGTTCGCTCAAGCGCAGCCAGAGCGACTGGAGTTCCGGGACGACGTCCCGATCGAGGTCTACCTGTCCTTGCTGGCCCAGGTCGCACCGCCGGCGCGCGACGGCGCGGAGGCCTACTTGGCGGCTTTCCAGTCCCGATGCGGTCGTGCCATGCGGACCGTGGAGCTGCGGCGAGCCTTCGCAGAGGCCGACGGCGATCCGACCCTGATGGCGATGGTTCGGGCATCGCACCAGCGCGACGCCGCGACCCTGCAGCGCTTGGCCGCCCAGGTCTCCTGCCCCCCGAGGAGCTGAGGTGAGACTCACCCCGCTCGCTGCCGCGGCCGCCATCACGATCGCCTTCTCCGGTGGCGCTCGCTCCGAGGCTCTCGGCAAGATCGGCCCCACCTACCCGATCGCTGAGCAGAACCTGCTCGAGCACATCACGGCCAAGCTCAAGGAGAAGGAGCGCTCGGGCGAGATCGCGCGGATGCAGCAGCAAGCCAGGGCTCGCGCCACCGCCACGGTGAACAACCCACCGGCGGTGCCGGGCGTGAAGGCGGCCGAGGCGGCCCGCACGTTCTACTTCGATCCGTCAGTTCGGCTTCCCCAGAACGTGCTGGACGATCGCGGGCACGTGCTCTTCCCGGCCGGCACCGTCAAGAACCCACTCGACGTGGTCTCCATGTCGAAGCGCCTTCTCTTCTTCGACGGGGGAGACGCGCGCCAAGTGCGGCGCGCCCGCGAACTGATCGACCACTACCGAGGTCGGGTGAAGCCGATTCTGGTTGGTGGCTCTTACCTCAACCTCATGAAGGCATGGCAGATCCCGGTCTACTACGACCAGCAGGGGCTGCTCGTCCGCAAGCTGGGCATCACCGCCGTGCCCGCGATCGTGTCCCAGGAAGGCAGTCGCCTCCGCATCGACGAGCTCGCCCTGCGATGAAGAAGCTGTTCACCCTCGTCCTGGTTCTGCTTGCGCTCTTCAGCACCGGGATGGCACGCGCTGCAGGGATCGCCACCTGCACCGGCAAGTTCCCGAACCCGATCACGGACATCTGCTGGTCCTGCATTCTTCCGCTGAGCATTGGCAACGCCACAGTGGGCAACTTCGGTGGCCAGGAAGACGCCCCCAACGACGTGCCCGCGATGTGCAGCTGCATCGTCAATCCGACCATCGGAATCTCGATTGGCTTCTGGGAGCCAGCTCGTCACGTCGAAGCGGTGCGCAAGCCGTTCTGCTTGGTCTCTCTCGGCGGCCTCGACCTCGATCCAGGCATCCCCGCACCGGAGAGCGCGCGCTTCACGCGCCCTGAAGGCGACGGCGACGGTGGCAGCTTCTACCAGTCGCACTTCTACATGAACCCGGTGATGTTCTACCTGGACGTCGTCACCGACTTTCCGTGCCTCGAGCACGGCGCGTTCGACGTCGCGTACATGACCGAGGTGGATCCGCTGTGGAACGACGACGAGCTCACGTTGATCCTCAATCCCGACGCGATCCTGTTCGCGAACCCGGTCGCCGTGGCCGCATGTGCCGCGGACTGCGTGGCGGCAACCACGGGCTTCGGCATTCCGGAGATGTTCTGGTGTGCCGGTTGCCAGGGCGGTCTCTATCCCATGGATGGTCACGTTCCGTATCACATGGGAGGCGTGCGCACGGCTTCGCTGATCGCCCAACGCCTGACCGTCAAGATGCATCGCGAACTGATCTCCTGGGGATGGCACGGCAAAGATGGGCTCTGCGGCCCGTACTACGAGCCAGTGATGGACAAGCGCTTCTACAAGACCCAGCTGACCTACCCCATGCCGAATACAGCGAAGGAAAGCGGGAGGTGCTGCCAGCCGTTCGGACGCACCACGGTGACCTGGGGCGCGGGGAAGGAGTACCCCGTTCGCGGCGAAGACTTCGCCTTCATGCTCTTCAGAAAGCGGAACTGCTGTGTGGGCTACTGATCTCTTCCACCGCCTCGGGTTGGTCGGCGTCGCCGGCGTGCTGACACTCGCTTCCAACGCCTGGAGCCAGCAGGCGACCATTCCCTCCATCACGGAGGCCGACATGGCACGCGCGCGGCGGCAGCAGCCGCAGATCACGGACGCGGACATCGAACGCGCCAGACGCGCGAACCGAATGCCGTCCGAGGCAGAGCTCGCGCGCGTCCCCATCCAGGGCACGCCGCGCATCGACGCGCTGCCGCAGCCTACTTCCGTCCACCGGCCCGTCGACCTCGAGGCGCTGGCCAAGGGCTACGAACGTGCCGTGGGATCGCCGCCGCAGGGTGCCTTCCCTGGTGGTCCGGGCCTCATGGTCTTCGTCAGCTTCTCGATCCCCGAGCCCACGCTCGCGCGCCTGGTTGACCAAGCAGCGCGCTCGCAGGCGATCTTGGTGATCCGGGGTTTCGTGAACGGCTCGCTGAAGGAGACCGTGGCGCGTGTGAAGGATCTCATCGGCAGTCGCAAGGTCGGATTCCAGATCGATCCCCAAGCCTTCGACCGATTCGCCGTGACTGCGACGCCGACGTTTGTGCTCGTGCGCAACGGGGCCGTGCCGAGCGACTGCGGGGGGAACACATGCTTTGCTTCCGACGCCTTCGTCTCTGTCGTTGGCGACGTCTCCCTCGACTACGCACTTGAGTTTTTCCAGCGATCGGCACCGGCTTTCGACAAGGACGCCGCAGTGTTCTTGAAACGGCTCAAGGGGTGAGCTCATGACGCGCTTCATTGTCGGCCTCAGCTGCCTCGCGCTGCTCGTCACTCAGACCTACGCAGTCGCAGGCCCGCACGAGGAAGGAATGGCTGCTGGCCAGGCCGCCAATCCAGCGATCCGGGGCACGATCAACACCCCCGGCGCCTCCGCCAATGTTCCTGGGTACACGACGACACCGCCGCAGACTTCGCTGTACAAGGCACCCAACCTGCCTGCCCAGGCCAATGCTCAGTTGCTGGCCTGCGCGCTGACGCCCAACGATCCGGTGTGCCAGGCCCAGCAAAACGCGGTGAAGTCCGCGAACACGCCACGGCCTGCGGTGGGTCCACACGATCCATCGGTCGCGGCCGCACGCGAGATTGCTCGCAATCCGGGATCCGTCCTCGGCGATCTCTCGTCGTACTACTCGGGGTGCACGACCTCCACTGTCACGACGCCGCCGGGAACCGTCGACCGGATGTGCAACCGGTACACCGGCATCGGCACCTACTCGTGCAGGCGTGAGCTGACCGTCGAGACCAAGATGACGCCGAGCTGCGAGATCGGCACCTGGTTCGCCAAGGCACAGGCCGACCGCAACGGCGCCGACCACATGTACGCCCAGGCGCAATGCCGCATCACCACGGACGGTCGGCTGCGCTTCCAGTTCTACGCCCATGGCGGCAACGGCGCGTGCACTGACTGGCAGCCGCTGTGGCTGCCCAAGGCACAGCTAACCGCGCCGATGGAAGTGACCGACCTGTCGCCCCACTGGTCCGGGTACTGCTGGTCCCCTTTCAAGGTCGTCGCGATGCCCGGCTCCGGATGCAGCGGCGGCAACTGCAGCTACAACTTCCAGCTCGGCACACCAGTCTATGCCTGCCCTGCCGGCCAGGTCACGGGCGACCAGCTGATGGTGCGCAGCAGCGGTGATGCCTCGGCGCCAGGCGACCCGGCCGTCTGCTACAGCACCACGGCCTCCGTTCCGTCCGGCGATGGTGACACATGCCCGCCGAGTACGATCAGGACGACGAACCTCTCCGGCATGTTCGTGTGCGCAGCGATGACCGGGCCTGGGAAGGTGGTTGGCGCGTCGGGTTGGACCTTGCCGCTCTCCTTCCAAGAGCCGCACATGGACATCACGCAGATCGACCACTGGGACGACAAGTGCCCGGTTCTCGACCCAGCAGGTCGATGCTCGGTCGCGTCGCCCGACCGTTGCGTGGATGGGCCGAGCACAAAGGACATTGGCGGCGTCGACGTGAGCCGGTCGTGCTGGGCATACGAGCGGACCATGTCCTGCACGTCGGGTGCGAGCAGCGATGAGTGCGCGCCGCTCGCGGCGGCCGGCTGTACCCCGTTCGGCAGCACATGCGTGAAGACCGACCCCGTCACCAGCGCCTGCGCGGTCTACCAAGACACCTACCAGTGCCCATCGGGCGCAGAGCCGATCACGACGGCATCGAACTGCCCCACCGATGTCTTCTGCATGGGGACCAGCTGCTTCAACATCGCCTACACCGCCGACGGGGACTTCGCGCGTTCCATGGCCTACATGGAAGCCGCGCGCGAGGCGGGCATCTACATGGACCTGGACAAGCTCACGGTCTTCAACGGCGAACGCCAGGAATGCCGCAATCGCATGCTGAAGAACTGCTGCTTCACCGACGGCGCCGGCAAAGGCATGACGAACCAGAGCACCTTCGGCACCGGCTCCCGACTCGTGTACGACGTGCTGATGAACAGCGAGAACCGCGAGTTCATCAGCGCTGGCCTGCAGGCGCTGATTTCGAGCGGCGGCTTCAGTGGCACGCTCAGCTCCTACGGTTTCACCTTGGCCGTGAACGGTGCAGCGCTTCCTGCCGGGAGCACCGTCCTGTACTCGTCCTCCACCATGGCCGGCGAAGGCGTGGTGCTCGCGTTCGATCCGTGGTCTCTGGTGATCGCGATCATCATCTACGTGATCATGAGCCTGATGGAGTGCGATGAGCACGAAGGCCGTCTGGCTCTTCAACGTGGCGCCGGCCTTTGCCACGAAGTCGGCAGCTACTGCTCACATAAGGTCCTTGGCGGCTGCGTGACGACCACGCACTCGCACTGCTGCTTCAACTCGACCCTGTCACGAATCATCAACGAACAGGGCCGCGTTCAGGTGGGCCGTGGCTGGGGCAGCGCACAGAACCCGCAATGCGGCGGCTTCACGATTGCGGAGCTCCAGGCGCTTCGCTTCGACGCCATGGATTTCAGCGAGTTCTACGCGTCCATCGTGCCGGTGATGCCCAACGTGACGGGCGTCCAGGGCAACAACACCAGCCGTGTTCCGGCTTGCTACTATGGCCAAGGCAAGTGCTAATCCATCCGCCGACTCCGCTTCGGGAGTCCTGCGTGGCTACCGATACCGCCTTGAGCCGGACGCTGCGATGGCAGAAGGCCTTGCCCGCTGCGCGGGCGCGGCGCGTTGGGTCTGGAACAAGGCCCTCGAGCGTCAGAAGGAGCGGATTCAGTCGGGACTGCGGCCAGCAGGATATGCGGAAATGGCGAGATGGCTGACCGAGTGGAAGGCAGAGCCCTCGACAGCCTGGTTGTCCTGCGCGATTGCTCAGGCACTTCAGCAACGGCTTCGCGATTTGTCTCTTGCGATTCAGGCGAGCCAAACCGCCGATGCCAAGTCTCAGTCGCTCCCGGTGTTCAAGGCCAAGCGGGCGCGCACGAGCTTTCGCTTGCCGCAAAGGGTTCGGGTACTGACCGACACCGACGGGTGGGCGTACCTGCAGGTGCCCAAGCTCGGTCGGTGCAAGATGCGGCTCTCTCGCCCCCTTCCGGCCACACCTCGCAATTGCACCGTCTCCTTCGACGGCGAGCACTGGTTTGCCTCGTTCCAGGTCCAGGTCCCAGGGCGCCGACCAACTTCAGGGGGTGCCCTGGGACTTGACGTCGGAGTCAACGTCTCGGTCGCAGCATCGGACGGTTCGCTTTGGAATCGCGAGAGTGGCCAGCGGAAAATGCAGGCAAAACTTGCGGAGTTGCAGCGGTCTTTGGCGCGTAAGCAACGGCGGTCCCGAAACTGGCACCGATGTCGAGCGCGTCTAGCGCGCCTCTGCGCCAGCCTTGCAGGGGCGCGTAACGACTGGACCCACAAGCTTACGAGCCACTTGGCATGCAGCGCCCGGTACATCGCGATAGAGGACCTTCGCGTGAAGAACATGCTTTCGAGCGCCCGCACATCAACCGGCCGCCCGGGCGGCTCTCATGCCCAGAAGCGCGGCCTCAACCGAGCGATCTGGGAGGAAGGCTGGAGTCGCTTTCGATACCAGCTGACGTACAAGGTCGCCGAGGCTGGCGGTACGGTCATCGCAGTTCCGCCGGCGAACACGAGTCGCCGTTGCTTTGCATGTGGGACGGTCGATGCCGCCTCCAGGCGGTCGACTCGATTCGCATGCGTCGCTTGCGGGCACGAGGATCACGCAGACGTGAACGCTGCGAAGAACATTCTCCGGGCGGCGGGGCACGCCGTCCTTGCCTGTGGAGACCCGGCCGATGGGCGGGTCAATGAAGCAGGAACCGAGGCATCCGCCAGCCAGGTGGGCGCCAAATCTCGCCCCAAAGGCGGGAGGATGCCAATACGGACAAGGATGTGCTCTTCCATCCTCTCGATCGCGATAAGTGCGATCTTCGTTGCACCGGCCGCCGAGGCCCAAAAAGCCCGTCTTCCCGTCGAAGACTTCCGCCCGCTGCTGGTGAACGCGATCGAGTCGGCGGAAGGCAGGGCCTTCGGAATCCTTATCGGGCCGATGGCGGAAGCCCTCACCACCAGGATGAAGGCGACGTCGCCGATCTTGATCGACGTCACAACCTTGCGCCGGTACAAGCAGGCGGGCTGCAGCCGGCTCAACGTTCGCTTCTCGCAGGACGGTGTCGTGCTTCCCGGCACCGACAAGCCTCGCAAGCAGACCTTCGACCTCGGCTTGAACTACTGCCGAGACGGGCAGCCTCCGAGGTCGCTTGCGTGAAACACCTCGGCTACCGCCCTACCGGGCCTCCGTGAACCCGAGCACCTGCGGTCAACGACTGCCGTCCGTCAACCCACCCCCGCTGGTCGTCGGGCGCTGTCGACCCTGAATGGACAGTCAGGAGCCATAACAGGCGCCCCAGAGAGCGGGCACTGGTCGTTCGCTCTGCTGCGGTACCGCGCAATGGGTCACCGACGAAGTCCGAGACCCTGAACTACGCAATCTTCCGAAGATTGAATCTTGAATGAGACGGGACGCGCGTGCGGGTAGCAGTCGCCGTCACACGGCACCGAATATTTGATCGACTGCCTTCACATCTTTCGCACAGCGGCAGTGGGTCAATTCGTCGGGATGCTCTCTACAAGCACCTCGACGCGTCGATTCGGGAGCAGGCAGTCCTGGAGGGCCTTCTTGGTCCTGGAGGATGCTGCGCAATCCTGCACGGGCAACTCATCGCCGCGTGCCTGCGTACGCACCTTGGCGGGGTCGACGCCCATTCGCACGAGCATCTCGCGGACCGTTTGCACGCGCCGCTCAGACAGGCGCAGGTTGTAGTCGCCCTGGCCCGTGCTGTTCAATCGATCAGCGTGACCGCTGAGGCGCACGGATCCGACCGCGATGCGCCCCTTCGCGATCGCATCGGCCAGTTCGCGCAGCGGCCCGAGGCTGGCGCCCTGGATATCGCCCTCGCCGGAGCGATCGAATGCGAAGACCACATGTGCGAGCCACTCGACCCGCGCGGGTGCGACCGGTGCGGGCGCGACCGGTGCGGGTGCGTTCGTCGGTGCCGGCACGGCGACGGGCGCGGCCGCCGGCCTGCAGCTTGCGGCCAGGGTCTGCGCCTCGACGATCAGGTCTTCCGCGATCTGCACATACGGCTTCGCATGGCGCCACTGCTGCTGGTTGAACTCGTTGCCCGCGTGCACCAGCTCGACTTCGGCGCAGGCGATCTTCTGCTGCGCGCAGACGAAGCCGGCGTCGCCCTTCAGTGCGCTCGTGACAGCCCACAAGTCCGGGCGCAGCTTCGCGGCCCCATTGACCAGCGGTGTTTCGAACGACAGCGGCGACTGCTTGCTCTCCATCGCACCGACCAGCGCCCCGGCCTCGCCGAGCGCTGCCTGCGGGAACTCGCTGCGGTCGTTGCGGGTGTATTCGTGAAAGCTCACATCGAGCCAGCACTGCGCCTTCGCAAGGTGGTAGTCGGCGACACGCCGTCCACCATCGTTCAGCGCCTTGATGCGCGCCTGCATCCCGTCGTAGGTCTGGTGATCGGATTGGATGGCTTCGTCGCTGATGCGCTTCGCGGACGGCGCGAGCTGTGCGGTGTTCGTCGATTGAGCGAGGGCCGGCGCACCGCTTGAGGCCGCGAACAGCAAGGCGAGCGCGATAAGGGAATGGTCGAAGTTCATGGTGTCATGTCGCGATAGGTTGGTCGGCACGGGGCCGCTTGTGTTCAGCGGTCCAGCGCGCGGTTCACGTTCCGGTCCTTGCCGCGCCACAAGGTCTCGTCGAACTTGAAGCGCAGGCGGATGTAGACGCCGCGCTGCGTGTATTCGTAGCCGGTGAGGTCGGAGTCGCCCTTGAAGCCGGTGGCATTCATGCCGACCGACAGCCACAGGTTCTGCTTCAGCAGGTAGCCGACCTCGGCGCCAAACGCGCTCTGGCGCGCGCCGAGCTGGCCAAACTGCGTGGCCGCGAGCAGCCCGACGTCCCAGTTCTCGGTCACGTCGTAGACGACGCGACCGGACAGCAGCACCGCACGGAAGCTGTCTTCCACGCCGCGCTCGAAGCGGTCGCGCTGCCACTTCGCTGCCAGGCGGCCGGTCATCCACCACGGGCGCGACGGATGAAAGTCGCCGACCGTCGATGCGATCCAGGCCCGCGACCGCAGTTCGCCCGCCGCCGCATCGCTCGCGTCGCGCTCGAGCTTGTGCTCGATCTTCGCCAGCGCGTTGACGCGGTTGGTGTCGGTATCACGATAGGCAACGCCGATCTGCGCACGGTCCTGAACGACGTCGCCGCGGCTCGCATAGCGGGTCAGCAACAGGTAGTTGCGCCCGAGCAGCGTCCAGTCGCGATCGAGCTTGCGCGCGACCAGCGCCTGCCACAAGGTCGTGTCGAAGGCTTCGTTGTCGGCAGTGTCGTCGACATCGCCGGAGCGCCGGAACTCGAGCTTGGTGCTGCCCTTCCAGAGCGGATTCGCGGTGTAGTCGACGCCGACGCTGACCGCATCCGCGGTGGCAGTCAGCCCCGACAGTACCTCGACGCGCTCGTAGCCGGTGCTCAGGCGCAGTCCTTCGGCGAGGTTCCAGCCGGTGCGCACGCCGGACGCGATCTCCATGTCACGCCCGCTGATCGCGTCGCGCAGCCGGTATTCGCTGAAGGCCTGCGTATCCTGCGTCGCGCTCGTGTTCACGCCGAACACGAACGCGTTTCCGCTGCGGCCGGTCGATGTAACGCCGGCGCTGTTGACCCAGCCGCTCTGGTGTTCGTAGCGGCCGTAGGCTTTCGTGCGTTCGCCGAGTTGATAGTCACCGCCCACCGATTGGCGCCGCCGTGCGTCGCCGGAGACGTCCTGCTCGACTTCGCCTCCGAGCGTGAAGCGGTCGGTCACGCGGTAACCGGCACCGAGGCGAACGCCTTCGCTCGCGAGCTTCGTGCCCGCGGGCAGATCGGTGACCGAATTCGCGAGCCCGCCCTGCGTGATGATCGGCAAGCCGGTGGCCGGGTCGATCGATTGATTGCCGAAGCCGATCGCGCCGCCGCCCGAACCGCTGCCGATGCTGCCGGTGAGGCCGGCCGTCGAGCCGAACGGCGCGGTCAGCAGGCCGTTGCCTTGCGTGCCGATGGTCTCGCGTTCCGAGCGCAGACCGCCGTCGAACGTCAGCCGTTCGGTCGCGGCCCAGCGCAGGCCGGCACCGGCGGCCGTCTTCTTGCCGCCACCGTCCGTCAGGTCGTCGCTCGACAGGTACTGGGCATAGGCGCTGAGCGTTTGCGTCAGCTTGTGCTTGGCCTGGACGTTCGCTTCCGCACGGCCGCCGTTCAGTGGCGCGGCCGCGTTGTTGAACTCCGGCGATGCGCGGCCGGCGAATGCGCGCACCTCGTCGGTTTCGTCTTCGTGCGCGAACTCGACCCGCCAGGCGTGGCCCTCGACGTCGCCGAGCTTGTTCGCGAGCCCCGGCGTGACCGTCTGATTCGTCGGATTGGTGTTGACCGTGCTCGCGCTGCGCGCGACTTCGGCGACCAGCGCAGTCTTCGGGCCGAAGCGCAGCGTCGCATTCGCGCTTTCGAGCTCGTACGGCGCCAGCTCGTTGCGGTCGGTGACCGCGGAGCCGCCGACCTCGAGCGAGCCGTTGACGCGGTACTGCGCGTCGGCGCCGCCGACCCAGAAACGTTCGCCGCCCTGGTCCACCTCGTAAGTGACGCGCAGCGACACCGGGTTCAGGTTCTCATCGAACGCTGACAGGAATGTGGTCAGCAGGATGCGGCCGGAGAACGGCTCGAAGGTGTAGTCCACCAGGCGCTGCAATGCGCGCACGCTGACGATGCGCGACGGCTGCGTGCGGTCTCGCACGATCACCTCGATCTTCTCGCTGCCCTCGAGCACCGCGTTGTTGCGCAGCCCGTACGGGCCCGACCCCTGGCTCGCGAATTCTTCGACGACCTGGTGCAGCGTGTCGTTGAACAAGAATGCACTGCCGGTGAAGCCGTCCTTCTCGTGGTGCACCCGCACGCCGGTCGCGGTGCGGTTGTAGGCACCGAGGCTGCGTTGCTTCAGCGATGCGACCGCGCCCTGCCCGATCGGCTGCGTGAAGCCGTCCCCGGTCACGAAGTCGCCGTAGAGCACGTAGCTCTTGTCCTTGTCGACGCGCACGTAGAGCCGATCAGCCGAACGCGCATCGAAGCTGCGCAGCGACGCGTCGCCGTAGACCGGGTACATCTCGTCAGGGCGCACATCGCGCAGCAGGCGGGCGCGCGTGTCCTTGTCGGAATCATAGGCGGCAGTCAGCAGATATTCCCCGCTCACCGTGCCCTTCAGATAGAACGCGGTGCGCGCGCTGGCATCGGCCTTGCCGCCATTGAACTGGCGCGACCAAGCCTGAATTTCCTGATCGAAACCGTCGTTGCTTCGTGTCGGCTGGATCACGCCGCCGCCATGGCGGCGAAAGTTGATCACGCCTTCGATCAGGCCGGCAGCGACCATGTCGCGCATCTCGGGCACGAAGCTGATCACGCCCGACGCCTGCTCGGCGCCCGCAGTGACGCGCAGCCGCACGTCCTGCGCCTCGAACGGCGCGAGGAGTGTGAACTCGGCTTCACCGCCTTCGACCTTCAATTGAACGCCCGGCACTGCGCGATCGGCGTCCTGGCGCCGCGGGCCGAGCTCGTCGGTGCGTGCGTTAGGCAGCAGCACGCGTCCGCCCGAATGTTCGATCGTCAGGAACACGGGCGCCTTCAACGGCGCGCCGTCGCGTCCGTACACACGCACTTTCAGCTTGACCGGACTCTGGCCGTCGGCCGGAACCGCATTGCGGTCCGCTTCGACCACGAGGCGCCCGACGGCTGCATTGGCCGCGTATTCTCCGGCGAGGAAGACCTTCGGCGACGCATCGCTCTCGTTCGAGCGCGGATACAGCGCCGGCACGCCAGCGGTCGGTTCGGTGTAGCGCACATCGGTGGGCGAACCTGCCGGCGGCGCCGATTGCGCGGCAACGCACAGTGGGAACGCTGCGCCGAGCGCGAGCATCAGTTGACGGCGCATGGGGCGGCGCATGAGGCTATGTTTGGGGTGACGATCAGCGCGCCGCATCGGAACCTCCCTCGGTTTCGGTGGCGGGGGTCAATGTCGACGGCGATCCCGGTGGTGGTGGTGGCTGTGGTGGTGGTGGTCCGGATGGCGATGACGCCGGCGCCACGGCGCGCGCCTTCGGCACCGTCTGGTTCGCGCCGTCCGTGCCCTGCTGCGGCGAGCTCGTGCTGGACAGGCCATGCGCCTTGCTGTCGAAGCGCAGCGCGGGGCCCTTCTTCTCCGCTTCGGGCGCGCGCACTTCGCCTTGCGCGCGGCGCGCCTTCGTCTGCTCCAGCACGGGGTTCGAGCAGCTGCCCTCGATGAAGTCGGCACGGTGCAGCTCGCCGTTCTTCAGGTCGAGCCACAGGCTTTGCGCGTCGCCGAGGTTGCGATTGCTCGAGGTCACGAGACGCGAACCGCGCGGCAGCGTTGCCGAGTCGACCTTCAGCACCGCGCTGCGCGGCGGCAGGCCGCAGTAGCTGTACTTGCCTTCAGAGTCGGAGATCAGCGTCGTGCCGTCCTGCAGGACCAGCCGCACGCCGGGGATGCCGAGCTCCTCGCGGTCCTGGATCTGGTTGCCGTTGCAGTCGACGAAGATCTTGCCGGCCATGCAGGCTTCCGGTGCAAACACGCCACCGGTGACACGCACCCGGTGCTGCGCCTCGTTGGTCGCGAGGCTAGAAGCCACCGGCGTGAACGCGGCCGTCAGGCAACCCGACGGCACGCCGCAGGCATAGCCGATCGCCCGGTTGATGCCGTCACCCTGCTGGCTGCCCACCCCGACACGCAACCGGTACTGCAACAAGAACTTGCCGTCGGCCGGCATCGGGCCGAGGTTGAACGCGAGCCGCGGCCCTGGCCCTCCCATCGGATCGGCGATCGCCACGCCATTCACCGAGGCGGTCCCCTTGATGTAGGTGAAGCCTGCCGGCAGGCGGTCGAGCACCGTGAGCTGGCGCGGCAGTTCACCCGAGGTGAGCTGCACCGCGATGCTGTAGCGCACGCTGTCGCCGACCTCGGCGACCGACTTGTCGCCGGTCTTGCTCAGCGAGATGCCGTTCGGCAACGCCGGGTCGAGCGGGATGTGGTTGTGGATGATGTTCGCGCCGGCCGAGCCGCTGACCAGGCTCAAGAAGTACGTGGTCGCCGTGCCGACCGCGCCGGTCGGCGCCGTCGGTTGCGGCTGCACGGCATGGGTACTGCCGGTCGCGCCCGGGGGTGTCAGCGAGCCGGCTTGCGGCGGAATCAGCTTCGAGACGAAGGAGTACCCGGCCGGCGGCGTCACGCTCAGGCCGAATTGGCACGAGGCCGGTGCCGAAGCCGCGAACAGGAACTGGTAGAAGCCGCTTGCGCCGACCGTCATCGAGATCGCGCTGCCGTTGACGGAATAACCGCCGAGGTTCGCGCCGACGACGGAGCTCGCCGGGTTCCAGCCGGCGCAGACACCGGTGGGCGCCAGCGTGACCACGGAACCGCTGACCGGCGTCCGCACGCCTGCGTCATAGACGACACCGCTCGGGTCGACCGGAAGGCTTTGCTGCGTCAGGTCCTGGCCCGCCGCCAGCACGATGCCGAGCTGCGGACTCGTGCCCTTGTCGACGCACGAGCTGCTCGTGCCGTTGGCAAGCGCCTGGGAAGGATTGCAGCTCGTCCCCGAGGAGCCCGGTGACTGTTCGCCGTTGACCGGGTAGCCGAACACGACGCCAGACTGCGGCTCGCGAAAGCGCACCGCGAGCGCGACGCCGGGCAGCAGGTCGGGCACGCGATAGCTGCCGTCCGTGCCGGTCACCGTGCGGGCGACGACCGTGTTGTCGGCAGTGTTCACCACCTCGACTTGCCAGCCCCCCAAGCGGGTGTCGCCGCCGTCGAGCAGCGACGACACGCTGCCGCCGTCGTACCAGACGGTGCCGGCCAGCGATGCCGCCAGTTGCACGACCGTCGGATCGCGGCACACGTTGTGAGAGATCGCCGGATTGCAGACCGGCAGCGACGCCGGGTTGTTGATCGCGGCATCGCGCTCGGCGGTCGTCGGCCGGCGCGCATCGAGCTCGCCGCCGCCTTCGACCAGCACGACGTTGTGGACCGGCGAACTCGTCGCCGCCTGCGGACCGACTGTGACCGACACGTCGATCGCGTTCGGGTTCGCGGCACCGGACGCGATCACCGCGTTCGCGCTGCAGCTGAACACACTCGCACCGGCCGCGCCGACGCAGCTCCAGCCGGCGCCGCTGGGCGTCGCCGCCAACGTCAGGCCGACAGGCAGCCGGTCGGTCACTGTGTAGTCGCCGGTCGTCGCCAGCTCGCCGGCGTTGCGCACACGGACGCGGTAGGACGCGGCGTTGTGCACCGTGAAGCGCGGCAGCGCATGGTCCTTGCTGACCAGCAGATCGGGCGAGTTGCCGATCTCGCCGAAATTGTTCTCCGTGGAGTTCACCCCGGCGGCGAGCACGATCGCCGTGATGGCCGACGGCGTGATCGACTGCGCTGTCGCACTGCCGCCGGCGCTGCCGGCGCTCGTGATGCCGTTGGTCGCACCGCCCGGCTGCTGCGGTTCGGTGACCGCATAGGTCCCCGGGCGCAGCGATGCGAACGTGTAGCCGCCGTCGGCGGCGGTCGTGGTCGTCTGGTTGATCGGCGCGCCGAGGTCGTCGGTGCCGCTCAGCGTGATCGTGACGCCGGCCAGGCCGGATTCGCCAGCATCGATGCTGCCGTTGTTGTTGTTGTCGCCGTAGACGCGGCCTGCGATGCTGCCGGCCGGGACCTCGCCGAACAGATTGGCCACCGAGTTCTGGCCGACGCCGAGCGTGATCGTGCTGATCTCGCTCGGCAGAGTGGCCACATTGGTGGCCGTGCCGCTGGGTGATCCGCCGATGGTGCCGGCGATCGTGCGGCCGTTCAGCGTGCCGGTCGGCTGGGTCGGTTCGCGCAGCGTGTACACGCCGGGCGCGAGCGTGCCGAACGAGAACACGCCGGTCGAGTCGGTCGTGGCGGTGCGCGAGACGGGGCCGTTCGCGTCGGTGCCGATCAGCTCGATCGTCACGCCGGCGATGCCGCCCTCGCTCGCATCGATGCTGCCATTGTTGTTCGCGTCCAGCCAGACGCGGCCGGCGATCGCGCTCGAGCTCGGAATTTCGGCGAAGTTGTTCGCGCTCGCGTTGGCGGCGGCCGTCAGCGCGATGCCGCTGATCGCGCTCGGCAGCGTCGCAATGTTGGTCGCGCTGCCGCCGCCGGTGCCGGGGATCGTCAGACCGTTGCTTGAGCCTGCGGGCTGCGTCGGCTCGGTGACCGTGTAGGTCCCCGGCAGCAGGTTCGCGAAGCTGTAGCTGCCGTCGGCCGCCGTCGTGGTCGTGCGATTGATCGTCGCGCCGGTCGCATCAGTGCCGGTCAGCACGATCGTCACGCCGGCCAGGCCAATGTCACCCGGCAGGTTCTGCACGCCGTTGTTGTTGACGTCGGCGAACACGAAGCCGCTGATCGTCGAGACCTGCTGTTCCCCAAAGTTGAATTGCGTGCCGTCGGTGCCGGCGCCCAGATCGATCGCGGTGATGCGGTCGGTGCCCGCGCTCGGCGTGTTCGGCTGCGCAGTGCAGCCGCTCGCGCACGCGGCGCCGTTCACGAGGCCCGGGTTCACCGGCCCGTTCGCGAGGCCGGTCGGCGAAGACGGCATCGGCTCCTCGAGCGTGTACGTGATCAGCGGGTCGAGGTTCGCGAAGGTGTAGGCGCCGGTGCCGTCGGTCGTCGTCGTGGCGACGAGCGCCAGCGTGTTCGCGTTCAGCAGCCGCACGGTCGCGCCCGCGATCGCGCTGTCGACGCCGGGGTTGCGAACGTTGTTCAGGTTGACGTCGGCGTAAACGAAGCCGGAGAGGCTCGGCTGGCGCACTTCCGGAAAGTCGTACCCGGTACCGCTCGTGTTCGCCGCGAGCAGGATGGCGCCGTAGCTCGAATTGCCCGCGCTGCCGCCGCCCGCGTAAGAGCCGCCCGCAGCCGGTGCCGGCGGAGCGGCGGGGCCATTGACGAAGCCGGCCGGCTGCGTTTCGGTGACGGTGTAGCCGCTGGCATCGGCCGGCGACAGGTTCGTGAAGGAGTAGTTGCCGCTCGCGTCGGTCGTCGTGCTCTGCGACACCGCGTTGCCGTACGCATCGGTGCCCGAGAGTTGCACGGCAACGCCCGCGATGCGCGGCTCGGTGGGTGCGGCCTGCGGCGTGCCGGCGTTCGCGCCGGTGCGGTCGCGGTCCTGGAACGCGGTGCCGGCGATCGAGGAGCGCTGCACGGTCAGCGGTGCGCAGATCGAGACGCTGTTGGTGCTGTTCGGGTCGACCTCGCTGGTGCTCGCGCTCGCGCAGTTCTGCGTGAGGCCGCCGCTCGGATAGGTGGTCACGCGTGCGGGCACCGTGACGGTCACGTTCCTGCCGGCTGAGAGCACGCCAAAGGCGCAGGTCATCGTCTGGCCCGCGACACTGCAGCTGCCGGTCGCGCCGCCGCCGCTGATCGCCCAGGTCGGCGTGCCGGCCCCGAACACCATGCCGGCGGGCAGCGTGTCGGTCAGGCCGGTGGTCTGGCTGTCGCCCGGACCGGCGTTGCTGACCACGACACTCCAGGTGAAGGGCTCGCGCAGTTGCACCGGGTTCGACGACGGGGTCTTGACGATCGACAGGTCGGCGCGCACGCGCACCGTCGTTGTCTCGCCCTCGGTGTTGTTCGAGGTGTTCGAGTCCGTCTCGTTGAGGACCGCGGTTGCGCTGGTGGTGTACGTGTCGCCGCCGGTGTTCGGCGCGGTATCGGCGCGGAAGACGAGGTGGCGCGTGACCGACGCTGCGTTCGCGACCTGGCCGGGCGCGGTGTACAGGCACGTCACCGTCAATGTCGACGGTCCGGTCACGGGAGTGCCGACTTGGTCGCAAAGACTACCGGCGATCGTGCCGCTCGAATTTGCAGCCGCGACGCCGGCCGCAGCGCCGTCGCCGCGGAACGTGATCGTCTTGCCCGCCGGCGGGCTCATCGTGAACGTGAAGCCGACGCCGGATGCGAGCGACGGGCCGTTGTTCGATGCGACGACCGCGTAGGTGATGTCGTTGTTCGCCGGCACCGACGGGTCGTAGCCGAGCGGATCAACCAGGTCGCTATCGTTGATCAGCATGTCGACCTGCGCCGGGCTGATGTTCAGCGTCTGGGACTTGTTGTTGGATGCGCTGCCCTGGCCGCCGACGCTGTCTTCGGCGGTCGTCGTGCTGACGGTCGCGATGTTGTCGAGCGTGCGCGCCGCGCTACCCGACTGCCAGTTCGGCCGCACGGTGACGGTCACGGTGCGTGTGCCGCCGTTGCCGACGGCGGCGCCCCAGCTGCACGTGATGGTCGGCGCGCCCGACGAATAGGTCGTGGCAGCGGTCAGGCCGGAACAGGAACCGCCATTCGACGCGCTCGCAGAGATGAAGGTAAAGCCGGTGTCGCCACCGGGAATGGTGAACACGTCGGTCATCGACAGGTTCGCCGCGGAGGATGGGCCGTTGTTGCGCAGCGTGATCGTGTAGATCGCGTTCGTTCCGGCGAGCACCGGGTTCGCCGCCAACAACTTCGAGACGACTTCGACATCCGCGATGGGATCGATCGTGATTGGCAACGAAGTCGAGTTGTCGCTCGGCAGCGGGTCGCCCTGCGCGCTCGACACCGCGCTCGCGTTCGCATTGGACGTGCCGTCGGCCATCACGCGGTTCGCGGCAACGGTGAACGTCACCACGTCGCCCGGGCTGAGCTGCGTGCCGCCGGTCTGCGTGCAGACGACGTTGCCGGTGCTACCGGTGCCGGTGCCGGTGCACGAGAAGGTGGCGTTCGACGTGCCGCTGGTGTTGGTCAGAACGGTGGCGTCCAGCGTCACGTTGGTCGCGCTGGTGCGGCCGGGGATGCTGAGCGTCACGACGACGCCGTTCGCATCCGCCGGGGTTGCGATCACCTTGTTGGTCACCGCTAACGTGTAAACGACTTGCGTCTCGTTGGCCTCGACGGTGGTTTGCGTGCCGCCAGCGGTGGCGGCCGACAGGGCGACCTGCAGATCCGGCGAGTTGTTCGCCGCGGTCACGGAAACCGATGCCCCGATCAGGTCGTTCGCCGAATTGAAGTCGCCGGGCGTGCCGGAATAGCTCGTGGTCGCGTTGTTGGTCGCGGTGCCGGCGGCCAGTGCCTGCGTCGTGATCGTCAGCGTGCTGCTGTTGCCGATGCCGAGCGCGGCGTTGTAGGTGCAGTTGACGTTCGGCGCGGCCGAGACGCAGGACCAGTTGGTGCCGCTGGCACCGACGTACTGCTCCTTGGCCGGATCGAGCGCGTCGACCAGCGTGATGCTGCCGCTCGCCGCGGTTCGCGGGCCGGCGTTGTTCACGACGATGGTGCTCGCCATGTTGGCGCCGAGCGCGACGAAGTTCGGCGTCTTCGACTTTGTGACAGACAGATCGAGGCCGTCAGGCGAGACAGTGACGCTGCGGGTCGCGCTGTTGTTCGACGCGTTCGGATCGGCGGGACCGCCCACGTTCGGCGCGATCGTCGCGGCGATGTTGTTGAAGACGGTCGGGGTTGCGACGCTCGGCGTCGTCGCGACGATCGTCAGCACGCCCGAAGCGCCGGAGGCGAGGCTGCCCGCGAACGTGCAGGTGACAGTCGTGCCCGGGCTCGGGTCCGGGCAGGCCCAGCCCGCGGACGGCGTTGCGCTCGAGAATGCGAAGCCTGCCGGCAGCGCGAAACTGACCTGCGCGCCTGCAGTCGCCGGATGCGGCCCGAGGTTGCTCGGATGCAGCGTGAAGGTCACCGCATTGCCCGAGGTCGCGGGATTCGGCGATGGCGGATCCTGCGAGACCGTGAGATCGGCGCCGGGATTGACCGTGACGCTCGCAACGGGACTGTTGTTCGACGAGTCGGGGTCGCCGACGCTGGACGAGATGTTGCCGCTCAGCGTCAAGGTGCCGCCTGTTGCGCCGGTGATCCGCGTGACGATCGGAAAGCTCGGATACGCGCCGACCGCGGCTGCCGCGCTGGTACAGGTCACGACCTGCCCGGCTGCCCCGCACGACCAGCCGTTGCCGCCTGAGCCGGCCGACACGTAGGTGAGCACGCCAGGCAGCGTGCTCGTGAAGGTCACCGCACCCGACGTGTTAGGCCCGAGGTTGCTGCCGCTCACGGTCCAGCTCACCAGATCGCCGCCAGTCGCGGGGTTCGGCGAGCCGCTCAGCGAGGCGCTCAGATCGGCACCGTTGTTGACCGTCGTGTTCTGGGTCAGCGAATTGTTCGCCGGATTGATGTCCGGGTCGGTGGTCGTGATGTTGACCGTGCTGTTAAGCGTCGCAACGCTCGAGCCCATCGTGCGCAGCACGACGTTGATCGTACGGGTCGGGCCGGCCGGGGCTGCGAGCGTTCCTCGCAGCGTCGGGTAGGTACAGGTGACGGTGCCGGGCGATGCCCCGTCATGCACGCACGCGCCGGGGACTGCCGCGTCCGAGACCGACACGAACTGCGTGTTCGCGGGCAGCGCGTAGGTGACGACCACGTTGTTCGCGATGTCGCCGTCAGTGTTCTCGGCAACGATCGTGTACGTGATCGGGCCGCCGCGGACCGCAGGATCGGGATTGTCCGTGAAGCCCGAAATCTGGGCGTCGACTGCGAGCGCGAGCGCCGGCGCGAATGCGCACCCGAGCGCCAGCAGCCAGCGTGCAGCGGCTCGCAAAACGGTTCGGGTGGGTGGTCGGGGCGCCCCTTCGGGATCGAGGCTGGTGTGAATGAGATCGGCCGGTGTGGCTTTGGGGTCCCGCAAGACTCGGTACTTCATCAATCGCTCTGTCGTACTGCTGGTGGCGGCAGCCTCGGCGCGTGGCGCTCAAGGTCCGCGGATACTTGTCAGGACCCGGTACAGATGAGCACCGATTTCACATTTACTGACAAAAGCGGAATTGTCATTCAAATAGTTGCAGGTTGCGCGGCCCAACGACAGGGGACTTGAGGAACTAGTTCTCGTTGTGCACGAGTCGTGTGGCGCGCCGAACACGTTGTTCCACGACGCCATCCCGACAAGTGCTGCTCGGCTCTAGCCTCGGGGCTGCGAGAAGCTTGAATGCGGCGTCCCGCGGTTCACTCGCGCTAACGAACCGTACAGGCTGACGTTCGCCAACTTCCGCACATGGTCGGGTGCCGGTACTGACGAGCGGCGGACTGCTGTCAAGCCGGTCACGGCAGAAACGCGTCCACTACCGCCAAGCACGCAATGGCGCGACCCATCCCTAGCGTCGTTGCCGGTGCTCACGCGCCCGAGCTACTACTTTGGCGCCGTACGGCGTACTCCAGCACATCCGCGACCAACGGGTCGGGCTGCCGGACCATGACGCGCATCAGCGCCTTGGAACATCTTCCTTGACGGCCTGTTCCCCCGACGGCCACCACGCCCTTCGTTCCCGCTTTTGTGGCCGGTGCACGTTCGACCGCTTGGTTCGGCTGCTGGCTGCGACCGCGGTTCGGCGCATCGGGCGTTGGCGGACCGAGATTGCTCCACTCGCCGCCCCGACGCGGCCTGCGATCCGCGACGCCGGACGGCACTGAGGCCGGCGCACGCACCCGAACGGCCAGCGCTTCGATCACGGTTGGCGACTGACGCGATTCAAGTCGGGATTTCCGCTGTGTGATCAGCATCTGCCGGCCTAGCGTGACAGACGTGCCTCCTGGAGAAACGAATGCCCACCGCTACGACACGAACCGCCGCGCGGCTCACCGCCCTACTGTCAAACGCATTCGCGCTGGCCATGTCCGCAGGCGGCGCCGCGGCGCAGATCCAGGCCGGAGAGCAGGTGGCTGCCGCGGCGCCGACTTCGGCCCAATCGCTTTTCTGGCTGGATCACCGCAGGGGATGGCACTTTTACGATGACCCTGAGCTCGAGGTCGAACCCAAGCCATTGCGTCCCGCGAAGCCAGTGACCAAACAGAAGCCCCCCGACCCGCGAGCGCCGGAGCTGGTCGAGTTCGAGGCGCTGCAGAAGCGTTTGGAGGAGTACCGCAACATCGCGATCATCCGCCCGACCGAAGCCAACGTGCGGCGCTACATGGAACTGGAGGCGCGCGTGGTGCGGCAGGCCTCGTACTTCGCTGACGTCGCGCAACGCGTGGCGTGGACCACGCCGAACGTCGACATGACGCTCGAAGGCCGGCCGGTTAACGCGCAGGCGATCCAGGTCTACGACCGCGAGCAGTCGGCCGACCGCCAGAAGTCGGTGGCCGCCCTCGGCCGGACCCACGTCGTCTTCTTCTTTTTCAGGTCGGACTGCCCGTACTGCCACGCCTTCGCGCCGACGCTGGAGGCGTTCCAAGCGCGGCACGGCATCCAGGTGGTACCGATCAGCGTCGATGGCGGCGGCCTGCCGAACTTCCAGAGCTTCCGGCGCGACAACGGCATCGCCAAGACGCTACAGGTCACGCAGGTGCCCGCGGTGCTCCTTGCCGAGCCCTTCACCGGAAAGATCTCGCCGCTCGGCTACGGCGTGCTCTCGGAGTCGCAGTTGCTCGAGCGCATCGCCACCGTCGCAGCGCCCGGCGCCGACGAGATGGTCCCGTCCGCCACCCGTCACATCAGCCTCAGGTAGGAGCCCGCCATGTCCATTCGTTCGTTTCTCGGAAGGGCGACGGCGCTGGTCGTCGCCTGGAGCATCATCCTCACGCCGCCGATGACCTACGCCGGCGACCTCAACACCGAGGTGAACAACATGTTCAACAACCTCGGCGCGATCGGCAATTACACGGCGCCCGGCGCGTTCAAGGGCCAGACATTCAACACGTACGCCGGGGGCAACCTCTACCTGCGGTCGCCGAACAAGACCTACCAGCTCGCGGCGATCCAGTTCCCCAACTCCAAAGGCGGCTGCGGAGGCATCGACCTTTTCGGAGGCTCGTTCTCGCACATCTCCGCGGCCGAGTTCAAGAACATGCTGAAGAACGTCACGGCCGCGCTGCCGGGCATCGCGTTCCAGCTCGCGCTAGAGGCGGTGTCGCCGCTGCTGGGCGGGCTGACGAAGTGGGCGAAGGGGCTGGAGACGTCGATCAACAACGCGCGGATCAATTCGTGTGAGACGGCCACGGCCATGGTGTCGTCGGCCGCGGAGGCGATGGGCTACGACTCGCAACGCGGATGCGCGAAGCTCGCAATGACGATGGGGTTGGAGTCGGACATCGATGCCGCCATGCGGCGATGCGCGTCGGACAGTTCCAGCATCCTGGCGAGCGCACGGAGCAGCTCGGACCCCAACGTGAAGGAGCTCGCGCCCTTCGTCGGGAACCTCACCTGGAAGGCGCTGAAGACCGTCGACAGCCTCGACGATCCAAGCCGTGAACTGGCAATGAGCATCATCGGCACGTTCATCTTCTACCCGGAGGCAGACAACAAGCAATCGCAGTACGTCGGCCCAAGCATCACTACGGTTGCACATCTGCTCTACGGGCAGTCGGAGGCCCCGTCCGGCAACATCAACGTTCAGCTGCTGAAGTGCAACAACTACACGGAGTGCGACGAGGTCTCTCGGTTCGACACATATGTCCACGAGCCTCTGACAAAGAAGGTCGAGGACATGCTGCGCACGATTTCCGATCACATCCGCACCCGCACCGCGATCCCGAACAACACCAACGCCGTTGGGTTCGTAAACAGCACGAGCATCCCCGTTTGGCGGATGCTTTCCGTCGGGAACACAATTCCCGGCTCCGGGCTAGCAGACACCCTGATTGCGAACTACCGAGAGGTGATCGCGGCCGACTATGCCGCCACGTTCCTCAACCAATTCACAACCATTGGACTGGCTGCACTCCAGAAGAACTACAAGCTGAATGAGGTCCAGCAGAAGCGAGCTGACGCGCTGCGCGGCGACGGCCAGCGCTTCCTCGATCGAGTCCATGCCGAACAGCAGACCATGTACGGGAAGCTGAACAGCGTCTCTACCGTTGCAACCGACCTGGAGCGGCTTGAACGGAACCTACGCACCAACATGCCGACTCACGTCCTCGACATGCTGGGCCACGCGTCGAACAGCTTGCGCTGAGGGAGACGCAGCATGTGGGAGATCTACGCCTACCACAACTCAGACAGCCTCTTTGGTGTCTTCAATGCCGTTGCCGCCATCATGGGGTCTGGGACATACCTCAGCGCGGTGGCGGCAGTCGCCTTCTGCGGGTTCGTCGCGGCGATGGTCGCCTACATGGTGGCGCCCGAGAAGCTGCAGGGCTGGAAGTGGCTCATGACCGTCGTCCTGGTGTACGGCGTCTTGTTCGTACCTCGAGTGACCGTCGGCATCGTGGACAAAACCGGCGCCGGCCCAGTCAAAGTGGTTGCAAACGTGCCCTTCGGCATGGCCGCCTTGGGGGGGCTGACCAGCACTATCGGCAACAGCATCACGGAGTTGTTCGAGACAGCTTTTCAAGTCATCCCGGGTGCCGGTGCGCTCCCTGCTGAACTCGCGTATCAGCGAAACGGCCTCATGTTCGGTAGCCGTGTCATTCAAGAGACCCGACGCGCATCGTTGCCAGACCCGTCTGTGAGGGTCGACATCATCAACTTCATTGGCAACTGCACGGCGTACGACATCAATGACGGCACCATCAGTCCTTCCGACTTCAGCAAGAACGCCAACCTTTGGAGCTTGATGGCGAGCACGAACCCGGCTCGCTTCACCCCGATCACAACTCCCACGGGCCTGACTACTGACACCTGCGCTGCAGCGTATGCCGATATCAGCTCACGGATGGCGCCTCAAGTCGCCGACCTGACGACGCGTCTGGCTCTCAAGCTCAATCCTTCTCTGGATGCAACCGCCGCCACCGCCTCGGTCCAGAACCAGCTGATCCAAGCCTACATCCGCAGCCAGATCGCCGACGCTTCCGCAACAGCAACAGACCTGGTTCGGCAGAACGCACTGATCAACGCCATCAACGACGCCGGCGAGATGGGCTGCCAAAGGATCAACGATCCGGCCTGCATGATGCTCGCAACGGGCAGGGCATCGGCCGTCGCTTCCCAGAACGCCGCCTGGATCAACGGAGCAAAGATTGCAGAGCAGGCATTGCCAGTGGTCCGCAACGTTGCGGAGGCCGTGTGCTACGCGGTATTTCCGCTGCTGGTCCTACTGCTCTTCCTCTCAAGTGGACGCACGACGGTGCTCATGTTGAGCGGCTACGCGACCGCTCTCATCGCGATCCAGCTGTGGCCTCCCCTCTTCTCGATTCTGAACTACATGGCCACGCTCTATGCACAGTTGGACCAAGCTGCCGCCGCCGAGGTCGGTGGAGGATTCAAGGCCATTTCCCTGCAGACCGCCTCGCCGATCTACTCGAACGCGGTCTCAGCGCAGGCCGTTGTCTCCTGGCTCGTTGTGGGCATCCCGATGCTCGCCTACTCGCTCGCTAATCGTCTCGTGAACTTCGGCAGCACGATGATCGGTGGCCTTGCCGGTCTCCAATCGACTATCGGCAACGCCTCCTCGGCCGCGGCGGTCGGAAACAGCTCCATGGGCAACGTGTCAATGGATCAGCGCGTCGTGACGCCGAGTACGTCGAGCCCGTGGGCTAGTCGTCAGCAGGACATGTCTGGCAACTGGAGCACCACGGCAGGCAACGGCGCTCGTGCGATCGAGTTCCTCCGGAACGCAGGAGCCGTTTCCAACCGGATCACGTCCAGCGTCTCAGAATCCGACGCAAAAGAGGCGTCCAAGGCCGTCGAGTCGGCTCGGAGCGACGTGGTCTCTGCGACCAACGAGAGATCCTCGGCCCTCGTAGATGCCGTATCAAAGGCATCCGGAGGGTCCACGTCGACGCGCAGTGGCAGCGGAAGCAGCGCGTCCAGCTTCGAGGAAATCGGCCGCTCCGCGGATCAGATCAAGCTGCTTTCCACACAAGCCTCGAAGAGCACCGGTCTCTCCGAATTGCAGGTGCAGCAGATCGCGTTCAACTTGGCTGCGGGGCTGAACACTCCAGGCAAGGGACTGCTCCCTGTCCGGGCTGAGGCCGGAGCCTCTGCAGGCAAGACCTACGCAGGAAACCTCACCAAGAATGAGCAGGAGGTGCTTAGCGCGCTGGGGTCGGATGGCATTCGCGCCTTCAAGCAGTTCGGTGATCGCGCGACGCGCGACACCTCGTTCATGAGGTCGATCGCCACAGAGAGCAGAGATGGCCAGGAACTGGCGTCGCGGCTCGGCAACACGACCTCTCGCGTTGAAGCTGCCCAGGCGGCAATGTCGCAGCGCCAGTCAGTTGCCGATCGCCTTTCGACGGCGCGTAACCAAGGTCAGGAGGTCAGCGTTGACCTTGCACAGCTGCCCATCAACTCGGACTTCGTCCGGAAGTACCACCAGCTCGCCGCGGAATACGGCCCCGAAAGCCAAGCCCTGCGCATCGCCATGGCCAGCGAGCTGGCGAACTACTCCACCATTCCCACTCGGTACTTCGGCGATGGATCCGTCGCTCCCAGCTCCGCAAGCGACGTCCGTACTGCCCACAACGACTTACTCCAATCGAACGTGTTCGATCCGGCCCGCGTTTCAGTGGCGGATCGACAGCACGACAGGGCCGTAGGCCCGCGCGCGAGGAGCGCACCAGGAGCGGCCGCCCTCGGCAGCGATCTATCCGACGTTCGGCGCGACATCGATCAATCAGCACTCGGTGCCAATGTCGACAACGAGATTCAGGGGTTCGACGCTCGCAACCAGATAACCCGCAATGACGACGGAACGGTCGGAACGCGGAAATCTCAGCTGGTCTCCAATGCCCGCCATCTGCGGGATGACGTCACGAATGTCGTTGAGAACGCGAAGGAGGTTTGGGATGGCGCGACCTCTGAAAGCGAGAAGGAACGAACGGCACGCGAAGAGCGCATCGCCAACTCCGAGCTCGTAAGGTCGCGCGAGGCAACGAAGGAGGTACCAACGATGCTTCCGCCGAGTGGGCGCAGGCAGTGACCGGAACGACTAGGGTCGGCTGTGTCTCCCAGGGTGGGGACTGTTCGCGATGTCGAACACGTCTCCGGGGAAGTGATGTACGCCCTGCTCATCGGTCCAAGGATCGCCGACCTCGGGCCGGGGCGGCGCGATCGAGCGGCCCGCAGACTTGCTGGAGCGAGCCCACATGAGCACCGCAAAGACGACAAAGAACCAGAAAAGGCCACAGCCCACCCTTACGAAGGTGCTCCCGGAGGCGGTCCAGGCAGCACCCAGGCCGCCGGCCACGATGGCTGCAAGCATGACCGTCCGCATTCGCATTTTGTAACCTCCGCGCGTCTCTCGCGACCGCCTACGATAGCGGCTTCCGCACGCCCACTTGGGAGAGAACGATGTTCCACAAGGGTGTACTCCTCACTGCCCTCGCCGCAACTCTTGCACTCGGTGCGCCCGTCGCTCACGCAGTCGCGCTGAGACCCGGCAAGACCACCGATTCGTCCGTCTGCGATCTAGGTCCGAACACCACGCTATTCCTCGCTTCACAAACACTCGTTCCTGCGGTCGCACACCCGAAGGACAAGATCTCGGCCTACGTCAGGCTGGCGGGCGCGTTCGTGACCGAGCATTGCGCCAACGGCCATCTGCTCATCCTTCACGGGTCAGCAGACGTGGATAGCGACAGTCCCGCTTTGGATGAAGTGGCCAGCTCTTCGTGCCGGGTCGCAGACATCCGTCGGACAGACGGCCAAGCCTCGGACGGGCCATACACGTATGGCACCTTTGAGCTGCGCTGCACTATCAGCAAGGCCGACGAGTTCAAGGCGAAGCTGAAGGAGCTCGAAGGCAAAGATCCAATGGAGGCACTGAAGGTGCGACTGGCTGGATCGGCGAACCGCGGCGGTGCTACGTCGAAGGCGGAGCCTCCAACTGCCAAGAAGGACTGCGGAAAGCTGGCCCTTGGGGCCCTCGTGCAAGGCGGATCCTGCAAGTAAAGCACCGTCGGCTCTCCGCCGGGCGGAGATCCTCGGGTGCATCGCGCTCCGAGACGGTTCCTGTCAACGAGCAACCCGCTACTTCAGCAGTACACGACCCGTGAGCCGCCGCGCGCGGCCGGGACCGGCGCGAATCGCCGGCCCACACGCATAAGTTCCCGCGTGCTCCGCGGTACTTGCCGAGCATCCGCTCGACGGAAATTCGGTGACCTGGACGAGCGATGCAAGCGCCTTGGCCAGGATGTTCTTCGCCGCGTTCCGGTCAGTCTGATCGCAATGCCCGGAGGCAACGCACTCGAAACCTGAGCGCGTCCTTCGGTTGGCGCGATCGACGTGACCGCAACTCGCGCAGGTCCAACTGGTGAACGCGGCCTCCACGGGCACGAGCAGCATCCCACGCCGCGAGGCCTTGTACTCGAGCATCCGTCTCGCCAGCCCCCAGCCATGCCCCAGCGCCGCAGGATCCAGCGGTTCAAACCCCTCTTGCGCTTCACGCACTTGCCCGGCTTCTCGACAGCGAAAAACTATGCAAAGACTTTGCGCGCCGCTATGCAAAGCTTTGCATAGCGCCCCGAAGCGGAGGTTCTCGGACGGCGCAAGCGGACATTCGCATCATCGTGAAGGCAACCGGCGCGAGCAAACGCCTTCGAACGCGCCTCTCGCACGCTTACATTGCAGGAACGCATGTCGTATGAAGTGTGAAGCGCCGTCGGTCACAGGCTCAGCGTCACCGGATCGGGTCCGATGCGACCGTCCGCACGGTCGAGACCCGCGATCGCAACCAAGTCATCCGGCGCGAGGCGGAAGTCGAGGACGCCGATGTTCTCTCTGATCCGATCCGGGTTCGCAGACTTTGGGATCACAATCAAGCCGTGCTCAAGGTGCCACCGGATGATCACTTGAGCTGGCGTCCTACCGTGGCGAGTGGCGATCCGACAGATGATCGGGTCGCTCAGTAGCCTTCCCTGGCCCAGCGGGCTCCACGACTGCGTCCGGACGCCAAGGTGCGCGTTGACGGCTCGGAGCGCTCGCTGCTGGTACCACGGATGCAACTCGACCTGATTGACCACGGGAGATTCACCTGTCTCACCGATGATTCGCCGCAGATGCTGCGGTGCGAAATTCGACACCCCGATTGAGCGCGCCCGCCCTTCTGCCTTGAGCCGAACCAGTGCTCGCCAGCTGGCGACGTAGAGGCCTCTTGCAGGGGCCGGCCAGTGGATCAAGTACAGATCGACAACGGGAAGCCCGAGGCGTCGAAGACTTTCGTCGAAGGCGCGCAGAGTACGATCGTAGCCTTGGTCGTCGTTCCACAGCTTCGTGGTCACGAACACTGCGGACCCTGCCTCCGCCGAGCGAACACCCTCGCCCACGCCGCGCTCGTTGCCGTAGGCTGCGGCAGTGTCGACCAGCCGATACCCTGCATCGATGGCCGTCCGTACCAATCCAGCGGCCTCGGCATCGGTAGTGCGCCATAGCCCCAGTCCGAGCTGCGGCATCAGCCTCCCGTCACCCAGCGGCAGCGTCACCAACGCTTCCCTCACCTCGCGCGCAAGAAGAAGCCGGCGATGCTGGCGCGCACATGGGCGCCGGCATTCTGATCGACCCGCGCCACGCGGTGAGGCCGATCCTCTCCCAGCAGTACCAGCCGATTGGAACTCGGAGAGATTGCAACAGCGACGTCGGCGATCATGGCCTCATCCGGGCCATCGTCCGACATCCAGGGCTGGTCGTGTCCGAGCGCCGGCGAACTTCCCGACCGGGTGGGGTCGGCCGGCGGATATACAAAGAGCTCGCCGCCCCAATGCAGCCGCCAACGTGAATGAAGGAAGAAGGTGAAGGAGCCGGTGTACTTGGCAGCATCCTGGTGTAGCGAGAGCGCACTGCCCACGGGGTACAGCCAGGGGCAGAGATACATTCCCGCCCAATCGATGCCTTCGAGGCCGGCGATATCGGGATGCAACGCCGATTGCGTCCTCACCGCGTCTATAAGATGGTCCATCGCCGTGCCGGTCGGATAGGCTAGGCCCTTGTGGTCGAAGCGACCGTCCGGGTCGTAGTGGACCGAGGGCCCGCGCTGGGGATTGCCGTCCCATAGGCGCCATACGCGATCCCACTTTTGCCCATGCACGCTTCGATAGTCGCTTGTGGCGACGTAGTCCCGCAACGCCGCCAGCGAACTCGCGCTTAGCAGGTTGTCAGCGACCAGCAACCCGTCCTGGCGCAAGGCGACGGCGCTCATAGGGAGCAAGCGGGCATGCCGACCCCGAGCGGGGTTGTAAGCGACGGTGGGAATGCACCCCTCCGACCGTCGTGAATCAGGTCAGCGCGCACGCCGTCGGCAAACACGTAGTTGAGGAACAACTGGCCGAAGCTCTCGCCGTCGAACGGCTCGCGCCAGTGGTCGATGCTGTCGCCGAGATACACGACCGCGTCGCCCGGACGCTGGATCACGGCGATGTCCGGCTCGAACCAGATCGGCGAAGCCCGACCGCCAGTAGCGCCCAAGTGAATCGTCGCAGCGATCTGACACGAAGCTCGGTCGCGATGGCGCGCCAAGGCGTCTCCCTGGAAGTACAACCGGGCGTAGGCATAGGTGGGCAGCAGCCGGCAGCCGCTCACCTCCTCGATCTTGACTTTCAGGATCAGCAGCGCCGCGTCCAGAGTGGCGTCCCCCCAATGACTATCGGCTGCCGGTGCCTGTCGGTCGTGCTTGACCTCGCCCCGCCAGCTGCGCAGCAGCAGGACGTGGTAAAGCGTATGCGCCAGTTGCTCGTCGACCAGCCCTGGGACGATCACGAGCCGGCTCCGTGCGAGTTCGGCATGCATCTTTCCCCCTTATCGGCACGCCCCACGCCGGCCGCGCCAAGCTGCGCTGCGCCAAGCCTGGCCGAAGACATCGTGCCCAGCGCCGTCCGCCAGCACGTAGCCGTCGTCGATGCCCAGGTCCCTGACCCAAACATAGCCGCGGCCTTCCAGATAGCTGCGGATCTGCTCCCGAATGGGGCCGTTGTTGTGCTCCACCGTCAGTACACGGAACCGGTACTCGTCATAGGGAAAGCTTTTCAGAAGAGTGAGCTCCGAGCCCTCCGTGTCGAGGCTCCAGTAGTCGATCGTCCGCGGCGCGTCTGCGCCGCGCAGCACCGAGCGGATCGTGCGGGCGACTTTCCTCACCGTCGGCGCCGGCGCACCATCCGGCCAGCGCTCGCCGAGCACACGGCGCGTGAACGAGAGATGGCGTGCGTCGTACTCCTCGACGATGCCACCATAGACGCCGGCCGCTTCCAAGAATTCGACGGCCCCGCCTCGGTCGTAGAGGCAGCAGTCCAGGCAGATGCAATCGCGATTGGCTTTCAACTGTCGGAACGTGTCCGCATTGGGTTCCACGCAGACGCCGCGCCACCCATGCATGCTCTCCAGGAGCCAGGTGTTGCTGCCCTTGCGCCCGTTGGACGCGCCGGAATCCAGGAAGAAGCCGCCGACCTGCTCGCCCAATACCTCCATCACGAACAGGTCCTGGCCCTGATAGGAGTAGCTCGGCATCGCGTCAAACGCCTCGATCATGGCCAGTTCCTTCGACGCGAGAGGGCAGCCGAGCGCCAAGCGGCGACCACTTCCGTAGGCGTGTGCTGCATGGGCTCCGGTTCGGCGTGGTGCTCGTCCTGGCGGCGATCGCCGTAAAGCATCGTGACATTGACTCGATGGCTCAGGTAGTCGGGCCGGAAGCAGACCGCCTCCGTGCCGTGGAACAGGTCGGAGTTGAAGATGATCGCGCGGTTCTGCCGATAGGGTATGCGGATGGCTCGAGGCCGATGTCGAGCGATGAGATCGCGGATGAGGTCAGGTCGCTCGTTGTATTGCCCAAAGGACCAGGAAAGCGGCGCCTCCAGGTCGTAGACGACCATGCCGCCGGAGTCGGAATGGAGGTTCGCGTCGTCCGGGGTGATCCAGAAGTTGACATTCACCGCTGCAAAGTCGGCGTGGATCGAACAATCGCCCGGCAAGACTTCCGTGTTCTTGAACGCCCAGAGCTGTCGCAGCGGATGGCGCTCTCCAATCAGCAGAGGGAAGGCATCACGGATCTCTTCGGCGATCTGTAGCACCAGCGGTGCGTTGAAGCCGGTAAAGAAGAGCGAGCTCAGCCGACCATGGGCGTAGCGATTGCCGGCCCAGATCGTGGAGTCCTGGCAAAAGCGCAGAAGACTCTGGAGGGCCTCCGGGGCCAGGAATTCGTCGATGACGACGACGTTGGGGCGGCTCTTCCGATAGCGGCGCTGGACTTGGAGACGGTCCCACGAGGGCGAGAGCGCTCGCGCGACCCGCGGCGCGTCGGCGACGTGAACGAGCCGCCCGAACGCCCGCCCGATCGTCGACTCGTCCCCGTCCGTGAGTGGTGCCCGGGTGGCACCGAGGCCGGCCAGCCGTTTTAGGGCCGCCTCGTAGTCCGCGATGATCTCGCCCAGCGGCAAGGCCACGCCTTGGCGACGCAGGTGTAGCAGTTGGTCGAGATCGTGACGCAGCTTGCTCGTCGAGAGGCGGGCTTCGGCGACGGGCCGAGTGTGGTTGCCCGTCCACGCCGGACGCCAGACACTGCCACGTTCCAGCGCCGTGAGGATCGCCGCCAAATCGCCGGCGAACCCGAGGTCGGGTGCTTCCAGGGCAGCAACGACCTCGGATGCGAGCCACGTTCTGCCATCCGATTCCTCTTCCACGATCGCAAGACACAGCTCTGCAGCTTCCTGCTGCCGGCCGCACCGGGCCAGCGCGAGCGCCTGGTACCGCCGCGTCACCGCTTCAGCGCAGTCGGGCGAGGAGGCAGGCTCCGCTCGTACGCGTGCATGGGAACTCATCCGATCTCCAGTCCGCTCACGTCGAGTGCGCCCTGCCGCCGCAGGCCCACGGCGTACTGGACCACCGCACCCAGAGCGATGCCAACTTGGACAGGCAGTTGCACACCCCAGACCCCGCCAAAGATCGCGCCCGGACTGACCTCGGTACCGCCAGGGCTGACCTCCGTCCCGCCGCCGGGACTGACTTCTGTGCCGCCCGGGCTCATCTCGGTGCCCTCGGCGACTCGAAGAATTTCGCTCAGGAAGAGCTGGGAGCGGCGCACTGAGGCTGCGAGCAGTCGGGTCAATTTCAGGGCGCCACCCGGACTCATCTCAGTGCCGCCACCTGGGCTCATCTCGGTACCGCCTCCAGGACTCATATCGGTCCCTTCGGTTGCCGACTTCTGCAGCGCGTTGGCGTAGCGCACCGCGACGTTCATCTCCGCAGCCAGTCGCTCCAACGGCCGTGCGCCAGGACTCATTTCCGTGGCGGTGGCGCCGGGGCTCATCTCGGTACCGCCGTCGGAGCGGACGAGAAGCTGGCTGAGACGCCGGGCGGCGAGCACTGCGCGGACGAGGCCCTCGTTCAGCCGCAGCGCACCGGGACTCATCTCAGTGCCACCAGGGCTCATCTCAGTCCCGCCACCGGGGCTCATCTCTGTACCGCTTTCCAGGCGAACAAGCTCCGCGCTGAAGCGGGCCGCGCTTGCGAGTTCGCCCCGCAGGCGCTCGGCGATGCCGAAGATGGCAGCTCCTGGGCTCATCTCCGTCGCAGTGACGCCGGGGCTCATTTCCGTGGCCGTCCCCGGCGACATCTCGGTGCCTTCCGCCGAGCGCAGGACCTCCATGCTGAAGAGCTCGGCGCGGCGCAGGACGGCGATCAGGGCCTCGAATGCATCGAATTTCCCTGGGCTCATCTCCGTACCGCCGCCCCCGGGACTGACCTCCGTTCCGCCGCCCGGGCTCATCTCCGTCCCCTCGGACGCGAGAAGCGAGGTGGCGAGACGCGCCGCGATCCTGACCTCGGTGATGAGTTGCTCGGCGCTGCGAATAGCGCCAGGAGACATCTCGGTGGCCGTCACGCCGGGGCTCATCTCCGTGGCCGTACCCGGGCTCATCTCGGTGCCGCCGTCGGCGCGCAGCAGCAACTCACTGAAGCGCTCCGCTCGCCGGATCGCGGCAACCAGCGACTGTGCTAAGCGCAGGGCTCCGGGGCTCATCTCCGTGCCCCCCGGACTCTGCTCGGTACCGCCTCCCGGGCTCATTTCCGTCCCGCCAGCCGCCGCGATCCGCCGCAGCTCGATGGCGACCCGTGCTGCACTCGCGACCTCCGCGGCAACCCGCCCGGCCAAGCTGAGCGCGCCGGGGCTCATTTCCGTGCCCGTGGCACCAGGGCTCATTTCGGTGGCCGTGATGCCAGGACTCATTTCCGTGCCCGTTTCGGCCAAAGTTCCCTTGCCCATGGCCGCCAGCACGGCGCGGAAGAAGTCGGCCATCAGCTCGAACTTCCCCTCACCCGCGGCGGCTCCGCGAACGAGCGCAAGCGCCACCAACGGATCGCGTGACGCAGCCGCCGCGTGGGCGAACTGCTTGGCGAACAGGTGCCGACTGGGAGCATGGCCTCTCAGGCGGCGTGAGTAGTCGCCCATCCAGCGGCGTAGCTGAGGACTGGAGAACACCGCGAAGACCAGCTGGTTGGCGGCCTCCATCTGCTCCCCAGACACCCGGCCGGGTGCAACGTAGTCGCAATAGACCTGCATGGGGTCGGTTGCGAACTGCTCGCGGAGAAGAATGTCTCCCGACATGGCCCGCAACATTGCATGGGTGCGCCATGCCGCCTTGGCCTCGGTAAGCGCGTGAGTTGAAGTGCCCATGTTTTCTCCTATGAAGATGGGGGCGGCTAACTCATCGGCGTCCCCGCGCGATCTCACATGTCCTCGTTCGCCTCATGACGTTGGGCTAAGCCGGTGCATCGCCTAACGTGTCGTGAGCTTCATTCGAGTCTTGCAAACGCGTCGGGAATGCGCATCCCCATTCTTGTGTAGAGCACGGAGTCCTTTCCTACGCGATGACTGCGGTGGGATTCTTCCAATCGTGCACGGCGTCGTCCCAGTGAATGGAGCCCGGGTCCTCGCGCACGTTCAGGGTCGTTCGCGACGAGTAGGGTTCGAGTAACGGCTTGGCAAACAGTCTCGAGCGGAGCAATGACGCGAATCCTCGGACCTTGACCGGAAGCACTGCGCGCGCCATCTCGCGTGCCGAGCGTCAGCTTTCCGCCAGCAGCACGCACTGCCGCTCTTAGCCGGTCGGCAACGTCCAAGCCCGCGCATCGGTTGCGTACCAGGACCGGTCATTCGCCCAGCTGGGCGATGCCCGAGTAAGCGCATCCGGGTGCCCGTTGCCTCGTGCATTGTTCCGGCGCTTGGGGCCCGTCATACCCCGTTGTCGAGCGGAAACTCCTAGTTGAGTTAGTTGCCACGCCGACCGCGCCGCGGATGCATCACACCGCGCAAGAGCGTCGACGGCATCGTTGCGCAGCATGACGGTTGTGATCGACATCGTCACCCTCGCCTGGGAACTGTAGGTCGGACGCCTGAAACCTGCCACGCATGCCGAGCCCGCTGCCGCCGCTTGGGCTTGCTGCTCGGTAGAGCGCGCACCCTCCACGCGCCACTTGGTCCTTCGACGCGATCCGTGAGCGCTTTTCGGGTGGATGCGACCAAGTAGCGACCCATACCCTCGTCGCTCAGCGCGCCAACCCAGATGCAGGAGCAACCATGCAAAGTGACTCGCAGAACCACCCCACAGCTCAGCAGTCGCCTCTGGCTGCGGACACAACGCCCACCAATGTCCTCCTGGAGATGTTGCGCGAGCTGCGCGGCCAGCGCGAGGCCTTTGGTGAAGCACAACGCCTGGCCGCGAACGAGCGGAAGGCCGAGCGGCACTGGAAGATCGCCTTCCAGGTCCTGGTCTTCGGCGTGCCGGTCATCTTTGGCATCATCTACCTACTGTTTTTCCTCAGCACGACCGGCTTCAAGCTCGGGCCCTTCGGCAACGTGATCGGCGTGGTCCGCATCGAAGGGGCGATCGGCGCAGACGAACGCGCGTCGGCCGAGGCCATCGTCCCACTACTGGAGAAGGCATTCACAAACGACAAGGTGAAAGCCGTAGTGCTGTCGATCGACAGCCCTGGAGGCGCACCCGTGGAGTCCGAACGCATCTACACGGCGATGAGAATGTTCAAGCTGAAGCATCCCAAACCGGTCGTAGCGGTGATCAACAACATCGGTGCCAGCGCGGCGTACATGATCGCTGTGCACGCCGACAAGATCATCGTCGGCAAGTACAGCTTGGTCGGTTCCATCGGCGCGATCGTGGCGCCCTGGCAGTTCGATCGCGCTCTCGCAAAGGTGGACGTCAGTCAGAAGGTGTATGCCTCCGGCAAGCTCAAGGCGTTCCTCAATCCCTTCACGCCGCTGACGCCCGAGGTCGACGCCAAAGCCCAACAACTCGTCGACCAGCTCGGCGGCGCCTTTCTTCAGGAGGTCCGCGAGAAGCGCGGCTCGCGGCTGAAGCCGGACGTCAACGTGGCAACGGGCGAAGTCTGGCCGGGTCCGGAAGCGAAGGCATTGGGCTTGGCCGACGAGGTCGGCACGATCGACGAGTACGTCGCCACGTCATGGCGTGACCTGAAGCCGTACGACTTCGGTCCCACGCCGCAGAGCCTGCAGATCTTCGGCCGCACCATGCAGGACGTCCTGGTCGGTGCCGTCCAGCGCCTCGTCGTTCAGGCGCCGACGGTGCGCTGAGCGTGTCCCGTGAGCCCTTCTCGGCTGACCGCGCGCCGCGGTGGGCGCTGCCGCTCCTGGCCGCCTACAGGGTCGCTCAACGTCGACCTCAGTACTTGCGTCGATTGCCCGACCCAGAGTTCGCGGCGCCGGCCGAGGGCTGCGACCGGTCAATCCTCGGGTCCACGCTCCCCGACATGGCGTTCGCGATCCCCTTCTTGCCGTCGCATGGAGCGATCGGAGTCGTCGCGGTTGCGTCCCTTTGGGGGCTGACGGTACTCGGCTTCGTGGGTGCCCCGATCGGCGCCGAACGGCGGCGCCGTAGCCGTAGCTCTCCCCGGCCGTAGCGCCTGGCTTCAGTTCGATTCGCTGTCGACGGAGCCGACCAGGTGAAGGTCACCTGGATTGAGGCCAGCTGTTCACTCCTGCCTGCCGATGCACGCCGCTCGGTGGCCGCAGTGAAGGCACTGGTTGTCCGAACGCGCCGGCGTCGGCGCTCGCCCCACACCGGCTTCGATCTCGAGGTAGTGCGTCCGCAGTGCCTCCACCTCGGCAGCGCTCAGCAGAGTGACCCGATGCGAGTGCCTCTTGCCGGTGACGCTGTTCTGCGTGACGACCCACGCGGTCATCGACACTGGCACCTGGCGTTCGTCCTGCAAAGCAACGCGCTGAACCGAAAGTTCGAGGATGTCGGCCATGTACGCCACGTCAGTGCGCCGCGTCTTGAACTCCACCAGGACGAGCTCGCCGGCGACCTCATAGGCACGATCCAAGCGCGCGACGAGGCGCCGCGCGGCGGACCGGAAGGTCTCCTCGGCGTGCGCCAGACGGGCACCTCTCAACGCCGCAGGAAGACCCCGCTCGTCGTCCTCCAAAGTGCTGTGCCGCCGGGACAGGGCATAAAGGGTCGCCACGACAACGACGCCCACGACCGTGAGGAGGCCGATTGATTCAGGTGCAATGGCTTCGCTCCTTCCGCAGTTGCATGTGAACGGCGATGGCTGCAGCCACGGCGAGCACCCTCAATGGCCCGCGGATGAGCATCAGCAGACGCCGCCGATGTGCGAGAGCGTCGCAGGCCATCGGCGAGTACCTGTAGTACACGGCAATGAAAGCCCTGCCCCACACGCTGCGCCTGAGAAAGACATCGCGGAACTGGCGCAGCGCGAGCGTCTGCGGCGCGTCTCCCAGCGCCAATGTTGCGAAGAAGCACTTGCCGCGCCGGGCACTTCGGTCCGCGAGTCGCATGCTCTCTTCGTAGAAGGTCCGATGGGCGGATTCACCTCGGCGCCGCGCGGCACGCTGTGGCTCCGAGGTCTGACGTCCTCTGAGCACATCGAAGCGGATCTGGCGCTCGCAGTAGGCCAGACGAGCGATCTCACTGGCGCTCACCATGCGCTCGCCTTGATCGGTGCCTGCAGGGCTGGTTCGGTCATGCGGTCGCACCATCACCCCGCCTTGTCTTCCCACAGCGCGATCGATACCGCGTCACCAAGAACATCAGCCTCTTGTGCGGCGGCCGCCGGCGCCGGCTGCAGTGCCGACACGGCAAGTCCACCGGCGCGCTCGATCAGGAGACCTGTTGCCGCCAGGTCCTTGAGCCGCCGCGTCCTCCGCCTCGGCTCTGCGATAGCCACCAGCACCCGGTGGAGCTCAGGATGCTCGTCCCTGGTCACCGTGAGCTTGATCTGCAGATCCTGGAGATCCGATTGCATGCTCAAGTTCCAGCTTCGGACGACGCTGCGCCCTGAGGCGCAGCGTCCGGTGCCGGGCCGCCAACCTTCTTGCGCGCGTGCTGCTCGCCCAAGCACTGGAAACCCCGCACATTCGCCAGCAGAGGATCGGCCACCTCGAGGATTTTGTGGCGGTCGAAGACCTTGGCAACAGACCGCCTGTAGAGCGAGGCTCCGCCACCGACGAGCACCACGTTGCGTATGTCGTAGATCTTGCCGATGCGGGTGTACATCTCCCCCACGGCCTGGTCCGCCACCGCGTCGATATCGGCCTGGAACTTCTTGAGGTCGTACTGCTTTTGGTAGACCCCCAGCGGCTTCCGTTGCCGGAGCGCGCGGTCGATCCCATCCAGGTCAGGGAGTTCGGACATCCCGTTCTCGATCCCGATCTTCCGAGCGATCGCGCCGAGCACCTGGGACACCCCGATCGATACCGAGTAACTCATATTCGCGTAGACCTTCAGCCCCTCGGTGGTGAGCCAATCGAACGTGCGATAGCCGACGTCCACCACCAGGTTTCGTGTCTCGCGGATTCCGGTTCCCTCACCGTGTTGCCGCAGGTAATCGAAGAGGGCCCCGTGCGGCTGGGCCAGCACCAGCACCTCCTTGATGGTCACCGCGCCGCCGCCGCCGATCGGAATCGGCTCCTTCTTCAGCAGCTTCTCGAGATCCTTGCGCTTGGCGAGGTACTCGCTGACCGGCAAGCCCACCACCAGCAGCTCGATGGTCTTGCAGCCCATGTAGCGCAGGGCGCCGGCGGTCAGAGCCATGTACTCGGCCGTCTCGATGTACCGCTCGTGCCGCGGGCGCGCCTTGAATGCAGAGGCGGCCTGCTCGACGTCGTATCCGACCTCGTACCAGACGCCACGCACCGGCACGCACACCGTCTTGCGCTTGCCGACGAGATCGACGACGCCTTTCTCGCCCGGCGCGAGCACCGCCAGCGATGGGAAGTGCGAACACTCGATCTTGCCGTCGACCGATGAGGTGATGAACTTCGTGTTGCCGAAGCCCAGATCAATCGCTCGTACCACCGCAGCCATGATTGCTTCCTTGTCGCAGAGAACGTGCCGCGAGGATGGCTCGGGCAGGCGTCCCGAGACAGCGGAAATGCCGACTCCGATCGCCTCATGGGCCACCGCAAGGGCCTCTTGCGCGGACCCTACGAGGCCCAACGCGCTGCATGCCACCAGGTGAAGTCGGTGCATCGGTCCTCCCATGCGGACCGATTGCCCGCGTGCCCTCACGTGTGACGTCGGCTCAGCCGGTGCGACCTCCCGTTCAAACCTGGATTGGTCCGAAACAGAGGTGGAGGGAAACGCTGTCAAGTCCGAGGTGAGCACGGCGACGGACCGCGCGTTTCAATGCTGATTGGCCGTGTGAATGCAGATTCGGAGCTGTCAAGGCAGGGTTGACAACGGCAGGCTTCGTCGTGTCAACTACCTGCGAGGCTTGTGCGCCTGCCACAGCATCCTTCGGACGCAAGCAGGTCGGTCGCTGCACCGGGGCTTCCTCGCCCGCCGCAGCCGTTAGCGGTCGTGACCCGCACCTGCCCCGCTGCTTCCACAGAGAGCAGCATGCGCAACCCGCGCGACGCCCTGTCTTCCTATCGATCCGTCCTCGACGGACCTGCGCATGCCCCCTGCCCCATCAAGCGCGGCGGCATGAACTGCGCTGCGACGTCAGCAGCGCCTGAACCATCCCGAGCCTTTGTCGTACGCCCATGAGGCGCCGCCTGCTGTGCACCCGAATGGAGGTGCGAGCCGGCGTGCGATCGGACAGAGGCCCCGCTACTCGCCTGTTGGAAGGGCGAAGGGTCAGCGGGAGCGCCGGGATCCACGAACAAGCCCGCGATTCCAGGCATGGCCCTGGAGGGGCGGTCCGCACCCACGGAGGTGCTGACGCCCATGCACATCGCAGTGCAACCCTGGGGGTCGCCGAGCGGAAACGCCAGCGACTCACCTGAGCGAGTTTTATTTACGTCTTCCAGCAGTCGCGCGACTGCAAACGCATCGACCCCTTCTGCACAGAACCGAGGTCCCTCTGTGCCGTCGTCATCCCTCGACCTCAAGCAGCTGCCCCATCCGGACGCGGGGCGGCAGCTCTCGATCCGCGTCCCTCCGGTTCACGGCCGCCGTCGCCTCTGGCGGCCACGTTGGAGTTGCTACATGTCATCGACCCGCACCCACGGATCAGGCTCCGGCCTGCCGCCTACCACCACTCACGCTTGGCGCGAACAAAGGGGCTCGCCCGACGATCCCGAGACCTACCTGGCGGCCAATCCGCCGGGGCCGAAGACGGACTACATCCGCGTCCTCGGCGCGCTGCTCAAGCTTTACAACGACGGGCACGCCACCAAGCGCAAGCTGATCTCGTTCAAGACCAAGGGAGACCGACAACGCTTCCTGGTGTCGTTCTTTCGGGAACTGCGCCGTCACACGCCGTACAAGAACCTCGATCCGCGCCAGCTCGCTGGTCGCCACGTCCAGCACATGATCGGCCGATGGCAGGACCGCGGGCTGTCGACCGCCACGGTGCACAACTACCTCAGCTTCCTGCGAACCTTCGCCGGTTGGCTCGGCAAGCACGGCATGGTCCGCGAGCCGGAGTTCTATGTCGGCAAGGATTCGCCGCTGGCGCATCGATCGCAGAACGCGGTCGAGGACAAGAGCTGGACGGCCAAGAACGTCGACATCGCCGCCAAGGTGGCCGAGGTGACAGCGTTCGACCGGTGGGTGGGCCTCCAGCTCGAGCTGTGCGCCGAGTTCGCGGTGAGGCCGAAGGAGGCCCGGCACTTCCGTCCGCATGAGGCAGTGATCCCGCGCGAGGCAGCGAACGAACGGGATGCAGCGGCCTTCCCCGACTGCGAGACGTTTGTGCGGGTCAGCCACGGGACAAAGGGCGGGCGCCCGCGCGACATCCCGCTGGCAACCGCATCACAGCGCGCCCTCATCGAACGCCTGAAGCTGCTTGTCCGCCCGGGCAAGTTCGTAGGCAATCCGGACCACACCGCGCTGCAGGCGCAGCACCGCTTCTACTACGTGGTTCGCAAGTTCGGGATCTCGAAGAAGGAACTCGGCGTGGTGGCGCACGGCTTGCGGCACCAGAAGGTCAACGACGTGTTCGGTGAGGAATCGGGCGGCCCTTCGCCTGTGCGCGGCGCCAACGAACGTCCACCGCTCGATGAGGAGGCACGGAAGAGAGCAGCGCATCTGCTGGGGCACAGCCGCCTGCAGGTCACCAACTGCTACCTCGGGAGCGCAGCAGCGTTGCCCGAGCACGTGGGCCCGGCTGAGCAGGCGGGGTCGGAGGTGGCAGCATGACCGCCGCGACCGCACTCGCATCCGCGTGCCTTGATGGCAACCGGTTGGTTGTCATCGAAGCCGATATAAGCCGCCGCTTCGTTCCGACGATCCGTGTCCACCATCGCACCCCGAAGCGGTGGCTGGCCGTGGCCCAGGTTGCCAAGCCTCGTGAACACGCGGAGGCCTTGCTCCCCAAGATGGAGCATGTCATGTGCGAGAAGCAAGGCGAGATGGTGACGGAGAACTACCCATCGGCGCGCGTGCTGATGGAGGTAACGACAGCATGATGGCCGAACCTACCCAGCCGAGGCAGCTCACGCGCCTGATCAATGGCCTTGTGTCAGCGAAATAGCCGTGAACTCCTCTATCGAGCTAGCCACACGGTCGCCTGGCTGAGCCCGTGGCTTCGTCGCGGCCAGCCAGCCTCCGCGCTGGTTGCGCGGCGGTCACACCGATGCAGGCAACTGGAACCGGATCAGTCGGCGGATCGCCTTCCCTCCCGCCCGCGTTTGACCGGTCCCGACTCCGCGGTGTGCGCTACAACTGATCCAGCTCTGCCAGCTGCTTGTCCAGTCCCCCTCGATCAGCCCACCAGCACGCGCAGTAGTCGGGCGTAACCTGAGGTCAGCGGGAAGGCCAAGAATTTCATCGTCACCGCGAAGCCCACCACCGCCACGCTGGCGGCCCGGAACCAGCCGTACCCGGTGTTGTTGTGGCGAAGAGATGCGTAGACCGTGCGCGCGACCCACAAGTAGCCGATGACGATAAACGCCATCTCGATCTTGGCCAGGGTGCTCAGATCGACCGCCTTGCCCGCCACAAGCTGCCGCGTCCAGGCCTCGCTGTAGTCGGGTGTCAGCAACGCAACAATGCACAGCACCGGTGTCGTGCACAGCACGTTCCACAGATGGAGCCGGAAGGAGCTCGACCAATTGGAGACCTTCGCCAGCGCCGCGTAGATCGCCGACATGCAGAACAGGTTGGCCACGTTGAAGCTCAAGGTGGCCAGGAAGAAGACATCCAAACTCTTGACCGGCAATATCGACGCGACGACGCCGTAGTACAGGCAGGCTAGGCAGACGACGGTCACCGCCAGGATTTCGAGCGCTTCTCGCTGGCGAGACTCCTGGTGGCGTGAGCGGTTCCAGAAGAACGCGCTGGGTTGGGCAATCAGCTGGCAACCCATCGGAATGAATTTCCCCATGGTTCGCAGCGAGACCTGGACTTGCTCGATCAGTTCGTGAATCTTCACGTGAACCTCGGCGTTGAAGCGACGCACGCCGCGTCGTGTGGACAATCTAATCGTTTGCGAGAGCGCGTCGCATCCATCCTTGTGAGGAGAGCCAGTATTGCGTTGTAAAGGTATCGGTTCGGCGTCATTCCGGTCCGGCGTTCTGGAGCCGTCCTCTATCACGCCAGGACATCGCCGAGCAGGGGGTGCAGTTCCTCGAGGAGGTTCTGCTTGTGGGCCTGGATCCGGGCTGATCAACCACATTCAAAAAGTGAGGCCCAGCACATTGGGCTGCAGCCGACAAAGTGTGCAGGGGACAGCGGCGACAACCCCCTTCCGGCTGCTGCGCAAGAGTGGCAGACTGGAGATGCTTCCTGTCAGTGCTCGTACTGGCACAGCTCTCGTTGCAAGCCGTCGTCGGCTTGTCGTTCGAGATCCAGCCCACGCCCGTGGACTGGCGTTCGCAGTCGTGACCTGCACTTGAATCGGCCACCTCGTGGGGCCATGTCGCGCGAGCGACGAATGTCTCTGCAAGAGACCGGACAACGCCTCTTCGGCGTGGTTCGCATCCATGCGGCTTGTGCAGCGCCTTGCGTCTGCCTGGCCGTTCATCCTCGGAAGGCCTCTCGGCCCTCCTGAAGCGTGCGAAAGACCCGAGCTCCGGCACGGGTCTCTTCGCCATCCAGGCACACCGTCCGGTGCTGCCTCAACCCGGAATGGGGAACATCGTTTCTCCAACCGGGGGCGTGGTGTTCCCCTTTTGCATTCGCAAAGGAGAACGACCATGTCGACCAACACGACAACCCATGCCGTGTGCCGCCTTCTGGGCGGATCTGGCCGTGCACAGCTCACCGCCGTGCCCGTCCGAAAGCTCCCTGCGCTGCTCGCACCGTCCAAGCCCTCGCCGGCCGCGACGTGCGCCATCCCGTTCAGCCCGCCACTGGCCGCCTGACATGCGATGGACAAGCACCTGTGGATGAGCCTGCTTCGTCTGATCGACGAAGGCAGCGCCGAAGAGCTACAAGCGAAGAAGGAAGAACTCCTTCAGGCCTTGGAGCGCCATCGCATCGGACGCGGGTCCGTGCGTGGAGACGTCATGCGAGTCGTTCGCCTGATCGATGAAGAGCTGCTTGCTCGGTCGAGTCTGGCCCAACGACGGACAGGGCGTCGTTAGCGGAAGGTTCGAGGCGCCTTGCGAGGGTTTGCTTGTCGGATCGATCAAATAAGATCGCCCACATGTACTCCCTCTCGAGCGCTTCGCGCCCTCCGTTGATCGCCTGAAGAGAAGTGCCGGAACGAGTCATCGTGAAGGCTTTCATGTGGGGGCCGCTGAGAAGCGGATTTCCATGCTACCCCAGCGGGGACCGACTGTCCCATCTGGGCATTGGCTCCCCTGCTGCCAACAGAAGGAGCCGACCATGTCCGAAGAAGTCAGTCAAGGACAGCCGTCCCTGCCGATCGCTCACCTGGTGAGCCGCCGCTCCGTCGAGGAGGATCGCGCATGGTCCCAGCTGTACGCTGCCATCCACCAACCCTCCGCCGCCGAGGAAGTGGTCAAGCAGCTCGATGGTGATGCGCAGTCGAAGCGCAACCACCTGGCGCTGTACATCCGGGCCAAGACCACACTGCGCGAGCAGAAGGCGAGCGAGGCGCGGAACCAGCGCGTCGGTGCATTCGTGCGCACGGCCCTGACCTTCGTGGTCATGGGGCCGCTGCGGCTGGTGACCAAGGCGTTCGCCGCGACCCGCGACGTCGTCGTGGCTTCCATGCCGCCCGCGAAGAAAGAGCCCGCAACTGCACGCACTCGCGCGCTGAAGAACGATCCCGAGTTCACCTCGTTGACCGACCTCTTCAGCTCCGTCGCTGCAGCCCCTGTGTCGGCGAAGACCTCGTCGAGGGCGTCACGCAAGGCAGCGTGACCTCTGCTCGTCGAGGAGGAAGTGCAGGAAGCGCGTGTCCTCGGACTCGCCCCAGTAATGGGCCTTGCACTTCCGGACGTACCTGTCCAGGTCGTCGAGCGTCCTCACGTTCACCGGCTCGAAGCCAGTGATCTTCGTGAAGCGCTCGACCTCCCGGCGGGTGAGCCTGATGCTGTTGCCAAGGCGAATCATCTCGGTGCCCTTCTTCCACTCCTGTTCGCTGCTGCGCTCGCGCGTGGACGACAGCAGTGTCGGGCATCGGGTTCCCTGAATCGTTTTCAAGGATCAAGTCATGCCCATGACGACGGAAGCACTCGACACGGTCTAGCTTGACGCTGCGATCCCCCCTTCTCGCCCACCATGTCAACGTGGTGCGCGAGTCGATGGCTGACGCGACGCACGAAGTTCAAGAGCACGCGAAGGCGCTGCTCCTGAAACTCGAGCACATGGTGAAGAACCAGCGTGCCGAGCACACCGCGGCCACCCAGGACTACCTGGCGCCGTGCATCACGCTCGCTGCACCGGAGCGAGTGGCGACCTAGCAGCCGCGAATCTCGCAGGTGCCATCCCGGTACATGCATTTCAAGACCCGAGCCGGGGCGCCCTGCCCCGGTCGGCCTGAGGCGTTCTTGCCCATAACCACAATGCGCGACAGCGCAAACTCAAATGTTGACCCGGCTCCGGCAGGGGGGACGCCCTGGTGACGGTGAGACTGCGTCCCGTCAGCGACCGCCATCGGTAGCCACGGAACATACCGAGATTCAGGCAATTTTGTCCAACAAATGAGCCAAGTGGGCGCGAAGACTCTTTGCCCTCGGTTCCCCTTCCGAGTTGACGCCGACACCAAACCCGTCTCGGCGAGGAGCGCGATGATGATCAACCTGTTGGCGTCGATCCCGAGCCATTTTCGTGGACTCTGCCGGCGATCAGGTGACTGAGGCGAATCTCCCAACAACGCGCGCGGGAGGTCGATTTTCTGCCCAGCCAGGCGGCGCAGTTGAACGTCGGTGCGGTGGCTCAATCGGCATCAGCGCCAACAAGCGTGGAACACTGCACTAGCGCACCCCGTACTTGCGCGCGAAACGAAGGGCGAGCAGGCTCACGACGGCACCAAACAGAACGTAGTACGCCGGTGCGATCTTGCTGCCTGAAGCATCGATCAGCCACGCGCTGATGAATGGGGCGAAGCCGCCGAAGATCGCCACACCGCAGCTATAGCTGATCGACAGACCGGTGCTGCGGGTCCGGGACGAGAAAAGGTCCGACATGGCGGCCGCGAGCGGTCCCCAGTACGCTGTCGCAACAAGACCCAACACGAGCTGCACCAGCACCAGCGACGACGCGGAAGGGTTCTGCACCAGGAACGCGAATGCAGGGACGACCAGCACCAGGTGGATCACTGCCGCCACTGCCATGATCCGGACCCGGCCCAGGCGGTCCGACAGGGCACCGAAGCACGGCACCAACGCGAACTTAACGACACCGAGCACCAAGGTGCCGACGAACGCTGTCGAGGCCGGCAAGCCAAGCTGGTTTACCGCGAACGTCGGCATGAAAAGCCCTGTGTAGGCGAGGATCGTCGCCAGCACGATCAGACCGACCGCGGTCAGCACGCGGCCGCCCTCATCGACCAGCGCCGTACGCACCGGTGCCTTCACAGGAACCGAGCGAACGAACTCGGCGCTCTCATCAAGGTTGCGTCGGATGTACAGTCCCGCCGGACCAATTAGGAGCCCGAACACGAACGGGATGCGCCAGCCCCATGCCATCAACTGCGCAGGAGTCAGGAAGTAGTTGATGCCGAAGCCGAAGCCCGCCGCCAGCAGCGTCGTCAGGCCCTGGCTCGCGAACTGCCAGCTTGCGAAGTAGCCACGGCGAGGTGCGTCCTGTTCGGCCAGCAACGCGGTCGCGCTGCCAAACTCGCCGCCAGCCGCGAAGCCCTGGATTAGGCGAGCGGCGATGACGATGATCGGCGCCGCAATGCCGATCTGCGCATAGGTGGGTACCGCGGCGATCATTAGCGTGCCGAGCAGCATCATCGCAATCGACAGTGTCAGCGCCTTTTTGCGGCCGGCGCGATCGGCATACGCGCCGAGCGCGAAGGCACCGACCGGCCGCATTACGAAGGTGACGCCGAAGGTGCCGAGTGTGATCAGCAACGAGACAGTCTCGTTGCCAGTGGGAAAGAACAACTTGGAGATCACCGCGGCGAAAAAGCCGTAGATCACTATGTCGAACCACTCGAGCGCGTTGCCGATCGAGATCGGCACGATGGCGCTGGCGGGACGTTGCCGCTCGGATGCAATGGGCGCTGCAATGGCGGTCATGGGCTGGGCTCCGGTTGGGTGGATCGATCCGCACGTGCCACGCGCGGCAGGTAGCTCCGCAACAGGGTCGATATGTCGTTGCGATAGCTGTGCGACAAGCTGCTGCAGGACGTGATCGAGCCAACCGAGAACACCGATCCGCCGGCTGGCGTGTCGAAGGAGCGCGTCGAGCACTGGGCCACCATGCGCTGCCACGTCCTTCGGATCGCGCGAGAAGCGTGTGCTACAGATTCCAGATGCGTATTCCTGCCGGATTCGGACCACCTCTACTCGTCAACCGGCGAATTCCAAGAGCGGCTATCCGTTCCATGAATCGCCGGAATCGTCAATCCGCGGCCGTGTGGATTCAGGTCGCTCGGCGCAGGAGTCGCCCGCTCAGCGGTTCACGGCAGATTGCCCATAGTCGATTGGCTGCTCGATCGCCTGCGGCAACCACGACGGCCCCGGGATCACTGGGCCGTGAGGCGACGATAACGGCGGACATACCTGTTGCGCGAACGTGAAGGCCGCTTGAGGATCGTACTTCCGCTTTACCCGGTCCAGACTACCTTGCGCTTCCCCCCAATAGCAGGCGCCATAGTCTGACTGTCCCAAGCGCGGATAGTTTTGGTAGATCTCGCCGTTCCACATCGGCGCCATGTACTCGATCCAGCCGTTGAGGAAGCGCTCGCAGGGTTCGCGCTCGCCCTCGTTGAACCAGAGCACGTCGAGCACCGCGTTGAAGGCCGCCCGACGGTGGACGAACGCATTGTCGTATTCCGCCGGCGAATTGATAGCGCCTCCGTAGAATTCCATGTAAAAGTATGAATAGGGATTAGGCGATGAGACAAAGTAGTCAAGCAACCCTCGCCATTCGCGTTCGTCAAGCGCCCGCGTCACATAGCGCGACGCCTTGTCTTCACAGGGCATCGTCGCTTGTTCTGCCCCAAACCACGGCATGCTGAACGGGTAATCAAGGAGACGGACGTTGAGATCGTTGAAACTGTCCATTCGAGTCCACTGCGTGATCGCCCCGGGCAACTCGCAAAGTGGCTGGATCGCCTTTTCTCCGTCCGCCTGTGTCCCGACATAGAGTCCGCGCACCATCAGGAAAGGTCGCGCAGCATGTATCGTCTCCAGCCCGATGCCCGGCTGCCAGCATAGCGAGACCTGGATGTTCAGGGCCTGGCGAAGCTTGTCCAGCATGTACCCCGACTGCAGCGCCATCAACGCGCCGGTCGCATTCTCGAAATCATGGTCTGTCTGCAATGGCCATATCAGTGCCCATCCGAACACATCGCCCAACAGCCGCAAGCGGTAGCGAACCGTCAGAAGGACGCCGAAGTTGCCGCCGGTACCGCCGCGCATCGCCCACCATAGATCGGCGTTGAGGGTCTTGCTTGCCACGACGATACGGCCATCGGCAAGCATCACCCGCATGTCGATCACGTTGTCGCAGTTCATACCGAAGGTGACAGATGTGAAGCCGTAACCCCCACCCTGAACGTAGCCGCCGATGCAGACGTCCGGGCATTCACCCCCGGGAACGTGTAGATCGTAGTGCGCAAGTGCGGAGTTGAGCTTCGCGAAGGTGCAGCCGGTACCAACGGTTGCAACGCGCGCATTGGCGTCAATGCACACATCGTCGAGGTTGCTCACGTCGATCAGGAGGCCCCGTCCAGCGGAGAAGCCTGCCGTGCAGTGGCCTCCGGAACGCACCGTGAACGGTACCGTCGAATCCTGGGCCAGTCGCAGCGCGATCGCGATGTCGCCGTCAACGGCGCAATACACGATGAGGTCGGGATACGAATCGAACACAGGGTTGAACAGCTTACGGTCTTCGTCATATTCGGGATCCCCCGGCAAGACGATGTGACCCAGCAGTTGCGCTTGCGCTTCGTGCAACCGCTCCCGCGGTATCCGATCGAAGAGTCGACTGTCGAGCTGATCCCACCGCTCGAACAGGGCACGATCTCGAAGACGCTTGTGGCTGAACTGGAGGAGCATTAAGGTACCGCCTAGGGAGTTGATAAATGAAGAGCCTATGAGACACCACAATGCATTGCAAGCGTTCAGCGATCCACTGTGCACTCGCACTAGTGTGCGGAAGCTTTAGACACTTGACACAACGAGGCGGGTCATGACAGTAGCCCCTTCGACGCAGAGCGTGGATGAAACGCGCCGTGACAATTCCCCCCGAGGGAATCAACAGGCCGATGTTGCCGACATCACCCCGGACGCTTTGCTCGATCAAGCCCGCGCCTCGCTAAACGAAGGCGAGCATGACAAAGCCAACCGGTTGGCGCAGTCGGCGTTGGATTGGGCTCAGAACGGCGCCAACCTGCAGCAGGAAGCACGCGCGTTGTCGTTCCTTGCACATTGCGACCGTCTCTCGTGGCGGCAACGCCGCGCGAGCGAGAGGAGCCGCAGGGCGGCCCAACTCTTCGAGTGCGTGGGTGACGTGCAGGGCGAGGCCGAAGCGCTCGTCACGCTCGGACAAGTGTCCCTCCACCTGATTGGGCGCAATGACGAGGCAGTCGAGGCCGCGCTGCTGTCGGTTCAACTTTGCGGGAAGCTGGCGCCAGGGCCGACGGCAGTCTTGGCTCATACGTGCCTGGGACTGACCTATTCGTGGTGCTGCGACGACCCAGATCGCGCAGACGAGGCTCTGGAGACGGCCGCCAAAATCGCACTTCGATGCGAGCCGAAGGTCAGCACCTACCAGCCTCGGCTCAACCAACTCTCGGTCGAGGCTTCACGACTGATCGAGGTGCGGTACCAAACGGGTCGACTGGGCAGCCTCGAAAAAATGCAGGCACTGGCCGAGGAATGCTGGAGACTCGAGCGCGTCGGCGAGGCCCGCCACAGCCTGCCTGGAATGCAGGCCATGGGGCGCACGATCTCGCTTATCTTGACTGGGCTTCTCCGGGCATGGGAAGGCGACTACGACGCCGCGGCGCTAGCGATTGAGTCGGCCAACTCGATGCTGCTCGGCACAAAAAACTGGCTGCACGCCTACCGGATTTGGGCTCTTGCGGAGCTCGCCTGGACGCAGCAGGACTGGCCCACCGTCGAGATCGAACTCGTGCGCATGCGCGAATCGGCGCTCGCCCTAGAACACGAGCAACTCGCGTGCAGAGCGCGCAGGTTGCTGGCCCAAGTCTACGATATGCAGGGCAAGCATGAGGCCGCTTCCGTAGAGCAGCGCACCCTGCGGCAGCGTGAACGCCTTCGGATCGCCGAGAGCATGAGTCGCCGCAAGGATCTTGTCGCGTGGCAGGTGGACGCACGCCAAAGCGAACGCCACTTGGTTCAGGTGCTCGTGGAATCTCGAGAAGTCGCCGAAGCAGACCGCGCGAAGACACAGTTCCTCGCTGCGGCCAGCCACGACCTACGCCAGCCGCTCCATAGCATGAATGTGCTGGTCGCTGCATTGAGCCTGCGCGATCTCGATGAACGCTCACGCGAGATCGTGGGGCTGCTAGAAACCGTAACTCAGACACTGTCCAAGCAGCTTGACGGACTGCTGGACATCTCCAAGCTAGACGCGGGGACAGTCCAGCCGGAGTTCGCTGTCCACCGCATAGACGAGTTGCTGGCGTCTTTGCATGCGACGCTCGCGCCCGTCGCCCGCGAACTAGGCATACGGTTAGAACTGGACCTCGCCGCCGAAGCCAGTGCGCTCACCGACGGCGCGCTCCTGACTCGCGCGTTCAGCAATCTAGCCGACAACGCCTTGAAGTTCACCGCGCGCGGCAACACCGTCAGGTTCTCTGTGGGGCGTGATGGGCAGCACGTTGTCGCGGCGGTGTCGGATACGGGTCGCGGCATTCCGCTCGATGAACAGACGCGAGTCTTTCAGGAGTTCTATCAAGGCGACAATCAGGAGCGCGATCGATCCAAGGGACTGGGCTTGGGTCTGTCGATCGTCAAGCGCCTGTGCGGTCTTCTAAGCGCCGAGCTATCGCTCGACTCGCGACCTGGCGAGGGTACGACGGTCACCCTGCGCCTACCCGAAGTGACAGCTCAGCCACGGCCAGCCCTGCGAGCGCGGCGTTTCACCGTGCCCAAGGGGCTGAGCGGGATCATCGTGGACGACGAACCGTTGGTGCGCGAAAGCATGCGTTTGCTGCTCACCGAGCTCGGTTGCACCGTGCATTTGGCCGACTGTACGGCGCAGGCCGAGCGCATCGCGCAGGTCTGCCACGTCAACGTCGTGCTGTCGGACTATCGCCTACGCGAAGGTGAGAATGGCTTGAACGCGATACGTGCGGTGCAGCGGATTCACCCCGATGCGAGTGGCACGTTGATATCCGGCGACATAACATCGAATTGCGTGCGTGATGCCAAATCGGCCCGGCTCCTTCTGCTGAACAAGCCGGTGACGCTGTCCGACCTGCTGAAGGTGCTAGGGTCAGAACAGTCAGTTCCCGGAGACGCCATTCTGCCGAAGAACCCAAACTGAAGTGATCATCGGCTATGCGGCGAACGGCCGGCGCGGGTTCTCCTCGGCTTCAGCCAATGGTGACGCCGCTCTTAGCGAGCAAGTACACCGCCTCGGTTCGACTTTGAACGTCGAGTTCGCGGAATATCGCGTTGAGGTGCTGCTTGACTGTTCCGTCCGAGATGTCGAGGTCGCGCGCGACCTGCTTGTTGGACATCCCGCGTGCGACGCGAGTCAGGACATCGGCGTGACGTTGCGTCAACCGTGGAAAACCTTCGCGAATACTGCGTAGGCACGTTGCACCATCGCCTCCAGCGGCTGAGGAACTTGGCGGCGAACCAGTTCTGGCCGTCGTGGCAAGCACCGCGACGGGCAGGTAGATACCTCCATGCCCGATGATGGTCAAGGCATCGATCAACAGCGCTGGTGAAGACTCCTTGGGAACGAATCCGGCTGCGCCGCCCTCGATTGCCGAACGGATGCAGCTGGCACTGCTTTCGCCCGAGACGATCACGATACGGCCATGCGGCAGCATTTCTTTGAGGGTGCTGAGCAACGCCGTTCCCGACAGACCGACCCCCAGGTGCCAGTCGAGCAGTACGAGTTCGAACGAGGTTTGCGCCGCCAGTTCGACCGCTTGCGGGCCTGACTCACAGCAGGTGATATCAGAGATCGAAGTCGACCCGGCCAACAGGAGGCGCAGGCCCTCGCTGAACAGAGAATGATCGTCGACGATAAGTGCGCGCACGTGCAGTTTCCAAATAGGCCAGGCTGGCCACCTGAGAACGCTATCACATGCAGTCGAGGCCTTCCTCTTCCATTGGTTATAGATCGTCCAGAGCCCGTCGGATGACCATTCGGCACATGTTCTGGCGCGCGGGGTCGGCCACAGTAGCTACCAAGGCGACGCAATCGCCCTGCTCGACATCGGCCTGCCGCAACGGCGCCGAGCTTCATTCCGCGGCTGTACCGAAAAGAGATTCACATGTCCCAATATCAACTCAACATCGGCTTCCTCCAGGCCGACCTCAACACGCTGCTGGCGGCGAACGAACTCGTCACGATCGTCAAGCAGACGAGCGCAGGTGGGGCGCCGACGATCGCCTGGGTGACGTTCAGCCCGTTCCTGACGAACAGCGTGACTTGGGAGGATGAATACACCCTGTATGCATCGAACACCGCGATCGAGGGCAACGCGACGATCGAGATGATGTCCCAGACTGCCGCTGCCGAGACGCAGAGGCTGATTTTCTCTTCGGGCTCCTTCCAGGGCGCGCAGCCGGGCGTGACCTTGCCCGGCGACACCTACGGCGTCCTGAACGGGGACACGGGCGTGCCGGCGCTGACGTTCGGGCTGGCGCAGCAGGCCAATGTCTCGGGCAACGCGGTGCCGTCCAGCCCGATCAACGCCCAGCTCGTCCCGATGCAGCAGAACGCGGCCTTCACCCCGCTCGACGTCATCCAGGTGTTCATGCAATCGAACACCAGCAATGGCATGGTGCTGTCGAACGTGACCGGCCCAGCGATCACGCTGACCTTCGGTGACGGTATCAATGAACTGGCGATCCAGTACGACGCCTCGGTCGGCGGCTTCACGCAGGCGGCAGTCGAGGCACTCGTGGCCGCCTGAGGCCTGGGTGTGAGGCGGCCGGCGCCAGCCCAGCCCGCTCCGTCCGCCTCGCCGTCGATCCGATATCAAACCGAAATTCCAGGAGTTCTCCATGAACGTACGCATCGCTTGCCTGCGGCAAGTCATTTTCCTGGCTGCCGCCGCATCCATCGCCGCATCCGGGGTTCACGCCCAGCCCGGCGTCCCGGCACCGCAGTCGCAAACGTCCGCGAGCGCGGATGTCGGCACCCAGACTGCCATCGCACGGGTCCAGTTGCCGAAGAGCCCGCCGTCGGCCTGCAAGGGCGACGGCGGCCTGACGGCCTCGGCAACTATGAACGGCTGCACGCCGGCCGCATGCAATGCCACACGACAGTCCGCGATCGCGAAACTGCGCGGCCAAGTCGACCCCGTCTGCAGCAATTTCGTCCGCGCCGACGCGGACTGCGTCTCGAAAGGCTGTTGACGAACGTCAGATCGATTCATTGAGCACAGGCGCGTCATCGCTGCCATCACGTTGAAGCGCCTGCTCAGGGGGTAAAGCACGAGAGCCGTAGTAGCCCTTCGCCCTCGAGTCGGTCACCCAGGCGAGTACCCGGACGACGATGCCTCATTGCGTGCTGGCCCCGGCACGCACGCCTGCCTGGGCCTGGCGCCCGGCGAGCACCGTCATGACCGTCGTCCAGTTGGCAGCGACAAGCGAATCAATCAGGAACGGAGGCTCGTCGCCAGCGATCCAGTTGCGAACCGAAAACGCAGCCACGACTTCGCCGCCACGCAGCACCCGGACCTTCGTGTTCACCTCCTGCTCACCGCGCTCGTAGCGCTCCTTGCCGGCAACGAACAGTCGGGTCGGCGCCTTGCCGGACCCGAACAGCGCCGGCGTCGCGCCCCCGGACACCATGTAGGTGCCGAAGGCCGGCGAGATCCAGCCTCGCACCATCCCCAAAGCACCCGCCGCGATCCGGAGCATGTCCGGCTTTTGCTCCGCTCGCGTCGTCGCCTGCGTCGGCACGCCGTCGAGCTGCGCCTGCGTGTACTCGGGCAGGCGAACGAGGCGAGCATTGAAGCGGTTCGTATACACGTAGAACGACGAATCCACTTCGACCCTGAGCTCGCTTGCCGCTTGATCACCGGCGCGCACGCCCTGCTCCTTGGCCAGGTCCTGCAGCGCCCCTTCCAGCCGCTCGTACGCCTGTTCCTTGACCGCGGAACCAGCGTAGCGCCTGACGCCGATCGTCAGTGGCTGCCCTTGTATGGCGACCGCGGCCTGTTGCAACTCACCGACGAGCGCCACGTTTGCGGGCCCGTCCTTGGTTGCCTCATCTCCGGCAGATACGCCCGCTCCGAAAGTCAGAAGCAGAATGCCAAGCCACTGTCGCATGTTCCTTCTCCCTTGGTGTCACGGCGGCCAGGAACGGTCGTCCCTTCCATTCTGCTCACGGCCCACTTCTCCGCAACCTTGCCCCTACTGCTTGTCGTGCGCGCGCCGCCATTCCCATGGCGGTATCGGGCTTGCGTCCGACCAGAGACCGATGTGGCTGTTGCGCACCTGCTGCTCAATGGCAGCAAGCCCCGCGTCGCGGGAGTACGCGGTGTACTGCCACGCCATGCCAAGCCGCACCAGTGCTTCGCTCACGTCGGTGCCGTCGACACGAACCTCGGCAATCGGCCGGCAGTTCCGATCCACCTGATGCCACCGCATCTGCACCGTGCGCCTCCAGACAAGGTCGCGCAGCGCCTGCTCCGCGCGGTGGCCGAAGGCCTGACGCTTCTCGGGTGCATCGATTCGCGCAAGTCGGATGCGCCGAGGAGCGCCTCCGATGTCCGCAACGAACGTGTCGCCATCCACCACGCCAGCGGCAATGACCTCGGCGCTCCCAATGTGGGGCAATCGAGGAATACCGCGTCGTTCCTCGTCCGCACAGCCGCTGCCTGCCCAAGTGCTGGAGATGGCCAACGAGAGGACCGCGGCGGCAAGCAACTGCCGGATCACGCGCAGGGATGCCTCGTCTCCGATCATGACCTCAGTTTGGTATGGGGCTGGCGAGCTCGGCGACGCAGTCCTGCAGTCGTCTCGCCACCCGTTGCACATCGGCGTGGCCCAGATGTCGCACCGCGCCTCGCACGCGCGCCAGAGCGCCCGCGACTTCGTAGTCGAACGCCTCCTCGTCCGCGGTGTCGCGGCCTTCGTACTGCGCCACCTCGGTCTTTCCTCGCATCTGCTGCGCCGCGATGTCGAGGAAGAATCTCCTGTTCGGCGTCTGCACGTGGTAGAGCAGCTGGGTCGAGACGTACACGCAGGCGTCCCCGCACGGGCCGGTGATCACGATGGTCTCCGCATCGACATGTACCTCATGCCCGCAGCCGCACTCGTACCCCAGCGCCTGGGGCAACCACGATTGCGAGAACAGCACAACCGTGCAGTCCTTCTCGGCCGGCCGCGTGGTCAGCGGCTTGCCGGAGTGCGTGCTCAGGAGATCGGTCGCCACCGGCGACTCGACGCCATTGAGATCACGCTCCAACGCACGCATCAGGGCCCAGGTCAGGCTTTGAACGGGATGTCGCAGGTCCATGGAAACTCCTTCGTGACGTGAGTTCAGGTTCGCGCTGCTCGTCTTCGCATCAACCCTCAGCGCCCGCCCATTCCCCCTCGCGTACCGCATCCACGGTACGAAGCATCTGGCGCCCGAGTTCGCCGGCCCGCCAGAGGAACGCCTCACGAGTGCGCGCAGGCACCGCTCGATCGACGGCCGTCAACGCGCTGTTGCGAAGACCTGCGCCATCCCCAATGTCGACCAGGAGGTCGAAGTGCCCGCTGCCGTCGAGTTCGACGCACATGGTGTCCGAGAAGGCGATGCCGAAGCCACCGATCAGGCGCCGGTGCGCAGCATCGATGAGGGCACACGCCGCGTTGGTCACCGACGCTCCGTCATTGCGACCCCACGGCCCCATGTCCACCAGCAGCAGGCTGGCCAGACCGGCGGACTCCTTGATGGCAGCCACCGCGAGGACTCCATCGCGTCCGGGAACCGGTCTCGCGGTCGGCGTCGAACAGTGCAGGCGCAGGTAGCGAACGATGGGCTTCATGGAACGGCTCTCCTTTGCGGAGATGTTCAGTGGCGGTGGATGACGACCAAGGGCCGCGCTCACGCCGGCATCAACCGACGATGGCGAAGCCACTCCTCCAGCGACTCGGACAGCCGGATCGCTGCGCGTGCCCGCGTGAGCGCCACGTACAGGATGTGGACCTCTTCCTGCACCACTCCGTCCGGACCGACCTCCTTGCCATCCTCGAAGAAGCGCATGTAGTCGTCCGCCAGCCACACCTGATCGAACTCCAGCCCCTTCGACTTGTGCGCGGTGCTGAGGAAGATGCCGTCGAATCGGCGCCATGCTTCCTTGTCCATCTCGACGTGCCGCGACTTGATCTCGTCGACGAGATCCGGCACACGCTGGCCGTACTCGGCAACGACACGCACGAGGTGCTTCAGCTCGGGGTCTTCCGCTTCCTCTGCCAAGCTGGCCAGTGCCTCGAACGACTCGAACGACTTGAGGTACGGGTCACGCATCAGCCCTCGATCGCCGCAGGACAGGTAGTAGGCGTCGAGGATCTTCTCGAGCTTGTAGCCCTCCGTGCCGCCAACGAAGTGGAAGCGCCGGTTCAGCGCGAGGAACGAGACCGCTTCCTCGAAGATGCAGGCATTGGTCCGCGCGATCACGGCGAAGCCCTTCTTCGTGTCCACCGCGAACCGCGTGCGTTTCGGCTCGCCGGCGCCGACCAGAGGCTGATCGAAACCGGGCGTGAAGGCAGACAGCAGCGCGTTCGCCACCGCCGCGATGCCTTCGCCGAAGCGAAAGCTGCGCGTGAGGGGAAGCCGCTCGTCGGCGTCGAGAGCCTGGAGCGCGTCGATCGACCCTCGGAAGCCGTAGATCGAGTTGTGCGTAACGATTCCGTTCGCGATGAAGTTATGGGTTCGCTCGATGTTAAGGTCGAACACCTTGCAATCGCCTTCCCTGACCTCGACCTCTTGAACGAGGTCCAGTTCCCCCTCGTCATTGAGCATCGCCATGCCCGGCTGAACGCTCGCGGCGGGCATGAATCGCAGGGTCACGCCCTGCCCTACGCTCAGCTTGCGCACGATGAGCGCGCCGCCCAGAGCTTCCGCGACCTTCTCGGCCGCCTTCTCGGCAGCGCCAAAGTCGCTGAACGAGCTTTCCAGCCTCCATCCCCTCGACCGCTTTGCCGGCCGGGTGGGGAAGCCCGAAGCTGCCATGGCTCGGGCATCCGCATCGTCCGAGCCGCTGACGGAAAAACGGTGCAGCGGTTTTGATTCTCGCGGATCGCCGCACAAGGTGATTGCGATGTTCCTCCGCCCCTCGCCCTTGCAGCGGCTCAGGAAGTGCGGCGCCCCTGAGGAGAAGCCCAGGTCATGCAGCAACTTGTCGCCTCCCAAGTGAGAAGGCACGCGCTGAAAGATTTCGTGGATCGAGGTCTGGAAACTTGCAGCGCCCTGCGAGGTCCATGCAGGCGTCCTCCTATAGAACACTATCGTCGGAAGTCCATAGTTGGCCGCCACAACCGCCTCTTCGACGCGAGCGGCCAGTTCGCTCGGATGCGTACTGACAATCCAGCCGCAGTCCGCCTGTTCCTGACTGACGCGGACCTTCACGCCGTATTGCGACTCGCCCTTTCGTGCGATCGGGGAATACATGCGTGTCGTCCCAACCCGAAACCAGTCGCCTCTCCGCATCAAGTACACCATGTGCGGCGAGTTCGATCGGAGGTACCTTCCCGATGCTCCCTCCACGAACTCGGCGAAGTGCGTGTGCTCCGGCGTCGATGTGAGCTCACGACCCGATACGAGCCGGATTCGAACAAGCTTCCCGACACGCTTGCGTCGGAAAACGTTGGCAACAACTGCCGAAGAGAACTTGCCACCGCCTACGGTCGTCCGGACACGATCTCCCGGTTCGATCCGCTCGATCGGTACGACCGTCCCGTCGGCGCGCGCAACCAGCGTCCCTTCAACGACGCACTGGTGGGCATCTCCGACGAGGACCATCGGCACGCTCTGCCGCCGCACGATGTCGAACGTGCAGAGGTTCAGGTCCTGCGCTTCGTCGACCAGGATCGTGTCGAAGCCGCGCAGCACCGGCTGCTCCATCTGGAAGAGCTTGAGGTAGCCGTCGTGCGGAAGCCTGATGTCCGGCACGCGCCCCTGGACCATCGCCGACCACACATCTCGCGCGACCGCGATGACGACGCTCGGGTCAGCCATCCTGGCCGCCAGTTCGGGGGGCACATGCTGCTGTCCGATCGTCGGTTCGAGCGCGCCGCACCAGCGCGCAATCGTCTGCAGCGCAGCGGTTGCGGTCAGAGCGCCGCAGCCGAATGCACGGGCGATGCTGGATGGGTAGGTGTTGCCCATGCGATCCTTGGCTCTTGCGCCATAAAGCTCTGCGGCCTTGCGCCACGACATCGAGTGGGTCGTGCGCGATGTGACGTTGGCCGGCATCCGCTCCTGTGCTTCGAGCTGGATCGACTTGTTGAACGCCAGGTAGAGAATTCGACGGCTGGGCCTGGCAGCGGCGTACTCGCACAGCGTCGTGGTCTTCGCGGCCCCTGCGCCTGCCTGGACTGCGAGTCGGCCGGCCCCGGAGCGCACGACCCGGTGCTGCTCGTCCGTCAGTTCCATCGCACGCGCCCCCACCACGAACTGCGTCGATCGACCATGGGTCGGATCGGCTGTTCGTCGAGAAGCCACTGGCGATACGACCAGAGGCACATGAGCGTGTTGGTCACGTACATGCCGATCGACCACCACAAGCCGACGTAGGCCGCCAAGCCGATCATCACGACGTTCGCCGCGACCCAGAGGATGAACCCCTGCCTGCGCCGAAGCCCGTTGAGCACCTGGCCGAGCAACGTGAGCGCCCAGCCAACGATCTGAAGTGTTTGCGCCAGGGCGCTTGTTGATGGTTCCATGTTGACCTCGCTTTCGAATCCATTCTTGAGCCGCGCCGCGATGCGTCAAGGTGGCGCAGGGGGAAGCGGCCAGTCGCTTCTCCTCCAGTCGCCCGCCGAGGGCGACCTGCAGCGAGCCGAGGATCGATGAGGTCGCCCGGATGCCATCGACGACGATGACCACGGCCGCGTGGCCGCTCACCGAGCACTGAACAACACGCCGGTCGACCTGCCGACTCGCTTCAAGCAGCAGGCCGCTCTTGCGCACGTCGCGCATCTCTTGGACATCGGTACACGGATGCTGCAGGCGCGGGCGTGCCCCCCGCCAACGGAAATTCCGCCTCCAGTGGCGCCTGTCGGCCCTACCAAAACTTTTCGGCCACAGAGGAACGCGATCAGGCCGAGGCGACCAGCGATTGCCTGCTGCGCCTGCCGACTGCTGGACGACGCTTCGACCGCTGCGGTTCATCCGCTGGATACCCGAAGCGCCGCCAAACCTCCGGCTTCACCTCGATGGGCGCGGTGCGCAGCGTGTCCAAGTTGATGACCGCACCGTGCACCGACAGCCGGCCTTGCGAGAACAGGCGATAGAGCAGTTGGCAGCCGAAGGTCACGACGGCATCGTTGACGAACAGGCCTTGCGAGGCCAGGGACATGCGCACGGAGCACGAGGGCGCGTTGTCGTCGCGGATCGAAGCGTCGAGGATTTCCCGATAGAGGTCGGTGACGACCGGCAACCGAGGACCGTACTTCCTCTCATCCCAGGCGCGTCCTTGCGGCTGGCCCAGCACGGCCTGTGCCGTGGACTCGGTGTTGCCCAGGTCGAGCCAGTAGCTGGCGCCGCGCGTTGAGGTGTGGAGTTCCCGCCGCGCGGAGCGGGAGTCAACGCACGACACGACGAGCGTCGCCTCGCTCGGCCACGTCGTCGGCTCGTATCGCGCCGGCACCGCCGCCCAGTCGAGCCCGTAGAAGAGGTTCAGCCGGTGGACCGTGAGCACGGCCTTGTTGTGACCAACATCAGAGGGGCTGTAGAGCTGGCGCCCCACATTCGACTCGCTCACCTCATCCGGGTCCCAGGCCGTGACGCGCAGGCCTTCCGGATGGCCCAATGCGCGCATCGCGATGTCCAGCCGGGCAAGACGCGCCGCCATCTGCGCACCGTTGCCGCCGACCCCGACCAAGTGGACATGAACCCGCTGCTGCAGGAGGCGTGGATCGATCAGATGTTCCATTGGCTGTGCGCTTCGAATCCCATCGAAGCCAGTGTCGGGCAGCGACCCTGCAGATCAACCTCTTGCGGCAGCTGTCGCCGGACCCATGGATGCGGCAGCTTGAGGAAGTGGCCGTTGATCGCGAGCCGGAGTGCCGCAGAGGGCTGGGCCCGGTCCAGGTTCCCGAAAACGCCGCAGACCTTCACACCCTGGTCGTCGGCATCGTCCGTCGTGGACCAGAAGGCACCCAGGACCCCATGCGTGTGGAGGTCGACCGCCAGTTCCTCGTCGGCGTCCATGGCATCGATGCGATAGCGGATCGCCGCGGGCCCCGCCTCCAGCGCTTCATGCAGCACCAACCGAAGAGCGCCGCGCGTCTTGGAGAAGACCAGCGCGCCGGCCGCCTCGTTGGGCAGCGAACGCCGCCCATGAGCGATGAACTCGTCCAGCAATCGCAGCGGGATCACGCCGAACGCGAAGGACAGGTGCTCGTGCACCACTCCATACGGCAACGGAGGCGTCGCCGGCAGATCGCCGAGCTTGAGGACGCAACGCATCCAGGTGCGCGTGACCTCCAGGAACACCCCGTTCCTGGCCAACAGGACGCGCTGTCCAGGCTGTGCCGAGGGCAGCTCCCCGAATCGGGGGACAGGTACGACGGGACAGGCCGACTGCAAGGCCGCGTCGCGCGGGTCGATGGTCATGCCTGCCCTCGAAGCCCGAGCACCTGGGCCAGTGTCCGATGGCATGGCACCAGCACGTGCTCGGGGAATTCCTGGTGGCGCCCGTCCAGCATGTCGGTCCAGAACTTGAAGGTTCCACCCTTGTACGTCACGAGCTTTCCCTGCACGTTCGGGTGTGTGAAGAACGAACCGAAGAACGCATCGTTCCACGCCCTGATGCGCTCGGCCGTGGTTCCTTCTGGCAGATGGACGTTGCCGGTGCAGATCCCTCCGTCCGCATAGACGTTGAAGTACGGGGCCTGATAGAGCGGCGTCTCTTCGGTCGGGCGCGCGGAGCCCTTCAAGGCCCACACGCACCAGCGTCGGCCGTGTTCGGCGCGAAAGACAAGGCCCGGGTGCGGCACCACTTCTCCCCGCTCCGGCGATCCGAGACTCTCGGAGCGAAACGCGATGTGTCGGCGCGCCGGCGGCACCCACCAGGCCATCGCGCTGCCCTCCAGGTACAGCAGTTCGGGCGGCACGAAGCCGCCACGCATGGCGTTGTTGGACAGTTCGAGCGCCAGGCGCACCGCCGCTTCGGATGCAAAGGCCATCCCCTCAAGAATGACCGGATGCTTGCCGGTAGCGTCGATGCCATGCACGCTGGCGAAGCACACGCCCGCGTCGCCTTCGTACAGCAGGATCGCCTGCGACAGCTTGAGCGGCGCCTCCTTGCCCGCGGTGATGTCGAACGAAACCTTCTTCATCGGAATCCCTTCGGTATGCGCAGCCAGTCTCCGGCCGACAGCTCGAAGATCAAGTTGTCCAAGAGGCGGATCCCTTCGAGACGCGGCTTCATCAGCTTCATCCACGCATTCACGGACGCATCCTCCTCCAGGTCGAAGCGATGCTCGCCGCACCAGTCGACGTACTCGGCTTGGCAAGCGTCGTTGCAAAAGTCGTCGAAGATGCGCGCGACAACGTCACCGTCCCGCCACACGAGCACCGGTCCGAAACCGATGAACGAGCCGTCTCCTTGAGGGCGGCACTCATCCTTCAGACGCAGGTGCTTGAGCGCGAGCACAAGCTGCGCTACCCGCCTTGCCTTTTGGCTGCGCGCCGTCTCGGCGACGCCGGCCAGCACACGCTGCGACACCTTCTTGCGGCGCTTCGGCCATGTTGTGGCCCACGCAGGGAAGGCCTCATCGATCATCTTGCGGGTCACCATGCCGTCGCGCATGGCCTCGCGTTCGGCCTCATCGGCTGCGCACATTTCGTCGAGCGCCACCTCCTCGTTCTGCTCGCCGTACCAGTAGTGCTCCTGGGCCACGCCCATCGCATCCCATGCGGTGAACGCCGGCACCAGCAGCACGCCGATCAAGTCGATGGTGGTGAGCACCGTCTGGCCCAGCCCCGGCAGCAGCGCCTCCAGCGCGTCCAGGGCGGGGCCTACCGTGAACGGCTCGCACTCGCTGGACCACAACGCCGTGACCATGCCCGGACCGGCCGGCCGGCCGCTGAACTCCTCGTCGGCCTTTCCCACCATCAGCCGCAGATGCAGGGTCAGGCACTGCATCCCCTCCACCTGCTCTTCGATCCAGTGCTCCAGGTGCTTCCTCGCCGTCTGGAGCGGCTCCTGCGCCGCGCGGGCTGGCGCTGCCTGGGGAATGACCTTCGCTTCGTACAGGCGTCGCGCCAGCAGCGCGGTGCTCGCGTTGGTGGACGTCAGCAACTGGAGGACATCCTTCTCGACCCGCCCCGGGTGGAGGTGCTTGCGCTCCCGTGTTCTGACAGCATCACGCTCGACTGCCTGCCATCCGGCCCGGCCGTTCGCTCAATCCGGATCCGGCACGCTCTCGCCGCCGCCCACGAACTGCTGGTCCGTTCGGCCAACACGGCGCTCGCTGGCCGCTGCGTGCTCGACAGCCCGACCCTGGTGAAGGACTACTTCAAGGTCCACTTCGCCGGCGTCGAGCGCGAGACCTTCGTCGTCGTCTTCCTCGATTCGCAGATGCGAGTCATTGCGACCGAGGAACTCTTCGCAGGCACCCTGAACCAGACCAGCGTCTATCCCCGCGAAGTCGTCAGACGCGCGATGCACCACAACGCTGGCGGCGTCATCCTCGGCCATCCGCACCCCAGCGGCCAGCCCCAGCCCTCCAGCGCCGACGAGTTCCTGACTCGGACTCTCAAGTCCGCGTTGAGTCTCGTGGATGTGCGCGTCCTCGACCACATGGTTGTTGCCGGGTCGAGTTGCATCAGCTTTGCGGAAATGGGCCTGCTGTGAAGGCCGAGACGACGCCGCAGCCGGAATGGATTGCGGCATGCGGCGGCACTGAGGCGCCGTTCACGACTCGCACAGGACGACGCCTGCTTTACATGTGGAACCCATTCACGGGTGAGCATGCGTACTACGACGTCGGCAACGACGTTTTCCTGTCCAACGACGAGGCCACCGCCGCCCTGGCGATGTGCTGATTCGACCGGGGCGCCACGGCGCCCCTTCTTTTCACAGAGGCTGTGAGGCTCAATCTCGCCGCCCTGAATCCCGAAGGAGCACCCCATGCCCCGTGCATTCGAAGCGCATCAAGTTCAGAAGAACGGAGACTATCATCAACGCCGCCGCGCTCTGGCGCCCGTAGTCGATGTCCTGCAGGGCGCACGATAGAGGTCCGTAAAGCGGCCACTCGTGGGCACCGGCAACGGCCATCAGCAGTCGACCGATGGAGGCGAGCGAGTGGCTGTTCAAGACTGGGTGCAGCCAGTCAGGATTCGCGGGCGAATGACCGCGGGCACCGATACTTGACTTTGGCCGGTTCGTCGGGCGGCTGACCGCTGTACCTCGGAACTTGCCCTTCTGCGGCGGCTGGTCGGACGGGCAAGTCAACCATCTGGTCGCGATGCCCGGCCAACGACTGCTCCCGTTGACGGCGAACTGGGACTTTCGATCCATCTGCGACATTCGTCGCGCGATTCTCAACGCCCGCAAGCAGTCACCGAACAAGGTACGGCGACGAGCTAGGCAGCTCAGTCGCGGTGCGCGCCTAAAGCCGCCTCAGTGCCCCGTGAGGCGCTAACCATTCATGCGCATCTGCGCGTACTCCTCAACCCGCTGCATCTTACGGTGGGCTGCGATGATGCTCCGCCCTCTTCAGAACTCATCGCGCAGGCGCCGATGCGCGTTTCGCCCTGACGACAACGCAGCGTTTTGCTTGCTCATCGGCCTTCGCATGCCGTCGTGAATCATCACCATGTTGAAGCCCCCGAGTCCCCGATCACAGTAAGCAGCCCGGCAACACTGCTTGGCGGACTGGCCACTAGTCTAGAAGCGATTCGGGAAAGGATCGTCCGGTAGCCTTTCTGGCATGCCCTCGGGCGGCGGCGGCGGCGGAGGCAGACCGTTCTTGCGCCAGTCCTGGTACGCAGAGTGAACGCGTGCGTACATGTCCATGATCTCGACCCAGATCGGGTTGACGGATTGCTCGTTGCCGCGAGCAATCGGCACCAGTCTGAAGTTGATGATCGCCACACCGACGAGGCAGGGGCCAAGTTTGTCGGCTACGCGGACGTGAATCGATCCAGCGCCATACGCGCTGATCTTCTTGGCGCCGGACCACTTACCGCGTGAGCCTCTAGGCCGTCCGAACGAGAACATGCCGGAGCCGAACTCGCAGACACGGTCAGCTGGACACAACAGGCTGAAGTCAGCCGAAAGCATCACGTACTCTTGGATCCATCGCCACTTGTCCCCTGGCTCTACTCGCAGCCATCGGTAGCCGCCGTACTCCATCGCCATGATCGCCTCCGCAGCCTAGCGGGGCACAGAATAGGATCAGCGGCAAGGACGCGCAAGTCGTAAACGGCAATGAAAGCTCGGCCGCAGACAAGCGGATGACTGGTCTGCTGCCAACGAGAGACGTTCGAAGCGATCGGCCGCGGCCGACCCGTTGCAGACGCAAACGCTACGCCAAACCGCGCTCTAAAGAATGCCGTTTAGCCCTTTAGTGCGCAAGCCAAAGGTTCGCCATGAACGCGCCGCCCGATACCTTATTGCGAAATCTCGCAGCTCTTGCCTGTCCACTTGAGCTTGATATGGCGCGGGAGAACTTCCAACTTCTTGAGCGGCACGGTGTCAAACGAACCGCCCCGACCTCACCCGGAGCGCTTACCGCGCGAGCGGTTTAGTCCTATGGAGTCGAAGGCGACCCCTACGTCTGTGGATTGCGCTCGGTACCCGCGTCTGGTCTACTGCATGGCGCTCCGATTTCTGCGTCCAGGGGAGGACCGATGGCGACCAACAAGCCGAGTGAGCCCGCAGGCGAGGCCCATGAAGGCGTTAAGCCGCTTCGCTCCGGAAGGGGGTCACTTGATACCCGCATCGACGCATGGGCGGCCCGCGCGATTCTGCGCCTTCCGAAGTGGTTGCAGCTCGTGTGGAAAAAGCTGCCCGGGACGGCGCCGCTGAAGCTTGGGGCTGCCGGCTGCACTGTGCTGGTCGTCGTGCTCCTGGCCGTCTTGTTCGTGTTCAGGCAGGACCCGCTGACGAAGTACCTGAACGCCAAATGGCCTCCGGTCACTCCGGACTCCATCCGAGCTGAATCGCTGAAGGCGAATGCTTCCGCCCTGAGTCGCCTGACGGGGCCGACGATTGCGTTGAGCGTGCAGCTGGGCGACGTGGAGAGCGCACTGTCGACCAAGGCCGCAACCGACCTCGGTCTCAAGAGCGCGAAGTTCACCGCCGACGACCAGGTGCTGCTTGTCGAAGTGGCCTTCGACCGCAAGTTCACAGAGAAGGATGCTGACAAGGACGACGAGAAGGCTCGCAAGCTGCTCAAGGAGTACGAACCGCACATCGCTGGCGTCATCAAGGTCTATGGGAGCATCGCCGGCGCCATGGCTGAGGACGCCGGCCAACCGAAGCTGGTCCTCAGGAACCAAGTAGGCTTGACGCATTTGACGGTTCAGAAGGTTGAAGTCGCCAAGTACGACGTGAAGCTTCTCGGCGAGGCGCTTGCCGGCGTGCTCAACCACTACCGCGACAACGTTGGAGGCTGGTTTGCGCAACAACCGATGGCCGAAGCCCACATCCCGCTGCTCTCCGCGGACCAGTACGACCCGAAGCGCATCTTCAAGCTCACAGGCGCCGGCTTGTCGGGCGCTATCGTCACGGAGGGCAACGCCCTGACGGTCCCTTTCCGGTTCGAAGGTCTGGCAGTGGTGATTGGTGACAGCAGGATGCGCGTCGTGGCCCAGATAGTGCCCATCACTCCTGATACTGCGATGCCGGCGGCGGGGCCGCTGCCCGTCGAGCCGACTTATGACGGCATCGGCAACCAGGTGTCGACCCTCGTGTCCGAGCGATTCGGGCTGGATCCGGACGAGGCGCAGAGCTTCGTCGCGATTCGCAAGGACGCCCTGGCGTTCGCGCTCAATCACGCGGTCAACCAGGTCGGCTTGTGCGTCGGCGCCCGCAACGCCAAAGCTGTTCTGCCGGAAGTTCACCAGACCTTGCGCGTGGAGCAGGACGCAGGCATCAAGTGCACCATGTCCCCCGACAGCTGCAGGTTCGACGCGGACGCTTGCAAGAACAACGCCGCGCAGGAGGACCCGTCCAAGTGCAATCAGTGCGTCCTCAAATCAGCGGGAATCTGCGGGCGCAATCCTCTCAACGGCAAGAAGACCTGCATCGGCGGAGGAAAGTGCATTCTGTCCGCGCCGGATGCCACCTGCGTCGCTTCAGTGGCCACGCGAAACAGCTTCAACCTCGCCGTCGCGACAACTCGTACCACGGCCTGCATGACCGAGAAGACCACGAAGAGCGCTTCCTGTGTGGCTGAGCAGTCGGCCAAGCGCCTGGAGTGCGAGACACGGCGCGAAACCGTGAAGGGCTTGCTAGGCGACGGAAAGCTGGCCCGCATCGGCGCTGCCGTGACCGTGTCGAGCGATGACGCCAAGATCTGCCTGACGGGGCTGCAGCTGTCGCCGGCGCTCGACACCGTGGCGGTGTCGGCTTCGGTCGAGGGGAACGTCGACGTCAGCCTGAAGTACAGCATCACGCCGATGGGGCTCGGACACCTTGCCTGCAAGTTTGCTGTCAGCGACTCGATGAAGGTCAAGGCATCGCTCGGCAAGCGCACCCTGGCGAGCTCGGGGACGCTGGAGTTCGTGCCCGACCCCGACGGCAAGAGCGGGGAGATGCGCGCGCGTATGAGCTCGCTGAAGTTTCATCCAACGCTCAAGCCTGGGCTTGCCGAACTCATGCTTAAGAGTCCGGCGCTGAACCTGTCGTGCACCGGCGTTGCTGAAATCACGGGCACGACCGTCGGCATGGCACCGTTCGCGCAGGAGCTGCGCGGCGATTTCGACTTCGAGGTCGAGAACCCGAGCATTGCGTACAGGCTGGACCCGTGGACACTTTCTGTCAAAGGGCAGGGCCTCCTGCTGACTACGCAGGTCGTGCCGACAACGAAGGCTCTGGCCGTGATGGCAAAGGTGCGTAGGTCCGCGAACGCCGCCTCCGCACCATAGGAATACGCGGGTGGGGGGCAACCGATGGCCCGGCACCCGGCGGACTAAGGTGAGTTCTGCCGCCTGGTACTTATCACCCGTGCAAGTCAAGCACCCGAAAGCTGCCAGCCGCCGAGAGCCGCTTCTGGCCGAGACTGTGAGTGCGAGGCCGTGCCAGGAAGCTGACTTTCGAATGGTGCGCGCGGCCGGCCAAGGTCAGCTGTCTGGCGCGGCCGTGAACTGGAAGTCCCGGCCATGAGCAGTCGTTCGAACGGTCGCGCGTCTGGAAGCGTGTCGACCTGGCGGGGTAGCATTGGCTGTCATTTACAACATGCCGTACGCGCAACGGCGCCCGCCCCATGGACACTCAACAACTGTTCGAGGAAGAGCTGCAGCGGCGCGGCATCGATTTCAGCATCGATCCCGAGTCAGGTCGTCATTCGTTGGACATCGGTGGCACCCGGATTCTGATCAACCTCACAATTCTGGACAGAGACCTTGCCAAGAGCGGTGACGTTGGTTGTGTGGCTCGCTTCGTGGATACCGTGATCGAATCGCGATCCGGCGCTATCGCCGATCTTTCCGCCGAGCAGCTTTACTGGGCGATGGAACCCAACAACTACGAAGAGCCGGCGGACTTTCGCGTTCCGCTGAGCGATCGGGTTGATCGTGTTCTCGTTCACCAGTCGTCCGATGGCTGTGCAATTAGCTGGGTCAGTCACGACATGTTGCAGAGACTGGGCCTGAGCGAAGCAGAAGCGGGAGGCAAGGCATTTACCAATCTGGCGCGGACCGTGCAGGAGGCCACTGTCGAATGGGAGGACATCGACGGTGTCCGGCTGGGTTATCTGGTCACCTCGTTACCCTTCAAGGCTTCGCTGTTGCTTGCGCCCAACCTTCGAGAGGTCGTGGAAAGCGTGACCGGATGGCCGGTCCTGGCCGTTGCTCCCGATCGCGACTTCCTCTATTTTTGGGCGGCCGAACACGCTGATTTCGTCGGGCGGCTTGGCGGCGTCGTGGTGCGCGAATACCAGGAAGCCGCCTACCCGATCTCAACAGAAGTCTTTGAAATCTCCGAGAGCCTATTTCGTGCCATCGGCGAATTTCCAATTCCGGCTTGATATCAATGTCGGCTCCGGGTCGTTGGCAGCCAACGTACCAAATGAACTCGCCGCCAGCAAGCCGTCATTGCTACTGATGATGCCGCTCAGCCGCCGCACCGCAGCCGACGGCCCGGGGCAGGCAGGAGCCGTCGATGCCATGGTGGGGAATCCCAGCGCTGATGGCCATCGACATTGCAATTCCGTGGCGAACTCCGCGTCAAGAGGTGACGGTGGCCTGCGCGCGGGTTGGATCCCCCTCATGTGCCCTCCTTCTCATGCTGCTTGGCCAATGCGTCGAGGTCGATGACCACGTCCGCCATCGCCGTGAGCTCCGGCGTCTGAGACACGTAGAACTCGCGCTCGTAGCCTCCGAGCCTGAGCACCTCGCGCTTCATCTCCATGAACATGCGCTTGTGCTCGGGATCCAGCGGCCCATCGGCCTCGTCTGAGAACAGCGCGCCGAATCGGCGTCCGGTATTGCCTGCCAGGTACAGCGCGATCGCCCGCGTCAGGCACTCGTTGATCCAAACCCGTTCGCCGCCGCTGACGAGCTTCAGGCTCTTCGACTCACCGCGAAGGCCATCGTGCACGATGATGTCGAAGTCCTCCCGCAGCTCGCCCTTGGCCGTCGCCGTCTGCGTGCAAACCTCCAGCGTGAAACGGGGCCCGTAACATGCCAGCAGCAGATCGTTGGCCAGCGCCGCGAACGTCGGTCCGGCGTCGTCGATGTCCAGCGCAATCACCCCGTCGTTGCTGAGGCACTTGGCAAGCAGGGACCACTGGCTCAGCGCCTGCTCGATCCGAGCCGCCCGGTCGTCGCACTGTGCCTGCTCGCGCTGCGCAGTTTGCAGCTGCAAGCGAAGTGCCGCGAGTTGCTCCTGCCTTCGGATCGCGTCTTGATGGCGCCGCTCGGCCGACTGCACCGCGCCCGCGGCGCTCGCCGCGGTGTTGCGTGCGGTCGCCAGCGCACGGGTGTCGAACGGCGCCGGTAGCTCTGCCAGCGCGCGATTCGCTGCTTCCAGCCGTGTGTTCGCGTCCGCTTGGGAGGCGGTTGCCTCGCCATGCAGGCGCAGCCGCGCCTCTTCGATCTCCCGCCGCTCCGCGCGCTCCTCTTCGGTCTCTTGGACCGGCTCGGCACCCATGCCGCACAGCTCCTCGTCGACCGCGGCCAAGCTCGACCGGGCCTGTTCGAGTTCGCCCTCGCGGGCCGCAGCGAGTCGCAGCTTGGTCAGCGTTGCTTCCGCTCGCTCGAGCCGTAGCTCCGCCAGGTTGCGTTGGTCTGCAGCACCCGAGAGACGGCCCAGCGCGGACTCGGACTCGGCCTTGTGCGCCAGCGCGTCCCGTTTGCGATCCGCGAGCTGGCCGAGTTGCCCGTCGACGCTCGGCAGCAAGGCTTGCGCCTCGCGGGCATCGCCGAGCAGTTGGCATCGCCCCTGGAGGTCGGTACCGGCGCACGGCACGCTGAGCGCCAGGCCATACCGCCGCTGCAGGTCGGACTGCCGAAGAGCCAGTTGTCCCGCTTCGCGCTCGATACCCGCCACGTCTTGGCTGCACCGACGCACCTGTTCCTTGAGGCGCTCTGCGTTATCCACAACGGCTTGCGCCTGAACCAGGCGCGCCCGCCGCTGCTCGACGACACGAACGGCGAGATCCTGCCTGCGCACCGCGCGGTCGATCGCACCCGCAAGCTCCCTGGTTCGCACCAGGCCAGCCCGCCGCACCTCCAGCTGCCGCACCCGCTCACGGTGCTGGCGCTTGCGAGCATCAGCGCGCTGGCGCAGCAGCGCTTGCCGTTGGTCCAGCCGGGCGCCCTCCTCTTGGGTGCGCTTCGCAGTGGCTTGGACTTGGCCCCTTGCCTTCGCGCGCTCGGCATGGAGATCCGCCCGCCGTCGCTCCGTACCTTCCGCGCTGACTGCATTCGCCTCCAGCTGCGTGATTCGTGTCTGCGCGTCGACCAGTTCGGCGGCTGCGGCCGCCTTGTTTGCCTCCGCCTCTGCAACGACCGCGGACGGATCGCCCGATGCTTCGACCTGCCGATTCAACCGAACCACCGTGTCGGCCACCTGGCCCTGCTCGGTGCGGACCACCGTCAGCCCCGCCTTGAGCAGGCGCGTCGTCTCCGCTGCGCGGGCGCCCTGCTCGCGGATCTTTTCGAGGCCCAACAGATCGCCGAGCAGCGTTTTGATCTCGGAGTTCTTGAAGGCCGATAGCGGCCGCTTGCCCTGCGCGGAGAACACGGATGTGAAGAACGTGTCGGCCGGGCCCAGGATGGCCGCCACGGCCTGCTCATAGGTGTCCACCTTGCCGTCGACCACCGTCCCATCCGCGAGCTGCACGGGCCGCCATGAGTCCGCGGCCTCGATGAACAGAAACGCCTCGGTCTTGCGCCGTCCGTTCAGGCGGAAGACCAAGTGGGACTTGTACCGCGCACCCGCATGACGCCACACCAGGATCTTCTCGCTTTCGGGCAGATACAGGTGGTCGTAGTACGAGAACGCACCAAGCCCGTCAGCGCTGGCCCGCGACGGCATCACGAGGTACGGGTGCAGGTTGTCGATGATGGTCGACTTGCCCCGGCCGTTGGCCCCAGAGAGCGCGACCAGGGTTGCGTCCGTGCACAGTGCTTCCAGGTCCAGCATCAGCGAATCCCGGCCGAGACCGCTTCGGATGCCCTTGAACCCCGTCAGCGTGATGTGCAGTGGGACGTAACCCGTACGATCACGGTCGGCCGCGATGACTGTCGTCAGTTCCGCTTTCATGTCCTGATCCAATCTGAGAGGATGAGCACTTGCTCAATCAGTCAACTCTCCGTCACCATCGAGAGGAATCAAGTCATCGCCGCATCGCGGCTTCACCGAGCCACGGTCCGGCTGCGGGATCCGCTTGCTCCTTGCTCGCACGGTTGGTGGCGTTCGAACCGGCGCATCGGCCGGACAGCATTGTGCGGTGGGGCGGTCAATCAGGTGAAGCATTCCAGTGGCCCTGAACGGCCAGGAGCGGAAATTCGGTCCGATGCTGGAAAGCCGCTGCTCGAAACGCACAGGGTGACCAGCAAGTCAGAGGGCGGATGCCTAGAAGGTTTGGTTGTTTACGAATTCGGTTGCCTGGACGAATTCAATCAACTCCCCGAGTACGTCGACGCGAGGCTTCCCACCGGAGATCCGAAGTAGCAGTGCATAGGCTTCGGCACGGTGACACGTTCCGCGTCGGGGGTTAAAGATCGAGACGTAAGTCCAGCGATGATGCCCGGCTGCCGCATCTAGTGCGAGGTAGGTAATGAGCTGCCTCAGGTCCTTACCTGCGACCTTGCGGGTCGTCGTCTTGACTTCCACCAACGTTCCATCGATGCCCAAATCGCCCTCAGCCGCGTTCAGGAATCCGCAGCCTTGAAACCTCGGGCCGAAGTCGATGTGCGCGTTGGGATCGCAGGCACGGTAGAGCGACGCGTAGTTCCTCGCCAGTGCTTGACCTTCGCGGAGCTCGCTGGCCGATAGCGGTCGGACTACGTCAGGCTTCACGCCTTCGTACTTCTGCACTACCTCAAATGCCCTTCGGCTCGCCTCTTGGACAATCGCTGAGTCATCGAGCAGGCCGCCCGCAGCCATGCCCCTATCGTGCAACAAGCGGGCACCCCAGAATGCGAACTCCGCGACAATATCAGTTCTGGTGCCGGGCCCGATCGGCACGGCCTGGAGCGGGATTCCTGCCTCGTCGACGAGGGCCTGCTCATAGGCCTCGTTGAAAAGACCCACAAACCGCGGCGTGAGTAGCGGCACTAGCTCCTGCCAGAACGAGGCGAACGACTTCGCGAAGGCGCGTTCGGAAATCACACCGGTACGCTCCTGTTGGTCTGGAATCGAGTAGAAAACCAATCGCGGGTCAGTAGTTCCGCTTCGGACCAACTACTCTTGACGTGATCGCGCCAGTGTTTGCCTTCGTCACCTAGGAAGTAGGACGCGATGATGAACGCACGTCGCTCGAAGATCGACATTCCACCGTATTTCAACTTCGCATCAGACAGCCAGTAGTGGCACGACCACTTGGCCATCACCAAGATAACCATGCGGCGAATCATCGGATTGGCGCTATCTTCGAAGATCTTGATAAGGATCTCTTCTTTCTGCTGGATTTGGTCCCCCGCCAACGCGCGGATGAAGTAGGACAGGTTGACTTCAACCGACAGCAGCGGAGATCGCTCGGTCCATAGCTTGCAAAGAGCTTCATCGATTCGCGCCCGAGCGTCGGCGGCCGAACTCGCGTATACATCGCGCACGACACGCATAACCGCCACAAACACCGGTGCGAGTGTCATGACGTTGTCGCCATCGAGCAGCATGCCCACCGCCTGCTGCTGTTGCGCCGGATCGAGGACGAGGATTGCCTGAACGGCCTGCTTGGCCACGGCCGAGTCGATCGTTGTCTTGGCGATCTCGCGACCGAGGATGCCGATGATGTCGAGATCCTGGATGGCGCCCTTGAGTTCCTCGTAATCCTCTTCGGCCGTCGGCGAATAGGGATCAAATCGCAGCGAGATGCTCAGCAGCTTTTGCTCTTCGGACGCAAGCGCGTTCGCCGCCTCGGCAGGATCCAATAGCTGAGCCGTCTCCCGAAACTCTTGTGCTGAGAGGATCCGCGTTTTCTTCTTCTGAAGAACCAGGCCTTCATTCGCCAGCTTCTCGGACAGGAAGACCAGTGTGCGATAGGCCTCGGCCTTGTCGGAGCAGAAGATGGCGTAGTCATCGGCGTATCGGCAGAAGCGCACGCCGCGCCGAATCAGCAGCTTGTCAACGCCGTCGAGAGACAGTTCTGCCAGGATCCTCGAAGCGGGTCCACCCACCGGCAAGCCGTAGGACACGTTCTGCGAGAACTGTTTGAGCAGGTCCATGACTCGCTTCGGCTGATCTCCCACGCCAGGTAGGCGCTGAAGTGCGTTTTCTATGCGGTGGTGGTAGATGCGGGGATAGAAGTCAGAAATGTCTGTCTGGACGACCACCGGGTAGGTCTCACTGAGCGTCAGGCACTGCTTCCTGAAGTCAACCCAGGTGCTGTCCTTGAAAATCTTGGCGTCGGCGTTCTGCCAGTGAAAGCGATAGGAGAACACCGTGCTAGCGGCTTCCGAGACGCGGACTGATTCGATCTTGTCCGCGATCGAGAGCACCAGCGACAAGTAGTACGCGTTCCAGAAGGGATCGACCAGCGTCGCCCAACGAAACCCGGCGTAGCCGACCTGGGTCAGGCTGCGGATGGTTTCGGGTGGATAGGTCGAAAGCCAGTGATCGGGTTTTGAGTGAATGGCTTTGATCAGGCCGGCTGCATACGACAGTCGGTCGCGGAACAGCAGGTTCTCGAACGGGAACGGGAAGATGTCCGTATCGCCGTGCTCGGCCACATTGCGAAGTGCTGCGGTGATCGCGTCGTCGATGTGCATTCAATCTCTGCCAGAGCATGGGGCGCTGGCGCCATGATACTGGCGTCAACAAGGTGGCACCCAGGGTTGCCGGGATACGTGATCGCCCGAGTTCGACACCAAATCGCTGTTTTCAGCGATTTCCGGTCGCCGGCGTCAATAAAATCAATGACTTAGGCGTGCATTTCTGGGTTTTCTGTAGTGGCACGTTTACATATGTGCGCGTGTTGGCATCTATCGATGTCTTGGCTACACTTGCCTCATGTTCATCAAGCTCACCCGATCCGGCGAACGCACCTATGCGCAACTGGTCGAGTCCTTCCGCGATGAACACGGCAAGCCCCGCCAGCGCACGGTGGCCACCTTGGGTCGCATCGACGAGAACGGAGGCCAGGTCGACTCTCTGCTCAACGGCTTGCTTCGCGCCAAGGGGCGTCCTGTAGCAGAGGGTGCTGATCCTCAGGTGCGCTTCGAGTCGGCGCTCTCCCTGGGCGATGTCTGGGCGCTCGACGCGCTCTGGCATGAGCTCGGCTTGGACGGCTTGGGGTCTGTCTTCCGGCGTGCTCGGTTCACCACCGCGGTCGAGCACGCGATCCGCGTGATGGTCTTCAACCGGCTGTGTGACCTGGAGTCCAAGTTGGGCGTGCTTCGCTGGCTGCAGACCGTCAGCATGCCCGGCATCGACGTGGCCAAGCTGAACCATCAGCACCTGCTGCGCAGCATGGATGCGTTGATGGACCACCAGGAAGCCGTCGACAACTGCGTGGCCCGGTTGCTGCGCCCGCTCATCGACGAAGACCTCTCGGTGGTGTTCTATGACCTCACCACCATCCGCGCCGCGGGCCACAGCCAGCAAGATGGCGACGTGCGCCACTTCGGCATGTCCAAGGAAGGGATCATCGCGCGTCAGTTCATGCTGGGCGTCGTTCAGACCGCCGACGGCATGCCGATCTACCACGAGGTCTTCGACGGCAACACGGCCGAGGCGCCGACGCTGGAGCCCACGCTCAAGAAGGTGCTGTCGCGCTACCCGCATATCCGTCGCCTGGTCGTGGTGGCTGATCGTGGTTTGCTCTCGCTCGACAATATCGAGGCGTTGGCCAAGTTGCACGTCGCCGGCGATCGAGCGCTGGAGTTCATCCTGGCAGTGCCCGGGCGGCGCTACGGCGAGTTCGTCGATCTCCTGGAGCCTATGAGCGAGCGTGCCGCCCAGGCCAGCGAAGAGATCGTCGAGGAGGCGCAGTGGCAAGGCCATCGTCTGATGGTGGCGCACAACCCGCTGCGCGCGGCCGAGCAGACCCAGGAACGCCTCGCACGCATCCATACCTTGCAGCAACGTGCCGACCAGTTGGCTGGCAAGCTCGATGCCCAGGACGAGGGCAAAGCCCAGCGTGGCCGCAAGCTCTCAGATTCCGGCGCCAAGGCCCGCTTCTTCCACGAGGTCAGCGACGCCCATCTGGCGCGCATCATCAAGGTTGACCTGAAGTCCGATCTGTTCACCTATGCGATCGATGAGACCGCACTCGCGCGAGCGCAACTCATGGACGGCAAGCTGATGCTGGTCACCAACGTCAAAGACATGACCCCGGCCGAGGTGGTCAAACGCTACAAGTCGCTGGCTGACATCGAGCGCGGCTTCCGGGTGCTGAAGTCCGAGATCGAGATCGCCCCGGTCTTCCATCGCCTGCCCGAACGCATCAAGGCCCACGCCAGCATCTGCTTCATGGCGCTGATCCTGTACCGCGTCATGCGCCAGCGTCTCAAGCTCGCCGGCAGCGACCTGTCCCCGGAATCCGCCCTGGCCGACCTGCGCCGCATCCAACGGCACACCGTCAGCATCAACAACACAGCGCCCATCCACGGCGTCTCCACCGTCCACCCACGCCAAGCCCAAGTCTTGGCCGCACTCCACATCAAGAAACCCGCCCACGACGCCCAAATGAGCCTGCTGTAGTGGCAATTTCAAGTCGCCACTTCAAGCAAATCAACCACTTGCGTCGGTTGGTGTCGAACTCGGGTGATCGAGCCGCGTTGCGCAACGGTCGGTGCGAACTTGGACTCAATGATGCCTGAACGTCTGCTCGGCGCCTTCCGGCGGCCTCCTCTGGGTCGAATTGGCCGTTGGTTTCGGCCAGCTGCGGCCATTGGCAGCGGTGGGACGAACCCCTGCGTACTCCTTGCTGCCCTTCATCGTCTCCGCGACAGCAGCAGCCAACCCGAACTGTGCCCTTCCCTGACTTAATTAGCCGCGACACACGGGTGGCGCTGCTGCAGAATCAATGACTCGCCAACAAGGATGACTGATGAAGGCCGTCGATCTCAATCACAACGCATTTTCCGAACACCATCTCAAGGCATATGAGAAACGAGCCCCAGATTTCTCAGGTCGCTTCATCAGATGGTTTTTGGAGCACATCTATCGACTGGAGGAGATAGACGCTGATGATGCTTGCGTGGATGCAAAGCATGACAAGGGCGTGGATGCCATCTATGTCGACGATGTTTCTGAAGTCGTTTTCATCGTCCAAGCGAAAACGAAGACCAAGGACGGCGCTGAGTTTGGCGATACCGATTTGAAAGAGTTCTTCGGGACTCTTCAGCAGTTCGATAGCAAGGAGAAGATCGCCGAAGTTCTCGCGGAGACAAAGAACGAAAAGCTGAAGCAGACGATTCTAAGAACCGGACTGGCAGCAAAAGTCGATGCGTACGACGTACGTGGCATCTTCATTAGCAATGCCCGAGCAAACGATGACGCAAAGGCAATTCTGACCAAGTTATCGAACATCGAGCTTTATGACGCAGACGCAATCGCAAGAGATTACGTCGATCTCAATGTCGATGGCGGTATCAAGGACGTCTATTACTTCGATGTCTCGGACACAGATGTCATCGAATACGACGCTGGCGGTGCAGCTGCCAGGATCTTTCTGGCGCCGGCCCTGAACCTCCTAAAGATGGATGGGATCATCGATGGTCGACTCTTCGAGCAAAACGTACGATTTGCCCTAGGCAACACTAAAGTCAACAAGGGGCTGAGGGCAAGCATCAAGGATAAGGGTGAGCATAAGAATTTTCCGCTGTACCACAATGGTATCAACGTTCTTTGCAGGAAGATCACCTCCGAAACGGAGGAGCGAATTGAGGTTGAGGACTATGTTGTGGTCAACGGTGCTCAAAGCCTCACATCGTTGATGGCGGAGAAATCGAAAATCACCGAGGACCTAAAGATTCTTGTAAAGCTCATCGAAACAAAGGGCAACACGCCTCTTTCCCAGGCGATCACGACCAACAGCAACAACCAGAATGCAATCAAGGCGCGGGATCTGAAGTCCAACCACAAGATTCAGCAGCGCCTGCAGGCTGAGGTTGCCGCGGTCAGCGAGGACTCTGTCGCCTATGAGATCAAGCAAGGCGAGGCCAACAAGGGTAAATCCGTACTGAGCAACGAGTCTGCAGGACTGATCCTGCTTGCAATGGATTTGGCGCAGCCGTGGAGCTGTCATCAGAAGTACAAAGTAATGGATGAACTCCACTCTCAAATATTCGGCAGGCCTGATGTGACGGGCGCCCGAATCTTTGGATATTGGGAAATTTTCAAGACTATTGAGTCGGCGCTTGAGGCGATCGACAACAAGCAATTTGCATATTACAACTTGACGAAGTACTTCTTGGCTTATGCAGTCGTCAGCCTTCTTCGAACTGATTCGGTAGGTGTGGCGATGCTTCAGAACATGGAGAAGATCATCGCGTCGAAAAAAATGAATGAACTTCTAGAGATCATCGAGAGCTTGGCAAAGTCGCTTGCGCTCGACCTAAACGCCGAGGTTGTTGGCGATGAAGGGGAAGCGTTCGACTACAAGAACGAACTAAAGAGTCCAACATGGTGCAAGAAGTTGTCGGCGAAGTTGGTCGCACAGTACTCCAAGGATGTGATGCGCAAGAAGGCCGATCCGATTGATGTGCTGTGTGCTGAACTAGCTTCGGCAAAGTGACATTTGTTCGACAGGCCGAAGTTCGCTCTGGGCGGGTCCGGCGGCTGCCTCAATGGCCAACGAGCGCCACCGCGCCTTAGCGATCGCTTGAGAAGCAACGCGAGCGACCGCAAAGGGTCGTCAATGGCCGCCGAAGCTGCCATCCCGGCCGACAGCAGTGCGGTTCTCAGCAGCCCTTCGGAAACGCGGGCGGCTCCTGTGTAGCAGCGCTCGCTTGCCCTGAAGCTGCGACCGGCAGCAGGTCGGGTGCGGCTTGCCCACGGTGCTGGCAGTGCTGGGTCCACGACCTGTATCGGTCGGAAATCAGGCGCGCAACCGGGCAGTGCCGCCCCGTGTGCCTCCGTCTCAGGTCAGAAGAGTTCCAGCGCCGCGGTCGCGCCGCCGCGCTCGGATGCAGGCGGCAGTTGCTGGTCGAGGTCCATGCAAACGCGTTGCTCGATCGCAGACAAAGGTGCCCGCATCGCCAAGACGTTCGCGGCGATGAAGCTTGGGTCGTGGCAATCCAATTCCGTGATGCAGTCAAGCAGTGGTTCCGCCTTCACCCCGGCCACCTTGCACCAGGCGCGAACCTTGTCCGCCAGGCTCGCGCTCTTGGAGATTCCCGCTGCCCGGCTGCGCACGATCGGCACCACGCGACCTTCGAGCTGGATGTCAGCCGCCCCATTCAGCGCCCGCCGGATCGCCTCGCGGTCCACTTGGTGCCTGTCCTCATCCGCGACGGTCCAGCGCACGCGCACGTGGGCACCCGCGATGGCCTGCGCCTCGACCGCGACCGTGATCTGCGCCAGGTCAGGCACTCCCTCGAAGACGAGGTCCAGCGTCCGGCGTGCCGGCGTGGCCACCAACTCGCACCGGGCGAGGGACGCGCCGACATCCCACAACAGGAACCCCTTGTCGCCGATCTCGCCGTGGTGGAAGCGCCCGATGGAGCCGGCATACGCCACGAGCCGCCCGCCATCCTCCCAGCTCTGGTGGCGGTGGATGTGACCTAGCAGGAACGCTTGCGCGCCAGCGCTGAATAGCGACCCAGTGGTGAACTCGTGATCGAAGCCGGCCATCGGCACGCCGTGCTCTGTGACGCAGCCGTTCACCGTGCCGTGCGACACCGCGATCGTCGGGATCAGCGACTGCCGCGCAGCGCCGTTGACGGGCGCGTAGCCCGCCAGCAGCGCCGTGAGTTCCTCGCCGTGGGCGATCGCCGCGTCCGCCGCGCCCACCGCGGCCGCGACGTTGGCCTTGTTCACGGTGGGCACGCAGGTGAAAAGCGCGCGGACTGCGGGGACCGTATCGAATCGCCAGCCCTCGCTTTCGGCCCAACTGCCGTCGTCGAGCAGGGCAAGCTGGCAGATGCGCTGGACCACCTTGATGGGCCACCGACCGCGCAGCATGCCGAAGGTGGCCAGCGTGCCGGGTGGCTCGTGCGAGAACGTACCCTGCAGCATCAGCACCGGGCAGTGGTCGGCCAGCCTGGCGACTTGGCGCTCCAGCCGCTCAACGGCCGGGTTATGCATTTCCAGCGCGTGGTCCGTCGCGTCGCCTGACAGCACCGCGACGTCGATGCCGCGGCGGATCGCCTCGTTGACCGCGAAGCCGAAGCAGCGGTCGGCCTCCTCGAGGTTCTTGGCGCTGTAGTGAAGGTCGGAGAAGTGACCGATTCGAATCATGGTTCGTCCTTTCGTGATGGGATGCTCGGGATGCCGCCGGCTGAGTAAGGATCCCGCCGGTGACGTTGCTCTCAACGGCTCAGCTGAACACTTCGAGCTCGGCCTTCACCTTCTCCTGGAAGCCGCCCGCGTCGTCCGCGAACGCGGTCACCTCGTCGAGCGCACGCTTGCGCCCGCCCGTGGCCAGCTTCCAGCCCTTGCCCCAGCGCTTCTCGGCGTACTGCTCGAAGCGATCCGCGGGGACTCCCAGGGCCACGGCGGCGTCGAGGATCCACGCGACATCGGCTTGCGCTACCACCTTGGCGCCCGCGACGGACTGCTTGGCGGCCGCGGGCGCCTCAGTTGGGCTCGCAGTACACCTCGCGTGTGGCTCACTGGCCTGCCGCGCGTCCGAGGCCGCGCGTGCCGCCCGCGGGGCCGTCGCCGCCTCGGGCATCGCAGACCTGCTTCCTGCATCCGAGCCCTTGCTCGCCGGCTCGTCCATGTCGATCACGCCGTCCTCGCTGACCTTGGGATCCGATGTCGGTCGCCCCTCGAGCAGCGCCGTCGCCTCTGCAGCCCGCTGCTCTAGCGCCTCCAGGCCGTCGTCGGGGCGCAGCAGCGCAGTGACGTCCGCCGGCGCCTCCAGCTCGATCAGCCACTGCGAGACGCGCGTCGGCCTGCCGTCGTCGCCGATGCGGGAAACCTCGACCAGCCGCTTGGTGATGAAAAACGGCGTGCGCTTGCCGTCGAGGAAGCCGGAGATCCGCCCGCCGCGCATGAAGCCGATGGCCTGGAACTTCTCGATCGCGGACTGCATCGCGTAGAAGCTGTTGGTCGGCAGATCGAACGCATCCAGCGTCCTGATGCCCGGGATGAAGAAAATGAAGCGTCCCGAGAGGTTGCACTTCTTCGACTGGTACTCGGGGCACGCCTCGGGCTCGCACAGGCCGTTGTTCTCCGGCCGCGGCATGGACTTGCGTCCACCGAAGATGCGGATCGTGCGCTGGCCGTTGCTCACCGGGATGGGCTGGTGGGTCATGCAGTAGCGCGTCTGGCCGTCCTCCGAGTATTCGGACCAGAACCTACGCTCGCTGGCGGTCCAGGTGACCAGTTCATGCGGCATCACGTTCTGCCACGCGTCGGCCGGGAAGATCACGGGAAAGCGGTAGAGGCACCGCACGCCGTCGCCGCGGTCCTCCGCGTACAGGTCCATGATCTGGCGCGCGATCTCGGGATTGGGGAAGTCCTCGCCACGCACCGTGAAGTACGGGACGTTCTTCGGCGTGAGTGGATTGCTCAATCCGTCGCACTTCGCGACGATGTCGCGCTCGATCGTCTCGAAGCCGCGGCCTTGCGCCACGCCTTCGTCGTAGATCCGCTTGGCCTCCGCGACCTCGATGGCCTTGCGCGTCAGGACCTTGATGCCGGCGCGGATGCGGCCGCCGATCGGGATGCGGGGTGCGGTCCGCCCCAGCAACGTCGGTGTGATCAGGGCACCGCCGCCCGGCCCCGTCGCGAGCGCGCGCCCGTTCGTGCCATTCGCGTCCTTCCAAATCGTGGTCGCAACCATCTAGAGGCTCCTTCGTGCCGTTGCCGGTGTGGAGCACTCATGATTTCACTGGCGTCGCCCGCATCAACCCTGCGTCTCGGCTTCGCGCTGGCGCACCCAACGCGCTCTCTAACCGCCGCGCGCCAGCTGTTGCGACCGGCCTACTGCCCACTTGCGTGAGGCCTTGGCGGGCAGCGCAATGGTCAATGAGGCTGGATCGCACAGCAACTGCGGTGCCCTCTAGCCGGTCGGCAACCTAACGGACAGCGGTCAGTGGGCGAGCGAGGTCGAATGTTGTCCGAACCCAAGCGGTCTTTCGACTCGCGTGTATTGGCGCCACAAAGCTGTTCGACCCGAGTACTTGACTAAACCGACGCCGGTCAGTCCGCGAAGGGCGCAGTAGGCGCACAATTCGACACATTGGCGAGCCCACAGGTTCATCAACGGCGCCTTTGGCGCGCGTGTCGCGCCTTCGGGCTCGGCAAGACGCACCCGCTCTTTCACAACTTAGCCTGTTGCAGGGAGTGACGCTTTGCTGCGTCATGGGCCCCTGCGCGCGCGGTGTCTCCCTCGACCGTCCCCTTCGGTTGGACCGGCTGACAGGCAGTGCGAAATTCCGCCCTTCCTTCACCCTCCGAACCCGGCACAGCCCGAAAGGAAGATTCCCATGAAACGAAAACAGAGATCAGCTTCGAAGCCAAAGAGAATGTCCTCGAAGCGCAAGAAGCGCTCTCACAGTCAGAGGCCTGTACGGACGCAAGCACGCCGTACTGGCCACGTTAAAAGCGCGCGCCACCCCATGCTGAAAGATGGTGGCGAAGTTGCAATCAACCTCTACATCTCGAACTCGGAGATCCATTTCTCACCTGCGCGCCCCATCGGCGAGCGTGCAATGAGGCCCACCGAGCGACGACCGCCCTGGACAGAAGTCCTACTAGCGATCGTCGATGCGATCAAGCACGTCACGAATGTTGCCATCCACGCCATGACGTGGCACCTGGCAATCAAGGTTGTCGGTGCGATTCTCTTGTCCGTCCTGCTGCTGGTGATCTGTTGAGATCTCCGGCGGGACGAAGGCGAAATCCAAAGCTGTCCCACCTGGGTTCTCGCATCCAATCCCCACTTGAGCAGTAAGAGCTAGCGGAGAGGCTTTGACCCTCTGAATTCCGAACAACAAGCGCAACGTGCGCCGAGATCCATCGCCTCCTTTGAGGTGGCTCTCCCTGGGCCACCTCATTTTTTTTTGCCGAAGTCACCACGACAGTTCCCGTTATCTGGGGCGCGTTGAACGATGGATCAAGATCCAGATCTGAGGGCAGCAGACCCACGAGGAAGAACCGGAACGCAGGAGAGCGGCCCTTCGTTGCCGACTGCTCTAGGCCGGCAAGAGTAGGCTGTCCAACGCGCTCGAGCGGCAGGTGATGATCACATAGCCGTCGCCCGCGTTTTGACGGGCTGCTCAGAGCCGCAATGCTGTCGGTCGGGATGGTAGCTTCGGCGGTCGTTGACGACCCACAAGCGACATCCACTGTACTGATCCAGCGGCCGCAAAGCCGCCAGTCGGACCCAAATGCCGCCCCTGAAATTCACCTTCAAGCCGCGGCCGCGGCCCATCCGCATGAAGTGCGAGGGACCAAGCTTGCGAGCGCAACGGTCAGCGCCGGGACTGGTCGCAGTATCCCTTTCGGCAGTCTGCGAGGCGCTCCTCGAGCGCCCTCGCCAACGGCGTACCGCATTGCAGCAAGGTGTCCACGATCGAGGTGAGTTCCGCGCTGTCAAGTACCGCCGGCGAGACAGGCGCAGCAAGTAACGCCTTATCGATCCAATCGCACAGGCGCCGCCCGATCCCTTGGTCGCTCCAGAACTCGGCATTCGCGCCCTGCACCCGCCACCACGCCGCCACCGCACGGGCCATGAACATCAGCCGCTCCGCGTGCGGCTCCACCTCCAGCAGTCCGAGGAACGCCATGCCGACGAACGCGGACCCGGCTGCCTGCTCGGCCAATGGCGTGAGCATTGGCAGGAGAAAATCAACACGCGCCGCTCCAGGGGGAAGCACATAGCAGCGGGACCCTCGCCCCATCTCATGCCGTCCCATGAACATCGCGGCGACCGCTCCGGCAACGTGAATGCCGATTCCAGAGGAGCGCTCGGACGCCAAGCGGCGCCATGCCCTGGTCGCCACGAGTCGCTTCGCCAGCGCCTCGCGGATCGACACGGCCGTGCTGTCGGACACCACGCCGCCGTTCAGCCACAGTCGATCCAGCTCATGCAGCACGGCGTCGGCGGCATTGAGGAATCGCTCTTCCGGCAATTGAGCGAGGGGCTGGAGCACGTACTCCTCAATGCCCGCGTCCCCGGCTGCGAGCGCGGCTGCGAGCGCGGCCACGAAATAGGCATCGTTCCATTCGAACGCGATTTCGCCGGGCTCCTCATCGAGCCCACAATCCACGCCATTCGCGCCGGCGGTCCAGTGCCAGCAATGCCCCACCAGCGCCCCCAGCAATTCGGAGCGAGCCGCGCGCCACAGTTCGACCGCAAGCGACAACCATTGGGCCGCTGTCGCCGCATCTAGCCCGAACTCGCGGGGCGGCACGGGTCGGCGTTTCGGCCTCTGCCGCGGCTTGCCCAGTGAGATGGCGTGTCGCTCCTTGGGCGGGTTCGGGTCGGGAAGCGCAGGCCAGCCCGGCTCCCGACCTTCGCCGGCGAGCCAGCGCAGTTCTTCTTCCACCGCGCCCTGCAGCCTCGCATTCTCGGCCTTCTTGCGCGCCTCCTCTAGCGCTTGCTTTCGTGCTCGATAGTCGTCAATGCTGCCGGAGTCATCGTCGTCGCGTTGCGGCACGGCATAGATGGCGGATGCCAAGCCGAGGCGAACCAACGACAGTTCGAGCTCGGGGCGCAATGAATGCCTTGCAGCTAGTTCTGCGCGCAGCACCGATGCCATGCCGGTATCCCGCCTAGCGGCCAGCTGAAGCAGGCTCCGCAAATCGGCATGTGCTCGATCGTCGCGGTATGCCGCCAGGAACCCGACCGCCGCGATCGCGGCTGAGTTGCACGGCAACTGCTGCGCGAACCCTCTGTCGTCTGATTCGCGCATCACGGCTTGGGTTAGTTGTGCCCGTGCCCACTCGCCATGTGCCGCTTTCACCTCCGGGGAGCCATCGCGCATCACCAGCGCGGCGACGGTGAACCGGGTGCGCTCGATCCAGCCCTGCTCGTCCTTATCCGCACCCTGCGACACTGACGCGTCGCCTGTCGCCCAACGCAAGCCCTGCTCGAGAAGTTGCGCCGGACAGCACGGTTCGGTGAGGGCTTGCATGAGTTGCCCGCGAATCGCAACTTCCGCGCCACCGCGCTGCGCCTTCTCCCGGAACTCGGCGACGAGCCGCGCTTCGTCGGCGGGGGGCACATACTCGATGATTGGTTGGCCACCCTCGTCCGCGCCCGCGGGCACATAGTTCGCTGCATCGAGCCGATTCAACGCGCTCATCGCGGCAAATCTCGGATCGGCCATGCCGCGGCTCTCAGCATCCGGCGCTCCGATTCGTGCCGCTTCGCCCCGCAGCGCCTGTCGCATTGCTTCGCGCATATCTGCGGGTCCGTGCAACCCGAATTCGAAGAGCACGGCATCGAGCGCCGTGCGGCGCGAAAGTCGACGCCGCAGATTATCCAGCCTGACCGCCCCGGCCGGCTCGGGGTGCACCCAGGCGGTGAAGATGCCGTTGCCGTTCACCTTGTCGTTGGCAATCCGCTGACGATCCAGCGCCAGCAACTCGGCCGATGCCGCGAACGGCCACAGGCACTCTCGCGACTTGGGCCAGTGCGACAGCATCACGTCGACCGCAACAAGCAGGTAGGCCGCGGGGTATCCTTCAGGGCCCAGCACGTCATCGATCACATCCTGCACGGGCTCCCCGCGCTCGATGCGCAGATGCGCCCACGCTTCCAAGGCCATCAGAGCCGACGCGACGATGTGGCTGTCCTGGGCGCGAGACCACGTGTAGGACTGGCGCCAGGGGAACGAGCGCGGCCCGCTGTGAAGCAGAACCTCGATGCGGCTGTCGCCTGGCTCGCGGCCGCGAGAGCGCCGTCGCACGGCATGCGCGACAATGCCGTGCACCAGCCGCAGCCCCTGCTCCTTGTTCGCCTGCAGCAGATCGAGGAACGGCGCGCGCGCCGGCGACGCGGGGAAGTACTCCAGGTCCCATGCCACGAAGGCATCTCGCATCCGCGAGCGCCGATCGTCTTCTTCAGAGTCCCCTTCGGGCAGTGCCTGCAGGAACAGGTCTGCCACAGCCTGCGGCGCCGCATAGGGCGCGGTGCCAACGAACGACAACAGCTGGCGGAACAGAACGTGCCGATGCGGATGGGCAGCCACCCCGCGCAGGTACGCCTCTGCGTCGGCCGGGCGGAGCTTGCACCACAGGAGAAAGACCGTTCGCAGCTCACTCTCCTGCGCTGTCGTCATCGACAACCCGGGCGCTTCCTTGGCGGCCATCCACGCTTGGAAGCCCGACGCCTTCGGGTGGTTCTTCGCCTCGACCTCGACCAGCCAGGCATGCAGGCGCGCTACCAGCAGAGGTGACAACGCGTCCTGCCCCGCAAACGCGCTGCACCAGCGGCCGTAGAGATCGACGAACTGCGGCACGGCGCCGTCATGCAGGCGGTCCCCGATGGCAAGCGACCAGGCAATCAGGTTGAACCATGCCGGTCCGCGCGGCGCGACGAAGTCATCGGTGAGCTTGCTCGTGTCGGCACCGAGCGCCGCCCAGAGCGGCGCAGCTGGCTGGGAGTCGACGGTGATGGCCGCACGGACGAGGTCCGAAAGCAGTTCTGCGTCGTCGGCGGCCAGGGTCGGCAAGCAACGATAAAGCGCTTCTTGCGCGCGCTCCGAACGAGCGAGGGCGAGCAGCACAGCGCGACGCCACGAGCCGTGTGCGCCGGGCAGGCTCACTCGATCAAGCAGTGCTCGCCATGCCGCCGCATCGTTGCCGGACTCCGCGTGCAACCGCGCAGCCAGCTCCACACCGCGCACCAGGCGCATCGGCGCCGGGCTCTCCAGCGCGAACGCAGCGAAATGCCCGGGCTCTTCATAGAGGAGGCATCCGATCGCCCAATCACGCAGCACGTCGTGCGTGGGCTCGACGCGGACCGAACTGACCGCTCGCAGCGAACCGCTCTCGGTCAGTGCAGCGATCGCCTCCGCCGACAAGGCGCTGCTGTCCATCGGCGCCGACGAGGCCAGCAGCGAATGCACGGCCAATGCCCGAAGCACGCGACGCCGATCCAGGCGACCTGTGGCGTCAACAGCGTCGCCCGAGGTCCACCACTGCAGGGCCATCTGCGCTTCGCTGAACGGCGCGGCGCCCTCGGCTGCCGCGCTGCGCACGAGCCGATTCAGGCGGTAGAGGTTGCGCGCCAGTTTCTCGGCGGGATGTCCGGGCCGCAGGAGCGCGGCTAGCGCAGGGTCGGCGTTCGCAAGCCAACTCACCTCGTCATCGCTGAGCTCATCGATGACCAACGGTGGCGCTTCGCCGAGTTCCTGCAGCGCCAGTGTCGGCAGCCACGCGCGCGCGTCGGCGTCGAAGTCCAGCCGCGCCGTCACCACCACCCGGAACCCGCGCACCTGCGCTGCCGCACAGATCAGGTCCGAGACGGTGGCTCGCTGGCCGGGATCATCGAAGCGGTCGAGGCCGTCGATGAACAGCGTTGCCCCACCGTCGCCCGCCAGATCGGTCAGAAGTTCACGGGCGTTCGCGTCGCAACCGAGCTGCGCTTGCAGCACCGCCCACCCTCCTCCCGGAATGCGATGCGGTGCGACGACGACGACGCGGGCCTCAACGCCGAGATGCTGTGCGAGATCTTTCAGGACTCCCGACTTGCCGACGCCGCCGGCACCACGAATCTCGAGGTACCTGCCCTGCTCGAACGAAGACAGTGCTGCGGCCACGCGGTTTCCACGGTCGAGCGGCACGCCGTGGACGCGCGTGCCGATGGTGGCCAGCGTGTTCTCCGCAGCCTCCGCGAGCCGGTCGCGTGCGACATGCAAGCGCCGGTCGCCGGTGAGCCGGTAGCGGAGCCCGCCAACAATTCGCTCACGCAGCGCCGTGGCGTCCAGGTCCCCGCCGACGGCATCGACCTCCAAGGCGATCTGCTGCAACGAGTCCCAGAGCTGGCCCGCGCGGCCCACTTCCTGTGGAGCGAGCAGCGCGGCACAGCGCTCACGTGCATACAGCGCGCACATCGAACCAGGCTGCTCGAAGTCGAACGCGAGGACCTGGAAGCGTCGCAGCAGCCGCCACACGGCCGCGTCGTCGTGCAGCGCGCCAGCCGTGCGCATGTGACCTCGGAAAGCTTCGACAAAGTCACGCATGCCCTGATGGGCGGTGCCGGCTTGGTTCAGACGCCGGAAGAAGTCCTCAGGATTCTGGTACTGGCGCGCCCACGTCAGCACGTCCTGGACGTGCTGCTCGATCTTGGTGGACGTGCGCGCGATCGCCACCGCGAGTTCGTATCGCGTCGTCTCGAACTCGGGCTTGGCCGCCGCGCGGCAGGCCAGCGCGGCCACGTCAACGAACACGCTGTCGCCCGCGGTGAAAGCGATCGTTCGCTTCGCCTGCAATTCGAGGGTGGCCGGCGCGCCTTGGCTGTCGTGCCCGGTGACGATGAGGTCGTCCATCGGGTGGCCAAGGCCGGCACGCTGGAACGCAACGCGCGTGATTACGACGCCCGGCAGTCCACGGGCTTCACCGCCCGATAGCAGCGGCAGCAGATACTGTGCACCGACGTGCCCCTCCAGCCGGGGGCCGGCCGGCCCCGCGGCGGCCGGGCTGGCGATCGCGGGCGCCTCATCGACGCGGCGCGGTTTGCGCTCGCGCTTGGTCGCGGCGCTTGCCCGCCCGACCACGCTCTTTCTGTTGCGCGTCGGCTTGGCCTTGGTCTGTTCCTTGCCCTTGCTCGTCATCGCGAGGGGCCCGGCGGCGTGGAGGCGTCCGACCTGCGCGAGTGCGCCTCGCGGTGACGCTCAATCCCTCCGCGCAGGCAGGTGGTCACCAGGCCGAGCAGCCAAGCCGTCCGCTTCGAGCTGGGCTCGAAGCCGAGATCGAACGAACCATCCGGCTGCGCGACGAAGTAGTCATCGAGGCTGCGCAGCGATGCGTGGGCGCCGGCGATGCCCAATCCTCGATAGGCGGTCTCGTAGTCGAGGGCGAGATCGGCAGCGCCAGCGGCTTCGAAGGCCGTGAGCCCAGTACCGGACGGATACGCCTCCGCGGCGATCGCCTGCAACTCGGCAAGTCGGTCCGGCGGCACGCGCGACGCTGCGCCGGCGGCGATCATCGTTCGCGCCTGCTTGATGCGCTCCACGTCGTGGCCGGCCTGAAGCTTTGCCATAAGCGCCGGCCTCCGCCACAGCGCACAGGCAAAGAAGAGGCACTCGAAAGCCGTGCGCAGGACCGGGAACGGCGCGCTCGGCAGGCCGCGCTCGATGAGCAGCACCGCGCCCTGGCAGCCTTCGAGGCAGCGCAGCCAGTAGCCGAGGCCAAGCAGGTACTCCTGGATGGACGCACCGCTGACCGCCTGCAACTCGGCCATAGCCTGCTCGGTCAGTGCCTCGACCTGAGCGAACTCGGCCGAGTACCGCTTGCGTAGTGCCCGCCGCTCGTGCTCGACGTCGGTCGACAGGAACCCGAGCGCCGCGAAGGTGTTCATGATCTTGCGCCGCAGGCGCGGCGGCCGGGACGGTTGATCGGGATCGGCACGGCACTCTCCTTTCCCCTTGCTCTCAAGGATTTGCACCATTATCGTTCCATGCGACCTGCCGACGTCTTTCTTGGCCTGTTGCTCAGGAGTAATCAACAGGCATGGAACCGGCGGCGAAAGCGCCAAAGAGGCATGCAGGGGCACGGCACTCGGCCCCTGGCGAAAGTCCGTCGACTCGGTGTTCAAGCGCCCCCCAGTAGCGGTGTGAAGTCCCTCGAGCTGTCGGCCGGTCGGCCCGACAACGATCATTCGTCGGTAGCTACTTGTGGCCGACTGAAGGTACCCAGCCGTTGCGCATGGCTGGCCGCTTAATGAGCGGGGCCAGCTATACGGCCTGTGTCAGCGCAAAGCTCTGACGCCGCGCGCTAGACCAGTGGAAAGGCGTTCTACAGCGGTATGCGCGACGGCCGCTCCATCACGCGCTCGAAGTCGGGAATGCCGCGCATCAGCAACGATCCCCAACGCTTGGTGATCAGGCGGCTGTCAAGCACTGTCACCACACCCCGATCCTCGGTAGTCCGGATCAAACGTCCCAGGCCTTGCTTGAAGCGCTGCGCAGTCTCCGGCACGGTCACTTCCATGAAGTAGGATCGGCCCTGCCCTTCGATCCACTCCCGCCGTGCCTCCTCCAGTGGTGAGTCCGGCACAGAGAATGGGAGCTTGGCCCAGACGACGTGCGTGCAGTAGTCTCCCGGCAGGTCCACACCCTCGGCCATGCTCTGGAGGCCGAACAGCACCGACCTGTCGCCCCGATCAATGGCCGCTCGGTGGCGCGCCAGCATCTCCATCTTCGGCATGGTGCCTTGCACCAGACTGATTCGCCGCAGTGGCTCTGGGAGTCCGGCAAAGACGGCCTTCATCTGCTTGGCCGAGGCAAAGAGCACCAGGGTGCCTTGGTTGTGCACGAGCTGCGGCATGCGCTCGATGACCTCGTCGGTGTGCGCCTGTACGTCGGTCGGGTCGCACTTCATCGCCGGGATGACCAGCTTGGCATTCGCTCGGTAGTTGAATGGCGACTCGACCTGCAGGAAGTGGAGCCCGCGATAGACAGTCAAGCCTGTCTGGTTCAGGAAGAGGTCGAAGCTCCCGCAGGAGGTCAGCGTTGCCGACATCAGCACGACCGCGCTGGCGCGGTTCCACAGTAGCTTGCGAAGCCGCTCGCTGCCGCCGATCGGCGCCGCACACACGAGGTAGTCTTTCACCCCGCCCTCGTCGTGCAGCTCGACCCAGCGAGCGACCGGGATCTCGCCCTCGCCTTCCTCCTCCAACATCAGGTCCCAGGTGGCGAGGAAGTTCTCCAACTTCCCCACGTAGAAGCCCAGAGCGCCGAGAACGCGGGTGACCAGGCTGCCCTCGGACGGCGCGCGCTCCAGCATGGCCTCGCGTAGCGCTACGAACGTCTTCTCGAGGCCTCGACCGGCTTCGCGGACCCGTTCTCCGCTCGCGCGCATCCACTCGGGCAGCTTGCCGTTCTTGAAGCGCCGCGCGCGCTTGTCCTCGAACGCTCGCATCGCGTGGATGCGCAGCCGAAGCTGCTCAAGCTCGTCGGCCGCGGTCACCGCGGACAACTGCGCGTCCCGCAGCAGCGTCTCGTCGAGGCGCAGCGCCAGGACGGCGTCACGGACCGCTTCAACGGCGCCATGGAGCCACTCCTGCGCGCCTCGAAGCGCATGCTTGGCCGACATGTGCTCGATGGCCTTGGCGGCCAGGCTGTGCGCCTCATCGAAGACGTAGACGGTCTCCGTCGGCAGCGGAAGGACTCCACCGGCCTCGACCGATAGCGCAGACAACACGAGGTCGTGGTTCGCGATGACGACGTCCGCGTCCTTCACGCGCTGTCGGGCCGCGTAGAACGGACACCGAGCGAACTCGGAACATCGGTTCCCCGAACAGCCTTGCCGATCGGTCGTGAGATCCGACCAGATCTCGTCGGGCACGGGGACAGCGAGTTCGTCGCGATCCCCGTTCCAGCGTTCGGCCTCGAACGACTCGGCCAGTTGAAGGATGATCGTGCGGCGCCGCCGAACGGCCGCGGTCTCGGGTGGGTTGCGATCAGCATCGTCGTCCATGTCGAGTTCGTGCTGGCCGGCATCCGAGGCTTCGCCGAGCAGCTTTGCGGTGCAAGCGTAGCGCCGGCGGCCCTTGGCCACCGCGAAGGTAAACCCCATGGGAAGCAGGCGCTGCAGCGTTGGCGCATCCTTCTCGGCATACTGGTGCTGCAACGCGACGGTGGAGCTCGAAACCACCAATCGCCGCCCTCGCGATCGGGCCATCACGAGCGCCGGCACCAGCGCACCAAAGGACTTGCCTGTCCCGGTGCCAGCCTCGATCACGGCGATGTGGTCCCCGTCGCCGGCGGGCTCGTCGTCGCCGCGGCACCGGCCCAGGGTTGTCGCGACGGTCGCCACCATCTCCAACTGCGGACGGCGAGACCGGAAGCCGTCGATGCCTCGCTTCAACGCATCCATGCCCTCCCGGATCTGCGCTTTCTCGTCGTCGTGAACCATGCGACCAGACTACGGGTCAGGTCGTCTGGTTCAACTCGTCCCGCCGCCAGCCCAAGAGCGAGAGGAACTGGTTCTCTTGCGCTGAAACCCTCGCCTGCAAGGCCGGGGACAGCAGTCGATGTACCGACGCGCTCTGCCGTTCCGCTCGAACTTCCTCCACCGGGAAGCCCTTGGCCTTGATCGCCTCCACGCGGGCCGCAAACCGCACGTAGCGTTCCTCGTGAGTCATGAGGATGCAGTGGTAGAGCGCCCGCTGGGAGTGCATCAGCCGACCCAGCCGCTGAAGGCTCTGAATGCGCGAGCCGAACAGCCCGGAGTGGTCCACCGTGACCTCACAGTGCGGCACGCTGATGCCGGCGTCGCCGACCCTCGACAGGATCACGCTCTTCGCACCTCTGAGGACCTGGAGCTTGTCCTTCGTGCGACTGCTGATGAACGGGATGCCATACCGCATCCGAAGCTCCTCCCCGTCCGCGATGGATTCGCAGAGAATGACCACGGAATTATGCTGCCGCAACAGCGTGCCCACGACCTCGTGCTTGTGCTCGACGTCGTCCACCAGTAGCACCTTGACGGGGATGCGGGGCACGACGCCTCCGTCCATTTGCTCGTTCCAGTCGGAACCGACGATCGCGCCGGTCATCTTGCTGACGAACACTCCCCGGCCATCGCAGCGCATGTCCGGCGTCGACGAGAGGCCGATGCGGTATTGCGTCTGCACGAACGCATGGCGGTGGGCCCGGCGGGCCGGCAGGCGGTGGACCTCGTCGAAGCAGCCAACCACCCACGGACCGTCGAGCTTGGCGCGCGTCTGGTAGCTGTAGATGTGGATGGCTGATCGCAAGCTGCCCGTGCGGTCGAACACGCGCACTTCGTGCATGGACGGCTTGGCGCGTCGGACCACTTCCACGTTGGGAGCCAGAGCCGTCAGCTTCTCTACCCACTGGTCTCGAAGCAGTTGGGCGTCCACCATCAGCAGGTGCCGGCCGGGAATGCGCGTCATCGCCATCATGCCCAGCGTGCTCTTGCCGAAGCTCATCGCATGCGCCGCGGTCATCGCGCCGGTGGCGACGAAGGACTGCAGCGCTTCCTCCTGGTCGGGCCGCAGCTCGAGCTTCAGGATGTTGTCGAGCATTACCTGCTCCGGCACCGCAGTCGTCGCTGCCAACGACAGGCCGACGTCGAGCAGCTTCTCGAAGGCCTTGAGCGAACGGCCAGCGCTCCGGGTGCCGTCGAACAACGCCGCCAGAACATCGCGGTCGTTCACAGTACGCCCCTCGGCATCGATCAACTGTCCCCACGCCCACTGCATGCCGAGCTTGCGCGCCTGGATCGTGATGACCTCGTCATCGCCCGGATCCATGTCGGTGAACAGCGCATCCGGCGAGTAGCGCGAGACCTGGCAACCGCACCGCGGGCACATCGGCAGGCTGTACAGCGGGCTCCAGTACGACGTGCCGCCAATCGTCGCGCAAGACCGCAGCCTGAACTGCTGCAGACGCTCTGCCATGGCCGGCGCGCCATGGGTCATGGTCCTGCCGACGGGCATCTGCCGTACCCCCGGTTGCCAGGCATCCGAGTTGCACACCACCCGCTTCCAAGCCGGTGCGTCTGGCAGGGCATCGAGCTCCAGCAGGCCACGCGCACGCTTCGGCGCGCCGCGGTAGTCGTAGATCTCGGGATGCTCGCGCAGCATCGCGTGCAGCGCCGTGATGGAGACGTAGGTGATCGGCGCAGCGCCGCACCGGCGCCGGCGCTTTCGCGCCTTGAGCCACCCGCGCGCGATGAAATCGCGCCACTGCCGATGGTCGAGCTTGGTCAGGACCTCCAGATCGCGGATCGTGAGTTCGTGGCCGTCGTAGCGGCCGATGCCGAGCCGCTTGTGCCGTAGGTTGACCGAAGTGAACGTGCGCTCGAGGCGCTGCGCGATCTCGTCGCCGGAAAGCCGGTGCCAGTTGTCCCGCAGGAACTGGTCCTCCGCGTCGGTCCACGCCTTGCGTTCCTTGCTGGTCTCGTACCCGCCGCGGCGTGCTGCCGCGGCGATGTTGTGCCGCTTCAGACCTGGCACGACCTCGCGCCACTCGGTCAGCAGGCGATCTATGGTCGTTGTGGTGCCGTCGAACTCGCCGGCGATCTGCCGGCACTGTTCGATCGTGAGCAGCGGTATGCGGCCGCGGTGGGCTGCATCGGAAGAGATGGTGTGCGTCATGGTCGGGTCGTCCTTGCCGAGCCATCGTCCCGCGACGACCCGACTCATCAACCCGCGTTGGTGATCCTCTCGTGACAGAGGGAAAAACAGCGACGCCACCTTTGGGCGAAATCGCGAGCCGAGATTCCGAAGTCCGGACCTCAACATGCGCCCTCCTGATCTCCGCCCTCGGTCGCAACCGAAGCCTCATCGGCCGTGGCGGCGTTGGAGTGGATCACAGTCGATCCACGACCGTCCGGAGCCTCTGCAACCGATTCCTGGCTGCTCCTGCGCGGCGGGTCGAATCGGGCGCTGTTCCGGCCAAACATGCCCCGTGGAGGAAACTCAGGAAGCGGCTTGTCCGTCTCCCAGATCCACGGCCGATGCGCGCTCGCCTTGATGGCCTTGTCCTTGACGGCACGATCCTTCACGTCCGCGAACGGACTCACCACGTGCATGGGCACAGGATGGGCGCCGGCATCGAGCAACAGAACGTTCGGGAAGCCCGCTGCCGTCTTGGCATCGAACTTCAGCGGCTTGAAAAAGGACCGTCCCTGCTGCTGCAAGGCTTCGATCAAGGGCAGTTCATACAGCCCATCCAGTGGAATCCACTGGTCGGTGACCAGCATCATGGTCAGCGAGTCGATCTGGTACAGGTGCTCGCGCTTCGCATAGATCAGCGCCGCCAAGACGATCCTCGGCTTGCGTTCAACATCCGCGTCCACCGCCTGCAGGATCGCTTTGTAGCCGCGCTCCGCCTTCTCCCAGGCCTTGGTGTCGATGTAGAGCGGCACATCCGGCATGTGCTTGATCGCCAGGCGTTGCCCGTAGGCAGTGGCTTCGACGCCGTTGAGCTGTCCGACGACGATGGCCATCTTGAACGAGACGTCGGACTCGGGCGACATCAGCATCGCAAGCTTGCGTCGCCGGCGCTGCCCGATCTCGTCCGCTTCCGCTGACCGAAACTGCTCGGGCACGTACAGCCTCTCCTCCAGCGTGCCGCCCTTGAGGGTGACGCCCTTGGCCGCAGCGGTCAGGTAGCGCTGGATGACGGCTTGCGATCGCCTGCCTTCCATAGCGGGATACCACCGGTTGAAGCCTGCCCGGTCGTACAGAAAGTGCAGCACCGCGCGAAGGCTCATGCGCTTGCGCGGCGCATTGACGACGACGGGATCGTCCACTGTTTCGCCCTTCGGCATCGGCTTGCCCGCGACCCTCGCGAGCGGGAACGCGGTCCGGATCTCCACCTGCTCCGGCGCGTGTTCGACGATCGCCTCTCCGAGCAGTTCACCGAGGCCGGACTCGCTTGCCTCGGGCTCGAAGGACGGACATGTCGCATGGTGCTGGTGCCCCGTGCCAGGCATCCGCTTGATCACGAACTCGGCATGGCGCGCGATGTACATCTCCACGCCGCCCTGCACGCACAGGCATCTGGGCCGCTCGGAGGACTCGTAGATTCGCGCGAGTGCTGCTTGCAGTTGCCCGTCGCCCGCCGTGAAGACGCGTCCTCGAACGAAGTACCTGGTTTCCATTTCATCTCCTTCTGGCAACCAGCAGGGGTCAGACCAGGTCCTTGACGAGGTCCAGCAGCGGACGTTGGCGGCGCTCGAGCAGGCGCTTCACCGAGCGCTCGCTGGTGAGCCCGAGCAGTTCGCCAAGCTGCTGCTTGTCCGCACCCTTGCCTGCCACGCGCTGGGCGAACAACCGACGAACGTGTTGTGTGTTGACACCTCGCCATCCCGCGCGCCTGAAAACTCCCGCAAAGGTGGCAAGCAGCACTGGGCAGGTCGGCCGGGGATCGTCAGGGCTGCGTGCCCTGATCCGAAAGGGTTTGCCGTTCTCGGTCAGGAAGAGCGCGCTGGGTGGATCCAATCCACGGAAAGCCGCGGTGAGCGACACGGCGATGCTGCGGCGCAGCCGTTCCTCGAGGTACGCATCGATCGCGTCGCACGTACGCTCAGAGTCGAAGTAGATTGCCCGTTCCCTACCCCTGGTCGCGGCGCCGCCCTGCAACCGGCTTTCGCGCCGCACCGTACCGTCGGCGCAGAGGTAGTCCTGTACCTGGAGCCGCGCGATCTCCAGCGGCTTCGCGCCGGTGCACAGCAGCGTCAGGAGCAACGCAACGTCGCGATTGGCGTTCTCGCTCAGGCGTCTGATCCGACGGACCCCCGCGAGCAGTTCGGCTTCGTCGAGGTCCGCCAGTGGGTCGCCATCATTCTCCAGGTTGGCGGATCGCACCGCGTCCATCACGACGCCGGCATGCTGTCGCAACTGGCTGAGCGAAGCGATGTCGACATCGGGCACGCCTGCGATCGGTGCGGTACGTGCAAGCTGCCACAGCAGCGCCTTCACCTGCCGCTCAACCGTCGAGTGACCGATGCCGTGCGCGCAGCCGACCTCTCGGTACGTCTGGCCGTGCTCGAGCAGCGCAGACAGCATCGAAACCGCACGCTCCCGCGTCCGCTCCTTCATGACGCCCTCCACTCGTCGGCGACCAGGTCGAGACCATCGGCATCCATGTGCATCGAGAAGGTTCGTCCTTCCATGTCGGTCCTCCCTTCTGGCCTCTGCGCTACCAGATGCACGAGGCCGAATGAAGATCTATTGGGATGCCACTGACGCGCCCAAAACCAACGGAAAAGCCGACTCCAATCGGGGACCACCTGGACCGAAGCAGCGGAGCGTTGCGGCAACAACTTCAGGCGAGGGGCTTGAACACATCGGCGCGAGACGCGCATATGCGCATGCGACAGCCGCGGTGGCAGCTTTACGCAAACGGCCGCCGCTATGCATACTCGGACCCGCATCCGGCGCAACGCCGATCCCGTCTCACGACGGTCCGACACCCCGTCGGCGGTAGCAGTCGTGGCCCACCCTTCCCTACTGGCCCGAGCAAGTGGTAGCGGTGACATCAAGGCAGCCGCTCACGCAGCCTTCGATCTGCAGGTAGCGTTCCGACGATTCCAGCGGAAGCGCCTGGACAAGCGCGCGTGAACGCGCAGTGCGCGGCGCCGAGCCTGCGGCCCCGTGGATCGTTCAAAAGGTTGGCTATGGTGGCAGGTGTCCGACCGAGAGACCCGCACAGGCCTCAATGAACGGCGTCGCTGTTTGTTTGCAGTTCAGGACTCGGTCGGCAGTGCATCGAGCCAAGATGGGCGCCTCTCGCCGGCCCCAGCATCCAGCGGCGCCCGATTGCCGTGGCGCCAGGCGAACGCATGCGCGCGCCTGACGTGCTGCATCACGCTGACGCTGTCGTCGGCGCCGAGGTTGATCTCAAGCCGCACAGGTCCCACCGGCTCGCGGTAGTCACCGACGAGCTCACAGTCGAGGGTGAGCGTCACATCCCGGTAGCCTGGGGCATCACCACAGGTCACAAGCTTGGCCTGGACACGGTCTTCGTGGCACAGGGTGCCGCGCGTGGCGCGCGGGCGCGGGAGCGGCCAGCAGTCACTGCCAGACTTCAGGCGTGCGATGTCGGCAACGCGATAGTCCGCGGCCAGGTCCTCGAACTTTCGCCCGCCGTTCGCAAAGTAGTTGTGGACCTCCTGGCGCGTGAGCCTCGCATCCATGCGAATGAGCGCCATTGCATCCTCGAAGAGCCCGACAGGCAACATCCGCAAATCGGTAAGGTCGAACGGAAACCGGTCGCCGTTGTAGAGCCCCAGCAGTAGCCTTGCGCACACGCCGCCGGAGTCCATCTCGCCACTGGCAGCTTCGCCATAGAGTCGCTGGAGAGCTTCGACGCCGGCCTTCTCCAACCTGCTCAAGTCGTTCATTCTTCGACCCCATGGATTCGTAACAGATTCGATCGCCAGCGTTCTTTGCACAAGCACCGGTCCGTGTGACCCATGCCTTCTGAGCGATCGCCTTTCTGCGGTCCCCAGTGTCGGCACGGGTGCGCTATCCGGTCCACCCCTGAATCCCGTGCACCTTGGCACCGAGAACTTGGCATGCTGATATTTGCGCTTATCAACAAGCGGCGAACACCCGGAAAGTCGAACTTCGAACGCGTCATGCCTGGCCGCGTCCAGCAAGCCACCGACGGTTGTGGCTGGCTCCCAACGCAGATCTCCTTGAAGCGCACTTGACGTGCCGTGGGGGCTTGCGCTTAAATTGCTCCGACGCGCATCGAGACTCACGTCCCGTCTCGATGCGAAGTCGATGGGTGCTGCCTCAACATCGCAGCCGTTAGCGGTCGTGACCCGCACAAGCATTGACCTCCGATGAGGTGCCGGATGCTTCGCACCGGCAGGCCTTGGGGCCCTAGAGTCCCAAGCGTGAATCCAGCAACAGCGCACCGCTGAGCCCTTCCCGGCGCACCCAACTTCCCCGTGCGTCGCGATGGCGGTGTCGCCGCCCGTTCAATTCACCCCTGCGGACGCGCTCAGTGCGCTGCCAACCTTTCGGCAGCCCTCGTGAACGGCCGTTCGGCACCTCAGCACAGACATCGGAGGTCACCATGGACCAGCTGCCGTCCTCCCAGCCACAGGAGGACTACTCACAGCGGCCAAACTCGCGCCGCATTCCCGGCGGCCCACGCGCGCCGAGTGGGCCACCTCATGCCGGCCCGTACCATCACGGAGGCCACATCGCGGACGACGACCTCGTAGTCCGTTCGCCCCTTGGTCGATACGTGCGACCCGCTGTCGCTGCGGCGGCCACCGGACTGACAGTGAAGGCCATCGAACGAAAGATCGAGCCGGGGCTGAAGCCGTACCGCACCGCGGCCGAATGCATCGAGGGTCAATCCCCTGCCCCAGCATCTTCGAGCACGGCAGACCGCCGGTCGACGCCACGCCGCGCCGGATCGACCAAGTCGTCCACGACTTGGCGCCCGAGCATCCGCATGCCCCGCTGGGCCAGGCGCATCGCCCTGGAGGTGACCGAAGTCCGCATCGAGCGGCCGCAGGCGATCAGCGAGGCCGACTGCATCGCCGAGGGCACGCCAGGCGGCCCCGGGGCCATCCCAGGCTACGGCTACCACGCTACGCCGGGCGAACCCTACCGCTGGCTCTGGAAGCAGATCAACGGGCCCGGCAACTGGGATGCAAACCCCTGGCTGCGGGTCGTGAAATTCAGGAGAGTCGCACCATGACCGCCATGCTCGACACCGCACAAATCGCCGTGATGCTGGGTATGACTCGCGAGTACGTGACCGACCGCCTGACCAAGCGGCCTGACTTCCCGAAGCCACGCCTAGCGCTCAGCCGCAAAATGAAGCGCTGGGCTGAGGCCGACATCCGCGAGTGGATGGAGAAGCAGCAGCAACCAGCCTAGATCCGAGCTGCGATGTCCTCCGAGGACTCACGGTAGTAGACGTTCAGCAACATCTGCAGGTCCTTGTGGCCACTGATGCGCGCGAGCGTCATGACGTCCACCCGGCGGGCCAGCCGGGTCAGCGCCTCGGCCCGGCTGTCGTGGAAGTGCAGGTCATCGATCAGCAGCCGCTTCGTGCACTTCCGAAACAGGGCGTCGAGCGAGGCCGCGGTAACGTCAAAGAACGCGCCCCGGCCCGCTCTGGCCTTCAGCAGGCGCGCACCGGCCCGAGTGAGCGGCACCGAGCGCAATTGGCCGGTAATGTGCTGCGTCTTGTGCGGCACCCTGGCCACCCGCTTCACGAGGTCGACGCGGTCATCGGTCAGGCTCAGTATCTCCCCCAGCCGCATGCCAGTGCGCAAGCCGATCAGGAACGCCAGCGCCACCTGTTGCTGCTTGCCGTCCACCACGCCGGTCCGGTAGCCCAGCCACCTGCAGATCAGCTTCACCTCGGACGGATTCACGCGCCGCGTGCGAGCCGGGTTGTCGTCCGGAACCTTGAAGCCCTTGAAGGGCGATTCGCCGCACCAGTGCCACTCGTCTCGGGCAACCGTGAAGACGTTGCGCAGCATGTTCGCCTCGCGCCGCACGCCGCCCGGGCTGACCGTCTTCAGCATCTTGTCGCGCCACGCCACTAGGTCGGGCGTGCGCACCTCGCTGACCAGCAGCGCTACCAGGTCGGGGAAGTCGCGCTTGATGCGCGCGATGCGCTTGATCTCGGCCGCCTCGGTCTTCTTCCGCGGGCTGGCCTCCTGGGCGTACCGGTCGAGCGTGTCGGCCAGCGTCTTGGGCGGGAAGCGGGCGCCGTCGGTGGTGATGATCTCGGCCTCCTCGACCGCGGCCCACGCCGTGGCGGCCGCCTTTGTCTCGAAGATCTTGGATTTTCGAACGCCCTTGCGTTCAACCTCTGCACGCCACTTGCCGCGCTGCTTCCGGATATAGGCCACGTCCCACCCCTACACATTCCGTTGAGCGGGAATCCGAGCGGGAAATGCGCGGGCCGCGCAAGCAGGATACAGCGGAAATGGGTGGGAACAGTGGGCACCGAAGTGCCGATTCTCATAGGTACAGCGGAAACGGAAACCAACCGTCGGAAATGCACTTGTACCCGGGACGGGGCTCGAACCCGTACGCCTTGCGGCCGCGGATTTTAAGTCCGCTACGTCTACCAGTTTCGTCACCCGGGCAGGGTGGCGGATTATCGGTCATTCGCACTCTGCAATAATCGCTGTGCTGCGCTGATGCGCAGCTTTCGCTGGGGGTGTTGTGTGCGGCATGCCGCATTCGACTGAGAGAGTCCCTTTGAACCTGATTGAGGTAATCCTCGCGCAGGGAAGCGTCTTGCCGAGGGGCCTCTCCAGCGTTCGACCACCCTCTGCACCACGCCGACCTGCCATCGACCGAGCATCACGATGGCACACCCACGCTTTTCCGCCCCCGCCCCCGCCCTCTTCCGCCGCAGCGCCATCGGCACGGCTTGCCTGACCGCCCTCGCCTCGGTGGCCCATGCCCAAACCACCGACGTCACCGCACTGCCCGCGGTGACGGTGCGCGCGCAGGAACCGATTTCACCCACCAGCCTCACCGGCTTCGGGAACAAGCCGCTCGTGTCGGTGCCGCTGCAAGCCACGGTCATCTCTCGCGGCCAACTCGACGAAACGCAGGCCCGCCGCCTGGCGGACATCCTCGTCTTCGAAGCATCCGCCACCGACGCCTACAACTCGCCCGGCTACTGGGACTTCATCGCCGTGCGGGGCTTCACGCTCGACCAGACCTACAACTACCGGCGCGAGGGCCTGCCCATCTCGGCCGAGACGGTGATCTCGCTGCAGAACAAGGAGCGCATCGAGATCCTCAAGGGCACGAGTGGCATCCAGGCCGGCACGAGCGCCCCTGGCGGCCTGGTGAACTACATCGTCAAGCGCCCCACGGCCGCGCCGTTGCGCAACGTCTCGGTCACGACCGGTGAACGTGGCACGCTGGGTGCCGCCGTGGACCTGGGCGGCCGGGCGGGTGACCTGGACCGCTTCGGGTACCGCCTCAACGTGGCGTACGACAACGCCAAGCCCGAGATCGCCCACTACGACCACGTCGAACGCAGCCTCGCGGCACTCGCCACCGACTGGCGCATCACCCCCGACTCGCTGCTCGAGGCCGAGGTCGAGTGGTCGCACCAGGTGGGCAAGAGCCTGCCCGGCTTCAGCCTCACCGGCAGCACCCTGCCCCAGGCACGCAAGCCCGACAACCTGAACAACCAGCCGTGGAGCCAGCCGAACCAGTTCGACGGCCTCACCGGCACCCTGCGTTTCGACCAGCGGCTCGCCGGCGGCTGGCGCTGGGTCTCGCAACTCGGCACGCAGCGCCTGAAGACCAACGACCGGCTGGCGTATCCCTTCGGTTCCGACTGCGGCGGGGCCGGCTACTGCGACCGCTACGGTGACAACGGCGACTACGACGTCTACGACTTCCGCAGCGAAAACGAACGCCGGCGCGTGCACGCCGGCCAGACGTCGCTGAAGGGCCGTGTCGACACGGGGGCCGTGCGCCATGAACTGAACGGCGGCGTGCTCGTGAGCCGCCTGCGCGCAGACATGCAGGAAGGGGCGAACAACTTCGTGGGCGTGGGCAACATCGACGGCACGAAGGTGACGCCTGCCAACCCGACGATCGGCTCCAACCAGGGCACTGACCGCACCGAACGGTCCGTCGAGTTGTTCGTGAACGACGCCATCGACTGGGGCCATGGCTTCAGCACGTGGCTGGGCCTGCGGCAAGCGCGCCTGAACCGCGAATCCATCCGCACCGACGGCAGCGACCCGACCCGCTCCAAGGACACCACCACCACGCCGTGGCTCGCCGGCTCGTACGAATGGCATCCGCGCCAGCACGCGTACGCCAGCTGGGGCAAGGGCGCCGAGTCGTACGCATTGCCTGGCAACGCCGGCGGAAACAACTTCGAGAACGCGGGCCAGTCGCTGCTGGCGAAGACGCGTCAGTGGGAAGTTGGCACCAAGGGCCAGCACGAGACCACCGAATGGGGCCTCTCGTACTTCGACATCAAGCGCCCGCCCGTCACCCCCGTCGGCACGGAACTCCAGTTCGACGGCATCCACCACCACCGCGGCATCGACGGCAACATCGCCCACGCCATCGGTCCGTGGCAGGGTCGTGTGGGAGCCATGTTCCTGAAGGCGCGCCACGAGGGCGCTGCGGACCCCACGCTCAACGGCATGCGGCCCACCAACGTGCCCGAACGCACGCTGAAAGCGCAACTGCGCTACCGCGTCGCCGCGGTGCCGGGCCTCGACTTGCAGACCAACGTCACCCACGAGGGGCGCCGCATGGTGCTGACCGACAACTCGATCGAGCTGCCATCGTGGACCCGCACCGACGTCATCGGCCGCTTCAGCCACCGGCTGGACGGCACCACGCTCACGTGGACGCTGGGCGTGCTGAACGTGTTCGACCGCCGCGCGTGGAAGGAGTCGCCGAACCAGTATGGCCACGTCTACCTCTTCCCGCTGGAGGCCCGCACGGTTCGCCTCACGATGCTTGCAGAACTTTGATGAAAGTACTTGCCTTCACCTGAAAAAGAAGGCTATACTGCGAGGCTCGATTCCTCAATAGCTCAGTTGGTAGAGCGCCGGACTGTTAATCCGTAGGTCCCTGGTTCGAGCCCAGGTTGAGGAGCCAGAATAAGCGTTAAGAATCAAGCCCTTGCAGCGATGCAAGGGCTTTTTCTTTGGTCGCTCGATACTCGAGTATGGAACGCTTTCGGAATGCGTTCCATATCCAGTGCTCCGCCGGCTACGGGAGCCTGGCGAACGCCGCGTGGACCGCATCAAGCAATGCGGTCGCGCGCACCGACATTGCCGCCAAGATGCTCGGCTGTGCATCAGCGTCATCGAGGGGGCCTATGAACGTGGCGATGGTTTTGCCTTCCATCGCACCCGGCCCGCACTCCACCGTGATCCCGCAACGTTGCACCTGGAACAGGCTGCGGTCGAGCAGATAGGCAATGGGGCAGACGTCGTGCAGCAACGGGTCGCGCGCTGCGTACGCTTGGAGCATCAACCCGGCCGCGCGCCCACATGCCGTATCGAGATTCGACAACGCGCCAATCCATTCGGCCGACATCACTGCTTGCTCGGTGACATCGAGCGGGAACAGAACAATCCGCGCACCAGCCTCCAAGACGATCTTCGCCGCGGTCGGATCGGCGTAGACATTGAACTCGGCCGCTGGCGTGATGTTGCCGCGGCGATGCAGTGCCCCGCCCATGATGAGCAGTTGCTTGAGCCGGCGCAGCACGCCCGGTGAGGTGCGCTCGGCCAAGGCCAGGTTGGTCAGCGGGCCGATGGCCGCGAGGGTCAGGCTGTGCTCGGGGTGCCTCGTCAACAGTTCGACGATGCGCAGCACAGCGCTACCGGGCTCGATGGCCATGGCCGGGCCGAGGTCGACACCACCGAGCCCGTCTTCACCATGGACCAGATTGCAGCGGGCTTGGTCGCGGTCGATCGGCAGCGCGGCACCGGCATACACCGGCACGCCGGCCATGCCGCTCAGGTCGAGAATCCGGCGGGCATTGCCGGCAGCGATCTCGACCGGGCGGTTGCCCGTCACGGTCGTGACCGCGACGATGTCGACGTCAGGGCTGCTGGCGGCCAGCATCAGGGCCAGCGCATCGTCGATGCCAGGGTCGCAGTCAATGATCAACTGGGTCATGGTCACTTGAAGAGGTGATGCGCGAACGTCCTGAGCCTTCGGCCAAGAATGCAACGGGGTTGAAGCGCCTGCGCGAGACGGTCGAACGCCGACCATGCAGAGCCTCTCTATCCAGTATGCCGGAATGCCAGGGATCCCAAGAAGGATCCTGCAAACTGACCCACGACCTGCCATAGCGATGGGGGCATGCTCATTCAATTCGCTTTGAAAGATCTCGCGGCAACTGCGAGGTCGACCGCAGCGGGAATGGCTGACGAAGGCAAGATGAGCCCGAGCCGGTCATCAAGGTGATGTACGGAACAACACCAGGACACGGTGCGGTTCCCCACGATCCGAACGACTTCGCCACGCGAGATCCACGAGGAAGGACACCGCCGGATCGGCGCTGGTTTCGATTCGGCGTCGCTTGCTCCACCCCCCAACTCGGCGGTGCCATCCCTCGAAGGCGTCACTACGATCTGCCCGTCGTTTGCCCGCGCCGGCCGTACTTGCGGACGTGCATGCGCTGAAGTCGCTTCGACCACCAGGCAGGGCATTCCAATGAAATCCACAAGCAACGACAGCACGGGCAATTGGCACGGCGCCACCCGCCGCATGGCGGTCGGCTGCTCGATCTGGCTCGGCGCGGTGGCCGGCTGCGGCGGGGGCGACGAAGGCAGCGAACAGCAGAGATCCCCGGCGCCATCCATGGCCACCGACCGTGCATCAGCGCTCGATGCGAGTACCTGGGTGACTGTGACCGCGCCGGCCGACCCCTTGCTTTCGAACCTGGACATCCCTGCCGATGCGCCCGCACGCGGCATGTGGTCGGGTGTGCAGAGCTGGCCCCTCAACGGTATCCACGCGACGGTGCTGCCCAGCGGCAAGCTGCTCACCTACGGCTCGACACCGGACGGCTGGTTCCAGGACGCACGCCACTTCGACCTGTGGAATCCGGCGCTGGGCTTCGCGCCCAAAGCCCACTTCACCAGTTGGGACGGCACCCGCCAGGATAGTTTCTGCTCGACGGCCACGTTCCTCACCGATGGCCGGCTGTTGATCACGGGCGGCAACGGCAAGGTCACCAGTTCCTTGTACACCCCGTCGAGCAACGCCACCGTCACGGCACCGGCGAACCTGGCCGACGAACGGTGGTACGCAACCATGATCACGTTGCCCGACGGCAGCCCGATCATCATGGGCGGCATGGTCCCGTTTCGCGAGGACATGCAGAAGTCCCCCGACGCCGCGGTGGCCCAGGGCTTGGCATCGATGACGCCTGAAGTGTATGAGAACGGCGCATGGCGCTCGCTGATCGGCGCCTACAGCCGCGATGCGTTCGGCCCCGATCATCTGCGCGCCTCATACCCGCGCGCCTGGGTGATGCCCTCCGGCCACGTCTTCGGCGTGTCGGCCGAGCGCATGTGGTCCCTTGATCCGGCCGGCAGCGGCACGGTCACCGTCCACGGTGCCTTCAAGACGGCGCCCGACAGCGAACTCGTCGACCCTCCCAACGTGGGCGCCACCAACACGGCGGTCATGTTCGACATCGGCAAGGTCCTGATCGCCGGAGGCCACGGCACCAACGTCGGCGACGGCTTGCGTGCGAGCAGGCAAGCCACCGTCATCGACATGAACAGCGGCAGCCCGTTGCTCATCGAACAACCCGCGATGACCTTTCCACGCCGCTTCCCCAACGCGGTCGTGCTGCCCGACGGCAAGGTGGTCATCACCGGCGGCAGCATGAAAGGCAACGAGAACGGCGCGAAGACCGTCTACGCCGCCGAAATCTGGGACCCGGCCACGGGCACCTGGGCCCTGGGCGCCGACGCCGCCATTTTTCGCGGGTACCACAGCTTCAGCGTGCTGCTGCCCAACGGTACGGTGCTGACGACCGGCGGCGGCAACCCCGGCCCGGTGACCAACCTGAACGCCGAGGTGTACTACCCGGCGCAGTTGTTCCGCACCGTCAATGGCGCCGCGCAACTCGCGCCGCGGCCCGTGATGCAGGGCATCAACGGCCTGAGCCAAGCCCATGGCGCGCAGATGCAGATCGACATGGCGAACGCCGCACCCGTCTCGAAGCTGGTGCTCATCGGCGTCAGCAGCGGAACCCACTCGTTCAACACGGGCCAACGGCGCATCCCCCTGGCCTTCACGCAAGACACCATCCGCTTGACAGCGACGATCCCGGGCGCCACCTTGGTGCCGCCGGGCTACTACCAGGTGGTGGCCATCGATGCGAACGGCGTGCCGTCGCGGGGCACCATCGTTGCCGTCGGCCAGGGCGTGAACCCGCCTCCGGCCCAGACCTCGCCTTACGCCCCGCCCGACCTCAGCGCCAAGATCAACGCCCCGGTCATTGCCCAAGGTGCCACGGCGTCGTACCCCTTCACCGCCGCCCCTGACACGCGCTACAGCTGGGAATTCGGCGATGGCACACCCGCCACGCCCTTCTCCACCACGGCGTCGACGAAGCATGCGTTCGCCCAACCGGGCCTGTACACGGTCACACTGACCGCGCGCACCACGGACGGCACGCTCTCGCGCCGCACGATCGTCCAGGCGGTGGCCACGCCGGCCACCGCACGCCGGCCGAACGCGTCCTCGAGCATGGCCCTGGAGACCCGCGCAGGCGCATCGGCGCGCCTGTGGGTGGCCAACCCGGACGGCAACTCGGTGGCCGTGATCGACATGGGCCTCCAGGCCCGCGTCGCGGAGATCGCGGTGGGCACCTCCCCGCGCAGCGTGGCGCTGGCCTCGGACGGCCGCGTCTGGGTGGTCAACAAGGGGGATGGGAGCATCAGCATCCTCAGCCCGACCACGCTCGCCGTGGTGCGGACCGTGCTGCTGCCGCGCGCCACGCAGCCACACGGGTTGGCCTTCGCGCCAGGCGGAGCAAGAGCCTTCGTCGCGCTCGAAGCCACCGGCCAGCTGCTCAAGCTCGATCCCACCAGCGGCGCGTCGCTGGGCGCAGTGGCCGTCGGCCCCCACTCGCGGCACGTGTCGGTGAGTGCCGACGGCGCCACGGTGCTCGTCTCCCGCTTCATCACGCCGCCGCTGCCAGGCGAATCCACAGCGACGATCGATGCGAGCACGGCCGGCGCGGAGGTCGTCGTCGTCGCCGCCGGTCCGATGACCCTGACGCGCACCGTCAGGCTTCGCCACAGCGACGCGGCCGACACCGAAATCCAGGGCGCGGGCATTCCCAACTACCTGGCCGCGGCAGTCATCGCGCCGGACGGCGGGAGCGCCTGGGTGCCGAGCAAGCAGGACAACATCCAACGCGGCACCCTGCGCAACGGGCAGAACCTGAATTTCCAGAACACGGTCCGCGCGATCAGCTCGCGCATCGACCTGACCACGCTGGCCGAGGACCAGGCACGCCGCATCGACCATGACAACGCGAGCGTCGCCAGCGCGGCCGTGTTCCATCCCAGCGGCGTGTACCTGTTCGTCGCGCTCGAGACGAGCCGGCAGGTCGCCGTGATCGACGCCTTCCGAGGCGGCCAATTGTTCCGGATCGAAGTGGGCCGCGCCCCCCAGGGCCTCAAGGTCTCACCGGACGGACGCACCCTGTACGTGCAGAACTTCATGGACCGCACCGTCAGCGTGATCGACCTCGGCCCGCTGGTGCAGAACGGTGAGCTGCGCACGTTGACGACGGCGACGGTCGACACCGTGCGCATCGACCGGCTGACAGCACAAGTCCTGCAGGGCAAGAAACTGTTCTACGACGCGCGGGACCCACGCCTGGCGCGTGACAGCTACATGAGCTGCGCAAGCTGCCACAACGACGCGGGCGGCGACGGCCGCGTGTGGGACATGACCGGCTTCGGCGAAGGCCTGCGCAACACCATCTCGCTCAAAGGCCGAGGCGGGATGAAACACGGCTTCCTGCATTGGAGCGCCAATTTCGACGAGGTGCAGGACTTCGAAGGCCAGATCCGCAGCCTGTCCGGCGGCACCGGGCTGATGACGGATGCCCACTTCAACCTGAGCCGTCCGCCACTGGGGACACGCAAGGCCGGCCGGAGCCTCGACCTCGATGCGCTGGCGGCCTACCTGGACGCGGAGGATGCCCCCTTCGCCTCCTCGCCGTACCGCGGGGCCGACGGCCTGCTGGCCGGTGATGCCGTCTTGGGCAAGGCGGTGTTCGAATCAGCCGGCTGTGCCAACTGCCATGGCGGCCCCTACTTCACCGTCAGCGCAGACGCGACGGCGCTCAAGAACATCGGCTCCCTCAAGACCACCAGTGGTGCACGGCTCGGTGCCATCCTGAACGGCATCGACGTGCCCACCTTGCGAGACGTGTGGTTCACCGCGCCCTACCTGCACGACGGCAGCGCCCCCAACCTGGCAGCCGCCATTCAGGCACACGCCGGCAACACCGTCGAAGGCGACCAGCTGCGCCAGCTCACCGCCTACGTGCGACAGATCGGCGGCGATGAGCCGGGTCAATGACTCATCGGCCATCGCTCCAAAGCGCATGGCAGGAGCACTGAGCATGATGATCACACGCCGTCATTGGATCGCCTCGCTGCTCCTGCCCGCCATGCCGGTGCCAGGCAAGACGCCGACGTTCGCGTCGAACTTCGAAGGCGCCATGCTGCAGGACCAGGAGGGCCGACCGTTCCGGCTCGCCGCTTTGGCGGGCAAGTCGATCCTCTACAACTTCGTCTACACCGGGTGCTCGACCGTGTGCCCGATGCAGACACGCGTGCTCGCTGAAGTGCAGCAAGGTCTGGCGGCCAAGGTGCGCGACCAGGTCCACTTCGTGTCCGTGTCACTGGACCCCCGGAACGATTCCCCGATGGTGCTGAAGGCGTTCGCCCTGCGCATGGGCGCCGACCTGGCGCACTGGAGCTTCGTGACCGGCCGCCCGTCCGACATCGAACGCGTGGCCGATCAACTGCGCCTGTTCAAGGCCACGCCCGAAGCACGCCGGCCGGACGACCATGCCACCAGCCTGTGGTTGGCGGACCGCGAGGGCCGCCTCATCCAACGCTACCCGGGCAACCCGCCCGACCCAGCCCGGCTCGTCTCCGAACTGACCCAGCTCCAAACCTTGGCGCTGCCTCGATAGAAGCCAGCGTCCATTTTTTTGGTACGCTCAGATGTGCTCATGCACAAGGCGATGGCGGTGCCCGAGTACGTCGGCGATGGCCGTGGCCAGCCGTCCCGTGATGGACCAGTTGTTGAAGCCGAACCCGAGGTTGCCGAAGCCCCACTCAAGCTCAAGGAAGTGCCACGCCGTGATGGGGCTGCCGTTGTTGCACGCGGGGCAGGTCAAGATGTAGTCCGGCTTCGCCTCAAACCAAGCCCCGACGGCGTCGCTCCATGGCAGCGCGTCGGGTTCATGTTGCGCCGAACACTTCGGGCAGCGAAAGCCTTGCAGGCCGTTGTCGCCGGTGTGGAACACCTTCCGCTCGCACCAAACCTCCAAGCCGCACTGGTCCACCTGCCGAATGACCTGCACCGACCACTGCTCGGCGCATGGGCCAGGTTCGTAGAGCGGGACCCGCTGCCACATGCTCTCCCGCGTCGAGCGCAGGATGATGCCCTCCGACACCAGCCAATCGACCACCTTGGCCGCCAAGCCGCCGGCTTCCTCAAGGGGAGTCTCGACGTCCACCACCCAATCGATCGCATCGCTCAATCTCATCTCCAACAGCCAAATGGGGCTACACGGTAACGCGCCATGCCGGCGACGTTCATCTCACGCCCCCAGGGACACAGAACGGCCACATCGAGCCTGGTCCTCAACCAGAGGCACCAGTCCGCGGGGGCGCCGGGGATGACAAGCAGGCGTCCTGATGCCTGTCCCGCGGAGGTGACCTTGCCGGTGTGGCCCCCCACGCTGGCCGGAGATCACAAAAACAGGTGAAAGAAAACACTTCAGGATCGCCGCTTGAGACCCGATACAGAGGTTACCCCTCGGCCGGTTTCACCCTCACCCAGCAGTCCACATGCGCCTCTCCTCTGTATTCACCGGTGGGTCGGCTTCGCTGACCCGTCGCTTCACCCTCAGCTTTGCCGCCATCCTGGCGCTCTTGTTGCTGGTCGCGGTCACGAGCCAGTCGATGCTGTCGGCACTGTCCGGCCGCATGCGCGACATCGTCGAGGTCAACAACCACAAGATGGCATTGGCCAACCAGATCATCGGCCAGGTCAACGAGATGGCCATCACGCTGCGCACGCTGACGCTGCTGACCGACGTCAAGGAGGTCGACGACCAGGTGGCGTCGCTCAAGAAGTCGCAGCAGGCCTATCTGGCTTCCGAGAAGGATCTGGCCGAGGCACTGGCAGGCGATGGGCCCGAGCGCGAACTGCTGGGCCGCCTGCAAGCGGTGCGTGAGAAGACGTTGCCGCTGATCGACAAGGCCGCCCAGCTGGGCTCCGACGGGGCGACGCCGGAAGCCACGCTCGTGCTGATGAAGGAGGTGCGGCCCGTCGAGCAGCAGTGGCGAGCCCTCGCCGCCGAGCTGGCCGCCGGCCAGTCGACCGAAAACGTCGCCGCCTACACGAGCGCCCGCCACGACGCGAAGATCGCGACCCTCGCGCTGGCCGGCGTCAGCCTGTTCTCCCTGCTGGTGGGCACGATCCTGGCGATGCGGCTGAGCCGCAGCGTCGTGCACCCCGTGAACGACACCATCGCGATCGCCGAGCGCATCGCCGCCGGGGACCTGTCCGGCACCATCCAGACCCGCCGCCGCGACGAACTGGGCCGCCTGCTGCTGGCCGTGGCGGCAATGCAGGACCGGCTGCGCACGCTGGTGGGCGACATCCGCCACACCGCCGAATCCATTTCCACCGCGTCGACCGAGATCGCGTCCGGCAACCAGGACCTGAGCCAGCGCACCGAATTGCAGGCCGCCAGCCTGCAGAAGACCGCGTCCAACGTGGCGCAACTGACGGGCACAGTGCGCCAGAACGCCGAATCGGCCCGCCACGCGGACGAACTCGCCGGGTCGGCCTCGGACCTCGCTACGCGCGGGGGCGCGGTCGTCGAACAGGTGGTCTCCACCATGACGGACATCTCCGCCAGCTCACGCCGCATCGGCGACATCATCGGCGTGATCGACGGCATCGCCTTTCAGACCAACATCCTCGCGCTCAACGCTGCGGTGGAGGCCGCCCGCGCAGGCGAGCAGGGCCGCGGCTTCGCGGTGGTGGCGAGCGAAGTGCGCAGCCTCGCCCAGCGCAGCGCCGATGCCGCCCGCGAGATCAAGGCGCTGATCGGCGCCTCCACCGAGCGGGTGGCATCCGGCACGCGCCTGGTGGCCGATGCCGGCCAGACGATGCAGGAAGTCGTCGCGTCGATCCGGCGTGTCTCCGGCCTGATGAGCGAGGTCAATGCCTCCAGCCGCGACCAGAGCGTGGCCGTCGATCAGGTCGGCGGCGAAGTGACCCAGCTCGACCAGATGACGCAGCAGAACGCCGCGCTGGTGGAGCAAAGCGCGGCCGCCACCGAAAGCTTGCGAGACCAGGCGTCCCGCCTGGCGACCGCGGTGCGCGCGTTCCGCCTCGACGCCGGCCACCCGACGCCCTGACTGGGTGAGGCAGGCAAGGCATCGCGACCGGGAACGAGGTGGATCGATCAGCCTCGTGCCCACCCACAGTTGAACCGCTGCGGCGTACCGGGTCCAGGGCGCCAACAGGCCTCCGCCTGGCGTCCTTATGCCACCCGCAGCGCCAGGGGCATGGGCCCGGGTGCCGTTGAAGATGCTCAACGTCTCAACCACTCGCCGGCCCCCATGCACCCCGTCCTCGCCAAGACCTTCGGCGGCTTGTCGCCCGCCAGCTACGTGCGGCACTTTCTCTTCGGCCTGCTCTTTCCCGGCCTGTTGTACATGGCCTCCGGCAGCCGCACCTTCCCACCGGCCGTGTGGGCGTTCGCCCTCGCCTGCTCGGTGCTGTACCCGTACGCACGCTTCGCATATGAAGGTGTGGTCGGCTACGTCGTTGGGCGCAACGCGTTCTTGACCAGCGCCACGGTGCTGCTGTTCACGAAGTTCGTCACCATGGGCGGCTGCTGGCTCTTCGCGCCCGTGATCGCGCCGCTGGGCCTCGCCTGGTTGTACTGGCACCACCGCGACGCCAACCGTTGAATACGTCACACACCGCATCGCCCCGGCAGGCAAACAGGACAGCACGCGGCACCGGTGTGTCAGGATGCGGACCCTCGTCACCTCCACCTCGGGCCGTTCATGATCGTTCCCGCCTACTGGGCAGAAAGCCGCAGCCAGCACCGTGAGAAGAACCGCCAGATCACCGTGCGCCGTTGGGGTTGGTCCGACACCGGCCAGGTCGAAGCCCAGGCACACGCCGACGAACGGGTTCGAGATGCGCTGGCCCGGCTGATCGCCGGTGAAGCGCTGCCACGGCGCGAACCGAAAAAGGCGTACAACGGCGCGCACGGCGTGCCCATCCGCGAAGAGATCGTGGAACGGCATGGCACGTCGGTGATCACGCGGAATGCCTATGGCGCGCGCTGCCTGAACACCCCCGACGTGCTGTTCGCCGACATCGACTTCGACACCGCCTCACCCGCCGGCACCGGTTGGGCGTGGATGCTGCTCGTGGCCGCGGCCGTGGGCGCGTGGTGGCTCATCGAATCCACGGTGCTGGGCGCGGTGGCCGCCGCCGTGCTGGCCGGCTTGGCCTTCGCGGCACGCCGTCGGGCCGCGCACCGCACGGCCGCCAGCCCGCAGCCCGAGGCACTCGCCCGCGAACGCATCGCCACCTTCATGGCGGCGCACCCGCTGTGGAAGCTGGCCGTGTACCGCACGCCAGCCGGCCTGCGCGCCATTGCGCTGCACCAGCGCTTCAAACCGGACGACGCCGCCGTGGCGTCCTTCTTCGACGCGGTGAAGGTGGACCCCACCTACCGAGTCATGTGCCTGAACCAGCATTGTTTCCGCGCCCGCGTGAGCGCCAAGCCCTGGCGCATCGGCATCGAGCGGCACCTGCGCCCTCGCCCCGGCGTGTGGCCCGTCTCCGGGGAACACCTGCCAGCCCGGCAGGCCTGGGTGGCGGCCTACGAGGCCGAGGCCGGCGCCCACGCGGCATGCCGTTGGCTGGAAACCTTGGGACAGGGGGCCATCGACCTGGACGCGAAGGCGGTGCAGGAACTGCACGACCAACTCAGCGGCGCTACCAGCGAACGCCCCATCGCCTGAGCGCCAGGGTGGCACAACGGCCTCAGGGGCCGCCGCGCCGAGGGTTCAACGGGACACGGCGGGCGCCGAGGTCGACGCCACCACCGCCGGATTGGCGGCGCCCCCCCGCACGGGTTGCGCGGTGGATTCGACCGTGACCATCACGGCCAGGGCCCAGAGCGCGAGCATCGCGGCGCTCATGGCAATTTCAACGAACGTTTTCATGACACGGACTGTAGGGACGATTGCCCTCGGGATAAATCCGTCCTGGCGGAACACGTTGTTCCGTCTTTGACAACAAAGCCGTGTTCCGGCCTCTTCTCAGCCTCTCAGCCTCTCAGTCGACCGCTTCGGCCCGCGGGCGGACAGCCGGCAGCCCGGCCACCGGGGCGGGCCGATCGGGCAATGTGCTCTTGCGCTGCAACAGGTCGTGTGCGCTGAACAGTTCCACCACCCAATCCACGAACACCCGCACCTTGGCGCTCAGATGGCGGTTGGGCGGGTACACGACGTGAATCGGGATCAACGGGGCATCCCACTCAGGCAGCACCAGCACCAGCGCCCCACTGCCGATCTGGGCCTGCACGAGGATCGATGGCGCGCACACGATGCCCAGCCCGGCCGCCGCCGCCGCCACGCTCGCATTGGTGTCGTTCACGGCGATGATGCGGTGCCCTTCGGCGTCCACCGTCTCGTGGTCCTTCGCGAGGCGGAACGGCAGCAGGCGGCCGGTGGGCTGCACCGAGTGGCGGATCAGCGTGTGGGTGGCCTCAAGGTCCTTCGGGTGGCTGGGCACGCCGTGGACCTGCAGGTAGCCGGGGCTGGCGCAGGTCACCATGTGCACGTCGCCCACGCGGCGGGCAATCAGCGACTGGTCGCGCAACTCGCCGCCCCGCACCACGCAGTCCACGTTGTCACCGATCAGGTCCACCGGCCGGTCACCGATGCCGATCTCGAGGTCGATGTCGGGGTATCTGGCGCGGAACGAGCCCAGCGCCGGGACGATGACACCGATACCCAGCGCACCCGGCATGTCGATCTTCAGCCGCCCCTTGGGCGCGCTGCGGGAGGCCACCACGCTCGATTCGAGTTCATCGAGTTCGCCCAGCAGGCGGCTGGCGCGGTCGTAGTAGGCCGCACCTTCGGACGTGACACTGACCCGCCGCGTGGTGCGGTTCAGCAGCTTGACCGACAGGTGCTCTTCCAGTGACTGGATCAGCCGGGTCACGGTGGGCTTGGGCAGCTGCATCGACTCCGCGGCCTTCACGAACGTGCCCGATTCGACCACCCGAAGGAAGGCCTGCATCGCCTGAAACTTGTCCATCACCCCTCTCCTCGCCCTTCGGTTCCAGCGGATTATTGCGGTGATGGAATACAGCATGAGCGGGAAGGCCCTTTCCCGCACCGCCAGCACGCGGTATCTTCCATCCAACGCACTGATATTTGCCGCAGGACACCGCATGACAGAACCCGCGCTTTCGACCACCGCCCAAGGCACCCTCCCGATCCAGTCCCCTTCGGACAGCATCGAGGTGTTTGCCGGCCGGCCCACGGCCGTGCGCCTGTATGGCCCCACGGACCGCAAGCTGGCCAGGCCGCTGGTGCTGCACTTCCACGGCGGCACGTTCACCAACGGCTCGCTCGACGACGGCGGGGCCGTGGCCCGGCTGCTTGCCGCGGCCGGGGCCTTCGTGACCTCCATCGACTACCCGCTGGCACCCGCCCACCCGTTTCCCGAGGCCATCGAGATTGGTTATGCCGCCCTCGACTGGCTGAAGGGCCAGCGGGGCCGCCGCCATGGCGCCGACACCCCGCTGTTCGTGGCCGGGGAGGAAGCCGGGGGCAACCTGGCCGCCGCCGTGGCCATGATGGCCCGCGATCGCGACCCCGAGGCGGTGCAGGGCCAGGTGCTGGTGGCGCCCGTGCTCGACCCGTGCATGGCGTCGGCCTCGTTGCGCGACGCATCCATCGGCGTGGGCGGCTGCCCGCTGGCCTGCGGCTGGCAGCAGTACCTGTCGTGCCCCGCCGACATCAGCCACCCGTATGCCGCACCGGCGGCCGCCGTGCGCCTGGCTGGCATGCCGCCGGCGCTGCTGGTGTCGTTCATCGGCAGCCCGCTGCACGACGACGCACGCCGCTACGCCGCCCGGCTGACCGGCGCCGGCGTGCAGGCCGACGAACTGGAGGTGGCGGCCGACCCGCGCCGCAACGGCGGCGCGTGGCCCGACACGCTGCAGTCGCAGGTGCGCCAGTTCCTGGCGGCACCCGTCACGCAGGCCGTCACAACTCGGTGACGAACTTGGTGGTGAGGTAACCGTCGAAGGTTTCCGTCCCGCCTTCGCTGCCGATGCCGCTGTCCTTGATGCCGCCGAACGGCGTCTCGGACAAGGCAATGCCGAAATGGTTGATGCTGACCATGCCGGCCTCCAGCCCGCTGGCCACGGCCTTGGCCGTCTTCAGCGAGTTGGTGAACGCAAACGACGCCAGCCCGAACGGCAGGCTGTTGGCACGGCGCAGGCCTTCGTCCAGGTCCTTGAAGCGCACCACCGGCGCGATGGGGCCGAAGGGCTCTTCGGTCATCAGCATGGAATCGTCGCCGAGCTCGGTGACCACGGTGGGTGCGAAGAAGCTGCCCACGGTGCCGATGCGTTCACCCCCGGTGAGCACCTTGGCGCCCCGGCGGTTGGCGTCGTCCACGAACGATTGCATCGCGGTGACGCGGCGGTCGTGGGCAAGCGGGCCCATCTGCGTGCCGTCGGCCAGGCCGTCGCCCACCTTGACCCCCTTGATCACGTCGAGGAACTTCGCGAGGAAACGGTCATAGGCCTTCTCCTGAACGAAAAACCGCGTGGGCGACACGCACACCTGGCCCGCATTGCGCAGCTTCGTGCGGGCGAGCATCTCGGCGGCCGGTTCGATGTCGGCATCGTCGAACACCAGCACCGGCGAATGGCCGCCCAGTTCCATCGTGACCCGTTTCATGTGCAGGCCGGCGAGCGACGACAGGTGCTTGCCCACCGCCACCGAACCCGTGAACGAGATCTTGCGCACGATGGGCGATTCGATCAGGTACGTGGAGACTTCAGACGGCACACCCCACACGATGTTCAGCACACCCGGAGGCAAGCCCGCATCCTGGAACAGCTGAGCCAGCGCCACCACTGCGCTGGGGGAATCTTCCGGGCCCTTGAGGATGAGCGTGCAACCTGCGCCGATGGCCGCCACCATCTTGCGGATGGCCTGGTTGAACGGGAAGTTCCACGGCGTGAACGCGGCGCACACACCCACCGGCTCGCGCAGCACGAGCTGGCGCACGTTCGCCTGGCGCGGCGGGATCACGCGGCCATAGATGCGGCGCGCTTCTTCCGCGTGCCATTCGGCATGCTCGGCGCACGAGCGCACCTCGGCCAGGGCTTCGCCCAGCGGCTTGCCCTGGTCGAGCGTGATGTTGCGGGCGATGGCCTCGGCGCGCTCGCGACAGAGCGCGGCCACCTTGCGCAAGATGTTGGAACGCTCGGTTGGCGACGACTTGCGCCAGGTTTCGAAGGCCTTCTGCGCGGACGCGAGGGCGAGGTCGAGGTCGGCCTTTGACGCATGCGGCAACGAACCGATCACCTGCTGGGTGGCGGGGTTGAACACGTCCTGGGTCTTGCGGCCCTCACCCGAGAGAAACTTGCCGTTGATGTAGAGAGACAGCGGGGGATACGACATGGCGGCTCCGGGGACAGGGACGGGGGGAATGGGAGGGCGGAATCGTGGATTCTGACCCATTCCGCACCGCGGTGCCGGACACCCGTTTTTCATTCCGAAATAGCGAAGGGCCACCGAGGTGGCCCTTGCTGATCCGGGGTCCGCACGCAGTGCGGCAACGGGTTTCGGCGTCGGGTACGGGTTCCGAGTTCTGCCCAGTGATGCAGCCGGTTTGTCGCCTTGAAGGTTCCCAGTGTACGGAGAACTGCCTGCCGCCGAATCCCCGAAATGACGGGGTTTCGCCCTCCATTTCGCAGGGGCCCCACCCCAACTCGCATGACAATCGGTCTCCACCTCTTTCGCCGCCCCAGCCCGTGACCGGTCCCCGCTTCACCCCCGACACCCTCCGGCCCACCGCCGAGCAGGTCGCCATCCAGACCGCCACCGACAAATACATCGTCGTGGAGGCCAACGCCGGCGCAGCCAAGACCACCACGCTGGCGTTGCGCATGGCGGAATCCGCGCAATGGGGCATCCCGCCCGAAAAGATCATCGCCCTCACCTACACCGAGCCGGCCTGCGATGCCTTGCGGGCCGCATTGAAGAAGCTGGGCGTGCCGCATGACACCGCACGGCGCTTTCGCATCGGCACGTTCGAGCAGTTCGCCACCAGTGTGTTGAAGCGCATCGAGGGGGGTGCACCGGACATGCTGCTCACGCCGCAGGCCTTGCGGCCCCACGTGCTGGCCGCCTTGCAGCACGTGGAAGACAACCCCGAGGAACGCCACCCCGACCACCTGCTGTTCCCCGCCGCGGGCGACGCGATGATCGAGGAATTCCTGCAGCAGTCGCTGCACCTGAAGGGCACCCTGCAGCTCGACGTCGAACTCGAGGAAGGTGGCATCACACCCGATTCGGCCGACGCCCTCGGCCGCAACTACGCGCTGCTGAAGGCCTTCCGCGTGTACGAACGCCAGCGCTGCCGGGGGTCGGTCGACCACCCGCTCTTCCGCGGCCCCGGCGACGCCACCTACGACCTGGCCCAGCTGATCTGGTCCGGCAACCTCGAGCGCAATGCCCCCGGCTGGCCCGTCGGCATCCGCACGCTGGTGCTCGACGAAATGCACGACATGAACCAGGCCATGTACGTCATCCTCGACCGCATCCTCGACACCAACCGCGAGGCATTCTTCTGCGGCGCGGGCGACCGCGACCAGGTGATCCACAAGGTGGCCGGTGCCGATGCCCGATTCATGGGCACCGCCCTCGAAGATGCGGGCCGCCGCAAGGTACGCCGCTGCCCGCTCACGGCCTCGTACCGTTTCGGGCGGCGCCTGGCGCAGGGGGCGTCGCGCCTGGCCGGCAAGCCATATGCCTCCAACGCCGAGGCCGACACCGCCGTGGCGGTGGTGCCCTACGACCGGGCCGGCCTGTGCGAGGAAACCATCGTGGCCGCCGCCCAGGCGTGGCGCGCGGAAAACCGGCGCCACAGGATGGCACAGTTCGCGGTGCTGCTGCGGCACGGGTACCAGTCGGTGGCGCTCGAGAACGCCCTGCTGAACGCCGGCCTGCCCTACATCACCGCCGGTTTCGACAGCTACCTGATGCGCCCGGAAGTGCTGCTGGTGCGCGGGCTGCTGGCCGTGGCCACGGGCGACTTCTCCAGCATCGATGACCCCGACACCCGGCGCCGCATCGTCGAGGCCTTCGTGTTCTTCGGCGACGTGACCATCACCGTGCGCGACCACGAGCAGGAAGACGCCCCCGCGCTGATGGCCCGCGCCGTGCGCGCCGTCACCGACGACCCGTCCATCCTGCCCATGTTCTTCGAGAACCAGGTGCTTCGCAACGCGGCGCCGGAAGTCCGCCGGCGGCTCGAGGCCGCCGTGGCCGTGGCCCGCGGCCACACCGGCCCGGGGGTGCTGCCAGCACTGCTGCAGGCGCTGCAACCTCGCGAACTGGCAGCGCGCGTGCTCGTGGGCGTGGGCCCGCTGCGCGCCGTGGAAGCCAATCTCGCGGGCCTGCTGCGCTCGGCCGAAGGACATGCGTCGGCTGCCGCATTTTTCCAGAGCCTGAACCAGGCCGAACGGCTGCAGCGCGAACGCCGCCAGGCCGATTGCCTCGTGATTGCCCAGGTCGAAGCCACGAAGGGCCTCGAATTCGAACACGTGCTGATCCCCCACCTGCGGCAAGACACCTTCCCCGACCGCGACACCCCGTTCGACGAGGAACGCAACCTGTTCTACGTGGCCATCACCCGCGCCCGTGAACGCCTGACACTGCTGGTGCATGCACAAGCGCCCAGCCGCTTCGTCGCCGACACGGGGTGGAAAGTGCCGGCAGCGGCGCAGTGACGAATGGGCCGGAGTGTTGCGCCATGCGTCCCAGGCGTGTCGGCGAAGGCCCACTGCTGTCCGGGGGAAAAACAACCTGTCGCCCCGGCGCAGGCCGGGGTCTCCACCGGTGCCGAGCATCCGGGCGGTCCTGGTTGTCTGGCTTGGGGGATCGCTGGGCCGCTGTCGTCGGGGTCTTGACGGAGGCGCTGAACAGGAGCCTCTTCCGCTGACAGGTGGGGATCCAAGGCTGCGCCCACTGCTGCCCGGGGAAATTCAACCTGAATGGCAGCGTTGCCAGCAGGCATCGGGGAGATTGCCTCAGCGACCGCGAAACGACTCAACTCTCGAACTGAGCACCGACGCTGTGGCGCGAGATGCGCAAGGCCAGACAAGTGCCAGGGCCGGCGTGCTTGGACAGGGTGCAGACCCCGGCCTGCGCCAATGGGATGGACGCCCCACCCCTAACGGCATCGATGTGCCAAAGTGGAAGTGTCTAAGCAACCACTGACGAAAGCGAGGCGTCCACCATG